>NZ_QRDZ01000010.1:170197-213209 GCF_003386235.1 Cohnella phaseoli
CAGCGGACGCAACGCCGAAGAATTATACGATTACCGCTACTTCGAATTTTGATGGCAGCAAGACGGGAGAAGCCGTCATTACAGTTACCGAAGCTCCTGTCTATTCCATCGCAGCAATCGGGAATCAGACGCTAACGGCGCTTACTCAAGGTTACGTTTCAGGCACGCAGGATAGTAAATCTATCACGATTTTGAATACAGGTAACGTCGGCTTGAACAACCTGTCCGTAATGGTGAGCGGTACGAATGCCAATGATTTCATGATGACCCAGTTAGACTCTAATTCTTTAACAAGTGGCGCATCGACAAGCTTTGATATCCATGCAAGAGACGGCTTGACGGCAGGAACCTACACGGCAACGGTTACGGTAGCGGCGGATCAGATGACGCCTGTCACCTTTACCGTCACGCAATCCGTCAACTTGCCGAACGCTCCTGCCAATCCGCAAAACCTGGTTGCTGTCGGAGCCGATCGCCAGGTTAATCTCAATTGGAATACGGTAACGGGTGCGACGTATTACAATCTCTATATTGCGACGGCACCAGGCCAATATAACGAGAGCGAAGCGGTGACGGTCACGTCTGCTACCTACAGCGTTCAGAACTTGATTAACGGTACGACCTATTACTTTACGGTGAAGGCCGGCAACGCAGGCGGTTTGAGCGCAATGTCGAATGAGGCAAGCGCGACTCCGGCCAAAGTTCCGCAAGCGCCGACGAATGTGACGGCAGTTGCGGGGGACGGAAGAGCTACCGTTACGTTTACGCCTCCGACTGACGACGGCGGAAATCCGATTACAGGATACGAGGTGACGGCAGCTCCGGGAAATGTGGTCGTATACGGTTCGTCAAGTCCGATTGTCGTAACGGGTTTAAGCAACGGGACGAGCTACACCTTCACGGTAAAGGCGATTACGACAGCAGGTAAAAGCTCCTCCTCTGTAGAATCGAATTCCGTCGTACCGAGGTCGTCGTCAAGCGGAGAGAGCGGTACTTCTTCTCCCCCTGCTTCCGCGACACCGGAGACAACCAATAAGGGAGTAGACATACTGGTAAACGGTAAAGTAGAAAATGCCGGAACCGCCGCAACAAGCAAACGAAACAATCAGAGCGTCACGACGATTCTCGTCGACCAGAAGAAGCTGGAGGATAAACTTGCGGCGGAAGGGCAAGGAGCCGTTGTTACGATTCCGGTCCATACGAAGTCGGATGTCGTGATTGGCGAGCTCAACGGTCAGATGGTTAAAAGCATGGAAAATAAGCAGGCTATCGTTGCGATCAAGACGAATGAAGCGACGTATACGATTCCTGCACAACAAATTCAAATTGGCGATATCGCGGATAAACTGGGCAAATCGATCGCCCTGCAAGACATCAAGGTGCAGATCGAAATCGCCGCGCCTACCGCGGATACATCGAAGATTGTGGAGAATGCGGCAGTTAAAGGCACGTTCACGATTATGGTTCCGCCGCTGGATTTTACGATTAGAGCCATATACGGAAATACGAGCGTTGAAGTATCGAAGTTTAACGCCTATGTGGAGAGAACGATCGCCATCCCGGCCGGAGTCGACCCGAACAAGATTACGACAGGCGTCGTGGTCGATCCGGATGGAACGGTTCGCCACGTACCGACCAAGATTACGGTCATCGATGGCCAGTATTACGCGCAGATCAACAGCTTGACCAACAGCACTTACTCCGTCGTCTGGCATCCGCTCGAGTTCCTGGATGTCGCCAATCACTGGGCGAAAGCTGCCGTTAACGATATGGGATCGCGGATGGTCATTGACGGTACGGGCGGCAATCTGTTCAGTCCCGATCGCGATATCACCCGAGCCGAGTTTGCAGCCATCGTCGTACGCGGATTGGGATTGAAGCTGGAAAAGGGGCCAACGGCGTTCTCTGACGTGACAACGTCGGATTGGTTCAGCAGCGCGATTAACACGGCCTATGCGTATCAACTGATTGGAGGGTTTGAGGACGGCACGTTCCGACCGAACGACAAGCTTACTCGAGAACAGGCCATGACGATTCTCGCCAGAGCGATGACGATTACCGGACTGAAGGCCAAGCTGTCCGCTCAAGCCGAAGAGGCAACGCTTCGTCCGTTTGAAGATTCGTCCAACGTATCCGCCTGGGCACTCAGCAGCGTTGCAGACAGCGTGCAGGCCGGCCTTGTATCTGGACGAAGCGCAGCCAAGCTTGCGCCGAAAGCGCACATCACCCGTGCTGAAGTTGCAACTATTATTCAAAGACTTTTGCAAACATCGGATTTGATTTAAAAAATTTAAGATCCCTTCCTAACAAGAGCTTCGATGTTGGGAAGGGTTTTTTATTGTTAAATCGGTGTATCGGACAGAGGGATTGAAGAATCGTGGCAAGGAGGGGGCAGAGTGCCGCATCTTCTATGATTTTCGGCAAATTCCACCTATCCGTTGTTATTTAGATCGCAGATTAGCATTGCAAGATCCCGTCGACTTTCTAACAATAAGCTTTGTTGGAAGTAAAACCATCCTGCGCTCCTGTTTGGGGTTCTTAATAATCGATTGAAGCAGCTTGACGGCTTCTCCTCCCAACTCTTCTTCTTGCTGGCTAACGCATGTGGGGGGGATTCTTGATAGTGCCGATAATTCGAAATTATCAAAGAACACAACTGACAGGTCCTCAGGTACCCGAATTCCCATCTCGGTTGCGGTTTCGATAATCGACAGCCCAACAGCAGAATTTATTGCGAACAGGGCTGTCATTTCACGATTTTTTTGCAGGAACTCTTTAATTTCCAGCTTAATGGCCTCATCCACAATCCCTTGGTTGAGTATATGGTTCATTTGTTTGTTGTCGAAATGATCAAGCTGAAGTCCGCGGTCAATCGCAATTTGATGGTCGGCCAATGCCTTCTCATAGCCGCTCAGGCGGTCTTCAATGCTGGTTGTTCCGTGATAAACCGTTGAAACGAAGCCGATTCTCGTATGTCCTAAAGAAATGAGGTGGGATGTCGCTTCATGGGCACCCTCTATATTGTTTGAACAAACACAGTTTGTTTCAATTCCTCTCAAATAGCGATCAACCACGACAAGAGGGAATTCACTTAAGGTGAGTCGCAAAATCTCTTCGTTATAGGTCTCCCCCTCAACCGGAAAAATAATAATGCCTTTAACATCTTGTTGAATGACCTCTCGCAGCGTCTCCTTCTCCATTTTCAGCGAATCTTCCGTCCGGCAAAATAAAAGTCGGTAACCTTGTTTTGTAATTTCCTTCTCAACGCCGCTTAGTAATTGCGCTGTAAATAAATTGTCTAGTCGGGGCATGAGAAAAGCAATAAGTGGTTTTTTCTTATTCGTTTTCGCTGGGGAAAGATAAATGGATGGTTCACCGGAAACATCCTTAGAGACGAAGGAGCCTCTACCTTGCACTCGAAAAATCAAGCCTTCTTCAATAAGCTCCGATAAGGCATTTTTTACCGTAATTCGACTAACGCCGAATTGATTAACCAGTTCGCTTTCCGATGGGATTCTTTCACCAGGGAGCCACAGCTTTTGCTGAATCTGATCCTGGATGTATTTTCTAATTTGTGTATATAAGGGGACTCTTGGAGATGGCCTGGACATACTAAGTTCACTCCTAGTAGATATAAAGTTTATTACAAATATACAACTTTTGTCCGTTTGTGTACATAATTAATTGCAATTTTATTCGGAATTTCTTATATAAATAGCAGTTTACAAGTTGTTATAAGGATGTTATAAATATATCATGCATTTAATACCAGTTTGAATAATTAACTAGGGGGTGGTTCTAGCAACATAGAAAACGCTTTCGAATATGGATTGGGGAGTTAGAAGTAAAATAAATTTAGAGGAGCATGACAATGATTGCAAAAAAACGACAAGTAAAATGGGTCAATTTCGTATTAGTCTCGCTTTTGCTAGTTGTATTGGCTGCTTGCAGCAGCAATAATTCGAATGGCAGTCCGTCTACACAAACGCCTGAAGGAAGTGTTTCTAGCTCTGCGAACAACGACGAGCCTATTGTCATTACTTATTCAACGTATCGGGCTGAGGATGAACAGATATTTGCGGAATTAATCGCGAAGTTTCAAGACGAAAATCCTTTAATAACGGTAAAGTTTGAAACGAACAAGGATACGAACGCCTATTACCAGACGCTTAAGGCTAATCTTTCATCCGGGAAAGCGCCGGATGTGTTCGATGTACACCCCAATACAGACTACATAACCTTTGTTAAAGAGGGAATGTTAGCGGATCTTTCTAATGAAATCTTTGTAAAAAATTACCAGGAAGGCCCGAAGGCGTTAACGACAGTTGACGGAAAAATATATGGTTTTAATCATGCGATTAATTTAATCAGCATGATCTATAACAAAGAAATATTTGCGAAATATAGCCTGGAAGCACCGAAAGACTGGAACGATTTTATCCGAATTATGAAAACGCTTAAAGAGGGCGGCGAGGGCGGAATCGCCTACGCAGGAGGAGACTTGAAAGGGGTATGGATTTTCAACGCGATTGCTAATGAGCTTATGGGTCCGGAAGCTTACAAGAGCTTTATAGAAGGAATTGATAGCGGCGCGCTTACCACGATCAAGGAAGTTGACGGCGTTTATACCGCCCTCAAAACTCTTTCCGAATACAATAAACAGCAATTGTTGTTTACCAATTCCGACGGCATAGGTTATCCGCAATCACTATCGCTGCTGGCACAGGGCAAAGCACCGATGGTACTGATGGGGACATGGACATTCGGCACGAAGGAAGCGGATTACCCAGGTATCGATGTTGGCATCTTCCCAGTACCAACGCTTGATGGAACGGATATAGGCTATGCTGAGCCCGCCCAAATCTCTACCGTATTCGCAAAGTCCAAGCACATCGAAGCAGCGAAGAAATGGGTTAACTTCCTAGCATCTGCTGAGAATGCCGAGATCTATGCGAACAAGGCTAAGATGACCACCTCCGTAAAAAATGTGAATGCTGCATTTACTGGCGCAGACATCTTAGCTGCCCAAATGGAGAAGGGCGTAAATGTAATACCGATTGTTAACACGCCTAATGTAGAGATTTACCAGAAGGCCTTTGATGACTTGAAGGTCAACATCTTGTTTAAGGGCGCGGATGTTGATGCGGAAATTGCAAAATTCGAGGAAGTGTTGAAGAAGGCTGACCTGAAGAATGTGAAATAACTGCTGCCGTGTGGTGCAGGCTAATCTTATGGCCTGCATCATGCGTTTGTTGAAAGGAGTGTTGAATCTGTGCGAAGCAGGTTGAGAGGAACATTATCTGCGACTAAGTATGTGCTGATAATGCTTCCGGGGCTTATCTGTTGGTTTGTCTTGGCCGTATGGCCGCATCTTGAAGTTATTCCTATGGCCTTCTACAAGTGGAACGGTTATTCGTCCAATAAATTGTTTGTCGGGTGGCAGAACTTCGAGATGTTCTTTAACAGTACCGGGTTTAGCGAGGGGCTTAAAAACACGGTGCTTTACGTCTTCTTCCTACTGGCGGTGCAGACAGTCCTTGCCGTGCTGCTTGCGATCGCATTGAAACGAAACACGGGCCAAAATCGGTTTTTCAGGACTTTCTTTTTTCTGCCGCTGGTCTTTTCATCGGTAATGGTGGGTTTGACTTGGGGTTATATCTTCGACCCCAATCTAGGTATGCTAAACCAACTGCTAGGGGCGATGGGATTCGGCGGTTTCGAATCGTATTACTGGCTAGGAGAACCTGCAAGGGCTGTCTTCCTGGTCGTATTGGTGCACATTTGGGCAAATATCGGGTATCCTCTGACCTTGCTGACTGCTGCTTTGCAGGGCATTCCGCAGCAATTATACGAAGCTGCCCAAGTGGAAGGCGCAACTGCTGCGAAGCAGTTTAAGAGAATCACTTTTCCTTTACTTATGCCGACTTTGCTAAGGATTGGGCTGCTTACTATTCTTACCGGAGCTATGACATTTGATTATATCTTTCTTCTGGGCTCCAGTGGTTATGCAAATGATTACGACACTTGGGCAGTGAGCATATACAGAGGGCTTGCAGGTTCAAACATGGGGATTCCGTCTGCGATCGGCGTTCTTCTTGGAGCAGTCCTATTCGTGATTTTCCTGATACAGTTTGTCGTCACCAAGAAAGTGGAAGATTCGATTAGTTAAGGAGAGAACCGGGTTGAGAAAGAGACGAGTTCAAGCCAATTGGGGTTCGATAAGCGTATATATCTACGCGTTATTTCTAATTGCGCCCCTTTATTTTGTCGTTGTAACTTCTTTAAAGGGAGTCGGAGAGATATCGGTCAATCCGTTGGGATTGCCTGCAGTACCGGTGTTCAACAATTTCGTCGAAGCTTTTATACGGGGAAATATCGCTCAATACAGCTTGAACAGCATCATTGTAACAGGTTCAGCTGTTTTCCTGTCTTTACTTAATACCGTTATTGTATCATTTTGCCTCTATAAGCTGACGAATCGGTTGATCGGCACAGTCTTATATGCCGTAATTATTAGTAGCATGCTGATTCCAGGTGTAGGACTTGTAACTTTAATTCAGTTGTATCAGAAGCTTGATATTTATAACACCCTCTTGGGACCCATCCTTATGGGAGCGACGGCAAGTCTTCCATTTAACGTGTTTATCCTGCTAGGCTTTCTGAAGACGCTACCCAAGGAAATTAATGAAGCCGCGACAATAGATGGATGCAATGACAGACAGCACTTGCTCCACATCCTGCTTCCGCTAGTCAAGCCCGCTTTAGCGAGTTTGGGAATATTTGCATTTGTGAGCAATTGGAATAGCTTGCTTGGGCCGTTGATTTTACTCAAAAACAAAGAATTATATACGATCCCTATCGGGTTGTTGGAATTCCGCGGGTCTTATTCTGTGGAGTACAATTACATGTTTGCTGCTATCCTAATGACTTCAGTCCCGATTATTATCATATATCTCAAATTTCAGAAGTTCTTTGTTGAGGCATTGGCAGGAAGCGTTAAGGGGTAGAAGAGATTTATTATACCAAAGGATGTGAATAAATTGGCGAAACGGAAAAAATTTATCAGCATCGTGATTGTGGCGCTTATCTCCGGAACTTTGCAAGGCTTACTGACGCAACCCGAAAAGGCACTTGCTTCCGATTCGGACGCGATTAAAATTACTGTAAACAATTCGGTTAAAGCGGTTATTGCTGAGGGAATTGGCTGGAATGCGGAAAATATATGGTCGGGTGAAAATAAGATAGATGGGGAGGTAATTTGGAGCACTTCAGAGTGGAACCGTTATAACAATATCGTTAAATTTCTTAAACCGCAAATTATTCGATACGGAGCGGCTCTCCCTCAGTGGTCACCAAGCTATGGCACCTATGATTTTGATACAAATTGGATGAAGAACCATTATAAACAGTTAGATGCTTTTCAGGCTATGGGCGCGAATGTTATTTGGGCGAACTGGTGGGCGGCTAGCCAGAGCCCGGATAATTTTTGGTGGTCTGAGGTTACGCGTAACGGGGGAACAGATCCGGATAGTACGGAGTTTAACGACCATCCCTATGACACTGCCAAATTTGCAGAAGCTGTGGCTCATGCCATTTCTTATTTAAGGAATACAAAGAACTACACGAACATCAAGTATGTATCCTTGTGGAATGAACCGGATTGGAATTATGTTTCACCTACAGCCCGTTATCCGGAAGATGCCACAACGGGCACGAATTCGTTTTGGCCTATGTACGCGGAAACTGCGGCAGCTCTAACGAACGCGGGGGTGCGGGACGACGTAGGCATCGTAGGTCCGGAGACGAGCTGGATTGAACGGTTCGGCAATAATACTAAAACGTATGTCCTTGATCCAGTGCCGGGTACCCAGCGGTTCGGACAAGTCGTAGATCAGGTAGCTTTTCATGACTATGAAGATTGGTTCGATTACGATACGAGAACCTTCGATGACAGTAGGAATTACAATAAGTTGAGCACGGTTTTGGATACCATTAAAGATATTCGGTCGTCTGTAGAATCGACTTACAATTCTAAGGGAAAAACGGCTCCCCCTTTTTTCCTGACCGAAGTCGCTAATACGGGGTATGGCGCCGCCTATGTCGAAGATGCCTCTGCTGTGGTTGATGGTGGGCTCTATAGCGCGGAGATGACTGTAAGGGCACTGTCAGAAGGTGTGGATGGGATCATGAGGTGGAACTTAACTTCAACAACGCAGGCAACCCTGCCTTTCAACACCGTATTCAGGCCTATTATTTATGATCCGTCGGATTCTAACTTTAAAATTAATGGGGCTTCATACTATTCGGGAGCTGTGCTTTCTAGATATCTTACCCGGGGCTCCAACGTTTATGACTTTAGCGTATCGGGTGCAGGGAGCCAGCCGAGGGTATTTACGGCCCCGCTAAAAGGAACAGATGGGTTATGGACAATTTACCTGGTCAACGACGACTTTGAGGAGAAGCAGGTCGACCTTGATCTAAGCAGTCTGGGTATTGCCGACGGTACGATATTTCATGAATTTCAATGGAGTGCCTCCAACCCGGAAGGCATCCATGCAAATCAAGCGCTTGCGTATCGCGGAAGGGATCTTAATATTCCCTTGCTCCCCAGGAGTGTCATGGCATTGACGATGCGCGGGGCCGACGAGTTTACTCCTAATTCCATGTTGACGGTTAATCAGGAGACAGGCGGAATAACGACGACAACGATAGTCAACCCAATCGACAACGGTGGATTTGAGGACGGGAGCGCCACTGGCTGGACAACAAGCGGTAATGTCACCATTGACCATACGCCTTTATGGTCCAACACAGGGGACTATCTGGTCTCGTTAAACACAGCTTTTGTTGATAGCGAGATTACCCAAACGGTGTCCGGGCTATCGCCGGGAAACTATTTACTCAGGGCGCATGTGCGGACGTCAGGCAGCAATTCAGCTTATGTTGGGGTCAAGAATTTCGATGGCTTTAAGGATTACTCCCAGGAAGTCAAATCTGCAGATTATAGAACGGCATCCGTAACGTTCACGATACCGGCAGGAGTTTCAAGTGCAACGATATACTTAAAAGGGGCACATATGACGGGCACATGGGTGAATGCAGATGATTTTGAAATTGTGCGAACCCCTACTTTATTGAATGGCAGTTTTGAAGGCGAAGTTCCCGAGCACTGGGTCGGATCTGGTAGTGTAACGCGCGAAGCAACATCTACTGCGCATAGCGGCGAGCATGTAGCGACCATTAATTCATGGAATGGTGGCGGAAGCTTCTCTCAGACTCTGGCCGGACTTCTTCCAGGTAGATACAGCTTCACTGGATATGTACGCGCTGGAGGAGGAGCCGCAGGATCAATTCGGGCTTCGGGATTCGGTGGACCCGATGTCTCGGTCTCCACTTCCAATACGTATTGGACCAGATTAAAAATTGATTTTACAATACCTTCAGGAATGAGCAGCGCTACGCTGTCTTTCGAATCTGCCGCTGCAGGCTCAGGCGCATTTAGCAACGGCGATGACTTTGAGTTGCGACCGTCGGATGGTATCAATGTGCGTTTTGACATCGATTCGCTTGATAATGATACCAAGATCTTTAGCCGCAGCAGCAATTTATTTTTGGATACCACGAATACTTCTTTTTTTAGCGGAGACTGGTCGAGATTAACAAGAACAACCAATTTGCAGGAGCAACTCATCTATCACCTAGCTGGCGGCATCAATCGCTTTGTGGCATGGGGCTGGAGTTGGCCGGGCGAAGCGACGTTGAACTTCACCTTCTATACCTCGCCGGATAATGTTGTCTATACAGCTTTTACGCCTGCGAGCGAGGTTACTGCCGGGGGGACTTTTAATTGGGACAAAATCGTTTATGATAGCAGAGCCTTGCCTGCAGGAACCAAATATCTAAAGATTGTATTCCCGCTTTCATCGACTTATAGCTGGAATCCCCAGCTAGGGTTCGTTACTTTATATGATTAGACAGCTTGAATGGCCAAGGAGATGACCTTATACATGAATAATCCGGCCCAGCCGCAAAGTCCGCGAATTGAAATTAACTCAAGAGGAGAGATCGCTTTCCTCGCCGATCCAACGACCCCCAACGGCTCGAGCTATGTAGCCGGCCCATCTGAGCTCCCTTTAATTGACTCAGGCGAGAGCAATCAGGTTAACGGATATACGGCGGTTTTCATCGCATATAAGGTAATGGGAAATGACGCCTCCTACAGGGATTGGATCAGCTTTCAACCCGCTGGTATGGAAGGGGAATTTATCCATGAAGGAGAGCATCTTCGAATAGTTAAGCAAATCAAGTCCGATCGGGAACGGATTACCGTTTCAATCGAAATTCTGCATAAGGTAGAAGTATCCGAAATCGAGATAGAGGAACTCGCTCTGTCGCTGCCGGTGAACAACGATTACTCTCCATGGCGGTTTAACCAGCGCTATCTGTACGATCACAAAGTCTACGAGCATCTGTATCCAGGCGGCACGAACGGTTACCAATTAGTGGAGAAGCTGAATGGCGCGTCTCCTGTACTGTATTGCATTCCACTAGCGGGGACGAGATTTGAACATGCTTCCCGATATCCAGGGACAATTGATCTGGTTAGACCCGGAATCAAAAATCATTCTTGGCCGGGAAGCAGCTATCTGTTCCTACATGCTAAAGGTTACTTGACCCGTAACGGATTTAAGCCATTGTGGGAGAACCAGGAGATTACATCGGCTGTGCTCGCTGGCGGGCAATCTGCGTCCTATCAGATTGGACTTGGGTTTATCCCGAATAAGGAAGCCATTCGAGAAATTATGCTAGATAATAGAGAAATACTTATGGCTGCATTACCGGCCTTATCCGGACCTGCAGCTATGAGGTTCGAATTATCGGCCGTCGGGACAGGCGAACTTACGCTCACCGATCATCCGATGGTGGAAGTCTACAAGGAAGAGTCGACAGCGGATGGGAAAACTTGGAGCATATCATTCCTTGAGGCGGGAACCCATACGCTTAGAGTGGTTAACGATAACGGCAAGTCGGCTCAAATTGTATTTCGGATAACGGAAGATTTGGAAGGGCTGCTGGAGATAAGGGCAAGCTTCATTATGGATAAGCAGGTCCTGCAGCAGGACGGCCATGTCTTGAATGGAGCTATACTCCCTTATACGATTAACGGTTTTGACGATATGGCCGGAGAAGGTTTGTATGTAAAGGAAGAGAGCATCTGGGGGAACGGCTCTTATGAAGGGGGGATTACAGACGCCATATTCGCAGCAGAGAAAAACGTCAGATTTCCAAACGAGCGACAGATTCGGCAGCTAGAGGACTATATCGATCGTTATGTAAGAAGATACCTGCAAAATCCCGAAACGAACGAGGTCATATGGTGGTGTGATGGCTTTAGCACCACAAGGGCCTACAATTATATGCATGTTGCCAACCTTTATTATTCGATGTATCAGATTGGCAAGCTGTATGAACTGACCCGCAAGGCATCAGCCGAGTATTTGAAGCTTGCCTATGAAACGCTTATAAAGATGTATGAGGTTTCCCGCCCGCTGGACCTAATCGCAGGGTTAATGGGGGGGCAGCGTATCTTTGAAATCATGAACGCTCTGGGGCGTGAAGATTGGGCCGAGCCTTTTTATACGCTAATGATGAAGGTCAGGCAGCAGGGAAGCTTGCTGTTTCAGGGCGATGTTCCGTATGGTTCGGAATGTGCTTATGATAACACCGGCTATGAATGCGTGGCTTATTTTTCTCACTTTTTCAATGAAGCGACATGCTCACGGGAAATAGTCGATGTAATGTTGGCAGCACGCGGAAATCAACCGATCTGGTGGTGGAATGGAAGCGATATTCGCTGGTGGGATGCGGGAGTTGATTTTGCTGAAACCTGCCACCACTACACCAGCTCGCTAAATTCAACTGCTCTGATGCTGCACATTCGCCAGGGTACGCTGCAGCCAACACCTGCTATTTTGTCAGCGATATATGGAGGCCTTCTAGGAGCTGCCGCCAAAATTCACCCGGATGGAAGGGCGAGCATGAGTTATTGCTGGCAACAGGAGTCATCAAATTATGGAGATCATACTTGTACAGGAGATGCGGGGCTGAGTCTGTTCGGAATGCTGCTCGGCTTACGATCCTTCGCATACCTCCAATCTGATGCGCAAAATATAGGCTTCCTGTGTGAGATTGAAGGCTTAGATAGTAAGACAGTCTGGGTCATAACGCCGTATCAAGCTGTAGGACGAAATGTATCTTGGTATTGCGGCTGGAATTCAAAAATTTGCGACCTCGACCTCAACGCTGGATTTATCCGTCAAGTAAAGATCAGCCATTCGAATAAGTTGCAGATGTTGATCGTTCCTATGACTGGACTGAAGTGCGGAACGGAGCTTACCCTTCGTCTCCCAAAACGGGTAAAACAAGTGTTGGTAGACGGCTTGAGTACGAGATTTGCTAATGTCTCTGATAAAGAGTGGAGGGTTACATTGCCCACCGAAGAAAATCAACGCGAGATTTGTGTAGAGATTGAGATGGATGAATAATATGTGTACGGATAGGAAACTAGGTGGAAAAGACGGTAGTTCGAGTTCACATCATGCTAATGTCAAGACTTGAAAAGAGACCTGGAATCCAGAGATTCCAGGTCTCTTTTGCGTAGTACGCTCAGCACGGGCGCCCATTTACGAACGATTACCTGCTAATATTCGTGGCGATATACCAATGGTTTCCGAAAGGGTCCTCCACGCCTCCCGAGCGTTCCCCATAATCATGATCTTGCGGTTCGTACAAGGAACGCGCTCCCGCTTGCAAAGCCCGGTTGTACACTTCGTCCGCATCTTCCACAAAGAGATGGATCGCACTTTTCATCGGCGGAAAATCCTTATTCGTTCCTCCGCCGATCTCTATGATGGAGTCTCCGATGCGAAGCGCGGCATGTTGAATGCTTCCGTCGGGCCGGGTATGCTTCTCCAGCTCCTCGGCATCAAAGCAATTTTTAAGAAATTCAATAAATCGATCTGCTCCTGCGACGATGAAATACGGTGTAACAGTGGAATATCCTTGCGGTCTATAAGTTGTTGTCATTGCCTGTCCTCCTCAATTTTAATGAATTATCGTTTCCTAATCAGTATAGCCCTGTCCAAATCGGAACGTATTGTACAAAGTTGATCTTCATTTCGTAGAATTAGCTGGTATAATCTTGGCATCGGTATTCTTTTAAGTCTAGGAGGGGATTGCTTGAAATTTTATGCTCGCAAACCCGGACCTATTTTAGCAAAATGGATTGATAAGTTGTGGATATGCGAAGGCTACCACCCCAGCCATCGATTTGAATTGAAACTTCCCGATGCCTCTTTGGCATGGATTATTAATCTTAAAGAGGATCGGATCCGAGTGTTTGAGAGTAATCGGATGGATCGTCCTATGTTTCTGCCCGGCAGTATTATCGCTGGTCCGCGGTCGTCCTACTACTACCTGGACACGGTATGCCAAGAATCCTGTATGGGCATTCAATTCAAACCGGGAGGGGCGCAGCCTTTTCTCGGTAATCTGGTAGGCTCGCTACGGGATGTCGACATGCCTCTTGAGTATGGTTTGGGCCGATCTTCCCGAGTGGCGGACTTACGGGAAAGGCTGCAAGAGACTTCTAGGGCGGAGGAACGGTTTCAAATCGTTGAGCAATACTTGCTGCAAGGTCTGGAGAAGAAAATGAGGGATCCGAAAGGACATCCAGCCGTAGCTTATGCGCTGCAAATGTTCGAGCGTTCCCCCACGACCGCGCCTTCCATTGCCGAGATCGCCGACATGGCCAATCTGAGTACGGAACGATTTATTCGTGTGTTCAAGGAAGAGGTAGGACTGACGCCTAAAAATTATGGAAGCATTGCGCGATTCCGGCTTGCATTTCGAATGATTAGGCAAGAGCAGGTAAACCCGAGTGTGGATATGGCTCTCTCCAGCGGATACTATGATCAATCCCATATGTACCGGGAGTTCCGCAAGTATGCCAATATGACCCCGGTAGAACTGTTTCGTAATTCGGATATTTTTGAGAATCATGTTCCCCTGTTACAATAACGTGATAAGTGGCAAAACACGCCACGTTATTCCTTCCATTATGGACGGAACAACGCCGAACCGACAATCCGCCGATAATATCCTGCGGTGAGGGCGGCGAACGTGAAGTAGATGAGCGTGTAGACGGCCATGGCGACGGCGGCTGGAAAAGCGATATTTGACAATGTCAGCGCCGCGGCTGTCTTGACGGCAAAGATGGAATGGACAAGTCCGATTGCCAGCGGAATCGCGAACACGAACAGCTGCTTGCGGAGAATGCCGCCCATAATTTCACGTTCGCCGAACCCGAGCTGCCGCAGAATCGTAAAGCTTTGCTTCTCCTGCTCCGCCTCCGTCATCTGCTTGAAGTACAAGATACTGCCTGTCGCGATCAGGAAAATAAGGCCGAGAAAGCCCGCCGTAAAAATCATCAGTCCGAATTTTCGGAGCGATGCCTGGGAATAGACGTAAAAGTCGGACCCGGATTTCTCTGCCTTTATGTGCTTGGCATACAGCTCCGATGCCGCTGCGAGATCGCCCTTCTCCGCAATCCGGTACGCGTCCAGAGTGACGAATGCATCCGAGTTTAGGGGCAGTTGGCTGCGAATACTTTGCAAAGTCGCCGTCGGCACAACCAACTGACGGCCGCTCACGCTAAAGTTCATGGCATAACGATCCACGCTGCTCGCAACTTGAATGCCAAGGCCGTCTTCCAATTCGACCGTGAGCGGGAAAGCCGACTCGTCCGTCTTCTCGTCCAGCGCTTTCCGCTGTCCTTTGTACCAGATCGCTTCGCCTTGCTGCGGCATGACAACATCGACTCCGCTCTGCTGCAATCGTTCTGCTGGAAGCAGCAGGAGGCTGCTGCTTCCAGCCGCTTTCTCGTTGCCGATAACGCCTTCCAGCCGGAGCGCCTCAAGCGGGTTTTGAAGAAAGGCAATCCCCGCCTTCTCCAGATCGGCATGGAACGCACCGGCTGCTTGCACGTTATTTTCGAAGATGAAATCGTACGGCAGCATAGCTCGGGATTCTTTCTCCGCTGAATAGTAAAGCGAGTAGGCGATAGAGACCATCGTCAGCGTCATGGCGGACAGGACGGTAATCAGGGTAAGCGAATTCGCGTTCGCTTTCAACCGATGCATAATCGGGGCCAGCGCTAAGCTGTTTTTCAATCCGAGCTGTCCGTTTTTGCTCCGTCTATATCGGTCGAACAACCAGCCAATCGTCACGCGAAACAGCAAATAGGTTCCAAGAATGGTGGAGGAGAGTACGATCGCGATTTGCAGGAGCAGGCGGTCGCCGGACGGCTTGCCGGACAACCAGTAACCGGCCGCGATTAACGCTAGGCCGAGCAGTCCCATCGCGGCGGACAACGCCTGGCTTTGCTGTCGCGGATGGTCGCTTTGCCGATCCGCATTGAACAGTTCGAGCAGCGTCGCGCGATACACATGGTACAGCATTTGAAGGAGGGTAAGTCCGATCAGCGCGGCGAACACGTAGACGGTTTGAAGGGCAGCCGAGAGGGAGAAGGTAAGCGAAACAACGCCCTGGATCCCGATCAGCTTCATCAGAATGAGCAAGAAAAGCCGCGACATCAGCGCGCCGACGACTATCCCGAGCGACAGCGCCCCCAGCCCGAGTAGGATGTTCTCGCTCATAAGCAGCAGCGAGACCTTGTTGCGAGTTAAGCCTATGAGTTGGTAAAGGCCGATTTCCCTGCTGCGCCTGTTCAGAAAAATGCGGCTGGCATAGAGCATGAAGATGGCGACGATCGCAAGCAGCAACACTCCCGACGCCTGGAATAGCGAGGCAAATTGGACGTCTCCGAAGGTTGCGGCCAGGACGGACGTATCGTTCTGCAAGGCGGCAAACACGAAGTACAGAGTCGTGCTCATCATAAGCGCAAAAAAGTACAAATAGTACTGCTTCATATTTTTGCGCATGCTGCGAATGACCAGTTCAAACAACGTCAATGTGGTCACCTCCGAGCACGGCTTGAACATTCATGATGTCGTTAAAAAAAGCTTGCCGCGTTTTGCTGCCGCGATACAGCTCGGAATAAAGCAAGCCGTCCTTCAAAAATACGACGCGGCTGCAGTAGCTTGACGCGACCGGGTCATGCGTTACCATCATGATCGTAATGCGGCGATTCCGATTCAATTGCTCCATCGTGCCGAGCAGCGAGGAGGCGGCCTTCGAATCGAGCGCGCCTGTCGGCTCGTCCGCGAAGACGATAGCCGGCTTATGGATCAACGCCCGCGCCGCGGACGTTCGCTGCCGCTGGCCGCCGGAAATTTCATGCGGATACCGATGAGCGATGTCCAGAATGCCGAGCTGCGAGGCCATCTCCTGAAATGCGCCCTCCGCTGCCGCTCGGTTCGACTTGCCGAGCGAGACGGGGAGCATGACGTTTTCTTTGACTGTCAGGGTGTCCAGCAAATTGTAATCCTGAAAGATAAACCCGAGTCTGTTGCGTCGAAACCCGGCTAATTCGGTACTCTTTATCTTCGAGATATCGGAATTCTCGACGACGATTTTTCCTTCCGTCGCCTTATCGATCGTCGCCAGCACATTGATTAACGTCGATTTCCCCGAGCCGGAAGGGCCCATAATTCCGACGAATTCCCCTTCCATCACCCTTAGGTCAATGCCCTTCAGCACCTGCTGGACATTGCCTCGGTATCCGTACGATTTACGGACTTGCTGCGCATGCAGCACGGTTTTTTGAATATCGTTAGCACTCATAGATGATAACCTCCCGCTCTGATCTATCCTTCATTGTAGGGAATCGGATTGCGCCCGTCGCTCGGAACAGATGACAAGCGGGAGAGTTAAGGTGACAATCTTGTCATAATGGAGGCCGTCATGTCCGAATTTCTCCGAAGGCATGGGGCGAAGCGAAGACCATGTCCATCTCCGTACCTTCATGCAGCGCGGACCGCACCGCCAAATGAATCCCGAGCTTGCTCGCCACCGTCTGCGCCAAGTAGAGTCCGAGTCCGGTCGCGGCATTCTGCAGTCTTCCATTGTCTCCGGTAAACCCTCTATCGAAAATGCGCGGCAAGTCATGGTCGGCCATGCCCGGACCTTCGTCTTTGATCGTTAAACGAACGTGGCCGTTCGGCGAGACGGTTGTCGTCACCAGGATTATTCCCCCCTGAGGACTGTATTTAACCGCGTTGGTAAGCAATTGCCGAATGACGAACCGGCACCACTTGCGGTCGGTTGCTACGTAAGCCTCGTCTCCTTCAAACTCGACGGCTATGTTCTTTTCCATACACCAGGAGGTTAGCTCGCGGACCTCCAGGGCGACAAGCTGCTGGATGCCCGCTTTCTCCAGTACGAAATCCGTCTCCAGCGTCGGCAAGCGCGAAATATAGAGCTGCTGGTCGATGAGCAGATGAATCCGCAGCCATTCCGATTCGACGGTGCGGATGACCGGAAGGCTTCGGTTAGCGTCAATCGTTAATTTCATGGCGGTCAACGGCGCTTTCGCTTCATGCACCCAGGCGGCGACATACTCCTGTTCCAACCTACGCGCCGTGCGGCTGTCCGCAAGCTGCTGCCGATGCAATTGCCCTGCGGCGAGCAGCAGCCGATGAGTTGCCGCTTCGTGATGAAAGCGGGCAGGTGGCAGCGCGTCCGTCCAATCTTCCGCCATCTCGTCGGCCAGTTTCTCCAGCGACCGCGCATAGGCCGTTTCTTTACGATAACGCCATCCAAGAAAGACGATCATGGACAACAGGAGCAGCAGGTTCAAATAAAGCAGCGACTCGGCCCGAATTGCAATGCCGTTGTCCAGCCAGATCAACAAATCTGCGAAGAGCAAGCTAAGCAGGTAATAAACAATCCAGCTGATTCTGTCAGCTATATAACGGAGTAACAAGTCGCTCTCCCTCATAGCGTAGCCGCCATGTAGCCAAGCCCTTTCTTCGTTACGATGGCATCCTCCAGATGGATAGCCGCCAACTTCTGGCGAAGTCGGGTCATATTCGCCGTCAGCGTGTTGTCATTGACAAAACGTTCGTCATCCCACAGCTTGCGAATCAAGTCATGACGGGAGATAATCGTATCCTTCGCTTTGACGAGCACGGCGAGGATGAAGAACTCATTCTTGGTTAGCATGACCTCGTGACCGTCCTTGCGGATCAGACCGCGGTTCATCTCGAGGATGGCGCCGTTCCATTCAAGCAGATCGGCCGCTTCGTCCCCGTAGGCGTACGTTCTGCGCAGAATCGCCTGAATCCGGGCCATCAGCACGTCCATGTGAAACGGCTTCTGAATGTAATCGTCCGCTCCCATATTCATCGCCATCACCATATCCAGAGGATGATCGCGCGAGGACAGGAACAGAATCGGCACTGTCGATATCGTTCGAATTTCGCGGCACCAGTGAAAGCCGTCGTACATCGGAAGCTGAATATCGATGATGACCAATTGGGGCTGTGCGGCAATCAACGCGCTCATCACATCGTCAAACCGGTCCGGCCCCGAGACGCGAAAGGACCATTGCTCCAATCGTTCTTTCAACGACCGAAAAATGGCGGCATCGTCCTCGATAATAAAGATGTTCATATCCATTATGACCCCAGCTCCTTCCCGACTGCCAGCGGCATCGACATTCCTATATTATCAATGATTCGCACGAAAAAAAATAAGGAAACCACTCCCGTGGCTTCCCTGTATTCCGGTTCGGTCTATTCGCTGGGCAGCAGCATCGCGAATAGGAGCGCCGCCATCTCCTGCTTGTTCAATGCCCGCTTCGAGCCATAATCGGTCGTCCCCTTCGATTCGACCGTTTCCGGTCCGTGCAGCTTCCAGCTTACGACGGAACTGACCGCCTCGACCGCCCATTCCGACGTACCGGGTGCAAGCGGGACGCTGGCGTTCGGCACCCGAATTCCATTGCCCGCCAGCAAACGGAAGGAGATCACGGCTGCTTCTTCGCGGCGAATCGGGCGGTTCGGTTCGAACAAGCCGTTGCTCGTTCCGCTCACCAGACCGGACTCCAAGGCGGCTTGCACATCTCCTCGATAAGGTGAGCCGTCTATGTCTGTGAACGACGACGGATGAGAGGACGGTTGAATGCCCCATATGGCGTTAAACGCATGGATAAAGGCTCCCCGCGTGACGAATTGCTGCGGCTCGAAAGACTTGGTCGGATCGTCTTGCAGCAAGCCGAGCGATTGCAGAGCAGAAATGTAGGGGGCGTAAGGATGATCGGCCGCGATGTCCGGAAAGCTTCGGCGAACCTCCGGCAATTTAGCCGCGTAGCTGAACAAATTCAAGTATTTCAGGTCTGTGATGCGGCCGTCGACCGCTTGCTTAAAGGCAAGCGGATTCCCCAGCTCGTCCACGAACAACAGCTTGCTCGCCTGCTTCAACGAATGGCTGCCGGTGATGTCGCTTACTGTCAGGCTGCCGTCGCCCGCCGCTTCGACCCGGGTCAGAAACTTGACCCGCAAATCGGAGTACAAGCCTTCGAACCTGGCAAGAGCCGCCTTCGATTGAGGTTTGAAGCCTTCCTGTTTGAAGGTCGTTTGACGGTCGGCGTAATAATGATCCATGAACGCGGCGAACAGCTCGCTGCGTAAATCGTCGTTGGCGTTGTACGTGACGAAGACGCCCGTTCTGCGGTCGGGCAGCAGCCATAGCAGCGAACTGAAGCCGAGAATATCGCCGCCTTTGGAGATGACTCGTTCGCCGATGGCTTTGGCCGGTTCGACAGGCGATTCAAAGCCGTAGGTCATGTCCGGCATAGCCGGATGGATGGACACCCGATAGGTCGACATGGCCTTCACCGATTCCGGCGAAAGGATCGTCTTGCCGTCGGCCGTGCGCCCGCCGTTCAGGAAGACTCGCATAAACAAGGCCATATCGGAGGCTGTCGATAGCATGCTTCCCTCGGGCCACTCGCGCGGCGATAAGTCGTACAGCGGGAGCGCATCGTTCGCCGGGTCGTAGGAAACCGCCATTCGGTCGGCCAGCTCTTTCGTCAAGGCGAAGCTGCTGGAGGTCATGCCGAGCGGCTCGAATATATGCTGCTGCACATAACTTCCGAAGGGCTGCCCGCTTGCTTGCTGGACGATGTAGCCAAGCAGTCTCGACGCAAAATTATCGTACATATACGATGTGCCGGGCTCGCGTACGACAGGAGGGAATACCTCGAAGATGCTTTCTTTTAACGAAACGGGCTTGAGGGAAGGATCGGTCACATAGCTGGCATCGGAAGGCTCTCGCGCCTCGAAGCCCGTTGTATGGGTGAGCAAATGTTCGATTGTGACGGGCTTGCCGAACGGATTGGTTATTTTGTATCCGTCCAAGTATGGTTCAATATTGTCCTTGAGCGCAATTTTTCCTTGTTCGACGAGCTGCAGGGCGGCGACTGCCGTAAAGACTTTGGAAACGGAGGCTATTCGAAAAACGGTGCGGTCGGCGTCTACCGGCGATTGCGAGGCCTGGTCGACAATGCCGTAGCCTTTGGAGACGAGCGTTTTTCCGTCTTGGACGACGGATACTGCGACGGCTCCGGCTCTTTGTTTGACGGCATCCCGAGCGAAGAAAGCATCGAGAAACGCCTCGACTTCCCCGGCATCCCGCGGTCCGTTCGCATAGGCTCCCGCGACGGCTCCGCCCGGGATAGCAGATTGGCTCGCGGCGGCAGATGTATTCGCAGCTGGCTGCGTCTGCGCCTGCACGCCGGTTTCCCCGGCAAGACTCAGCGCCAGAAGAGCGGCGAGGAGGCCATACGTGCGGCGGGTCCTTGTTTTATTTTGGTTCAATCTAATCCTCTCCCTCGAAGTTGGAATGCCTGTATGAGGTACAAGCCGTTCGTACAGACCCATTGTAAAGGATCGTTCGGAGAGGGTCGCTTGATTGTGATGACAATCGGGCGATGGAAGGTTACATTCCTGTCACGTTGGCGAGCCGATGTGCTGCCAAGAAGCAGAGGATTGATCACAAAATGCGGAGGAGCCGTCATGGGGAACGATGCCCCGTCCTTCTATACTGAGAGAAGGAGTGATGACGATGAGAGATCAGCAACAATACGAAGAAATTCGAGCTGCCGCCGCATCTGTTTACAATAGGATGACTACGGATGGATCCGGGGATTGGGGAATGGCGATCGACTGCTGGGATTGGGTGCCGGGGGTCGGTTTGATCGCGATTATGTACTATGGAGAGCAGTTGGAGCAAACGGAAGCAGTACAGTATGTTCACCATTGGATGGAACGCAATGAGCGCTTGGCCGGAGGAGAGCTTGTTATTAACGCCGTCGCACCTTATACCGTTTTGCCGGCATTGTATGAGCTTACCGGAGAGAAGCGGTACTTGGACAAGGCCGCCGCGGTAGGAGATTGGCTGTTGCGGGAAGCGCCAAGAACGAGAGAAGGCGCCTTGGAGCATACGGTGACGGAAGCCGCCGCGTTTCCAGAGCAAGTATGGGCTGACACCCTCTTTATGTCGGTACTGTTTATGGCTAAGCTCGCTAGAGTGACTGGGCAGGTGAAATATGCCGAAGAAGCGGCGAAGCAATTGGAGCTTCATTTGCGCCTGCTTCA
This sequence comes from Cohnella phaseoli, assembly GCF_003386235.1. Classification (GTDB taxonomy): domain Bacteria; phylum Bacillota; class Bacilli; order Paenibacillales; family Paenibacillaceae; genus Cohnella; species Cohnella phaseoli. The sequence continues at coordinate 191,818 of NZ_QRDZ01000010.1, forward strand.
GGATGAGGCTACGGGCTTGTTATTTCACGGCTGGAATTGCGGTGAAGGCCATCATATGTCCGCCGCCCGTTGGGCCAGAGCGAATGCATGGGTTATGCTGGCTACGTCATGGATCGCTAAGGAAATCGATCAACTCATCGCTCTACCTGCCTCAATAACGGAGAGATACACCAAACTTGCCCAGGGCTTGGTCGAAAACCAAGGAGCGGACGGTCTATGGCCGACGGTATTGGATCGCCCTGACTACTATAGCGAAACCTCGGGCAGTGCCGGCATAGCAGCGGGATTGCTGTCGGGTATACAACTGGGATGGCTGAAGGATGTGTATCTTCAAGCTGTCGAACAGGCTTTGCAAGGCATAATAAGCCATATTGCCGCTGACGGGACCGTATTGCAGGTATCCGGAGGTACGCCTGTACTGGAGAGTATAGCTGCCTATAATAGCGTTCCGTGCTATCCATCGCAATACGGTCAAGGTTTGACCTTAATTTTACTGACAATGGCGGCGGCCATGTACGAAGGGGGCGGCTGCGATGCGACAGCAGAATAATGCCCGAACTTCCCGGTCAACCGTTAGCTCATGGCGCAGAGCGCTGCAGGAATACGGATGGGGGCTTATCTTCTTACTTCCGGCGATTGCCGTATTTTGCGTGTTTTTGTGGACGCCGATCGCTAAAGGGATTTTTTACAGCTTTATGAATGTCGACTTTGTTAGAGGCAACAGCTTTGTCGGTTTGGCCAATTACCGTGAAATTTTTGCGAGCAGCGTGCTGGCCAAGTCGGTTCTTAATACGCTTTACTACATGCTGTTGTGCGTGCTGATAGGCTTCTGGGTGCCAAGCATCGTATCTATTGCGATCTCGGAGCTGCGATGGTTTAAAGGGACTATGCGTTTAGTGGTCTACTTGCCCAATATTGTGCCTGCCGTTGTTTTATACGGAATGTGGCAATGGCTGTATGATCCACTAGGACCGGCTAATCAGATCGTGTCATGGTTTGGCGGGCACCAGATCATGTGGCTTACGGACAAAAGCATGGCTATGATTTCGATTGTCATTGCGGAGACGTGGCAGTCCTTTGGAACAGCCGCGCTCATCTATTTGGCCGGGATTGTGAGCATTCCGAAAGACCTGTACGAAGCGGCCGAAATGGATGGCGCAGGCGTCATGCAGCGCATTCGCTACATTACGATTCCAAGCATTCGTCATCTTTATGTTTTATTGTTTATTTTGCAGCTTATCGGGACTTCGCAAGGCTTCCTGACGCATATGGCTTTAACCGGAGGCGGACCGAACAATACGACGCTGACCTATATGTATCAGATTATTAATGAAGCGTTCACGAATCTCAACTATGGCAGAGCTTCCGCGATGGGCGTCCTGATGTTCATTGTATTGGCGACTTTATCGATTGTCATGTATTCCATTCAAGGAAGGAGCAAGCAGGCATGAGAGGCGAAGAACGGAGCATTCTGTCCTCCTTTGATTACACCAAGAAAAGCGTGCGGATCGGCTACGCGATTATGCTGCTTGCACTTGCTGTTCTAGCGGTTATGATGCTGTACCCCTTTGGCACGACCATTTTCTCCTCCTTTAAAACCAGAGCGGAAATTTTCACCTTTCCGCCTAGCTTCTTGCCGCAGCAGTTGGAATGGAGCAATTATAAGGAAGGGCTGCAATTTGTAAATTTAACCCGGGGCTTTGCGAATACGCTGCTGTTATTTGCAGGGAACGCGATCTTTTCGCTAATTGTGATCGGACTGGCTTCCTTCAGCCTCTCCCAGATGAAGCTGCCGTTTCGCAAAGGCCTTATTTTGTTTTTTATGAGCACGCTGATGATTCCAAGCGCTACCTATTTAATCCCGAATTTTTTGAACCTGAAAAGCTTGGGGCTGATCGATTCCTATTGGGCGTTTTGGCTGCCGGCCGCCGCGAATGCCTTTCATATTATGCTGCTCAAGAGCTTTTTTGACGGAATTCACAAAGAGCTGTTCGATGCGGCGCGAATCGACGGAGCTTCGGAGGTGCGTTGCTTTTTCCAAATGGCCGTCCCGTTGTCCATTCCCGTGTTCTCGACGCTGCTTATTTTTGCTTTTACATCGACCTGGAATGATTGGTATTGGCCTTCGTTAGTGCTGACTACACAAGCGAAATATCCGATTGCCTCCATGGTTTACCGCAACATCATCGAGTCTAGCATTATTCCTTGGAATATTAAGTTCAGCGTGTTGACGATCATTATGATTCCGCCGCTTCTGTTCTTTTTGATCTTCCAAAAAAACATTATGCACGGCTTGAATCTATCGGGTATAAAAGGTTAAGCACGGAGAATTGATCATCACAATCATTGAATAAATCATCGTTCGTCAAAGCCGATGAGGATATGCTTGGTTTGCAGTAAATACTAAAGCATAGAGGAAGGGGCAAGGAAAGTGAGAAAGAATGCAAAGGCAATGGGCATACTGGCTATTGCCGCTATGATGACAGTGATCTCTGCTTGCGGCGGCAATAACGACAAAGGAACGAATGGCAATGAGGGGCAACCCACGCAATCTTCCGCGAGCGCGAGCCCGTCGCCGGTTGTCGAAAAGGAGAAAGACGAGATTACGCTGACGGTTCAATTTCCGAAGTCCGATAATGTAGTGGAAATTCCGATCTACGAGGATAAAATGAAACGCTTTGGCGAGAAATATCCCCATGTCAAAATGGTTAAAAACGACTGGTGGTACAAGTCCGACGAGATCGGCATCAAAATGGCGGCTCACCAAGCGCCATCCGGCTTCTATGTCCCGGCGACGGAAGGCGGTACGTTAGTCGGTCACGGGTGGGCGGCAGATTTGAATCCGTTCCTGGAGAAATACGAGTTTGCCAATGACTTTAATGAAAAGCTGACCTCGCAGTTTACGGTGGACGGCAAGTTATATGCCGTACCTAAAAATGCCTACATTTCCTCCATCATCATTAACAAGAAGCTGTTTGAAGAGAATAATGTGCCTATTCCTTCCTTGGATTGGACATGGGACGAGTTCTATGAGGCGGCGAAAGCGACCGCCGATCCGGCCAAAGGAATCGCCGGCTTCGCGATCATGGCCAAAGGGAACGAGGGCGGATGGAACTGGACGAACTTTCTGTATCAAGCGGGCGGCGCTGCGCAGGAGGTACAAGCCGATAAGGTCGTGTCCACGTTTAACTCCGACGCAGGCGTGAAAGCGATGACGTTTATGAAAAAGCTGAGATGGGAAGGCAATGCATTGCCGCAAAACTGGGCGTTAAATTATGGCGATGTATACAACTTGTTCAAGCAAGGACGCGCGGCAATCGTGCTTGGCGAAAGCGGGCAAATTGAGGATGCCGTCAATAACGGCGGCATGAACAAAGAGGATCTGATGATTCTTCCTATGCCGTCGATGGAACAAGGCGGCCCGCATGTTGGGGTGCTGGGCGGCAATTATATGATCGTAAATCCGCAAGAATCGTTAGAAGTGCAGCAGGCCGCTTTTGACTTCATCACCTTCGATATGTTCAAGGACAGCGAAATCGATGTGTTAAAAACAGTGCTGGAGGACCGCAAAGCCAAAGGCCAGATTAAAGCGTACGGCAGTGCCGCTTACTACTACAAAGCCAATTCCGAATTCGGCCAAAAGTTTGAAGCTCTGCTTAACGAGTATCCGGACAACGTATACAAGCTCGACCCTAAGGTCATTGAAGCCATGGTCGGCATTCCCGAGCCGGCGTATAACGGGCAGGAGTTTTACGGAGCAATTACGAACGTGATGCAAGAAGTGTTCACGAATGAGAAGGCGGATGTAAAAGCTTTGCTGGACGAGGCCGCCGCAAACTTCGATAATGAAGTGCTTTCCAAGGTGACCATTCAAAAATAAGCAACAGCAGCTATCTCTCTTGCAGGAACGTTCTGCAGGGAGATAGCTTTGCTATTTGTTGTGGGGGGCGGAAAGGAATGCTGGAAATACGCGCAGTAACGGACTTGGAAACGGGACTTGTCTATACCGGGTTTGGACGGAAGGGCAGCAACACGGTTCATTCCTATTTTACTGTGATGTCCTGGCGTGCAGATAGCCGCTTTATCCTGATCGGAGCGGATGTGGATCCTGCGACTATGGCCGGTAAGATAATGGAAATCGATTCCGCGACCGGCTCTGCAAGAGTGATCCAGGAAGACATGCTATGCTATAACGGATTAGTGTCGGCTAACGACGTTTTCTGCTACAGTACAGGTGCAGAGCTTATGGCGCTGGATTTGAGGACGGGTGTGCGACAGCTTATCGCGAAGCAACCGAAGGGGTGTCCCTTTCTGGAGCCGCTATCGATTACAAACGAGGGTAAACGCCTCGGGGTTTATTGGGAAGAAGCGGGGAGGTATGCGATCGGTACGGTAGATACGGCGACAGGGGAGGTTCAAACCGTTATATGCCCGGATTTTGCAAAGCCTTATACTATCGCTAATCATGCGATGATTAACCCTGTTTATCCGGAGCAGCTGTTTTATGCCCACGAGGGCAATACCGAGCACATCGTCGACCGCATTTGGTCTGTTGCTACAGAGACCGGCGAAGCTTGCAATCTCTATGAGCAGCGGAGGCTGCCTGGAGGAGAGAACGGCGAATATGTCGGACATGAGATGTGGTCCTACGACGGCGAGTGGCTTTATTTTGTGAAATATTCGCATAGCCCAACGGCGCCCGTAGGCATTTGCCGCGTAAGTCGCGACGGCCGTTCGGTTGAATTCATTAACGGGGAACATCGCTATTGGCATGCTTGTCCGAGCCCGGACGGTCGTTACGTGGTCGCGGATACGCTGCTTGATGAGGGGGAGGGCAGCGAGATTGTGCTTGTCGATCTTGCAACGCGCAAGTCGCGGCTGCTCTGCCGCGTCAACCGCTGGAACCGCCATCCGGGCCATCCGCATCCGTCCTTCAGTCCCGACAGTCGTAAAATCGTCTTTACCTTCGCAGATGAACACCGTGATTTACGTGTCGGAATCATGGAGCTAGCTCCATCATGTAGGGAGGAACAGCATGCATACGATCCTGGTTGTAGACGATGAAGCGATCGTTTGTCAGGGTATCAGAGAATTTCTAGAGAAGTCCGACCTGCCTATTGAGCAAGTGTTAACGGCATCCAACGGCTATGAAGCGCTTGATTATTTGCGGATGGAAAATGTGGATTTAGTGCTAACCGATATTCAGATGGACGGGATGAACGGAATTACGCTGATGGAATCTATTTTATCGGAAAATCCGGATGTGCCCGTCGTCGTTATCTCCGCGCATGACGAGTTTGATTACGCGCAGAAATGTATTCGTCTTGGAGCACGCGATTATTTGATTAAACCGGTATTACTGAGTCAACTGATAGAAGTTGTGAATAAGGAGCTAACGAGACGATCGGAAAAATACAAGCTGCGAGCGGAGGACTCGCTTAAGCTGAAGTTTTCGATGACCGGCGTTTCTTCCCTGCGTACTTATTTTTTGAATGAGATGATCTCGGGCTCGCTCGCGCATGCGGATGATTATCGATTTATTTGCGAGCAAATTGACGTTACGTTAAGCGGGCCGTATTACTCCGTATTCGTAACAGAGCTGCAATGGGAAAGAGCGGGCATCGAAGGAGAAGCGATTATGCTGCTGCGCGATCGCAATTTATTGAAGTATGCGGCAGTCAATATCATTGAAGAAACGCTAACGAATTGGGATGCGATTTCATTTTATAGTTATGGCAATAAAGTGGTGACGATTCTGCAACTGGAATGGGATGACTATGAGATCAACAAAGCGGACAATATTTCAAAGCTGAACATGGTTGGCAAAACCATCGTTCAAAATATCGGGCAGTACTTGAATATGGAAGCCATTGTGGGGATCAGTCCGATTCAAATGGGGCTGCAGGCTCTTCCGGATAGCTATCGCAAGGCCTCCGAAGCGACGAAATGGCACGGGCTTTACGAAACGCGATCGATATTTTTTGCGGAAGATTACCAATCCAAAGAAGCTTCGGTGCAAGTTAACTGGCAGCGAAAGACGGATGAACTGCTGGAAGAGATTAAAACGGGTCGGAAGCTTGAGGATATTCGGCAAGTCGTGGACGGCTTCATTAGCCAGATTTCACCCGTATTCGATCAGGAGGATACGACGGCCGGCATCCCTCTAAGCATTGCTTACCGCGCTTATGCCGTCATGCTGGAGATGAAGGAGACGGTGGGGGAGCGATATAAGGCGCTGGATCCTATTCACTACTTCAAGTTTCCTTTGCAGACGATCGGCATGCGCCAGCGTCTGGCTTCGTTTCTGCTGGAATGCGCCGAGCTGATTCACTCCTCGATGATCGATCATGACCGTGCGATCGTACAGCAAACCATTGCTTATATAAGAGCGGAATTCCGGAATCAAGAATTGAAGATCCAGGATATTGCAGATCATGTCTATCTAAGCCCGAACTATTTGAGCTTTTTGTTTAAACGCATTGCTAACGAGACCGTGTGGGAATACGTCACCCGCTTGCGAATGGAAGAGGCCAAACATTTGCTGCTGAATACATCGAAGAAAAGATACGAAATCGCAGACGAGGTCGGGTACGAATCCCCCGAGCATTTCAGCAGAGTCTTCAAACGTTATTACGGAGAAAGTCCGAATGCGGTCCGCGGATAATGGGGTGTTGGATGTGTTGGGCAAATTAAAATCTAAATCGATGACCCTGACGGGGAAGGGGATTCTATTCGTTCTCGTATTTATTTTGCTCCCCGCGCTCCTTATTTTTTGGGTGGCCTCCAATCAGGCTACTCTAGCGATTAAACAGCAGGTAAGCAATGCGCTGGTGGAACTGAATATCCAGAATCACGCGACCATCGATCGGGTGATGGATGCCATAGATCAGAACATCGTAAACATGATGAGCTCAAGCCTGATTCAACAATGGAATACGCCTCGTCCAATTTCGGAAAGGCAGCGCGTTAAGCAATATGTAGCTACGGAGAACTTGCTGGCGAATTATTCGGTCAAAGAAAAGTATTCTTTATTTCTATTGGAGCATGACGCGGCGGATTATTATTTTGTTCCGCCTCCCGATATTTCGGATTCAGGCGTGTTCTTTTTAGATCGGGAAGGCGGAAAGTGGCTGGATAATGCCCTGAACGCCGGCGGGGCGGGAATTGTTCAGCCGATTAATCAGCTTGGTTTTGCTATCTCTCCCAAGCAGACCTTTGCTTATTTAAGGGCGGTATCGGACTTGACCACCGGCAAGAGAACCCGGAATGTCCTTGTGGCCACAGGAATTGAGACGGTTATTCAAGAAGCGCTTAACGCGATCAATCTTCCCGAGCAGTCGCGGAAGTTCCTGGTCGATCAAGACGGAGTGGTGCTGGCAGGGGGGAACTCCGAATTTCGCAGCTTTGCTTTTCCCGAGCAAGGAGAGGAACTTCGGCCCAATGTATGGATGACGAACGACTCGATGTACGTTTATCATGATAGTCCAATGTACATGAACCGACTCGTGTACGAAATTCCGTTAAAATCGGTACTGGGTTCGCATACAGTTGTGCAGGACATTATTAAAATTACGGCGCTGTGCTATTTCGCGGTTATTTTGCTGTTTATTTTTTATTTCAGTAAATCGATTGTTCGTCCAATGGCTCGGCTTGCCGCCTTCACGCGCATGTATGAGCCGGGCAAAAAGATGGCCAGGTTCAAGGAGGGGGAGCGCAAGGATGAAATCGGTTTGTTCTACAGCTCCTTCTTTGCCATGACAGAACGCTTGAATCAATTGGTGAAAGAAAAATATGTGATGGAGATCAAACAAAAAGAATCGGAGCTGATTCTGCTGCATTCGCAGATAACCCCGCATTTGCTGTACAACACGTTGGACTCCGTATATTGGTACGGCATTCGAGGCGGAGTGCCGGAGGTAGCCGAGATGGTAAGGGATTTATCTACCGTCCTGCGGATTGGGTTAAGCCGCGGCAAGGAATTGATTCATGTTCGCGAGGAGCGGGAGCATGTAGAGGCCTACTTGCATTTGCAGGAAAAGAGATACGAGCATTCCTTTCAGTTTCGACTGGAGGTCGATCCCGCTGTCGAAAATTGTTTGCTGCCCAAAGTAATTATTCAGCCGCTGGTGGAAAACAGCATCTTGCACGGCATTGGCAAAATGGATGGAGAAGGGGAAGTCTATATTCGGATTAAAGAGGCTGCCGACGAGGTGCGAATTACGGTGGAGGACAATGGCTTTCGATCTGTGAACTTGTCGAAGCTGAGCGATATTCTAACCGGCAAGGCCGATCCGGACCAAGGCTTTGGCATTCGCAATGTGAATAAGCGAATTCAATTGAGATTCGGCTTATCGTACGGTTTATCCTATGATCTGCGAGAGGAAGGCGGATTAAGGGCGCTCATAAGATTGCCCAGAAGGTTCGGAGAATAGATCATAGAATGCGGAGAAGTCATCATCGGTAGGAAAAAAGTTAGCGCTTACAATAAGGGGGGATAAAATAAACGAGAGGGTGTGAATGAAATGATGGCAAACAGGTGGATAGCAAGCACTCTGATCGTATTTCTGCTATGTGCGTTTCCAACGCCAAAACTTCTATTCGAAGCGGGAGCGACCGCCTATGCGGCCGAGCTGCTGGAAGAGACTGCGATTAGCGATTTTGAGAGCGAGGAGGAGGTATGGCAATTCGGACTAGGCGATGGGGTAGGCGCACAAGGGGGCTATTCCAGGGACGAGACGGCTTCGTTTACAGGTACTTTCTCCGGTCGGCTAATCGGCAATTTCGACACGGGAGGCAAATTTGTCGTTCTTGGGAGAAGCTTTATCCCCCTAGACATGAAGAGCTTTTCCTTTCAAATCAAAACTTCGGATATTAATAAAATAACGATCCGCTTAAGGGACGCTAAGGGGCAAGTCCATCAGCAGACGATCGAACTGCAAGCTACGGAAGATTGGCAGAAGGTCGAAGTAACGGCATTTGATCGCGGCTTAGGCTATCTGTCCTTCGGCTCGGGAACCCCGGGCGTCTGGAACGGTCCTGCGGACCGGATCGAGTTTCTATTGGAGAAATCTCGTTTAACGGGAGGGAAAACGAGCGGCACCGTGTGGATCGATGAGATTAAGGCTATGGCCGTTCCGCAACAGGAGCTATGGAAGACCGAGATCGGAAGCTTCGAGCAGGCAATCGATTTATGGGAGCTTGCCTTTGGCATGGAGTTTCCGGGGGCGAGCGGCGATTTCATTCGCGATACTGCGGAGGTCAAGTCCGGCGCCTATTCCGGCAAGCTTTCCGGCAATTTCAGCAATGGAGGCAAATACCTTTCGCTCGGGAGAGACCTGCCGCCGGTTTCTATGAAGAAGCTGGAGTTTTGGGCTAAAACGTCGGATGCACAGTGGGTAACGCTGCGTATTAAGGACGGCTCAGGCCAGGTGCATCAACAGAAGGTTCCCCTTACGCCAAACGGACAATGGTCCAAGGTGGAACTATTGAAATTCAACGGAGGCAAGGATTACTTCTCCTTCGGCGGCGCGAACGATCAGAAGTGGCATGATCCGGTGCAGCGCGTCGAGGTGCTAATGGATCAGCCCAGCTTAATAGGCGGCAAGTTGAGCGGGGATATTTGGCTGGATCAAGTCGAGATGACTTCTGAATTTCCAGAGCTGACTGTCCAACAGAAGCAGCTGGGCAATATTTATCTGGATTATGAGCCGGTAGCCTTGCAGATCGCGACACAGGGGACGACCGTTCAGTGGAGCGTATACGATCATCTGGAGCAGAAGGTGCTGGACGGCAGCGAGACCGTTGCTAATCATTTGCTGGATTTGACGATTCCGCTTCACAGCTATGGCTATTATACCGTCACGATCGACGCGGAGAAGGATGGACAAACGATTGCCGAGACGGAACTGTCTCTGGCGCGTTTGTCCGCGGAGGACCCGACTTTGGCGGAGGATTCGCCTTTTGGCATTTCCACGCATCTGGCATGGGCGAAGGAAGGCTGGAGCACGGAGCTAAGCAAGCTGATTCGGCGCGCAGGGGCGAAAAGCTTCCGAGATGAGATCACGTGGGAGTCGCTCGAGTATGAGAAGGGAAAATATCGCAAGCCGGCTAATCGAGATGCATTTATGAAGCGAACGCAAGAGGATGATTTGAATCCGTTTATTATATTGAATTATACGAATCCTTTCTATGATCAGAACAGTACGCCATACACGGCTGAAGGCCGCGAAGGCTTTGCCGACTATGGCGTTGCTCTCTTGGATTTGTACGGCGATCGGATTAAATCTATCGAAGTGTACAATGAATTTAACGGCAGCTTTGGCTCCAGAGGCAACGGCATTGCCGGCTCAAGACCGGATAGCTATTATGAACTGCTTAAAACGACTCACGAGAAAATAAAGGCGGCCAATCCCGATGTGACGGTAGTCGGTATGGCGACAGCGGGAACGCCTCTAGATTGGATTGAAGAAGTGTTTAAGCTGGGCGGCTTGAACTATATGGATGCGATGTCGATCCATCCTTATCAGAGTCAGCGTCCGCCGGATGGAATGGTTCAAGCTGTGCGCAGCACGCAGGAGCTTATGCGCCAATACAATAATGGTCGGGAAATTCCCATATGGTATACGGAGATTGGCTGGCCGACCAAAGCAAGCATAGGCATTCCGGAAAATACGCAAGCGAATTATGTCGTCCGCACTTATGTTCAAGCTCTTGCGGAAGGCGTAGAAAAGGTATTCTGGTACGATCTCATGAATGACGGCATGCAAGAGGACTATTATGAGCATCACCTTGGCATGCTTCGCAATCGGGCGGATGAGAAAGGGGCATTTACGCCAAAGCCGTCTTACGCCTCCTATGCGACGATGACAAGACAATTAATCGGTGCGGATTTTGTAGAACAGGAATATGCCGGAACCGATATTTTCAGCTATAAATTCAATAAGTCCGGAGAAGAGCTGCGCGTCGTCTGGTCCAATGAACCGCTTCAGGCAGCAATCGATACGGACGTTCCCATTCAAATTACGGATATGATGGGCAATACCGAGACCTATTCGCCTTACCAGGGAAAAGTGTTTTTAACATTGTCCGGTGAGCCTCATTATATTAAAGGCTCGATTCGGGGGATTGTCGAATCGTCTATGTTTTCTATCTATGGCGATTCTGTAGTTGCCGGGGAACCGGTTGCCTTAACGCTGCAGATGAACAATGCGGGCGCAGCTCCCGCTAAAGTCGGCTTTGAATTTGAAGGGAATCGCTATGAGTTGGAGGCGGCCAGCGGCCAGTCTAAGGTAATGCCGCTGCAGCAATCGGCAATTATGAAGAGCGGTTCTCGGGTTCTGACGGGCTTCCTGCTGGACGGGGGCCAAAAAATAGGCAAGCTGCAATATGTCGCGCAATCTCTTCACCCCTATGAGGCAAAGGTTTATCCCGTTTTGAAGGCCGCGAACTTGGAGAATAAAGCGGTCGCGCTGCAAATTAAAAATTTCTCCAAGCAGAAGCCGTTAGTTATTAACGGGGTTGAATGGCAGCTAGGGAGCCAGCAAGGATTGCAGGGCGACAGGGTTCAGATCCCGCCGGACAGCACCGCTGTCGTAGAAATTGAGTTAGAGGATCTGAATATGGAGGTAAGCTACCCTGTCCAGATGAAGGTTATTTTCGAAGAGGCGGAGCCTTATGAATATCAAGGCAATTTTGATTTCAACCCTATCCACATACGCACCGTTGAAGTCGACGGCAAACCGGATGAAGGTATAGTGGCTGGCGTGCCAACTATTCATTTGTCTAATGGCACAGTCAAAATGACGGATTATAAGGGAACAACGGATCTGGATGGGCAATTCTGGTTTCATTTCGATCGGGATCATTTCTATTTGACTGCAAAAGTGACGGATGATGTGCATGCTTATCAGGCAGCAGGGGCAGATATTTGGAAAAACGACAGCATTCAATTTGCTATTGCACAAGGCGTACCGGGAAGCGCTTCGGAATGGTATGAGTACGGCGTATCCGATACGGCGAATGGGCCGCAAATCTATCGCTGGAATGCTCCGACAGGGGTAGCGAGAGGGCCGGTATCCAACGGGCAATTACAGATTACGCGCGAGGAGCAGCAGAAGCTGACGGTGTATGAACTGGCGCTGCCATGGTCCGAGCTTGCTCCAATTCAGTATAAACAGCCTGACGGTATCCATTTTTCTTTGCTGGTTAATGACAATGACGGCAGCGGCAGAAAAGGCTGGATCGAGTGGGCATCCGGCATCGGGCTTGAGAAAAAACCAAGCTTGTACAGAACGATGCAGTGGATGGCCGATGAAGCGACGTGGACGGCTCCGATGGCCCAATCGGCGTCCTATCAAACTGTAGCAGGTACTGTTCTTCAAGGATTCCTACAAGCGGAGCATGATGAAGGCACGACTCTTCGTTATGAGATCATAGATGCTGCCGCGCAAGGAAGCGTGACGATGATAGATAGCCTGACGGGCGAATTCGAATACAGGCCGAATGCTTCGGCATCCGGGGAGGATACGTTCACCTTCCGCGTCAACGACGGTTATGAATATTCCCATACAGCTGTAGTGACGATTTCCATTGAAGCTAAGGCAACTAATAATCCGCCTGCATCAACTGGAGGTTCTGCGGCGGGCGCCTACATTTCCACGACAGGCGAACTGTATTTGCCTGCAGGCGAGTCGGGTAAGATTAGCTTGGGAAATCGGATTCAGCTTGTACTTCCCTCAGGTTCAACGAAAACAGGAACGCAGCTGACGATAACCGAAGGGAAGGCCGATGCGACGCTGAAGTCGTTGAGTCCCGTTTTTGAATTGAGCAGCAAGCCGGTCGTTCAACTGCAGAAGCCGGCTGTCGTCAGCTTCGCCTTTGATTCGGAGAAGCTGGGTAAGGGCCAGACTGCGGCAATTTGGCGCTTGGATAACGAGAAAAAGCAGTGGATACAGGTAGGCGGCACAGTAAAGGACGGCCTCATTTCAACTGAACTGGAGCAGCTTGGCCTATACGCTGTATTGGCTGTCGACGGAGAAAGGGAGGGGACTGAGCCGAATCAGCCGATAATGCCGGAGTTTGCCGATGTACAGGGACACTGGGCGCAGGCTGAGATCAAACGGGCCGTACAGCTCGGAATTATACAAGGATACTCCGATCAGACCTTCCGACCCGATCAATCGGTCAGCCGTCAAGAGCTTATTGCGATGCTGGATAGAGCGCTGCAGCCGCAAGGCCATGGGGAGGCGATCAGTTTTATCGATCAAGCGAGCATTGGAGTATGGGCTAAGTCCAGTATAGCCAAAGCCGTTCAAGCCGGGTGGCTCACGGGCTATGCGGATGGCAGCTTCCGTCCGACTGCAGGAATCTCGCGTGCCGAGATGGCAGCCGTGTTAGCGAAAGCGGCAAAATTGTCTGTCGGAGGTCGCGAAAATACCGGATTTGCGGATGATGACAGCATACCGCCATGGGCCAAGAGCTATATCTCGGCGGCAGTCGAGGGGGGCCTACTGCAAGGTCGCGGCGACAATCGCTTCGCCGCTTCAGGAGTTGTTACCCGTGCAGAGGCTGCGGCAATAACAGTACGGTTAATAGCTCGTATAGCCGATTAGTACGGATTTCGAATACAAATTTGATCGAGTATGTTTCGATCTGCTTCAAAGAAGCCGACCGCCTGATGGAATATTCAGTGCGGTCGGCTTTAAATTTTAAAACCTATCGCCTATATGGACCTAACGAACGATATTATGAAGATATTTTTTTCATAAAAACAAAAAATAGGCTAACTTTCACCTAATATAATGATTGAAAGCGCTTGAATTATTAAAAACTTGATGCTATAATCCGTTTTGTAAGCAAACGTTTTTGCTAACAAATAGATTTGAAGCGTTTGCTGATACTTTTAGGTAGGTGGGGGATAGGATGGTCAGGAAGTTAAAGGTAGGCATTCTAGGAGCCGGGGGCATATTCGAGGCTCATGCTTCGGGATTTAGTAGGCTTAGGGATCGGTGTGAGGTCGTCGTAGCGGACACGAACGTCGATGGACATCCCCGCATTCGGAAGCAGCTTGGCAACGAGATGGAAATCGTGAGCGATTATCGCATGGAGGGCTCGGCATGAAGGTCGGAATCGACTCGTTCACCATCCGGGAGCTGAAGCTGGATCCTTACCGAATGATGGATTATGTCAAGGACGGTATTTTATTTTTTTCTCCTAAAGGCGTAAGCCGACAAAGTAAAGCTCCCGGGCAGGGAGTCGTTCCTTTCAAGGAAATCATCGCCACTCTGGGCGAGTACAACCCTCAATTGCCGCTTTCGATCGAGGATCACAAATGGATATTTGAGTTCGACGCACATGGAAGAGCGTCTGTTATTCGGGACCCGGTACTTGAACGACTTGCTTAACCGGCTCCATTTATACGGGTAAGGAGGGCATAATTTGCTGCGTACCATTTACAACCAACGTTTCCTCCTACTTATGCTGCTGCCGACAATCCTTGTGCTGACGGTTTTTACATACAAACCGATGATCGGCTGGATCATTGCATTCAAGGATTACCGACCGGGCATGAGCATATGGGAGGGGGAGTGGACGGGCCTTGAAACGTTCCGCGAGTTTTTTGTGGATTCTACAGACGCCATGGACGTGTTCCGCAATACGCTGGTAATCAATATTTCCGCGCTTGTCATCAATTTGTCGGTGGCGTTGGTGTTCGCGATATTGCTGAACGAAATTCGAAACAAGCGTGTGAAGTCTATCGTGCAGACGTTTTCTCTCTTTCCGTTTTTCATCTCCTGGGTTATCGTTTATGCGCTTCTAACCATCTTCTTGTCCGTCAATTCCGGGCTGGTCAACATGTTGCTTGTAAAATATCACATCGTCGAGGAAGGCATTAATTTGCTGGGCGATCCGAAATACGCATGGGGACTTGTTATCGCGATCAATCTGTGGAAATCGCTCGGTTACAATGCCATCATTTTTCTGGCTGCGATTGCCGGCATCGATTCCGGGCAATACGAGGCGGCGGAGATTGACGGAGCGGGACGTTGGAGCAAAATCATTCATATTACCGTCCCTAATGTAATGCCTGCGCTGGTGGTGCTGATTATTCTTAACAGCGGGACGCTATTAAACAGCAATTTTGACCAATTCTTTTTGCTTACCAATCCGACCAACCTTCCGAGGATGGAAGTATTTGATATGTATGTTTACAAATTCGGCTTGAAAATGGGCGATTACTCCTACTCCACTGCGGTAAGCATCCTGAAAACCGGTATCAGTATCTTGATGTTGCTTTTCGTAAACACGTTGTGCAAGCGGCTTGCCAACAGGTCCTTGTTCTGATAAGAGTTGCCGCCGGTAATGGAGGATAGTGTATGAGAAAAGCAGGTTCGACGAATATCGCTTTTGACGTTTTTAACTATTTGCTTATGGCCGTAGTGGTCATGTTAACCTTCTATCCGTTCGTTTATATGGTCATGCTGTCGCTGAGCTCCGAAAATACGTATGCAAAAGCATTGTTCTATCCGGAAGGATTATCGATGGATGCCTACAGATTTCTTGTAACGGAGGTCGACTTTTTCAGCGGGCTTTCCATATCGATCGCACGGAGCACGGTTGGACCGCTATGCACGATTGCCGTCATCTACATGGGGGCTTATGCGCTTTCGCGTAAAGAGCTCGTTTTTCGAAAATTTTTTACCCGGTATGTCATTTTCGCCATGTACTTTACTGCAGGAATTTTACCGGTATATATGAATATTTCCGGTCTGCACCTGACCGGCACGTTCTGGGTCTATATTTTGCCGAACCTAGTGAGCGTATTCGGATTGATCCTGATCCGAACCTTTATTCAGGAGCTGCCGCGAAGCCTGGAAGAATCGGCTTTCATTGACGGCGCCAACGATTTGCAGGTCGCTTTCCGTATCATTTTCCCGCTTTGCGTTCCCGTTCTGGCTGCCATGCTGTTATTCGAGTTTATTTTTCAATGGAATTCATTTACGGATACGCTGCTCTATAACACAACGCGAAGCGATCTGTTCACCCTTCAATATATTTTGACAAACTATGTAAAAAATGAAGCGCTGTCCGCAACCGTCGATATTTCGGATATGAATCGGACCGGAGGGAGCTACTCTCTGGAATCGATCAAAATGGCGATGACGGTTATCGTGTGTATTCCGATTATTATCGTTTATCCGTTCCTTCAGCGGTACTTCATCCAGGGACTGCTGTTAGGAGCTGTTAAAGAATAGCTTTGCCAAAAAAAGAGGAGGGTTTAAATGAAAACAAAAAAATCAATGAGCAAGTTGATTCTCATCCTGACCGTTGCTGCGCTGGCGGCAGCCGGATGCACAAGCGGTAACAAGAACGGCACGCCAACTGCCGCTCCATCCGGGAGCGGAGGAAGTATGGTTGGGGAAAATGCAGAAAAACCGCTAGTCAAATACAAATATCTGATCCGCGGCATTACGAAACCGACAAGCAGCACGGAAGACGAAATCGGTCAGTTGATCAAAGAAAAATTCAATGTAGAGTTTGAATTTATTCCTTATAACGAATCCAATTATGAAAAAGCGCAATTAATGCTGGCAGCAAATGATTGGGGCGATATCGACATCGTCACGACCGGATTGGACGACATTACCAAGAAGTATATTCAAGCAGGTGTTTTTCTTAAACTGGACGATTACAAGGATTTGCTCCCGAACTTCTTCGATTATGAGAAGGACGTCATCCCGTATTGGAGAACGTTCGACGAGAACAACGGCGATTTGTATGTGTGGCAGGCAGGACCCGACCAACAGCAGTTGACATCGGAACCTTTGGATATCGTTACCCGAGTAGATGTATTGGAAGGTTTGGGATGGCCGCAGTTGGATACAACCGACGATTACATTGAGTTCCTTCGGAATGCGATGAAGAAATTCCCGGAAAGCTTAGGCAAAAAATCGATCGGGATGATCAATTTCTGGGGGGAGCCGATCGGACCGCTTCTTGCAACCTATCTTCCAAGACACAGCGGTTATCAGCATGTATACAAAACGACCGGTCTGGTCGATGTCGAAGCGAAAAAATTCGTCAGCCTTCCGGGACATCCGTATACGAAGGAAACGTTCAAGTTCTGGAACACATTGTATCGTGAAGGCTTGATGGATAAGGAGGCGTGGACGGATAAATTCCCCGAATTCCAGAAAAAGTGGGAATCCGGCGTCGCTCTGACGGCTAACTTCGCGAAGTGGATGGTACCGGACAAAAACGCGAAAATGGAGCAATTGGGACATCCGGAAATGCAGTACATCGTGACGCCGATCCGGTTATCCATCGCCAAGAATGAAGGAAAAAACGTGCGCTACGAATTAACTAACAGCCTGAGACCCGACGAGACGACAGGCATCCTGAAGACTGCGAAGAACCCGGAACGATTGCTTGAGGTCATCAATTTTATGGCTTCCAAAGAAATGACGATCCGGCTGGGCTGGGGAGTAGAGGGCAGAGATTATGTTGTTAAAGACGGCGTGCGCGTGCCGACGGAGGAGTATGTTCAAATCGTCAAGAGCGGCGATCCAGATAAAGTTTTGCAAAAAAGGTTCGGAATCGGTTATGCGACGATGTTCCCTATCCGTTATATCGCCGTGGGCGATGATGGTCAGCATAATATGGCGTCCAGCGATTCGCGGTATTTAATGGCGGTGGCGACCGAGACGCAAAAAAAAGCATATCAAGCGTACGGATGGGACACGATGCTGGATGCCTGGCACAACAACCCGAATTTCAAGTTAGAGTCGTTTGATATAACCCCTTATATCGTGGCCTCGAATATCGCTCCATCGCAGAGCGAAGCGAAAATAGAAGAAAAAATTATTCAATTAATGAATAAGCAAATTCCGCTGATTATAACGGCTAAAAACGATGCGGAATTCGAAAATCATTACAACGAAACGGTTAGTAAGGCGGATGAGCTGGGTCTGCAGAAGATTATCGACAAGTATAACGAGCAACTGCAGAACTTCAGTTCGAGAATAGAGGAGCTTTCGAACCGCTAACATTGATTTGAAACGGAATCCCGAATCGCGAGATTCGGGACTCCGATCAAAAATGGAAAACAAGGAGACGATGAATTTGCGGAAATTGGTTTGTCTGCTTGCCGTATTGTTAACCTTGGGGTGTCTGTCGCTCCAACCTCCCCGTGCCGCTGCCGATTCCATAACCCCGGATGCCATTCAGGATCTTGGGGTGACTCGGCAATCGGCCACCTCGGTTGAATTGACTTGGCCGTTGCCCGATAATCACGCGGCGATCGAATCCTCTCTTACCTACGATATTCGGTATTCCACAACGAATGTCATTCGGGAAGCAACATGGCCTTTGGCCACTCAGCTATCGGCAACATTGGACCCTCAGCTTGACAACGGAATCATGAGCGTCGTTCTATCGGATTTGGATCCGGATCAACGGTACTGGTTCGCGATTAAAGCTTCCTACGGAGCGAATGAATCCGGTATATCCAACTCGCCGGCTACCTTGATTACGGATTTAAGTCAAGTCGACGTATGGATGTTTAATCAATCCTCCTATGATTCAAGGGATCGCGACTTGGTTCGAGTCATTCAGCCGGATCTCATCCATCGTGCAGCCTACGAGTGGATCGGGACGGAGTTCCAAGACCGAAACTTTGACGGTGTGTTGCAAAGTTTGGACAGGCTGGTTAAGGACGGCACGTCCATTGGATCGGGCATATCGGCCAAATACTTCCTGCCGACGATTGAAACGATCGGTCCGGGCGTAGATTTGAATCAGGCGGATGGAGGCAATGTCGGATGGGATCCGATTATTAATTTGGTCAATTACTGGAATCCGCATGGCAGTGCCCATCTGCAGTATAAAGCAAAAAAACATATCGATTTCGGCTTTCACGATTTTGAGTTCGATGAGCTTTTCGTTCCGCAGGGACTCGGCACATCGGGTCTTGAGACGATGATCAATAACGTTCGCGATTATGCACAGACGCAATATGGCCGTAAAGTGTTTATTTCAGCTAATGCCGATTACGGAGGAATGGAATATTCTTTTACCAACTATACGGTGGATGGAACGGAAGCGGTCGACTACTATAAAAACAACTATCCGATCACTAAAGACACCAACGGCAACTATGAAGGAAATTTCAATCATATTCCAAGATTGAGGGATCTGGCGGATCGGGTGAACAAGCCGTTCTATTATTTTATCGATTTCGCTTCCCCGACAGTTTATGGAGGACCAGCTTTGAATCAATGGGAGAACTTTACAAGAATAGGGAATGCCCAAGTGTTGGCCGCCGGATCGTTCCCCGGAATGGGGCGGGCTTTCTACAATGCTTTAGATGTTTATGAACTGAACGTATTTACGCAGCAAGCCAATTTATTTAAGTTCATGAGGGAGAACCGGAAGCTGTGGCACGATTTGACATGGATCACCCCCGCAACGTTAACTACGAGTGTCTCGAACGTATGGACGAGCGCATTCGAGCAAACCGGAAGAACGATTCTCCATCTTGTCAACGGAAATTATAACAATACGACACAAACGATGGCGAGCAAGGAAAATATTACGGTTACGATTTCTCTGGCATCGGAGCCAACCCGCGTATGGTTAACGACGCCGGATAAATTATCGAATCAACGCAAGCAAACGCTATCTTTTACTTACAATAACGGTATTGCAACTATTCAGGTTCCCAAACTGGAGTTCCACGACGTCATTGTCATGGATCAGGGGGATTCGTATGATCCGGTGTACAATCCGATGGAAATCGTATTCCCTTATCCAAACCCGGACGAACTGGCCGCAGGGGATACGTTCCATGTGACGGCTGTGCAGACGGAAGGCTTCAGGCAAGATTTCGATTGGTACGTTAACGGTGTTGCAGGCGGCAACGCGTCTGTAGGAACGATCGATGGGGAAGGGAATTATAAGGCGCCAAGCACGGTTCCTCTATCGGGACCGGTTACGATTAAAGCGGCAAGTAAAGAAGACCCCGCCGTATCGGGCGAATTTAAACTTGAGATCGTAAGCGCTCGCAGCCTTCCTTGGCAAGAAACGTTCGCTGCAGATGCAATCGGTAAAGTTCCAGAAAATTGGGCCATCGTCGACGGAAAAGGCGATTGGAGAATCAGTCAGGATGCGGGTGACAAAGTTCTGCATAATTTTAATTTGTCCGATGGCGCGGTGCAAAGAGGCGAGGCGATGTACTCCCCCTTAATTGTGAGCGGCAACCAGTCGTGGACGGACTACAACTACAAGTTTGCGGTAAAAACTATGAAGACGCCGCTTGTGTGGTACGGCGCTCCCGGGTTAAAAGAAGATTCATACATCGGTTCGGTGTTCAGATTCCAGGACCGAAAAAATTATTATGAATACAGACTGTGTTACGACAACAAATTACGATTATTTAAAACGGTTAACGGCACGACGACACAGCTCGGTTCACCGGTGTCTGCAGCATTTCCGAGCGTCGGTACCTATAGTACGATGGAAGTGAAAGTGTTTGGATCGAACTTTATGGCATTCGTGAACGGGGAACTGATTCGCTACGATTCCGACTCTTCGATTGCTGCCGGGGGCATCGGATTCACAACGGATTTTACGGAAAATTATTTTAAGGACATCGGTGTGGCTCCCTTCGCTGACGATACAGCCTATATCGACGAAGCCAACGACGATTCAAAGCTGTTCGGGAACAGCGCCAACATAGGAACGGATACCAGCAATGCTGCTTATCTGGGCGGCGACGGTTCTAGATTCAACAAGCTGGGCACAGCGGAGGAATGGATTTCGTACGAGGTAGAAAACCGGACGGATGCCCGAATTACGACCTATCATTGGAACGGTGCGGCCATCAATCATTTAAAAGTGTACACATCGGATAACGGTACCGCGTGGACGGAGTATACGCCGCAGATCAATACGGTCATGTCGCAAAATCAGAACGACTGGCATAAGGTGACCTACAGCGTGTCTGAATTTCCGTCGGGGACAAAATATATGAAGATCGTATGGCCCAGTATAACGGGTCAGCTCTATGCGCCGCAGGTTGGCAGAGTCGTACTGAGCGACCGCCCGTTTATCGACGAAGCGGCGGATGGCGCGAAGCTGTATGGGCACAGCAGCAACGTAGGAATTGACACGAACAATGCCGCATCGATGGGCGGCGACGGATCCAGATTCAACAAGCTGGGCACGGCAGAGGAATGGATTTCGTACGAGACGCTAACCCGATTGGGGGCTCGAATCACGACCTATCATTGGAACGGTGCGGCCATCAATCATTTAAAAGTGTACACATCGGATAACGGTACCGCGTGGACGGAGTATACGCCGCAGATCAATACGGTCATGTCGCAAAATCAGTA
>NZ_QRDZ01000010.1:213305-254955 GCF_003386235.1 Cohnella phaseoli
TGCGGCCATCAATCATTTAAAAGTGTACACATCGGATAACGGTACCGCGTGGACGGAGTATACGCCGCAGATCAATACGGTCATGTCGCAAAATCAGTACGACTGGCATAAGGTGACCTACAGCGTGCCTGAATTTCCGTCGGGGACAAAATATATGAAGATCGTATGGCCCAGCATAACGGGTCAGCTCTATGCGCCGCAGGTTGGCAAGGTTGCGCTCGGGGCGCATGCAACCTGAAGTCGTGTGATAGGGTTTCAAACGTCACTTTTAGCCTATCTTGGCTAAGAGTGACGTTCGTTTTTTCGTACTGCTCCAAAAAAGTTTCGTAATGGTATTTTGCAAAACATAAAAAAAATGCTAACATATTTGGTGATCGCCTAAAAATTCGAACGATATTTCGTGTAGGGAGTTCAGGGAATGAAAAAAGTAACACTGCAGCATATTGCAGAACGGACCGGTTATTCCAAGTTTGCCGTATCGCGCGCTTTATCCGGGAAGGAAGGGATAAGCGCCGCTTCCCGCAAAAAGATAATCGATGAAGCAACCATGCTCGGTTACTTTAATCAAAAGAAGACGTCGAAAGTTCAAACGAACCCTTTGTCGTTCGGAAAGAGCGAAGAGACCGTTCAGAATAATTTTGTCGTTATTTTATTGACCAATGCGAGGGAACAGTCTCAATTATCTCCCTATTGGGGCAAAATTGTCGAAGGCGCATCCATGATGCTGGAGAAGAATAATCTGGAATTGATTGTCATAACGGAAAGTTCCGCTAACAGCTTTAGGCGGATAATTCATATGCCGGGGATGATGGGGCTGATCGGTATTGGCGAAGGAATTCCAACCTCGCTTCTATTGGAAACCAGAGGAAAGGGCTTCCCGATCGTGCTTGTCGACTATGAAGATCCACTTGTTCCGACGGATTGCATCTTTATGGCCAACTACGACGGAACCCGAAATTTAACGAATTACTTAATCGGAATTGGCCACCGTGAGATTCAATTTGTCGGCAATTTAAAATACTCAAGGAGCTTTTTTGATAGATGGTCGGGGTTTAAGGCGGCAATGGAAGAAAACGGGTTGTCTTTCCCGCAGGATAAGCAGCTACTAGAGCTGCAAAATATTTATTCTGTGTCGAGAAGAGAGTACTTGGTCAATTGGATTGAAAGCAAGCTTGCCGACAACGACGGAAAAGATATTGTTTGGCCGACGGCTTATATTTGCGCCAATGATTACATTGCACAAAGCCTGATAAGCGTCTTAGCGGAAAAGAAAATCTCTGTCCCGTCCGATTGTTCAGTTACAGGGTTTGACAACTTGAACGATTTTGCCAACGAGACCTCTACGTTGACCACAATCAACGTATTTAAAGAGTTTCTCGGGGAAAGGGCAGTCGAAGCGCTGCTGCGCAGAATCAACCATGGCGACAATCCGTTTGAAAAAATCCAAGTCTTCGGCGAGATGATTATTCGAGATTCAGTTGTATCCCGATATTGAATGGGCGAATATTTGAGAATAGCCGCTTTCGGCGACGTTGGCAGACGTTGTCGGAAGCGGCTTTATTCAATTGCAGGAAGTGAAAGGGGACTAAAGAGGACAAAAAAACGCCCCTCCAGCTGTTAGCCAATGTCTAACAATTTGAATACAGTTTAGTGCGGACAGTTTTGAATACGGAAATTTTTCATATATAATAACTTGAACCGAAGTTTTGTTAGGCTGCCAATGGCTACTAAAAATATAATCAATTGAGGTAAGCGTATGAATTTTTTGCGGGAGTTTTTTGCCAACAGTATAGTACGAAGAATCCTGTTTCTTTTACTTGTCGTTTTGTTGCTGTACAGCTTAAGAGACATGCTCAATTTACTGTTGCTGCTGTTTCTTGTTACCTTCGTCATGGGACGCCTGGAGGGCTTCATTACGAAGAAAATATCCAAGTTGTTTCCTATATCGCCTAATGTCGTTAATACGATATTGTATGCCGCATTAATATTTGGACTCGTATATGGAATTGTAAATTACATTCCAAAGCTTATTAGTCAAATTTCCGATTTATATTTTTCCATTATTAAATTCATAAATACACCTCAATCGGATGAAATGGCTGAGCTGGTCTCCACCACGCTTGGCAAGCTGGAATTAGAGCAATACGGCGGCCATGCATTAAATTATATTTTGAAGATTGGCAAATGGGCAGAGGTTATTGTATTTGTTATCGTATTGAGCTACTTCTATTTAATCCAGAAGCATACCGTCAATAATTTTACGGAAAAGTTGAGCAAAAGCAAAATCAGTTGGGCCTACAACGAGTTTAAATACTTTGGCCAAAAATTCACCTCTTCCTTCGGCAAAGTGATTGAGGTTCAGCTGATGATTGCCGTATTCAACACGGTTCTAACGATTGTCGGGCTGTGGATTATGGGCTACCCGTATTTGTTCGCTCTAATGATTATGGTATTTTTACTGAGCCTTGTGCCGGTAGTCGGCGTGATTATTTCCTTCATTCCGATCAGTATTATCGGTTACCAAATAGGCGGTACCTCAACGGTCATTTGGGCGATTGTCATGATTTTGCTTATTCACGCAGTGGAGACCTACTTCTTAAATCCTAAGTTGTACGCTCATAAAACAAAGCTGCCGATGTTCTACACCTTTATTATTCTCATTTTTTCCCAGCATTTCATGGGGATCTGGGGGCTTATTATCGGGATTCCGATCTTTATGTTCTTGCTTGATATTTTTGAAGTTGATCAAAGCAACGGTGAAGTATCAGAAAAGGAAGCGGCACGGCTTCCGGGAGAGGGCTCGAGCTCCAAGTAGCATATGTCCGGATATCTTAGTGCTGTGCTGGATGAGGGAACATCTGCATTGGATGAAAGCAGTGACAACGCATCAGGAAACGCCGGTTTGAACTGCGTAATGAAGCGAGTGCTATGGACCTTTTGTACGATAAATTGTACAGGAAGCAGCGTGTGAGGTAAGAAGTCGGCGGTTTTGTACGATATTTCGAGCAATAATCGGAATTCGAAGCCAAATGTCTTTACCGTTGTACGAAAAACCGTACAAATCCTGCAATTGGAAAAGTTAGGGTTGCCAAATTGTCCAGGTCTGGCATACAATAACGTCACAGGTAATGCGTAGTGGCGAAGCACGCCCCGTTATTCCTTCCGTTATGGAGGGAAAACGGGGCTTTTCTATTTTAATCGACCGACAAGGGGGGATTAATGTTGAGTTTTGAAGTTGAGCATGAAAAGTGGATACAGAAGCATTTGTCCAAGCGCCATGGCGAGCGGAAAGATGCGCTGAGAAGAGGACACGGATTTGGAAACCAATTGTTTGTGGAAAAAATCTGGTGGTTGCTTATGGGACATTTTAATGGTTTGCATCCGGAATACGAGGTTGGAGATTGGCGAGGGAGATCTTACTTTGTAGATTTAATGTGGGTCGTAGGCGGACAATATTTTGTTTTCGAGATTATGGATTATGGCACGCATGGCACAGATCGGACCAAGTATCGTATGGACTTGAATCGCGCTCTGTTTTTGCAATCGCAAGGATTTCATTATATCGAGATTTCTTTGGATGAATTGAAGGAGAATCCGAATTTTGTATTGGCCATGCTACGAAGTGTATTGGCGCCTTATTTAGCAGCAGCTACTGTGCAGGGAAGAGATACGAATAAATACGGCAAAATAGAGCGACAACTGATGCGGCTAGCTATTCGTCACCAGCGAGCGGTTCTTCCTTCGAAAGCTGCGCGAGAGCTCGAATTAAATAAGGAAACCGTCATCAAGTATTGCCGCAGTCTTGTAGATAAAGGGAAGTTTCGGGCGATACCGTCAGGAGCCTCAGGTAAAATCTATCGGTACGAATATTTGGGTTCGACACAGAGTCCGGACTTGGTTTAGGGTAGCGTGATTGATTTTGTACTGAATGTCGTACAAAAGATCGGATAAAGCGAGTGTCTTGAGCTTTTTTGTACGATACATCGTACAGGAAGCAGCGTTCGGGGGAAGAAGTCGTCGGTTTTGTACGATATTTCGAGCAATATTCGGAATCACAGAGTCCAACACTACTACTGAATTACGACTTTCGGATAGTATCGTCACCCTTCCCGACAATGATATCGTAATATTGATCATGACCGGGAAGGGTGAGAGACTTGCGGAGAGTGAGATTCAATAAAGTTATCCTCTGGGCGTCTATTTTCCTGATGCTGTTCAGCATGTTCCCACCATATGTTGCCGAAGCTGCGGTAAACGACAGCCAGGGTAAAGTTCAAACGGTTACGTTCAAGGACATTCAGTCTCATTGGGCGTACAAGGATATTATGGAGCTTGCGGCCCAAAACATGGTATCGGGCTTCGAGGATGGAACCTTTCGGCCGAATGGCGATGTAACGCGGGAACAGTTTTTGAAAATACTTATTGATTTAAGAAAGCTTCCGACGGGTTCCAGAGAGGTTCCTTTTCGCGATATAGAGCAGAAACGTTGGTCCGCCCCCTACATCGCTGCGGGAGTAAAGCAGGGCATTCTGATCGTCGAGGAATACTCGGACGGCTTCAAGCCGAGCCTGCCGATTACGCGTAGCGAGATGGCGATCTGGATTGTGAGAGCGCTTCAGCTTGCGCCGCAGACGGAAGAGAAGATGCTCGGCGAGTTGAAGGACCAGGGAGAGCTCAAGAGCCATCGCGATTTGATCGAAGCGGCGCTGCGGACGGGAATTATTAGAGGTTATCCGGATGGTACGTTCAAAGGCGGCAACAAATCCACCCGAGCTGAAGCAGCCACGATGGCCGTGCGCGCGCTTCATTATTCGCCGGAGCAACCGTCATCGTCATCGTCGAATTCGGGAGATACGCGTAAAATCGTCGAATACTTGCCGGAAGTGAAGATGAGCAAAAGCAAACAGTATGCGAAAAAAGATGACATTACATGGGTCATTCACGATCCGGATTTGATATTAAACGTTGGCGATGTATTCGTCCTGCCTCCGAATGATGAATTTTTCGGCGGTATTGCGAAGAAGGTCGTGTCCGTTCGCAAGGAGAATGGCGAGCTAGTCGTGACGACGTCCGTTCCGAAAGTTCGAGAGGTTTTCTCCAAGCTGGATGTGCATACGACCGAAGCGATTGATCCGAGGTTACTGACCCCGGCCGATCCTTCGATTCAAATTATTACGAACGTACCGGATTCAACTGCGAAGCTTGCTTCCGCACAGGATGTGGCGCTTAAGCTGCCCTGCTTTATGATCAAGATGGATAATGTGAGCTACGATGGATTTGCCATGGATGCGCGGATGAACTTTTGCAACTTGGGCGTCGATGCGGATATCGGGCTTGATGTGGATGTAGATTGGTTTGATGTGGATCTGGATTTCTATGCAAAATTGGTATTAACCGGGGACGTCACAACGAACGTGAATGTAAGAGCGAACAAAGCGATAACCAAGCCCGTGTACATTCCTTTGACGACTCCGTACTATGTACCTGTCTTTACGGGCGTGTTTATTAAAGGGCAGCTCTTTTTGAAGATTGAGCCTGACTTCAAAGCTTCGCTCGAAATCAAATTCGAAGATCGCTTTCATCTGGAGCAAGGCTTCTCCTTATCGTCGAGCAAAGGCTTCCAACCGATCAACAAGACGACGAACACGGCAACGCTTGATGTGAATTCCAAGTTGAATGCCAGTCTTGCCGCAGGTCCGGATGTGCAATTGACGCTGACCCTATTAGATATTGCTTATGCCGGTCTCGAGCTGTATCCGGGAATCAAGGCAGGCTTCTATCGCTATTATGAACAAGGGCGATGCGATGAAATCCGGGTGGACGCCTTTCTCAAGCTGGATGTGATCGCAGGTTATGATGTGTGGGTAGCCAAAGGGAAACTCAGTAAAACATTGATCAACTTAAACTATCCGTTATTTGAACATGAGCTGCTCTGTCCTCCGCCGCCGGCACCTGGGAATTTGAAGGCCCAGCTCATACGTGAAATCTTTTATCCGCCGCAGTTGGCCATAACGATCACCGATCGCATCAACGTTCAGCTAAATTGGAGTGCCGCCAAAGATGCAACGAGCTACATGGTGAAGCGCGGAGATGCTCCGGGAGGTCCGTTCAAGACTGTGCGTTCCAACGTTAAGGCTGTCACTTATACGGACACCTCAACTGCAAGGGGCAAAACGTACTATTATCAAGTTGTTGCTGTGAATCAACATGGCGAGGGAGCAACCCAGGTGTTGCCGGTTAAGATCGTCGATCTACCGTCGCCGCGGCCTACCGGTCTGAAGGCAAAAAGAGACGGGGCGGGGGTTGCGCTCCAGTGGGATCGACTGGATGGAATGCGTTTTGCGGACAATAGCGGCGGCCCGCTGGGACTTCAAATGGAACACAACGGGATTACGTATAACGTGAGGCGAAGCGATAAGGTAAATGGCGGGTTGATGATACTTGCTAAGAACCTGACGGATGCCAAGTTCACGGATACGACCGCCCAATGGAATGAGAGCTATCTCTACGTTGTCACGGCTGTAGATTCTAATGGGGAGAGCGGTCTGAGCAACTGGGCCTGGGTGGATAAAGGTAAGCTGACGGATCTTGACTTGCGAATCAACCCGGATATCCTCATTAGGGAAATACCGGAGTCCATCCAACTGATTAAACCGCCTGCTCCCGACAACTTCATCGCGGAACCGTATAGCGGTAAAGTTGTCCTAAATTGGAGTCAGGTGCAGGGCGCGACAGGTTATTATGTAAAGCGTGCAAATGCATCAGACGGGGTTTATGAAACGATGGGTTCTGTAGTTAGCGGCACGACGTTCACAGACACAGTGGTTGAAAATGGCAGAACGTACTACTACAAGGTGACAGCGGTGAATAACCTGGATTTTGAAAGTAAGGATTCCCGGGTTCAGGCGGCTAAACCGGAGAAGACCGGAATTCGCGATATCATTACGCCGATCAACCCGAATGTCGTCATTCCGATTAACCCGAATCTGGTACTTCTCGCCGCACCGGGAAATTTCCAGGCGGATACCGAGCCGAGCAGCGGGAGGGTGATGCTGAGCTGGAGCGCGGTTAGCAGCGCGGCAGGCTACAATGTGTGGCGCTCGGACGCTGCGAACGGCACATTCGTGACGATCGGCGCAAAGGTTAGCGGTACGACGTTTACGGATACGACTGCCGCTATCGGTCAGACGCACTACTATAAGGTTACGGCAGTGGATAACAAAGGCAACGAGAGTCTCGCTACGCCTGTCAGGTCGGCGATTCCTACGCGCGGGATCAGGTAGAAGCTTTAGAACAATGCCGCTCTTCCCATGGATGGGGGAGCGGCATTGTTTTGGGTGCACGTAAACGGAGGAAGGGACGCTTAGGGAGGATCGAAATCCCCCTTCGGCAAGAATAAGTCACTTTATATTGATATTGATTATCAATATCAATATAAAGTAAAATTAAATCAGACGATGTACGATTTAGGAGTAATTGGGGCGGAGTAAAATGAAAATAGATATTAATAAACTTGCCGAGCATTTTGCGTATACCTCTTTTCGGGTAGAACAAGTTAGCCAATATGGACATGACCCTGGAAAGCACTGCGACG
The DNA here is from genome assembly GCF_003386235.1 of Cohnella phaseoli. Taxonomy (GTDB): domain Bacteria; phylum Bacillota; class Bacilli; order Paenibacillales; family Paenibacillaceae; genus Cohnella; species Cohnella phaseoli. The sequence goes on from NZ_QRDZ01000010.1 coordinate 220,900, forward strand.
GCTATACGGAATCATTTCCCGGTTTTGTATTTCCACTAAAAGGGAAAGCGGAATTTGTGTTTAACGAAACGCCTTATCTACTAGCTCCAGGAAATGTGGTTCATGGCGGAGCGAATATGAAATTGAATAGAAAGGTCATCGGCGATAGCAGGTGGGAGTATCTTCTTGTGCATTATCGGATCTGCGCTCCCGAACGAACAAGCTATTCTCTCACCAAAACGCATTTTCAGCTTTCGCCGGGCCCAAGTCTCCGTCTGACGGAACTGCTTAAGCTTCTGCGGCGATTATCCCGTCAGCCAGGAGGCGTTACGGCTTTTCAGACAGAGACCCTATTCCGCTGCGTGCTTGAGGAGCTATTCGTTTCCGTCCGGAACCAGAGCAACGACGGCGATCAAGCGTTATTCAGGCAAATCTCGAATTACATTCACGAGCATTATATGGATGCGCTGACCGTACGCGCATTAGCGGAGCAAAATGATATCAATGAAAACAGATTGTTTTATGTGTTTAAGAAGTATACGGGCATGGGACCGGGCAGTTACTTGATTACTTATCGTCTTAATCAGGCCAGGGACTGCTTGTCGACTACCGAGGCGCCAATAGGCGAGGTGGCCGCCAGTGTTGGTTATGCCGACGCCTTGTATTTCAGTCGCCTGTTTAAAAAACAGTTCGGCGTCTCCCCAATCCAATTCAGAAGTCATTTCAGGAATAATCCATACGGCTTTCAGGATGGCTCCATTCACATCTAAAAACTGCAATGCTAAACTTGCCGTAGCCTAGGACATACAAGGCAAAACATAGCGTAATCGGAGGAGTTTAGCATGAAAAAAATGATGGGACTGATCGTCTCCATTGCACTTTTAGCTGGGATGTTAGTTGGATGCACCGAAACGCCCAAGGCTGGTAGCTCGGGATCAACGAATCCTGCATCATCCGAAACGGGGAGCCCCAAATCCGCAAATAGCGAGCCGGAGGCTAAAGAGTGGCCCAGAACTTATGTGGATGCGTTAGGCCGCCAAGTCGTTTTAGAGAAGAAGCCTGAAAGGATTGCCCTTCTATTTTTCCGTAATTTTGAGCATCTGTTTTTGCTTGGCGAATCTCCCATAGCCGCTACGGATATCAACGTGTTGGAAGAGTGGGAGTCTTTGGCGCCATATAAGAACAATGAAATTGCCGATCTCGGTTCAATAGCCAATCCCAATATAGAAAAATTGCTTGCGCTTGATCCGGATTTGATTATTGCGGTCTCAAGCCGATATGAGAGCTACGGAGGGAAGTTGGATCAAATAGCCCCTGTCGTTACTGTCGACAGCAATGAAAACAACTGGCAAGGGGCCTTGCGGGAATACGGGAAAATTCTAGGGAAAGAACGGAAGGCAGAGGATGAAATTGCGCGGCTTGAAAATTACATCGTAGAATCAAGTGCTCAGCTTGAGGCATACCGCGACAAAACATTTAGCGTTACGATGCTGGCGGATAACCAGTATTGGGCCTTTACTACACAATTTATTTTCGACAAGGACAATGGTCTTGGTTTGAATCCTCCAAACCAGTATGTCGATATGTCAAGCAAAGGCGAACAGATTTCACTGGAAAGGCTGACGGTCATAGATCCCGATTATATGTTTGTCGCTGATCTTGGCGGATCTTCCGAGAAATTAAAGGGGTATTTGCAAGAATTGGAGAAGGATGCGGTATGGAATTCCTTACAGTCTGTCAAGAACAACCATATGTTCCCTCTAGACAGTTCGATTGCGGCCGGAGGTCCGTTAGCAATTGAACTGGGGGTCAAAACCATCGTTGAAAATGTTCTATCTCAATAAAACTGCTATACGACGGCTCGCTGCAAACGAGGGATTCATATAGTGAAGCGCGAGCCAACGTGACGATCATAGAAACCGGTCCCTGGAGTACAGGACCGGTTTTAATTTATTCAGTTTGAAGGTCAAGGGTCATTTGGCAGCGACGAAGATCGGGAAGTAGCGGTTAGTAAATATAGAAGACGAGCCCTTTGCCCTCGGCTGCGGTTTGGCTGTAGAAGCGCCGGATTTCATTAAAATACTGGAGCATAAAAGCAAAGAACGGCTCCTCGTCCTCATCCGAAACCATGCCATCTTCAAGCGGATAAACCTCTTCCTTGACCATGGTTTTGAAATCATACCGCAAACGAAGCTGCGCTTCATCCAGCTCAGCTATAGCCTGATGCGCTGCAGCAACTTGATCGGCGCGCAAGGGAAACGCTCCGAATGAGCCGAAATCGACGCTTTTGTCCGACGACAGCGGAACGACATAGCCAAGAGGAGGCTCTCCATCGGCAATATCTCCACAGAGCAAGTAGTGGATCGCTTCCCAAGTTCTATCAATGCTCAGTCCCGGATAGTTGTCTATTTTCAAGCTCTTCAAGGCGATGTCGCCTGCAGCGATCTGCTGCACAAGCTTGTCCTCCAATGCAAAGTAATACCCTCTTATTGCCATCTTATCTGCCTTCCTTCCCTAATTAGATCATGCACTATCTAACTGTAGCATCCTGAAATTGGGTGTTTCAAGGAACGTTAGACGTAGGTATATTAACTCTTGTTTTTATACTCCAATCAATGGTAAAATAATACAGGAACATACGTTCTTTTTTGTGTATCTCGTTAAGGAGCCGATGCGTACATGATTCAATTGACGAACCGCCAGGCGCGGCAATTTCTGCTATTGAAGCACGGGCTGTTGGGTGAATATCGATTTACCGGAAAGCAGGGAGTATTGGATTATATACGGCAAGTCGGCTGCATTCAATTCGATCCTATCGATGTTTGCGGAAAAAACGCCGAGCTGGTGCTGCAGTCGCGAATCAAAGGATTTACCAAGAGCATGCTCGACGAGTTGCTATATACAGATCGATTGCTTGTCGATTATCCCGACAAGAATCTGGCTATTATCCCTGTCGAGGAATGGCCGTATTTTGAACGGTACAGGCAGGCCGCAAGGCGACATGCCGAGCGCTATCCCGAAATGGAAGATTTGACGGAGCAAGTGCGAGCTCACATTCAAAATCATGGCGCGCTAAGCTCGGACGATCTCAAATTAGAGGGGAATTTCGCTTGGCAATCGGCGATTCATTGGAGCAGCGGAAACAATTCAACGAGGTCGGTGCTGGAGCAGATGTACTCGACGGGCGAGTTAATCATCCAGCGCAAAAAAGGAACGCGCAAATATTACGATATCGCCGGGAAATACATACAGCCTAATCTGCTGAATGCTCCGGAGCCGCTGACGGATGAGCTTGAGCATCATAAGTGGCGGGTACTGCGTCGTATCGGCGCTGTTGGCTTGTTGTGGAATCGCGCATCCGACGCGTGGTTGAACATATGGGGATTGAAATCGGGGCAGCGCAACGAGGTTTTCCGCCAGCTGCTGCACGAGGGCCGCATTGTTGCTGTTGCCGTAGAGCAAATGAAGGATAGGCTTTATTGCCGAGCAGAGGATCTGCCCCTTGTTGAAGCCGTCCTGCAAAATCCGGCGCCGAAATTGCGCTGTGAGCTGATTGCCCCGCTAGATAACCTGATATGGGACAGAAAGCTGATCAACGAACTGTTTGGCTTCGATTACACCTGGGAGATTTACACGCCCGCATTGAAACGGAAATTCGGCTATTACGTGCTGCCTCTATTGTACGGAGAAAGCTTTATCGGACGAGCCGAAGTCATCGCAGAGCGAAAAACCGGGACTCTCGCTGTGAAAAACATTTGGTACGAGAACGGCATAAAGCCAACAAAGTCATTTCGAGCAGCCCTGAACGATTGTTTTCAAAATTTTGCGCTATTCAACGGATGCAAGACGATATGGACAGAGTCCATGAATGAATAAGGATGATGCCCTGCCGGGAACCATGTAACTTGGCTCCATTGATTCCAAACCTGCGTAAATCGCGGGTTTTTTAATTTTTATGTGTATATATTTTCCAGGTTTCATGCTGATATGTCCGTATAGACCAATTAGATGTCTTGATTGTCCTGTTGATGGGGAGGAGATGCGCTTATAATGAAAAACAAGTTGTAAGATCGTTCGTCCGGTTCCTGTCCGCGAGCGACGTGACTTGCAGTCAACATTATGATCATGCGGGAGGTTTACTAATTATGATAAATGAATGAGATCTTTTTGTAAGCGCTACCAGTTTGAGAATGCTGTTTAATCGCTATAAAGATGAAAGAGAATTATAGCGGCATGGAGGACCTAATCTTGTTTGAGAAGAGCTCAGTCTTCACGGCCTCGGAACATAATGTACGGGAGGCATTTCCTTTCGCTATTACGCATTGGATTCATGATGCCCATAAAGAAATTCTTTGGCATAGCCATGAATTCATCGAGATCGCCTTCATCGTAGACGGTTCCGCCTCGCACGTGTTCCAGGCGCCGAATTCGAAGAAATTCGAAAGCAGGGTGAGCAAAGGGGACATTTTCATCATAAATCCCGGAGAAATGCACACCTACAAGATGTTAAAAGACGAACAAATCGAAGTCATTAATGTGTTGTTCTATTCCAATATCGTGGATTGGACTCTCATCAGAGACGCCGAAGAAATGGAATTAATGGATTTCTTCTATGTTCAGCCCTTCCTGCCTCCCGAAGCTAGATTCGGAAACATACTTAGGCTGAACAAGGAAGAGGCGGTACTTGCCCGTCAAATGGTAGAAAACCTGGTTTATGAGTATAAAAACAAAAAAGCCAATTACAAATTGCTCATCAAACTGATTATGACCCAATTAATCGTCGTTCTAAGCCGGATGTTTGCTGAACAAATGAATGTATATAGTTCACTAGGGTTAGTGAAAGCGCTTAAAGTGGAGAATATTCACCGGGTATTGGGTTATCTGGAACGTCATTATTCCGAAAATATCACGTTGGAGCAATTGGCGAAAATCTCTATAAGCAGCGAAAGGCAAATGACCAGAATATTTAAGAACATAACGGGCGAGACGATATTCGGTTATTTGCACAAGCTTCGGATAGAAAAGGCTAAGAGCCTGCTGCTCGTTACGGACAATAAAATATCGGATATTTGTACCGCGGTGGGATTTAACGACATCAGCTTCTTTAACAAGGTTTTCAAGAAAATCGTCGGCGTCAGCCCCAAAGATTATCGCACTTCGGAAGCGCAAGCAGGGGGCATTAAAAATGAATTTATCGGCACATTGGATATCGAGAGACAGGGAGGTGATGGAGTGGTCTGAACCTTCAAGCATTTTAACGGTGCTTTAGTACGAATTGCATTCGGTCTTATCCATTAGAGGGGGAAAATCTATGAAACGGTATCGAATGGGAATGATTTCGCTTTTGTTGTTGGCAATGGTAGGGGTGGCGGCTTGCTCGAACAATTCGGCGCCTTCTTCACAGTCGGCTTCGTCTTCGGGGAATCCGAGTACGGGCAACTCGAAAGACCCTTACGTCATTAAAGTGCTCCATTCCACGGCGACGAACATTAAAAAGAGCGATGAAACCGATATCGGAAAAGCGATCAAGGAAAAGTTTAATATCGTTTTTGAATATGTCAGCTTTACCGGGAACGAGCTGGATCAGATGAATCTGATGCTGTCCGCGGGCAATTATCCCGAAATCGTGCGTCTGTCCGACAATAGCGTATTGGATAAATATATTAGAGCCGGCGCGCTTCTACCGCTGGATGACTATCTGAAAGACACTCCGGAGTTCAAGAAGCGTTATGAAGCCCAAATCCCGCTTTGGCGTTTGCCTGCCCATGATAGCAAGCTCTATAAGTGGGAAAACAACGTTCCGACGGATTACAGAAACAATCTGGAAGCTTTGGATATCGCGGTGCGCATCGACGTTCTGGAAAAAGCGGGTTGGCCGAAGCTGCTCTCGACGGACGACTATATTCAATTTTTGAAGCAAGCCATGAAGGATAATCCTACAACGAACGGACAAAAGACGATCGGAATGACGATCCCTTTTGCGGAGCCATGGGGAATTCAAGGGATTTCCGGGATCATGTATGAGAAGGGCGGCAGATATAGCACCGCCGGCGGTAATTTAGGCGTCATATGGAATCAGGTCGACGAAAAATATGAAGATTACATGGAGAATGAATACGTAAAGGAAAATTTATTGTTCTTCAACCAGCTTTATCGGGAAGGAATTCTGGATAAGGACAGCTTTACGGATTTATTGCCGCAGTCAACGGACAAGCAGCTTAGCGGCAAGGCGTTATCGACATGGTATCCCGTAATCGTCGACAACCCTACCGCGGTCAAATCCGGTCATCCCGAGTGGCAAATGATCAACTTGCCGATTCGCAGCAAAACGCAAATCGAGCGAAACGAAAAACGTCAAATTCGCGTAGAGGATACCCGATCCTTCGAGATGTACGCGATCACCAAAAACGCCAAACATCCGGAACGAATTGTCGAGCTTCTGGAATGGGCCGCAACCGAGGAAGGGAAAATTTTGCTCCAATCCGGCATTGAGGGCCAGCATTACAAGGTCGAGAACGGCAAACGCGTAGCGACGGAGGAATATAAAAACATCGTCAACGATCCTACGCAAAGCTCCCAAGTCGGATTCCGGATGTTCCCATTCCTGGGGTACGTGGGCACGAATGCACCGGACGGAGTGCCGTACGATATGAAAATGGATCCGGTTTTAACGGATGAGATGACGCTTTCGCCGGAGCTGAAAAACGCTTATACCCAGTTGGGATGGACGGATTCGAAGCAGTATTGGCGCGAGACGGGCGAGGCGGCTCCGACCGGAATCGCCGCCACCATCGGCATCGACTCTACTTCGGATTTGGGCGCTTTGCAACAGAAGATGGTCGACTTCCGCGTGAAAAACAGCACGAAGCTGATTATCGAGCCGAAGAGCGACGAAGATTTCGAAAAGCTGTATAGCCAAACCGTGAGCGATTATCGGAAGCTCGAGCCGGAGAAAGTCGTGAATATGTACAATCAACTCTATCAAGAAAAGCTGGAACAGCTTAAATCTTTGAAATAATCAATCGTAGATTGGGGATTAACGGACAAGCCGGATCGTTGCGGATGTCCGTTAATCGCCGACTGCGTTGCCGAATCAACGCGGGAATGCGCAACGATGGGGGAATACCATATGGAAGCCGGGCTTGAAGCGACTCATAAAGACCGTGCAGAGGTAAGACGAAAAACGCTTAAAAAAGCTTTGAATCAACGCTATTTATATTTCATGATCCTGCCTGCGATCGCCATTGTCATCACGTTTAATTACGTGCCTTTATTTGGTTGGGTGATTGCGTTCGTGAACTATCGTCCTGGATTTAGCCTATGGCAAGCCGAGTGGACAGGGTTGGAGCAATTCAGATCGTTTTTCATGCAAAGCGACGATTACATTCACGTTCTTCGCAACACGCTGGCCATGAATATCGGTTCCTTGTTTTTCAATTTGGTTAGCGCCTTCTTTTTCACCATTCTCCTGAACGAGATTCGAATAAAGCTGTTCGGGAAAATCATTCAGACGGCAACCTTTTTTCCGTTCTTCGTATCCTGGGTCATCATTTATACACTGGTCAACGCGTTGTTTGCTCCATCTTCGGGCGCCATTAACGAAACGTTGGTCAGTTGGGGAGTTCTCGAAGAAGGGCTTAATATTTTGGGAGATAAGAAATACTCTTGGCCGTTGATGATTCTGCTGGGGAACTGGAAGTACTTGGGGTACAATACGGTCATTTTCCTAGCGGCCATTGCCGCGATTTCGAACGAAGAGTATGAAGCCGCGGATATCGAAGGGGCTAATCGTTTTCAGAAAGCAAGATATATAACGATACCCAATTTGATGCCGACGGCGATCGTTCTGCTTATTCTGAATAGCGGATGGGTTCTCAACTCAAGCTTGGAGTCGTTCTTCCTATTTACGAATACGGCTAACTGGGAGACGATGGAAGTCTTTGATATGTACATTTACAAGTTCGGGTTGCAATTGCTGAACTATCCTTACGCAACCGCTGTCGGGATTATGAAAACCTTCGCCAGCATATTGCTGCTTCTTACGGTTAACACCATAGCCAAAAAATCGACAGGGAAGTCCATCTTATAACGATTGAAGGTGCAACAATGAAAAGAAAGACGGCGAGCGGGCTTGCATTCGATCTCGCTAACCACGTTCTCATGGTCATCGTCTTAGGGATCATGGTGCTTCCGTTTCTATATATTATCAGCTATTCCTTAAGCGATCCCAGTCGGTTAGAAGGAGGGTTTGTTTTTGTGCCGGCCGGATTATCCTTCGATGCATACAAGCTTGCATTTCAAGATCCGGCAATCGTCAAGGGCATCTTTATCTCCGTGGCGAGAACGCTCACCGGACCCGCACTAATGTTGCTCGTCACCTCAATGGCTGGCTACGTGCTAACACGGAACGAATTGGTAGGCGTCCGGTTTCTGCGCAAGTTTTTTGTGTTCACCCTTTATTTTTCCAGTGGACTTATCCCTCTGTATCTCGTGATGAATTATTTGAATTTGCTAGGCACCTTTATGGTTTATATTTTGCCGGCCGCCGTGTCCGTATTTAATATGATCCTGATCAAAACCTATATCGAAGGTATGCCTAAAGGTCTTGAAGAAGCCGCGGTTATGGATGGAGCGAACGAATTCGTTCTGTTCTTCAGGGTTATCTTTCCCGTATGTTTGCCGGTACTGGCCGCGGTGACCTTATTCGAGAGCGTCAACCAGTGGAATGCGTTCATCGATACGCAAATCTACAATACGATGTCTCCGAATCTATTCTCGCTGCAATACGTGCTTTACAATACGCTTAACTCTACGACGTCCAATTTGGAGTTGTTGAAATCTCAAGTGTCCAACCACCAAAACATCGCGACGCCGCAAAGCCTGAAAATGGCGATTACGGTTATTACGGTGCTGCCGATCGCCTGCGTATATCCGTTCTTGCAAAGGTTCTTTATGAAAGGCTTGTTAATCGGTTCGATTAAAGGCTAGAAGATACGGGCAGGGAGTCGGTCAATAAACAGGTAGGGGAGAGCGGTTTATGAGAAGAAAGACGGGATTGGCGAGAAAGTTCAACCTTTTTATCGCGGCGTTTCTGGTCGTTGTCATGATGATAACGGGGAACGCTTCGCCGCAGCAGACAGCATATGCCGAACCAAGCTCCGACGTAACGGATAGTGTCGATAACGGGGCCTCTATGGATGATGCAACGATATCGGAAGAGAGTGTCCCTGCTCATAGCTCAACCTTTATCCCCCGGCCTGTAACGGCAACGATCGGCAAGGAAGACGGGGGAGCGGTACTCAAGGTAAACGGGGAGATCGTCAACCCCGTTTTCATGTACGGAAACACGATGAAGCAATTTCCGAACTACTCCGCATTTTTGGATACGATTGACAAGGTCAAGACGCGCGATGTTCATGGCTATATGTGGGTGAACGTGCTGAAAGACAATGTTTGGAACGCGCAGGTGAACGACGACATTTTTACACGCGATCCTAATGCATACGGCATCATCAGAGTCGGACTTCAAGATGAAATGTCGTTTGACGCCGGAGAATATTCGGTCACCGAGAAGGGCAATCGGCCCGGATGGCCCTCGGTTGCTTCTAAGGCGTGGAGAAGCGAGCTGGATTCTACGATTTCGAATTATTTGGAATGGTTAAGCCGGCAGCCTTATGCGAATCGCATTATCGGCTTTCAGATTATGGGCATGGAGACGGGAGAATGGTTTTATAACTCCAACGATCTTAGCGTCGGCAACGGCGAGGATTATTCGGCTCCGATGGTTGCGGCTTTCCGGCAGTGGCTGACGGATAAATACGGATCGGATGCGACGCTTCGGGCGGCATGGAACGATTCGGGAGTCACGCTGGCAACCGCGTCGATCCCAACGGCTGCCGAAAGAGACTATACGGCGGAAAATTACTTCAGGTCGATGGCGACCGAGGGGAAAGCAATTGATTACCAAACCTTTTATAGCGAAGAAGTAGCGGGGATGATCAATTACGCAGCCGGCCTTTTCAAACAAAAAACGGATTCAAGAGTGCTGGTAGGGGCGATGTACGGTTATCCGTATATGTTCGCGACCTATGTTCGTCCTTCCAATCACGGTCACCAGGCGCTTAGAAAAATATTGGAATCGGATAGCGTCGATTTCATCGGGTCGCCGGTCCAATACAACGATAGACGCATGGGCTTAAGCGCCGAACCGATGGGAGCATTTGATTCTCTTGCGCTTAACGGGAAAATGCTAATCGTGGAGAACGACACGAGAACGCACGTCATCGATAGCACGCCTTATACGGACGACCAAACCTATCGGCCTAGAGTGTTCAGCCTGCAGGAAACGCTCGATGCCACCAGACGGGAAACCGCCAACGAGATCATTACCGGGGGCGGACAGTACTGGATGGATCTATTTTCGCATGGATGGTGGAACGATGAAGACATCTGGGACGAGAATCAGAAGCTTATCGCGCTGCAGGCGAGCAAGTATCTGATTTCCGCGGACAGAACCTTCAGGCCAGATGTCGCGGTTATTTTGGACGAAGAGTCTTACAGCTACCATACCTTGATTACGAACTACAATACGCCGACCAATAACCCTTATGCTCCCGCGGGTCAACCCGATAGCGGGTTCGGGCATTTGCTTGCGAGACAGCAAAGAGAATTGGCCAAAAGCGGTGTGAAATACGGTTACTACCTCATGTCGGACATCGACAAAATCCCAAGCTCCGTGAAAACCTATATTTTCCTGAACGCTTACCGGGTGACGAACGCTCAAAAGGCCAGCATCGATAGCTTGAAGAAAGATGATAACGTCTTGGTCTTCATCCGTGCGCCGGGCTATTTCAACGACACCGGTTCGGATGTGACGAATATTTCCAATCTGATCGGGATGACGATGAGCAAGGCGACGCACACCAGTCCGGCAACCCAAATCTTCGATTCGTCCGATCCGGCGACGTTGGGCAGCGGGGTGTCGGTATATGGCGGCTGGAAAATAGGCGGAGATACGGGCGAGGTCGAACCCGTCTACTCTTACACGCCGTCCTTTTACGTAACGGATAGTCAAGCCGAGGCGATCGGACATTACGACACCGACCCCGGCAAAATTTCCTTCGCCAGAAAGGATTTCGGCAACTGGACTTCGATTTTCAGCGCGTCTGGCTCTTTGCCGGCCGGTCTGATCAGATCGATCGCCGTGAATGTGGGCGGGGCGCATTCCTACTACAACGAGGGGAACGATAACGTTCGTACCGACGGAAAAATTATAATGATGCACGCCAGCGTCGGGAATTCGGGTATCAAAACAATTTACTTGCCTCGTCCTTCCAGAGTCGTTGACCTTATCGCTAATCGTACCGTTGCCACGGGAGCAACGTCGTTCAGCTTCTACTTGGGAGAAACTCGAACGGCTCTCTACAATATTCTGCCGAACGATAGCCTGATAGAAGAAGTCGAAGGCGGAACGGTAACTAAATCGGGCTCTTGGTCGGACGATGTGAAATATGGATACAGCGACGGCAAAGCCGTCATTTCCAATCAAGCAGGCGACAGCGTCACTTACGCGTTCAGCGGAACGGATCTTTCGCTTAAAGCTTCGACCGGTCCGAACAGAGGCAGGGCAAACGTCGCCATCGACGGCATCGAGTACCCGTATATCGAAATGTATTCCCCGAACCTCGAATATAACAAGGAATTCGTGATTGCGCAGGGTTTGCCTTCCGGACCTCATACGATCGAGATTACGGTGGACGATAACAAGCATCGAAACTCTTCCGACACCGCAATCGCGCTGGATGCCTTCGTAGTAGGGGAAACGATTACCGGGTCCGGATCGACGCCGGCTCCGATTCCGGTTCAACAATCGATCTTTACGACGCAAACTCCGCTTGCCTATGGATCTGATACGCAATACGAACTGGGAACGAAATTCAAATCGACGGTCGACGGCTCCATTATGAAAGCCAGACTGTATTCCGGCGCTAACGAAGGCGGTATCCACACGGTCAGCATATGGAGAGCGAACGATGGAGTTCGCCTATCCGGACCTCATAACTGGATCATCACTCCGGGAAATTCGGAATGGAAGGAATTCGAACTTCCAACGCCGTTAAAGATTAAGGCGAATACCGATTATATCGTTTCCGTTACGAACAGCTCCACCGATAAAATTTACGCCGTATCGAACGACGGCTTTAGCGTTCCGATCTCGAACAGAAATTTGGTCACTTATTCCGGTAGCGGCGTGTATTCCGGCACGCTAGGTTCGATGCCGAGCGCGACCAGCCTAAATCGAAACTACTTTAGGGATATCGTTTTTGTGCCGAACAATTCGGAACAAATTTTTACATCGCAGGTCCCCGAAACGTTCTCGCACGACGCGCAGTATGAGCTGGGCACGAAATTCAAGACGAAAATAAAAGGCTATATTACGAAGGCAAAAGTGTTTACAAGCGAGGGCGAGGGCGGAAACCATTCGGTTAGCCTATGGAGGGCAAGCGATGGAACTCGCGTAGCGGGCCCCTATACCTGGAATATCGCTTCGGGCAGCTCCGGGTGGAAGGAGTACGAGCTGCCATCGCCTGTGAGCGTCGATCCCGGCGTCGATTACATCGTATCCGTTACGAATAGTTCAACCGACAAGCAATATGCCGTCTCGGATAACGGCTTGAGCAGTCCGATTCAGAACGGACATCTGGTTACTTACGTTAGCAGCGGAGTATACTCCGCCGCGTTGGGATCCATGCCGACGAATACGAATCTGAATCGGAATTACTTTAGGGATGTCGTATTCGTGCCTGCACACGGGGAGAGTGTGCTCTCCACGCAAGTTCCGAGCGGTTACGGAGCGGATCAGCAGTACGAATTAGGAACGAAATTCAAAACGACGGTTAACGGTCATGTTTCCCGAGTACGGTTATACACCTATGAATACGAAGGCGGCAATCATACCGTAAGAATATGGAAAGCGAGCGACGGCACACTGCTTACCGGCCCCTATTTATGGAATGTAACCGCCGGAGTCCGCGGCTGGAGAGAGTTTATTTTGCCGACTGCTTTAAGCGTAGCGGCTAATGAGGATTACATTGTGTCGATTACCAATAGTTCGACGGATAAGGTTTATGCATTCGCGGAAAATGGGTACGGCAGTCCGATCGTTAACGGCCATTTAGTCACCTACGCGGGCAGCGGCGTATATTCCGGCACGTTGGGGACGATGCCTACCGCGACTTACGGCCAGAGGAACTATTTCAGGGATGTTGTCTTTATACCGGATTGAGGTGTTAATGAAAAAGCTGCCGGCTCGCTCCGGCAGCTTTTTCATTATTCTACAAGCCTTGAATCAGGCGAATTTTCGCTAAAGCCAGCGCCCCGATGAGACCTTGCCGGGAACCGAAAGACGTTCGCTCCAGCTTTAGCGTCAAGGTCGAGAAGCGGTTGGCTCTGAGTGTGATGGTCCGCTTCGTCTCGTCCAGCAGCAGCGGCATGACATCGAACATCGGTCCGCCGATATAGATCGTCTCCGGATTAAACAGATTAACGACATTGCTTAAGGCAATGCCCAAGGCTTGGCCGGCTTCAAGGCACACATCGAGGGCGACTTTGTCGTTGAGCCGATAAGCGTCTGCAAGGGTGCCGGAGCCGCCTCTTAGGATAAATTCGTTTCTCAGCATGGGGAACGTCAAAATATTTTCCAGACAGCCATAGTTGCCGCATGAACAGCGCGGCCCGTTCGGGTCGGCTGTAATGTGACCGAGCAGTCCGGCCGCATTGTTGACGCCCCGAAGCGGCCGGCCATCGATCATGATGCCTGCAGCGATGCCGTAGCCCACCTGAACAACGATGAAATCGCCGATGTCGCGGGCCTCGCCCGACATTTGTTCGGCTAGCGCCATCGTACGTCCGCTCTCATCGAGAAATACGGGGCAACGGTACCGTTCGTTCAGCAGGGAAACGAGGTTGAGATTGTCCCAATGTTCGGCGTTCGGCATATTCAACACAGTCTGCTGCACGGCGTCAACGATGCCCGTAATGCCGATGCCGATGGCATCGATGGCGGCTGCGTCCGTTCCGCATAAGGCTAGAAACTCATCTATTTTGCGCAGCAGCGCCTCTCCGCGCTCTTCCTCGGGAGTCAAATCCACCATCAGACATTCGTGCGCATGCAGCAGCTCCAATCCGTTATTGCCCAAGGAGAAACGAACGGAATGTCCGCCGATATCGATCCCCATATAAGTAAATTTGTGCGGATGGGCATATAAAAGCACTTCTTTTCTCCCCATTCCGCTGCTGACCCGTTCGCCTTCCACGATCAAGCCCTGTTCCAAAAAGTTTTTAGTTACGTTTGTAATCGTTCCTTGCGTTAGATTCAACGTTTCGGCGATTTTTTTACGAGATCGTCCTTGTCCGAAGCTGATCAACTCTAGTATTTGTTTTTCTGAAGAATTCAGTGTCATAGTTTAAAATCCTTTCCGAAACCCTAGCGATACCTTCTATTATACACTTTTTTGGACATATTAATTTATTAATTTAATTATTAGAGAGGGGATTGCGTCTGAAAAGCAGTTCTCTCTCGCTTTTTTATGATAAATTATTTAAAAAATGAATTTTCAAATACCAAATCACATGATATAATTCAAAATATAAATTAACTTATTCCGAAAATCTGGAGAGTGGATGCGTTGGACGATACGCTGAGGGCATCATTCGGCAAGGTTAAGATTACCCCGGAAGAGACGGTTCCTTTGCAAGGCTACGACCCGGAGCTCTATGTCGCCGACCCGGCAACGGATATTTTGGACGATCTGTATGCCAGAATCGCGGTATTGGACGACGGACGACGAAGGAGCGTCATCGTTAGCTTGGACGCCGGTTTAACGAACGAACAGTTCGTCGCGGTGCCCGACGGATTCGGCAGGCGGTTGATTTACAGAGGGTTTGCCAATACGCTGCCGGCAGGTACGAGACGATCATGGGCGGAAGCGGCTCAAACGGCGGAATCGTGCGTCACGGTACATGCCACGCATACGCATAGCGCGCCGGTCCATTTCGGAGAGAAATATACGTCGCGCATCTATGACAAAATCGACGAACTCTCGCAAGCTCTCGTCCCGGTGAAGATGAGCGTCGGCGTCGGTCAATGCAGCTTGGCGGTTTGCCGAAGGCCCAATCTGACTGCCAACGAAGAGATCCCGATCGATAAAACGCTGCAGGTCGTTGTTTTCGAATCGCTGCAAGGGGAACCGCTCGCGAGCCTTGTCAATTGTGCCGTGCACCCCACCGTGCTATGGAACAAAGCGAATCGGGTCAGCTCGGAGTTCGTCGGACTGGCGATGGCGGAGCTCGAAGCGGCCCATGGGGGCAATTTTGTCTCGTTGTTTCTGCAAGGCTTCATGGGAGATGTCGGACCGCTGGGATGCGGGCCTATCGCGGGGACGGAGGATACCTATCCGCTCGTGAAGGAATACGCGCAACGGCTTTATCGCGATGCGGCCGCGGCTATGCAACAGCGGGTCGAGATGAACTCCGTTCCCTTACAGACGCTGCAGACGAATGTTTCGCTGCCGGCCGCGCATGAGTACCATCGTACCGAGATGGATGTCGCGCTGCTCGGCGTACGGATCGGAGACCTGGCGCTGTTGGCGGTATCCGGCGAAATTTTTAACGGTTACGTCGGCCCGATTCGGCAAAGCTCTCCGTTTCAGACTACGCTGCTTTCCTGCGTGGCTAACGGCTACACCGGCTATTTGCCGACTTATGAAGCGTTTCATGACGGACTTGGCGGTTACGAAATATCCACTACGCCTTACAGCGATCAGGCTTGCGGGCCATTCGCGGCGGCATGCAACGATCTGCTGAAAGCGCTAGCGAAATAGAGGAGGAAAAGAAAATGAATCAGATTAACTTTCAAGGAAAAATTGCGGTTCATGCGATTACGTGGGGCGACCGTCATCTGCAGGCTATGGAAGAGGCGGCGCAGCTAGGCTATCGGGCGATCGAACCGTGGCCGTCGTTCGCGCTGGAGTATGAAGATCGTACCGACGAACTGCGGGAGATTTTGCAGCGTTACGGACTTGTCATGAGCGCCTTGTACGGCGGAGCTTCCGGTATTAACGGCCGCAGGTTCACCGATGCCGCCCAGCGACAAAGCATTATCGATTACAACGTTCGATTGGCCCGGGTAATCGCAGGTTGCGGGGCAGGGCATCTCGTATTCGGCCCTGGAGCGCCGCGGCTGGGCAAGGCAACGCGGGAGGAGTTGAAGATCGCGGCCGATACGATTAACGAAGCGGCCAAACGTACGCTGGAGTTGGGGGTTAAATCCTGCCTTCATCCGCATCTGTGGACGGAGCTGCAGGACGGGGATGAGCTGGATGCGCTCATGGAGCTGTGCGATCCTGAAGCGGTGTTCCTGGCTCCCGATACGGCGCACTTGACCGGGGCGGGAATCGATCCGGCAGCGGTCATCCGGCGCTACAGGGAGCGGGTCGCCTATGTCCACCTGAAGGATTTGACGCCGGAGGGGGCGACGCGCGAGGATTTCCCGATGCTGATGGGCAACGAGGCGCTGCCGGTATTTTGCGAGTTGGGGCTGGGTCAGATCGACTTCCATCCGGTGATCGAGGCATTAACCGAGATCGGCTACACCGGGTGGGTAACGGTGGAAATCGACCAATCGACCAGCACGCCGTACCGTAGTCTGGAAATTTGCCGCGATTTTGTGGAAAGCAAGCTGGGCATCCCGATTCGGGATTGACGAACAAATGGAACGAGGAGGATTACAACCATGACAACGAATCATCAATCGTCACCCGTGCGAACGAAGCCTTGGGTGCCGGTCTTCGTAAGCTCGGAGGAATTCGACGACCGGGAAAGGGAATACGTGCTGCGGGTGATCGACAAGAAGCGGAGCTTCCGGTTTCACGGCAGTCAGGAGGAGTCGGATGCGGCCAGGCTGGAGAAGCTGTATCGCGACCGGCTGAACGTCAGTCATTGCTTGGCGGTGAATGCGGGTACTTCCGCTTTAATTGCCGCCATGATCGGCGCGGGAATCGGCCCGGGCGATGAAGTGATCGTACCCGCCTATACGTACATTGCCACTGCGTCCGCAGTTTTGATTGCACGGGCCGTACCGGTCATCGTCGAGGTGGACGACACGTTAACGATGGACCCGCAAGCGCTGGAGGCGGCGATTACGCCTCATACGAAGGCGATCATACCGGTCCACATGAAGGGCATCCCCTGCCAAATGGATGAAATCATGGAAGTTGCGCGCCGACATCGCTTGCTCGTCATCGAAGACGTTGCCCAGGCGAACGGAGGCACGTATAAGGGAAGAGCGCTTGGCTCGATCGGCGATGCGGGGTGCTTCAGCTTTCAGCAGTATAAGCTGGTTACGGCCGGCGAAGGCGGAATGATCGCCACGAATCACGATATTATTTACGCCAGAGCCAGCATTTATCACGACTCTGCTTACGGATTCTGGGGGTTGAATCAATATCCCGATGTGAAGCTGTTCCCCGGAGAAAATTATCGGATGAGCGAAATCAATGCGGCGCTTGGCCTGGCGCAATCGGAGCGGATCGATTCTCTCGTCTCCAGGCTGCAGCGTGTGAAGAAAAGGATCGCCGCCGGCATCGCCGATATTCCGGAGCTTCAATTGCAGCGTATTCCCGATCCGGACGGAGACGTATCGTATAGCCTGAATTTCTTTTTGCCGGATGCGGCGACGGCGGAGCGCTTCTCGAAACGGCTTGCCGAGGAAGGAATACCGAACGGGACCATCCACAATAATGGTTTTGCCGATCGGCATATTTACAAGAACTGGACTTATATTATGGAAAAGCAAGGAGCATCGGAACGCGATACGCCATGGAATTGCGCCAGTTATACGGGCAATGTCGAGTATTCGCCGGATATGTGTCCTAATACGCTCGATTGGCTGAGCCGGGCGGTATCGATCAGCTTGCACCAAAGCTTGACAGAAGAAGATTGCGACGACGCCATTAAGGCGATCCACAAAGCCATGGGAAGGAATTGATGGAACATGACAGCAACTTTTCGTTATTCGGTAGGCCCTTGGAATATTCATACCGGCGCAGATACGTTCGGCCCGCCCGTTCGCGCCGAGGTTCCGTTTGCCCGCAAGCTGGAATTGATGAAAGAGATCGGGTTCGACGCGATCCAGCTGCATGACGATGACGCCGTGCCCGACTTGAACGAGTGCGACAGCCGCAGCCTGCGGACGAAAGCGAAGGAGCTTAAGCGTCAGTTGGACGACGCGGGGCTGGTGCCGGAGTTTGTCGCGCCGAGGTTATGGGAGGATGCGCGAACAAGGGACGGCGCGTATACGGCTAATCTTAAGCAGCTGCGCGATTATGCGGATGAGAGAAGCAAAAAGGCGATTGAAGTGGCCAACGAATTGGGCACGAACAACATCGTATTGTGGCTTGCGCGGGAAGGCAACTTTGTTCCCGAAAACAAATCGACCACCCGATCTCTTCACTATTTGACCGAAGCGATCAACCGGATGTTGGAGGCGGACAAACAAATCCGCATCATGATCGAGCCGAAGCCGAATGAACCCGTCGACAAGTCGTTCGTGCCGACCGTAGGCCACGCGCTTGCTTTAGGATACGCGACAGCAGATCCGAGCCGCGTCGGGGTGCTGATCGAATCGGCGCATTCCTTGCTGGCCGGACTCGATCCCGCGGACGACATGGCGTTTGCTCTCGCGCATCGGAAGCTGTGGGGCGTTCATCTGAACGATCAGAACGGCCTGAAGTTCGACCAGGATCGGCCTTTCGGTTCGGTGAACCTGCGGCAGGCGTTTAATCAAGTGCGCGTGTTGATGGAAAGCGGGTACGGCAGCGGCGGCGAATATGTCGGCCTCGACGTCAAGGCTTTGCGGACGCAATCCGACGAGAAGGCGTGCAAGCATCTGGCGAACTCCCTGTTCGTCGCCGAACGGCTGGCGGACAAAGTGCGCTCGTTGAATGCAGCGGAAGTTGCGGCAAGGCAGGAAGACGGCGATTACGAGGAACTGGACCGCTATATTATCGATCATTTGCTGGGATAGCTCAACACGGAGGCTGTTCCATAAGCAGAGTTGCTTGAGATCATCGATAGACAAAGAAAGGAGGTACATACCCCTTGAACCTTTATCATCGATTATCTTTCAGAGCAACTTGGTTGGCTTATGGTACAGCCTCTTTTGTTGCGTAAAATTAGTTTAAGTTGTTTATTACCTATATCCGTCCCTTCGCGATCGTTACAATAACAAATAGAAGGAAGTAGTTGGATTTAATTCATAAACGACGCGGGGACGATAACCGATGTTAGATTTTTTTAGATTCGATACCGATGAAGAACGACGGGCGCTATTAGTCAGAGCAAGGAAGGTCGCGTTATCCGCCATCCAACAGTATGACTTGGAGTGGGAGCGAATTCAATTTGTTCAGCTGTCCGATACGATTACATATAAAATCGAAACCAACACAGCCGGCCACTATTTGCTGCGCATTCATTCGGGCAGATTGAGCAGAGAGGAAATTCGTTCGGAGCTCCTATGGCTGCAAGCGCTGAACGAATCGCATGATTTAATCGTACCGGAAGGGATTGCAAATGCTAAGGGCGCTTATGTAATGGAAATCGAAACGGAATCAGGACCGACTTGGGGAATTGAAAGTTTTAGACGTGATATGGCCAAGCTGGAGCGCTATTATGAACGTTTCCTATCCGAAGAAGGATGGACGTTGTATCAAGCTGCGGCTGAGAAAGTGGTCTCCCGACTTACGACGATGCATCCCAACGAACACAACTATGGGCTCATACATGCCGATTTACATTCCGGGAATATGGTTTTTAAGGAGGATCAACCTTATCCAATTGATTTCGGCAGGTGTGGTTACGGGTACTATCTCTACGATATGGCAGGGACCCTGTTGGAATTATGGCCTAAGCATCGGTGGATGCTTATTCAAGGTTACGAAAGCGTTAGAAAGTTAGAGCCGGAATATGTTCGGGATTTGGAATGTTTTTTCGTAATGTTCATGATCGAGAATTATGGCCATCATGCCTCGGACCCGAGAGAAACTGCAAGTTTAATGGAGGAACAGCAGTACGCTCAAGCGTATATAAGAGAATTTCTGGCGGACAGATCTTTTCTATTTGAAGTGATCGAGCCTGTGTGAGATATTGACAATACAGCAGCTTCGCTTTATTATTAAAACATGATGTTAGTGAGTACTAACTATAATGAGTGGAATCGAGCTGGGAAGATAATTATGGAGAACACGACGATCTTGGACAACAAAGCCAAGCTGATGCGCGCGGCAATAGACCTCATGGCTGAGAAGGGCTACAAGGGCGTATCCACGAAGGAAATTGCAGCGGCGGCAGGCGTCAGCGAGATGACGCTGTTCCGTAATTTCGGCAGCAAGATCAACCTGCTGGACAAAGCGGTGGACCATTATCATTATTCGATTGAAATGACCCAAATTTTCGACGAGCAAGTGATAGGGGACTTGAGAGCCGACTTGCTCATGATTAGCCGGATGTATCATGAAATGATGGAGCGTAATCGCAAGTTGTTCCTCATTGTCTTGAGCGATCAAGAATTGGCTGAAATTCGCGAAAAGGCACAAAAGCATCCTCGGAAGCTATTGGAGCTATTGACGAATTATTTTATAGACATGCAGAAAAAGAGCAAAATGGTTGCAACCGATGCGGAGATGCAGGCGATCACTTTCATGTGGATGAATTACGGGGCTTTTATTTCGCAATTGTTCGTCAAGTCTGAGCTTACGGCAAAATCTAAACAAGATTTTATGAGCTCAAGTGTCGAGTTGTTTGTTAGGGCTTTAAGCCCTTAATTTTTTGAATAAAAGATAGTGAGTGCTAACAAACATTAAAGGAGGATTAGGAATGAAACATTCAAATAGAGAATCGCACAAGCTTGTGGGTCAAACGGCAGCTGCAGGGTTCCAAATCGGGGTTAGGAGGACGTTTCCCCTCTCGCCTGAAAAGGTGTGGTCGTTTCTAACTTCGCCCGAAGGGACACAATTATGGCTTGGAACCGTACCTTCTCTTGCATTTAACGAGGGAGAGATTTTTGCATCCGAAGAAGGGATTTCGGGTGAGCTTAGGGTCGTAAAGCCTCTAAAGCAGCTCCGCTTAAAGTGGGGCAAGGAAAATTGGATGAAGCCGTCCACGCTGCAAATCCGGCTGCTATCCAGCCATCCTGATCGAACAACGATCAGCTTCCATCAAGAGAATCTGGATCATCCGAATACGCGGGAACAAATGAAGCTGCATTGGGAAAGCGTTCTGAGTGCCATCTGGCAGAATACAAGCACGGTAAATGATGAAGAGGAGATGGGGAAGGATGAATAAGTTTAGTCATATCGATCTTAGAGTGAACGATTTGGAGAGTGTCATGCCTTTTTATGAGAAGCTGCTTCCTGAGTTGGGGTTTACGAGAACGTATCACAGCTTGAATTGGAAGGTGTTTGCGGCCGAAGGGGAATTGCCTAGCGCAGCTTATTTTGCGATTACAGAGGACCGGGAACATAAGCCTAATTCCAATCTGATTGGTTTCTGGGCGAACGACCGGGATGAAGTCGATCATATTGCGAAGCTGGTCCAGGAAAATGGCGGTACGATTAACGACGGCCCCCGGTTGTTCCCGATTAGCCCCACGTATTACGCCGTCTATTTTGAAGATCCTTGCGGAAATAAATATGAACTGGTGCATCGGTTGAATTAAATCTCAATACGTACGGAAGCGGCGAAGAGGGGCGGTGGTCCCCTCTTTTGTGCTATTATAGGGAAACGCAGAACGGTTGGAGGGACTGCATTTGCTTGAACTAATCAATCTAAATAAAACGATTGGAAACCAAAACCTCCTATCGAAGGTGAATCTGAATGTTGCTCCGGGACAGTCCGTTGCAATCTATTCCGCTTATGAAACGGCCGAAATGCTTATGGGCCTTCTGCAAGGCCTGAACAATGCTTCCGGCGGAGAAATTCGATTCGATGGTCAAGCCGCCGATAAGGGGATCATGGAGCGATTTGTTTTCGCGCTAAATGAAGAGAAAATAAATCAACGCTTGAAGGTAAGCGAATATTTAAAGTTTTGGAGCCGTTTGTCCGGTTCGAAAATAGGGATTGAACAAGTCGCTTCGTTGGTCGGATTGACGGGCAGAGCCGATTCGCTAATTGCCAAACTAAGCGCTTCCGAGCAAATTAGCTTACAGTGGGCGAGATGTATTCTTCAAGATCGGGCGCTTGCCGTTTTTATTGATCAATCGAAGCAGATCATGGATCACGAATCGTTAGCCGTCTTGCAGGCGGCGATCGCTTTTTTGAAGCAGGAAAATAAAGCCGTTCTCGTAATGGTTGCCTCCGCCGAGCAGGCGGCCGATCTTGGCGACCAGACATATCGGTTGTTAAAAGGGGAGCTTCTAACGTTGCAGCAGGATGCGGACAAGGCAAGTTTCGACTCCCCCCGGCGAATGATCGAAATCAGTAAAGTCCCCGTCAAGCTCGACGACAAGATTATGCTGCTTAATCCGTTTGAGATCAATTACATTGAAGGGCGCGACGGCAGCACTGTTGTTTACGTAGACGGTCTATCCTACAGTTGCGCCATGACATTAAATCAACTGGAAACCCGACTGACCCCATTTGGCTTTTTCCGCAGTCATCGCTCCTACCTCGTCAACTTGCAGCAGGTTCGCGAGATCGAAGCTTGGACAAAGGATAGTTATATTCTTAAGCTGGATTGCGTACAAGGGATAACTGTCCCTCTATCCAAGTCCAAATATCTGGAATTGAAGGAGCAACTGGATATTTGATCCCCGCCTCTCACCGCCTGCTGCCGCTTTTCGCCCTCGATTTAACGCTTTTCACGGCATTTTTACGGTTATTGGACATTGAGCGCTGTAAACTGATAGCAAGTCGGCAGGGAGGAGGTTGTAATTGAAGCAAAAGAGCGCCGTATGGCGTGCGCTGCTGTATCGGGAAACGAGAATCGTGATGCGCAGCCCGCAAGTGTTAATGTTTATCCTGCTGCCGATTTTATACGCTGTCATCTACAACATGATCGGCCAGCAAATGTTTACCGCAGTACAAGTGTGTATAAGCATGGCTCTTTCGATTTGCGGCGTCTTTGTTGAGGCGTTGCTGATTGTTGCGGAGAAAGAAACGAATGAATGGCGAACACTTAATCGCGCAGGAGTCTCTTTGTTGACACTGCTCGGATGCAAAACCGTTGTAACAGTGACAATCTCCTTACTTACCGTATTGACTTGCAGTTTGATTACCGGGTATAACTTCTTGCAGGTTGTGCAGCTGCTGATTGTTCTATTGCCTGTTTTAGGAGCCTTTATATCGGTGGGCGTCATTGTCGGATTGACTTACAATTCGATGGAGGAAATTGTATTAACGAAATTGCTGCCCACATTATTAATTATGGTCCTTGTTATTTTGCCGGTACTCATTCCGTTACAGAACAACATCTGGCTCCTTGCCTGGTATAAACACTATCCAACAGGCATTCTGTCGGCAGCAATGAACGTTGTTGCAGAGAAAGGGAGCTTTGGAATACTGGCGGCGCTGGCCTTGAAAGCTTGCTTATGGATGGTTGTCGTCGGGGGTGCCGGTTACGGATTAGTCTGGAGAAAACAAGGGCGGTAAGTCACATCATGCTGGCAGCGTCCGGAGGTTAAAGATGGATATCGGGAGTATATTGGAGAATGTAAAAGAAGCCAATATTTTTATTCAATTGGGAACCGTGTTTTTGGTCTCGCTTGTTCCTTTTCTGGAAGGATATGTTGCGGCTTCAGTCGGAATTGTGATAGGATTCCCCGCTATTCCGACGATTATCGCCGCATGCTTCGGAAATTGGGTTTCCGTCATGGCGATTATTGTATTGTATGAGAAGCTGAGCCGCCGTCGAAAAGCCAAACAGAACGACGGCCATTCAGGCAAGCGAATGGAACGCGCCCGCAATTTATTCAATAAATACGGCGTGCCCGGCGTCGCGTTGATCGGGCCTTTAATTTTCGGTCATCATATTGGGGCGTTCATCTCGCTCGTGTCGGGGTCATCCAAGCGTTATGTCACTTTGTGGATGACGATTGGGATTCTGGTATGGACGATCGCTGCGGGAGCGTTGGCTGCTGTAGGCATTGATTTTGTAAGCAGCTTGCGGTAAACGGGGTCTGCTGATGGCGGAACTTCAGTAGAAGATGACAAGTAATAGCTCCTTTGCCTTGTGCAGGGAGTTCTTTTTTATGAACAGATGAACAACATTCTTTCTTATTGCCAGATTAGGCAATCGCTGCAGCAGTTCTTTCATAGTTCTTTCATAGTTCTTTCATAGCTGTCTGCTATGCTGGTTTGTATCCAAAACTAGGCAAATCCTTGGTTGATTAAGAAAGGGAGAACATGATGAGAAAATCAGCTTTACTTGTGAAAAAGGGCTGGCGGATAATGGTTGTTCTGGCGATGCTGAGCGGTTTATGGTTGTCAGCGCCGCAATTGGCTTCGGCAGATACGAAATTGGATGAATTGACAACAGGAAATGGTCCATTCCGCACGGCAGTGAATCCGATCACGAATCAAATTTATATCGCGAATGAACAAGACAGTTCCATAACCATCGTAGATGGCGCGACAAATAAAACGAGGGTAGTCAACACCTTGAGCCATCCAACCGCAATCGCGGTGAATGCGGTGACGAACAGAATCTATGTCACCCATCCGGATGATGACAAAGTGAGCGTAATAGACGGTGCCGGCAACGTGATCGCGGTGATCGATGCGGGGGATGGCCCGATTGACATCGCGGTGAATGCGGCGACGAACAAAATCTATGTCGCCAATATGGCCGGTGATGATGTCGCAGTCATAGATGGCACGAACCATACGACGGAGACGGTTGTTGCGGGGGACGAGCCTTATCGAATCTCTGTCAATGCTGTGACAGACAAGATTTATGTTGTGAATAAAGCGAGCGATAATGTCACCGTCATAGACGGCGCGGACAATTCGACGCAGACCATAACGGTGGAAAGCTTGCCCAATGCGGTCGCGGTGAATCCGATCACGAATAAGATTTACGTCACGAATCAAGGCGACGATTCGGTGACCGTCATAGACGGCGCAGACAACTCGACGGAGCCGCCAGTAGCGGTGGGAGACGCGCCTGTACACATCGCGGTAAACCCGGTGACGGATAAAATCTACGTGGCGAATCAAGGCGACAATTCAGTGACTGTCATAGACGGCACAGATAGCTCGACGGAGTCGGTAGCGGCGGGAGCCAACCCTCAATTCATCACGGTGAACTCCGTTACAAATAAAATCTATGTCGTCAATCTTCTTGGTGCAGAAAATATTACGATCATAGATGGGGCAAGCAACACGACCAAGGAGATCGCAACGGGAGACGGCCCATATGGGATCGTGGTGAACCCGGTGACGAATAAAATCTATGTAACGAATCAGAACGACGATACGGTGACCGTCATAGAGGGGACGGATAATAAGACGGAGACGGTAGCGGTGGGAGACGCTCCATACGCGGTCGCTGTGAATACGATTACGAACAAAATCTACGTCCCCAATTACTACAGCAGCACGGTGACTGTCATAGACGGCGCGGACAATACGATTGAGACGGTGGCCACAGGCGGCTCTTATGATCTTGCGGTGAACGAAGTGACGAACAAAATCTATGTCGCCAATATGGGTGAAAATACGGTTACCGTTATAGACGGTGTGGACCTTTCTACGGAAATTGTAGATGTGGGTAATAGTCCATATCACATTGCGGTGAATCCGATCACGAATAAAATTTATGTTGCGAATAGTAACAGCGATTCGGTGAGTGTCATAGATGGCCTGACTAACGAGGTGGAGACGGTCGTAGCGGGTGATAGTCCCTATGGGATCGCGATAGATTCGATCAGGAACAAAATTTATGTCAGCAATACCGACAGCAACGATGTCACCATTATCAACGGTGCGGACAACACGACAGAGACGGTAGCTGTAGGCGCGACTCCTTTCGAGATTGAGGTCAATTCCGTTACGAACAAAATCTATGTCGCCAATCAAATGAGCAGCACGGTGACCGTTATTGACGGAGCAGACCATACGACACAATCGGTCGCAACCGGAAGCGGTCCTTCTTTTCTTGAAATTAATTCCAAGACGAATAAAGTCTATGTCTCGGCGGAATTCGGCGATACGGTGACCGTCATAGACGGCGCAGACAACTCGACAGTTACACTTGCAATGGGAAGCAGACATCGGGATATCTCGATAAATCCGGCAACGAATAAAATCTATCTCAACAGTTCCATGTCTATCGGCTCCGTTACCGTCATCGATGGCAACAGCAATGCGATGGAGACGATAGCTGTGGGGAAGATGCCCGGAAGAATCGCAGTGAATACGGCGACGAACCGCATCTATGTTGTCAATCAAGCCAGTGACTCGGTGAGCGTCATAGATGGCGCCGGTCGTACGTCGAGTAGTCCATTGCAGGTTGAAATTGTACCTTTGCCAGGCCATGTCGCAAGCGGAATAAATAACGCGTGTACCTTCCGTATTACGAATGCTTATCACCCGAATCCCGCTAAAGTATTAGGTGTATATTACCAGTTGGATGAGACGCTGGGAGAATGGAAGCGGGCGGATGTGTCCGGCGAAGACTGGGCGGCGACGGTGTCCTCGGCCACCTACGGTCGGCATGTGCTCTATGCGCTGGCGCTTGAGGCACAAGGGGACGGGGTAACAGCCGGAATCGCAAGCGCGTATGCGTTCAACGTGATGCCGGAGAACACGATCAGTCCTAGCGTTGCGAGCTTCGACAAATACGCTGGCGCGGTGGAACATGCGGATATCACGACAACGTTAACGTTGCACGGTTACCCGCTCGCGAGCATTGCCAGCGATGCAACGACTCTTGTGCGTGATACGGATTATTCGGTAACGGATAGTACGGTCACCATCAGGAAGGAATTTCTTGCCGCTCAGCCGACCGGCACGGTGAACCTGACATTCACATTCGGCTCGGGAGCGACGCTGACGCTCCCGATAAACGTAATAGATTCGACGCCTTCGCCAGGGTTGAGTGCGATTGCAGGGGATGGGCAAGTCGTACTGAATTGGAGTGAAGTGCCGGATACCGTGACCTACGAGGTATATGGAGGAACGGCTTCCGGGGTGTACGGTGCTGTGCCGATCGATACGGTTAGCGGTTCGACAACCAGTTATATGGCAACCGGTCTAACGAACGGCACGACATACTACTTTACGGTAGTCGCGAACCGTGCTTTGGGAGACAGCGTCTCTTCCAATGAGGCAAGCGCAACGCCGCGAGCGGACAATGCTGGCATTGACCCTACTGCACCATCCGGGCCAGGCCCGGTCGATCAGGTGGAGCCTAAGAAGGATATTGAACCGAAGACAGAGGTTTTCATCGATAAAGGGATCATTGTCATCCAGGTGGCTCCGAAGGATATCAAGGAAGTGAAGCAGGAGGAGGGCCGTCCCCTCGATCAAGTGGTATTGCCCCAAGAGGTGGTGGACAAGCTTCCGAAATTGCTGAAAACCGTAGAGCGTCCGCTCGTGCGCATCCTCATAAACGACCATAAGTCAGGCGTGAATCTACAGTTGCCTGCCGATCTGTTAGGGGAAGCGATGTCGGTTCGTTCCGATGTGACCTTCGAAGCTCGTTTGAACGGCTCGAGCTTTCAATTGGAAGTGAACGTGCTGGATCTGAAGCAATTGGCGGACAAGCTTGGCGTCGACGTGAAAGATATGAAGGTGAATATTCTCATCCGGACCTTAACGGGATCGGAGCGAGAAGAGCTTGTGACAGTTGCTCGGAAGCAAGGCATGACATTGCTCAGCGAAGCGGTGGAGTTCCGCTTGTTCGTAACGGGCGGTGGACAGATGCTGGAAATTCGCGACTTTGGCGGAACGTACATGATGAAGTCCATCGTATTGGATGCAGGGATGGCGAAACGAAATTATACGGCTGTATTGTACGATCCTGACGCGCAATCATTTACGTTCGTTCCAGCGGTCACCTCGAATGATAGCGACCGCGGCTCGGAATCTGTGATGCGGATGCCGCACAACAGCATCTATGCGGTGATGGAGTCGGCTCCAATTACGTTTGCCGATATGCAAGGGCATTGGGCGAAATCTCAGGTTGAACAGATGGCTTCGAAGCGGATTGTCAGCGGCGTGTCGAAGACGGCTTATGCGCCGGACCGCGCGATTACCCGTGCGGAGTTCACGGCATTGCTGGTGCGGGCGCTCGGTATTCGCACAGAAACCGCGGCTACCGGCAATGTGTTCAAGAACGTTGCGGCAAACGCATGGTATGCCTCTGCGGTAGAAGCAGGAGCAAGAAGCGGACTGGTGAACGGATTAGGCGAGTCGCGATTTGCGCCTGATGAGCGGATTACGCGGGAACAAATGGCGGTGATGTTGACGAATGCGCGCGTCTTGGCGACTGGGCAGACGACTGGCACTAGGCAGACGACAAACTTGCCAAGCGGATTTAGCGACGCGGCAGAGGTATCGCCTTGGGCCAGGGCTGCGATCGCGGAAGCTGTCGCTGACGGCATCATTCAGGGAATAACGCCGGATCGGCTAGCGCCGGCGGAATCGGCCACACGAGCGCAAGCGGCAGTGATGCTGAAACGGCTAATGGAGGATATCGGATTTCTGGATCATTGACATGTGATCATCGACTGTCCAAGAGAGACAGCCGTACCTGCACACATACAAGTGCAGGTACGGCTTTTCTGGTGTTTGCATGTGGTGCTGAAAACCACTTTTTTTGCGTACGAAGGATGGTCGGTAGAGACAACGCAACTTTCCAAATTCAAAAACGTCTATGTTCTTATAGACTCAAATGAAGGGAATGGGACCAAAATGAGGAAGTTGGTTCATGCAGGAATGGTGCTCTTGCTTATTTTGGCTATGTTTGGGTGCACGAGTACCAAGGATAAGCCTGTGCCGACAGAGGAGAGCCATAAAGTCGATGTGATTCCAGAGAGTCCGCCCGCGTCCGCAGACCCCACAGACCCCGCAGACTCAGAGGCTGAAATACCCGTTTTGCCGCTTAAAGAATATGTGGAGCTGCCGGCGAAGCATTATGTTGAGGCAATAGAAGCGCTTAGCGACAGTGAACTGCGAGTGAAATTAACGGATATGCAGACAGATATAGAAACGAATCGTTCCTATTGGGCCCTGATCGATATGAACACTAAAACTATCACAAAAACGGACGATATAGTAGAGGAAATGCCTCCAGGACATTGGGAAGTGGAAAGCCCAACTGGAAAGTGGATAGCGGAGTGGGATATGAATACTCCGGGCATCTGGGGCATAGCTACGGATACGGGAGACAAGACGCAATGGACGGACAGCGACGGAGACAGAAATCCACTCTGGCTAAGCGATGGGAGCGGTTTTTACTATTTGCATTCAACGGGTGTCAATTTGGGGGATGGCGCCGGGTTTGAAGCTACGCTAGCGTATTATGACATTGCGACACGGAAAAGCACGGTTCTTTCTTACGAAAAGGGGTTTTGGGGCGGACTCAGGTGGCTTGTTCCTGATGTAAGTATTGTGGCTACGAATGGATTTGACGATGTAATTGGATTGAAGATTATTCATTTACCAGAGGGTACAGAAAAGCAGATTATAGACACGTCGAATTTAGACTATTTGGATTATGCGATTCATAAAGAAGCGGGCCAATTGCTCATAACGGACTACGGGAAGTTTGCTTGGTACGACTGCAAAGGAGACATTGCCAATCTACTGGAATGGCCTGTCGAACTGGATGAATCCACGCGAAAGAATCCCAATTACGTGGAGGGCGGAAACCCATACGAACAACCGTTTTATGAAAGTGGCGTGAATGGCGGACGTGTGGGCCCTCATGGCTTGCAGTTTTCGCCAGACGGAAAGCACCTTTCATACTTACTCGGTGCGATTGGGGAAAGTATCGATGACAAGGTGCCTGGCGTAAAAATGGTTATCAGCCATGTCGATGGGACAGACCCTGCTTTGGTATTGGACGATTACGTGCGAATGGACAGGGATTATGTTTGGAGCCCATCGTCGAAACGGATATTTATCGCATTCTCGACAGATGAGGCGAGAGAACGGACTTATATTGGGCGAATCTCAGTTGAATAATGCCGAGTGAAGTATTATAGCTTTAAAGGGGATCTATCATGGACATTAAGATTGACTGTAAGGATGTTCTGCTAAGAGAATTCAGAGCTGCTGATTTAGAGCCTTTTCATTCTCTCACCTGGCAACCGGAAATATACGAGTATTTACCTGGCTGGAACGTATCGAAGGAACAACGAGAAGATTGGCTGCTCAACTATGAAATTCCGGAGAACAAACAGTTTTTTAAGGCAGTCGCGCAAGGAGAAGACATTGGCGATCTTCGTCTCCGCTTAGGCATTATTTTGAAAGAGACGGGAGAATTGATCGGTTGGTGTTGTTCGGGAATAAAGGACGAATTGCCCCCGCCCAACCGGGAAATCATGTATGCCATCTCGAAAGATCATAGAGGTAAAGGATATACGACTCAAGCTGCGCAAGGCATGATTCATTATTTGTTTACGAATGCGAACGTTGAGGCGCTTAGCGCTATTGCTCTAGTCATGAATGTTCCATCGAATAAGGTCATACAAAAATGCGGTTTTCATTTTAAGGGGACGATCGAGCTGGATGACGAGAAATATAGCTACTATCAACTTGAGAGGAAGGATTGGGCGGGGAAGCTTTAGGACGGATCGAATGGACTTGTAGCGGATGATACTCGGAGCCTCCTTCACAACGAAGGAGGCTTTCGACGTTTGCATCAATCGTACGCACGCATACTCGCAATCATTTTGTCGAAGTAGAGGTCGATTGCGGAGTCGTCTTCGTCGATCCATTTCTCGTAGAAAACCTGGTGCTTCACCATCTTGTAGAAATCCATCAGCGCCTGCTTCATCGTGATGTTTTGCAGCATCAACCACTTGGGGTCCAACAGCTTTCGGAAAACAAGATCGACCTGGGTGAGATAAATGCGCGTATGGATCGGATAAAATACGCCAAGCTGAATGCCGCTATCGAAGTAGTCGGCCAGCTTGTTTTTGCATAGCTCTACGGCTTGCCCCAGCTTGGACGACAAGTTAGGGTAGGTTGTGTTCAGATCCTGAAGCAGTACATCTGTCAAATAAAAGGACAGCTTAATTGTGAGCTTAAACGCTTGTGTGAAAGATTCATTGTAGAACTTCCGTTCTTCTGCGGACGGCTGCGAGAGCGGCTCCGGGGATAACGTCGGGGGAGCCTCCGACAGCATCTGATTGGACACGAACAGCACGAATTTATCGATGATACATTCCGCGATTTCGTCTTTCGAAGCAAAATATTTATACATCGTCGCTTTGCTAATATCCATATATTTGGCGGCATCGTCCATTTTTAACGGACTGAAGCCGTACTTTTGAACATAGGGCATCAAGCGCATGACAAGCTTCTCCCGTTTATCGAAAAACGGATCGCATTGGGTTTCTGACATTTCGCAACACCTCCTGACTGACCAACTTTAGGGCGTGTATGCAAACCCGCTCAGGGGCATCTTCCACCTCCCCTGCTTCGTCACTTTTGCTTGACGTACCCCCGGTACGCCTTCACAAAAGTTCCTTGCATGGAACGAAAATTCGGCCAAATCTGCTATCTTCGGAGTATGCATACACGCCCTAGTATAGAGCATCTCTCCAGGAATATAAACACTGTTTACTAATTGTACTTTTTTTATTTATTTAGTTTACTTTGTATAATGAGATGTGCTATTTTAGTTGCAAGCAAATGATTACCTTGGAGGAGATGTAAATGTCAGCCGAAACCCATGCAGGTGAGTCCTCATCTATCCGTTCGCTTCTTGCGCCGTTGATCGCGATTGTCGTCGGGTTGTTTATGGTCATCTTGGATACAACGGCAGTCAATGTCGCCATTCCGGTGCTGGCCGATGATCTGCATAGCTCATTAAGCCTCATTCAATGGACGATCACCGGTTATTCGCTAGCTCAGGCCATCGTAATTCCGATGGCGGGTTGGTTCTCCGATCGTTTCGGGGCGAAGCAGACTTTTATCGTATCGATTATTTTATTCACCGTGGGTTCGATTCTTTGCGCATTCGCCGGCACGGCGGAGCAGTTGATCGCCTTCCGAATCGTGCAAGGGCTTGGCGGTGGAATGGTCATGCCAATCGCCTTCGCGATGACCTACCGGATCAGTCCTCCCGAATCGGTGGGGAAGATTATGGGGATGATGGGAGTACCGGTACTGCTGGCCCCGGCGCTTGGGCCGGTTGTATCCGGGTATCTAGTAGATTACGTCAATTGGAAATGGATATTCCTGATCAATATTCCGGTTGGGATCGTCGGGGTGCTGTTGAGCGTTCTGTACTTGCCAAAACTCCCGAAAAAGGCTTCGGCTCCGCTTGATTACGCGGGAATCGCGATTGCGCCGCTTGCTTTCGGCGGGCTGTCATACGGACTGAGCGAAGCAGGAGAAGGGTGGTCTTCCGCAAAGACGATCGCCGGTCTGGCCGTAGGCGCCGTGGCGATGATTCTATTCGCCGTCATCGAGCTTCGGCGCAAGAAGGAGCCTTTGCTGGAGCTGCGGGTTTTCCGTTCCGTACAATTTACTCGCGGGATCGTGGTACAGTGGGTGATGCAATTCTCCATGTTCGGACTGATCTTCGCCATTCCTTACTTCATGCAGCGTCTGATGGGAATGAGTGCGTTCGAGGCGGGATTATGGACGTTGCCGCAGGCATTAGCCTCGGCCGTCATGATGCCGTTTAGCGGACGGCTGTTCGACCGGATCGGCGCGCGTCCGCTAGTCGTCGGAGGGCTGGTATTGGTCACGGTTGGCGCTTATCTGCTCTCGTTTATCGATCCGAGCGATAGTCCGTGGTTGTTCTTGATTCCACGCATGCTAATCGGGTTCGGAACGGGAATGTCTTTCATTGCCTTGAACACACATCTGATCCAGACGGCGCCCAAGGAATTGGTCGGCAAGGTGACTTCGTTGACAAGCGCCGCGCAGCAGGTCTTCGGATCGTTCGCCATCGCGGGATTAACAACGCTGCTAGTTAATCGAACCAGCTATTATGCGGGCAAAGGCGAGGCGCCTATTCCGGATGCGATGTCGCACGCGTTTCATAATGTGTATCTATTGATCGCTATCCTCGCGGCTGCCGGGTTGCTGCTGGCGCTCACGCTTAAGCGACCTGGCAAGGAGCAAGAAACTCAGCCGACGGTTATGATGGATGCAGGCGTTTAGTGAGCAGGGCTGGTAGGCTTGGAATAAGGTGTAGCGAGGAGTTAGGTAGGAACTTACTTGTTTACAGAATAAATCATCGTGGTATAATTTAGAGAGATGTAAAGTTAGAGGAGCCGTGCGCTAACACGACTCCCCACAACAGCCGCTTTTAAGGGCGGTAGGCTTCCGGATAAGCGATTGAAAATAAACCGCAGCCTTGGGTGAGGGCGGTTTATTTCTTTTTAAAGAATGAAAGTATAAGTACGATTAGGGTCGCAAATGAAATCATTAGCGCCAAAGCATCCTTAACCTCCATGGCATTACCTCCCTTCCGGGAGATAGCCAACCGCCCTCAAAGCCTATACTGTTGTACCTCCGATCATACCATATTCTGTTGAAAGAGCGAAAAATATGTCGCTCTTTTTTGATCTATCGGAAAGTATAAAATTCGCTAACTTTTCTGCATGACGTAGGGGTGTAAATGTTTTTCATTCACCATTTGTACGATATATCGTATAAA
Source organism: Cohnella phaseoli (assembly GCF_003386235.1). GTDB lineage: Bacteria > Bacillota > Bacilli > Paenibacillales > Paenibacillaceae > Cohnella > Cohnella phaseoli. The sequence continues at coordinate 254,777 of NZ_QRDZ01000010.1, forward strand.
CACTTCTATTTTCAGGGGGATGTAGCCACTTTGTGTGGTTGGTCGTACAAAATCGGTGCGACCCCCTAATTCCGGAGTCTTCCATATCAAACCGACTCATGTCGCAGTTATGCTCTTTATTTCACGTTCTTTCTCGGCCAGAAGAATTTTGACCGGTCATCTAGACTCATGACCCATTC
>NZ_QRDZ01000011.1 GCF_003386235.1 Cohnella phaseoli
GGGGGGGGGGGGGGGGGGGGGGGGGGGGGGGGGGGGGGGGGGGGGGGGGGGGGGGGGGGGGGGGGGGGGGGGGGGGGGGGGGGGGGGGGGGGGGGTGGGGGGGGGGGGGGGGGGGGGGGGGGGGGGGGGGGGGGGGGGGGGGGGGGAGGGGGGGGGGGGGGGGGGGGGGGGGGGGGGGGGGGGGGGGGCAATGTTGTCAGGTTAGTAGAAATTGGTATAGTAGAGGTAAACGATAGAAACGGACGATAGAGTTGTGAAAAAAACGGAAAAGCGATCTTACGTCGCGTGTTTGGCCAAATGAGAAGCGACGAGTTGAAAGAAAAAGCGAAGAAGAACGAAAAAGATTTTAAACGGAATCGCAAAATCGGATTCTTTCCGCTCGTGGCACTCATTCTACGAATGGTTCGAAAATCGACGCAACTGGAACTGGATGAGTTTCGGGAGATGTTCATGCCAGAAGAAGCGGTGAAGACGACCTACACGAAACAATCTTTTTCCGAAGCCCGTCAGAAGCTGCTGCCGGATGCGTTCACGTTGCTAAATGACTGATCCGGGCGTATTACGAGGATGGCGATTTCAAAACCTACCTCGGATTTCGGCTGCTGGCGATGGACGGAAGCGTCATGGAGCTGCCAAACACCAAAGAAACACAGAAGGAATACGGGTACACGACGACCTATAAAGTCGGGTTTCGGATTGCAAGGGCGCTTTCCTCCCATCTGTACGACGTGGAAAACAAACTGGCGATCAGCACCTGCCTGAGCCGCTACGATGACAATGAACGCGATCTGGCTAAACGGAATATCGAGCACATGCTCCAATTGAGGAGCGCACCGGTGCGTGATTTGATCCTGTTCGATCGCGGCTATCCGTCCGCTGACTTTATGCTGTATTTACAAGAAAAGGGCATCTCTTACCTGATGCGGGCCCAGGGATCATTTTACAAAGAAATCGTGAACACGACACGACCGGATGAGGTCGTTACGATCGAAATCACGAAGGCCAGAGCGAAAGAGCTGAAGAAGCAAGGGAAGAGCCTTGCACCGGGAACCGTCCTGCAAGTTCGTGTCATCAAAGTGGAGTTGTCCACCGGCGAAACGGAAATCCTGCTGACCAACGTCAGTGCCGACGAACTGAGCTATGAAGCGAGTAAGCCCTTGTATTTCAAGAGATGGGGCGTGGAAACCCGGTTCGACGATTTGAAGCATAAGTTTGAGATTGAGAATTTTTCGGGTCAGAAACCCCAGTTGATCGAACAAGACTTTTACGCCACCGTACTGCTCAGCAATATGGCTTCGGTCATGGAACAAGAAGCCGAGGAACAATTGCAAGAAACCAAACGAACCGATCACTTGAAATATACCGAGTACCGAATCAACAAAAACATTCTGGTTGGTAAATTACGCAACCGGCTCATCGCAATGGTACTCGAAGACGACGATGGGAAAAGGGACGAGATGCACGAACGATTTTTGGAAGAACTGCAGCGCAACATCGTCCCCGTCGTCAAGGATCGTACTTTCAAGCGTGACAAGCAGACTAAAGCCAATAAATTCACAAAGACCAAGCGGCGGGGGCTATAGGGCCCTTAACCTGACAACATTGGGGGGGGGGGGAATCAACAAGTGGGCAAGCCGTTTGCTCTGGTCATCAGGTTAGGGTGTGGTTCTTTATGCTGCCGCAAGGCGGGGGTTAGGTTTTGTTGGCCCGGCGACAGCCGCGCCATATTCAAACCCAGTTTCTCTAGACATAGGCACTCTAAGCTTGTTAAAACAGTTAGAAATTATTGAACAGTCATCGTTCGTCTTCAAACGGTAAACGCACTTTATCCGTGAATTCTAGTGACATAGCTCCAAATTTTTTGAAGTTTTGCCTAGCCTCTAATAAGCTGATGTCGTTTGCCCCTCCTTCCCTTTCTGGTTGAGCATACTGTAAATTGTCATCTTCCCAGTAACATACGGGACAGATATCAAAAGTACCAGGTGGTTCGGAAGGTAATGTGGCATACCCGCAACAAGGACAATTGTACTTTCTTGTACTCAATCCAAATCTCCCCCAAATGCTTTCACTTGATCATACCAGTATTTTAGGCCCTCTTTGGGTCGAAATAGTGTTTCAATAGTACCATCAGGTTTACCTGTTGCAAATTCATTAGTTTTAGTGTTGTACCGAAAAACATAGCCACTTTTAGATGTGAAGCCACGAATACCCCCACCAATTTCACTATTCAACAAACTTATTGCCCTCTCTAAGCCCTGCTTTTGTTAGAGAGTACCCCAGATCCGACCATTCTTGTCTGTTAATAACATGCTTTTGGAAGTGGCTATCCAGTTTTCCTTCAGCAAATTTACCTGCTGTCCATTTCACCTTGTTTGCTGCTTTTACTGTCGAAGTAATTCCGGTTGCTGTCTTAGTAACCACTGTTCCTGCTTTCATTGGTGTAACCTGTATAAATATATTTGCTGCTTTACCCCATTGCTCCAAAGACATCGGCTTTTCTTTACTTACTTGAATATAATCGTTAACTTGGGACACTAGTCCTAAACTCCAGTAATCCGCCGCTGAATACCACGAAGAATGAACTTCCTTCATCCCAGATGCAAATCCGTTCCACTGGTCTTCAACCCAGTTATACCCACTCGGTCCCATCTGGTCAACGGATTGTTCCCAACATACGTATACAGATTCAACGTAAGAGGATTATTAATCTGACCCTGGTAGCTATCCTCATTAATAAACCTCTTATCTAAATCACTTACTACAACGAAAAACACCCCCAAGATCATCCCCCACATCCCACGACATGAAGGTATTTCTCTTGAAGGCGTTTGTTTGTTCTCTTATGTTGTAAATTCTGTTAGCGTCGAAGCTTATCTAGCGCTTCTCTAATATCATCCGGAAGCGAGGCCGTAACCTGCTGCTTGTCCCCCGTCCACGGATGGTGCCAGATCAACCGTTCGCCATGCAGAGCTTGCCGGGAAATGACCGTTCTCTTGCCGCCATACAGTCCGTCGCCTGCCAACGGATGGTTGATCGAAGACAGATGGACGCGAATCTGATGCGTGCGTCCCGTCTCCAGATGCAGCCGAACGAGGGTGTGATCTGCAAAGCGCTCAACGACCTCGTAATGAGTCACGGCAGGATCGCCAGTCTCGCTGACACGACGGCGCGTGGAATGGTGACGGTCCTGACCGATAGGTTTGTCGATCCTGCCCTTGTTCCCCTCTATGCCGCCTTCGGCTAACGCCAGGTAGACGCGTCCGATCGTTTTCTCGCGCATTCCTTTATCGTACTGGTACTGGGCAAATTCGTTTTTCGCATATAGTACCGGTCCGGTCGTATCTTTGTCGATGCGATGCACGTGACGTACGCGCAAGTCCTGGCCCGTCATTTCGTAGTAAGCAGCAACCGCATGAGCGAGCGTCTTGCGCTGCCCCTTCTCGCTCGGGTGTACCTCGATGCCTGCCGGCTTGTTCACAACGAGCGTGAACTCGTCTTCATATAGAATGTTGAGTTCCATCCAATCGGACGGATAGTCCCGCTGTTCTCGCGGAAACAGATGCAGGCGTAGGTTGGCCCCCTGCAGTAGGCATCCACGATTTTGCAGCAACTTGGAGAGATGCTTCGGTGGAAGCGGCAAATACTTGGCAACTACCGACAGTGGAGCACCGACTAAGCCGTCGGGCAGCCGAATGTCCATCCACTCGCCTTTGATGCGTCCCATGCCGAGCAGTTGCTGCGGTTGTCCGCCGCTTCGCGCCACAGTTCCCGGTCCGCCCGCGCCCCCGCGTCTGGCGCCGGAATTTCGCTCAGCCGGACGATCCGCCCCTACTTCTCCTCTTACTGGCGGTTCCGCCCGTTGACTTCTGCCGCCATGCTCACGAAGCTCGCTGCGCCCGTAGCCCCCGGCCCTCGCAGCATTCTCTCCGCTTCTCGCGCCTCCTCCTGGACGTTTCGCCCCACCACCGCGCACTTCTCCCCCAGATCGTTTAGACACCACGCCACTCCGACTGCCTTCATCCGACCAACTCGACGATCCGCCGTTGCTGCGTACAGCTCCTCCAGTCCGTTTCGCTGCTCCGCCATTCCGTCCAGCTCCCGAAGCGCCGCGATCCCGCCGTCCATTATTCTCATGACCACCGGATTTCTGTCCGCCGCGCGTCCGATTTCGTCCTGCTCCGCTCATTGTGTCTTCCTCCGATTCTAATACGCGCCCGCTAACCTCTGGCGGGCTTTGCCGATCAATATACGGGAACGTCCGAGCAATGTCAACTCGGTCATACTTTCCCTACAGGCCAATCACTTACATATCTTCTGAACAAACACACTTGAGGATACAGTGCCAATCGCATACCAAAACTGCTTGCGTATCGGTCTCAGAGACCGCTACGCGAGCAAATCCGACCATTTAGACGCTTCTTACGGTCTGGCAGACCGTTATGCGAGCAGATCCGACCATTTAGGCGCTTCTTACGGTCTGGGAGACCGTTATGCGAGCAGTTCCGACCATTTAGGCGCCTCTTACGGTCTGGGAGACCGTTACGCGAGCAGATCCCACCATTTAGGCGCCTCTTACGGTCTGGGAGACCGCTACGCGAGCAAATCCGACCATTTAGACGCTTCTTACGGTCTGGCAGACCGCTACGCGAGCAAATCCGAGCATCTAGACACTTCTTACGGTCTGGCAGACCATTATACGAGCGCCCCTGAACGTTTGACTTGGTGTGATTCTACGAATCAATCTTCATTAGCATCTCTTCCAAAAGCCGAATCCGGGCAAGAGAAGCTCGCAAAAGGCCGATGCCGATCTCGGGATACAGACGGACAAGCCGCGTGACATCCTCACGTTGCAGCGCTAGAACTCGGACGTCGCCGAAAAACGCCTGCGCGCTCACTGTGGAGGCCGACTCGTCCAGCGCCGAAGTCGCGCCGCATACTTCGCCGGCTCCGAGAACGCCCAGCGTGCCCTCCCAGCCGGCGGCAGAGACGCTCTTAAGCTCTACGTTGCCGTCGATCACGACGTACATCGCACCGTTTTTATCCCCGCGCTGCAGCAAATAGCTGCCGTCCTCGAACGTCATCTCAGTCGCAGCGCCTGCGATCAAGCCGAGCTCTTCAAGCGACAGGTCGGCGAAAAACGGAACTTTCTTCAAAAATACAACTTTGTTTAACCGCCCAAGCGCACTTGTCCCAGCACTCGAACCAGCCCCCGCGCCAGAACCAGTCCCAGCGCCAGCACCCGCTCCTGCCCCGCCACCTGAACCTACGCCTACACTCGCACCCGAACCAGCACTAGCGCCCCGCTCTTCCTTCATCGTCGTCGCCTCCTCCCCTCGCCGCCATTCTCCAGCCATCTCCCGCCACCAATCGTCGGCCGATTCCGCCGACCGAGCGACCGCCGCGGCGGCCTCCTCCAAGGTCAGCTTCTCCATGCGTTCCGCATTGGCTTCCCATCCGGCCGCCAATCTTTGCGATAGCTTGCGCACGCCGCCGATGCCTTCCGCAAGCACCTCAAGCCCGCCGCTGCGGACTTCCTCATCCTCGTCCGCCAGCGCCTTCCTAACGGCAGCGACGACCTGCTCATCCGTCAACCGCACCAGAATCGCCCAGACGCCTTCGTGAATCGTCTGCTCCAGATCCCGCTGCCTAAGCGCGGCCAGCTCCGCCAAATCCGTGCGCCCCAGCTCGCCATAGGCCTCGGGCAGCAGCGACGACTGTGCATGCTCGGCCAGCTTGTCCGCCGCCTGTTCTGCCAGCCAGCCGCGAACCTGCTCATCCGGCAACAGCCGCGCCAGCGCCGTAGTACCTGCGCTCCAGCTCTTCGGCGAAGCGTCCGGCAGCGCCTCCTTCAGCGCGGCAACGATGCCGTCGCCCATATCGATCAGCGCCTGCACCGTCACCCGGTACAGCTCCTGATCCGCCGCCGGCAGCTTCGCCAGCAAACCGGGTGCGACCTCCGTTCGCTTCAACACGCCGAGACAAGCCGTTGCCGCCACTCTGGCCGCAGGATGAGGGTCCTCCAGCAACGCCTTCACCTCGGGTGCGAAACGATCCAGCCCCAGCTCGCCCACAACGCGGCAGACGTGGATCGACTCCTCGCCGCCCTCCTGCAAAATCCGCTCGATCACCTCGTAGCAGGCCTCGTAGCTTTGCGCGCTCTCCAGCATATACATCGCCTTGACCGCTTCCGCGACCACCATCGGCGACGGATCAAGCAGCTTCATCCGCAGGAAGAAAAAAGCCTGAGAAGGCATATGCTTCATCCGAGCCAGCTGGCGCACGACTTCCTGGCGGACATCCGGTTCCGGGTCCTCCAGCAGCGAGGCCACTTTGACCATCTCCGGAAGTCCCGAGCCAGACAGGTCGAGCGCCTTCAGCGCGGCGATCTTTACCCGCGGGCTTTCATCGTCGATCCGCGCGAGAATTTGCGACATGTGGCGGACATCCCGACTGCGTCCGAGCAGATTAAGCGCTATTTCGCGCGCCTCCTCGCTTCCGCTGTCAAGCATGGTCTGCACAACGCCCATCGTACGCGGATTGCGGAAAAACTCCTTGTAGCTCTCCGCCAGTTCCTTATCCTCCGAAAGACCGGCCGATTGCAAGCTGCGAACGAGTTCCTTCATATAGAGCTGACGAACGACCCATGCCAGCACGAACATGACCACGGCTCCGGCCAAGCCAAGCGCAGCCAGCTCCGCGAACCCCCAGCCAAAGCCGGTATGCAGAAACTGAAGTCCCGCGCCAAGCAAAATGCCCGCGAAAGTCGCAATACCTTGCGCCACGTAGCGGAAGCCGTCCCGCTGCTGAAGCGGCAGCATTTTATAGAATAATTGATAGGAAGGCTCAGCCGAATAGTAAATGAGCAAGTACGTCAGCATGTAGCTCCCGGAAACCGCGAACATCGCAATAGGGGAACCGATCAATCCCCATGCGGCGGCAAACGCCAGCACATAGACGGCCGAGATGCCCGCTAGCATGCCGCTCGCGCCGAGCCACGCCATCAGGCGCCCCGAGACGAGCTGCAGCAGGAACGCCAGCGCGAATAGAACGGTCGTAACGACGCCGAACATTTTGCCGAAGTCGGCCTCGTTCGGGTAAGCGGTATGCGCCGTATTCAGAAACACGAACTCCATCAGAAAATAAAGCGCCGGCATCACCGTCATCATTCCAAGAACGCCAAGAAGGAACGGAGACTTCAGCGTCCGCTTGAAATAATCCATCGACGACAGCGTCTCCTGTTCCCCCTCGCTGCTCCCCGCCGATCTAAGCGCCAACGGCACCAGATAATCCGCGATCGCTTTGCGGTAGTTATACAGAGCGGCCAGCAGGAACAGCGGTCCCAGCACATAGACGATGTCCGGTCCAACCCAAGGACTCACCGCCTGAGTAATTAGCCCCGCAGCCACGCCGCCCAGCGTCGCCGCAGCCACGAAGAACGGCATTAGCCGCTTTGCCTGCTGCGTCGGGCACAGATCGACGGCCAGACTCCACAGCAAAATCGTCTGCTGACGCACGACAAAATTCGAAGTCAAAAACAAAAACGGATAATAGAAACGAAAATCGATCCCGGCCGCTCTCAGCCCTAACAGAACAACCGCATTCACGGCGACGATTCCGATCATCAGGGAATACATCGTCCGCATCAATCCCGGCTTCGTCATCCTGCCGGCCAACCAGGTCATAAACCACGCTTCCAGCGGCAGGATAACCGCCTCGGCGACATAGATATAAGGCAAATAAACACTGCCGAAGCGCTGATTAAACAACGTCATAAAGCCGTTGTAATTCAGCATCTCGGCAATGCCGCACAGCAGGAAGACCGGCACCATCAGCGCGAGCTTGTGCCGGTCCTCCGTCATAATCCCCAATCGGCGAATCCATTGTTGTACCATCATAGCCTTACTCAACTTTCTTATGAAATCCGCAGCCAGTAGATCAACCGATCTTCCCCGTCAAAATAATAGTCCGGACACTGGCCGATCAAAGTAAACCCGTTTCTCTCGAACAGTCTGCGGATCGTCTGGTATTCCGGGAGACTGCACGTATACGTGATCAAATACCGGGCGAACGCCTGTCGCAAATAATCCAGCATTCGCTCCAGCAGCGCTCCCGCGATTCCCCAGCCCCGATATTCCCGATGCACGACCACGTAATCCCAGCTGTAGCCTCCGGTTTTCTGATCGTTCTCGGCCACGCAGCTAACCGCGATAATCTCATCAAGCTCGTTGACCGCGTACCAGACGACTGCCTGTCCGGCGAGCGCGCGATACGGCAAAGTCCGAAGCTGCTCCTCCTCGCCGGGCGTATACCTCGTATCGTCGAACGAAAAAGCCGAGAACAGAAACTCCACAATGCCGCGAGCCCGCTCTTCCGAATCCAGCAGCCGAATTTCGTATGTTCGGGTAATCATGCCCATGCCATTCTCCCCCTCTCCGCTTTAAACCGCCAGAGTGCCGTTCCAGCCGGAAGACGTGCCCTTCTGGAAGTACTCGTCGCAGAGATAGAAATACAGCTTGGCCGCTTTATCCATCCGATTATGCTTGATCACCTCGACGAACGTCTCGCGCGCGTCGTAGAATCGGCCCTCCTGGCACAGCATCAGCCCGCGCTCGAACAGCTCCTTCGTGCGTTCCTTAGCCTGGCGAATCGGCTCCGGATCACCGTCGTACACATCAATCAGCTCGATCGCCTGATCTTGCCCCTCCGGCGTAATCCGTCCGAGCGAGCGATGGCGGAAGCGCTCCGGCTCACGCAGCTGCTCGAACAAATCCCGCGTCACGAGCACCGATGCGCCCAGCTCCTCGGACATTTTCTCCATCGTTGACGTCAAGTGCACATCATCCGAGATAACGTTGCCTTCCCAGCGTCTCTCCTCGCCGATAATGCCCATCATTAACGGACCGCGGTGGATGGCGATGCCGATATCGACCGGGGCGTAGCCGGATAATCTTCGATTGGCGTTGTATTGATCCAGCTCTTCGCGAATCGCGATGGCCGCCCTGAGCGCCTCCTCGGCATAGCCGGGGAACAGCGCCATGAAGCCCGCACCGAGATATTTGCTGATCAAGCCGTCCTCTCGACGCACAAGCGGACCGAATCGGCGCAGGAACGAATTCATGAAGTTGAAGTTTTCCTTCGGCGTCAGCGTCTGCGACAGCTTGCGGAAATCGCGCAGATTAACGACCATCACGGACATATCCTGCTGAACCTGATCGCCGAGACGAATATCGAGAATGCCCTTTTTGCCCAGCGACTTGAAAATCTGCTGCGGAACGAATCGATACGACACCTCCGAGAAGCTCGTAATGTCGGATACATACTGCCGGATATACCGGGCCATCCGATTGAACTGCTCCCCGAGATCGCCTACCTCGTCGCGGCTCTTGACGCTCACCTCGACGTCCCAATTGCCGTCGGCCATCGCCATAACGCTCTTGCGCAGCTTGCGTACCGTCGACAGCATAAAGAACGTTCCGGAGAGGATGACGACCAGCAGCACGACGGTGATAATGGCGATATTTTGCAAAATATTTTGATAGATTGTACGGTTGGCTTGATAGAGAACGCTTAAATCTCGTCCCGTCTCATAGATGCCCACGACCTGCTGCTTGCTGTTATAGACCGGACCGATCGCGAACAGCCATTTGCCGTTAGCGTCCTCCCATTGGCCCGTCTGGATGCTGCCCTCGCGCAGAACCAGTTGGTTGGCCTCGTTCATCTCGAACGGCTTGAACATGTTTACGCCGTCGTCGTCGTCCATGATGATGTACAGTTGGCCGTCGTCGTATTTATACAGCGTACTGTACAAACCTTGACGCTCCACGTCTTGCTCGTCCGCGAAAATAAAGTTCATTTTATCCCGAATCAGCTCGTAATCTTCGTTGCGATAATCGGCGGGAGAGCTCAGCTTCTCCAGACGGTCTCCGTCGATCAGCTGCTGCCCGTTGCGGGCCAGGAGCGCCAGCTCTCGCTGCATCTCCTCTTCCATTCGGGAGGAAAATCCGTTGTAGATCGAATTCGACAGCAGGACCATGCCGACGACGATAATCGGAACGATAACAACCCCCTGCTTGAGAAAAAGAGACACGCGACGATTCATCAGATGGACGTATACGAGCCACAGCGAGTAGATCAGCAGCGCGATACCCAGCGCGCCAGCTCCCCAGCTAATCCAGCCCGAAGCGAGCGCTCCACCGGAATAGCCGGCATTCGTCAGCGCTTTGACCAGCCGGTTCATTCCGTCGTAGAGCAGGATGCGATCGTTCAGCACGACTGCATATCCGCCGCCGATCATCGGAATGACATCCATAATCTCGTGGCTCTCCGCGTCCGGAACCGACTGCACGATCGCCGATCCGTCGAGCAGCACCTTCAGTCCCGTTCCTCCCGTAGGCATGATCGTCACGGCATTTAGTAGGCGGTCGACGAACATAAGACTGCCGTCCGGCGCGATCGACAGCCTTTCGGGGAAGTTTTTGCGCGTGCGATCCATATTCGCAAGCGGATATAGGTTCTGGCTCGTCCCATCCTCCGCAACCCGGAAAATGCTGCCGCGCTTCGTCGTATAGTAGATCTGTCCGGGCTCCGTGCCCTCAATCTCCGACAAGAAACGATCCTTCGGCAAAGTGAAGGAAAACTTCGCTTGCGGCTGGCCCCCTTGGAGGGGAAGCTGCATCAAGAAGATCTTCTCCGATGCGGCCAGAAAGAAATACAGATTGTCGCCCATCACCCGCAAGCCCTGAATTTGCCCGACTCGCTTGCTTGTGCCGTTGCCTTTCCATTCATACAATGTCTCCGGAGAGCCGCCCTTCGCATCGTAACGGACGATTCGCTCGCTCTGAACGATCAGCCCGTAGGAATCGAGCACCGTATCGAGCACGATCAGTCGCCCTTCGCCGTCTATGGCCACCTCCGTAAAGTCCTGACGGGAATCGCTGCGGACGCCTGCATGCCGCGCGCTAGCCTCCAGCTTGCCCTCGCGGGACAGACGCCAAATGTCCTGCTTCGATTGCCCAATGACGACAAGAGAATCTCCCGTCGCCTCCGCGGCCCTCGATAAATTCTCGAGCGCAATTTGGCGGGACCAAGGTCCCTTCTGCCATCCGCCCTCCTGCATAATCCGGTAAACCGATAGCCCCGTCAACGTCAATGCGACGACAAGCGCCAACAACGCCAGTTTTCTCATTTCGTTCTACCGTCTCTTTCCACTATTGACATCCCCTCAGTACCTATATCCGCTACTTAGCCTATTATTTCCATCGTACTATAAACGCCGACATTTTACACCCTTTTTCCTATGTAAAATGACAATTTTCAAGTAATATTGTAGTATGGAAATTGATAGAAAAGATTGGCGCAATCGCGCCGATGGAGGATGGGTCAATGGGTCAGCTTGTATGCGGAGGCGCCTCTCTGCAATGCTCGTTCGGCATGGCGCCGGGCATGCTGAACGTACTTCCGGTTAACCGTACGACGACGGCAATGCCGATCGCCAACATCATGGACAATAAACCTTTCGTCAATATCGCCCCATTCGGCATGTGCAATTCGATGGCCAATCCCGCCGTCGCTTCCGCTACAGCCGCGGCTCTCGGCGTTTTGACTCCGATGCCCTGCACGCCCGCCATCGCCGCTCCTTGGGTGCCGGGCTCCCCTACAGTGCTCGTCGCCAACATGCCCGCCTTGAACAATTCTTCCAAGTGCATGTGCAACTTCGGCGGGGTTATTCAGATCGTAAATCCAGGTCAAATGACGATACAGGTGCCCTAATGATAGAGATGATATTGAAGCCGTTCATCCAGCCGGTCAAGCGCTTGGTCATTATGCCGCTCAAGCGCGCCAAAAACCTTCCCAAGCTGATCATTCGCCGTCTGGTCAAGTGGATGCGCAGCATTATGGGCGGCAAGCTGCGTTCGCGGGAGAATTATTGGAAGATCGGAACGTTCTATATCGCCAAGAAGCTGTTCGTCATCCTCGTTCTGCTCACTCTTGTAATCGTATACTTCGGCTTCATCAAGCCTCCGAAGTTCGTGGACAAGTGGTTCTCCAGAACGCCCAAGATCGAAGCGTCGGCCGCGATGGCGCAGGGCTTTAACGGCTTGGCCAAAATCGTCGACGCGAACGGCAACCTGGTCTATCAGGGCCCTCTGGAGAACGGCCAATTCTCCGGTTCGGGCAAGCTGTTCGCCCCGGACGGAACGCTGCTGTACATTGGCGACTTCGGGCAAGGGCTGAAGTCGGGCAAGGGCGAGCTGTACGACTCGAATGGCTCTCTCCTCTACCGCGGCCAATTTGCCTCCGATCTGTACGAAGGCAAAGGCACGCTGTTCAAGCCGGACGGTTCGGTCCTGTATGACGGCGGCTTCGCCGCAGGCAAATACGAAGGCAAGGGGACGCTGTTCTCTGCGCCGGACCAACCGCTGTATGCGGGCGCTTTTGCGGGCGGCGAGTATCAGGGCGCGGGTAAGCTCTACGACGAGAGCGGAAAGCTCGTTTATGAGGGCGCGTTTAACGGCGGCAAGTACGAGGGCGCAGGCAAGCTGTATCGCGCGGACGGCTCTTTGCAATACGAGGGATTATTTCTCGCTGGCGTTCTGTCGGGCGCGGGTAAGGAATATTTCCCTTCCGGCGTCGCCAAGTATGAGGGCGCCTTTCTGCTCGGCAATTATCACGGCGTCGGCAAGCTGCTGAACGAGCAAGGCATCGTCTTGTACGAGGGCGGCTTCGTCGGCGGCTTGCGCGACGGCGACGGCAAAGCTTTTGGCTCCGACGGCATCGCCCAGTACGCCGGCAAGTTCAAATCCGACAAGTACGAAGGCGTCGGCAGCTTGCTCGACGCGGACGGCGCAGCTGTCTATACCGGCTACTTCAAGGGCGGTAAAATTGACGTCCAAGGCTTCCTCGGCCTCTCTCAGCCGAAGCTTCAAGAGCTGTTGGGAGCGCCGGACGTTCCTCCGGCGAGCGAAGCCGAGCCTTTGCCCGAAGAGCTTGAGCCGATCGGGGAAGGGGAGTCTCCGGCCGACGGCTCCGCAGGGGAGAGCGGCAACGGCAGCGGTTCAAATCCGGAAGCCTCCGCTCCCGCAGACTCCGAATCGGGAGCGAACAATCCGAATAGCGACCCTGCCGCAGCTTCGCCAAGCTCGGATAAGTCAAGCTCGGGTTCGGGCAGCTCCGGTTCGAGCGGTTCGGAAGGATCGGCGCCCAGCAGCAATGGCGGCGAATCGGCGGCCAACGACGGCGCCGCCTCCGGAAATAACTCAAACGACGGAGAGACTTCGAACCCAACTAGCCCAAGCGGAGACAGTGCCGATGCGGCCGGGTCGAACTCCGGCAGCTCTAATTCCGGCGGTTCGGGTTCTGGCGGGTCGGGTTCCGGCGGTTCGGGTTCTGACGGGTCGAGTACTGGCGTTTCTAATTCAGGTGGTTCGGGTTCTGGCGGGTCGAGCTCAGTCAGCACCGGTATCCGCACGGCAGCCTCCACCGCTTCGTTCGCGACGAAGACTAGAATCGTCAAAGTGCTTCCACCGTCGCCAAATCCGGACGAAGTGGAAATTTTACCGGATCTACCGCCGGAGCCGCTCGATTTCACTTACGCGGCCCATCAGTTCTCGTTTAAGCTGATCGCCGACGAGGACAATCCGGAAGCTTATGCGGTCACCGAAATCAACACCTGGAACAAAGCGGTGCTGGAGCAGCTTGCGAGAACGCTCCAAGACGAGAAGCAGAAAGGTCTTAAGCAAACGCTCGGCGGCAGCAAGTACGAGATGACTTACGTCTGGAACGACGCTCTCTATATTTTCACCTACAACAAAGACGTTCCGGTTCGGCTTAGCGTTCATCAGTTGGTTCGATAGTTTGAAAAGCGCGGGTTGATGTTTGTTCGTCGAGGAACGCCAGTTGGAAGGTACTGCGCTAGAGCGGAGAAGCCGCCTTAATTATGGGGGATCGGACATTTTGAAGAAAATAGAGCGACTTATCCGCTTTAAATTCGGAAAAAGCGGATTATCCGAAAAATAAAGCGGAAAGTCCGCCCTACTCTCACCGATTCAGCCCAGCAAGCGAAAATAAAGCGGAAAATCCGCTTTATTCCAAGTGTTCAACACTTCCAGATAACGTCCGTCATAGAGACCTTAAATAAGAAACTGCCCCATTCGAAGGAGAGTCCTTTGAGATCAGGGCAGTTTCTTATAATTTAGTAGAGCTCGCTCAGTACCGTAACAAGGATAACAGGGTTCGCCATCTGCTGAAGTGCCAGCCTTATAAAGAAATTTTCGGCTGTAACATGCAGGCTCGGCGCGCGCTATGAATAAATGCTAACCCTAATTACCTCAAACCGCGAACAACCGTTAGTCGCCTCCAGTACAAGCCTTAACGCCGAAGTCGCTACAGGCTGCGACAATGGATGAGTCCTTTTCCGCTTGCGGTTGTCCGTTTCGCGATGAATCGTGCGCCATTCCCCATCGATCAGGGCTTGCAGCGAATAATCTTTCACCAACTCGGGTATGACCTCAAAGTCTGTGCGATGATGATGCAAATTAATCAGATCCTCGTTCACATCGTCGTTGAAAACGAGCTGCACTTCCTTCACCACCACCGTCTCATCCCATGAAAATTCAAGCCATTGCGGCTCGTTCGACGGTTCGGACACCCACATATTCGGTCCCCCGTAAGGCCGGATGAAGCCATTTTGCACCTGTGACGGACAGTAGACCTCCGTTGTTCCGACTGTGCGTAGGCAGAAAGGCTTGCGCGCGTATTTTTTCATCGACCATGTCAGCACCGGCTGACTGGCTTCGCGATTTTCCGTCGTCGCCGCAGCCCGAGTAGTATTTGTGCCGACGAAGCCGATCACGCCGGTCATCGGCTCGTGCGATAGATGCAGCTCTACCGCTGCATTGGCTTTTACAATGATAAACGCATTCTGCGGCTGAGACGGTTTCCAAGCGAGATCGCACAAGGCCCACTGCCGTTCTCCGGCAGGCAAGTCCAGCAGCACGGAAGCTTCTTTCGTGTACGGAACGTAATTTTCCGGGCGACCGGTAGACCACAGTTCAATCTCCAGTTGCGTCGCCTCGTTCGCGTCCAACAGAAGCTCCAATCTGGACAATTGATCGACAGGCAGCAAAATGCCGACATCCTCAGCCAGCATCGCGGTTTCGTCGGATCGTTCAATCCGAATGCTGCGCATATAATTTGAAGCCTCGACCTTCGCCGTACGGGCCAAATCGTGCGGGTCGGCATAAGCGACGCCTATGACCGAGGCATCCTGCTTCAGCAGCGTCTGCTGGAGCTCGTGCCGGTATTCCTGGGCGACAGTTCGCGGCGTTACCCCGTGCTTGACGCACAGGGCCGCTCCCGTTCCCGCCGCTTCTCCCAGCACTGCGCAGGTGGCCATCACGCGTGTCGTGCCGAAAGCGACATGCGTCGCGCTAATATTGCGCCCGGCCATCAGCATATTGGACACATTCACCGAATACAAGCTGCGAAACGGAATCGGATAGACGCCGTCCATATACAGATGCTTCGAGCCGCTCTCTTCTGCATACATTCCTTGAGGCGGATGCAAATCGATCGACCAGCCGCCAAAGCCGATGCGATCCTCGAATTCTCTCTGCGCCAAAATATCGTTTTGATTCAGCACGTAATCGCCGACGAACCGTCGGTACTCCCGTTTCCCCGGAACGGCGCCGACCCATTCCAACGTCATATTGTCCGCATCGAATTGGCCCGAATTTTTAATATAGTCCCATATGCCGTAAATCGCCGCCCACAACTCATCGCGGATTTTCTCATTGTCATGCACCGTATCGTGCTCGCCGCCCCATTCGATCCACCAGTAATGGCAACCCGAGTCGCCGCTGCGGATGACCCGTTTTAACGGAATCGTCGTTTGTGTAATATCGCGGGCAAAGCTTGGCGGCACATACTTCACCGGCCTGCCTTCGTCCCGCGTATAAAACAAAATCGTACTGCCGAGCGTAATCTCGTCCGCAACGTCCGGCGCCCACGCTTCTTGGTATTCATCCTTCGATTCCCGTCCGAGACGATACTTCGCGCCTGCCAGGAAACCGACCAGTCCATCGCCGGTGCAATCGATATACTGCTCGCTCTCAAAGCGAATGCGCCGTTCCGAAGCCATCATCCACCCCGTCACAGACTTAATGCGGCGATCAGCCTCAGGCCCTTCAGCCTCAACCTCATGCACGTCCGTGTTCAGATACAAGGAAATATTCGGCTCGTTCCTCACCGTCTCCAGAACGACCAGATCCCAATAATACGGATTGCCTTCCTTATTGCGATACTGGTTCTCGACGAACATCTCGCCCATAATGCCCGTTTCCCTCGCATACCGATGAATACCGTGTCCTGTTGCCCCGCACACCCATACCCGCACTTCGCTGCTGGAGTTGCCGCCCAGAACGGGGCGATTATGCACGAGCGCTACCTTGCTGCCGAGTCGTGCCGCCGCTACCGCAGCGCATACGCCGGCCAAGCCTCCGCCAATAACCGTGATATCGACTTTTACGATCTCCTGTCTCATCGTTCTAAACCTCCAAGTTTGAGATTTTAAATGTATCTTATTTTTCATGATATAATGGTTATAAGCTTTATAAAATGCACCTTATTTCATTTGTTATATCTAAAATTTCACTTACGATCACGAATGACCAGTTAACTTACATCGCCTGGCAGGGCATTCCCCAGGCGTTCGCCGGAGCTTCGTCCAAGCGCCGATGTGCGGCATTTTCTCGCTATCCCCTTCGTTCAGGCTACCAACATCACAACCCAAGGTCCCCTCTTAACGGTCCCCAGACCGCTAGAGGCGATCAATCCCTCGAATTCGCTCGCGTAACGGTCCCCCAGACCGCTAGAATCGGCTAAACTCAAAATTTAAGGAGGGAATGTTGTTGCCCAATCTGCCCCAGCTTCTTCTGCACGTCTACTGGTTGGAAAAAGAGCAATTCGAGCTGCGCTACGATGAATATGGGGAGTGGGTTCTGTTCTTGGTCGAGACGGGCAGCTTTCGTTATCGCATCGGTGAATATGAAGGAATTGCCGGAGCCGGCGATCTCGTTCTTTGTCCACCGAACCATAGGTTTGAACGGGAGGCTATTAGCGCAGTTACGTTTCATTTTTTGCGGTTTGTTTATGAAGCGGCTTCCGATCATGATCATCCTTGCGGGAGGATTCGCCTGTCCAATCAAATTCGCGTTGCCCATAACAGCGCCGACCTTCGCACTTATGCGCTCGACCGTTCCTCTTTTGCCGTGCAGTACCGCGAGCATCTTTTGCGGGATCTATGGATGATGCTTTGGAAAGAAGCGCATGAGAACTTCGAATTCGGTAGCAAATCCGCCAAAATGGACCCGGCCATGCAGCAAATTAAAGACCATCTCGAGAAGCACGCCTTCGAACCGCTCCAGCTAAAAAATGTTGCAGCCGCCTACCAGTTAACGCCTGTCCAGCTAAGCCGAAGCTTCCAAGCTTGTTACGGCCAGAAGCCGATCGCTTTTATAACCGAGCTGCGGATGCAGCAGGCCGTCAAGCTGTTAATGACCCGCAATTGGACTGTCGACGCGATCGCCCAGGCTTGCGGCTATGAGAACGGTTTCTATTTAAGCCGGGTTTTTAGCAAACATATGAACATGAGCCCGTCGGCATTTCGCAAAGAAAATCGTGTGTGATGCTTCGGACAGGCATTTAATCCTGTGTCAAAACGCACTTATCCGCCACATTTCCAAGTAAATCAAGAAAGAACAAGCCTTCCTCGAAACAGGAAGGCTTGCTTTTTGCTATGACATATTCTTCAAATCTCCAACGGCCCAAAAACGGGCAATGGGATCCCTTTGCTATCTGCAACGTTAACCGTCGGATTAAAGCCGGCTCCATGCCGCAATAGCCCGACCGCAGAAACCGGTTCCTCGAAACGAAGCTCTATGCTCCTACCATCCTGTGAGACGGCGGCCTTGACCGGCACTGGAACGTCATCCGCCTCGACCGAGAACCCGTACACCCTGTCCGAATCGTGCAATTTCCCATGCGCCCCTTCGATCTCCAGCCTTAATAGGGTACGTTCCTCGTTCCAGCGCATAACGCCCGGCCTCGGCCCCGTCTCATATGCCTGCCGGCCGTAAGCGATCCTAAGCGCTTGCCAAGCCATTCGGCGACCGATCTCCTTCATCGATTCCGTACCGACATGAATGATATCCGACAACGTCGCGTCGACTGTCGGCACCATCGCGGCCGGAGCGAGCGCTTCTTCCGCCAGCCGTTGCTCCTCCTGGACGGCGTTCCACCACGAGGAATTCGCATCCATAAAATGAACGGTCGACAGCTGCGCGTAAACGAAAGGAAGAGCGGAATCTCTGAGATCTTCTCTTAAAGAAGCGACCCAGGTTCGAAGGCGTTCCGCGTATAGCGGCGCATCTCGTTCGTTGGCTTCCGCTTCTCCTTGATACCAGAGACAGCCTTTCACGCGGCCGCCGAGCTTGCGCACTCTTCTCAGCAGTGCCCCGTATAAGGTCGATCCCGATTCATCCATCCGAACCGGCCCCCAATCGGCCATCGAGGATCCCCCATAGGCGCACACGATCAGCCCGACCGGGACTCCTTCATGGCGGCGGACTTCCTTCGCGAAGGCCAGCCCCAACCCGGCGCCGATGCTCCTGTTCCGTCTCTCACAGACGACTGTCGTTCCGAGTTCTTCCTCCGGCACTCTCCAGTGGACGGGATCGAGAGATTCGTTAAACCAATGCAAAGGCTCCTCGGCGATCCCCCACCGGTCGCCCATGTAATAGCAGCAGATACCGTCTTCCGGTTGTTCAACGCCGACCAGCTTGCCGCAGCCTTCCATGTTCGATTGTCCGGCGAGAACCCATAAATCTCCGACGTGGACGGCCTCGACGCATAGGCTCTCCCGCTCCACCTCCCCGTCCCGGACAAACAACTCCATCCGGTAGGAACCCGTCGGTACTCGCTCGAACCCTCCTGCAATCCATATTCCTTCTCGGGTCCCCACTGACACCCGCTCTAACCGCGCAGTGACCAACGTTTCTTCTCGAATCCCCGTCGACAACGTTCCTTCCCGATTTACGATAGCTCGACCGATCGCTTCGCCATCCTCGGCAAGCAACCTCGCCTCGATCGTTCCTCCGAATTCGGATGAGATTCTCACCGCGAAAGGAATATCCGCTGCCCCTTCGCAATCGCGCTGATAAACGCAATGAGCGGAAGGCTCCAGCACCGTAATCATTCGGATCCCCTCCTTTCTCCTCTACCGGAAACCGGAAGGTCCCCTAGTCCAACATTGTAACGACCGGGTTCCACAATGTAGCGTCATAATAGTTGTTGCCGTTTCGATTAACGATAAAATAAAGCCGATCCCCCGCGTTTACGGAAACTTGAAAGTCATGGCTCACCCCGGAGTCGGTATCCGATCCGTCGATCGCGTTGGGGCCCCATAAGACGTCGTTCCCTTTTTTCACGGTTACGTTCACGCCGTCTCCTCCGGATCCGCCCATCCTCGCGGTTCCGGTCACGACGATCGTGCCCGACGTAGGAGCGACCCATGTCCGGACGGAATCGTAAGCGTCGGGATGCTGCGTCCCGGCTCCGATCAGCACGTAAGGCTGACTGCCTTTCCAGACGCCGCCATTGGCTTGATAGTCGGTCATATCCGTATACGAGCTTCCGTTCCATTCCTGATAACGCCATTGATTCGTTCCCTGCGAATCCGAAAAACCGGCGGAAGCGACGTAAGGCGTACCATAGACGATGGAAGGATCCCAATTCGTCACATCGTAGTAGGAGTTACCCCGCTTGTTCACGTTAAAATAGAGAGCCTCTCCCTTCTTGACGTTGAGCACGATATCGTGGGACAGACCGACGTTATCGTTGCCGTCGAGCGTATAGGGCCCCCATACCTCGCTTTCCAGGAAAGGATACGCGCCGCTCCGTTTGATGCGGACGACGACTCCGTCGCCTCCTTGACCGGACTGTCCAAGCGCGACTTTGCCGGAGACGACGACCGTGCCGTCCCTAGGAGCGATCCATTTGCGCACCGCGTTATACGTCTCTCCAGGGGACATCCAGTTCCCCGCGATCAGCGCGTAATCCTCGTTGCCCTTCCATCTGAGGTTCGAAGAATCCCAATTCATATTCGTCAAATACATGTAGTCGCCGCCGTACGATGCATATTGCTGCAGATAGGCCCAGTTGGCCTGGCCTTGCGACGAAGATAAATCCGTCGACGCCCGAAAGCGATGCGGAATCGTCGTCGGCGCGGGAGCGGACGGTCCGCCCGGCTGCAGAGCCGCGGTCGCGTACCCCGACGCATTGCCGTCGCCGTCTACGGTGCGGATGCGGTACGTGTCGCCGATGTCGCCGTCGACAATGAAATCGTAAGTGCCCTTCGACACTTTGTCGATAACGACTCCGTTTCTTTCGATCTCGTAGTAGGAGATCCAACGGTCGTCCGCTCCGGCCGTCCAACTAAGCTCCACGCCGAAGCGATCCATATTGTAGGCGGTTTTCTTGACCGCGCCGCTTGGCGCGGACGGCGCCGTATTGTCCGTTCCCGATCCCGGATAATCCGTCACATTGAACAGGATCGTCTCGCCCGGCTGAAGATTCGCGATCGTCACGCCGTTCGTTTTCCAGTAATCGCCGGTCGCGGTCTGCGGCACGCAGCCTCCCAGATAACAACCCAGCGAATAGCTTTCCGTATCGATCAGCCCTTTAGGATAAATGGTGACGTTCTCTCCGAAGTAAGGCGTATAGGAGCTGAACTGGATCATTGCCTTCGATTGGTTACCGTTCGTCTTTTGCAGCAGGTGAGTCGAATCCTTCCCATCCGACGCCGTAGGCCGGAACACTTTGACCCAGCGCCCGCTTAAGCCTTGAGCGTCCAAATACCGGCCGAATTCGTAATGCCGCCGCGTATTTTCCCGAATCTCCGGGTCTTTCGGATCGTACGTGTTGAAGTCGGTGGCGATGTCCGGCATCGATCCTGGCCAACTGAGCTTGTCGATGGGCAGCTTTAAGGACTGATAGTAACTCGCGTAATGGCGGGCGTTCCCGTCCGTCACCTGCTGGGTATCGGAGAAGCGCACCGCCTCCATCAGCAACGTCTCGCCTCCGGAAGAGCAACCGTTGATCCAAGCTAGCGGATTCGCGTCTTTGAACGCCTTCAACAGGTAAAAAAAGTTTTCCGATTGCTTCAACATATCGTTGTCGCTTCCTGCGACCTTCCAAGACGGCATGCCGTCGTAACGCCACTGGAAAGGCCCCAAGTCAGCCTGCATCTCGTTGGCTTTGTTCAGGATCCAGGAAAAAACGTCGGGATTAGCCAAGTTCAGATGCAGACCGTAGAATCCGACCCCGTCCCCGGCAGCAACCCAATCCGGATGCTCGTTCACGACCCGCGATCCGTAATCCGCTTGCCAGAGCGGGGACCACAGCTTCAAGAGCATGCCGCTTTTTTTCAAAAAATCGCTCGTTTTCTTCAAATCGTCGCTCTCGATCGCCTCGTCCCAATCGCCTTTGTTGCTGTACCAATCGGCATCGATATGAACGGTATGCCCTCCGATGTACCGATTGTAGTTGATCGATTCGAAGGCGCTCGGCA
The DNA here is from genome assembly GCF_003386235.1 of Cohnella phaseoli. Lineage (GTDB taxonomy): Bacteria > Bacillota > Bacilli > Paenibacillales > Paenibacillaceae > Cohnella > Cohnella phaseoli. The sequence goes on from NZ_QRDZ01000011.1 coordinate 21,626, forward strand.
TCTGCGGGCTGATGCGCCATTGCCAGGTTCCCCCGCCTTGCCGGAAATCGTTGCGCGTGTAATCCCACAGATAGCGATACGTGTAATCCCCGATCGTATTGCCCATATCGTCCAGATCGCCTTGGAACACGCCCATCGTCGTCTTCGGGGATGCAATCGATTGGCCGTTCGCGACCTCATAGTTCGTTACGCTGGCGTACCCGCTCAGGTTGATCCTCGTGCCGAAGTTCCCGACCTGTGCCACCCAGTGGCCGTTATAATCGAAGGAAAGCCAGATCCCCTCGGAAGAAGCCCGGTTTCGGAGCACGAACAAGGTGTCGTAGACGGCTGTTCCCTGCTCGTAGCTTCCCAATCCGAACTCGTAATGCCCGTCCACCATCGTCACTTCCGGATAATCGTACGAATCGAACGTGCGCGCATAGGCCGACGTCATCGGGACCGTTTTCAACATTCCTGAACCGGTAAAGTTGCCGCCCCCCGTCAAGTATTGCAGGTCGACATCGATGAGATCGTTCTGCATGACGCGTTGCTTAAACATAAAAGGCGAAGAGACGTTAAGGGCTCCGCCGGATACGTTCTTGAACTCCGACCACTCCTTGATCGTTCCCGTAGAGGGGAAAACGACGTAATGGCGAATGATTTGCAAAACCGAATTATGGAAGACGATCCGCAGCTCCAGCTCGCCTTGGGACAGCACTTCGGTCGAATGGGAATCGTACGTCCACCCTCCCGCAGATCCGTTATACGTCGCGCCTCCCGCTTCGATCTGAAATTCGTCCGAATTTTGCGCGCCTTGGACGTACTCTTTGCCGGTGAGCTTGTTTTGAAAGCTGACGAGCAGGAATCGGCCGCTGCCGTCGAGCTGCAGCTTCTTCTCGACCGAGTCCGTTCCGAGCGTCCAGATCCGGTTAGCCGCGTCGAATTGCACGTAGGCGTCTCCGGAAGTATTCGCAAATACCCGCCGATCCGCATTCCACTGCATCAGAAGAAGCAAGGCGACGGCGATTCCCGCCGCTTTGATCCCGAGTCGGTAAATCGGACTTTTCGTTCGCAAGTTCATTCCCCCACATTCATAGGATGTTGAAGCTACTCCTTCACGCTCCCTAGCACGATGCCGGACATGAAATATTTCTGCAAGAACGGATACACGAGAAGAATCGGAAGCGTGGCCATGAAGATTTGCGCCGCTTTTACCGTGCGGTCGGAAATCTGGTTCAACAGCTTCGCCTGCACCGGATCGATGGAAGCGAATGAGGACGTATTCAGCTTGACGACGACGGTCTGTAGATAGCTTTGTAAGGGATACTTATCTGGAGAGTTCATCAGGATCATCCCGTCGAACCAGGAGTTCCAATGCATGACGATCGTAAACAGAGCTACCGTCGCAAGCGCCGGAGTCGACAACGGGACGAAAATCCGGAACAGGATTTTGACGTGGTTCGCACCGTCTACGAAAGCCGCCTCCTCCAGCCCCTTCGGCAATCCCCGGAAGAAGTTCAACAGCAAGATGCAATTGAACACCTGCACGGCCCCAGGCAGTATCAATGCCCAGATCGTATCCAGTATTCCGGTCGCCTTGATCGTCATGTACCACGGAATCAACCCTCCGTTAAAGAGAATCGTGAACACAAACGCCCAAGCATACAGAGTTCTTCCGGGAAAAGCTCTAGACTCCTTCGACAGCGGGTAGGCGACCAGTAACGTCATCAGTAAGCTAATGGCCGTCCCTAGAACGACTCGTCCGATCGAGATGCCGAACGCCGTAAAAAATTCGTGGCGCAAAAACACGAAACGGTACGAATCGAGGTTCAATCCGACCGGCCACAGCTTGACTAGCCCGGCCGCTGCCGCCGATTTGTTGCTTAACGATAAGGAAAGCATATTGACGAAAGGAAGCAGCGATAGGATCGAAAACAAACCCAATACGCCGTAATTGAACGCGTTAAACGCTTTTCTAGAAAAAGATAATCTACCAACCATGTTTCTGCACCGCTCTCTAGAAAATTCGATAGTTGGCTATTCGGTAGGCCAAAAAGTAAGAAACCGAAATAAAGAGGAAGGAAATGACGGATTTAAACAAGCCGACCGCCGTCGCGACCCCGTACTGCGTATCCACGATGCCGATCCGGTACAAGAACGTATCCAGAATGTCGGCCGTGGAGTAAACTTGCGGACTGTATAAATTAAAAATCTGGTCGAATCCCGCGTTCAAGACGTTCCCCAAGCTTAAGGTCGCGACCAGCACGATAATTGGCAGCATGGACGGCAGCGTAACGTTAATCGTTTGTTTCCACCGGTTCGCTCCGTCGATGACCGCGGCTTCGTAGAGCGATGGATTCGCGTTCGTGATCGCCGCCAGAAACACGATCGTGTTGAATCCGATTTCCTTCCACAGATCGGAGACGACGGCCGTGAACCGAAACCATCCCGGGTCCCCTAGGAAAAAGATCGGTTTTAATCCGAGCGCTTGCAAAAATCCGTTCACGATTCCTTCGGAAGGCGAGAGAATGTCAATCAGAATGCCGCCGAGCAGCACCCAAGATAGAAAATAAGGTAAATAGACGATCGTCTGAACAGCCCTCTTGAACGCCCTTATCCGAATCTCGTTCAGCAGAAGCGCCAAAACGATAGGAGCCGAGAGGTTCAGAACGATTTTCATAGCCGCGATGACGACCGTATTCAGCAACACTTGCTTCGTGTCCGGCAGCTCCCAGACATACTTGAAATTGTCCAGTCCGACGAAGGGGGAATGGAAGATCCCCTTGGAAGGCATAAACTTCTCGAAAGCCAAGTAAATCCCGGCGATCGGACCGTAGCTGTAGATCAAGAGCAGGACCAATGGCGGAATCAGCATGACGTGAAGCGGCAGAAGCCGCATGGCTTTTGGCGATAGCATTCCTTTCTCCTCCAAGCTTGCCTGTCCGGTTAGGAGGAAAGAGGCCACGCCCCTCTCCCCACCCGGATATCGTTACTTCGTCGATTCGTACCAGGCGTTGACTTCCTGCGTAATCGTATCGCCGCCGAGTTTCTTCCAATCCGCGACGAATTGGTCGAATGCGTCTACCGGAACGGCGCCCATGATGATTTTCGAATACATTTCCAGCTGCAATTTATCGAGCGTCGATTGCTTCTGGACCATCGTATCCGTCTTGGAACCGAAGAATTGGTCGGAGATACCTAGCCTCTGGGAATCGTAATAATCCAAGATGCTCAGAGCCGTGTCCTTCGGTCCTGCCCACTTCGCGTTGCCGTAGGAAGCCGGATCTTTGTTTTCCATGAACCGGTTATAGATGTCGTAGTTGCTTTTCACCTGCAGGTTTTTCAATGCGTCTTGATCGTTGTTTTCCAGCGCGGCTTTGACTCCGCGATAGATTCCGATATTCTGGCCGGGATCGGACATGTACACGGCGGCCAGCCTCCAGCGGATGTAGCCTTCCGGATTCGGATCGGGCTGATGGAAATCGTCGTCGTAGCCTCCCGTATCCCATCCGTACTCTTTGTCGACGTAGTAGTTCGCCAGCTTGATGAGCGCTTCGGGATGCTTGGAGCCCTTCTTGAACGCCGTGTAGCCGTTGACGGACTCCGGATTCACGCCCGTTCCGATGGACGGGATCGCCGGCTTATCGTCGGCGGAGACGATTGGGTAAGGCTTCCATTCGGCGCTCGGATCCTGCTTGAAAGAATCCGGCAACGGATAGAAGGCATTCCAATGCTGACCATAAAATAGGCCGATCTTGCCGGAGACGACGGATTCGTTGACCTTCGTGGCGTCCTTCACGCCGAATTCCGCGTCGATCTGGCCGGCCAGGAACATTTCCTGGAGCTTGCCGAGCGCCTGTTTCATCTCCGGTTGAACGCCACCGTAGACCAGCTTGCCTTCCTCGTCTTCCAGCCAGAGATTGCGGTAAGCATGATACCCTTCGAAAAACCCGTTCAGGTCGTACAGGCCTCCGCCGTAGACGTCTTTGGCCAGCCCGATTCCGAACGTATCCTTCTTGCCGTTTCCGTCCGGATCCCGATTTGCGAACGCATCGCTGATGTTCAGGATGTCCTCCATCGTCTTCGGCTCGGGCAATTGCAGCTTGTCCAGCCAGTCCTTGCGGAGCCAGATCATGGAGGCTGCATCCAAGCTGGACGCCACGTATGGGAGAGCGAGCACTTTGCCGTCGAACGTGCTTGTCTTTAAAGCCAGACCGTCGTTCACGGCCAAAAACTTCTTGAGCTGCGGCGAAGCGTATTTCTCGATCACTTCGGTTAAATCTTCCGCCATGTCGTTGTCTACGAGCTGCTTTAATTGCTTGGAGTTGACCGGGATAATATCCGGCAGATCATTGGACGCGATGCTGACGTTCAGTTTCTGTTCCCCCGGACCTCCGGGTTCGTCCCCGACGACCGACCAATTGACCTTCATCTCAATGCCCAGATCTTTAAGATATCCATCCAACCAAACGTTCTTATCCGCCGTTTCTCCAGGTACGAACTTGTCCGAAGCATTGAAGATTTTAACCGTGGATAGCTTGATCGGAGGATCGTATTTGCCGAACGGATCGACGTTCTCCTCGGACGCTGCGGAAGACGGTTGCGCCGTTTCTGCGGCTTGTCCTTCGGACTGCGAGACTTTCTCCGGATTCGAGTTAGAGCAAGCCGTGACCGTCGCGAGCAACGCGGCAAGCGCGATGGCGGTCGCTTTGTTTTTCATGCTGCCTTTCATGGTTCGAACTCCCCTTTTCCATGATGAGTATGGCGGCTAGCCGACTTACAAGTCTCATTATAGAAAACAAATTTCCTGCTAGATACACAACTCTTTTTACATTTACGGTTTTATCTTTACTTATCGGCAATCCCTTGAAGGGAAAGGCCTCCCGGGCACCGAAGAGTAAAAAGCAAACAGCCATCACGACAAACAGGGTGAATAATATATGGGAAATATCACTAAACAATGGGCGATTCCAATCTATATGAAGCTCATTCTGACGTTCCTTACCATTCTTACGCCGCTATTCGGCTTAAGCCTGGCCATGAACGAATACGGCTCTTCGAGCGTGCGAACCGAAATCACGAGATCGATGCAATCCAAAGTACATTTCTACAATAAATCCCTCGAAAACGAGTTTTCGAGAATCATCCGCATAATAAAAGAGTTTACCAGCTACGAGGACCTGGATTATTTGAGCCACCGCAGCGAAATCATGGGCGTCTTCGAGAAGCGGACTCGGATCCAGGACATCCAGAAAGAGCTGATCTTTATCAAAAGCTCCAGCCACCTCATCTTGTCCGCGGAAGTTCATGTCACCTCCATCGACCGAACGATCTCCGACGGTGGATACGATTCGATTCCGCGGGACCGGTTCGACGCGCTGAACATCGTAACCAATATTTACGAATCCCCGTTCATTCATTGGGAAGACCGGCTCTTTATCAGCCTCCCTTTCCCCATCACGCCGAACAATCTACAGCCGGATTTCGTCGTGGACGTGGAAATCGACAAGGAAAAGCTTAGGCAGGATTTTCTCGAGTTTACCGATTCGGCGAGCGGCAACGTCGTCTGGACGGATCAGGAGAGAGATTGGGAAATTTCCGCCCAAGAGAGCGGCTCCCTCGGCATGGCCGCGCAACTAAGCGACGAAGCCGGCGTGCGGTCTATCGTAGGGCAAGGAAGGAATTACCTCGTCGCGTACGAAAAATCCGGCGTTCTCGGCACGACCTTGATGATGTACGAAGACGAGAAAACCCTTCTCGGGCCCCTAAGGCTTCATCGTATCGGGTTCTGGCTACTATCCGGCCTATCGCTTCTCTTGATCGTTGGCGTTTCCTTCACGGTCTATCGACTCATTCGCCAACCTCTGAAAACGCTGATTCGGGGTTTCCGCAAAATCGAACAGGGAGATTTGAACGTGTCTTTTGAATATCGGGGGCACGACGAATTCAAGTATTTGTACGGGCAATTCAACGCGATGACCCGCAATCTCCAGCAGTTGATCGACGAAGCATTCGCCCAGAAGTACCGGGCCCAGAACGCCGAATTGCGCCAGCTTCAATCGCAGATCAATCCGCACTTCCTATACAACAGCCTGTTTATTCTCAATCGGTTGGCCAAAAAAAGCCGCGACCAGACGCAGATCGATTTTACGAAGTATTTATCGGACTATTTCCATTTCATGACGCGCAATTCGAGCAACGAAGTGACCTTGGCGGAGGAGGTTCGCCATGCGAGGAATTACGTCGAAATCCAAACAATCCGGTTCGCCGGCCATATCGAAACCCGGTTCGATCCGCTCCCGGACGAATGGGTCTCGATCCGGGTGCCCCGCCTCATTCTCCAGCCGATCGTCGAAAATGCTTATAAATACGCTCTAGAGCAGCACGAACGCGGAGGGAAACTGCGGGTGGCATTCGAACATATCGACGGGGACGCGGTCATCCGCGTCGAGGATAACGGCGAGCGGATCGGTCCGCAAGACATCCATCGATTGCGACAAAGGCTGAACGATTTCAACATTTCGCAAGAGACGACAGGGCTAGTGAATCTGCATCGCCGGCTGGTCTACCGCTTTGGACCCCACTACGGAATCGCATTATCCGGAGGCACGGAAGCCGGACTATCGGTTTCCGTGCGCTTGCCGATGAACAACGAAACGATCGAGAAAACGGAGGGGTAACGTCTATGTATCGCGTACTGGTAGTCGATAACGAACCGATCATTGTGGACGGTCTGGTTGACCTGTTCGCCGAAGCCGAAGATCTCGACTTGGAAATCTTCAAAGCCGAATCGGCACAGGAGGCGCTGGTCTTGCTTCAAGAAAACGCAATGGACGTCGTCTTCGCCGATATCCATATGCCCGGCATGGACGGTCTTGAACTGCAGAGGCGAATCGCCGAACGTTGGCCGCGCTGCAGGGTCATTTTTCTGACGGGCTTTAACGATTTCGAATACGTCCAGACCGCATTGCGCAACGGCGGCGCCGACTATATTCTGAAGACCGAAAGCGACGATCGGATCTTGGAAGCGTTAAGGTCCGCTCTCGACGGCTTGCGGTCGTTCGACGAACAGCATCGCTACTTGTCGGACGCCAAGCGCAGCATGGAGATGGCTCTTCCGTTACTGCAAAGAGAGCGGATTGTTAGCTTGTTGGACGGAGAAATCGCGGCGGAGCAATCCGGATTGGACGAGCTGGGAACCACGCTCAGAGCGGACTCCGCCGTGCTGCTGATCGTCGGAAGAATCGACGAAGGCTGGACGTCCTTCTCCGCCTCCGACCGAATGCTTCTGATGTACGCGGCCCACAATATTGCCCAGGAGTACTGCTCTGATAGTGTGATATTCCACATCCTCTACGATCACACGAAATTCGTCTGGATGTCGCAGCCGAAGAACGATAAAGCACAAGAAGAAGCTTGGAGCGGGGTGCTTAACCCTTTACACGAAAAGCTGGACTCGATCCAGACGACCTGCAGGGGTCTGTTGAAGCTGTCGCTTTCGTTCGCCGCGGCTTCGGCTCCTTGCCCTTGGAACGAAGTCCCCGTTGTTTTCTCCCGTTTGACCGATCTACTTCGGGGCGGGCTAGGGCTCGGTAAGGAAGCGCTGTTGACCGACGACTCCGCTTCCCTTCTTCCTCGTTCGAAAACTTCGGACGCTTTCCGGCTTCAACGCGGGCATTTAAACCTCCTGGAGCAATATTTGGAGAGCGGGGACGGAGAACGGTTCGCGGACCTGTGCCGCGCGGTGCTGCAAGGGGCGACTCCCGACTATTTGTCTTACGCAGAAGCCTATTACGGCGTCTTGTCGGTCGTTCTGGGCTTCGCCAAGAGGTTGAATCCGGACAAGGAGTCGGTCAATCGGCTTGATTTGGAAGAGTTGATGCGCATTGATCTTCAACCGACTTGGGAAGCTGCCGCAGTGCGGTTCGAGACCGCTGCGAGCCGGCTGGCGATGGAACGGAGGACGGAGCAAGACGAAAACACGCATTTTCTCATCGAACGCCTGCACCAGCATATCCGGGAATCATTGGATCAAGATCTGTCCTTGAACCGGTTGTCGGAGGTCGTCCATTTGAATCCCTCCTATCTCTCGCGGCTGTACAAACAGATCGAAGGACGGGGGCTGACGGAATACATCGCGAACCGCAGAATAGAACGGGCCATGGAGCTTCTCGCGCGAACGCCCTTGAAAATCCATGAGATCGCGGTCCGCGTCGGCTTGGAGTCCGGCTATTTCATCAAGCTGTTCAAGCGCACGTCAAAAATGACCCCTCAGGAATTCCGTGAGAAGCATCAGAGGTCTTTTTCGGATTAAACATCGTAACAACTCGTTATATCGGCCGAATGTTTCTCTTATCGACGGCAATTGGCACGCACTTATCCGCCACATTTCCCATTCGACTTCCATAGGAACCTCTGACGTTATTCGGCGGATCGGCTCGATTGCTCCCGCTTTCGAGCAATCCGGTCATTAACCAACAAAATAACACCGTTGCCACATTTTTACTTAAGAGATACCTTTGGATATAGGGGTTGTCCCCTATATTACGGAGTACGGGAGGTAGTATCGATGGATGCAGAAGAAGTAGTAGAAGGACTGGAAGCGAATGCGGAAGTTGAAGCGGTTGCCGAGGCTGCAGAGGAAGCGGCTCAAGAGGCAGCTGTCGAAGAAGCCGTAGCCGAGGCGGCTCAAGAAGAGGAAGCAAGCGCGGAGCAGGACGAAGCGGTTGCGGAAGCGTCTGAGGAGTCCGAAGAGGAAGCCGTTGCCGTGATTTCCGCTGTAGCGGAGGAAGAGGCCGTTGCTGAGGCGGACGCCGAAGAAGCCGTTGCCGAAGAGGCTTCCGAGGAGCAAGCCGTTGCGGAAGCCGAGGCGGACGAGCCTGCGCTGGCCGAAGTCGCCGCGCACGAAAGCGAAGCTTCCGATTCGGAAGAACAGTAATTATCCATATCTGATCGCTACAACGATCTAGGGGCTTATCTGCGCGAGTATCGCACCGCTTGCGCTGGCAAGCCCCTTGTTCACGCGTAAAGGTTCAAGCGCGGTTGCGCATGAAAGCGCGAAGCGCCCATTTGCGCTCGTGCCGTTTCATGTACTTGGGCAAGGCGCGGTACAGTTGGCGACACTCCCCGAACGCTTCTGCGGCTTCCGCCGATTTGCCAAGATCGGCATAGATCGTCCCCAATCGGTAATAGGCTTCGCAAGAGGACGAATTCACTTCTTTGAACTGCTGCAAGTATTGAATCGCACGACCCGGGTCCGTCTTGGCCAGCGCCTCGGCAAGCTTCAAGTAAGGCTGGCCGTATTTGACCTTTGGACTGATGGACAGCGCCCGCTTCATCGCCCGTTCGCCTTCCTCCAGCCGTCCGAGCGCCAGCTCGCATGTTCCCAGATCGCTCCAATACTCCGCCGAATGCTCCATCCGCTGTTCAATACCCTGTAAAATATCCCGAGCCCGGACGTGTTTTCCGCTCTCGATCAGCAGTCTGGCGAGCTCGGATTTAACCGATAGATCATGAGGACTCATTTCCTGCTGCTTTCTCAGTTTGCCGATCGAGCTGCGCCTGCGCAGCGGCTTGACCAAGCTGGGGGATAAGCCGACAAACCGTCTCTCCAGCGCATAAATCACGAGGAGCAGCACGATAATCGCGATAAACGGATTGCCGAACAGCCAGGTCAAACCGAAGAATAGCAAAATTTTGCTCATAATCAAGCCTCATCTCCCTCTCACCCGACGGGTTCAATCGCGATGGTGGCTGACTTGATGCGAACGACTAGGCATTATCGATTCCCGCAGCCGCTTCGTCGGCGGCTTTGTGCAGATCGGCGGCCGGATATCCCGAGCCTGTCGGCAGCTTCTTGAATGCCCACCAGCGAATGCGCAGCGATGCGCCCGAAGCGGCGCCGGCCAGCTTCATGCCGATTCGGAAACTGCCCTTGTCCGGATAGATGAGCGTTCCGAAGCTGATGTTCGGCAGCTCCGCTTCATACTCCGTATCTTTAAATACGTCGGTCGCGCCGAAATAGACCTTCGAACCGCCCGAACCGAGCGGAGCTTGCGAATCCGGAATCTCCTCCAGCCCGACGACGACCGTTACGTCCCCTTCGCCCAACCCGTGACGAATTTCTTCAGTCACATAGTTGCGCTTGCCGCGCAAGAAGAAACGCATGCCCTGCTTGGCTTGCGCGTCAAGCGGCACTTCCACGACGCCCGTAGCCATCTCGTCCTGGATCGTCTGAGGCTTGGGGATGCCCAGCTTAAAGTCGAAGGCGTTCTGTTCCGGATGATACACAACATCCAGCTCCGGCTTGCTGCCGTATTCGAGATCGTACGCTCTCGCCTCTGCATAGAAACGGTGAAGAGAAGAAGCCTTTCCGCTGCGGGACATCCTGTTAGCCAGAGAGGCGTTCGGAATATATTCGCCGAACGGAACCCGCTCCACCTGCTCGATCATATAGGTCGGCCCAAGCTGCAGCAGTCCGATTTTCGCCAAGCAGACATCCTGATCGGCATAGCCCTCTACCGCTTGGTCCAGAGAGCGCTCGTACCATACTTTCATAATGCGCTCTTCTACCGGCTGGGAGATGATGTCGACCGAGTGCCGAACCGTGTGGTCGATCGGTACGCGATTGTCTCCAAGCAGCAGCTCGACGGAGCCGGCGTTTAGCGTCAGTCTGCCGGTCGTTCCCGGACGATCCTGCACCTTGACGCTATAGCTTAAACGGTATTCCGTATCCTGCTTGTCGCCGGGTTCGAGAAACTTGACGATATTGCCGTCCTTGCCGAGAGAGTCGAAGCCGTCCGCTTCGTACGCCAAGGAGAGGGAGACGCGGGGAGCTTGCAGCGTTTTTTCCACGACAAGGGTCACATCGACGACTTCGCCCGGATTGGCGAACTTGGGCATTCTCTGAGTGACGCGAACGTCTTTGTCCTGATAGATCGTCACAATATCTTCAAGCAGGCTGTTATGCTCGAACGAATGAGGCGCGGGCGCTTCTTCCTTCACATACAGCCGATAGCTTTCCAGAAAACGGTTATACTCGCTCATCTCCTCGCCGCGCACGGAAGAGTTGCCGACCGAGTGAACGGGCTCGCGGCCTTTTTCGTCGTAGGCGACGTACAGATAGACGTTTTTCTTGTATTCGTTGTTCGTGAATCCGTCGATCATCGACAGCTTCAGCGTTACGGGAGCCGAGATCACGATCTCGCGGCCGAGGTAGTCGAGCGCTACGCCCATCTCCACGGTAATCGTCTTGTCGTCCACCGCCACGACTTGCATTCCGGCCACGACGCCGCTTCCGAACAGCAGCCGATTGAGCAATCTCCTCTTGTCGTTAAAGTAAATCTGCTCCGATTCGAAATCCCGTACGGTCAACAGCTTTCCGTAAAAATATCTGTTCCTCTCAAATGGAAACATTCTCGCCTTTTTCACCGGAACCCCTCCTTAAATGATGCGATCAAACATGTGGCGTCCCGCGTCCACGGTTTGTCGCCAAAACGGTGCGATCATTCGGGTGGCGCTCCGCGTCCGCGGTTTGTCGCCACATCGGTGCGATCATTCGAGCGACGCTCCGCGTTCGCGGTTTGTCGCCACATCGGTGCAGCCTCATTCCAACTCCGAATCCATTCCGAGCCTCGTATGAGCGTCCATCCTGCCGTCCATATCCTGATCTACAATCAACGTATCGTTCGGCATGCTTCTCTCCGGTCTTAGCGTGAACAGCGACGGCTCGGCCAGTACCGTGTTGACGCCCAAATACGTCTGCAGATCGAGATACATCCAAGGCTCCAGCCAGACCAGCCGCACTTCCGTATACGCCGGCTTGTGCTCCTCGATAAGGCTGCGAAGCAGTACGCGCTCCTTCTCCGAAGGAGCCTGGCTCTGATCGAGCAGCACCGTAAACGTATACGGATTGTCTCCTCCGTAGAGCCTGTCCATCAAGCGTCTCAGCTCGGCGTTGTCCCTCATCGCCTTGTACTGGAACGCCTCGACGATAATCGGCGGCCGGCCGGTAAACGTCTCGACGAGCTTGGAGATGCCTCGCCTTGTCCCTCTGTAGCGATAAAGCTCCGGAGCGGCGCGAATGAGCGCTCTCATCTTGTCGTCGCGCCAGTGTACATCGCTGTCCAGCCCAAGCCAGGACGCAAGCCAGCGCAGTTGCCCGCCCTGGGCCCGCTCGCTGTCAAACCAGGCGGCCATGCCGTCAATCTGCTCCTCTACGCTGTCGTAGAGAGTACCGAACAGCGACAAGTACCTTTCCAGAAAATCGCGACTGCTCTCTTCCTCCTGGTAGACTGCGGGCAAATACGACAAAAGCGTCTCTCGAGGAAAATAGACGCGAAGACGGCGCAGCTGCGGCGTCTGTCTGTCGCTTCCGATCCAATCGATTTTCAGCCACAGATACCTGCCCTGCGCCCCGAAAAACAAAGCGTCCGTCGGGTTAACGATCGGAGCGGACCAATAGGGCGCCATCCCCGCAAGTTTGTCGCGGAATGAATGCTGCTCATCGGCGATCCAATCGTCTACCTTCCACACGGTCCCTTGAATTAGCAGAAACTCGGAGTCGGAGCTGTAATACGACACTCGTATTTGCGTCCCGTCGGGAATGTCCGCGTCCAGCGCGAATTTGTGCCACACGGTCTCCGCTTCCGAGCTGTCGAACGCCTTGGACAGCCATATGCCTTCCGGAAGCGCGCTTCCTTCCCACCCCATCGTCTGCGGCTGCAGCTCAAGCACCGTTACCGTGCTTTCCTCTCCGTTCCAGACGTACATTCGGTCGCGCGCGTCAACGATGATGGCTCCCGCTTTGCCCCGAAATCCGGAAATTCTATCCTGATGCTCCCCGTTGCCGCTGAAGCGCACGATAAAGCGGTCGTCCTCCCCGTCCTCACCAATCTCCCGGGAGTCTCCGATGTAGATCATATTGCGGGAATCGACGCCGAGACCGGCAAAATATTGCGGAGGCATTAAAAAGCGTTCCAAGCGGCGTTCCCCATCGGTTCTGGCGAGAATATACAGCGCGCAGGTCAACGTCTCCAGCACGAAGGCATCCCCTTGCGGCGTAACGGAGAGAAACTGGGTCCCTCGCCACTGATCCGTCTCTGCAGGCAGCTTCGCCGTGAACTTGTCGTTGGTGTAGACGTCGGCGATCACGCCCGACATCGTCAGCCTGATCAGCGCAAGCTGCCTGAAACCGAGGGAGTCGACCGCATTCGGGTCATCCACGGGTTGACGCGTCGTCAGGACATGCAGCCCCCATTCGTCCGAGGCCAGCGCCAACGGATGGAACGGAATGCCGTCCAGCTCGTGTCCGGCCCTGCGAAAACGCAGCTGCCCGTTAGCCATGTCGAAGGCGGAAATCGACGGTTCTCCAGCGGCATCGGCGACAAACAGCGTATCCCCCGTAATCGCCAGATTGGCAGACGCCGTAAACAGATGGTGCCCCGGCACAAACAGTCGCTCGTGATGCCGGCTGCCTCGGTCGTACGTCCATAGATCCCCTTCCGCGTTGAGAAATACGAGCCGTCCTTGAGAATGAACGGCGAAGGCGGTCACATCGCCGACGCCTTCAAGCTGAGAGAGATGAAGCGTCTCGAGAACTCCGTATTTCTCCCCCCGCTTGATGGCAATTTCTTCTCCCAGATCCAGATTGCGTTCGACCCCGCGGCGAGCCCAATGCTCCGGCCGATTCAGCGAGAAGTACGTCGCTGCGCCCTGCATGATCTCCCCTCCTTCGTCTTCGCGATTGTCATAGCTGCGAGCTGCTGATCAGCTCGATCCGGTGCGCTCCCGAGAACACGATTCCCGTCTCCGGCAGCTCCAGATCGCCGCCCGCGCTTTTCCGAACGGCTTTGCCCGCCGCGTCCAGCCACAAATCCTGAACGTAGGCCACGCCTTTGACCCGGCTGATCGCTCCGTAAATATCGCCCTTGTGAACCGTCCTGCCGAACGGCCAGCCCTGAACGCCGCCAGGCTTGTCATGCGGCGCCAGCAACCGATTGAGCGCGGCTACGATCCGATGTCCCTCTTCCATAAAATGCGGCTCTACCACGACAACCGCATGCACCGTCACTTTCACATAATCCGGCGCCACAACGTGAACCTCCGTCGTGATTAGCCTTCTGTCGTCCAGATGCTTTGCCACCGTCTCCAGGAAACCCGTGCTTGGCACCGGCGTATCACCCAAACCTTGCGGCACGACGACGACGGTCACCGCGCCTTCCGCTGCCTGACCTCTGCCCGGCGCATAGTTCGGGATGACATGCACTCGCGACACTTTCAGGCCCGGCGTGTCCATCACGATCCGCGCATAATCTTCGCTGGTAACGGCGCAATAAGGAACCTGCCACTGCGCCCGGGCGCGCTCCACGCATTCTTCCAGCGTCTCGGCCTCCGCCCCGCCGAAGCCGTAGTCCAAATTGTCCGCGGTCAGCAGCAGCTCGTCCTGCTCCTCCAGCACCCAACGGTTCAGCAGTCCCGGCTTGATGTTGCCGCGTTCGCCGCCGCCGAATTCGCACACCATTACGCATAGGTTCGGTTCCTCGGCAAACGACGGGATCGCGCCGCGCTCGTCATTGCCGAACGCCAACTCCCCCGTCTCCGGATCGAACGTATAGTGTCGATCAAGCGGGCCGGAGCGGTCGAAATGATCTACCGGCTCCCAGTCCTCCCATACAAGCCGTCCGTCTTTGCCGCAAGGCACGCCCACCTGGATGCGCAGCCCGTCCTGACGCTTCACGGGCAGATCGTACAGTCGCAGCTTCTGATGCGGAAGCCCGTTGCTTCTCCCGATCCAGCGAAGTTCTGCAAAATCCTCCGCAGAGTGAATGCGCCGGATGTTGCCGACGCCTTGGCCCGGAACGGCCCCTCTTACCCCGTTTCCGAACCGCACCGTCGTTCCGCCTCTGCGTCTGGCAGCCCGTTCGACGACATACACCTCGCCGTCTGCGTCGTCCGAATCGAAATCCGCGACTTCGCGCCATTCCCGCCAGCAGCCGTCGGCATCCCGCACCTGTACGCGCAACTGCCCGTAGCGCGCCAGCAAGCTGTCCGCTTCGATCGTCTGATTCGGTTCTCCGCTGCCATCGAATACGACCTGCTCGCTCCTCGTATCGCGCTGGCGCAGTCTGGCCGTATTCAGCAGCACCTGGTCGATTCGCGGCGGAAGCTCGTAGCCGGCTTCCTCCAGCACGCAGCAAATCCAGTAGCGCGGACGATCCGCCGCCGGATGGACGATCACCGGCCGCATCGGCGATAAGACCCTGAAAGTAATTCGTCCGCTGCTCATCAAGTGAAACGTGCCGTCCTCGATCAGCTCCAACGGCTGCCAGGAGTTGCCGTTGTCCTCGTCTTTGCCGTATGACTTCCAGGAGACGCGGGCGGACGGAACGACGCCTTCCGCTCTCGACTCCTCTCCGTCCGCCAGCTTGACGTAAATGGACAGCGTCTCTCCCGCTTCAAGCTCGGAGTCGAACGCGATATACAGCCGACTGCCCGCTTCGGCTTCGCGACCGAACGCATAGAAGGCGACATTGCCTCGCTCGTTGGACGCCGATCTGTCGCTTGTCTCCTTCTCTGTACGCGTAACGATCCGCTCAATCTCCAGCGGCAGCAGCTTGACGGGTTCGACCGTCTCGAACACCTGGTCCTCGGCCTGAAGCTTCGTTCCGGCAGGAAGCTGTACCGGCACGCGCACATTGCCGAACGTCACATCCGCTTCGGCCTGCGAAGCCTCGTACGGAACGACGCCGAGCAGATCCAGAAATTTGCGCACGTTGCGTTCCGGCACGCGGCTCAAATAATACTGCTGCATTTCGCTCAGCCAAGCGAACAGCTCCAGAAACGTGACGCCGGGATCGTGCGCGTTCTCGTCCGTCCATTCCGGCAATCGCCGCGGAATACCGCGGCGGGCGTCCTGAACGATGTTGTCGAACGTGCGATCGTCGAGCGGAATTCTGGGTAGCATCGGATTCCCTCCTTTCGGCTAATATTGGGGATTGAACTTTTTACGGCGCCCCCATTTGCACACATGAGTTTACGCCCTATGAAGAGACTTCCGCGAGGGAAGTTAGTCGGAAAATCGTACAAAGCATTTCAGATCAGACCTAAACGGCAGGCGTTTGTTCGAAAAATCATACAAAGTAACCCGGATCAGGCCTAAACGACGGACGTTTATTCGAAAAATCGTACAAAGCGACTACAATCAAGGGTTATATGTCACTAAAGCGTCTTCGATGATCAGACTTCTATTTCACAGTCATAATAAGCCGATGCCCGCTGCCGCAGCTAATGATGCCGTGCGGCACGCGACGGATATCGTCCGGCAGCATCTCCACCGACTTGCCGTTCTCCGTGCGCACAACGCCGAGATAAAGCTGCTCCACGCGCTGTACGCCTTGGACCGCTTGCAGCAAGCCGTAAAACACCGAAGCGTGAATCGGCTCGCCGATCTCCCAGCCCTTGCCGTCCAACTGTCCGGAGAGCGGATCGAGGAAGCGGTTCAGCGCCTCCAGGCAGGCGGTCTCTACCGGATGAAGAATGTCCGGCGAATCGGCGACGATCGTGGCAAACACCGAAATTTCGATAAACGCCGGAGCAATGACGTTCAGCCTGCCGCTATGCGCAACAAGGCTCGGCGCCCGTCGGCGCAGCTCCGTCTCCAGCTTGCGCTGCGTCTCGGCGAAATGCTCTCTGCCCGCCGCTCCGCCGGAAGGCAGCGCAACGACGACAAACGAGCCCGGGCTGCTCTCCAGCCGCACATTGCGGTTCGGCAAGCATTTCACCTTGGAAATGCCCGGCTCGATCTCCCTGACCAGCCACTCGGCATCGGAGGGCGAAATGGCCCGTCCGCGATGCTTGAGCTGCTGCGGGCCTCTGCGCAGCGCGCCTTCGAGCGGCTCCGCGTCTCCGCCGCCGGTGGCCGGCTGCGGGTTGGATACGCCTTGCACAAATGCGATCGACTGCATCAGTCCCGACACTTGTCCTGGCGCGACATTGCCTCGGTCGCCTTGCGTTACTCGATAGGTGACGCGAATCTTATCCCCGCCCCTCAGCGGCGGCTCCATGCCGCGAGTCCCATCTCCAAAACGCAGCTCGCCGGTGGCCGGCTGCAGCGTATAATGGCGGGCGTCCGCAGAGGAGGCGTTAAGCGATCGCACCTCATCCCAGCGCACCCATAGCTTCTGGATGCCGCCCTCGCTGTCGCGAAACACCTCGTATTGGTCCGGCTCGGCTTCCATCAGTCGCGCCAGCTCGTGCTCGTTGATCGTCCCGGTCTCGTCGACCCATACCTCCTGATCGACGATCGGAGTTTGCGACAGCACATAGCCTCCCTTGCCCGGCTCGGGATATTCCCCCGCAATCGTGCGCAATTGCACCGCACGTGCGGAGTTCCGGTAAATCGCCTTAACGCCTGGCAGATCGGCCCGATCTCCGCCGTATTTGCCGTCGCGGTTAACCGCCCTCAGCCACGCCCTCGTCTTGCCGAACAGAGAAGCCACGGCGATCTCCGAGGGCCCGACGAACTGCAGCAGGCCGGATTGCGTAAAGCCCTGCGTATCGTCAACCGTCTTTAGCGCCTCCCACTTCCATTCGACGCCTTTACGAACGTACGCCTCCCATTCGATCCACGGGATCGTCTCGCTCGCCTCCGGCTTGCTGCCAAGCGCAAACTGCATACGAATCGGGCCTTTCACGGGCGGAACGTCAAAGCCGAAATAAACGGCGGGCGCCGGACAAGGAACCGGCAAGAACGCCTTAAACGTGTCGCCGCCCTGACGAACGGTTGCCGTCACGTCCGTCAGCACGGCGTTGTTAAGCGTGTAAGCCCATTCCGGACGCAGCTCTGCCGTAGACGGGTATGTATAAGAGAAAGCTACATTTTCCAGTTTCGGACTCATATACTCGACGACCGGAGCGGTCGGCGTATCCGTCGCCGCCACCCTCGCGCGAAGCCACAGATCCTCGCGGCCGTTGACAAGAGTGGCGGCCATATCCTCCGGACATGTAAACTCCAGCTCATAATCGCGGGACGCCTCCTCCGGCAGGCTCGCAAACAGCTCCTCGAACGGGCCGCTTCCCGGCAGCCTCATCCAGTTGTCGCCGTTCCAATACTCCCATAGCACTTTGCGAATATAGAGACGCGGCGGCGGCTTCGTCTCGAAATCCGCCGTTCGCATGATCATCTTCCAGCGAATTTCCGGGTCCGGCCCGACGCGCAGCTCATTCGGCACGAGCCGGCCGCCGAACGTCATCTGCAGCTTGCTCCCCCTCTTGCTGAACGCCTCTCCGCAGGAAACGTAAAACACCGAATAAGGAATCGAATGCTCCCCAAACGGATAAAATTCGGCCTTATCCAGCTCCATATCGTTAAAATACAGTTCTCCGGCCGGAATTGCGTCCGGATCGATCGTCCGATCGTGCGACGCTCTCAGCGTCAGCCTATCCATCTCCGGCAGCATGCGCAAAATCGGCGGCCCTTCGCCGCCTTCCGCAAGCGGCTTGACGCGACAGCGAATCCAGCGTCCCGCCACGCCTCCAATCTCGGTCTCGCCGACCGGTCCTCTCGTTTTTTTGCGCAGCGTCACTTCTCCGCCCACGGCCGAAGCCGCTTCGAACGGAATCCACTCCTCGCCGCTCGAGTAGCTCCATTCCAGCCAATCCGTTCTGGCAAACAAGGAAGCCAGCTCCGACTCCGCATACCTCCGCTCGGCATTGTGCCACTTGAGCGTCAGCATGGCGGGATGATCGAGCCGCAGCAGCTCGTCGTGGCGCACGTAGAAGACATGATCCTGAAGGTTGTCGCCCAAGGTCGAAAACAGAGAAAATTCGGCGGCGACTCCCGCGTCCAGCCGATCGCTGTATTCGTCGCCGGCCATCACGATGCGATCCAGCCCCGGATGAACGTTATACAGCTCCATCAGCTTGGCTGGACTGACCAACAGCGCGCCTTCCGTCTCGAACGGAAGCTCCTCGCCGCCGTCTTCCGTTGGCGCTGTCAGCAGCGTCCCGCCGGGCACGTATACCGCTTCCCGAACCCCTTCGTTCAGCGTAAACACGACGTTCGCTCGCGCGGGCCGAGCCGGCTGAAGCTGCACCTGCAGCAGATCCAGAAAAGCGATGAAGTTATTCAGCGGAACGCGGTTCAGCCGTTTGATGTTCTCCCCGAGCATTTCCGCAGCCAGATAGAACAGCGCCGTACCCGCGTCGGGATCCTCCGGCGAGAAGCGCCATTCCGGCGTATAATGCGGAGCCATCGCCTTCATCCGCTCGACGAGAGCGTCCAAATCCCTTCCGTCGATTACAGGAGCGCGGGCCTGCCCGTTTTGCCACAGCTCTGATTTCATCCGATTCGTCGCTCCCGTCTATTTCGTGCCTTCTTCAAGATAGAAGGGATATACCTGGTTAAAAAGATTGTTCGTGGAACGCACAACATATGCGATGCCGATCGACAGCTTGCCGGGCTGGGACGGATCAAGCTTGGCCGTCACTTCGACGTCCCTCACGCGCGGCTCCCATACCGTAATCGCCTGCGTAATGTCGGTTTCCAGCAGCCGCAGCGTCGTCTCGTCGGTCGTGCCGAACACAAAATCGCGCAGTCCGCAGCCGAAGTCGGGGCGCATGACGCGCTCTCCCCTGGAGGTCATCAAGATGATGCGGATCGCCTCCGCGATATCGTCCTCCCCTTCCGACAGCAGAAACCGGCCCGTCGTCGCGTCCACCGCGATCGGAAACTTCCAGCCTCTCCCGAGAAAAGATGCGCTCATCGCTTGTCCCCCTTCGCCATGGCTCCGAATCAGTTGATTTTCACCATCGCGCCTTTAATCGTAACAATCCCGTCCGAGAGCAAGTCCAGCTTGCCCCCGGCCTTCACCTTCATCGATGCGGTCGCCTCCAGGTTGATCTGCGTGCTCTTGAGCGTGATCTCCTTGTTGGACTCGACTTTGATGTCTCCCTTGTTGTCGATGGTGATTTTGTTCGCACCGCTTTTGACCGTAATCGTCCCTGCGGAGCTGCCTTCCAGAACGATCGTCTGGGCCGCGTTCTTCGTCGCCAGCGTCACTTTATCCGCGCCCTCGTCGATTTCCAAATTCAGCCCCTGCTTCGTCTTGAGCGTAACCTTCCCTTTGGATTCCGTATCGTCAAAAATCAGCTCGTGTCCGTCTCGCGAATGGATTTTCCGCAGGTTGTTCTTCTCGTCTTTGGCGGGCGGCTTGTTCGACGTGTTCCACAACGAGCCGATGACAAAAGGCTGATTCAAGTTGCCGAGATGGAAGGCGACCAGCACCTCGTCTCCGACCTCCGGAACGAACATCGTTCCTTTGCCGCTTCCCGACATCAACGAAGCAAGCGGGGCCCAGTCGGTCTCGTGCGAATTTTCCCGCAGCGGGAATTTCAGCTTCACGCGGTTCAAGCCGTCCGGGTCCTTGTTGTTCGTCACTGTTGCGACCATCACTCCGTGAACGAAGTTGGCGCTTCCTCCGCCTTCCGAATCGGACCGTCCGGGAAAAAAATCGTTCATGGAAGACATCAGAATGCATTCCCTTCCGTTCTGAATTGGGTCACGTAGCCCCGGTTGCTGATCTGGTGAGTCACGGATACAAGCAGCAGCGTCTGGTTAAATTTCGGTCCCAGCCCTTCCAGCTTGATGTTTCGTCCCGCGCGCAGCTCCGGAATGCCGATACTTTCACCCTCGCCGCTGATGAGATTCATCGCCCTCTCATTTGCCAGCGCGTTCGCCATCGTCTGCGCCTCCGCCTGGGAAGTCGCATCGCTGTATACAGTCTCAACGGACTGACGCGTCAGGGCGGACATGATGTCCTTGCCCGTTCTCCCGTTGGTTCCGTATTTGTTCACCGATTGGGAGGTGGCCTGGAACGGCTCGCGCGTCTTCGGATCGGAGCCCCGCACGATGAACTGTCCAACCTGATTGGAAATATCCACGGAGGTGGAGTAGCTTCTCAGATTTTTGCCGTACATGAGCGTGACGATGGGGCTGGCGGAAGGCGTCGGCTTCTTGAAGTAAAGCTTCTGCTCGATGACGAAGAAGTAATAGTTGATCTCGGAGGCCAGCTTTTTCAGAAAATGAAAATCGCTCGTCTTAAACTGCTCGATCGTCGGCTTCGGAGTCATGGTATCGTCCACCTGGAGCTGCAGGCTGTACTTGCCCCCGATCTCCTTGACGACGTCGCTGATTTTTTTGTTCAGCCACAGATTGGACTGGGCGCTGTGCATCATGAAAAAGGAGCGGTCCATTCCTTGTACGACGATGGAGGGCTGTCCCTCCGCGGGATAATCTACCGATATCCCCGTAATGATGCCGTCGAACACCGTCTCCAGCTTATCGGTGTAGCCCATCTCGATCGTAATCGTCTTGCCGACGTCGATCAGCGAACCGACCCACTTGAACTGGCGTGCCACGGCATCATAGGCGTTCTCGATGCGAAACTGAAAGTTGTCGGACTTGGCCGCGATCGACGTCTCCACCTTCAACATGGATACGGCGATTTGTTTTAGCGTAAAGCTCTGCCCATCCACCTGAATATCGAACGCCGGAGCGAAAAAATTACGATATTTCCGTTCCAGATCGGCCAACTCGTAGGTGTTAGTGTCGAATTTGATTTTTGCCACGGCGCTTTCACTCCAGCCTAGGTATGATCAGCTTCCGTCCGTACGGCAGCTTGCGCGGATTGTCGATGCCGTTCGCCTCCGCGATCGCTCGCCAATGGCTCGGGTCCTCGTACTCCTCGGCCGCCAGCATCCAGAGCTGCTCGTCCTGCTTTAGCATTTTCTGCTTCGTGCGGTCGGCGCTCTGCCGGGGAACGTTCTGATATTGCTCGGTCATCGATTGCACGGCGCGGAACGTCACGTTCAGCGTCGCCCGCACCGGGACTCCCGAGTCGAGAAACATCGTAAACCGCTGCTGTACCTTCTCCGCCACGCCCTTAAAATCGAGCGAACCCCACACAAATCGGCAGTGCGGCGGCGCGTGCAGGTCGCGATCAACATTCAGGAGGCCGGATATTTGGGCCGTGTGCGTGCGGACGTCGACGCCCTTCTCGTACGTATCGAAGAACAAATCCATCGTCAGCGTCGTCGCCTCCCCGCTCACGAACTGGGCGATCGGTGACTGCAGCCCCGGTATCGTCTGCCACGCGAACTGGTTGCCCGACTGCAGCACATACTCGTTCGGATTAAACAGCACGTCCACCGACTCCTGGCCGTTGCTCTTAATAATAATGATCTTCGCTTTACTGAGCGCCAACTTGATCGCCCTCCTATCTATCGTCTTCGTCGCCTGACCGGGCGGCGGGGCAGGCCCTGGGGCGGCATTTAAGTCCGTCTCGCGGTCTTATTCGTGCCTACCCGACTCGGCGGCGGCATTTAAGTCCGCGTCGCGGTCTTATTCGCACTTACCCGACACTGGGACGGCATTTAAGTCCGCGTCGCGGCCTTATTCGCGCCTACCCGACTTGGCGGCGGCATTTAAGTCCGCGTCGCGGCCTTATTCGCGCCTACCCGACTCGGCGGCGGCATTTAAGTCCGCCTCGCGGTCTTATTCGTGCCAACCCGACTCGGCGGCGGCATTTAAGTCCGCGTCGCGGTCTTATTCGTGCCTACCCGACTTGGCGGCGGCATTTAAGTCCGCGTCGCGGTCTTATTCGCGCCTACCCGACTCGGCGACGGCATTTAAGTCCGCGTCGCGGTCTTATTCGCACTTACCCGACACTGGGACGGCATTTAAGTCCGTCTCGCGGCCTTATTCGCGCCTACCCGACTCAGGGGCGGCACTTAAGCCCGCGTCGCGGTCTTATTCGCCCCGCTAAAATCCGTGAAGCCGCTGCTCCAGCTTCATTCTCCTAACAAGCGATTTGTACACCTGGTCGGCAAGCTCGTCCGGATGAAACTGCGGCAGCCCGCTGATCGCCTTCTGCAGCGCCTCTTCGCTAATCACCGCCGGCGCTTCAGAAGCAGCGTTCGCGGTAGGTTTCGCCCCCTCTGCCGCTGCCAGCGCGTTGCGACGAAGTTCCAAAGGTGTGTTTGATTCGTGCGTATGAGCAGGGGCTTCTGCAGCGTTGCCCGGGACCGCCGTATCGCGTCCTGCCCTGTTCACCGAAAGCGAAGCATGCGCCAGCGACAAACGAGGAGTATCCACTCGTTCGGATTGGTCAGACGAAGCTTGCGGCGGCAACTGAGTATCTCGAAGCGATTGCCGCATGGAAAGCGCTGCCGTCGCTCCCGGCAATATCGGTCGTGCCGTCCGTCCGGCAACAGGCGTAACCCTGACCAGAGAACGCCGACCAATGGCCTGAGTCAAGGGCCTCCGACTGCGTTGATCGCCACCAGTTAAACCACCCTTTTCCTGTGACGAAGCGTCCCCAGAAAAAGAATGAGCAACGACTGCCGAGATTCCTTCCCTCCGAACTGCAGACTCGCCCGAGCTCGCATATTCATCAGAACTCGACTCCGAGGAATGCGTTCGCTTTATCAACATTGGCGTATTTTCTTCGTTGGTTAACTGTGCTTGAGATCGTGGAACTGCGTGATTGCCGCGGTTTTCAGGGGAATCCAACCGGTTTCGGCTTATAATCGCTCCCGCAGATCCGATTGGGCCAAAGCGTTGTAGCCCCCCACCATCCTGCAAACGCGCCCGGCGAGCCAGCCAGACTAATCGTCCTTGTGCGCCCATTCTCGTTCGCCCAGCCTCAGCCGAAGGCACGTCGCTTAAGACTCGGGAACGAATTGATGCTCCCGCTTCCCGCTTGCTCGCCTCCACGGTCGGACCTTGTTCCCCGCCTCCCACGCCTTTTGCACCGGTTGGACTCACAGCTCCCGATGCCCGCAACTTCGCACGAACGGTCTGTGTTTG
The DNA here is from genome assembly GCF_003386235.1 of Cohnella phaseoli. Classification (GTDB taxonomy): domain Bacteria; phylum Bacillota; class Bacilli; order Paenibacillales; family Paenibacillaceae; genus Cohnella; species Cohnella phaseoli. Next base: position 45,471 of record NZ_QRDZ01000011.1, read on the forward strand.
CCCTGACTCTCTCGCACTCCTCGCACCAGTTGGACTCACATTCCCCGTTGCACGTAACTTCGCACGAACGGTCTGCGTTTGCCCCGACTCTCCCGCATTCCTCGCATCAGTTGGACTCACATTCCCCGTTGCACGTAACTTCGCATGAATGGTTCGCTTTTGCCCAGTCTCGCCCGCACTCCTCGCACTGGTTGGACTCACATTTCCGGTTGCACGTAACTTCGCACGAACGGTCTGTGTTTGTCCCGATTCTCCCGCACTCCTCGCACCGGTTTGACTCACATTTCCTGTTGCACGTAACTTCGCGTGAATGATTCGCTTTTGCCCAGTCTCTCTCGCACTTCTCGTACCGATAGGACTCGTATTTCCCGTTGCCCGCAACTTTGCACGAACGATCTGCGTTTCTCCCGACTCTACCGAAGTTTTAGCAACGGTTGGACTCACATCGCCGGGCTCCTGGACGTTCGCTTGAACAGTTGGCGCTAACTCGACGCCTTCTCTCCCGCTCGAATCGGTCCGACTCGCATTGCCTTTTTCTCGCACCTTCGCATGGATCGTTGACGTTGGCTCGCCGTCCGCCGCTCCCTTCAGGCCGGATCGGCTTACAGCCTCCGGTTCCCGAGCTTTTGCATGAACAGTCGACGATTGTGAGACACCCTCGGGTTCGCGGTCTGTTACGCCACTTTGGCCCGTTTCCCTCGTACTTTGCGAGTTCCTATGAGTTGTCGACGCTTGGCCGCTATCGCCAGAGTTTCGCTCGGATGTGCCAAGGCGACTTGCGATTGGCTCTTGGCGATCGGCACCAGAAGCCTTCCTATCGGCCGTTGAACCGTTCGTTTCCCTTGATGTCGCGACGGTCTCATTAAAACTAATAGATCGGCCGATCAGCCGATGCGACAGCTTCAGCGAGCCCGCCGTTAACCCCAGTCTTGTCTCCGTTGGCTGCATTCGTTCGTTGGTCAAGCCGAGAGCCGCCGCCGTTCCCGGAGTGTTGGCCTGTCCCTCTGCCGTTTTCGTCCCAAGACCGATGCTTCTCTTCACCGAAATCTGCCGTCCCCGCTCTATCAAGTTACGATAGACAAGGTGCATAGAAGAAGCGTCGTCCGGTCTACGAAGCGACCAGCGTCCGCCGGTTGCTGCTTGCGGGGCGACAGGCCCGGCACTCTGCGCTGATGGAAGCCCGTTTGCTTGTTCTCGCCGACTTTCCGACGCCTCGGTTTTCTCCCCGGAAGCGCCTGAAACGCCCTCTGCCCTGGATACCCCTGGCTTAAGCGCGTAAGACAGCCGATACACCGGGCGATTGTGGAAACTCGCGTCTCCGCGCGTCCCTTCCGCGGATGCACTGTCGTCAACGCTTAATGGCTTCCCTCTGACCGTCAGTCCGAATCCGGGAGAAAAATCGTCGGTATGCGAAGCTTGCCCGCGCCGAGAAAGCTCCCGGTCATCTTTGTCCGAGCGGCGTCGTTTTCCTCCCGAATCGCGGGAAGCTTCGGCCGTAGCTCCGTCTCTTCGATCGATATCGCCGGAATCGTCGCCGCGCTTCTCGACCTTCATCGAACTCGGCGTATCCGACAAGCTTTCCCGGTGCAAAACCGGGTTGTCGGAACGATCTTTCTTTCGCTCCATATCAAGCGAGGCTGACGATTCCGACTGTACGTTATCATGAGCTTCCGCGCTGCCTCTTGCATTTGCAGAAGGCGTGCCGCGAGAACGAAGCTCCTCCGCATTCCTAAGCGCTCCCGCACCGCTATGCGGCTGCTCAGGCGCAGGACCGTTCACCTCGCTTGTGCGGCTCATATTCCCGTCCAAGCGAGCAGCCCTGTTTGCTTGCTCCCCGTTCGTCTGAGCATGCGCGCTCTGCCGAGTCCCGTCGGGAGCCGATCGGCTGCCGTCAACGCGCAGCTTGGGGTTCACAAACAGCAATTGTGCGTACACGGCCTGACTTCGCTTCGCCCGCATAGCCCCGTTCTCCCCCGGCGCTTGATCGACAACCTTCTTGCGACTGCTCCTGACTTTCGGGGGTTTGACGCTAAGCGGGATTTTAGCCCCCGTCGAGGTTCCGTCCGGCTTCCTTCGGAAAACCGCATTGGCCTTCGCGCTCAAGGGCCATGACGTTCGCCTTGTTAGCGTTTCGGCAAAGGTAGTCCCTTTGAAGAGAGAGGATTTGTCCGCTCTTGAAGCTTCCGACTTAGGAGCTGCAGCTTGCGAGGCTTCAGGGCTCGCTCCTTCGTCCCGCTTAGCTTCCTCATCTTCTATGTCAAGCTCCCCCGCACGAGCCAGATCTTCTACCTTCGAATTGGCGTTGCCTTCGGCTTCGGCCAGATGCTTCTTGTTCGCTTCTGCTTCTGCCGGATGCTTCTTGTTCTCTTTGCCTTCTACCAGATTCCTCTTGTTCCCTTTGCCTTCAGTCGAATGCTGCTTGTTCCCTCCGCCTTCAGCCGAGTACTGCTTGTTCCCTTTGCCTTCTGCCTGACGTTTCTCGCCGGTACGCGCCTTCGCGGTGTCCGAGCTCCCGCTCGTCTTCGCCTTGGGCACGCCGCTCACCGTCGAACCAGCCCCCGCCGAGTCGGAGGGCTCATCTAAACGCCCCTGCGCATCCGCCGTCAACGCAGCCTCGCGAATTCGCCGTTGCTCCACAACGACCCGCTCCGCTTCGCGAACGACCACCGTATTGCGCTCTACGACGCGCTCTACGATCTTTTCCCGCTCGACAAGCCGCTCGCGCTCGATCACTTTCTCGCGTTCGATTACACGATCTTTTCCCGCGGGGCCCGGTCGATCCCGAACGATGTCGCGATAGCGAATCTCCGGCTTCTCCCGCGCAGGAGTGACCGGACCGGCTGCGCTAGAACGTTCAGGGGGACGAAAAGGCGCCCGCTCGCGCCCCTTCCCCGTCCCCTTCTTCTCCTGCGAAGAGACCCGAAAAACGAGAGATTGCCCACTTCGGACGCCAGGGCGAATCGGACCGTACTTGCCGGCGATCTCGCCGGCAAACCGCGCGTAGGCGGGTACCGCTCCTGCGGATGCTTTCCCCGCATTTCGCCGCCCCGCTCCTGCAATCGCAGCTCCTGCAGGCATCGCCCCCGCACGCCGACCTGCACCTGCAGATTCCGCTCCCGCATGCCGGCCCGCTCCTACAGGCGTCGCTCCCGCACGCCGACTTGCGCCGATTCTCATCCTGGCCCCTCCTCTCTGCGCATCTCCCGTAGCTTCTATGCTCTAAATATCGCTTTTACTCCGTTATGTACTAATTCGATCGTCTCGATCGCCACCTCGCTGGAGGAGGCGATCAGGCTGGGGCCGCTCCATTTGACCGGATACGCGTCGAAAAAATTCCAACGGCACAGCTCCGCCCCGTCCTGCTTATATAGAATGATCGAGCCGCTTTTGCGGGTCACCGTTCCTTGCGACGCCTGCGCGTACCAATTCCACAGCTCCTGCGAGGAGCTCAGTCCCCGCTTGAGCGTAATCGTCGAATTTCTGACGCCTTTGGGCAGCCGATGAACGTACCCGTTAACGCCGCCCTCTCGGATTTCCTCATATTCAATTTGCGATTCCAGGCCATGCGCCTCGGAAAAGCCGGCGACAAGCATGCCGTCAAGCTCGACGGCGAAGCGAAACGCCCCGTTCACCCTATGTTGCGCTGCAGCTGCGGCCACGTTCCGTCGTCACCTCTTTCCGAATACGTCGAACACGTTTTGTTTATCCGGCTCGTCGTTAAGCTTGCGGTTGATTTTCGAGATTTCGTCGCACCATCTGCGCCGCTCTCGATGCTCCATATTCATGATCTCATCGTGGGGCCAGTGAAAATAATAGGCGATGAAGCCGACTTCCTCGTAGATTCTCTCGGGAGAATAAGCTACGAGAGGCCCTCCGTTACGGATAAAAAATCGACTTCCACCTCGTACTCGTGATCGCATTTCGGACATGTCGTGTGCAGCTTCGGCGATTCCAAATCGTTGATCTGTCTGTACAGATTTTGCAAATACGCCAGATCGGCGGTAAACAGCTTCTCTACCGTTTTCGTATCGACGTGTTTGACTTCCCCAAGCCGGGTTATGACGCGAGCCAGCAAAATAATCGTCAGGTAGCTCTGGTTCTGCTGTACGCGAGGGTCCTTCATCGGCAAAATTTCGTCCGCAGCGGTCGCAAGCCGCATGACGCCGCGCTTGTGCAAGTTGCCGCTGTCGTCCACATAGCCGCGCGGCAGCTCGAATTCGTATTCCGTCTGAAAAGCCATCGTTAACTCACTCCTTGCTTCAATCGTCGCCAAGCACAAACAGCTTCCGCCATTCTTAGAATCGGTGCAGTATCGTTTATAGCGGAGGGGATTCGGGTAAGGGTAAGTATCCTACCTATTCTGTAAAAAACGCAACACGATTCGGGGGAGGCGTGTCTATTCTACGAAAACCGCAACGCGCTCTTGGTAGCATGCATTGTTAAAGCGGAAAATCCGCTCTATATCCGCCGCCGCGCCCTTTTCAAGCGATTTAAAACGGAAAATCCGCTCTAATTCTGCGATTTTCACCTTTTGGAAAAATTAAGGTGGACTTTCCGCTTTAATCGCCGCTTTCGCCCCCTGAGCGAAAATTAAGCCGGGTTTTCCGCGCTAATTCACAACCTGCTCCCCCTCAACGCCCCTTCAACTGCCGGTGATTCATACTTTCTTATCTATTAAAAAAAAGCAAAACAAGAGAGAGGGCCTCCCTTGTCGGTAAACGCTATTCCGTTCGTTATTGCCGCAACGGGGTTCCCGACCGGACTGCCCGTCTGCGCAGCACCCCGGTGCGGGGGATGCCGCGCGCTGCCGGACTCTCTTATTCCGTAATGCTCCGCTTCCGGTTGCCCGCCCTAATAGAGTAGAAAACCGAACGCATCATTCAAATCTATTCGAGGTTGTTGAGCTCGCTCTATTAAGCGGTGCGAGTCATGCCCTCATGAGCAAGCTCGAGCAGCTCGATCGCCACTTCCGCGCCCGATCCGTTAAAGGAAGGAGCCGTGTAGCGAACCGGCCAAGCCTCGATGACTTGCCATGTCGCCACGTCGCCGCCTTCCTCGTCGATGGCGATAATCGTGACGGTCTTGCGCTCTACCGTGCCGTTGATGCACTCTTGAACCCACTCGTACAGCTCCATCGATTCGGTAGCGCCCCAACGCAGCGTAATATTGCCGTACCGGGCAAGACCCGGGAGCTTGCGAGGCGTAATGACCTCATTTCCCTCGCGATATTGCACGACGTCGAAGGAGGCGTCGAACCCTGCGACTTCGCTGAAGCCGGCCTGCTCCAATCCTTCAACCTCCACACGGAACCTAAAATTGCGGTATGGATCATTGCGTTCTCCTGGCATGGATATCCTTTATCCCCTTCCGTTCATTTTGGAAACTTCCTCAAATTCTCGTTCTCGCGTCTCAAACGGACTTTTCAGGCCTATATCGTCCACACCTGAAAACAGTCCGCTCGAGCCTATGCCGTCCGATTACTCGGAGCCGGTTTTCTGCGTGATGCGGAAGACGACGAATTCGGCCGGTTTCACCGGAGCGACGCCGATGACGCAGATCAAGCGTCCATTGTCGATGTCGTCCTGCGTCATCGTGCTGCGGCCGATATCGATGTAGAACGCCTCGGAGGCGCTGCTGCCCATCAATGCGCCGTCGCGCCAGATCCGCGTCAAGAACGCGTCGATCGTACGCTGAACGCGGGCCCACAGCTGTTCGTTGTTCGGCTCGAACACGACCCAGTTGGTGCCGCCCTTGATCGACTCTTCGAGGAAAATGAACAGACGGCGAACGTTGACGTATTTCCAAAGCGTATTGGAGGAAGCCGTGCGAGCGCCCCATACGCGGATGCCTTGACCCGTGAAGGAACGGATCAGGTTGACGCCAGCCGGGTTAAGGATGTCCTGCTCGCCCTTGTTGTACTGTACGTCCAGGCCGACTACGCCGCGCAGCACTTCGTTCGCTGGAGCTTTCTGCACGCCGCGAGTCGTATCGGAACGGGAGTAGATGCCGGCGATCGTACCGGACGGAGGAACGAAAATGTTCCGTTTGTCCAGCGGATCGAATACCGACAGCCACGGATTGTACAGCGCGCAATAGCTGGAATCGAACAAGTTACGGTGCGTCATGACGTCCGCTACCTTCGTTTTCTCGCGCGGAATGTCGAGAATGGCGAAGCGGCTGCCCAGGTTCTCGCAGTGCGCGACAAGGGACAACTGCACGTTAGCGTCGGTTACGCCCGGAATCGCCATAATGCTGACGACATCGTTGTCGATAAACGCCTGAATGCCCGTGCGGCGTCCAGGTCCGCGGTCTTCGCCGATAAAATCGCCGGCGGAGATGCCGTCGACCGAGCCGTCGCTGCCCCCGGACAACACGAACTCAACCTTGCCCGAAGCGCCTGCGCCGGATACCGTCTCGAACGGATGCGTAGCGTCCGTCGACAAGACCAATGCCTGCACGTTCACGAGATTGGAGCGTCCCGCAACCTTCTCGACGAACGTCGGAGCTTCCGGATTCAAGCTGACTTTCTCGAAGCTATCCACTTCGTCGTTATAAACGACATGCAGCGTAAATTCGCACGTCGACAACACTTTCGTAGGCAGCAGCGCCGCATCCACGACGTCGCCCGACAGCTCTTCGGCCAGCTCGATCACATTGCCCTGCACGCTGACGACGCGATTGTACTGCGTCTCTCCTCCGGCATTAAAGGCAACGACATCGCCTGCGTAAAATCCGCCGGCGTTCTTGACGCGATAGCGCCGTTCCGTCACTTCGTAGATTTGCGTTTTCGCTTTGCTGGCGTCGGTAATGACGACTTTCACCAGGTTGCCCCAGGCTCCCGGATTTTTCGCCGTGATGCCGAGCTTCTCCGAGACGGAGCCCGTGTTCTGGGCAGGCTTCGCGTCCGAAGGAGCGACGCGCATGACGTAACAGCGAGAACCGCCGTTCGTGAAAAACTGATCTACCGCATAAGCCAAATAACGGTAGCTGCCAAATACGCTCTCGGACAAATAGGAACCGAAATTGCGCTGGAAATCGGCCGGGCTCGTTATGAGCAGCGGCAACCCTTCTACGGCTCCTCGCTGAGCGAGCCCAATGAAACCGGCCGTGCTTGTGCTTACGCCTTCGAGCGGCTTGGAGCCGCTCTCGAATTCCTCCACGTATACCCCAGGCGACAAATACTCTGCCATGATCCCCGGTTTCTCCCCGCTACGTATGTATGTAATTACTGTATCTAGCTGCGCGTAAGGGGAAAACCAGTTCCTCCTCTCAATATGGGTTTATCTTATCGTCAACCGGAAACGCCCTGCCTGGCGGCACTTCGTCCAATCAACGCCATGCCCTTCATTCAACGCCGACGGTAAACGCCGGCAAACGCGTGACTTTGCCGCCTTCCGCTTGCCAGACGGCGCGCCACCTCTGATCCTTCATCGCGATCTCCGCATGAATGCGGCAAACTGCCGGTAGCAGTCCCCGAAACGGTAAAATCGCCAAGCCTGCGGCATCGCTCGTCGCGCGAACCGCCGGCAACAGCCGGGTCCCGCGGCTCCACGTCCCCATTATCGGCCGGTCCAGCGCCATAACGGTCGGCTGCTCCGTCCAATCCGTCACGCGATTCCACTCCAACTCCGATCCGTCCCGATCCTTCAGCACGAACGCGTCTCCGGGAGCCAGCCTCCCGTGCCCCGGCGCAATTTTCAACCGTTGCCCGTCGCCTCCGCTCCGCTCTTCCGCCAAGCGGCCCCTGACCGCCATTTCGTCATCCAGATAGGCCGTTATCTCCGCGCCTTGAAGCGGCAGACCGTCCGCATCGCGAAGCTCGACGATCGCCCCGGTGCCGGCAGCCGGAGGCACATAGGCCCGGTCGGGCTGCAAGCTTACCGTTATCACTGGCGGAGAAGCGCCGTTCGCGGGCAACACGATCTCCTCGCGCACTTCCCGATACACGGGCGATGCGATCGCAAGCGTGCAGCGCTCGCCCGGCACATCGAGAAAAACATAGCTGCCGTCCGAGCTTCGCAGCGGCTTGCGGTCGATTCCTTCCAGCGATACGCTCAGCGAGGAAGGAAGCGGAGCCTTCCCGGTCCAAATATCGAACGGCCTTACCGCCAGCGAGCAGCGGGTGACGAACGTTCTCTCGGCTCTGTCCACCCCCGTCAGCCTCCCTTGTCGCGCAGCGTAATGTGCCGCTCGAGAACGCGGGAGCCCGGCTTGACGCGGTTCGATTCGAGCAGTACGGGGCCGACGCGGTAGAGGAGCGAAAGCTTGTACGGATTGTCTCCGAACTGCCACAGCTGCGTCAGTTGATCCGTATTCAAATTTTCGTGCGTGATCCGCAGCTCTTCCCCGTTTTCCAGCAGCGTCCCTTCCAGATAAGGGCTGCGCAGCACCGAATTGTCGTACAGCGCTTGCATCGCTTTGCCCAGTATCCGGTGCTCGTCCAAAATCCGCGTATGCAGATCGGCGGCGGAATGCGCTGTCAACATATACTGCAGGTCGACGGCAAGCGGCGGATAACGAAGCACGCCTCCTTGCGGCAGCATCTCGTTGCGTCTGGCCTCTCCGTTCTCCCGTATACTGCACAGGTAGAGCGTCAGCGCCAAATCCCCCTTATCGACGGGCGAAGCCATGCCGATCAGATCGGGCCGGGGAACTGGGTCCGGAGACAGATGTTCGCGCAGCAGCTTGAGCAGGCTTAAGCCGACGTCGGCGACAACGGTGTACCCTCCGATACTGGCTCCTCCTCCCCGTCAAAATCTGAAAAATTTCTAAAAAATCCTACTTTTCGACTTTATTATAGCGATAAAATGTCAGGGTGACTATCCATATATTGTGTTTTCTTCGTCTAAATACGGGGAAAAACTTTCTTTCACAAGGATTTTCCCCATTTTTCTCAGTTCCTGCCTGGCCGCGCGAACGAAATGCTCCATCGCAATCGGCTTTCCGGAGCCTGCGGCCAGGAACGCAGCCGCCAGCGCAATATTCTTAATGTAGCCCCCGGACACCTCCAACCGCGCGGCCAGAAACGCCAAATCGACCTCTTCCGACACCGGGGCCTGCGGGGGAATGTGCACGCGGAATATTCGCTCCCGCTCCTCTGCGTCGGGAAAAGGAAACTTCACGACAAAGCTCATCCTGCGGATCAGCGCCTCGTCCATGTTCTGAAGCAGGTTGGTCGCCAGAATCGATACGCCGTCGTACGCCTCGATTCGCTGCAGCAAGTAGGCAGCCTCCAGGTTGGCGTATTTGTCGTGCGCGTCCTTCACTTCCGTCCGCTTGCCGAACAACGCGTCGCCCTCGTCGAAAAACAAAATCGCGCCGCTGTTTTCCGCCTCCGCGAACAGCTCGCTAAGTCGCTGCTCCGTCTCGCCGATATATTTGCTGACGATTCTCGACAGATCGATCCGATACAGCTCCAGCCCCAACTCTCCGGCGATAATCTCGGCGGCCATCGTTTTGCCTGTGCCGGGAGGGCCGGCGAACAGCAGACTGAGCCCTTTGCCGTACGGCAGCTTGCGGCCGAAGCCCCACCGCTCGTACACCGTCTCGCGGTGCAAATAACGATCGCACGCTTCGCGGATAAGCGAATACGGCTCGTCGGCGAGAATGAGATCGTCCCACGTTCTCGCCGGCATAATCCGGTCGGCCAGCTGTGCCAGCCGATGTCGGAATTGGCCGCGGCATGCCGCCTCAATCTCGCTTCGCTCCGGCAGCCCGCCACCCCGGCCCGACGCCAGCGCCAACGACTGCCTCCAAGCCCCGCCGATCTGGCCGGGGGTAAACCGATACTTGTCCGCTAGCTCCCGCCATATCGTCGGCGCATAGCTGCCTTCGACGTCCATCGCCTCCGCCCGCCAGAACGCCTCGCGGACGAAAGCCGTCGGAACGCCGACTTCGCCGTAAATCCAGCCCGCCCCGTCCGGAACCGGCAGCTCCGAGGGCTGACGCCGAATATGCGACGTCCAGCCGATTAGAGGCTTGTCCGCAAAGCGGAGATAGCGATTCAGCGCCGCTTCCATCGCTTCAAGATGCGGAATTTCCGAGCCTGGGGCCGCGTGCTCCTCCCTGAACACGATGGCGGCTCCGGTCAACACCGCTTCGCGGACGATCCGCCCCAGCGTCGCCTCCGCCCGATCCGCGTCTGCGGGAAGATTGCGAACGCGCACGACAAGCAGCCTCTGCCCTCTCGCCCCGGCCAAATGAACGAAACGCAGCCGCTTGCCCCCTCCCGGCGCACCGGACAGATGAATGAACGGCACAGATCCTTGCGCCGCATCCCCGCCGTCCGCCAAGCCCCGCAGCGACTGCATGGCCGGATCGTCCGGCACAAGCAGCGGCAGAGCCTCGGGTGGCTGCGGCTCATGCGCCTCTGCGATGCCTTCGAGACGAGCGTCCAGCGTCTCCGTACGCAGCAAATAGCTGATCGTCCGCTCGTCCAGCCGCAGCGTCGTCTTCAGCTTCGGCCGGGACATTCCGGCCGCTCCCCCGCCCGACTCGTCCGGTTCCAGCAGCAGACTCCGCAGCGCTCCTGCCCCGCTGAGCCATCTGCCGGCATTGGCCGCCTCTTCTTGCGAATCGCAAAGAAGCCGATAAGCCAAATCCGGCGTCGGCGCTTTGCACGTAATGTCGTCGTTAAAATAGGCGTACCACTTCTCGTATTTCCGGCTCATCTCCGCAGCAAGGCACAGTATGATCAGACGGCGCTCCCAGACGGTCAGGCGAAGCCTTGCGCACAGCAGCGCCAAAGGCAGCTCGACGCCGGCCTTTCCGGAAGCTTCGGCGGATCGAGCGATTTCCCGCTCGCGGATTCGGCGCTCGAGGACATACAGCCGCCATTCCTCCGGCGGAGCGTCCTCGTCGTCCCGCTCCGATTCCATCAACTCCTCCGCCGTCACGACAAGCCCTCTCGGACCGATCGACGGCTGCGCGAACGGATTGCCGCCGCCCAGCTCGAGCAGCAGCAGAAGCCCTGCGTCCAGCCAAGCCAGCTCGGCGCGCAGATGCTCTTGCGCGTTCAGAAACGGTTCAACATTTGCCACTTCCTTATTGCTCCCCCTTCAACCGCTTAGGGCGTGTATGCATACTCCGAGGATAGCAGATTTTGCCGAATTTTCGTTCCATGCAAGGAACTTTTGTGAAGGCGTACCGGGGTACGTCAAGCAAAAGTGACGAAGCAGGGGGCGAAAAGGCGGTGAAAGATGCCCCTGAGCGGGTTGCATACACTCCCTAGCGCCTCATCAGCGTCAGCACCGCAATGTCGTCGGACTGCGGCGCCCCGTCCGCAAACATGAAGACGTGCATAAGCAGCGCATCGATCGTCTCGGCGCTGGACATACCCGACGTCATGCCGAGAAATTCCCGCAGACGATCGGACGAATATTGCTCCTGCGCCGCATTCTCCGCCTCCGTAATTCCGTCCGTATAGAGCAGCAGCCGGTCGCCGGGCTCCAGCGACAGCTTCGCGTCGTGATAGACGGCATCCTCCATCGCCGCGAGCGGCAAGCTTTTTTTCAGCTTCACCGGCTCGATGCTGCCATTGGCGCGCACGACATACGGCGTACAGTGCCCGCCTTCGCTCATAACTAACTCGCCCGTGGAGCAGGTGTACACGCCGCAGACGATGGTCGCGAACACAAGCGGGTTGTCCCGCGCCAGTTCGTCGTTAACCGCCGTCAGCAGCTCGCCGGGCGACTGGCCCGGGCCCATTTTCCCCTTGAGCAGCGTTAGCGTGACCGCCATGAACAGCGCAGCCGGGATGCCCTTGTCCGACACGTCTCCGAGCGCGAAAAACAGATGGTCGTCGTCGATCTTGAAGAAGTTATAGAAATCTCCTCCGACTTCCTTCGCCGACTTAAGCAGCGCGCAGACGTCATACGGCTCGTAGGCCGAAGGCATCGTGCGCGGAAGGAAGCTCATCTGAATCGTGCCCGCCACCTGCAGCTCGCTCTCAAGACGCTCCTTGATCGCCGTCGTCGAACGCAGCTCCGCAAGCGACTCTTCGACCTGTGCGTACAGCCGCGCATTTTCCAGCGCGACCGCCATCGGTCGGGATACCTGTTCGAGCAGCATCCGGTCGCGGACCGTGAACTTGCCGCCCTTTTTGTTGATGACCTGCAGCACGCCCTCGACTTTATTGCGGTTAACGATCGGCACCGTCAGCAGATTGCGAGTTTCGAAACCGGTTTTCTCCGCGACCCGATTGGACCATCTCGGATCGTTCCCCGTATCGTTGACGATCAGACTGTGGCCGCTTTGCGCCACATGTCCGGCGATCCCTTCGCCGGGCTTCAGTCGGATTTCCCGAACCTGCGCCCCCTTCTCCCCTTGGGCAAGCTCAAAAAACAGCTCGTCCGTCTCGGGATCGAGCAGCAGCACGGAAGCCGCTTCGACCGGCAGCACCCGCTTGGCCGTATTCATGATCAGTTCCATCTGCTCGCCGCGTTTCAGCGTCGAGTTCAACTGCATGCTGATCTCCAGCAGCGCTTTCATCCGGCGCAGCCTCATTCGCACCAGCGCGTACACCGCTCCCGCTCCGACCGCCGCTCCGGCAAGCGCGCCGATGCCCGCGGCCACCCATTGTCCATCCATGCGATCACCTATTTTTCGCCGACGCGCGGCTTAAGCTTTTAAACGTTCAAGCGCCTCTTCCGTCGAATCCGCCGTTTCCAGAATGCTCAGAAAGCCTGACATTTCGAACACGTCGCGGACTTGGTCGTTCATGCTCGCGCAGATTAGCCTTCCCTGCAGGCTTCTGACTTTTTTCGCCGCTACCAGTACGACGCGCAGTCCTGCGCTGCTTATGTACTGCATCGCCGAGAAATCGAAAATGAACCGCGTATTGCCCTCCCCGGCCAGAGCCAGAAACGAAGACTCCGCCGTCTGCGCGTGCTGCCCGTCCAGCCGCCCCTCTATGCTCATAATGGCCGCGCCTTCGCGCTGCGTCGTTACGATAATCATCGATAATCTCCTCCCGAATGCTTTGAACTTCCTCTTTCTATAGAAGCTTGCGAAGAATGATCCGGTTGCCCGTCTCCGTGCGCTCGTAGATCATTTCATTCATCAGCCTTCTCACGAAAAAAATGCCGAGTCCGCCGACCGACCTCTGCTCCAGATCCAGCGAAACGTCCGGCTCGCCAAACTCCAGCGGGTTAAACGGGACGCCCCCGTCCTCCAGCCTGACTTCAACCTCGGCCGGGAACGACTGCACAGATAGCGTAATGACATGCCGTCCCCCCTGCGGGAAGCCGTAATTAATCGTATTCGTCAGCAATTCCTCGCAGCTCAGCGTCATGTCGAATTTCAAACGGTCGGGCCAATTGGCGCGCTCGCCGATCTCCTCGAAAAATGCGTGCAGCCGCCCCAGTTCATCCAGCCGATTGTCCAGCCGTATGACCGCCTCTCCGCAGCCGTTCTCATCCTTGTCCGTCATCGCGCCACCTCCGCTCCCATTCGTCGACACCTATCGTAGTTTCCGCTTTATTTATCATAACATATTGATCTGCCATTCTAATGCAATTTTTGACGAAATTCGGAATGATATGAAGATTGTCCTCTAAGCCTGTAATCACTTTTTTAAAATGAGGGGCTGTCCCCTAAGCCAACCAAGTTGCTGGGAATCGATGAACAAGATGAAGGGGATTGTCCTTCTTTGTCTATCAATTATTTCAAACAACTCTGCTTAAGGGACAGCCCCTTCCAAGAGACTCCCGAAATAACATAACGAAGCTATTGGAGCTTTGCACCCCGACTGAATCCAATGCTTGATCCACAGCTATCCCAGTTGTTGGAAAAGCACACCACCCTGCTTAGATTCGGGCTAGAGCAGCAAACGACGGTGCGACGTGGTTGCGGGTTACGGCTCAGGATGCCGTAAAATCAAATCTCTCCGCAAAATGAAACGCAATCTCGTACTGATCCCCCGGACCCGTCAAAAATTTCACATCCAGGTAGGAGCGCTGCTCATCCGCCAGACTGGCTACATAGGGAGAAAAAGTTTTCAGTCGAATTTCGTTGTTGCGCTCGTCGAACTCGAAGAAAGAAGTCCAGCCGTTCCCGCCGGCAATATCCGATTGGTAGTTTGACAGCACCTGCAATACGTCTTTGCCAGCCGTATTCCGCTTGACGTTCAGGCCGGCGCCGCTAATATGACCTCCTATCATCATGAACACTTGGCTGTAATCTTTCACTAGCTCGTTCCAGACCTTTGCGCCCTGCCCGCCTTCCGAGATTACGCAGTCGTCGCTAATCGTCAAAATATCGTGGGAAACGATAACCGTGGGAATCTGTTGATTCGTATCCAGAACCGTTTGCGCCCAGTACCGCTCGTTGGCGTTGCTCGTCTTGTCTCCAACCGAATCCACCGCGAGGAACATGTACTGGTAACTGCCCGCACGGATGATTGAATACGAGCTTAATCCTGAAGGGGACGCCCCCTTAAAGTAAGACTTCCCGGCAAACCTGGGTACCCCGAAAGTGTCGAGATATCCTGTCCCGTTTAGATCGTGGTTCCCCCGAGTTACAACGTATGGCGCATTTGCCCTATCCAAAATTTGAAACGCTCGATTGGCGGACTCCCATTCTTCCGGAGCGCTGGATTGTGTGGAATCGCCCACATTCACCGATATAGCAATGTTGTACGGCTCGTAATGATTGGCGATAAACTCTAATTGCTTCTCTAAAATTTCCGGTTTGGATTGGACGACATACTGGGGATCGGGGATTATTGCGAATGTATAGGTTCCCGGCGCAAACAGCTCCAAATCGTCGTTGGTTCCGTAGTCGACCCTATAAGCAAATTCAGTCTTGAAAAACTCGCTCGGAGCGAGTGCCCGATTCATCACGCGGATTCGTTTTATTTCCCCGAGAAATAAGCTGATAGGCTCAAAATCCCACTCATTAGCGCCAACATTCCATCCCCTATTCGCCTCACCTGCGATTCCGCAGATGGAATCTGCAAGCGAATTACGAATCGATTCCACACCATTGACGAACATTCGGGTTTGGCGGCCATCGTTTACAACGGCTACGTGCGTGTAATCTTCCGATATAGCCCACGCTCGAATCGCGCCCAAGGCATTAGACCAATTGGTCCACAATTCCGGACGATTCGATGGCGTGCTTGCCCATTGAATTTCCCCAACGTTGGAGATGGCTAACAGCGAAAGCGGTTCTTGCTCCACCGAGTTATTCCCAAGACGAGTCAAAATCCCCATCCAATCGTTGATGTCGGGACCTAGTTTAAACTCCGCTTCAATTGTAAAACCGGCCGCAAACTCCTCCAAGTTGATCGGAGCGTCGGCAACGGTTGTCAGATAGTACCCCGTCTTTCTCGCATTGACAAAAGCCAATCCGCCGTTCTCTATAAACGACAACGATTCTGTAATGGGCGAACCGGCGACAGCCATCATCAGATCGTTCCCGTTGCCGCTTGCGTCTTGGATGACCATATTGCCGAATTCGATCGAAGTTCCCTGAGAAACATACCGTTCTGAAAATATCCAATCCGCAACCGTTTCATTTATCCGCATATTTTCCGTTCCTCCCCCAATTTTTCAGATTCAATAGTACGATTGATACGACTGTTCGCCTGCTTCCTCTCAATTCTCTGGTATCGTTTCCAGAATAGGCTCTCTTTCTATTTTAACCTCACCCAGCAAGCTTGCAGCCTCTTTTGATCACCGTTTCCTGTTCTAACCCGACTCAGCAAGCTTGCAGCCTCTTTTGATCGCCGGTTCCTCTTCTAACCTCACTCAGCAAGCTTGCAGCCTCTTTTGATCGCCGTTTCCTCTTCTAACCCCACTCAGCACGCTTGCAGCCTCTTTTAATCGCCGTTTCCTCTTCTAACCTCACTCAGCACGCTTGCAGCCTCTTTTAATCGCCGTTTCCTCTTCTAACCTCACCCAGCAAGCTTGCAGCCTCTTTTGATCGCCGTTTCCTCTTCTAACCTCACTCAGCACGCTTGCGGCCTCGTTTGATCGCTGTTTCCTGTTCTAACCCGACTCAGCACGCTTGCAGATTTCCGGCATTTAGACACCTGTTGTTTATAGCGGAAAATCCGCCTTCATTTCCACAATCGTGCATCACACCGCGCTTTTCCTGACAAATTACCGAAACGATAAGTTACTCAAGACAGGTTAAGTTACCGAGACGGCCGAACGCGCCGGGTCGCCTCCGCTTCAAGGGGGTTGTCCGGCCAATAGTGCTTCGGGTAACGGCCTCTCAAGTCCTTGCGCACCTCGAAATAGCCGTCGCGCCAGAAGCTGGCCAGATCGCGCGTCACCTGAACCGGACGCTGTGCTGGCGAGAGCAGATGGAGCGTCAGCGGCACACGGCCGCCCGCGATGCGGGGCGTCTCCGGCAGGCCGAACAGCTCCTGCAGTCGCACCGCGACGAAAGGTGCGTCCGGGTCGCCATAGTCGATCGGGATGCGCGAGCCGCTCGGCACGGTCCAATGGGTAGGCGCGTCTTCATCCAGCCTCCTACGCCGATCCCACGGCAGCAGCGACTCCAGCAGCTCCTTCATGTTCAGCTTCTGCAGGTCGGAGCGGCTCTTCATCCCTTCGGCATAATCCGGGAGCCAGTCGTCCAGCGTCGCCAGCAGCGCTTCGTCGGACAAATCCGGCCATGTCCCGTCGTGGCGGCGAGCGAACTCCGCCCGCTGCTGGAATTGGCGAGCCATCTTCGTCCACGGCAGCAGCTCCAGCCCTTCCGCGCGCACGCCCGCCAGCAGCGCTTGCAGCCGGAGCTCCTCCGGCAGCTTGCCGAGCGGCTTCTCCTCCAGCACGATCGCGCCCAGCTTCCTGCGCTCGCGGCCGCGCACCGACTTGGCTTCGCCGTCCCAGTACACCTCCGCCTCCACGTCAATCATCTCTGGCGCATGCTGAGCCAGCCGCTCCAACGACACGGATGCGGCCAGACGAATCCGGCTGTCCGCGCCGGCGTCGTCGACGTCGGCGACAACGATCCACGGCTCGCGGGCCAGCGCCTGACCCGGCCCAAACGCCGCGCCCCGGCCGCCACTGAGCAAATATTTGCCGCTGTCCCGCTGCCGTCCGATCCGGTCCGGATAAGCGAACGCCAGCAGCAGGCCGCAATCGTCGCTCCGAACGCCGTCGTCTGACACATAGGGATAACGACGACCAAGCGCATCGCCACGCTCTGTCCGCACATTAACCTGCTCCGACCGCTCATCGCCACGCTCAGCCCGCGTTCCCTCCGAAGCGTCGACGCCCAATTCGCGCCGCAGCCGCCGCGCTTCCTCGCTGAGCCTTCTGCGAGCGCCGTCGTCTGCCGCATAAGGGCCGCGGCCGCGCAGCGCGTCGATTCGCGCCGTCAAATCCGCAGTCGGCGCCTGCCCGCCGGAATACCGCAAAATGTCCCGCTCCCCGAGCACAACCGCAATATCGCAAGCCAAGCCGCCAAGGCCAAGCTGCTTCGCGCGCAGCAGCATATGGGCGACACGGGGATGCTTGCCCAGCTCGGCCATCCGGCGACCGTGCCCTGTCGGTTGGCGGCCGCCCTTATCCAATGCGCCAAGCTGCACAAGCAGCTCGCGCGCCTGCTGCACGGCGGGCGCAGGCGGCGCATCAAGCCAGGCGAGCTCGTTCGGCTCGCCGACGCCCCATACGGCCAGCTCCAGCAGCAGCGAAGCCAGATCGGCCTCCATAATTTCCGGCGCACTGCGCGGAGACAGCGCCGAATGCTGCTCCGCGCTCCACAGCCGATAGCATACGCCCGGCCGCAGCCGACCCGCGCGCCCGCGGCGCTGATCCGCCGAAGCGGCAGACACTGTAACGGTTTCAAGCCTCGCCATGCCCGTTCGCGGCGAAAACCGGGAAACGCGCATCAGGCCGCTGTCGATGACAACCGTAACGCCTTCCACTGTCAAGCTAGTTTCCGCTACCGATGTCGCCAGTACGATTTTCCGCTCCGCTGCCGGAAGCGGAGCCAGCGCCTTGTCCTGCTCCTCCGCAGATAAGCCTCCGTGCAGCGCGAAGACGCGTACATCGTAGGCATACCCTCGCAACTTCTCTCTCAGCTTCGCTTCCGCCGCCCGAATTTCGCCGATTCCCGGCAAAAACACAAGCACGTCTCCCTCATGAGCCCTCAGCGCCTCCAGCGCGAGCCCGGCTACCGCTTCCTCCAGTTCGCTTCCTGCAAGCCGCGGCCGATATACCGTCTCCACCGGGAAGCTCCGTCCCTCGCTGCGCACGACCGAGGCTCCTCCGAGCAGACCGGCCACCGGCTCCGCTTCCAGCGTCGCGCTCATGACGAGCAGCTTGAGATCGTCCCGCAGCAGCGCCTGAGCCTCCAAAGTAAGCGCAAGCCCCAAATCCGCCTGCAGGCTCCGTTCATGGAACTCGTCAAAGATAACAAGGCCGACCCCTTCCAGAGCGGGATCGGCCTGCAGCATACGAGTTAACACGCCTTCCGTCACAACCTCGATGCGAGTGCGGACGCCGACTTTCGTATCCATCTTCACGCGGTAGCCGACCGTCTCTCCCACCTGCTCTCCCAGCTCGCGGGCCATGAACGCCGCCGAGCTGCGCGCAGCCAGTCTGCGCGGCTCGAGCATGACGATTTTGCGGCCTTCCAGCCAGCCATCCTCCAGCAGGGCAAGCGGCACGCGGGTTGTCTTGCCCGCCCCGGGAGCGGCGATCAGAACCGCGCTGCCGCCGATGGACAGCGCCTGTTTCACATCCGGCAGAACCGAGTCTATAGGTAAAGGCGAATTGAATATCACGCCGGTAATTCCCTTCCGCTCAATCGCGAGGCTGAATTTCATTTGGGGGATAGCGCTAACGTTCCGCCCCTCCTGCGAACAGCTTACCATTTTCCCCGGCGCTAGGAAACTTGCTTTCGAACTTTTACCCTCTCCCTCCTCGATTGCTTCAAACTCTTACCCTCAGCTTCTCGATTGCTTCAAACTCTTGCTCTCAGCCTCCTCGCTTGCTTCAAACTTTTACTCTCGGCCGCCTCGCTTCAAGCTCCTATTTCTTCGCCAAATATTTGCGGATATCGAAAGCGACCGCAGCGACGATAATCAGCCCTTTAATGATGAGCTGCCAGTACGGATTCACGCCGATAAAGGTCAGTCCGTAATTGATGACGCCGAAAATCATCACGCCGACCATCACACCGGGCACCGTCCCGACGCCGCCTGTCGTCGATACCCCGCCGACAACGCACGCCGCGATCGCATCCAGTTCGTACATATTGCCGTAGTTGTTCGAGGCTCCGCCCGACTTGGCCGCTTCCAGCACGCCGGCCAATCCGTACAGCGCCCCGGCGATGCTATAGATCCACAGCAAGTTGCGGCTGACATTAATGCCCGACACGTGCGCCGCTTGCACGTTGCCTCCGATGGCGTACATATTTTTGCCAAGCCGCGTTTTGTTGAAGATCACCCAACAGACGATGGCGACGACAATGGCGATAATGACGAGGTACGGCAAATTAAACGAGCCGATCTCGATCGTGCCCGAGCCCCACTTCGTAAATTCCGGCCGCAAGCCGCCGATCGGCTGCGAGCTGTTCGGAGGCATATCGAAATAGAGCGAATTGATCCCGAGTACGGCGACCATCGTGCCCAACGTCGTAATAAACGGGGGAACGTGCAGCTTGGAGACAATCAGTCCGTTGATCAACCCGACGAGAAGACCGGCGGCAATGGCGAGCAGAACGGGGATGATTACAGGAAGCGTGTCGAGCTCCGGGAAAAATTTGCGCGGATAATCCGCCAGCTGCACCATCGAAGCCGAGACGACGGCGGACAAGCCGACGACGCGACCCGCGGACAAGTCCACCCCGCCCGTGATCAGCACGAAAGCGGCGCCGAGCGCGATAATCGCTTTAGTCGAGTTTTGATGCAAAATATTGGTCAGCGTGCTTAACGATAAAAAGGACGGATCGGACAGCGTAATGCCGATAATGAGCACGGCCAGCACGATGTAAATCGCGTAATCCGTCACAAATGCTTTCGTCCGTTGAATGGAAATGTTCATGAGGTATCCTCCGATCAAGCCGTATGTTGGGCGGCAAGCTTCA
The DNA here is from genome assembly GCF_003386235.1 of Cohnella phaseoli. Lineage (GTDB taxonomy): Bacteria > Bacillota > Bacilli > Paenibacillales > Paenibacillaceae > Cohnella > Cohnella phaseoli. Next base: position 65,517 of record NZ_QRDZ01000011.1, read on the forward strand.
TGATTTCTTCTTCCGTGGCGGTGTTGCCGTCCAGAATTCCGGTCAGTCGGCCCTCGCTCATCACCATAATGCGATCGGACATGCCGAGCAGCTCGGGCATTTCGGAAGAGATCATCACGATGCTTTTGCCTTGGGCGGCCAGCTCCGCGATGATGGTGTAAATTTCGAACTTCGCGCCGACGTCTATGCCGCGCGTCGGTTCGTCCAGCAGAAGAATGTCCGGCTCGGTCAGCAGCCATCTGGCGAGCAGCACCTTCTGTTGATTGCCTCCGGATAGATAGCGGATTTGCGTTTTTGCCGAAGGCGTTTTCACACGCAGCCGCTCGATGCTGTCGTCCGTATCCTTGCGCCTCCTGCTCTCCTCGAGCAGCAGATAAGACGTCTGATATCGTTTTTGATTGGCGATTACCGTATTCTCCAGCACGGATAATACGGGGAAAATTCCGGTTACCCGGCGTTCCTCGGTCAGCAAAGCCATCTTGTGACGGATCGCATCGACGGGCCTGCGGATGCGAATCGGCTTGCCGTGCAGCTTCATCGTGCCGGACGCCAGCGAGCGAATGCCGTACAGCGCCTCGATCAGCTCCGTTCGCTGCGCGCCGACCAGCCCGCCGACGCCCAGAATCTCGCCCCGGCGAAGCTCGAAGCTGACGTCGCGGAACGACTTAGGGAACGAGGAAGTAAAGCCGTCGACCTGCAGTACCACTTCCCCCGGAACGTTGCTGCGCTCCGGATAGCGCTGGGTTAAATCCCGGCCGACCATACGGGAAATAATCAGATCGGTCGTCAGCTCATTCGCGTCCCAGGTGCCGATTTTTTTGCCGTCGCGCATAATCGTCACTTCGTCGGAAATGCGCAAAATCTCTTCCATTTTGTGCGAAATATAAATAATGGCGACGCCGCGCTGCTTCAGCTCCGCGATAATGCGGAACAGATGCTCGACCTCGTTCCCCGTCAAGGAGGACGTCGGTTCGTCCATGACGATGATCTTGGCGTTGTGGGACACCGCTTTGGCGATTTCGAGCGATTGAATCTTCGACACCGACAGCTTGCCCGTAATCGTCTCGGGGTCGATATCCATATCCAGCTCCTTGAACAGCTTCTCGGTATCGCGGCGCATCCGCTTGCCGTCCACGAAATAAAACGGCCAGAACCCTCGCAAAGGAAAGCGGCCCAGCCAAATATTTTCCATCACGCTCCGATACGGAACCGGGTGAAGCTCCTGATGAATCATCGAGATTCCGCTTTGCAGCGCCGCCTTCGAGTCCGGCAGATGCAGCTTCTCCCCGTTCATCCGAATCTCCCCGGCATCCGGCGCGTATATGCCGAACAGGCATTTCATCAGCGTCGATTTACCGGCTCCATTCTCGCCCATCAGCGCGTGCACGGTGCCTGCGCGGATATGCAGCGTCACGTCGTCGAGCGCCTGAACGCCCGGAAAAGCCTTCGAAATTCCGTTCATCTCCAACAAATTAATCTTCTCTGCCACAGTCGCTATCAAAGCACGCACCTCCTGATTGCCGCCGGACCAAGCCAAAACACCTTGGCGTCCTCTAGACGCAGTATCGCGTTCGAAAGAGGATCTGATCGTTCCTGCGATTAGGCCGTTCGCCACTCGCCAGCTTTTAGCTGGAATTTCGTTCAAAACTCATCCCGCTTTGTTAAATTGAGCTCACTTTGTACGATTCATCGTACAAATCTATTAACTCGACCTTTCTAGCGCCGTTTTTGTACGATAAACCGCATAAAGTTGAACGCATCAACTGACAGAATCGCGGTGTTTGCACGATCAGTGTCTGCACGATCGGTGTCTGCACGATTTATCTCTTATGCGAACAAGGGCGGGGATGCGGCGCAAGGCTTGCCCGCTCCCCGCCCTATTCCCCTTACTTGGCGTCGTCCATATTGTCCTTCGTGATTTTCTTGTAAGGCACCCATACGTACTTGCCGTCCGTAATGTCGTAGCCGGAATTATCCTTGGAAGGGGTCTCGCCTTTGGCGAGCGCGACGGCCAGATTAAGCGTCGCGGCTCCCTGGTTCTTCGCGTCGTTAAGCACGGTGCCGAGCAGCGTTCCGTCGGACAGCGCCTGCAGCGCCGGAGCCGTGGCGTCTACGCCGACGACCGGAAGGAATTTGTCGTCCTTGAAATAGCCGGCCGCCTTCAACGCTTCGATCGCGCCCAGCGCCATATCGTCGTTGTTCGCAAGCACGGCCTCGATCTTGTCTCCGTGCGCGGACAGGAACGTCGCCATTTTGTCCTGCGCCTTGACGCGGTCCCACATCGCCGTATCCTCGGCCAGCTTCTCGACCTTGATGCCGGCGTCTTCGATCGCCTGGATCGAGAACTTCGTCCGCAGCTCCGCGTCCTGATGTCCCGGCTCGCCCTTCAGCATAATGTATTGCAGTACGCCGTCCTTGTTTTTGTCCATTTCCGGATGCGCCTTCCAATAGTCGACGAGCAGCTCGCCTTCCATCGTACCGGACTGCTCGGCCTTCGCGCCGACGTAGTATACTTTATCCCATTTCTTCATGTCGTCCGCCAGCGGCTCGCGGTTGAAGAAGACGACCGGGATGTTCGCTTTCTGCGCCTTCTCGATAATGACTCCCGCCGCCGTACGGTCTACGGGGTTGATCGCCATCGCGTTGTACTTCTTGGAAACAAACAGATCCACTTTATCGTTCTGAGTAGGCTGGGAGTTCTGGCTGTCAACGATGTCAACCTTGGCTTTGCCGGAAGCGGCGCTCTCGATCGCGTTGCGAACGCCGGTCATGAACGTATCGTCGAATTTGTAGATGGCGACCCCGATCGTGCTTTCACCGCCGCTGCTCTTGCCTCCCGAAGACGAGCCGTCGCCGTTGTTCGAGCTGCAGCCTGCGGTCACCGCCGTCAGCATCGCTCCCGCAACGAGAACAGTAAGTGCTTTTTTCTTCATCCTGCTATTGACCTCCTCGAATCTGTTTGTTTGCTTACAGCTCGATTATGTCCGATCCCAACGGAAATTCGAATTCAAAATCCTCCTCATTTCTATCGAAATCCTCATGTCTCTTCGCTATTGCACGAACGGAAACAGCATCTTCTGATTGTCCGACCAAAACATATTTTCTGCGTCGATCACTTTCGTTCCGGTGTCGATTCTAGCGGCAACCTTCTGCCGATCGATCGCCTCGACGACGGTTTTGACGCCCAAGTAGCCCATGCTGAACGGGTTTTGAATGACGGTCGCCTGAATGACCCCCTCCTGCAGCCATTCCAGCTCCTCGGGCGTATTATCGAAGGCGACGAGCCTGACCAGGCCGTCCTTGCCCAATTTCTGCAGCTGCTCCGCCGCTCCGATGGAAGCCGCCGAATTGAGCGCGAGAATTCCGTCGATATGCCCGTACTTGCGCAGAATGTCGATGGTGGCTTGGCCGCAGCTTGCAGCCGACGAATCGCAATAGACCGTCTCCAGCACCTGCATGTCCGGCGAATCCGCCCATTCGTCCCGGATGCCCCGCTCCCGCCTCTCGGCATTGCGCGAGCCCTTCAAGAAGTTCAAAATAACGAACCGGCCTTTGTCCTTGGTCAGCTCCTGCATCTTCTGCGCCGCCTTGCGACCCGCTTCGTAGTTGTCGATGCCGATGAAGCTGGTCACCTTGGGCGAATCCACCTCGGATTCGATCGTGACGACGGGGACGCCCAGCTTATCCGCCTTGGCGACCGAGTCCGCCAATTGAACGAAATCGTTGGCGGCAAGGACAAGCCCTTCCGTCCCGTACACCAAATATTTGTTCACCAGCTCGACTTGCGTCTCCGTATCGATCTCATTCGTCGGACCGTCGAAAACAAGCTTGACGTTAAATTCCTTCGCCGCCGCTTCCGCGCCCATTTTCACCGTATTCCAAAACTCTCCGTCTTTGTTTTTGACGATCAGCGCGATGTTCCGCTGCTCCCTCGGAACGGTGCGAATATCCTCGCCCCAGCCGCATGCGGAGAGCAGCAGCGCAAAGATGCTCGCGGTCGCGACCGCAACCGCTATTCTCCTCATTATTCCTCCCCTTCCCCGATCCTGCTTGGCGGTAACGACAACGGCAGCAGCCGCTTTTCCCCTCATTATTTCGGTCCCTCCTGCCGGCACGGCAGCCTGACGGTAACGGTCGTGCCCTCCTCGCGCTCGCTCTCTATATGCAAACCGTACTCTTCGCCGTAATTCAGCCGTATTCGTTCGTGTACGTTCCTCAATCCGATGCCCGTGCCCTCGTCGTTGCCAAGGCTTGTTTCGGTCAGCAACGTTTTCAGCTTAGCGGGAGGAATGCCGATTCCGTTGTCCTCGACCCGCAGCATCAGCTTTCCTTCCTCGATGCCTGCGCGGATACGGATCAAGCCTTGGTCCACGCTCGGTTCTATGCCGTGGTAAATCGCGTTTTCGACGAGCGGCTGCAAAACAAGCTTAAGCGTCCTGCACTGCAACGCCGCCTCCTCCGCGTCGATCTCGAACTCGAATTTATTTTTGTAGCGCATTTTCTGGATAATCAAATAATGGCGAATATGCTCAAGCTCGTCGGCAACCGGGATAAAACGCTCCCCCCTGGACAGGCTGATCCGGAAAAACCTCGACAACGAGGTGATCATCGTGATGACGTCCTCGTTTTTGCCCGTGCCGGCCATCCGAACGACCGAATTCAGCGTGTTGTACAGAAAGTGCGGATGAATTTGCGATTGCAGCACTTCAAGCTCGCTTTTGCGCTTCGCCTCCTGCTCGTAAATATTTTGGTTCATCAGCTCGCGAATGCGGTTCACCATCAGATTGAAGCGTCGGGACAGCCGTCCGACCTCGTCGTCGCGGCGAATCGGAATATGGATGTCGAAGTTTCCCCGCTCCACCAGTTGCATCGATTTCTCCAGGCGCTTGATCGGCTGGGAGATTTTGGCCGACATATAGAGAGTAATCAACAGCACGAAAGCAAGAACGGCAAGCAGCAGCCAGAAGAGGAACGTATTGATCTCCTTCTGCGTAGTCACGATCTCGTCCATGTAGGACACGCCGACGATTTTCCAACCGACGTTGCTGACCGTCTGAATCGTGATAAGCCTGTCCACTCCGGTAGAGTCGTCGAAATAGCTTCCGTACGTATATTTGAGCGCCTGCTCCACGTTCTCGTACTTCAGCCCCGCATAAATGAGCTGCTGCTGCGGGTGGTAGATGATGTTGCCGGCCGAATCGTCAATGATGTAGGCGTATCCTTTCTGCCCGAGCTTCACGCTGCGGGACAGATCGTCGATCATCTTGAAGTTCACGTCGACGAGCAGCACTGCGTTCATCTCTTCCCCATTGGCTAGAGGCAGCTTGATTCCTTTGCTCATCGACACGACCCATTTATAACTGCTCTTAAAAAGATTCTGGACATGCGGGATGGAAAAGCTGAGATGATTCGGATTCTCGACGGCGGAACGAAACCAGCTCTGGGAAGTCAGATGCGTATTCCCGCGCATGTCCGCCGCGGGGAGAGACGTGATCCGTTGGCCCGATTCCGTGAACAAACCGATCGTCACCAGGTCTTCCCGCGTCCGGAAAATCGTGTTCATGCGCTCGGTCAGCGCCTTGTCCGGCAATTCGCCGGCCGCCTTGATCTCGTACTCGACGGAGGAGAATACGACCGTCATGCTGCGAATGTAATATTCCAGGTTGGACGCTACCTGATAGATGACCTGCTGGTTGCTCAGGAAGGCGTTGTTCTCTGCGGTGCGATTGAATTTGTTGTAGAGAACGATGCTGACAAGCACAACGACGAGCACGGTCATCGCCGTGAATGAAGCCATGATCAGAAATTGGATGCTCTTGAAGCGGAAAAGCCGCGGCGGGAAGGGCCTCATAACGGCTCCCCCCTTCCGCGGCTTCGGTAGTCCTTGGGGGACAAACCGACGTATTTCTTAAAGCTGAAGCTAAAATAATTCGGGTCCGCGTAGCCGACCGCTTCGGCAATTTCGAACGTCTTGAGCTCACTCGTCAGCAGCATTTCCTTGGCCGTCTCCATGCGCAAATGCAGCAGATAGTTAACATAGGTCGATTTGGTCTCCCGTTTGAAGACGCTGCTGAAATAGCCTGGGCTAATGTGAAGCTGGGCGCACACTTTGGCAATGGACAGATCGTCGTCCGCGTAATGGGCTTTCGTGTATTGGATCGCCTGCTCGACGAGCGAGTGATAGGTGCTTTGGCGCTCGCTGGCAATGCGGCTCATCATGGCGGCGCAAGTGGCGATGACCCACGCTTTCGCTTCCCCCAGGCCGGCAAATTGGGTAATCTCCTTCACCCAATCGCCGGACGCGGCGCGTTCGCCGGCCGGTCCGAGCGCAGATTCCTGGAACGTCCGCCGCATCGGCTCCTGCGACACCTTCAGCATCGCCGTGACGATCTGCAGCAGAAAAATTTGCGCGTCGCGGAAGGAGCAGGACGATTCGGCCGCGATCAGCGGCGCGAACAGACCGTCGACGATCGCTTCCATCTCCTCCGCGGTACCGACCTTTAAGCAGCGCAGGAAGGCCTGCTCCTGCAGCTCGTCGAAGCGAATGGGAGCGACGGTGCGGCCCTCGACGTCCTCGATGGCGATAATGCGGTTGTTGCCCAGCAAAATGCGATAATCCAGCGCGGCCTGAGCGTCCGCATAGGCGTATTTGACATCGGTCAGACTGGACGTCACTGCACCGGTTCCGATCGTGACCGTTCTTCTAATATACTTTTCTACATTGTGGCGAATTTCTTCGAGCAAGGCGGCTGTGCCGACGCGTACGGCTTCGGGATCGGACTGCTGGCTGATCTCGATCAGCACGACGCCGTTGCTGTGCTGGAACACGTAGCCTCTCCCGCCGTGGGCGGAGACGATCTCCTCGGCAATATTGCGTACGGCAAAGCTCTGAAGCTCGAAGTCGAACCGAAGCCGACTCGGGCTGCGTTCGGCGCCGCCGGATTCGCCCTCCGGAGTCGGACCGTCGAGCTGTATGACGGAGACTGCGTAGTGACGGCCTTCCAGCGACATTCCGTAATGCTCCGTTTTCTCGCGAATATCGTGCGGAGCAAGCTGACGGGTAATGAGCGATACGAGGAACAGTTCCGTCAGAACGGGAATGCTGCGACGGTAATGCTCCTGCAAAGAATCGAGATTGGCTTTCTCCGCCAGCTCCGCATCGAGATTTCCCTTTACTTTGCGCAGTGCCTGCAATAAATCCCCCGCGGAAAAAGGCTTTAGCACGAATTCCTCGATATTCAGGTGGATCGCTTTGCGTGCATATTCGAACTCGTCGTATCCGGTCAGAATAATGATCTTCGTCGACGGGTATGCGGAGCGGATACGTTCGGCAAGCTGAAGACCGTCCATAAACGGCATCCGAATGTCGGTCACGACGACATCGGGCGCCGACTTCTCGACCAGTTCCAGCGCTTCGCGCCCGTTTTCGGCCACGCCGATCACCGCGTAGCCGTTCGTCTCCCAGTCGATTTCGCCGAGCACGCCCTCCCGCACATCCGCCTCGTCGTCTACCAATATCAATTTATACATCGTTCCGTTATTCCTCTCCGCCAGACGCCTCCGGAGAGGTCAGCACGATTTTTCCGTCGGCCAGCTCAAGTTTGACTTTATTCGAATCCTTAACCCCGATCGACTCCAGATAAGCGGCCGGAACCTGCAAGCGGCCCGCTTTGTCGAGGATCGCGAATTCGACGTGCGAATCCTCCTCCGATTGGGCGATGCCCAGCTCCAGCTCGGCCAGCTCTTCGGCGTAGGATTTGCGTCGCAGCATTTCCGAGGAAATTTTGCCGTCGCGAATCGCGACGACGCGGTCGACCTTCTTCGCCAGCAGCGGGTCGTGCGTGACGATGACGACGGTAATGCCGATCGTTCTGTTCAGCTCCCGGAACAGATCGAGAATCTGGTCGGCCATCTTCGAATCGACCGAACCGGTCGGCTCGTCGGCCAGCAGCAGCTTCGGGTGATTGGCCAGCGCGATGGCGATCGCCACGCGCTGCTGTTCTCCTCCGGACAGCTGATGCAGCTTGTTGTTTTTGCGATGGGTCAGACCGACCGCTTCGAGCAGCTCCAGCGCGCGAAGCCGCTTGCGCCTGCCTCTGAGCAAAATCGGCAGCTCCACGTTCTCAAGCGCCGTCAAATAAGGAATCAAATTACGCGCGTTATTCTGCCAGACGAAGCCGACGCTCTCCCGCTTGTAGCGGACCAGATCCCGCTCGCCCATCTTCAGCATGTTTTTGCCGTCGATCTCCAGCTTGCCGGCCGTCGGCCGATCCAATCCGCCGAGCATATTCATCAGCGTCGATTTGCCGCTGCCGCTGTTGCCGATAATCGCCATCAGCTCGCCGGCTTCGATCTGCAGGTCCAATCCCTGCAAAGCGAATACCTCGAGATCGGCCGCCTTGTAAATTTTGACCAAGCCCTCGCAAGTAATCATCGCCTAATCCTCCCCCAGCTTCAGCGCTTGATGAACACGAATGCGGGAGAGCATATAAGACAAAATGCCGAGTCCCAGAGCCAGCATAAAGGCTACGACGGAATACAAGCGCACGAAATCGATCGCTTCGAAAATAACCTTAAACGGAGGAACGAGGCTGCCCGGATTAAACGCGATCTGGAAGTTCGGCACGAACAGCCGACTGGCCAAGTTGCCGATCAGAACGCCTATAAGCACGGCCGCGCCGGACGTAAGCAGCTGCTCCATCGCCAGCATGCCGATCAGCTTCCGCAGCGACACCCCGATCGCGCGCATGATACCGTTTTGCAGCGTTCGCCCTTTTAACGACAAAATCCAATACAGCAAAAATCCGACGAAGCTGACGGCGATCGAAATCATAAAGCCGAGCGTCAATATTCCGTTCAGCGCCAGCAGGAACGGATCGCTCTTCACCTTCGCCAATTCTTCTCTCGCATTCACGATCGACGTAAGCGGAATCTTCTGTTCCTGAAAGCTTTCATACAGCTCCTGCGACCCCGCTCCCGGCTTCAGCTTCAGCCAGACCTGGTAGGGCTCGAGCGCAAGCTGGAACTGAATCCGGTTCAAATTGCCGACGACGAGCATCGGAGGCGCGTTCAGCTTCCCGCCCGCGGAGGTCGCGGTGCCCAGCGGCGGGTTGGGGTTAAAGGTCGGAAAATAATCGATAATGGCGAACACGACAAACGGCTGATAATCGACATTCTCCCAGCCGATGCTGATTGTGTCGCCTACCTTGACCGACCGCTGTTCGGCCAGCGTCTTGGAGATCAGCACGCCCCGCGGGTCTGCCGCGATCAAATTTAAATAGTCGTAAAGCGGGTAATTCAGCAAGTGGTCGGGAAACCAAGCCGTTCGTCCGAAATCGTCCGTGTCGATGCCGAGCAGCGTTATCGTTCCCAGCTTGCTGTCCGCCGAGAAGGAGGCGTCCTTCTTTACAAACACTTTGGCCGCATCCTCTACGCCGGTCAAATTCCGAAACGGCTCGAAGCTCGGCTCCAGATAATGAACGGGCGCACTCGCCTTCGCGGCCTCTGCCGGATCCGGCGGCCCGAACCCCGGCGGAGCCGGCGGCGGCTTGTCGTTCGGCCATTGGGACTGCAGGACGACGTCCGCGCCGATCGCGTAGCGGGTGCGCTCCTCCATATTGATGTTGATCGTTCGCGCGGCTCCCGCGCTGAACACCCCGATCGCGATCGTCATGATCAGGAAAATCATCAAAAACTGATATTGTCCGCTCGACCGACCGACTTGAATCAACGAAGCGTACAGGGACGGCGACCACCATTTGCGTCCGGCCCAGTAGATCAGTTTCAGCATGAGCGGATACAATCTTAGAATAAGCAGCCCCGCGCCGACGACGAACAGGGCGGGCATGACGAATTGCAGCGGATCGAGTCTCAGATCGTCCTCGCCTAGTCCGAGGCTTTGCAGAGCTTTAAGTCTGTTGCGAAAAGAATACAGTCCGTAAAACGCGGTCGCAAGCGCCAGCACGTCCAGAAACGTCTTGTGCCAGAACGGCGTCTTCTGCATTCTCGCCAGCTGCTGCTTATGGCCGACGATCGACACCCGGGTCGCAAGCAGCACCGGCACGAGCATCATCAGGAACGAAGCGCCGGCCGCTATTCCTCCGTACAGATAGGCCTGCTCGTTGATGCGAACCGTCATGCTGCTGCGCTGCACGAACTCCAGAAAACCGTTGGACGCGCCCAGCACCTTCGTCAGCCACATGCCGAGGAACGGGCCGATCAGCCATGCCGCCGCGCAGAGCAGCAGAACCTCGATCGCGAACGAAGCGACGACCTGCCATCTTGCCGCGCCGCGGCTGCGCAGAACGGCGATCTCGTTCTTCTGGCGGTCGATGATGAGATTGGACACCATGAACATATAGAACCCGAGCATAATCAACACGGGAACGTTCAAGGACCACATCAGCTTGCCGAGCTGCTTGGACCGCTCGAAATATTTCTCGATGACGGGGATGCTCGGAGCGGTAAATTCGGCCTGAAAAACGGGAACCTTCTTCTTCGCCTCGTCCCGGATCGCCTTGTCGGTAGCCAGAAAATCGTTGACGTTGCGCAATCCCATCTTCGTGTAATCCAACAGAACGTACCATCCCGACGCAGCGACCGGAATCGTCCCGCCCCGAATGAACTCGTTCTCGAACAGCCCGTCGTCGACGACGAACGAGGCGCCCAGATCGCTCAGGCTCGCATTGCGAAAATACGGATCGTCGTCCTCCTTTTTCGTTAACATGCCGACCGGTTTGATTTTGACCGTTCCCTGGATGCTGTTGTCCTTGAGCGTCAATACCTGATCCAGCACGATCCCGAACCGGATCAGCGCCTGCTCCGTCAGCATCACTTCGTAGACGCCGTTCACGGGCTTATCGGCGGGAAGCCGGCCGTCCAGCAGCTTAATATGCGCGTCGAGATCGCTGTATGCGCGAATCGCGGCCGTAGGCGCATTTTTCTTGTCGGGATCGTACTCCGTGTAGACTCGAAACGACTTGGTACGCAGTTCCTGCACGATCTCCTTGACCGGAACGCCGAAGCTCGGGCCGGCTTCCTGCTTGATGTACCGATCCATCGCATCGATCGTCGACGTCCGTTTCCCCGCGTCTTCGTTGCCAAAGCTGATCAGCGACCAGTGCTGTCCCGGATACAGATTTCTTTCTTTCTGGAACGTCTCCAAATCTTTGACCAGCATGCGGCTCAATATCGCTTCCGAATAGATCGGCATCGTGCCGACGAGCGCTACGGTCATAAGGATGCCGAAAAACAAGCTTAAGACGAGCCATTTATTGTTGATCATTTTACGGATGATCATGATGAAGAGCGCCAAATCGTTACCTCCTTGCAACCGTTTGCAACCCGTTTATTGCAGCACGACGAGCTGGCCTTCCTTGAGCCCTTGAACAATCTCGACCTCCGTCGAGCCGACCAGGCCGGGCTCCACGTCGACCTCGCGAAGCTTTTGATCGTCCTCCAGCACCCGCACGAAATTGCGGCCAAGATAGGAGCGCAAGCCGCTGCGAGGTATTTTCACGACATCGTCCCTTTGTTCCGTAACGATCTTCACATCCGCGATCGAGCCGATTTTGGCCTCCTTCGGAATGCTCGGCAAATCAATGTACAGCGTTCGCGCGTATTTCTCGGTCAGCCGCTGATTGGTCGTCTCCGGCGCGGAGGAAGGCGTCTGCGTAACCGTACCGGTTATCTTCTCACCTTTGTAGGTGACTTCCACCGGCAATCCGACCTGTACGTCTTTGATGGAATCGCCGCTGTCCGCTCGCAAGGCCAAGCGCATGTTGCTAGGGTCGGCAATCGTAACCAGCGTCTGGTAAGGCTCGACGAAATCGCCTTCTACAAGGGTTTCGGCGAACACGACCTGACCGTCGATTTCGGAGATCAGCTGTTTGGAGTTAAACTGCTTATCGAGCCTGTCGTATTTCAATTGTTCGACCTCAACCTGAAGTCCGGCAATCTTGAATGCCTGCTCGTCGGAATCGCGCGCATTCCGGAAGGCGTATTTCGCCTTCTCCAACGCAAGCTGCTGCTCCTTTAGCTGGATGTCCAAGCCGTCCACGATCAGCTGTGCGAGCAGATCCCCTTTCTTGACCTTGTCGCCGGATTTGACGAGAATCTTGTCGATTCGCCCCCCTTGCCCCGAAAATTGCGCGGAGCTTGTCTCCTCCGATTCGAACACTCCGCTGCCGTTGATCGACTTGATGATCGATCCTTTGTCCGCGGCGACCGTCTTATAGTTTTCCTGCTTCGGCTTGACGAGAGGCGGCTTAAGCGCTTCTTCTTCCTTAGGCAGCAGCGAACAGCCGGCCAGCGCGCCGCCGATGGAGAAAGCGATTCCAAGAGTAACAACTTTTCTAAGAATGCGAGACAATTTGCCCATCCTCCAGTTCGTATACTTGGTCTACGATTTCCATGATCGCCGGGTCGTGCGTCGTTAGCGCGATCGTCATTCCGCTGCGCTCCACAAGATCTCTGAACACTTTGATAATATGCAGCCCCGTTCGACTGTCGAGCTCGGCCGTAGGCTCATCCGCCAAAATCAGCTTCGGCTTGTGCGCAATGGCGCGGGCAATGGCCGTTCTCTGCTGCTCGCCCCCGGACAGCTCGAAAGGACGATGGTGCATGCGCGGCTTTAATCCGACTCTTTCCAGAGCCTCGACCGCGGCTTGTTTTCGCTCCTGTGCCGGATAGCCGGACACCCTTAGCACGAATTCGACGTTCTCATATGCCGACATGAGAGGGATTAGAGCGAACGATTGAAAGATGAGCCCCATCTCCTTGCGCCTGACCTCGTCCCTCTGCTTGCCGGTCATCGAAGTCAACTCGCGTCCGTTAAACGTAATTTTCCCTTCGGTGGGTTGGTCAAGCGCGCTTAACAGATTGATCAGCGTCGTTTTGCCGGAACCCGATCTCCCTTTCAAGGCAACCAGCTTTCCTTGGAACAATTGAATATCCACGTCCTTCAGCACAGTGACCGCTCCGGAACCTCTGCCGAATACGCGCTTGATCCCTTCGGCGCGAATGATTTCCTTGCCGGCCGCCTCACCGCTCGCCATCGCTGCTCTCCCCCTCGGCGGAACGCCGCTGCTTTTCCATTATTTTCAATACTGATTTTACTATAAATAAGAGAATGTACGCGCGTCAATCTACTCTTACAAGTATAGTTTGAAATAATCAATAAAAGTGCGGAAGTATCAAATTCAATAAGATAAGCCACGATTTAGAGTAGATTGCACACAAGTCCGCCGCCGATTTCGCAATTGCAGGAAACCGTTATTTACAGTAGAATGTTTATGAAAATGATTTTCTTGAATTATTACGTTTTGAAGAAACTAATTTTCTAATCGGAGTTGTCCGCCATGAGCATACTGAATGCCATTGGGGAGAGATTGGACAGTCTGCATCAGAAAGAACGCGCGCTCGCCGAATATTTGCTCCGCCATCCGAAGGAAGCGGTGCAGATGACGATAACGGAGCTGGCCGCGCAGTCGGGAAGCAGTCCGTCGACGATCTCGCGCTTTTGCAAAACGTTCCATTCCCACAGCTTTCCCGACTTCAAGCAGCGGCTGGCTACCGAGCTCGTCCAGCAGACGGCGGCGACAAACCGCTATCAGGACATCGTAGCCGGCAATCCTCTGCATGAGGTCGTATCCGCGATTACGGCTAACCATCTGCGCTCGATTACGGATACGACGCAAGTGCTCGATCTGACGCAGCTGCGGCTGGCGATCGACGCGCTGCACCGCGCGTCGCGCGTCGACCTGTACGGCTCGGCGACTTCGGGCATCGTTGCGCAGGATTTCTTCCATAAGCTGATCCAGATCGGCAAAGCGGCGGCCGCATTCTCCGATCCGCATCTGCAATTGACGTCTGCCTCTTCGCTGACGTCGCACGACGTTGCGATCGGCATTTCGTATTCGGGAGAGACGCCCGAGACGATCCACTCGCTGCGCTGCGCCGCCGCTAACGGAGCGACGACGCTGTCCATTACCCGCTTCGGCGCGAACTCGCTGTCGGAGCAAGCAAGCATCAAGCTGTTCACCTCCTCCGCGGAGGTGGGCATGCGCCGCGGCGACATGGCTTCGCGAATGGCGACGCTGCATGTCATCGACGTCTTGTTTACCGGCCTGGTCAGCGAGCACTTCGAGGTGTACGTCCCCCGGCTGAAGCAATCTTATTTAACGGTTGACCATTACACTATGGGCAAAGAGGAGAGAAAATCGAAATGAATATCCTGATTTTCGACAGCGAAGAAAAGCTCAACCTGGCGGGAGCCAACATTATCGTCAGCCAGGTGCAAACCGTTCCGCGGGCGGTGCTCGGTCTGGCTACCGGAGGAACTCCGGTCGGCATCTATAAGGAAATCGTAAGCGACTTTCAAAAAGGCATGGTCAGCTTCCGCAATGCGACTTCGTTTAACCTCGACGAATACGTCAATCTGAAGAGCGATCACCCTGAAAGCTACTATACCTATATGAACACCCATTTGTTCGCGCACATCGACCTGCCTGAAGCGCAGCGCCACATTCCGAACGGCAACGCGTCCGATCTGGAAGCCGAATGCGCGCGCTACGACGAAGCGATCGAGCTGGCGGGACAGATCGACCTGCAGCTGCTCGGCCTTGGCCATAACGGCCACATCGGCTTCAACGAGCCTGCGCACGCTTTGATCAAAGGCACGCATATCGTCGAGCTGGCCGAGAAGACGCGCGAAGCGAACGCCCGCTTCTTCGACTCGATCGACGATGTGCCGAAGCAGGCGCTAACGATGGGCGTAGGCACGATCCTCAAGGCGAAGAAAATTTTGCTCGTCGTCAAGGGCGCGGACAAAGCCGACATTATCCAGAAGGCGCTGCAAGATCCGATCACGACCGACGTGCCGGCTTCGCTGCTGCAGACGCATCCGAATCTGATCGTGCTGCTCGACTCCGCTGCAGCAGGTAAACTGGCATGAGCGGGGCGCTGAAGGAGCTGCTCGTCGTCAACGCCCGAGTGCTTGCCCCTGCCGGTACGATTGAGCAGGGCTACGTCCGGATCCAGGACGGCAAAATTACCGCAATCGGAGCCGTTGCGGAACTGGACGGCGGGTCCGCCGATCTTGAGCGGATTGACGCTCAAGGCGCATGGCTGATTCCCGGCTTCGTCGACGTTCACGTCCACGGCGGCGCGAATCACGATTTTATGGATGCCGATGCCGACGGTATTCGGGAAATTACGAAATTTCATGCTTCGAACGGAACGACGAGCATGCTCGCTACGACGCTGACGGCTCCCCGGGAGGAATTGACGGCGGTGGTCGAGGTGGCCGCCGATTTCATGTCCAAGCCGATGCCTTACGCCAAGCTGGTCGGCGTGCACCTGGAAGGTCCGTTCGTCAGCGTCAAATGGAAGGGCGCCCAGAACCCCGCCTACATTCTTCCTCCGCAGACCGAATGGCTGGAGGAGTGGGTCAGCCGCTTCCCCGGCGTCATCAAGCTGCAGACGCTTGCGCCGGAGCTCGAAGGCTCGCTCGAATACATCGAAAAGCTGGCGGCCAACAACATCGTTCCGAGCTGCGGTCATACCGACGCGACCTACGATCAGATTATCGCTGCGGCCGACCACGGCTTGCGCCACGCTACTCATACGTTTAACGCAATGACGCCGCTGCATCACCGCAATCCGGGCACCGTCGGCGCGGTGCTGTCGGACGACCGCATCGTCGCCGAAGTCATCGCCGACGGCCACCACGTTCACCCGGCGGGAATCAAAATCGTAACTCGCGCCAAGGGCGTGCATAACGTCATTCTCGTCACCGACGCGATGGCCGCCGCCGGCATGCCCGACGGAGATTACGATCTCGGCGGACTGCCCGTTCATATGAAATGCGGCGTCGCCCGGCTGAAGGAGAACGACAGCCTCGCCGGCAGCACGCTGACGATGATCAGCGCCGTGCGCTACCTCGTCAAGGAGGTCGGCGTTGAGCTGGCGGACGCCAGCCGCATGGCCAGCGCCAATCCGGCGCGTCAGCTTGGCCTGGACGACTCGATCGGCACGCTTGAAGTCGGTAAGCAGGCGGACTTCCTGCTGCTTGACGACGAGCTGAATTTGCAGTCGACATGGGTCGACGGCCGCAAGCTGTTTGCTTAGTATTGCGCAGCGGCTCTCCCTTGCCTCCTGGAGGCGGGCGGGGAGCCGCTTTTTTTTGATAGGTTTGAACTTGAGCGCATTTGTACGATAAACCGTACAGATAGCGCTGTTTTGTTGGGCGATGCGTCCATTTTATGCGATTAATCGTACAAAATACGACGTTGGAGGGGCCGGGCTGGTGGATTTATAGGATAAATCGTACAAGTTCGTACGCGAGCGGATTCGTCGGTTGGCCGCTCTCGCCATGAGTCGTCACAATTCATCCTAATTTTACAAGAAAAAAAGGATTATCCGACAAATAGGTCGAATTACCTTCCTCATGATGACTATCGGGAAAACCGATTTTGAACAAATGCAGGAGGAAAGTCATGAATTGGCGGAATAAGAAATTTACCTTCATGGTGATTCCGGATGCGAACGGCTCGGTAAAACGATTTCAGCTATCGGCGCTGGCGATTGCGGGGGCGGGCGCGTTGATCGGGGTTCTGATCGTCTGCTGCATTGCCGCGTTCCTGCTCTACCGGGACAATATTGAGCGAGTCGGACAGCTCCAACAGGAGCTGGCGGCGGCGACCGGAGACTACGAGAAAATATTAGAAAACAAAAACTTGCATATCAACGAGCTTCAAACCGATCTGACCGATCTGGCCGAGCAGACGAAGTCGATGGCTACGCGGCTGCAGGATATCAACGAGCTGGAATCCGAGTTGAAGGAAATGGTCGGTCTCGATCCCTCCGCCTCCTCCAAATCTCCGCAGGCATACGCAGCGGACGACGGAAGCGAACAAATCGCTATGGACGGCGGAACGGGAGGAGAGGAGCTGCCGATCAACAAAGCGGAGATGGACAGGCTTGTCGACCGGACGCGCGACAATCTTCAGTCGTTAGACGACCAGTTGGAGGCGATGAAGCCGAAGCTGGAGCTAACCAAGGAATCGGTAGCGAAACAGCTTCAAGCGCTGGCCGTCACTCCGACAATATGGCCGACCGACTCCCGCCGCGTTACGTCGACGTTCGGCATCCGCAAGGACCCGTTTACGCGCAGAGCGACCTATCATGCCGGCCTCGACATCGGCGGCACAACGGGAGATCCGATCTATGCGGCAGCGGACGGTACCGTCGTCGAAGCGAATCGCAGTAGCTCGCACGGCAACCACGTGCTGGTTCAGCATTCGAACGGCTTGCAGACGCATTACTCCCATATGAGCAAAATTATCGCCGCCGTCGGCGATAAGGTTCGCAAAGGCGATATTATCGGAGAGCTCGGCTCCACAGGGCGCAGCACCGGTCCCCATCTTCATTACGAGGTGATCGTAAACGGAGAGCACGTCGATCCCGAGCCTTATCTGAAAGCGTCAAGGAGGAGCCCGTAACGATGTTCAAAGCGAAAAAAAGCAAAATCGACCCGAATACGACCGATACGCTGATCGGAGAAGGCACATCATTCGAAGGCAGCATTCGATCGGAGGGCGGACTGCGCGTGGAGGGCCAGATCGTCGGCGACATCGAATGCGCGGGCGATGTGACGATCGGCGAAAGCGGAGTCGCCCGCTCTCGCATTCAGGCGCGCAACATTATTATTTCCGGACAAGTCGACGGCAATGTCGCGGCGACGGGCAAGCTGACGATCAAATCCACCGGCAAGCTGCACGGCAATTTGTCGACGCCGGAGCTGTCCGTCGAGTCCGGCGGTATTTTCCACGGCACAAGCGAGATGAACGCCGGCACGAAAGCCGAAGCGGCGGAAGGAAACGCTGCGGCGGGGCGCAAACCGGACGGAGAGGCGAAGACCGCCCAAAAAATCGGATAAGTTTGCGCTAGCTTCCGCACTTCGTGTATCATTCATAGATAGACAGACAGAACGGAAGGCGGACGGGAGTGACCGAATTGGACGAGCAATTAAAAAAAGCTTACGAATTGTTGGGACTGCCTGAGGACGCAACGCGCGAACAGGTAGAGAATCGGTATTTTATTTTGCTGAAACGGGCTCGGTCGGGCAAAACCCGTTCCGAATCGGGCGAAGAGAACGAAGAGTCCCTCGACCTGAGCGAAATCAACCAAGCCTACAACCGCATCATCGGCATCGAATCGGAGAAATCCGGCACAATGGAGAAGCAGTCGAAAGTCGGCCATTTTTTCTACTACTACAAGACTCATGTCATCATCGGCCTCCTCATCGTGCTCATTGGAGGCTATATGATCAAAGAAGGCGTCGACAAGAGACGGGAAGCCGCCAACACGCCTCCCGCCAACCTCGCGGTAAGCGTATTCGGCAACTTCTACTTCGCGGATATGGAGCTGCTGGAGCAAAATATGCTCAAGCTCGTGCCCGAGTGGCAGCGCATCAAGACAACTCTTGTCTATAATCCGCGTGAGATCCAGAGCCAGCAGGACATGGCGCTGCAGCAAAAAAGCGTGCTTATGCTGATTACGGAAAAAGACGATTTGTACGTCACCGACGAGCTAAGCTTCCAGAGTCTGGCCGTACAAGGACTATTCGTTAAGCTGGACGATTTCGTCGCGAAGACCGGTCTGAAAATTCCGGAGCAGCTGCTCCGAAAATCGAAAACCGAAGAAGATACGGCCGAAGCCGCTTACGGCATCGACCTTACCGGCAGCTCCGTGTTTAACGGCATCGAAATGGCCGGAGAGCGCCAGATTATCGGTATAAGAGCAACCGAAGACAAATGGGACGACACCCGCAAGCTGCTTGAGAAGCTGCTCGCGTCGATGCCATAAGAAGCGACAAAAGAAAAGGCTAATCTCTCGATCGCATTTGACGACGGTCGGGAGATCAGCCTTTTTTCATTGTGTCAGACAATCGTTACTTCCAATACCAATAAGCGAGCGCAAGCTGGACGACCAAAATCGCCGGCATGCCGAACCTGAACGAAGCATGCTTCGTCTTATGCCTCCAGAAGCTCATGCCAACGATCGCACCTGCCGAGCCTCCTATAACCGCCGAGAGAAACAGCGTTCTCTCCGGTATTCTCCGCTCGCGCCTTCTCGCCTTCTGCTTGTCGCTGCCCATCAAATAAAAGGCAATCAGATTAACGACGATCAAATATCCGACAACCGCGTACATCCCCGAATCCTCCCATGCCGATTCTTCCTGCCGATCCGTCCGGCGCCGCGCTCAAGCGCGGCGCCGTGGACAGCCTCTCGACCATTGTAACGCGACGGCTCGGATTTGGATATACGATCATGGGCTACGCGGTTCTGATTTACGTGTTAAATCGCACAACGTAGGCATTGTCTCCGTCTTTGGTCTTCCACCCGTTCCAGCCCGCCGCGTCCGTAATCGTATTCGAACGGAACGTCAATTCGTACTGGCGGTTAGACTTCAGCTCGTCGTCCAGCTTCAGCACCGCTTCCGTCACGATCTTGCCCGGATCGCCCTGCTCGATATAGTCGATATCTTTTCCGCGTCCATCCTTCTCGCGAAGCTGGAACGCGGACGTCTTCACATTGCGAACCGGCTCGCTGAACAATACCTTAACCGTGGAGCGATCAAGCACAATCGCATGAGTAACAAACGGAACCGCATTGTCGACGACCGTGCCGGCAAATACCGCCGTGTCGGCCCCGCCCGTCGTATTCAGCGCGGCTATGCCGGCAGCGCGGACCGTGTAGACATGCCCGGAGCGGAACAGGTCGGGATTGGTCGAAGATTTCGTGCGATACTGAATCGTCACCGCTCTGTCGCTTCCCGGCTTGCGCTGAACGAATGCGCTCCAATCCGCCATGGACACCTCGTTCCCGTTGTCCGTCATGGCGACAAGCTTAACGCCGCCGACATCCGCATCGGACAGCGCCCGCGTAAACGTCAGCTCCACCGTATTTTTGTCGATGGCGACCGCGCTCTGCAAGGCGGCCTGCTCGACCGGATTGGCTACGGCTCCGAAGCGCCAGTTCGTCGACGTATCCATCACGTTTCCGGCCAGGTCGGGAATGCCGCCAACCGTCAGCGTATAGTAGGTGGCGTCGCGCTGCGGTCCGGTTCTCAGCGTGACGGTTTTGCCGTCGCTCTCAAGCGTCGCTTGGAGCACGGCCAGCCCTTTGTCGATCGAATAGTGATTTGTCAGCACTGCGTGCTGAGGGTCGATCTTCTCGCTGAACTTTACCGTGATCAGCGCCGTCGTCACATCGACCTTCACCTCGGTCACTTTCGGCTTCACATTGTCGTTGCTGCCTGTCAAATACAGATCGCTGCGCGTATCCATGACATTGCCGGCCGGGTCCTTAACATTCTGCACCGTCAACTGATAGTTGCGTCCGTCCGTCTGCTCCGAGGTTGTGAACGTAACTTTGCGTTTGTCGTCGGACAGCTTAACGCCCGTAATCCGCAGACCGCCGTTCAACCGATAATTGGCGGAGTTCGTCGCCGAACTGGTCTCTACCGGCTCGGAGAACGTCAACTCGTATGTCCGGTGGGCCACTTTGACCGGCTGCGACACAAGCTGCGGCTTCGTCGTGTCTTCCAGCGCGGACGTATAGCTCCATGTCGCGCCGTCGATCGTAACTGTGTGCACCACGCCTCCAAGCTGCCGATCCGTCCACAGCACGATCGACATCCCGTCCTGGGAGACCGTCGCCTGCAGCACGTTGCGCGTGTTCCCGTATACGTCCTTGACGAGAAAACGGCTTTTGTCGATCGATTTGTCGTTCGGATCCGCTCTCTGGAACAGTTGAATGCCGATGGATTGGTTCGTCAATTGCTCAACGGAACGTACATACAGCGGCTTGACGTTCGACTGCTCGTAAATCGCGTAGGCCGCCTCCACCAACAAACCTCGCGTCGCCTCCAACGTATAGTCGCTCAGCTGCGGAATAAGCTTGCGGTCAAGCGCCATGCTGACCGCCCCCCTTGCCCACGGGGATACTCTTCCAGCTACCGGAGTAGAACCGGAGCCGCTCAAGCCGTAGCTTCTTGTCAGAATAGCGGCAAGCTGCTCCACCGTCACGTTGCTCGCCGGCGAGAACGTTCTTGTCTTCGTGCCGTTCATTAGCCCCGCTCTGGCGACCGCCTCGATCTCATGGAATGACCAGCGAGTTGTCCGCACATCGTCATAGCTCGGCGTCGAGCTTCCGGACGGCAGCTTTAACAGTCGATACAGCACTGCGGCAAGCTGCTCCCGAGACATCGGATCGTACAGACGCGAGCTACCGTCGGAGAATCCTGTAAATATGCCTTTCTGCCTAAGCTCCTCGAACTTCTGATCCGTCGTTAAGCCCGAGGCTCCCCATGCGGTCCAAGGAACGCTTAACATCAGCAGCAACGCGAGCATTCCCGCTACGATTTTTCTCATCCCGCTACTCCTCCTATTCGCTGCCCGATCGCCTTATTAGACTGAACGGGATATTGCGGTATAGGGTTTGACGCAGGAAAGATACGTTTTGTTTCTTTTATGAGAAAATTCTTAGGATAAAGGATACAATTGGTAACAGGCTTGTCTACGAATTTTTAAGTCGCGGAGGAGTTGATGCGGAGATAAAAAACTGTGGAGCCTTTCAGCCTATGCCCGCGAAAACCAGCTCGGCCAGTGGCGATGAGGGTGATCGACCCTGTGGCCGTTCGCCAGCCGAAGCCATGTCGAGAAGCCCGCCTCTCCGTCGCGGAGCCGGATCACCCGCGCCCCCCTCCGGTGGAACCAACGGCCATAGGTGTTGTAGCCGGTCGCTCTGCCGTAAACCAGCTTGATGCCTCTCAGTTCGCCGAAATAATCGTTAGTATGATCGTGCCCGCAAAATACGCCCGTCACGCCTCCGGTCTCCACCAGCGCGGAGAACAGCCCCGAGTTGACCCGAGGAGCGTGCACCTTCTCGTGACGATGACCGTTGCAGACGCTGGTATTCCATACTTCGCGATACTCCGGGAGCGGAATATGCTGGAACAGCAGCGCCGGAACCGGAGTCCCGCCGTTGGCCCGCCGCAGCGCGCTCGCCTGCTCGCGATACCAAGCGATCTGATCCGCGCGAATCCAATCGTAGCCGCCCACGGACGGAAGCTCCGAGTAAGCGCCGCTGTCGAGAAAATAGAGCGCAGCACCCGTTTGTCCCGCAGCATTGCCGATCCGCGCGACAAAGTTGCCGACCCCGGAGACATTGTCCGGTCCCGGTTCGGCAATCGCGCCGCTTAGCTCCAACTGCACACTCATCAGTTTCTGCCGCGAGACGGCCCCTTCGCTATCGTGATTGCCGAAGACTGTCGCCCACGGAATTCCGCTGCCGGCGGAGACGGACAGCGCATCGCGGAAAGAGCTAACCGGGTCGGCGCAGCGCAAGCTGTCGATAATGTCGCCGGTCAGCACGATCAAATCGGGACGTTCCTCCTCCAGTACGCGCTCCATCAAAGCGCGGGTAAGCGCATCCTTCCTGCCGCCGTTCGTCCAGTGCAGATCGGTGAACTGCACAATCGTGAACGTGCCGTCGGAACGAAATTCCAAGCTGCTTCCCATGCTTCCAACCCAATCCTCTCTCTATGGCCGTCTACTCTCTTAGCGCATCGTAAAGCTTGCTAGACATACTTGATCCCATGCCGGCCGACTTCGAAGCGAGCGCTTTTCGCGCCTTGTGCAGCTCGTCCTTGAGCCGCTTATTTTCCTCCAGCAGCGATTCCGTTTCCCGTTCTGCCGATTCCGTTTGCCGTTCTACCGATTCCGCAGCCGGTTCCCTTAGCGACTTTCCGTTGGCGTAATAGCTTTCCTTCTCATAATTGCGGAAGGCAATTTCCAGCTCCGGCACGCCCAGCGAACGGATATGGCGATCGATGCAGGCCGCGGCGAGATCCCTTACGGCTGTGCCCCGGTCGAACCAGGCTACCTCGACGAAGGGGTAAGAGGGAACAACTTTCCCTTCGAATAGAGCGGTCGTATGCACACACTCCAACAAAATATAATCCTCCGGGCACCGGCACACGGCTGCCAGCTCCGCGACAAGAGTTTCGCTGATCGCGCGAACCTGCTCCGGATTTACGCCCCTGAACAATAGATGAGGCATCTATACGTACACTCCTTTTTTTCCAATTCATCGGTCCCGCTCTTCGACGGGTCTTTAGTTCCTATTATAGCCTAAACCCTAGCTTAAACCTCGAACAAGTCTCGCAAATAAGGTGTCAGGAATATCCCGTCGGGATCTAATTGTCTGCGGCATTCCTGAAACTTATCCCACATCGGGTAGGCCTTGCGCAGCTCCGCCGCTTTCAAGGAATGCAGCTTGCCCCAATGCGGACGCCCTCCGTGCCGTAGAAAAATCCGCTCCATATCCGCAAAATAACGCTCATGAGGCATACCTCGGTACATATGAATGGCAATATAGGCGGAATCCCTGTCGTAGGCGGGACTCAGCCAGATTGGATCGCCCTTGGCAAAGCGGCATTCTATCGGAAAATGAACGCGATAATTGCCTCGCTCCATCTGCTCGCGCATCTCTCGAATGACCGATTCCATCGCCTCGGCCGGCAAATTGTACTCCATTTCGTTAAAACGGACAAGCCGCTTCGTCGCGTATACCCGGTGGCTTAGCCCCACCTTGCTGGCCGTCGGAACGACTGCGGCGCACAGTCGGCTCACCGGGGCGCTCAGCGGAGGAACCCAGCGGCATAGTCCGGACAAAGCGCCGAACACCCCGTTCTCCAACACAAGATCGCTCAAATAGCCCGCTAGCTTATCCGGAACGACGGGTTCCTCCGTCTCGTTCATCATTTTCAACTGGCATGGCTCCGCGTACGGAAACCAGTAAAATTCGAAGTTGCGATGATTGCGCGCCAATTCGTCCAAACGCTGAAGACAGTCGGACAGCGGGACGCGAGCGCTCTCGTATTTTAACTTATAAGAAGGCCGCAGCCTCAGCGTTACTTGAACGATTATCCCCAATGCGCCCAGTGAAATCTGTAAAGCTCTAAACAGCTCGGGATGAGAGGTTTCGGTTACGTCCAGCACTTCGCCGGTTCCGGTCACAACGGTTAAGCCGATCACCTGCGTCGAAATGTTCCCGAACGTCAGTCCGGTTCCGTGCGTGCCGGTGCTGATCGCCCCGGCGATCGATTGCACGTCGATATCGCCAAGGTTCTCCTGTGCCATGCCCTCCGAATAAAGCAGCTCTCCGAGCATCCTCAGCTTCGTTCCGGCCCATACCGTCGCCGTACAGGCTTCCTTATCCACTTGCAGAATGCCCTGCATTCGATCCAGGGAGACGAAGACGTCGTCCGACGCGGCGACTGCCGTAAACGAATGCCCGGAGCCGACGACGCGCAGCGTTCTCCCTTCTCTACGGCATAGTCCGACCGCTTCCGCAACCTCTTCGATGTGCAAGGGATACAGAACCGTGCGCGGAGTCGCGCTCACGAGCCCCGACCAATTTCGCCACTTGCGACCGCTCTTCATCATAAGAAGTTTTCCCCCATCCCCCTATAGGTCGCGTAACGATCGACGACAGCGCCGTTCGAGATGACATACAAGGAGTCGAATCGTTCGCACAGCTCGCCTGCCTTAGCATGACGGAAAAACACGGGATCGCCCAGCGCAAGCGCCAATTCCGAATCCCCCTTGCGGCGGAGCGGCGTCTGCACCTCCCCCGCGCCTTCAAGCGGCATCAGTTCAAGGCCTTCCGGCAAAAAGGGCCGCGGCAGCTTCGATCTCTCCGCCGCGCCGGAAGCGACATATCCTCCCCCCATGCAGGTAACGATGTCCGCTCGCGGCCTTCTGACGACCTCAACCGCAAACCCGGCGGCCGGAGCGTAACGGAATCCGCGGTAATCGTCGAACAGTCCCGGAGAATAAAATCCCGAGCCGGCTGTCAGCTCCGTGACGACCTCTTCCTCCCTGGAGCTGGCTAGGCTGCCTGTGCCTCCCGCGTTCACGAGACCGGGGGCCGCGCCCATCGAACGAAGGTTTTCCACGACGGCTTTCCTGCGCGCTGCCACCTCGCGGATCGAGCGTTTTTTCAGCAATCGAATCAAGCCGTTCTTTAACGCGGCTCCCGGAACGTTATCGCCGACTCCGGCGATCTGCGCTTCGTATCCCATCACGCCTTCGAGCCATACCGATTCGGATCGGACAATCCGCTCCGCAACCGGACGCACGCTATCCCATCCGCTCAGGGGAGAACGCCACACGCCAAAGCGCAGACCCGGATAGTCGGACGACATGTCGATATCGAGGCATAGCGGAACGCGCACTCCTGTCGCCCGGGCAATTCCTTCGATTCGTTCGACATGCTCGAGACAATCCGTCATGAAAACGATGCGGCGCCCTTCTCCAATCCACTCGACCAGCCTCTCAATGCCCGATGCCTGCCATGTCGGATAGCCGAGCAGCAGATTATCGAACCCTTTTTCCGCCAGAAAACAAGCCTCCTCCGCAGAGTAGCACATCACGCCCTCGAACCGGTCGTCCGCATTGAGAATGTAGCGAAGCGTCTCCACGGAACGAATCGACTTGCTGGCGATGCGGATGGTTTTGCTTCCGGCCGCGGCTGCGATCCGACGGATATTCAGATCCAGCAAATCCCGGTCCAAATAAGCGAACGGCATCGGGATATTCGCAAACGCTTGCTTATATACGGCATAATCGGGCGTCAGAAGGATCTTCCTCTCGTCGTATTATCGAAGCAGCTTGCGTATGATGTTTAAGCCGTTTTTGGCTTTCGGATACCGAAACGGAAAATCGAAGCGGCTTGTCTGCTTCAACACGCTTTTGTAATGAGAGAACGTCCGGAAGCCGTGCTCTCCGTGATAGCTGCCGAGTCCGCTCGTCCCTACGCCGCCGAACGGCAAATACGGCGTGCCCAGATGCATAAGCGTATCGTTAATGCAGCCCCCTCCGAACGGTACCTCGCGGATGATGTCCTGCTGGAATCGGGCGTTTTCCGAAAAAACATACAGCGCAAGCGGCTTGGGATTTGCCCTTACGATCGCCAGCAGCTCCTCGGTCGTCTCGTATTCGAGCACGGGCAAAATCGGGCCGAAAATCTCCTCTCGCATGACGCGCGAGTTCGTGGATACGCCCTCTAGCAGCGTCGGAGCGATTTGCAGCGCTTCGTCGTCGGTCTGACCTCCGTAAGCGATGCGGCCTTCCTCCAAGTACCCTAGCAATCTGCGATAGTGCCGTTCGTTGACGATCCGTCCGTAATCAGGATCGCGAAGCGGTTCCTGCCCGTAAAAGGCTTCGACAGCGTTGGCGATTTCCTTAAGCAGCTCTGCCTTCGCCTCTTTGTGCACGAGCAAATAGTCGGGCGCGACGCATGTCTGTCCGGCATTCGTCAGCTTGCCGTAGACGACCCGCTTTGCGGCAAGGGCGAGACGAGCATCCTTGTGGACGATGCACGGGCTTTTGCCGCCGAGCTCCAGCGTGACCGGGACAAGCTGCTTAGCGGCCGCTTCCATCACGATGCGTCCGACCTGCGGGCTGCCGGTAAAAAAGATATGATCGAAAGGGCGCTTCAACAGCTCCGTGCTGACGGACGCTTCTCCTTCAAGTAACGCCACGTATTCGGGACGGAACGTTTCGCGCACAAGCGCCGCCAGCGTACGTGAGGTGGCCGGCGCCATCTCCGACGGCTTCATGACGATCGTATTGCCGGCGGCGATCGCCGAGACGACCGGAACGAGCATCAGGTTCACCGGATAATTCCAAGGACCTATAATAAGCGTCGTTCCGTAAGGCTCCGGAACAATTCGGCTGCTTGCTCCGAAGTGAGTCATCGGCGTACGGACCCTGTCCGGCTTCGACCAGCGGCGAACATGCCGCAGCGCGATTCTGATTTCCGAAAGTACGATGCCGATCTCCGTTGTATATGCTTCCGCTTCCGATTTGTTCAAGTCCCGCTTCAGCGCGTCAAGCAGCTTCGGCTCGAAGCGCAGCACCGCTTCCCGCAGCTTGATCAGCTGCTCCCGGCGGAACGGGATCGACCTCGTCTCTCCCGTCAGGAAATATTGCTTTTGCCGCTCTACGACGGCGTCTATTTCACTAGGTTCGATGGCTTGAATCGTATTTTGAGCATTCAACGCATTCTCTCCTTCGTCGACTCTTGGCCGCTCCGGTTTCAATCTGATTATCTAGGTAAAAGGACCCTGCTGTAAAGAGTTTTCTGACAACTCCAGCTGCATGGCGCGCCTTATTCCCTCTTGGCGCTGCCGCTTCCTATCAATAGTATCGTGTTGCGTGCTTATTCGCCTCGCCCGACAGCATCTCCCCTGTTGCCATACGCGTTTTAGATAAGTTATGATCATATTA
The DNA here is from genome assembly GCF_003386235.1 of Cohnella phaseoli. Lineage (GTDB taxonomy): Bacteria > Bacillota > Bacilli > Paenibacillales > Paenibacillaceae > Cohnella > Cohnella phaseoli. Next base: position 92,879 of record NZ_QRDZ01000011.1, read on the forward strand.
TGAAACGGAGGAATAAACCTATGAGCAAATCCCACACAAAAAAGCGTAAAAAAGAGGCCATGCAAGCCGGACTCATCGATCCCGAGCTGAATCGCCTGCACTGGCACAGAAAGCCGCAAACGCAAGTTGTCATGAACAAAAAAGCAGAACAGCGCCGCACGCAATGCCGCCGTAAGGGCAGCCGCGAGGGCGCTGATTTTTTTGTCGCGATATCGTTGCTCCGGGAGGTAGCCTCATGAATTTCGTTCATCGTTCTGCGGAAAAGAAAGATTACCCCTCATGATGATAGCGACGACGGGCCAGCAGCTCCAGCAAATTCACCACGCCGTACAATAGAGCGGAGAGCAGCGCCAACATGGCGATACTGACCATGACGAGCGTCATTTGGAACACCTGTCCGCCATAGATGATCAGGTAGCCCAGCCCCGCCTTCGAGGAGAGAAACTCGCCCATCACGACGCCGACCAAAGTAAGCCCGACATTGACCTTCAGCGTGGCGATAAAATAAGGAATGCTGGCCGGAAGCAGCACCATTCGCAGCATCTGGCCGCGCGTCGCCCCGAACGATTCCATCAGCTTCAGCTTCGTTTTGCTAATCTCGCGAAAGCCGCTCTCCACCATTATGATCGTCACGATGATCGAGATCGCCACCGCCATGCCATAGATCGAGTAGCGATCGCCAAGCCAAATGTAGAAAATCGGACCGAGCGCCACCTTGGGCAGCGCGTTAAGCACGACGACGTACGGCTCCAGCACCTTGGAGGCAAAGGTCGACCACCAGAACCCGACGGCGATGCCCGTACCGAGCAGCATCGACACGACGATGCCGACTAGCGTTTCCCAGCCGGTAATCCAAGTGTGCTTTAGCAGGCTGCCCTCGAAGGCCAGCTCCCGGAACGCGGACGCTAGCTGCGAAGGGCGGCTCGTCAGCATCGGATCGATCCAGCCCGAACGGGCGGCAAACTCCCATAAGCCCAGGAAAGCGGCGAGCACGGCCAGACGCGACAACAGCACCATTCGCTGCCGACGCTTCTGAAGGCGCAGGTAACGTTCATAAAGCGGAGACGACATGGCCATCCAGCTCCTTCCAGATCGCATTGAACATGTCGTTGTAGCCGCTCGCTTGCCTTTTCTGCCACGGCGACAGTCCCTCGCCCTCCTCGAAGCGAATCTCGTGAACCGCCGAAATCGTGCTTGGCCGCTGCGACATGACCATTATCCGGTCGGCCATGCTGATCGCCTCGGACAGATCGTGCGTAACGAGCACGGCCGTTTTCCCCTGCTCCTTGATGATGCGATGCACCTCGTCGGACAGCTTGAGCCGAGTCTGATAATCCAAAGCGGAGAACGGCTCGTCAAGCAGTAAAATGTCCGGTTCCGCCACAAGCGTACGGATCAGCGCGACCCGCTGACGCATTCCCCCGGACAGCTGGCCCGGTCCATGCGAAGCAAATCCCCCAAGCCCGTATCGCTCCAGCAGCTCCAGCGCCTTGCGCCTCGCTCGCCCGCGATCCATCCGCCGGATCTCCGCGCCGACAAGCAAATTGTTCAGCACGTTCCGCCATTCGAACAGATGGTCGTGCTGCAGCATGTAGCCGACTTTGCGCGAAGGGCCGGACACGTCCTCTCCGTCGATGCGGACTCTCCCCTTGGTCGGCGCAAGCATGCCGGAGACAAGGGAGAGCAGCGTGCTCTTGCCGCAGCCGCTCGGCCCGACAATGCTGATAAACTCCCCCCGGCCGATCGACAGATTCACGTCGCGCAGCGCCTCGGTTTCCTGCTTCGGCGTAAAATAGCTTAGTCCAACTTCGTTCAGCTCGATGTGCGCCATGGCCTCATCATTCCGTTTTCCCGAGTTTGTACACGAAGCTCATGTCGACGACATCGCCCATGTTCGCGATCCGCTCCGCGTCCTTCAGCACGCCGTTAGCGACCAGCACGTTTTGCAGCGTATCGAATTGATCCTGCGACAGCTCCGGGTTCGTCGGCCAGGTTCCCTGATTTTTATAGCGATGCACCGATTGCAAAATAAGCTCCTTCGAGGTTCCTTCGAAGAACGGAGCCAGCGCCTCCGCAATCTCGTCGTCCGAAGCGGTATTCAGCCACTCTGCGCCCTTGGCGACTGCGCGAACAAAACTTTGAATGACTTCCGGATTGCTCTTGATGTAATCCGACGTGGCGACGTACGATGTCTCCGGGAACGCTCCGAACGCTTCGCCGAGCGAACCTACGTAATGAGCTTTCCCTTCCTGAACGAGCATGGAAGCCACCGGCTCGAACAACTGAATGAAATCGCCCTGTCCGCTCGTGAATGCGCCCGCCATTGCCGGGGAAGCGATGTTGGTGATCACGTTAACTCCGGACACTCCCTCTTGAAGCAGCGTAGAATTCAGCACCATCTGCGGCGCGCTTCCGGGCCGCCAGCCGATGACCGTTTTGCCGCTCAGGTCGCCCCACTTGAAGTCGTCCAGCTTCTCGCGCGACAGCAGGAACGAGCCGTCCTTGGCCGTCAGCTGATGGAAAACTTTAAGCGTCTTCTCCCCCTTCTGGTTGAAAATGTAGATCGTTGTCTCCGGTCCGACCAGCGAAATGTCCGCCGTTCCCGCAAGCAAGGCGGCCGCGCCCTTGTCCGAGCCCTGCGCCGTATTCATATCGACGTTAAGCCCTTCATCCTTGAAAAAGCCCTGAGACATAGCCACATAGTGCGGCGCATAAAAGATCGAACGGATGACCTCGGAAAATTTGACCGTCTTCAGCTCTCCCGACTTGCCTCCGTCCTTTCCGCAGGCCGAGACGGCCAGCGCGACAAGCGCAGCCGCCAGCAGCATTGCCCATCTGCCCTTGTTCCTCATCCTTATTCTCTCCCTCATGAAAAAAAGCTTTGAATAGGTATTATCCTATTCAAAGCCGAGGGCAGGCGTTCATCCGCCGAGTCAGTCGTCCTTCAACACAATGCCGAGCAGATGGGCCACGCCGGATAGCTGGTCCGTTCTCATGATGCAGCCCTGCAAATCCTCCAACGTCGAACTGAGCGTCCGAAACTCGCAGCTGCTCAAGTCGATCCCCTTCAGCTTCGCGCCGACGAGCTGAGCCTGATCAAGCTCGCATCGCGAAAATTCCGTCTGATTCAACTGCGCCTCGTAGAAATCGGACTTGTCGAAATTGCCGTCGCGAAAGGCGACATATTTCATATCCGCAAAACGGAACATCGCATATTGGCCGAAGCATTCCTCAAATTTGACGTTGCGCAGCGTCGCCGTCGACAGGTCCAGGCCGAGCATTTTGCAATGATTAAACTCCACCCGGTGCAGCACCGCATCGCGGAAAACAACGTTGGACAGATCGCAATGATCGAACACGACGTCGACGAACTCGGCGCGCTCCAGAGTCACGTTGTCGAACGTCACCCGATCGAATACGACGCAGTCGAACAGCACCTTGTCCGCCGACTGATTCGAAACCGTACCGGGAACGAACCGACACGTCTCGAACGGCATTTTGTCCTCCATCTCATAGTCGCTCACCGTCAAGTCCGCCAATGCGAACGGTTCGAGCAGCCGCGGCGCCTCCGGCGCGTTTTTATCTTTTTTCGTTGCCATTCCTTCCAGCCTCCGATCGAATAGTAGAACACTCTCGTCCTATTATGGACGAAATCCGATCGGTTGAGAAGCACTTTTTTCGAACATTCGTTCGCCATACGTCGTTATCTTCGAGCAGCCATTCGGACAATTGCCTTTTGCCTCGATGGATATCCGACTTGACGGTATTTTCCGGATAATCAAGCAGCCTGGAGATTTCTCCGCTTCCGGCCTGTTTGTACAATCTCATGTACAAGGCCGTTCGTTTTCGGAGCTTGAACCTCAGAAGCAATCCCTGTATTGCGCTCTCGAATTCCCGGTCGAGCGCCGCTTGCTCGGGGGCGACGAACTGCGCGAACGGAATAGGCTCAAATCGCAGTCCAGCGGTGCGCTTGCGGCGTCGCCACTGGTCCACGAACAGCCGGTAACCCGTTAAGGCCATCCATTCCTTCGCGTGCTCAGGCAGCCGATCCTGCAGACACAGCCGCACGAACACCTCCTGCACCAGATCGGCGGCTTCCTCCCGATTGCGGGTCAGTCGAAGCATGAATTTGTTCAAATACTGAGCGTGCTGCACATACAATTCGGCTACTTCAGCTTGTTTCCGTTCCATCCTTTCGTCCTCCTGCGATCTGCCCGTCGACACCGGCTGCCGAACCCGGCGGACCGAGGATCACCCTCCTTCCGTCGAATTCCAGCACCGCTTTCTCTTCAACGCCCATTGCGTCTAGATAGCTCTTCGGAATCTGCAGCCGTCCGGCCCGATCGAGCACGACGAATTCCTCGTGACGATCCCCGAACGCGTGGGGCGCTCCCGGGACCTCGTTCTCTCCGGTCTCCCCATCCCGCTTCACCCACTCCGTGCTCGTCATGCCGTCCCGAATGGCGACGACGCGATCGACCTTATCCGCGACGGACAGATCGTGGGTGACGATCACGATTGTGACTCCGAATTCCCGATTAAGGCTGCAGAAAATATCGAGCACCCTTTCGCCGGTGGCGCTGTCTACCGAGCCCGTCGGCTCGTCGGCCAGCACGAGCGACGGCCGGTTGGCCAACGCAATCGCGATCGCGACCCGCTGCTGTTCCCCTCCGCTCAGCTGCGCAAGACGGCTGCCCATCCGATGCTCAAGCCCGACTGCAGCCAGCAATTGCTTGGCATAGGCGCGATCGGCCTTACCCCGAATCAGCATCGGCAATTCGACGTTGCGTAAAGCGGATAGATAGGGAACCAGGTTTCTTCCGTTATTTTGCCAAATAAATCCGACGGTCCCGCGCTTATATTCAATCAACTGCTCTGGCGTCATTTTCAGCAGATTCCACTGCCCTACGATCGCCTGTCCGGCCGAAGGACGGTCCAAGCCTCCCAATATATTCAGCAAGGTGGACTTGCCGCTCCCGCTATTGCCGATAATCGCCATCATCTCTCCGTCTTCGACGGTCAGATTCAGTCCTTGCAGCGCCACGACTTCGACGTCGTCGGTTTTGTAGATTTTGACCAACCCTTCGCAATGAATCATCGCTTCGCCTCCTTGTTCGCGCCGTCATTATCTCTCCTCGCCCAGCTTGACGGCTTGCGTAATTCGCAATCTCCGCAGCTGCAGGACGAGCAAGCAGGCGCCTGCGGCAAGCATGATTCCGGTCGCCGCGTACAGCTTCATCGTATCGTCCGAATCGAAAACGATCCGAAACGGCGGCACCTGCCGGGCTGCCTGGTCTCCGCTTTGGAGGAAGGGCAGAAACAGCCGGCTCGCGAGCGTGCCTAGCCCAAGCCCGGCGGCAACGGACAAGCCGGTCGTGAACAGCTGCTCGAGCAGCAGCATGCCGGTCACCTGCACGCGCGACAGTCCCATCGCCCGCAAAATGCCAAGCTGTACCGCTCGGCGGGACAAAGCGAAAAACCAAAAGATCAGATAGCCTAGCAGCGAGATCAACAACGAGATGAGAAAACCAAGGCTCAGAATGCCGAATACGCCGCCCTGCGCGGGATGGTTGCGCCGATCGATCAGTTCCCCGCGCACGTCGTCGGCTTGCACGACCGAGATTCCCCGCTCGGCCAGCATCTCGAGCGCAGGAGCAAGCTTCGCCCCGTCCTCCATGTTCAACCAGACGTCGTAAGGCATTTTCTCGGTCTGCTGATAAATATAATCGAGATTGGCCACCAGGAAGGGGGATTCGTCGGGATACAGACTCGGCCAAAACGGGACGATCGCGACAACGACCAGGTCTAGCGGTTCGTTGCCGTAACCGATGCCGACGCGAATCGGATCGCCAGGCTGCAAACCGTATCGCTCGGCAAAAGCCGCCGAGACGAGCGCCGCTTGCTCCGTCTGACCAAGCGCATCGAGATAGAGGTAAGGATGAAGCGGAAACAGATCCTCCCGGAACCAAGCCGCGCCGGCAAAATCCGTGTTGTCGATGCCGAAGAGCCGAACGTTGCCGGCCGCTTTGCCGCCGACAGAGGCTTTGCCGGTCGCCGACAGAACCCGAGCGGCCGCCTCCACGCCCTGCAGATCTCGATAAGCCTGAAACGAGGGCTCGTTGTAATAGAGTTTGTTCGCGTCGTTCTCGTCTTGAACGCCTTCCCACGCCGTCTTCAACACGACATCGCTTCCGTATTGGTATAACGCCCGATCGTTCGCATTAACGTCCATCGTCCGTGCCGCCGAAGCGTTATATACGCCGAGACCGATCGTCAAGATCATCAGAATCATCAACGGGTAAAAGGTCGCAGCAGATCGCGACAGCTGCGTTAGCGTCAGGTACATCGTAACCGGCACGCGATTGTTCATCACGGCGCTCCACGCGCGCAGCATTAGCGGGAACAGCCTGAGGCACAGCAGCCCCGCCGCAAACAGGAACAACGCCGGCAGAACGAACAGAATCGGCTGAATGCCCGCTTCGTTGTCCGCGCCGCCGGCAAGAGGGACACGGCCGGCGTTCAGCAAGTACCACCCGGCCGCGCACGCCGCCAGAAGCGCAAGGTCCGCATACCATCGCTGCCAGAGAGGCGGTCGGTTAGAGTTCGCCCGGCTTCGAGCGTGCTCGACGACGGAAGTGCCGGCGTGCGCGCGAATCGGCATCGCCGTGGCGACGACCGCGAGCAAATTCGCCGTGCCGCCGAACAACCATGCGGCGTCGTTCCAGCCGACCGGAATCGACTTGCGGCCCACGAACGAGAGAAATCCGCTGGAGGAACCGATCGTCTTGGCCATGAACCAGGCGAGGGCGAGACCGGCAAGGAGCGCGACACAACCGAGAATCGCCGCTTCGATCGCATAGAGCGCGACGATCTGACGCGGACTGGCTCCCCGGCTTTGGAGCACCGAAATGTCTCCCTTCTGCCTGTCCAACGCCTGCTTCGCGTTCAGCGTGACGTAATAGAGCACCATCGCCAGCACCGGAGCGGCCAGCGCGAACAGCATCGCCTGCAGCAAGACGCTCTGGCGGTTGAACTCATGAAGCATGTCGAGAAAAGACAGATTCACTTTCGTATTCTCCAGCATCCGATGCAGCTCGATCTCCAATCGGCTTAATTGCCCGATTAACGAGGACAGATCGCCGATGCGAATCTCGCTGAGATCGAAGGCGTAGAACCAGCCGGCCGAATCGAGGGCGAGCCGCTGGTCTTCAAGCAGCGCTCCCTTCATCGTCCCTCGGGTTACGAGCAGCGTATCGGCCAGCTTTTCTTTGCCGTCGATGGCCCAGCTCAGGTCCGTCTCGTCCTTCAATTGATACGCCCCGACAAGCCGGACGCTAAGCCGTCTCGTCTTCCCGTCGGCGTCTTTGGCATCGTAGGCCAGCGTATCGCCGACCTTCCAGCCGTAGCGGCTTAACGTCTCGTGAAGGACGAGCGCTTCAACGACTCCGTCCTTCATGCCGTCCCGCGGCATGCGACCTTCCTTAAGCTCGATCTTCTCCTCGACTCCGCTCTGCTCCGCCAGCTCCATTCGGGCAAGCTGCGCGGAGCCTTCGCCCGAGGCCGTCTGAACCTTCCGCACGGTGGAAGGAGGCAGGGCGGTTCGGCTCGAGAACGCCTCCGTCGGAAATCCGATGCGCCCGGGCAGCTCCTCCCGAATCCAACGATCCGCTTCGGCGAGACCTTCCAGATCGGTCTCCTTGGCGGCGCCGGATTGAAACTTCATATACAGAGAGCCGGCCGGCAAGCCTTTCGTCTTCTCCGCGAGCGAATTGGCGACCACCCGCTTCAATGTGCCGTCGGCGTACATCGGAATGCTCATCGCGAACGCCGCAGCTACAGTGAGCCCAAGCAGAGTGCTGATCGTAAACCAGCGGTTCTGCCACATTTTCAGAAACAGGTAGACGAGAATCCGCATTATTTTCCCACGACCTTCTGGCCTTCCTCCAGCCCTTTAATGATTTCGACGGCCGTCGAGGTCTGCATGCCGATCTCCACGTCCACCTCGCCTTTGCTCCCGTCAGGATTAGTTACGAGCACGTAATTGCGACTATTCTGTTTTCGCAGCGCCGCCGGGGGAATATACAACGCATTCTCCCTTCTCTCGACGGTCACGGCGGCGGTCAGCGGATTGCCGTGCAGCGCTGTCGCCGGGAGCTTGCCGACATCGATCAACGCGTACGCATCCAACGTATCTTCGTCCTTGGGATCCGTGCTTACCGGCAACCTTCTCACCGTTCCCTGCAAATCTCCGGCTGCGTTCAGCGACACCTTTGCCTTCATGCCCGGAGCGATATTTTTAAGATCGCCGCTATTAAATCGCACGGCTACGACGAGAGAGCTTAAGTCGGCGATTCGCCCGATTTTCTCGTACGCTTTGGCGAAGTCCCCTTTCTCCGCCGTGAAGCTGACGATCGTGCCGTCGTAAGGGGCGAGCAGCCGCGATTCGGCCTTTTGCTCCCTCAACTTGGCCAACTCGTGCTTCATCAACTCGTACTCGAGCTGCCTCTTGCGCAGAGAGATATCCTGATCGGTCGTCGATTCCCGAAGCGCGGCTTTCATGTCCAGCTCCGCCTTCTCGATGTCGATCTCTTTGCGAACGATCTGGCTCTCCAGATCTCCCGAGTCCAGCTCGGCCAACACCTGGCCTTTCTTTACCCGATCTCCCGCTTTTACCCGAACGTCAATGATCCGGCGGTTGTCGACCGTGAATACCAGATTCTCTTCCCGGTCGGACATCAGCTTGCCGCTTCCGCTTGCGGTCTGCTCCAGTGCCCCCCGCTTGACGGGATATTCCGGCTTTTGCGAGATTTTCGGCGTGCGGATCTCGGGCAGCTTCTCCGGCTCCTCCTCCTGGGGCAGCAAGGAACAACCGGCCAACATCGCGATCATTGCCGTCCAGGCAAGCGCTTTGACGGCCGTACGCCCAGCCTTACGCCCGGCTTTAGTCCGGAACGATCCGGCCGTCGACCATTTGATAGACAACATCCGCCGCCCCCCATAGTGTAGAATCATGCGTCGTCATGCAGATCGCCATGCCTTCCCGATCCGCGATGTCTCGAAACAAGGCAATGATGCGAGCGGCCATCACCGAATCGAGCTCCGCGGTCGGCTCGTCCGCCAGCAAGACGCGCGGCTTATGCGCGATCGCCTTGGCGATCGCCGCCCGCTGCTGCTCGCCTCCGGACAGCTCGGACGGACGATGGCTCGACCGCTTCGCGAGCCCGACAAGCTCCAGGCATTCCTCCGCCCTTCCTCGCCATTCCAATCGCGGAAGCTTCGCCATTCGCATGCTCAGCTCCACGTTCTCCTTTACCGTCAATAACGGCAATAGCGCGAACGATTGAAAAATAAAACCGATCTCCTTACGGCGGACGACGGTCAGCTGCTTATCGCTCCAGCGGGACAAGGAGCGATCCCGGAATACGACTTCGCCTTCGGTCGGCCGGTCGAGACCGCCGAGCAGGTTCAACAAGGTCGTTTTTCCTGAGCCGGATCGGCCCCGCAGCATCGTTAACCGTCCGGACCCTACCGACATCTCGATGCCTCTCAGCACCTCTACTTGCCGACCGCCGGCAAGGAATGATTTGCGAACATCCCGCGCTTCAAGGCAAGGTGCCGCGATCGGCTCCGGCTTCGAGATTTCCGCCGCGCACGCGACTCCGTTCTCCTCACTCCGCATCGGCTTTCGCTTTCGTCAGTTGATCCTGGCCTTGGGTCTGCAGCGTCTGCAGCGCGTCGTCAAGCGAAGCGGTTCCGTCGACGACCTTCTTGATTTGCTCCGTCGCAAGCTTCGAGAACGACTCCGCGAAACCGTTCGGCAGCGTTTGAAGCATAGAACGGGTGTCGGCTTTCAGCGCATAGAAGGCATCCACGTTTTTCCCGTTTCCTTCTTTCTTGTACGCCGTTCTGGCCGAGAGCGCGGGAGACGATTTCGACCCTGTTTTAGCTAGCTGCTCTCCGTTTACGTATTTCAGGAACTCCCACGCCGCGGCAGTGTTCTCCGAAGACGCGTTTATGGAGAATACGCTGTCCAGCCCCATGCCCCCGGCGATATCCGGCTGGGAAGGATCAACCGGAATCGTTACAACGTCCCAGTCGATCTCCTGCGGCATATTTAAAGGCTTCATACCGCCGGAATCCTTGCTCGTCGCCGACTGTCCCATTCGAATAGCCCCTGAAGACACCGCGTCCAACATGCTCATCATCATCGGTCCGTCGATCGTCATCGCCGCTTTTCCGGACATAAAGCTGACCGAATCTCCGCCGAAGCTGACCGTCGTCTTGCTGCCGCCGGTGCTTCTCATCGCGACCATCCCGCCCTTGCCGGGGCCGTCGGAAGGCATAACAATGCTCCCGGATTTATACCCGTCTATCACCGATTGGAAAATCTCCTTCCACTCCGGAGAAGCGATCGATACCGTCCCGGTTTCGGAATCCGCATAGAGGAGACCTTTGGCCTCGCCGATCGAGCGGATCAAGCCGAACGAGTCCGCGACCGACATCGAAGGCGCCAAGCCCGCCAACGCGTCGTCTCCTTCCTTCTTGGCGGGGAAACGCGCGGCCAACTGTATTACTTCATCCCAGCTCATTCCATCCGTCGGATACGGGATTCCGTTCTGATCGAACAGCGTTTTGTTGTAGTAGAGCGCCTGGCTGGCGAAGCTCGGGCTCAACCCGTACAGCTTGCCGCCTCCGCGCGCTTTCAGCAGTTCGACGACGGAGGGAAGAAAGCCGTCCAAATCGAATTCGTCCTGCTTCACGACGGCGTCGAGATCGTATAGCGCCCCTTTTCCCGCCAGCGACGCGTACTGCTCCTCCGTCAAATACATCGCATCGGGTTGCTGCTCCGCAAGAATCTTCTCCATCTCCGCAACCGGATCTTCCGCGTCAAATACGGACTCCGTCGAGACGACCTCGAGCTCGATATTCGGGAACATCGCCTGAAAAGCGTTGCCGTATTGCATGAAAAACGCCTCTTCGTTGAAATACGCCACCTTCAGCGTACCTTTATCCTCCCTGCCCAGCTTGCCGACCGATCCTTTGCCGCCCGACGACGTACACGCCGATAATGTCACCATCAGCGTTAGCGCCCCGATTGCAATTCCGGTCCTTCCGTTCCAACGTCTCTTCATTTCTCTCACCCTTCGTCGATTGATCTGCTTCCTAGGGCGTGTATGCATACTCCGAGGATAGTAGACTTTGTTGAAAGATACCTCTGAGCGGGTTTGCATACACGCCCTAAGCCAGTATGCTTTCGTTTTCTTAAAAATCGGTTAGAGCCGCTGGATGGAAGTTTCAATATGGCCGGGATGGGGATCGAGACAGTTTTAAACGACCCACCCGAGCTAATGTTGGACGAATAGGTATCTGGGAAGGACTTATTCGATCCATCTGAGCCGATGTCGGGGTCATAGGTATCTGGGAGGGTCTTATTCGATCTGCTTGAGCCGATGCCGAGGTCATAGGTATCTGGGAGGGACTTTTTCGATCTGCTCGAGCCGATGCCGGGGTCATAGGTATCTGGGAGGGTCTTATTCGATCTGCTTGAGCCGATGCCGAGGTGATAGGTATCTGGGAGGGACTTATTCGATCTGCTCGAGCCGATGCCGGGGTAATAGGTATCTGGGAGGGTCTTATTCGATCCATCTGAGCCGATGCCGAGGTGATAGGTATCTGGGAGGGTCTTATTCGATCTGCTCGAGCCGATGTCGGGGTAATAGGTATCTGGAAGGGACTTATTCGATCCGTCTGAGCCGATGTCGGGGTAATAGGTATCTGGGAGGGACTTATTCGATCTGCTTGAGCCGATGCCGGGGTCATAGGTATCTGGGAGGGTCTTATTCGATCTGCTCGAGCCGATGCCGGGGTCATAGGTATCTGGGAGGGACTTATTCGATCCATCTGAGCCGATGCCGGGGTCATAGGTATCCGGGAGGGACTTATTCGATCTGCTTGAGCCGATGCCGGGGTAATAGGTATCTGGGTGGGACTTAATTCGATCTGCTTGAGCCGATGCCGGGGTCATAGGTATCCGGGAGGGACTTATTCGATCTGCTTGAGCCGAAGCCGAGGTGATAGGTATCCGGGAGGGTCTTATTCGATCCGTCTGAGCCGATGCCGGGGTAATTGGTATCTGGGAGGGTCTTATTCGATCTGCTCGAGCCGATGCCAGGCAGATACGTAACGGTCTTAATGATCCACCCGAGTCGATGGAGAAAAACATCGGCACTCGGGTGGTGGGGGAGTCAGGACGGCCATGATCGGGTCTCTAGGAGATAGATAACCCTTTCTTTGTAATCGATCTTCTCAAGCAACTCTGCTTATGAGACAGCCCCTTCAAATAGGAAGACGTCGCTGTTCTCTATTTATTACTGAAATTCAACGCAGATCGTCGCGGCCGAATAAGCCTCCACGTCGAACGACACGGAACGGTCGTCTAAGCATACGGACTCCGCGGGCGAGATTCGGCGCTCGTTCGTATCCACGAAATACGCGGCGATAGGCTTAGCGAACAAGAGCAACGAAGCGGTCGTCCGCCGTCCGTCCGTTTCGTACGCGCGCACGATCCAGCGCTTCCCTTCGCGGTCCTCCGGCATTTTCACCGCGGACACGGCTACCGTGCCTTCCGTCAGCTTGAGGAAGCCGGAGTCGAGCGCCAAGGCCCCCGGGTGCGGCGTTCCCGAAAACGCGCTAAACGGATGATTAAACCGGTATGCCTTCTCGATTCGTTCGCGAACTGAGGAAGTCGGATCGACGAGGTCGATCGCGAAGCTCATCCGATGATGGTTGCCGAGCTCCGGATACGGGTCCGGGTCGTACGAGCTGCGAATCAACGAAAGCGACAACGACCGATCGGTCCCGCGAAAGCCGTATTTGTTGTTCGTGACGAGCATCAGGGACGGCTTGCCCGGCTTGCCTGGTTTGCCCGAATCCCGGCGCAAGCCGATCGCCCAGCTGTTAGCCGGAACGTCCATGTCGAGCGGCTTGCGCTCCGTCGTTCCGAACGGCACATCGTACTGGTAGGAATCGCATTCGTAGCCCAGCGGCCAATGGAAATTGAGCTGGGGGATGCTGCTGTCCGCCGTGCCGATCTCGTGCCAATCGCACTCCGCCCGGAAATCGAGGCGAGAGCTGCCTCGGTCAAGCGAAACGGCGACCTTCAGCTTGGAGCGGCCGAATTCGAGCTCGTATTGCAATGTCTGCCGTACCGGCCCTTTCCCGCCCCATTTCAATTTGACGTTCTCGTGCACACTTGAGACATTCATATAACGGCCGACCCACCAGGAGCTCATCCCTTTGCCGGGATCTTCCTGAATCAGTCGGAACAGGCCCGCGGGGCGGGACGGGTCAACCAGCTGCTCTCCCGTCGTTTTGTCGATCATCGAGACGATCGTCGCGTTCACGGGGTGGAAAGTTACCCGGAGCCGCTCGTTCTCCAGCTCGAACGCCTCAACGCGGTCGACCCGCGGATCCGTCGGCAGAAACGGGGTCCAGGCCTCGTCTCCTTCGCTTACGGTATAGGTGCTATAGCCGCAAGCAGGCGCTTTGGCTTGGACGAGCAGCCGCATATAGCGATGTCCCCAATATTTGTTGAAGCCTTGATCGACGACTTGATGCGGCGTTTCGTTCCCTCCGCTGTCCCTGACGACCGGCGAACGACCCGGCTCGTTCCAGTCCCATAGCACAATCTCCGCCGTCTCTTCGCGATCGTGCGCGGAAGAGTTGAAGAAATGGACGATCCGCGTGCTGCCGCGGCCGCGCTCGACTTGCGTCGGCATGAATTCGGAGGCTCCGAAGCCGACTCCGGCTCCTTCCGATATCGTCCGCTTATCGTCTTCTACCCCTAATCCCGACGTATCGATCGAGGCGGCGATCGCTTCAAGCGCCAGCTTGCGGTTCGTGCCCGCGATCGCCATCGCGTTCTGGAACAGCCCGAGCGCATGCTCGCGGGTTTCCAGAACGCCGGAGCCCGGGAGGATGTCGTGAAACTGGTTGAACAGCACGTCTCTCCACGCCTCCTCAAACGAGGCTGACGGGTAATCGATTCCGGTCGCAACCGACGCAGCGGAGGCGAACGTCTCCGCTTCGTTGAGCGCGGCTTCCCCGGCGCGGTTGGCCGTCTTGATTCGGCTCTGGGACGTGTAGCAGCCGGTGAAGACGAAGTTTTGCTCCCCGGTGACGACCGGCAGCTTGTCGGCAATCGATTCGACCTGCTTAAAATACTCGGCATAGGTGCCAAAGCGGATGCGCGGATAGATCGGCCAGTCGTTCATGTCCTTCAAGCGTTCCAAATCCCGCCGGGTCGGACCGCCTCCGTGATCACCGACCCCGTACACGTTCAAATACGTTTTCAGGCCGGTGCGCCGGCTTATTTCCGGGACGTACGAACCAAGCGCCGCCTGCGCGTAATCGTTGTACCAGGTCGGCTCGCGGTAGGCGATGACCGACTTGCCCGACGGCGCCACCCAGCGGTATAACACTTGCTCGTCGTTGCCGCGGCAATGATAGTAATAGCCGACGCCTCCGTTCGCCAGAATTTCCGGTACGTGAACGCTGTGGCCGAAGGTGTCCGGCTCGAAATCGAGATTTAAGCCGTCAGGGTCTAGATCGAACAGCCGGGCCAGATAACGTTTTGTATATAGCAGATGGCGGGACAAGCTCTCGCCGCTGGGCATGTTTTTGTCCGCTTCCACCCAATGGGAAGCCGTCACCTCCCATCGCCCTTCCCGAACCCTTTCTTTAATTTCCGCGAGCATATCGGGAGCATGCTTCTCGACGATCCGGTAGATGGACGCCTGCGATTGCGAAAAAGTAAAGTCGGGGTACTCGTTCATCAAGTTCAGCATCGTTCTGAACGTATCGATCACGATCGACACCGTCTCGTCCCAGGACCACATCCAGTTCATATCGATATGGGCATGCGCCACGCACAGAATCTCGTAGCTTTTCGCTTCATGAGCCAGCGCGCCGAGCAATCCCTCAGCCTGCAAGGCCGCTTGCCGGGCAATGAAGCCTTCGTCCTCGATCCTTTCCTCCGCAAAGGTCAGCGCCCGTTCGATCAAGGCGGCGTGTCGGCCTCCTTGCACTTTCGAAAGCTCGTGGGCGAATACCAGTTGGGAGATTAGCCGTTCTCCCCAGTACCCGCGATGGGAAGCGATTTTGTCGTCAAAATAATGCTTTGGCGCATGTCCGAGAAGTTTCCTGAGTCTTGAATCGATCGATTTCACGCATAATCCTCCAATCGCTGTTTACCCTTTTACGCCTACCATGGCGAAGCCTTGCACGAAGTATTTTTGCAGCCACAGATACACCAGAACGGGCGGAATCATCGCCACGGTCGAAAGCGCGAAGATCGCCGGATAATCCGGAGCCTGGCCGGTGGCGAATTGCCGGGACAGCAGCAAGGCGACGCCCGTGGCGATCGTTTGTTTGTCCAAGCTGTGAATGGCCACGAGCGGCCACAGGTAATCGCTCCAGATCGCGACGAAGGCAATGATCGTGCCCGCGACCAGAATCGGGACCACCATCGGCAGGTAGATCAGGAAAATTCTTCGGAATGTACCCGCTCCGTCTACTCTTGCCGCTTCTTCGTATTCGTATGGGAGCGAGTCCAGCATCTGTTTCATCAAGAAAAGACAATATAGCGTAATGTAGCCGAACAGTCCGCCCACCAGAAGCGCTCCCCAGCTGTCGATCATGCCGTGCCCGCCCAGTCCGTTCCACCCGTTGCCTCCCGCGAGCGGCCATCGTGCGAACAGCAGATATGTCGGGATCAACGTCACCGTCGATGGAATCATCATCAACGTCAGCAGCAGGAGGAATACGGCGTTTCTCCCCTTAAACCGGAGCTTGGAAAAGACGTATCCGACGACCAGCGCAATCAAGGCGGTCATCGTCACGAACCAGACGCCGCGCAGCAACGTGTTGAAGAACATCCTGAAAATCTGCGGATCTCCCAACGCTTGGGCATACCGTTCAAAATGCCATTCCGTCGGAAGCGGGACGACCAGCGTCGCATAATAGTCCTGCTGCGTCCCGACGGAAGCAAGCAGTTGAAACAAAAACGGATAAAACATGATCAAACTTCCCGCGACGAGCACTCCATAGATCGCGAGTCTTTCCGGCCACGACCGTTGTCGCGCCATGGATACCGCCTCCTTTCCCACTTAAACGATGCCGCGCTTGGAATTCCGATATTGCATGATCGTGAAAACCAAGGTCGCAAGCAGCACCATCACCGAAGACGCGCTGGCCATGCCGAAGCTGAACCCTTGGAACGCGTCCTGATAGATGCGGTATAAAATAATGTTCGTCTCGCCGTTCGGCCCGCCGCGCGAGATGAGCTGCACCGGCTCGAAAATCTGAAAGCTGCCGATGATGCCCGTCACGAGCACGAACATCGTGATCGGGCGCAAGGAAGGGATCGTGACGTGCCACAGCGTTTTCGCTTTACTTGCCCCGTCTACGCGAGCGGCTTCGTACAAAGTCGTATCGATTCCTTGAAGTCCCGCCAAATAGATGACGACCGTTCCCCCAACACCCTTCCAGACGGTCAGAAGAATGATCCAGAAGCTCATCCAGAGCGCGCTCGTCTGGAAGACGATCGGCTCCATGCCGAACCTTACCATCATCTGTTTCAGCAGACCGTCAACGGGATTCAGCACTGCGACCGCCATCTGCGAGATGACGGCGAACGGAACGAGCGCCGGCAAATACCAGATTGTACGGATCGCCGAGCTTCCGACCACCTTCTGGTTGAGAAGGACCGCGATCAGAAAGCCGAGCACAGTCGTAAAAAACAGGCAGATGAGGCCGTAAACTCCCGCCCTGGCCAGCGAGGCCAAGTAATCCCCCTGGTTAAAAAAAGTAACGTAGTTTTTGAGTCCTACCCAGATCGGCCCACCTTCCAGCCCGTTCCATTCCGCGAAAGACAAATAAACGACGAACAGGGCCGGAAAGACGGAAAAGATCGCGAAGCCGAGAAGGACCGGAAACAGGATCGAATAGCCGATAACGCCGTCCCGGTTGCGCCGCAACGACAAGCGAAACCGAGAGGTTGACCCTAAGCGGGGCTGATTCATTGTGCTTGCCCTCCGATGGCTTTCAAAAAATGTCCCTCACGGGTTCTGTCGCTCTAAGTTACGAAGACAGAATAAGATGGTAGAGACTCGGTCCATTGCCGTTCTGCGGGCTGCCGTCCGAGAACTTGACGTACACCGTCTTCGTCGGATTGTTAACCAGCCAGCCGTCCAGAAGACTCGAATCGATCGTTCGGCCGAGCCCGCCGTTCGCGTGCGCCGCGCTGCCCCAGTTCGTTCCGTCCTTGGAGATTTCCACGACGTAATCCCCCGCGATGTCCATCGTCAACGTCGCGCTGGCGATAGAATCGGCCAGATCGAATTTGTAGACGAACGTCCGATTTCCGTCCGCGTAACGGTGATTCCCGTCGATCGAGCCCGTGTTTTGAACGAGAAACTGGTTATCCTCGAAGCTCGGCGTCAGCAGATCCGCCTGGGAGATTTCCGTCGATAGCGTCAGCCGGTACAGACTCGGTCCATTGCCGTCCTGCGGGCTGCCGTCCGAGAACTTGACGTACACCGTCTTCGTCGGATTGTTAAACAGCCAGCCGTCCAGAAGGCTCGAATCGATCGTTCGGCCGAGCCCGCCGTTCGCGTGCGCTGCGCTGCCCCAATTCGTTCCGTCCTTGGAAATTTCCACGACGTAATCGCCGCCGATGTCCATCGTAAGCGAGGCATGGTTCACGTCGTCGGCCAAGTCGAACTTATAAATCCAATTGGCGGTACCGTCCGCGAATCGGTGACCGTTGTCCATCGAAGAGAAGTTATCCTCGTAAAAGTAGGTCCGTTCCTTGTTGGAGTCGTCCGCGTCGAAGCTGATCCCCCGGATGTCGGTATTCAATTGGCGAAGGGTCGCGATTTGGTCCTGCGGCTTGAGAAATACGAACTTGCCGGGAAATTCCGCGTTCAGCCGGTCCACTTCCGCCTTCACGTTGTCGAAGAACGCCGGATCTCCGTTCGCATCTACGCCGTAATAGGCGAGAATCGGATAAATATTGCGGAACACGGGCTGGTTGGCGTCGATCGAAACGTTGCTGAGCACGTTGTAGATCTCTCCGTAATTAAAAATCATATCTCCCTGGGGGACCGTATAGATGCCATGATAGGCGTGAACGCGCGAGGCGTCGTCACCCCTCAGGATGCCGGCGATGCCGGAGCCGACGAAGCTGTCCGCCATCTGCTTATGGCTTGGGCTGTTCTCGGGGCTGCGCCACAGGTTGACCGTGCGGATGCCCGCGTCGGATAACCATTGCTTGTTTTTGGACAGCCAAGTTCCGTAACCCGTCGCGGAGTAGTCTTCCGTATAAATAAACTGGTAACCGGACGGACCTGCCACCAATTCGATATTGTCGCCCGCCTGGGAATAGAGATAGTCCAATAGCGGCGATCCGGCTTCCTGCAAGGTCGGAGCGATCGTAATGCCGACAGGCACCTGCCCGACCGACGAATTATTGAAGTGGTTGATTAACTGTTGGGTGTACTGCCAGTTATCTCCGTCGCTCGCCGTGATCGAGACGTACACTTTGCCGGGTTGAGCTTCTACGGCCTCGCCTTCCGGCTGTTCGTACGTTTGGTTGGGGAAGCTGGACCAGAAGCTGCCGTTGGAAAAATAATCGGATACGACGTACCCGACCCCATGAGGATTGGTCGTCGCGTTCAGGTCGTCCGCGTCCGGGGAATAGCCCAGCACCGACGTTCCCGCCGCGTATCCGCCCGCTTGGATGATCTCGACGATCTTCGCTTTCTCTCCGGGAACGCGGGGGTCCAGATAGAAGACGAACGACTTGCTTGCCACCGCATAATCGAAAATCGTCCAAGGACGCCCGGTCCAATTGTCCAGTGGGCCGGCCGTTGTCCGAAGACCCGCCGAAAACACGATCTGCTTGTTCAAGGAAGGCATAAGATGCAGAAGCGCCCAGTCGTAAGCGTCGAGCTTGTCGGTCCAGTTCAAGCGGATATCTTCGACCGTCAGGCTTCCGAATTCCGACAGCAGAGCCGTTTTCAATCCGTCCGTCACCGACAGCCCGTTCTCCAGGGCCCCCTTCATCAGAGCCAGATTAAACGTCCAATCCTTATCGCCGTCCCAGACGATCAGCTTGCTTAACGTATGCCAATAATCCCTGTACATCGTTCGCAAGCCGGGATTAGCGCCCGATAAGAGAGTGACCGCGGAATAGCTCTTGCCGCTTTCGTCCAGCCATTTTTGATCGAGATCCGTATCTCTTATTAATACATAGACTTGCGCGGAGGTCTGATTGACCAGCCCCTGAAGCGCGATGGCCGCAAGCTTCGCCTCCGCCGAATCGTTGCGCAGGTCGTACACGTACACGGAGCCGGCCGAAGCCATTTTTGGAAACGCGCCTCCGGCCGCGCTCGCGGTCGGTGCGGGCAATACTGCCGACAAAACCGTCAGGATGCCGGCCAATGCCAAGTACAAGAAAGCTTTTACTTTTCCCGTGATCAACTTGGATTTCCCCTCTCGTCCTAGGGCGTGTATGCAAATCTACTGTCCTCGGAGTATGCATACACGCCCTTGTAATCGAATCGTTAAGGCGTAACGACGACTTTGACCGTCTCTCCCTTGTCTTCCTGGCAAAGCTTCATCGCCCTGCCGATCTCGTTCAGCGGCAGACGATGGGAGATGATCGTATCCGCGGGAATCGCGCCGCTCTTGAGCATCTTGAGCACAATCGGATAATAAAGCGCCGGGCTGGCGAAGCTCGCCCGCAGCTGCAGCTTGCGGTAATGAAAATCGTTGGCGTCGAACCGGATCATGCCCGATCCCGTCCCGATTCCGATATAAGAGAGAATGCCTCCGTAAGCTAGCAGCGGGATCGCTTCCGGAATCGTCTGTACCGGCGCCGTCAGAAGCACGCGGTCGAAGCGTCCTCGCAGTTCCTCGTACTCCGTCCACGGACGGTCGGCGGCCAGCGTCTCCGCGCCTAGCTTCGCGGCCGCCTCCAATCTCGCCCGGTTGCCCGGGCGCCCGATGCAGACGACTTGGTCCGCGCCGCTTCGCAGCGCGATCGGGATCGCCATCAGGCCGATCGGTCCCGGACCGATGACGCACACCCGGTTGCCGTGTTCGATCTCCGCCGTTTTGACCATGTCGTACGCGACTCCGGCCGGCTCGGCCAGACATGCCGTCTCGGGCGTCATCCCCTCGTAGGGGACGATTCCGCAAACCGGAGCGAGCAAATAATCGCTGAAGCCCAAGGAGGGACCGGCATTCCAGAAATGCGGCGCTTTGTTGCACAAGTCCACTCTGCCGCTGCGACACAGCTCGCATTTCCCGCAATAGCTCGCCGATTCCAGCACGACCTTGTCCCCGATCTTCAAGCCGCCCGCATGCGTGCCCAGCTTTTCGATTACGCCGGCGATCTCGTGCCCGAACGGTTGCCAATCCTCCAGCTGACTTTCCGCGTTGCTCAGATCCGTACCGCAGATCCCGCAAGCCTCGACCCGGATCAGCGCATAACCGTCCGGAACGTCGTCGGGCAAGTCGACCTCCCGCAGCTCGCATTGCCAAGGCGATCTCAGATAGGCGCTTCTCGTCTTCATGGTTCGTTTCCCCTTCCTTCCCGTCAGATCTCGCTTCGACGCGCGGCCGCGAAAATGTCGTCTATAAGCGTATCCACGGCGCAAGCTTCTTCCGCCGTGGCGAGCGGGACGTCCTCTCCGGACAGCGCCGCGCGGATCAAGCGGTATTCCTCTTCGAAGTTATCGATCATTCCCGCGTTGAAGCTCTCTCTCGTCCGAAGCGCTTCGTCCCAGATTTCGGCAACCGGCGATTCGAATTGCGGGCGCTCCCACCAGGTCGTATGCAGTGTAGCCAACCCGGCGTCGCCGCGAAGCTCGAGAAGTTCGTCCCAGCCGTTCTCTCTTCGACCGACTCCGGACAGCGGTAGCCACCCGCATTCTACAGTCACGGTAGCGCCGTTCTCCATCTCGATCAACGCGTGGGTCATGGCGTCCACGTTCGGATAACAGCCGTCCCGGTATTGCATCCGCGCCGCCAGCACCCTCCTGACCGGTCCCGCGAAATGAAGCAGCAGATCCAGCATATGACTGCCGGAATTGACGAATACGCCGTCCATCGTCGATTTCGGCGATTTCGCAAGCTGGTCGGCGATGATCGTCCAACTGGCTTCGGGCATCGGATGGAAAACGCGCACCAACCCGCTTCGCATCGTCCCGATCCGCCGGGCATACTCCTTGAACTTGCGCGCCGTCGGATGTACCCGCTTCATGTAGCCGACGAAGAACGGGTTCCCGGACTTCCGAACCAGTTCCGCCAATTCCCGAGAGTTTTCCGCCGAACGGGTCATCGGCTTTTCGCAAAGCACGGCGTGGCCTGCGTTAACGGCCGCCTTGGCTACTTCGAAGTGATAGGCGTTCGGAACGGCCACGGTCACCAGATCGGCTTGCTCCGACAGCAACAGGGTCGTATCCGCCGTCCAGCGGCAATCGTACTTTTCAGCGAAGCGTCTGGCCGCTTGCTCGTTGCCGTCCGCAACGACGCCCAGCTCGTAGCCCAAAGATTTGATAGACCGGGCGTGATAGTCGGCGATGTTCCCGGCGCCGATGAGATTTACTTTCATGATCATGCTCCTCCCGATAGTTTTAGTAAGGGCTGTCTCATATGTGATAAGAGCTACACGAAAAGATGATCGATAGACTATACGCTCCTGAAATTAAATGGGTAAACTCGTTATAATGGGATTTCAGGAGCGTATGAGGCAGTCTCCAGGCCAGGATGGACCTACAACACTTCCAGATAATTCTTAGAAGTTAACCGTATAATCGTTGAAGACGCTTTAGTGGCATACAATCCATGATCTTGGTTGATTTATACGGTTTTTCCTACAAACGTTCGTCGTTTGAGCCTGAGCAGAGCAGCTTTGTACGATTTTTCGAACAAACGTCCGCCGTTTAAGCCTGATCCGAGCAGCTTTGTACGGTTTTCCGACTAACTTCCCTGCGTAAACTCTTGTGTGCAAATTGATCCGCCGTAAAAGTTCAATTTGCAATAAATTAGAAACGTTGTGGGTCCGTGACTATGTCTCCAGGAGGTATATGCACTTTTTTTATCGTTAATCTTTTGTGACTTTACTTAGGAGACAGCCCCTTTTCCGTCGTTATTTCAACAGATCCTCGGCCGTCTTCTGCGCTTCGGCCAACGACGCTTCGATCGGCTTGTCGCCAACGAGCACCGATTCTTGCGCTTTATGCCAAGCCTCCCACACCTTCGGACCGTTCTTGGCATAGACGGGAAGCGGACCGGCCTCCTCGTTCTCCACGATCTCGGCGTAGACGGCCAACTGCGGAATGGCTTTGATCAACTCGGCGTTGGAGCCCGCCAATTTATTCGACGGCATTCTGCCGGAAGCAAGCGCGTATTTTTCTTGATACCCCTGGCTGGCGATGATTCGCAAGTATTCCATTCCCGCCTCTTGATTTTTCGATTGCTTCAGCACGAACCAGATCGTGTTGCCCACGATCACGTTGGCGCGTTTCCCGCCATCCGGCACCGGCAGCGGAACGAAGCCGCAATCGCAATTCTCTGTCGCGGACCAGGAAATGTGCCAAGGCCCCGCCACGCCGAACGCCGCTTTCCCGTGGTGAACCATATTGTATAAAGCGCCTTCGTCGTTGAGCGCAGTCGATCCGGATGGCGCGGTTTTCGACAGCTCTTTCAGGAAAGCCAACGCTTTCGCGTTTTCCGGAGTATCGAACGTCACCTGCTGCCAATCCGGCGTCGTCAAGTCGCCTCCGAGCTGACGCATGAACGGCGCGATGCGGAACGTCCCTCCGAGCCCCGTCGTCTGTACGACCGAACCGTAATACTCTCCTTTGCCCGCCTCCGTAATTTTCCGGGACATCTCCAGCCATTCGTTCCACGTTTTCGGCGGCGCGTTCGGATCGAGTCCGGCCTTCTTCATGACGTCTTTGTTGTACATCAGAGCGAAAATGCCCGTCATGCCGGATACGCCGTAATTTTTCCCGTCGAACTTCGCCGCGGCCATTGGACCCGGAACCAAATCTTTCGTATATTCCTCCGGCACTTCTGAAAGCGCATGCATTTTAGCGAATTCGGGAATGAATTCCTCGCCGAAGGAGACGTCCGGCGGATTGCCGGCCATGACGGAGACCATCAGGTTTTGCCGCAGTTCGTCCGCCCACCCCTTGTTGACATACTCGATCTTGATTCCCGGAAACTTCTTCTCCATCTCCGCTTGAATGTAAGCGTAAATGTCTTGATTTTTTTCGATTTCCTCCGGAGTGGACAAGTTTTCGTTATTCGGCAAGGACAGGCTCGGACTTCCCCATACGGTCAAAGTAACCGGTCCGTTGCCCGACGATCCGGAAGAAGTCGCCGTCGCGTTGCCGGAGCTTGATCCGCCGTTGCTGGAACAGGCGCCTAGCACGAGAGAGAATGTCAGCGCCATCAAACCTAATCTAAATCCAAACTTTTTTCCGTTTTTCACTTTTGTTGCCTCCCCTTTTGATCTGGAAAAGACTTTTCCGCGTGCGGATTGGATGTTTCGTTATTTTAATTTCCTGTTTCGCCTTTCCGTGTCACCTCCGTTATATAAAGGATTTCGAACCAACTCGGTCCAAACCAACCACCCATTACAAATAGTACATTTACTTCATTTATCATATTACAATTTAAAATGTCATGAGTCAATCACTCGAATAGAATCATTTCTTTCTTAAAAAGAGGAATAGGATTGAGTACAGGAATAGTTAAATAGGATGAATCATGCTTAACTCCTTAATCAAATTGCATTTCCAGCTCTTTATATGTTATTATTACATAACAAATATAACATTTTAAAAAGAACGAGTGTTCAGTGGAGGGCATTATGGGAGAGAAGGAGAAAAAGGCTCCTCTTTATATCCAGATCCGAGAGTATATCAAAAACCAAATCGAAAGCGGCGTCCTTAAGCCTGGAGATCAGATTCCGACGGAGACGGATTTAACGAATAAATTCCAAGTCAGCCGAATCACGATCAAATCGGCGCTAAGACATTTGGTGGACGAAGGTTTGATCTATCGTGTGGCCGGAAAAGGCTCGTTCGTTTCTTCGGAAGAATCGCACGGCCTGCCGCAGGAGGAGGAATCCGTTTATACGCCCAAGACCAAAATCGGATTTTTGATGCCTCAGCTCGGAGATATGCTAAGCATTCAGCTGCTTCGGGGGATTGAAGAGGTATGCCGCGAGGAAGGCCTCGTCCTGATGGTAAAGTCGGTGTTGACCCAGTTGGAGGAACGGCTGGCGATCCGGGAGATGATCTCCGAAGGCGCCGAGGGATTGATCATTTTTCCGGTGGACGGCGAAGCCTACAGCGAGGAAATTCTCAAGCTGAAATCGGAACAGTTCCCGTTCGTGCTTGTCGACCGGTACTTGCCCGGCATTAAGACGAACGCCGTCTTTTCGGATAACCAGCAAGGAGGATTCGTCGGAACGGATTATTTGGCGCAGCGCGGCCACAAGAATATCGGGATCGTTTCTTTTACCAAATCCAAAACTTCCAGCTCCGAAGACCGCTTCAGCGGCTATTTGGGCGCCGCCAAGCAGAATCGTCTTCCATTGCAGCATCGCTATTGGCTGACCCAGTTCGACGACGTTTCCTTCCAGGACGAACAAAGCATCAACGATGAAGTGTTCGATTGGCTTCAGCAGGAGCCCGATATTACCGCCATATTCGCTTTCTCTCCGCAAATCGCAATATGCGCGGCCCGGGCGGCCGAACGTCTGGGGAGAAAGATTCCCGAGGAGCTCTCGATTATCTGCTTCGACAATCCGCAAATCCGCGATATGCACGGCGATTACTTCACGTGGATTGAGCAAAATATCGAATGGATGGGGACCGAAGCCGTCAATCTGCTTCTGAGAGTCATTCGCGATCCGTCGGTGCTGGAGCAACTGGTCATTCCCGTCTCGCTTCGCGAAGGTCTGACCGTGTCCGCTCCGAATCGATAAAAAGATGCTATACGCTCCTGAAATCTGAACGGGTAAACCCGATGCAAAGTAATTTCAGGAGCGTATGAGGCAGTCTCCAGGCTAATCATGACCTGCAACCGTTGATTTTGGTCAACTTATACGGTTTTCCCTACAAA
Organism: Cohnella phaseoli; assembly: GCF_003386235.1. Taxonomy (GTDB): domain Bacteria; phylum Bacillota; class Bacilli; order Paenibacillales; family Paenibacillaceae; genus Cohnella; species Cohnella phaseoli. The sequence continues at coordinate 118,085 of NZ_QRDZ01000011.1, forward strand.
CTTCCATCGTTTGAGCCCGATTCGAGTTGCTTTGTACGACTTTTCGAACAAATATTTTTATTTCAAGCCCGTTTCAGCTGCGTTGTACGATTTTCCGACTAACTTCCCTGCGTAAAATTTTGTGTGCAAATAGATAAATCCGCAGTAAAAGTTCGATTCCCAGGCAATCGGGAACATTAAGGGTCATGATAAGGCCCCCAGGAGGTACATCCCCCTCTATTTAAGAGACAACCCCGTTTCGCATCACTTGCTACAAAGGCAGCGTTACGCTTACGAGAGTTCCGACGGACGGCTTGCTCTCGAGTCGGATTTTGCCCCCGTGCCGCTCCACGATCCAGCGCGCGATCGCCAGCCCTAACCCCGTGCCGCCCTCCCGCCCGCGGACCTTATCGCCGCGATAGAAACGGTCGAATACGCGGGGCAGATCCTCCGGCGCGATGCCAATGCCCGTATCCTCGACTTCAAGCTGCACGGTATGAGCTAATTTTCGGCAGACGACGCGCACGACGCCCCCCTCCGACGTATACTTGATCGCATTGTCCAGCAGTATCGCAAGCAGTTGGTGTAGACGCTCTTCGTCCGCTTCCAGCGGAATACAATCATCGATCTCGGCATTCAAAATAAGTTCTTTCACTTCCGCCAGCATCTCCATCTTATTCACGCTCTCGCGAACGATGAGATCCAGCCGAACCGGCTTGCGTTCCAGCTCCAGCTGATTGGAGTCCGACCGCGCCAGCGTCAGCAAGCCTCCAACGAGCTTGTTCATCCGCCGGGCTTCCTGCAGAACGGTGGATACATGCTTGCTGTCCTCCTCGATGGTATGATCGGGATGGCGCAGCAGCAGCTCCGCGTGCGCTTGAATAACGGACAGCGGCGTTCTCAGCTCGTGAGAGGCGTCCGACACGAATTGCTGCTGCTTCTCCAGCGACAGACGAATGGGGATCAGCGCGCGGTTGGCCAGGTAAAATCCTGCCCCGATCGCCACGAGCAGCCCTGCGGCGCCTCCGAGCAGCAGAATGAGACGCAGCCTGTCCAGCATTCCGATTTCGGCGGATACATTGCTGAGAAATTGCTGCGTTTTGACCGTATAGGTCACATCCTCAACGCCGCTGGATACCGACAGACCGCTATTGGCGATATTAAGCACCCGAAAATACTGATTCCCCGCCTTCACCGTATAAAGCTCATCCAGCTTCGACGGCTTCAGCCGTTCCAATTGCTCGTCGGTAAATCCGTTTTTATTCGGCAGCGGCAGCGCCTCGTCCTCATCCGTCCATAGCAGTTGAATCACGGGCCTGTCCATTTGCGCAACCCGAAACGTCACGGCCCTATCCAGCGCAAGCCCCTTCAGGCTGGAAATCTGGGGCGACACGGTAGCCACCGTCGTCGTGCCGTTAACGCCGTTCATCGCCTTATCGACCTGAGCGAACAACATCTGCTTCATCACGATATACACCGTCAAATTCAAGCCGATCAAAATGACGGACAGCACGGCGGCGTTCCGAATCGTAAGCTGCATGCGGGTACGATTAATCATCACTTCTTCTCCTTCAGTAGATAGCCGACTCCGCGCACGGTTTGGATGCAGCTGTCGAGTCCGAACGGCGCAAGCTTTCTCCGCAAATAATGAACATATACGTCGACGACGCCCAGCCCCGCGTCGGAGTCGATTCCCCACACCCGGTCGAGCAACTGCTCCTTCGTCAAAATCTGCTCTCTTCCGAGCATGAAATATTCCAGCAATTCGTATTCCTTCAGCGTAAGCTTAAGCGGCTTCCCTTGCGCATAAGCCTCCTTGTGCTGACATTTCAAGCCGAGCTGCCCGTATTGCAGTTCGCCGTCCGGCGCTCCCGCCGACAGCTGGCGCAGCAGCGCACGGATGCGCGCCAGCAGCTCAAGCGTCGCAAAGGGCTTGACCAAATAGTCGTCGGCCCCGGAATCCAATCCCTTGACGCGGTCGGCCACGGCGTCCCGCGCCGTCAGCAGCAGCACGGGCATCGCAGCTCCTTGCCTCCTCAGCTCGGAGAGAACCGTCAAGCCGTCCATTCCGGGAATCATAATATCAAGCACGAGCAGGTCATGGACGCGCTGCTGCGCCAAATACAAGCCGTCCGGTCCATTATCGGCCTCGTCCACCTGGTAGGCTTCTTCCTTAAGCACGGTCGCCACCGCCTCTCGCAGCAGGCCGTCGTCCTCCACCACCAAAATTCTCATCAGGCTCTCCCTTTCGCTTATATCAGTCCATTTTATAGAAGAAACCTTAATGAATGCTTAGAAAAAGGAAGCAAGCGGCGGTCGATCTTCCGCGGGCATAGCGGTTATAATAGAGAGATCACAAGATTCGCCAGGAAGCGCGGGGATAACATGACACGAACGCCGGAATCGGTACTGCTCTATTCCAAAACAAGCCTTCCGTTCCCTAGGAAAAGCTTGGTCGAACGAAGTAGGCTTATTGAACGCCTGGAACGGGGAGTCCACGGCAGGCTTACGCTCGTCAGCGCTCCCGCGGGCTTCGGTAAAACGACGCTGCTTGGTCAGTGGCTCGGCCTAAGCGGCCGCGAAGCCTCGTGGGTATCGCTAGAAGAGACGGAAAGCGATCCCGTTCGTTTCTGGAGATATGTATCGGAAGCGCTCTCGCCCCGGATCGAGCCGACCGCCCGCCAGGAATACGAACAGCTCATCCGCTCGTTCCCCAGCGTGTCGACAAGCACCTTTCTCGATGCGTTTATCAACCAGCTGCGCTTTCTAAGTCGACCGACCGTACTCGTGCTTGACGATTACCATACGATCGCGGAGCCGCGAGTTCACGAGAGCGTCGCTTATTTCATCGAGCATAAGCCGTTTGATCTCCATCTCGTGCTATCCGGCCGCAGCGAACTTCCCTTCTCCATATCTCGCTGGGTCGCCCGGGACGAGCTTGCCTTGATCGACGCCGCCCAGCTGCTGTTCACGGAAGACGAATCGGAAAGCTTCTACAGCAGCGCTTCCCCCTTCCTTGAATCTCGCCATGTCCGCATGCTGCACGAGCGGACCGAGGGCTGGATTACAGGGCTTCAGCTCGCCTCGATTTCCCTGCGCGACGCCGAAGATCGCGACACATTCATCGAACGCTTCAAAGGACATCACCGTCATGTAGCGGATTACTTATTCCACGAGGTCGTCGCCACGTTGCCGGAGGAGGTGCGGCATTTCCTGTACGCCACTTCCGCGCTGCGGCGGCTGGACGCCAAAGCCTGCGACGCCGTCACCGGACGTGCGGACGGAAGAAGCCTGCTGGAACGGCTCAAATCGCAAAACCTGTTCCTCGTTTCGCTGGACGACTCCGACACCTGGTTTCGCTATCATCATCTGTTCGCGGATTTTCTGCGCAATCGGGTTAAGGAAGCCGAGCCCGCGCTTTGGAGGAACGCCAACTTGGCCGCTGCCAGAGGCTTTGCCGCCCGGGGCCTGCTCGATGAAGCGATTGACCACGCTCTAGCGGCGGAGGATTACGAGCTTGCGGAAAGCTGCCTGGCCCAGCACGCTCCGAATGTGCTCAAGCTCGGGGAGTTCCCCACTTTGCTAAGATGGTTCGATTGCTTCCCTCCGGAAACGAAGCTGTCTACGGAGATGTCGCTGCTTCGCACCTTCCTGTATATTGTGACCGGCCAACGCGAGTCCGCCGGACGCAGTCTGGCGAAGCTGGAGACGCAGGAGCGCGAGACGAAAGACGAAGACGCCCGCAGGCAGCTGCGCAGCGGCTTATTGTTCGTCAAATCGAACCTGCTGTTCATGTTCGGGGAATTCGAGCAGTGGATGGCTTTTTCCGATGGCATTCTGGACGAGTTTCTGCCGCACACCCCCTTCTTCTACAGCTTTAACTACAATCTGACCGAACCGTTCGCCCGGCGAACCGCTTTCGGGCTGAAGGGCATGCTATCCAATCAGACCGAGGAGATCGGGAAGCTGTTCGTCGGCGCGCTCGAGCGACACGGCTGGGGCGACTCTCTGATCAGTCTGTATGTTTTACAGGCTTTGGCGGAGGGCTACTACGAATGGGACCGCTTCGAAGAAAGCGCCGAGCTGCTTCGCAGAGTCGAGCGCGCCTCGCGCTATAATCTTGTGCCGGGCCTGTTCGTCCCTTGCCGGATTACTCAAGCGAATCTGTATTGGGCTTCCGGGCAGCGCGCGCTCGCTTACGAAACGTTGGACGAAGCTAGAGCTCTCCTCGACAAGTCCGATGACATCTGGACCGGTTACTTGACCTCGGCCAAAGCGCGTTTTTTCCTGCGGGAAGGCTCGCTAAGCATGGCGAAGAAGGAAGTCGCGAAGCTGCGGGTAGGGGCCAAAGACCGACCCTCCTATCATCGCGAATACGATTATTTGACGCTATGCCGGCTGCTGTCGGCGCAGCGCAAGGAGCCCGAAGCGCTTCGGCTGCTCGAACTGTTAAAGCCTCAAACGGAACGCGAGGGGAATTGGATGGGGCAGGCGGAAATCAGCCTGCTGCAGGCCGTGCTTCTCGATCGGATGGGACGGCGGGAGCAGGCGATGAATGCTTTACGCGAAGCGTTGACGATCGGGGAGACCAATGCGTATATAAGAACGTTCCTCGATGAGGAGGAGCAAACGGAGAAGCTGCTGCGAAAATATACGTTCTGGATAAGCGAAAAGGAAAGCAGCGAGGAAGACGCGGGAGTCGCGGCGGGATTAAAGACTTATGCGGAAGAACTGCTTGCCCGATTTATGGGTAAAGCGTTTGAGGAGATAGCCGCGACGACGGAGCAGCCCGCTCTTGTCGAGCCGCTTACGCGCACGGAAATCCGCCTGCTGGACCTCATTCGCCAAGGAGAGTCCAACAAGCGGATCGCGGAAAAAATGTCTCTATCGGAAGGCTCCGTCAAAGTGTACTCCTCCCGCCTCTACGGCAAGCTCGGCGTTTCTTCGCGAACCCAGGCCGTCGTTGCGGCGCAGAGGCTTGGCCTGCTTCAAGACGACTAAAGACGTTATCAGCTTACTTATGCCCGACTATAGACGGATTGCCCGGCCACAATCGTTTCTTTAACTGCAATCGCACCGCTCTGTCCGTCATAATCGAACAAGGTTAAATCCGCCGGGCTGCCCATTTGCACCCGCCCTGCCTTGTCGTCCTGCATGACCTTGGCAACTCTTAACGTTACGGCTTCGACGGCTTCCATTAAGTTCATATCCGTATAACGAATCGCGTTCTCGATTCCTCTGTCGAGCGAAGCGGCTGATCCTGCGAGAATATTCGGATTATCCGCCGTATGCAAGTGTCCGTTCTCGTGAAGCACGACTTTGCCGCCAATTAAACTGTTATACTGTCCGGGAGGCATGCCCCCGAACTGCGTCGTATCGCTGACCAATATGCTTTTGTCGCGTTTGACTCTAAGCATGGCCTTCAATACCGGCGGAGTCAGATGATGTCCGTCCGGGATAAACGTCGCCCATAGACGATCGTCCGCCAATTGATGCCAGATGTAATTCGGATGACGCGGCAACACCGGATGCGATCCGTTGCCCAGATGCGTGCATACCGCAGCTCCGGCTTGAACCGCGTCATCCAGTTGCTGAGCGGTTGCCATCGTATGTCCGATAGCAACCACTACGCCCGACTTGGCCAGTCGTTCGATAAACGCAAGCGCACCTTCTCTTTCCGGAGCGAGCGTCACCATGACGATCCGCCCTTCCGCCGCATCCTGCAAACGCATGAATTCGTCCCAATCCGGGTCTCTCGTGTAAGCTCGCGGATGCGCCCCCCTGCTCCCATCCTCGCTGGACAGATAAGGTCCTTCCATATGAATGCCTTTAATTGAAGCGCTGGCGTACGAATTCGTTCGGCAATATCGGGCAATGATCGCCATCGCTTGATGCATTCGCTCAAAGCTTCCCGTAATGACCGTAGGCAAGTAAGCTGCGACTCCCTTGGCATGAAGCGCCCTGGTCACGCCTTCAATGTCCTCCGTCGTCGTTTGCTCCGCGTTTAAGTCATACCCGCCAAAACCGTTCACCTGCAAGTCGGTCCACCCTGCCGAAACCCAAGGCAAACGGCTGTCGGACTGCAACAACCGGGTAATTTGCGTAATTACGCCGTTTGCCGTCTCAATTTGTACCGCTTCTCCTGTCGTCGTCAACCTGCCCTGCCATGTCACCCGCATCGCCTCCACCTGCAGCAGTTAGCACCACTCGTAAACTAGCGAGGATGATTGTTTATCCAAATATAGACTCCAATTGGCATGCGACTTCATAATGGTGGCCGGAATGTTAACGTCAATGCCGTTCTTCAACGTATCCATAATTGCACGAGCTTTTGCTTGACGAGGCACAACCGATATGACATTGCGGCTTTTCAGTATTTGCTGAACCGACATCGAAATGGCTTGCTTAGGCACATCTTCCAACGTGGCAAACCATCCTTCTCCAACCTGTTGCATTTTGCAAGTATCCGACAAATCCACGATTTTAAAAGGTCGATCGTCGTCAAAATCCGCAGGCGGATCATTGAAGGCAATATGCGCATTCTCGCCTATTCCGATCAGCGCCACGTCAATCGGAGCCTTGCCGATCTCTTCGTTAAGCCGGTCCAGCACTTCGTTCAGATTGCCTTCGCCATCTACCAGCCAGTACTTCCTTACATCTACATGCTGCAAAAAGCGCTCCTTGAGATACTTGCGAAAACTGGCGGGATGCGCCTCCGGCAAACCGACGTATTCATCCAGATGGAACATCTCTACTTTGTCCCATGCGATATCCATCTTGACGAAATGCTGCAGAAATTCGAATTGCGATGCCCCCGTCGAAAGTACAATTCTGGCTGTCCCATTCACCGATATCGCTTCATTAATTAATTTTGCACTTTCTCTGGCCGCCTCTAACCCCGATTGATCCGCCGATTCAAGGATGTTAATTTTCATTCGAATTGCCCTCCTGATAAAATTCTCCGAGTTGTACCATTCTTTTCTCTACTCTGGAACGTTCGGCCGCAAAAGCCATCAGATGACTTTGCACCGATTCTTTGGCTGATGTGCGGCTCGTTTGCATGCCTTGCCCGAGTTCCGCCGCGCGGACCGTTCGCGCAAAGTCCTGCACAAGACGTCCGTCTCCTCCGCCATGACCGACATGCCCTTCCGCCGGCTGCAGCTTGATTAATTCAGTCCGTCCCGCACCGAAAGGACGGATTTCAATTTCATCGCTTTCCATCGTTGCCCGAATCTCGCCCGTCGTCCCCATCAGTTTGAGCGTACGATTGCACTTCTCCGTAAATGCGCTCATTGTAAAGGCTGCCGTAACTTCATTATCGAAATCCATCGCGACGACTTGATGGTCGACTACGTCATTATCGCTCTGGAACACGCAGCGACCGAACGGACCTTCCTTCATCGCCTTGTATCTCGCTTCGAAGCTTGGATCCGTGCTAGCGGCCTCCGCCTTCCATCCGCCGTTCTCGATCATATACGTATTCGGCGCATAATAGAGGCAAGAATCGGCGACCGGGCAACCGTCAATACAGTATTCCGGCGCTCCCTCGGGCGCATTGTTTTTATTGAAATAAGACAAGTGCCCATAAGAGGAGACGCTCTCGCATTTGCCGCCGGCAAACCATTGGATAATATCCATGTCGTGACACGATTTGGCCAGAATCATCGGACTGGATTTCTCTGCGCTGTTGAAGTAGCCGCGCACGTAGCTATGCGCCTGATGCCAATAGCCGACATTCTCATTGTGCTGAATAGACATCAACCGGCCGATTCTTCCTCCATCCAACAGTTGCTTGATCGTCTGGAAGAAAGGGGCGTAACGGAGCACATGACAAATCGTAAGAATACGGTTGTGTTTTTCCGCGATCCGCTCAAGCTCGATACACTCTGCCCAGCTTGGCGACATCGGTTTTTCCAGCATGACATGATAGCCGGCCTCCAGCGCCTTTATTGCCGGCGCATAATGATCCCGATCTCGCGTACAAATAAACACCGCATCGGATTGTTTGCCCGCAGCGAACAGCTCATCCCAGCTTGTGAAACACTTCTCTTCCCGAAGGTTGAAGGCTTCTTGAGCTCGACTGCGCTTGAAATCATCCGGCTCTGCGACAGCAATAACCTTCATTTCTTGCGGACGCGTGTGTGCATATTCACCATATCGGATTCCCCGGAGCCCTGCGCCGATTATCGTAATTGTAATTGGTTTCATACAAGCTCCATCCGTTCTATTCATATTGGTCTATCTGTAAATCGTAGTGATGCAATATTCCAGGTAGAACGACGCTCATCACATCGCGTTCATCTGCTATACCTTGCGCCAGCCACTCCGACATGCGAATGGATTCGTCGGCATCGAACAACGGCTTACTTAGAAGATTCGTATCCAACCGAGCCGCCAGCTCCGTATAGACACGGAACAAACCGACACCATACAACTCGATTCGGCAATCTCCCGTTTCGTATAACGTCGCTGCAAAATTCGCCGCGCGAAGCACATCATAGACCCGTAATGCAGCCAAACTGTCCCCAAGCCAGATCAATTCATCCGCGAGCTTATGCATCATCCCGAAGAAATGATCGTTCGGTCTGCCATAGAGCAGGCCCGGTTCATGAGGCCCTTCCCCGGAAACATTCAGCACAAGCACTTGGCGCCCCGAGGCGCACATAGATCGAATCCAATCCCACCGCTCCGTCAACTGCGTCGTACCGCCCGGCCATAACGCGATCGCTATTGTTGAAGTAGGGTCTCCGCCTGTCGAATTGTCCGTATCGTCGCTGGCGCGAAACAAATACCCGCTGTTCATGACTCCAGGCTGCGACCACCACAGCGCGTACTGGGTGCCGACACCCTCGAACGATCCCAATTGAACGAATCGGGGGTTCAGCGGACACAGTTCACGATCCTTCAGCACTATGTTCTTCAACCATTCCTCTGCAGCAGGAGACTGTTCATTCACAGCGGAAGCACGAGCCCGCGCAAGCTCGGCAGCCTGAATCGCGAACGTATCGCTCAGCGTTCTGGCATCGGCATATTCCCGCTTGACCTGTCCGCCGGAGATACATTTCAATAGTTCGGGGTTAATCGGCGCAAGCTTGCTCTGCCTCGCCCTGTTCCGATACGCTTCAAGCTCCGTTTCATTGCACCCTAGCAAATGCTCGGCGAAGAATTCCGTCGCCGCAATAGCCAGATTATCGGTATACCGATGGACAGATTGATCCTCCACCAGGCGTAACCCTTTTTCCGTTCCAAGCATTTCCCAGAATCTTCGGCAACGCTCAACCGTACGCCGCGTAGCTTCAATCGGGAAGAAGTCATACGTAGCGGCGCAGACAAGCAACGGTTTCGGCGCAAATGCCAACAGTAAATCCTCATGATCGAAGCCAAGGCCGCTTAATCCCTGCCAGATCTGCTCCGCATCTTGAACACCGCCGGCATACATGTATTGCTGTCTGTTCATAATGAAAGTTGCTGGCGCAGCGGCCGCAATCCGCTCATCGCAAACCATCATCATCGCCGTCTGCAGCCCCCCGCCGGAATTGCCCGTTACGCCAATACGGGTGCGATCTACCTCAGGACGCGAGACCAGATAATCCACCGCACGCATCGCATCGTGGATAAAATATCGGGCTAACCCCTGTCCAAGCGCATAACATTGAACGCCCAGACGCTGGTGTTCTCCTGTTCCCCACACTTCTTGCCCTTCCGCATTGCGCAGCAGCGATAATCTTTCGCCTTGTCCAATCGGGTCGATGGAGAACACAATTAGCCCCGCCTGAACCATACGCAAACAGACTTCATGATAATACAAGCCATGCTTGCCTTCCTCTTCATGACCGTTCAGAAACAAGACTGCGGAGGCGACTTCTGCCCGCTCCTCGGGCAAATACAGATTACCCGTCACATATTCATGCGGTCTGGCTTCGAAGACGATATTCTCCACCGAATAACCTTCGCCGACGATTACATTCGTAACGGAAGCATTTAGGGAGGCGTCGCTTACCGGCAAGCCGCCCATCGACTTCATAAATGCCATTCTCATCGCTTGACGACGCGCCGCTAATTGCTCCGGGCTATCGATGCGATCTCGCGCCGCATCGCCGGCTTCGAAAGCCCGGTCTGCGCGTTGATAGATGTGCCGACTGAGCTGGTCCTTCGTCTCGTACAGCGAGCATATATACCGTTCAAGTTCACGAATAGAGTCGATCATCGCAAATTAGCCACCTGAAGTAATTTTCCTTCCGCAATCGAACGATTAGCGGTAGCGCCGATCAAACATGAGTCTGCCCCTGCCAAACTATCTGCCTGTTGGCCGAGCGGGTCTTCGACGCCGCCTATGAATATCGCTTTGCGCAGCTTCTCATCTCCGCCGCCATGACCGGCAAGCTGCGTTGCGACTTGAATACGCTCTGTAGTGCCGTCCAGCTTAATGTGCGTAATTGTACTCGCGTTCGCCGCACTCATATCCGCATTGCGATAGGTCTCGCCAACTTCCAATCTCCCTTTGCTCCCATTAATCGTCGCTTTCCAACCTTCATACGGACTGTAAGCGACCAAGGAATACGTCAGAACCGCTCCGCTCTCATATTCCAGATTGACGCTCATCGTGTCGTAAATATCGATGCGCTCATCGAATACGCACCGATCTCTCCAGTAGCCGTCTTCATGCTCCGCACCGACATAATATTGGTTCATGAACGAGTCCGCCGTAATATCTTTATAGAATGAACAGGTTGTTTGATAGTCGCAGGTCATGCAGCGCTCGCCCTTAGGGCCGCCCTGACCTTGATCGCCATATACGCGCCGAGCGCCGAATGCCTGAAGCCGCTTCGGCCTGCTGTCCACCCACCAGTTGATAATATCAAAGTGATGCGTAGACTTGTGCACGAGCAAACCGCCGCTGTTCTTCATCTCCGCATGCCATCTTCTGAAATAATCGGCGCCATGATCGCGATCGAGAAACCATTCCAGCTGGATGTGATAGACATCGCCAATCGTTCCAGTCATAATTAACTCTTTGATCTTGGCGAAATAAGGAGCGAACCGCAGATTAAACGTTACCGCTACTTTCTTGCCGCTTCTCCGTTCCGCTTCGACGATGGCCCGCGTCTTCTCTTCATCAATCGTCATCGGCTTCTCGGATACGACATCGCACCCCGCCTGAAGCGACTCGATAATATAGGTATGATGCGTGTAGTCGGTACTCGCGACGACGACAACATCCGGCTTGACCTCGCTTAGCATGCGATGAAAATCGGCATATACCGGCACTTGACCGCATTCTTCGCTCAGCAGCCGCGCCCGCGCCTGATTCGGATCAAACACACCGCAGAAATCCACATACTCTCGCAGCTCCGTCGCCATCGGCTTAGCGAACATATACAATGCCCTTCCGCCAGCCCCGACAAGCACGTATTTTTTCTTCGTCACCATTGTTCTCTCCTATCCTTTCATTCCAGTCGAAGCGATGCCCTGCACGAACTGCTTCTGCGCAACCAGATATACAGCGACTACCGGCAGCGTCGTAATGACCGCGCCCGCCATAATGACTGCCTGACTTACGCTCCCCGTCTGGTTTTTCAAATACAGCATGCCAAGCGGCAGCGTGTATAAATCCTTCGTCTGCAAATAAATGAGCGGCCCCAGCGTATTGTTCCAGGCCCCCATAAAGGTGAAAACGCCGAGAGCGGCGAGTGCAGGCTTGCACAGCGGCAAATAAATTCTGACAAAAATGCCCGGCGGACTGCACCCGTCGATAACAGCCGATTCGTAAAGCTCCTTCGGCAGCGACTTGATATATTGGTGCAGCAGGAAGATTCCGAACGCGCCGGCCAGAAAGCTTGGAATAATAAGCGGATAATACGTGTTCAGCATGCCGAATTGCTTCCAGATGAAATAGGTCGGGATCATCGTCACTTGACCGGGGATCATCAAGGTCGCCAGCATCGTAATGAAGATCAGAGATCGGCCCTTGAACTCGAACATGGCCAGTCCGAAAGCGACGACCGCACAGCTCAGAAGCGCCCCGATCATGTCAAAGAATACGATGATAAAGCTGTTCAATGTATAGCGTTCAAAATTAACTTTGTTCCAAACCTCGGTAAAATTTCCGAAGTCGACGGGATCGGGAATGATCTGCGGCGGCATCGCGGCCAATGCCCCGGTTGTCTTCAGCGATGTAGAAACCATCCAAACGAAAGGGAAAAACATGACGATTGCACCGGCTATCAGAAACAGGTAAATGATCATTTTGATCGGGAGGGGAGTAGATCTAGTCATAATGCACCCACTTCTTCTCAAAGTACCGTTGGAACAGCGTCACAGCCAGAATAATAAAGAATAGTATCCAAGCCATCGCGGATGCAGGCCCCATTTTGAATAGAATGAACGAATCGCGGTATACGACAAGATTCGGGATCATAATCTCTCGTGAAATGCCCGCTTCGATTCCCCCGAAGATCCCGAGAAATACATCGAACGCCTGAAACGCGGATATCGTTGATAGAATGACAACGAGATAAACCATCGGCGTTACAATCGGGAATACAATGTGCGTAAGCTGCTTCCAGCCGGAGGCGCCGTCGATCTGGCCTGCTTCCAGCACTTCCTTAGGTACGTTCTGCATGCCGGCAAGCAATATAATCATCGATTGCCCTACGCCCTTCCACACGTTCACAAGCGCAACGCTGCCGATGACGACAATCCACGATTTATTGTCTATCCAATGAATAGGATCGATATGCAACAGACTAAGAAACCAGTTGATCACCCCGTACTGGTAATTAAACATCCAAGTCCAGACCACGCCGCCCGCAAGCCAAGGCGTCACAACGGGCATAAAATAGAACAAACGGAACATGGATTTGGCCCGAATCGCCTGATTTAACAGAAATGCGATCAAAAAAGCAAATAGCGTTTGCATGGGTACGAAAATTAGCGCAAATGCAAACACGTTTCGCATCGAAATCCAGAATTCATCCTTATGAAACATCGTCGTCCAGTTTGTTAACCCCACCCACTTGGGAGCGTTAAACAAATCGTACTGCGTAAAGGAAATATAGGCGGAGAAAGCAACAGGAAATATTAGAAATACAACGACATTAATGACGAACGGGAGCGTAAATAGATAACCCCAGTAATTTTGCTTGCGCATAAAGCTCCTGCCTTTCTACGCATTGAAAGGCGCCAGCCCCAACAAGACAGCACCTTTCAACGATATACGAACGATGGATTATTGATTTTCGTCCAACACTTGCTGAACGCTCTTATGAGCGGCTGTCAAAGCGTCTTCTACACTCTTCGTCCCTTGAACAACCGCATCATTCACCTCTTGCTGAACAAGCAATCTCCACTCCGCCCAGCTCGCGTTCTCATCCGTCGTTACGCCGCCCTCGGATACGCCTTCGATAAAGCCATTTTTGTTCAATGGCTTAGTTGTGCTCGTTCCAAACACTTCGTAAGCGGATTTTTTGACCGGGATCGACGCACCGCTTTCCGCAACAATCTTCTGCGCTTCATCGCCCAGATAGAACTTCAGGAATTGCCATGCCGCTTCCTTGCTATCGTCCGATGCTCTGGACGAGATCAGCCAGGAATTTGTAACCATCGGCACGTAGCGATTGCCGTCTACCGCTTTCGGCACCTTCACGACATCCCAATCCGCATCCGGGAAGCTCGTATTCATTCCGACTTGCTGGCTGTATTGCATCAGGTACATAGCCGCTTTACCGGTTGCGAACACATCCATCTCGGTGCCGTTCACTTTTATGAAGTCGTTATTCGTAAAGTAGCCTTCTTCGATGCCTTGCCGCAATTGCTTCAATCCTTCGAGCGTTTTCGGATCGTTAAGCATCGATTTCGTTTTGGTATCGTCGAGAACCAAGCCGCCCGCTTGCTTGATCCACGGGAACCATCCCGTTGCAATCGACGTATTTCCGATATACCCGACTTGCTTCGTATCTTTGCCTTCTTTGATCGTCAGCTTCTTCGACGCTTCGATCAAGTCGGCGAAAGTCCAATCGTCTGTCGGCAGATCTACGTTGGCCGCTGCGAAAGCGCTCTTATTGTAAGCCAACGCCACCGCATTAATACCGTGAGGAACTCCCCACACTTGACCTTCCGATGTCTTGGCCGAGAATAGAGCATCAATATAATCCGAAGCGTTCAGATCGCGCTCGATGTAAGGCCCCAAGTCTTCGGCAACGCCGCGCTTGCCATAGCCCAGAATGGTAGCGTTCTCTTGGAACCACACATCGGGCGTTGAATTGCCGGCAATTTGCGTGGCGATCTTGGATACGAAATCGCCCCATGGCGCGTCTTCAACCTTGACTGTAATATGCGGATGAGTGGCGATGAACTGATCGATAATCTCTTTCTTCGTAACATCATAGGAGCCCGGCAAACCGATGGTCAACGATAGCTGTTTCGTAGGCTCGCTCGATGGCGGCGCCGACGACTCGCTCGCTTGCGGGGATGCGTTCGATGGCGACGCGGCCGGCGAATTCCCAGAACCGCCGTTGTTAGACGAACACGCCGTGAACACTAGAGACATAGCTAACATCGTCGTCCATAACCCGTATTTCTTTTTCAAAACCTACCAGCTCCCTTTTCGTCTTATAAATTGCGTTTAATCGGGATAACAGAAATCGTTAACGTCCACAGAAAGAAGTAAAAGTAATCGATTTCTATTTGGATTATAGCATGGAAACCCTTTCAAGGCAACTTTTCTGTCGAGAATTCTATGTGAAATCACTCATAAATCCATTTTTAAACAGTATATTTAGTAATCGAGTACTTTAGTGTGCAGAGCTGTACATGCCATAGCTCTAGTCTATCGCGGCTCGACAGAGCCCCTTTCCAGCAGCTCCGGCTGAAGAATAATATCATACGCGGGCACATCCGCTCCATTCATCTTATCCAGCAGCATTTTGCAAGCAAGCTTGCCCATTTCATAATCCGGCTGTTTAATTGTCGTTAGCTGCGGATTAATCATCTGACCAAGATCAATGCCGTCAAAGCCGATAACCGATATGTCTTGCGGCACGCGAATATTCCGTTCCGACAATTCGCGAATGACGCCGAACGCCATCATATCGTTACAAGCAAATATAGCGGTCGGCGGTACGGGCCTTCCTAGCAGCCTCGCCGTCAGCATCTTGCCTGTATCGAATTCCGATAAGGCATTGTCGACGAAGTCCGCCTTCGATTCTTCCACCAGTGGTTCAAGCCCCTCCAGCTTCATCGCTTCCATGTAACCGGACAGGATGCTTTTGCGGCTTGGTCGATCGACTTTCGAAGTCACATAGCCGATCCGCGTATGCCCTTTGGATTGTAGGAACTTCGTCGCCAAGTGCCCCCCTTTCTGGTAGTCGAATTCGATCTGGCTGATCTGATCTTCTTCAATCTTCTGATCAATGGCGATCACATGTACGCCCGCTTTAATCATGCTCTTAAATTGAGACTTGTCGCTGGAGATCGAGGAGATCACAACGCCTTTAATTTGTTTCTCCAGAATCGTCCGTATATATTCATCTTCCAGCAGCGGATCATGAAGCGAATTGCAAGCAATGACAGTAAAATTGTTTTGCCGGGCAATCTCTTCAATCCCGAACAAGACAGACGAGTAGAACGGGTTCATAATCGAAGGAACAATGACCCCGATTGTTGTACTCTTGCTTCCCTTCAGTTGCCGGCCAAGCAGATTCGGAACATAATTCATCTCCTCGGCAAGCGACAATATACGCTCTCGCTTTGCCTTGCTGACCGGGTAGCTGCTATTGCTGAGTACGCGCGACACCGTCGCCGATGAGACATTGGCCGCTCTGGCTATATCATGTATCGTTGTTGGCTTATTCATAACTATCCCTCGCTCGCGATCAAATGCATCTTACACTTCAATGCCTACACATAATTTAATCCCACGGTATACGGAAACGGCAAAGGCAAATCTTCCGTTCCGGGATGACCGGAGGAAGGCGGATCGAATAAAGCTCGAATACGCCGCTCATCGTCGAGCGGTTCCAACTGCGCCTCCAGTTCCGACGCCGATCGATTTGTTTCCATCAAATACGGTTCCAGTTGAACGCATAGCTGCCGCAGATTGACCAAATGGATCAAACCTGAATTCTGCAACGTCTCGCTCGGAATCGCTCGGAAATATTCATGCAACTGCCGCTCGTACCAATTGACTTGAACCTCAAGCTGATCCCACACCCCCGCTCCAAGGTTATGGGCATAGATCGCACATAGCGCCTCGGTATCGCCGGCCCACTCCACTACGAATGGGGAACGTGCGGATAATGACTCTGACACGTCGCCCTCGTCAGGAGCCGCAATGACTGCAAAAGCCTTAACTTGCCCGCCCTGTTCGGCAACCCATACTTGATGGTGAAACATAACATTGCTTGCATACGCTTCGCTACAGATCAATGCGGCTATATCCGTCAAGCTTTGCTCATAACAGCTGAATCTCGCCCTGGCCAATTCGGTCAGTCGGAACAAATCCGTAGGCAGCCATCTCCTCACCTGAATTCCAGAAGCTGCCCCCTGAACATTCCTGGCAGACAAAGAATAGCGCTTCATACTGCCGAACGGATAGCAACCTGCTCGCTCGTAGAGAGAGCGATGTCCGGACACTAGAATCAACGAGGCTTCCGATGCTTGGGCATGCTCGATAACCGCGGACATTAAGCCGCTTGCATACCCTTTCCCTCTCGCCTCCGCATGCGTACACACTGCCCCAACGGAGTAGATGCGCAATCTCGCTTTCCCGATCTGTATAATCGCGGGAACAAAGCCCATAAAAGCGACCAGCCTGTCTTCTACAAACGCACCGAACGACTGTCCCAGACTTAATGAAAAAACGTTGGGATAGGCTGTCCCCATTGAAATCTGCCGCTCATTGCGGAATACGCTGTCCGCCAGCCGTATTGCCGATTCCTTCTCAACTGCCGTTTGTAGCAATCGAATGTTTGCCATCTTGTTATCTCCCAATTGTGCAAATGTAACATCTGTAAGTTACTTGATTATAGCAATAGAAAGAACGTGAAAGCAATCGGTTTCTATCGATAGGATGACTGCAATCGGCTCGGAACCGGCGCCCCCGCCTCTTTATCATTAACCTGCGGAAATGGTAACGGACTCGCCCCTTGGCAGCGAATGTCCATTACATTTGATCGCACCCGACTGGAAGGGAAGGGGCCCGGTTCACCCTTGCTCAATAATCGGTCTTGCCCAACGGGAGAGGGTCGGGATTTTGCCTAACCCAGATCACAGCCCATTCGCATAAACGGTTCAACTCCTCATCGCCATCGCCGCTTCTTCGAACCTTGTCGACCACCAGCCCCGCTTCTTCCAGCAACTCGGAAGGCAGCGGATTCCCGGCAGCGAGCACTTCCTTGTATTTATCCAGCATTTTTTTAAAATAGGGCCCCCAGTTTCCGCCGCCGTTGCGGAATATTTCGTCACGCACCTTGCCTGCGATCCGGACAACCTCGCCTTGCGCCGTTTGCGCAGAACCGCTTGATGGAACCAGCAAGGCCCACAAATCGCTGAAATTTTCCTTCCAGTTCTGCTTCTGCAACAGGATCGGCGCTTTGCCGTCGTGCATTTGCCGTCTGGCAACAGGTTCTACCGCAAACAGCTCGTACAAGCGATACAACCCTTCTTCCGTCTCCGCAAACATATCTTTATTGAAGTTGGCTCTATGGAACTCGAAATTTTCTCCTAAACGCGTCACCGCTGCCCGCATCGTTTCGGTTGTCTCCACACCCTTGCTTAACAATAAGTCCGATATTTTCGCGAGGTTGGCAAGGTGAATGTTTCCACCGTTTATAAGGGCTTTATCCAGCGGAGTCATCCTGCTGTCATTCACAGCCCGAATATTAGCGCCATGATTAACTAGCTGTTGCACACAACGAAAGTTGGCAGAACCTGCGGCCATATGCAGCGGCGTATCGCCATATTTGTCCTTTAGCTCAACATCGGCGCCCAGCTTCAAAAACACTTCCACATCTCCGCTCATTCGCATGGAATGTGCATGCAGCGGGGCCCTGCCATAGGCATCGACCGCGTTAATATTGGCCCCTTGCTCTACCAGCCAGCGCACCCATTCATCAGGGATATTGAAGCAACTGAGCGCCGGCTCTTTCATATAGTTGCCGCTGTAAGCATCCAACTCGCATTTTCTAAACACGGCCTTCAAAGCTTCGATATCCTTTTTCTCAATCAAAGCGTCAAAATCCTTGGGTAAAGTTTTTCGTTTGGCCATTTGATCACCTTCAATCCCTTAATAATAGTCGACAGGCGGCAAGGATAGGATCCATGAGGAACAACGGGTTACAGCACGTACAGCAGGATCGCGAAGAAATGAAACACGGACCCCGCGACGACGAATAGATGCCAGACCGCGTGATGATAAGGAAAACCGCGCCACACGTAGAACACGGAGCCGATCGTGTAGAGCAGCCCCCCGATGATCAGCAGTCTGAGCCCTTCGGGAACGAGCAGCGCGTTCAGCGGTTTCCAGGCGAAGACGATCAACCAGCCCATCAGAACGTAGAACAGCGTAGACAGCACCAAGAACTTTTTTGTGAAGAACGCTTTGAACACGACGCCGGCTATCGCCAGCCCCCAGACCACCCCGAACAGCGACCAGCCAAGCGGGCTACGCAGAGTTACCAGCAGAAGCGGCGTATACGTGCCCGCGATGAACAAGTAGATGCAAGAATGGTCGAATGTCTCGAACAGATCCTTGACCTTGCCTTCCGGAAAAGCGTGCACAAGCGTCGAAGCTGTGTATAGCAGCAGCATCGTTACGCCGTAGATCGTAAAGCTGACGACGTGCCAAGCCGTGCCTTCCAGACTTGCGAAGACGATCAACAGCACAAGTCCGGCAATGCTGAGCAGCGTTCCGATCCCGTGCGTGATCGCGTTGGCGATCTCTTCTTTTTTCGTATAGACGTGGGTATTCGCCATTGGCGGCACCGCCTTTCTCAGTTGTGAACAGGATAGCGGTAAAACGACAACGGCGGCATGTACGTCAAGCTGTCGAGCGGAAAGTAGACCGCGGGATTCCTCTCGTATCCGCCATAAAGATGAGCTTGGCCTTCGAGAGGACGCTTCAGCTTAATCCGGATAGCGTTTCTCCCGGAGATCGACCAGGCTTCGATCTCCGCCCGGCCAGCCTCGTCCTCGATCGTAAACACCGGCTGGTTCGGCCCAATCGTCAGCAGATATCCTCCGACATGGTCGTAGGCAAGCTCGACGGCAGGCGTTCCGTCATCGGAGACGAAATAGCGTGCGTCGGCGATTTCCGGGGCCCGGAAATGGACGTCTCTGCCATAGACGGAAGCCAGAACCGCTCGGGCCATTCGTTCGCCGATCAGCAGATTGCCGGCGGGACTGTTGTGAACTTCGTCGGACAACGGACAATCGATCGCCGGGATCACCGTAACGTGCGGAATGTGGCGAGCCGCTTGGCGTTGATGCTCCCGCACAAGCCCCCACGCTTGGTCGTCCTCCTCCTTCGTGTCGATTCCCGTATAACGGTTCAACTGCACGGTGGAGAACGGGAGCTCCGGTTCGCCCAGATCGGCCCGCCACTGGTCGACCATCTGCCGAAAACGCGCCCCGTAAGATTCGTATTCTCCCGGATAACAATCGTTGCAGCCTTGGTACCAGACGACTCCTTTTACCAAACCGCCCGCCTCATGCACGGTGCTCAGCATGTTGCGGTAAAGCCTCCCGTCCTCCGCGGGATTCCATGCCTTCAGCGGCGAGCCGCCGAGCGCCGTCTGCAAGAGGCCGATCGGATAGCCGAGCTCTTTCTTCAGCAGCTTGGCAAAGGAGAGAAAAGGAGAATGCCCCGGGTTCGTCATCTCGCGATTGACGATATGAAGCGTATTGGTCGATTCGTTAAAAGGATGGGTAGCGAGATCCCACTTGCCGTTGTTGCGAAGCAGATGGATGCCGAGCTCCGGCGGATCGTTGACCGGTCCTTTGCCGTAGCCGGCCGCATTGCTCTGACCGGCGATAATCCACAGGTCGCCGACGCCGATATGGTGAATCATATCGCCTCGAGCGGCCCATTCCATCGCGGGATTGCCGTCGATTTGCAAGCATGTCTCGATGCGGTACAGGCCGCCTGCCGGAACGTTGTTCAAGACGACGCTCCAGCCGCGTTCCTCCAGCATCTCCGCCATCGTCCAATCGACGACCGTCTCCCCGCTCTCTTCGCGAATGACGCGGGCATAAGCCTGAGCCTTGCGAACCGGCTCGTCCATGCGCCACTTGCCGGACAAACCGATAGATGCCGCTCCGTTTCTCTGCTGCACGATCGCCCATTGCTGCGGCCCTTGCTCCACGATAACTCCGATTTGTTTATTTTCCACGATTATTCGCCTCGCTGCGCTAGATTTGCGGACGGTCGTTTGACCAAATAGAGGCCAAACAGCAGCCCGAGAAACGCGAAACCGGCCATGCCGCGGTTCAAAACGGCTCCGCCGAACTCTTCGATCACCCAGCCTCCGATCTGCGAAGTACAGAATTGAATGCCCGAAGCCGATTAACGGCCGACACGCCTTACTCCTTGTCCGCCGGATATTCGAGTCCCGTCTGCCTGCGGGCTTCGTCCATCAGCTCCATCACCTTAATCGAGCTGTCATAGGAATTGATGTCGGATTCCCGCTTCCCGTCCGCGAGCAAATCCGCAAACTCCCGTACCTCGTAATACATCGCGTTATCTTCTTGAGGCTGCGTCAGCTCCTCGATCGAACCGTCGCGATATCGAATGTGCGCATTGTCCGGGCGGCTGATTTTATCGAATACGATCGTGCCGAGCTCCCCTTGAATTTCTGCGCTGGCGTAGGAATCCACAATTTTTGAATAATGGACGACCGCGTCCATTCCCTCGTAGCCGAGCAGCAGGCTGCCTGCTCCGTCCGCGCCTGATTCCAGTATATAGGCGCTAGCCTGAATGCGTTCCGGCGCTCCGAACAATACGACGAGCGGATAGAGGCAGTAGACGCCCAGATCCATCAGCGAGCCGTTCGACAGGGCCGGGTTAAAGGCGTTGGGCAGTTCTCCGCGTTTGTACAGATCATAGCGCGAAGAGTATTGACAGTAGCTTCCGGAGTACCGGCGCACTTTTCCGATTTTATGCAGATTGTCCCGCAGCGCGCGGAACGTCGGCGTAAACGTCGACTTCATCGCCTCCATCAGCAGCACGCCGTCCCCTTTCGCAGCCTCGACCATGCGACGCACCTCGCGAGCGTTGGAGGCCAGCGGTTTCTCGCACAGCACATGCTTTCCCTTGCTCATGCACATGATGGCTTGATCGGCATGAGCCGCGTTCGGGCTGGCTATGTAGACGGCATCAAGCTCCGCGCTGGTGGCGAACCGTTCCAGATCCGTATACACGTGCGGAATGCCATGCTTGTCCGCGAACGCGCGGCCTTTCTCCTCTGTTCGGGAATAGACCGCAGTCAGCTCAATATCGTTGTTTCTTTTTGCCGCGTCGATGAAATCCTCCGTAATCCAGTTCGTTCCGATGATGCCGAATCTAAGCATAAGTTGCCAATCCTCTCGTCTTTATATAGGTTAAACCAATGAATAGGAAGCTCATTGCATTCCGAAAGCTCCCTCCGATGCTATCTCCCTCCTGAAACCCGAACAGGTAAAAAGCCTATAATGAGAGCGTCGCTCCCGGTTCAGCCTTCACCGGTTCCCCATCAACGCTGAACCATACTTCGATGGCGGACGGGTTATGTACCAATTTCCGATTTACCGAGAATCGCAGTGCATCCAGCGCCCTGCGATAAGCGATCAACTCTGCCATTGTTGCAGACCAGATGGCAGGATGGCCGCCAAGCCGTTCACCGATTTGATCCATCAGCTCCCAATTGTTGTCATGCTCGAATTCGTAACTATGTCCCCATATGAACAACAGCTCCATCCGACTCTGGTGAGGCTGTGACTGTAAAAAACGTTCAGTCGCTTGAAGCCCCTCTTTATGATGACAGGTCGGATGCCAACGCAACGGATCGTCTGGCATACGAAACTCGCCATGGCTCCCCGTGGTGCGGGCATACTCGATGCCGAGCGACGGCAATATGGCTACGACGCGGTCATTGCTGGTGCCGAAAGGGTAGCTCATGCCACGTACCGGGTATCCGACCAGTTCCTCCAGCGCCGCGCGGTCCGTCATAATTTCGTGTACGATCTGGTCGTCGGGCGATTGATCCAGAAACGGATGGTCAACCGTATGAGCCGATACTTCGTGCCCTCTGAATAGCTCGGCAACCTCTTCTGCGCGAATGTACCCTTCCTTCCCGAAGAAGCCGGAATTCAGGTGAAAGGTTCCTTTCAACCCGTAACGATTCATCGCCGCCACAAGTCTGCGGTCATGCTCCCGCCCATCGTCAAAGCTGAATGTAACCGCCCGATGCACATCGCCCGGAAAGCGATCAAATTTGATTTTAGCTGTCTCCATCGCTAGTGTCCCCCTCCGTTATAAAAGAAAAATGCTCCTTAATCTGATCCTTATTCGTTGTCTCCCTCGCGTAAATCGGAAGGAACGACAAAAAAACAGCGCGAAAATGGCGTATACTTCGCTGCGCCTTTGTTCCGCCTTAGCTAGAAATTAAACAAATCAAGCTGCTCCGGCTCGCGAACGACCGGAAGCTCGTATACGGCCTGTCCCAGCAAACGCATCATCTGCTTGGCGTTTCCTGCCGCATGCCCGCCAGAGTTATTGTTGAAAATGACACCGACGCAGCGGCTGCCCTCCGCCAATCGAGCAAGGGTCGCGCCCCATTCGTTCAGCTCGCTCTCGTTGTAATCGTATAAATAGCGAACTTCTCGCCAGTTGGCGTTGCCGCTTTGATTCCAGCCTCCAACGTTCCGGCCGTGCATGCGGACAAGCGTCAAATCCGGACAGGTCGCCTCAGGAACGGTCGGAATCGAGCCGCTGCCCGCCTGCGGCTCGTCGCAGACGCTATGAATCCAGCCTTCGTCGCGCATGAACGCAATCGTCTTCTCCTTCATCTCGGGAGCGAACCAGCTCTGATGCCTGAATTCGAGCGCGCAAGGAAAGCCTTCCATTCGCTTCTTCGTCTCGCGCAGCAAACGAACGTTTTCCTTATTGCAGTCGAACCAGGGCGGATATTGGAACAGCGCGGCCGTCAGCTTCCCGGCTTCTCGGAGCGGCGTCAAGCTGTCTCGGAACGCGCCGTACATATCGTTGTCATTGTCGTAATACGGCTTGCCTCTCAAGTGTCCCGTCATCCCTTGGTAAGCTTTGACGACAAAGCCGAAACCCTCCGGGGTCTCCTCCGCGTAACGCGCCATCCTGTCCGGAGGCTGCACCGCATAGAAGGCGCTGTCCATCTCCACAATGGCAAAATGCCTGGCGTAAACCTTAAGCTTGTCCTTCGCCGCCGTTCCGGGCGCGTACAGCGAATCGTGATCCCTCCACCCGGTCAAACCTATTACGATCATTGTACGTTCCCCTCGCTTTCCTAACCAAGCGGCCATAATTCGAGTCTAAAGCTTCGGAGCGCGTTGTTCAAGTTCCTTTCTCGACGGTTCAAGCAGGGAAAACGATAGCGGAGGCTGATTTTCTTGAAGCGAACGTATAGGGATGCAATCTATTACGTGGGGGAGGGTGGAAAGTAGGTTATAGGCGTGTGAGCGGGTGAGTGTGAGTTGGCGCGTCTAGCGGTCTGCGGGGCCGTTATGGGCGTGTGGGTGGGGGAGTTGGCGCGTCTAGCGGTCTGCGGGACCGTTATAGGCGTGTGGGTGGGGGAGTTGGCGCGTCTAGCGGTCTGCGGGACCGTTATGGGAGTGCGAGCGGGCAGTTTACATTCCTACCATGGCGCGCCAGAGCGGAAAATCCGCCTTAAATCTGAGAATCCGGCCATTCCGCGAAAAACAGAGCGGCTTTTCCGCCTTAAATTCGAGAAAAGCTGATTTGTGGAAAAACAAGGCGGATAATCCGTCTTATTTGAACCGAATTGGCCCGGCGGCCGGAATTAAGGCGGATAATCCGCCTTGGCGGGCCGCCGGGCCAGGCCGACCGGCTCATATACTTTGCGGCTCCGGGGATAGCCGGCGCATGACCGCTGCGAAAGTCGGCATGCCTGCCTGCGCGCCGAGCTGGGTCACCGATAGGGAAGCCGCAGCGGCAGCGAAGTGCGCGGCCCGCTCGAACGGCCAGTCGCTGGCGAGGCCGAAGCATAATGCGCCGTTAAACGTGTCGCCGGCCCCCGTCGTATCGGCGACTTCGACGGCAAGGGAAGGGACCGTGCGCAGATGTCCGGCTTCCAGATAAGAGGCGCCGATCGCTCCGCGCGTGACGAGCACCCGATGACCGTATGCCGCCTCCCATTCCAGCAGCGCTGCCTCAAGAAGCTCGTCGGTATCGCAATCGCGGCCGCAGAGCGCTCGAAATTCGCTTTCGTTAGGCGTGAGAATATCGGTCAGCCGCAGCAGCGATTCGGGAATGCCGCTCGCGGGCGCAGGCGCCGGATTCAGCACCGTTCGAACGCCGTGTTGCCTGGCCAGCTCGAATGCGCGGGCGACCGCCTGCCAAGGCAGTTCGAGCTGCGCCAGCACGATCGTCCCGCCGGCGATCATCTCGTGGCAGCTAGCGACGAGCTCAGCATCCCAGCACGCATTGGCGCCCGGCACGACGGCGATGCAATTGTCGCTCGGGGCGTGATAGATCATCGCCGTTCCGGACGGCGTGGAAGGAACGATGCGAATCGCTTCTGCGGACAGCCCCTCTTGGCGCGCCGCTTCGACAAGACGTACGCCAAACTCGTCGTCCCCGACTGCGCCGACGAGCACGGCATCTGCGCCAAGGCGGGCGAGAGCGACCGCTTGATTCGCCCCTTTGCCGCCGGGCAACAATCGGCTTCCCCGCGCAGTGACCGTCTCCCCCGCTTGCGGCAATCTGTCCACGCTAACGACGATATCCATATTCAAGCTTCCGAAAACAACGACTTTACGGTTAAGCGGCTCCATGGTCACCGTTATCGCCTCCATACGAGCAACTCGTCCAAAAGACGCTGCGCCTGAATCGGATCAAGCTTCGGCTTCAAATAAGCGTGATTGCCGGAATCCGCCTGCCGCCATACGTTCCCGCCGCGCTCATCGATGTCGACTTTCCCTCCGGCTTCTATATCCCAATAAGGTACGAAGCCTCTCACAGCGCACAGCACAGTAATCAAGTCCCAACTGCTCCGGTCGGTTTTGCCGTCCAGAAATAACGCGTAGGCTTGCCTCACCGGATGGTTGACCGGCAATTCCTCGAACATCCGACCTCCCGTCAACAGGTTCTCCCCGATCTCGAAGCCGCAGAACAGAATCGGCGTCGGCCACCGCTCACATACTTGACTGGCGGAAGCCGGGTCCATCTGAAAGTTCCACTCTTCGCCGGAAGGGTACGCGCCGCCCATCACGACGAGCCGCTGAACTTTCGCCGCGACAAGCGCCTCCCCGTCAAGCGGACTCGCCTCATCCGGCCCCGATTCGAGCAGCAGACGCAAGTTGCGCAGCGGCCCGATGCCGACCACGGTCACGGCGCGATCCGGCTCCGCAGCAAGCAACTTGCGAAACAGCGCCGTCGCGTCCGGCACGCCGGAGCCGTCGGGGTAACGATTCGGATAATGCTGCGACACATATTTGTTGTATTTCTCGTACGGCTCGCCGACGAGGAACCCTTCGTCCTTCAGGGTGCCGATCGGAAGATTCGGACGCCCGTAATAAGCGCTGATCGCATCGATGCACCCCGCTCCCCACGGGCTGGACGTATTGTGCATCACGCCGACGATCTCGGCTTCGCCTCTGTCGGCCAACGCATGAAGAACCGCCAGCGCGCCCGCATCGTCGCAATCCGGACCGATGTCGGTATCGAGAATGATTTTGACCGGCTGAGAAGGGGACACCCAACTTGACGCATCCACATTCACATTCGCATTCGCACTCGCACTCGCATTCTCATTCGCCCCCACACTCGCACCCTCACTCACACCTGCATTCGCATTCTCATTCATATCCCGCTCTTCACCGCTTCCTTATATTCGCCGGGCGTCATGCCCGCATGCTTCTTGAAAAACCTGCCGAAATACGACATATCCTCGAAGCCGACCATCCGGCCGACATCCTGCGCCTTCATATCCTGCGACGCAAGCAGCCGCTTGGCTGTGGCGAGCTTCATCTCCGCAATGTGATCCGCCAGCGGATAACCTTTGACCGCATGATATGTCCGCGACAAATAATGCGGACTCAAATACACGAGGTCCGCCAGCCGCGGCAGCGATAAGTCTTTGTCGAGATTGTCGGCGATATAACGGTCGATCTTATCGATAATTTCTCTTTTCTGATCGGTCCGCTCCGCCTCGATCCGGTTAAACAGCGCATCGCCCAAGCGCAAATAGTAGTCGAGCAGATCGTTCCAAGTATCGTGCGCATGGTAAGCCGACAGCAGTGCCAGATCGAAGGCTTGTCCGATCGTCTGCGCCAGCTTGCGCTTGTTCATAAACCCCAGAAACATCGCCGATACGGAGCTGAACAGCTCAAGCTGAACGGGATAGCCGACAAATACCGTCTTCTGCCCCCACTCGAACAGCGCCGACAACGTTTTGCCGAAGGCTTCCCGTTCCCGCGTCTCCAACTGCAGCCGCAACCGGCCGA
This sequence comes from Cohnella phaseoli, assembly GCF_003386235.1. Classification (GTDB taxonomy): domain Bacteria; phylum Bacillota; class Bacilli; order Paenibacillales; family Paenibacillaceae; genus Cohnella; species Cohnella phaseoli. The sequence continues at coordinate 144,755 of NZ_QRDZ01000011.1, forward strand.
CGGCAGTCGCGATATGCTCGTGCTCCCCGCCGCCTCGCTCCTCCTCGCCAACCGCCTCTTTCTCATCCGCGCCGCTTATAATAATTTCTTCATCCAGACCGATTCCTTGCTGCAGCAAACCGCACATCGCGCGGTATTCGCCGGCAAGTGCGCTCCAGGCCACGGCAGGAGGGGACAGCACGATCGACAGCGGCAGCCGGAGCAGCTGTCGGATGGACTGCTGTATTTGTTCCAGCGTTTCGCGAATATACAGATGATGCCGCTGCTCGCCTTCCTCATCGCGCAGCGGTTGGATGAGCCACACGAAGCTCTTGCCGTCTTTAATCGCAACAATCCGGCTGAACGACTGCAAATACTCCTCCATAATATTGCAGGCCGCGTACTCCATCAGCAGCCTGTCCTTCGGTGACAGATGCGAAGGCCAACTGTCGATCCGCCCGACAAGCACGACTAACGGCATGTCGGCGCGCAACGGAAGGTCGAGCATCTCCAACTGCTCCGGCAATTCTTCCAGCGCAGCGGCGTCTCCGGCCAGCAGCTCGCGCAGATGCGTCTCGACAAGCAGCGGCCGGGCGTCCTTGATCTGCTGCCGCGTCCTCTCCATGACGGCCTGTTCGTTGATTTCCTGCTCGATCCGGTCCGTCGCTTGGCGAAACAAGCCGAGGATCGTCTCCCTGTCCGCCGGCTTCAGCAAGTAGTCGAAGGCGCCGTGACGCAAGGCAAACTGCAAATATTCAAAGTCCGCATGTCCCGACAAAAAAATAACCTTGCAGCGCGGCCACAGCTCGCGGATGTGAAGAGCCAAGTCCAGGCCGCTCATGCCCGGCATCCGCACGTCGGTGATCAGAATATCGATGCGGCTCTCTTCCGCCAGCCGTCTCGCCTCGCGCGGCGTATAAGCGTAGCGGAGGTGCGCCTGCTCCAGCTCGCTTAGAATGTTGCACACTCCGCGTACGATCAACGGCTCGTCATCGACGACCAGAATATGATGCAAGCTGCCACTCCCCTTCTTCTCCCCTATCGACGGGCCGCGCCTCTATCCGCAGCGTAACCGCCGTCCCGCCCCCCGCTACCGGATCGATGCGAACTCCGCTGGCGCTTCCGTACAACAGCCCCAATCTCCGATGGACGTTGACAATGCCGTGCGTTTCCGTCTCATCGTGCCGAAGCGTCAGCTTTTTCCGGACTTCCGCCAGCTTTTCCTCATCGATCCCGTTGCCGTTATCCTCCACCGTAATCGTAAGCGCCTCGTGCTCGCAGCGCACACGTACAGAGATTCGTCCGTTCTCCTCCGTATGCTCATGGCCGTGGATGAACGCATTTTCCAGCACCGGCTGGACGATCAGCCTCGGCACCTGCCACTCGGACGGATCGCCCTCTACCGTATACTCGCACGAAATGCGGTTGCTGAAGCGGATTTCCTGAATGGCTCCGTATACGCGGGCATGGTTCAGCTCCTGCTCAAGCGGGATAATGTCGGCTTTGTTATGGGTCAGAAATTTGAAATAGTCTCCGAGATGTCTGGACAATATCCGAATGCCGTCGTAATCCTCCTCGTCGGCCATCAAATAGAGAATGTATAAGCTGTTGTACAAAAAATGCGGATTAATTTGCGATTGCAGCTGTTTGAGCTCCGACTTTTGGCTGTAGATCGTTTTTTCGTACACTTCCTGGATCAGTTCGTTCAACTTCGCGACCATCCGGTTAAACTGCGTGTACAGATAAGCAAACTCGTCATGCTCGCGGCGTTCGATCACAATATCGAGCTTGCCCTGCTCCACCTTGCGAAAGCCCGTAACGAGCTTCTTGAGCGGCTGATGAATCAGCCGAAAAATCATCAGCGAAGCGATCAGCACGATGACAATCGACACTGCCGACAAATACCCGTACCAGCGCTTGATCGAATAGACCGGATCAAGCACGATATTTTCCGGCAAAGCCGTCCTCAAACTCCATTGCAGCATATCGGATCGCTTCGAAAATACGAGATAAGGCATGCCGTCTATCGTCAACTCTCCTCTGCCGTCCTGCTCCAGCGACTGAATCCGGTCCGCCGCCTCCACGCCGTCCGCATACGCATACAACGTCGCTTGATTATAATCGTCCGTCAAATAGGTGACATTGTCTTCATAAGAACGGAACACGTCCATTTCCCGGCCGATCTTCTCGCTCGACAGCTCGATGACCAGCAAATATTGCGAGCGCGTCGCGCTCGGGTAACCGAGCGGAAGCAGCAATCTCCCCTTGTAGTACACCGGGTTGAACAGCCGATTTTTCGCTTTGAGCAGGCTCTCGTACTCTCCCCGATCCATCGTATCGACGTTAAATCTGGATTTGGCCGACAACCGCTTGTCCAGCTTCGGCATCAAGACGAACACATCCTGAATCAGCTTGCTGGACTCGGCCAGCATCACGATTTTGGCTTGCAAATCCTTGAACGCTTTCGTCCGCTCGTAATCGGTCAGCGTCGCCGCCCGTATGCTCAAGTCGTTCAGATCGGCGTCGTTGATAAAAGTTTGCTGCAACGTCGTGATCCGCTCGATCTCGTTCTCCAGCGACGTCATGACGTAATCCGTTTTTTGCTGCATCGACTTGGCGATTTCCTGTCTGACGACATCCGCTCCCTGCTGATTCATCCAGAGACTGATCACATAGATCGGAATCAGAATGAGAAGGAACGAGCCTACCAACTTCTTGTAAATTCCCCATCTCGGCTGCTTGTCCCTCGGCATCGTTCGCTTCTCCATCCTTCCCTCTCGCATGCTGGCGCTAGATCCGCCTAAACTGTCTAGATCCGTCTAAGGTCCGCCTCAGCAAGCTTACACCAGTTCCGCGTCCGCTTCCCAATCGACGGAAGAATCGGTCGCCATCGCATTCAGTGTATAGGCCATGTCGGTTGTCGTAAAGATGGAAACAACGGCATTATAGTTGGCGGAGCCGTCTTGATAGACGACATGCGCTTTGCAATTGGGTTGACGGTACTTCTCGCTGGCAAAATGGACCGCGCCCCGCTGGTGGGTCGCGATGAGCTGGTTCAGGTTCCCTTTTTCGTAGAACGCTTTGCATCTGCGCAGCTCCTCCAGTTTGTCGGGCCGGTAGTTTTCCGTCGGATACTCTCCCTTGTTCAGCTTCCACGGCCCCCAATCGAGCGTAAACGTCTGGTTGACCGGCAGCGAAAGATGCATCTCCAGCCGGTGATTGGCGCCCCATGTTTTGCCGTCCACGCGGGGCACGTCGAACGTAAACACAACCTTCGCGAACGAAGTGCCGATGACAGTGGTTCCGGCCGACGTATAGATCGCGCTTGAGCCGCCCGAGCCGAATATTTGCGCCAGCACCGGCTGCACGGAGATCGACTTCGAGCAGCGCAAATACAGCGACAAGGACACGCGCTCGCCGGACAGCTTCGTCACGTCCTCGATCATATTAATGAGCGTATGGTACGTCGCTCCCGTGGCCGTCTGACTGTTCGTTAACCGCAGAAAATAGCTTGGATGCCCAGGCACCGCCGTCTGACCGGGAGCAAACGTTTCCTTCGTCACGGCTGCTGAGCCGCCGATGCCGTCGCGGCTCACGTAATAGCGGTCGGCCACTTTGAATATCCCCGAACCGGCGATCGTATAGCTTGCCCCGTTCCCGCGCTGCCAAATGTCGAACCACGTATTCGTCCCGTAGTTGACCGCGCGCTCGGCATCGGAGAGCAGCGGCATGCTAGGAGCGGATGCGGCGTACATTTTCGGATTGCCCGTACTGCGAATGTCAATGCCGCTCTGTCCCGCGATCGGGTTCAACAGCAGCAGCGGATATTTCCCGCCCATATACACATCGACGGAGATGTCCGCGTTGCGGAGCGCGATTTTGTCATTCAGACATACGAGAAACTTCGTATCGGTTGACACATAATCGTTGGAGACATTATGCAAATTCACGTACATGTCCTTGAGCTTGAGCCCCGTGAGATAAAACGACGATACGGCTGCCGTAGGCTGGTCGCCCATGGCGATGACGGCCTCGCAGCCGCTATAGATCGTTTCCACATACGTCGAATCGACTTCCACATAATTCGTGTTGTCCGCAATATGCACGGCGTACTTAAACCCTTGGAAACCTCCGCCGCGAACGACCGATTTCCAGCCGCTCACATAGACGCCCGTCCCGCCCGCAGTCGTACCGCCGATATTGGCGAAGCAGTCTACGACGTTTAAGCGGGAATTGCCGTTGTCGGATACGCCTGCCGCCGATTTTCCGTTCGCCCTGATGAAGTTTTTGGCAATATCGTTGGCGCTCTCGTACATACAGTCCGTTACGTAGCAGTTCCAGTTGTCCGATTGAAAAAAGATCGCGTAGCCGGCCGCGCTGCCGAAATTTTTGAACACGCACCGGTCGATGCGGGGATTCACCACGAATGTATTCACATAAATGCCGTGCTGCGCATTCGCGCCTCCCGACAAGATCAGATCGCGAACGCCGTAAAATTCATGCTTCGTTTGCGGGTTAACCGGATCGTTGTAGCCGATCCCGTCTTTGCCGAGCTTGACGGCGTGAGCGGTCCCTTCATAGACAAGCTTCGCGCCGCCGCTGCCGCACAGAATAACCGGCCTATTGAAATATAGACCCGAGGAATATCGATAAGTGCCGTTCGAAAAATAGAGCTGCACAGGCGTTCCGTCCGTGTTCGCAATCGCATTGACATAATCGGCGGCATCGGTCAACGCCGCCGTATCGTCCGTGACCCCGTCGCCGACGGCGCCGAAATCTTTGACGCTAATCGTGTCGCTCGAAACAGTCAATGCAGCCGCTTGCTCGCCCCCCTGCGCATAAGCCGTAAGCGGGCTGAACGCTCCGCCAGCGGCAAGCGCGGCTGTGCCTGCAAGCGTATAGGCCAGAAATTGACGTCGGGACACGCTGGCGGATTTCTCAGATTCCTTGTCGTTCATGTTCTCCATGACGCACTAACCTCCACATGGTTATTCGGTCGTGTACGCGCTCAGGCCAATATCTTAAAACAAATGAACGTTGAACTGCCCGTCCCGTTCTTCAACCAGGGCGAATCCGAGCGCCGGAAGCTCGATGGACGTCCGACGGTCGCCAAGCCCCAGCAGCCCGGCGTTCGGGCGCTCCTCCAGGTTCATGACGATAACGCTGTTTCTCTCCGGCAGCGAAACAAGCGCCAGATTGACGCCTTCAATAATACGTGGAAAATCAGCCTTAAACGCTCCGCAAGCTTCAAGCTCGCGCCTTAGCAGCGCAACCTCCGTCTCCGCCGGCAATGTGCCCGCCTCATGCTCCCAGAGCCGCACGTTCTCCGGCAACCGATCCAGATTGCCTTTATTACGCTCCGCCGCTTTGCGATCGACGATAACGGTCTTATATAACGGGAAGCACTTCTCCCATTCGTCGCCGATCCGGTAATCCCCGAAAAACAGCAGCACCTTTCCCGTTGCGTCCGGCTCGTTGCCGCGCACCGGTTTGACCGGCAGTCCGGCGTAATAAGGCAGCAGCGGCGGTTCGACCGGCTCGCCGTATGCGCCGTGCGTGCCTTTGGCCAGGTGTACCGGATAGGCCCGCTCGTACGGGTCGCACCAGTCCGCGATCTGCCGGATGGCCGGATACTGCCGGCTCCAGGCGCTCCAATACGACTCGTCGATCAGCCATGTGCCGCTCATGAAATAGATGTCCGAAATGCCTGCGGATACGGCGATTTTCACCTTGCAGATCAGATTGTTCTCGCTCAGCGAACGAGGCGGAAACACCGTCGTCTCGCTCACCGCATGCTCGCGGCCGACCAGGTTCAAATGATACTGAATGCCGAGCAGCTCGCTCGCCTTCCCTTCCGGACTGCCGAATTCCCCGTCGCTGAAGTGCAGCTCGCCGACACGAAATTCGACGCCGGGAACCGCATCTTTAATCTCGCGCATATCGATCCCGTGCCGCTCGTCGCCGAGATGCATGACCATGATGCCCAGCTCGACGCCGGGAACGTTCATTTCCTTCATCATGTCGGTTACTTTGGAGCAGTTGTAGCGCACCCATTCCTTCATTAATGCCGTGTCCGTCTTGTTCTGCAGCGTCTGCACAAGCGCTTCCCGCGTCAACGTCCGCCCGGAGACCTGCCCGAATTCGCTCACGCAAATCTCGCAAAAACAGCCCTGAATCTCGTCTCCCAGCTCGCCCAGCCGCAAGTCGTCGTCCATCATAAACCGCTTAAAGCCCGCATCGCGCAGCGCCACAATCGACTCGACGTTCTCGCGCACCATGACGGGCTCGATGTCGCCGATATAGTATTTCGGCTTACCCGCGCTGTCCTGACGATAACGCCAATGGTCGGGAATTTTCAGCAGCACGTCGGCATCGTCGGGGTTCAAGCTGTTGCCGGGATGACCGACGGGCAATTGAATAATCGCCGCTTCGAAGCCGTGGCTTCTGGCAATTTTTCCGGCCTCGGCAATCGTCTCCAGACTGCTCCACGTCGTGCCGTAAAAATATCCCCACAGCCAGATCGTATCCACGCCCGCTTCCTTCATCATCGCAATGACTCTCGGACCTTGTACTTCGTCCACAAGCAAAGCCGGGTCGATATTATAGTTAAGTTTCATCTTGTGTAAGCCCCTCTCCGTGCTTCCCGGCATTCAGCCCTTCACGCTGCCGAGCACGATCCCTTTAATGAAAAATCTCTGCAAGAACGGATAAACGATTAAAATAGGCAGCGTTCCAAGAAAAATTTGCGCAGTTTTGACGGTCCGCTCCGTAATATCGGCAAGCTGCCGCACATCAACCGTCTGCGTGACGTCAGGCCTGACCACGATCGTCTGCAAGTAGCTTTGCAGCGGGTAATTCTCGTTGCGATTCATATAAATCAGTCCATCGAACCAGGCGTTCCAGTGCCCCACCATCGTAAACAACGTAATCGTGGCCAGCGCGGGCAGCGACAGCGGCAAATAAATTCGCAATAAAATCGTCCAATGCCCGGCGCCGTCCATGACGGACGATTCCTCCAGCTCCTTCGGCAGTCCGCGGAAAAAATGAAGCAGCAGCACCGCATGATAGACCGGCACGGCGGTAGGCAGCACAAGCGCCCACATCGTGTCCAGCAGACCGTAGCTGCGGATGGTCATGTACACCGGGACAAGCCCCCCGCCAATCAGCATCGGTACGATAAAATACCATAAATAAAGCGGACGCTGACGGAAAGCCCTCGGTTCTTTGGACAGCGGATAAGCGACAAGCACCGTCATCAGCATGGCGATCGCCGTTCCAAGCACGAGCCGCTGCAGCGATACGGCAAACGCCCGTCCGAATTCCGGCTTGTTTAAAACGTGTTTATAAGCGTCGAAAGTCGCCTCGACCGGCCAAAGCTTGACCGCACCGGCCGAGACCGCACCCGAGCCGCTCAAGGAAATCGCCCATACATGTACGAAGGGCAGGACGCAGATCAGCCCGACCGCAATCATCAAGCTGTAGTTGAAGATCAGAAACAGTCTGCGGGACAACGACTTGTATTCGACCATACAGCCAGAAGCCTCCTTCAGGGCCGTTCCGGCTAAAAAATACGATAATTGGCATATTTGTACGCCAGGCGATAGGACATTGCAATCAAAACAAAGCCGATGACCGATTTAAACAGACCGACAGCCGCAGCAATGCTGTACTGCGTCTCGACGATCCCGACACGGTACACGAGCGTATCGATAATGTCTCCCGATTCGTACACCTGGGGACTGTATAACATAAACACTTGATCGAAACCTGCATTTAGCACATTGCCGAGGCTCAGCACGGCCAGCAGCACAATCGTGGGCGCCATTCCGGGCAAGGTCACATGGAGCGTCTGCCTCCAGCGCCCGGCCCCGTCTACATAGGCGGCTTCATGCAAAGTCGGATCGATCGCCGTCAGCGCCGCCAAATAAACGATCGTGGCGAATCCGAATTCCTTCCACGTATCGGATAGCACAAGCGTATACGGAAACCAGGCGTTCGAACCCAGAAAAAAAATCGGCTCAATGCCGAACAACCCGAGGAAACGATTTACAATCCCGTCCTGCATCGACAAAATATCCATGAGAATGCCGCCGAGAATGACCCACGATAAAAAATGCGGAAGATAAATCAGCGTCTGTACGCCCCTCTTGATCAGGCCGTTCCTGATTTCGTTGAGCAGCAGCGCAGTGAGAAACGGTACGATCAGGCCGCATAATATTTTCAATACGGCGATCAGCACCGTGTTGTAAATCACCTGGCCGATATCCGGCAGACGCAGCATGTAGGTGAAATTATCCAATCCGACCCATTTCGAGCCGAACCACCCCTTGCTCGGGATAAACTTCTGAAAGGACATCGCGATGCCTGCCAGCGGAATATAATTGAACAGGAAAATAAATACCGCGCCGGGCATCAGCATCGCATGAAGCGCCAGATTTCGTTTCCAGCGTCCGGTTTCCAGCCGCATTGTCTCACCTCGTTCCTTCCATGCGTCCCCCTTCCGGTTGCTAATTGACGGCTTTTACCCACTCGTTGACTTCTTCGGTAATTTTCTCTCCGCCAAGCTCGTTCCAATCCTTGACGAACTTGTCGAACTCCTCAATGCCCGACTGACCAAGGACGATCTTGATCGTCATGACCGACTCCATCTTGTTCAGCGTCGCCCATTTCTCCGCCATCGTCGGGGTAGAGCCGCCGAGGAACTCGGTATTTTTCAGCTTATCCTCGTTTAAGTAGCCGTCGATCATTTCCATCCCCGCCCCATCCTTGCCGAAGGAGCGATAGAACCCCCAGCCGTTGCCGGCAATGTCGCCTGTCTCGAACCAATTTTGAATCGCGTCGTAATAAATTTGCTGCTCAAGATCGAGTCCTTGCGGATTTCGGCTCTCCAGCGCGGCTTTAACGGCACGGTGCGCCTTCACGTTTTTGAGCACCGGGAACGCTTTGACCAGCCCGTACGGCCACGTCTCAATATTTTTGTCCACGTTGCGCGACAGCGACACATCGGCATTTTCCCAGTTTTTTTCATTCCAGAAATTCAACAGCTTCACAACCGCCTCGGGATGCTTGTAACCTTTCCTGACGACATAGAAGGAGCTTGCCGATACGCCTACTTGAGCCAACGCCGGCTGGCCGTCCGCCGACGGGATCGGATACGCTCGCCATTCCGCCTGCGGATCGTTCAGCTTGTTATTCTTGAGATTGGCAAGCGGAGCGTACATCGGCCCGTACATCATGCCAACTTTTCCGGAAGCGATCAGCTCGTCGTATTTCGGTCCGTCCTTCACGCCGAATTCCTTATCGAAGTATCCGGCCTTATACATGTCCGCAAGCTTCAGCAGCGCGCCCTTCATTTCCGGCTGAATGCTGCCGTATACGACCTGGCCGTCCTGCCCCTTCACCCAGGTTCCAGGATAAGCGTGGAAGCCGTTGAAGAAGCCGGGAATCTGCGCCTCTTTCACGAGCGCCAGCCCGTACGTGTCGTCCTTGCCGTTGCCGTCGGGGTCCTGCTCGGTAAACGCCTTCGCAATGGCGATCATGCCGTCCATCGTCGTCGGCTCCGGCAAATTCAGTCGCTTCATCCAATCGTCGCGCACCCACAGCATCGACACTTCGTCCAGGTTGCTGTTCGTCAGCGGGAGCGCATAAAGCTTCCCTCCGAACGCGGACGCCTTCATCGCCAGCCCGCCGTCTTCCTTCAGCAAACTTTTCGTAAAGGGCGATGCGTACTCGTCATACACAGCGGTCAAATCCTCAATCATGTCGGCTTCCACCAAATTTCTCAGCTGCAGCGCATTCACGGCCAGAACGTCCGGTATTTCGCCCGAGGCAATGGCGATATTCGATTTATTCGTGTAGGCTTCGCCGCCCTTGACGACCCAATCGTTCTTGACTTCAACCCCTAATGCGTCGCGATAAGCATCGTACCAGACGTTGTTGTCGATCGAGCGCCCTTCCTCGAATTTCAACGTTTCCGATATTTCCCGGCCCGTCGTCAGCACGATTGGCGGGTCGTATTTGCCTATCGGACCGTTCGTCGGCTTCGCCGTTTCCTCGGCGACCGGATCCTCCCCTTTGCCGCTGCAAGCGCCGAGCGCCACAAGCATAAGCGCCAGCGTTGCGGCTCCTGCTGCTTTGATCTTGATGTTAGCCATGACGTTACTCCCATCGTTGTAGAGTACGCTCTACTGCAATTGTAAAAACAACGGCTTGAGCGGACAATCGGATTCTGTTGACGCAGTTAGGACTTTGTTGTCCAACTATAAAAGCGCCGTCGCCACAACGGGGTGACGGCGGCGCTTTTTCATTATGATTTGTAAAATTCAAGGAATCTTTGTATAATGGCCGCCATCTGGCTGCGCAATGCGTTGCTTTTCGGTGTCAGATTCGTGCCGGCCCCCTGAATAAACCCTTTGGCGTTGGCCCAGCGCATGGCGTCCTTCGCGTAGGCCGACACGGAGTCTGCATCGGCAAATCCGGAGAGATCGGCTCTGGCGGACACGTCATACCCTTTGAAGGCGGCGTACCGGTACAGAATCGTCGCCAATTGCTCGCGGGTAATCGCGTCTTCCGGGCCAAACTTGCCGTTGCCGTATCCGCCCACGATGTTGTTTTCGACCGACCAAGCTACCGCATCCGCGTAGTACTTAGCCGTCGCCACGTCGCTGAAAGCGTGAGCTGCGCTCACGGCAGGCGAACCTTCCAGGCGGTACAAAATCGTCACCAGCATCGCGCGCGCCGTCGTTGCTCCAGGGTCAAAGGCCGTATCGGAGACGCCCTTCATCAGCCCTTTTTCATAGACGTACTTCACCGCGTCGTAGAACCAGTCGGTTTTCTTCACGTCGATAAAATGATCTGTTCCGACCGGGGTGGAAGGCAAGATTTCCTTTTCTTCCTCGGTCGGGAGCTTCGGATCGGTTGTCACCGTGCCGCCACCGCCGGACGAACTGCCGGATGAACCGCCCGTTGAGCTGCCGCTTAGACTCAGCTCCTGCAATGCGCTGGCGTAGTCGGTCTTGTTATCGCCGTTTGTCGCTTCGGAGAACACATAAAGCTTATCGTCCGCACCCAAGCTCACGCCGGATAGGTCAAGCTTAACGCTGCCGCTTGCGCTCTGCGGCTGTGCGATATTTCCATAGTATTTCACAGCACCGCTTAGGTCCATAACTACGGCCGAAATATATTCATTGGCTCCCGTCGCCGCGCCCGTGTAACCGATAGTCATCACTTTGCTCGTCGCGTTATATCCCGTTCTTTCCGCCGTGAACGTTCTGCTGCTATCCCGAACGGTCAGCTTCCATTCCGACGGCGTACCGGCTGAAACCGCCTTTAGTGCGGCGGCGCCTACGGTTCCGCTCAGCTTGCCGCTCTGGGCCGCGGAGGAGAAGAGAACCGAGGACAGCGACAGGTTAAAAGCGGGGCGTGCGCCGTCGGCGTAGGACACGCGGGTATAGCGCTGAACTACCGAGACTACGCCGGCGCTATGAGGCTTGTCCCCATACGGCGACCGCAGCCACCACCAGCCGGCGCCGCTGCCGACCGGATCGGCGATAAATGCCGCTTCCCGTTCTTGATCGCTGTGAAAATAGGTCGCCGCTTCCTCTCCCGACAGGAAAAACGCCTTTTCCCCAATCAGCTCGCTTGCGCCGTACTCTAAATACGGACCGTCCGCTTTCGTTGTTGCCTGCATGGCCGACAGCTCCGCAGCCGTAAAGTGCTCCGATCCGGCAAAGCTTCGAGTCCACCTCTGCGCGTCGCTGCTTTGCCATTCGTTGGGCTGTGCCTGTCCGTCGTTGTCGTCGCCGTCCCATACGGCTTCAAAGGGCGTGCTTCCCAGCAAATATTTAGAAATCAGGAACGCGCCTCCCTTATGGGTATTGGTTTTGTCGGCATCCAGCACGAGCCAAGGAACCTCATAGGTTCTACCATTCTCCGTATACCGGCCGAAATAAAGGGTGTTTCCGTCGACGATTCCGCCCGTCCCGGCAGTCATCGCCCCGGTTCCCGGTCCCGCCGCCGACGCCGCCGCGGGCAGCAGGGGCATCGTCATGCACAGACTGAGCAAAGCCCCGCATATTCTTTTTTTCATATCGGATCTGCCTCCTTCTTCATTTAGTTGGGAAAACCGATAGTCGGCCATTCGAAAGGATATCTCACCGGATTTTGCACGCTTTCGGGAGCCAGCAAAATATACTTGTACCGCCACGCCTTCTCAAAATGCACCGTCAATGCGTTTCCGTTCAATGACAGATTATCCCCGTTGATGGCGTCGGTCGCCGCACTTCCCGGCAAAATCAAACCTTCGGGCAGCGTGAAGGTCACATCCCTCGGCTGATCTGTCCGGCTCAGGTTCGCCGCAACCGCCACCACTGCGCCGTCGGAACGCTTATAGTACGACATAGGCGTCTCTTCATTGGAGCCTGCAATGTTGCTGTCGCTGTACAGGATAAACCGCGCGTCGTTCAGGTCGTAGTACTTCATCATCTTGGCTCGCAATAGCCCATCCAGCCTCACCGGAATATCCAGCACCGCGCTTACCGCCGATGCGGTATCCACCTGCGCGTAATTCAGGAAGTTAATAGCCAGTCCCGTCTGTTTTCCCATCGTTGCCCGCAGCAGCTCCGGCGTCACCTCTCTGCGGAAGGTGTTTTCCGACGGATTGGCCTCCGCATTTAAGAATTGCTCCCCCTTCCATATGCTGTCGGAAAATCCCGCAGTCGGCGTCCATGTGCCGACAGGCGTGTGCAGGTCCATATAGAAATCGGGGCGAACGGCCTTCCCCATCGTACGAAGACGTTTCATAAAATTCCTGTACTCGAAGATGGAATAGGAGGGCTGCAAAACTCCGTCGCGATCATAATAACCCGCGCCATGGTGTAGGTTCTGATCCATTGGCGGGATCGCGGTGCTATCCATGTACAGACCGCCGATGCCGTCTTCCAGGAGCAGTTTGTTAATGCTCCACAGCATGAAATTCTGGTACTGCCCCGCATACGAAATATTCGCCCCGATATGATTCGTATCCGAACGCACCCAGCCGTTAGGCAGGAAAAACGGTTCCGTCACGATTTCATCCTTGTAGGTTTGAAATTCCGGCGTATTGTTCCCCAATTGGAAGCCAATGTACGGGATCACAGGGATGCCCTTCTCATTGGCCGCTGCCGCCAATGCATGGAGGGCGTCTTTTCTTCCTTGCTCTCGCGTCATCGGATAGCCTTGGGATTCCGTCCAGTCCTCGTGAATTTTGAGCAGCTGGTAGTTGTCTTTCTTTAATCGATCCAAAAACCATGGCCAGTCGCGACTGCCGTTAAGATCGGGACCGCCTACGTAGATTCTGCTTTCCGTGGGCCAGGTCTCATTGGGAAGAAGCTGATACTGCCCGGTCAATACTCTCCCCGGTACATTCTCATCTTCCACTTGAAGCTCCCACACGATCGGGTCGCCATTTTCCGCTCTCGCGGTGAAGTTGTTGTAAATAAATCCGGCTCCATAAACAATTTTGGCCTCTTGCATGGACGCATTCATCAAGCCGAAATCAAGGGGGATTTCCGCCATCTCTTCATACTCAATCGGCCATCCGTTGCCGATGCCAACCTTCAGCGAGTGTTCGTCCCATGTTAACCGGACCTCTCGCTCCCAAGAGTAATTCCACTCGCGATCGTAGGTGAACTCCTGAATTTTATGGCGAACCCGGTTCTGATTAAACCCTGTTTCAGTGGCCAGGAAGAACTTGGGAGCGGCCAAACTATAGTAAAGCCCGAAGCTATTGCCGTTGGGGAAGCGGACCGCAACGACCGGCGTCGCCATTTCATTTTGCGGATCGTCCGGATAACCGCCCGACCAGCTATAGTTGGTCCAGTCCTTGGGCGACATTTTAACCGTCAAATCCCCGTGCTCTGCCGTCACATAATCCTTGGCGGGATAGCTCAATTGCCCCTTGTTCTGCGAGAAGGTGTTCATTGACCATAGATCGGCGCCATACGCGCTGCTTCCATAGATGAAGACCTGCTTATTTTCCGCCTGAGGCCGGATGGGAGAAGCCTGAATGGCAAAGGTGAAGACCAGAGGCGTGTCCCGATCAATCTCGATTGCCTTGTCAATCACATTCATTTGCAGCACATGGGCTCCGCCTTGCTTCTTCAGCGCAAGCACATCATCGGGATTGTGGAACGACCAATTTTCCGTCGATTCGGCGACCCACGTCAGTCCCACTTGATCGTTTCCTACAAAAATATGCGGAGTAAAGCTGCCCGCAGCTTCATCGGGGAATTTCCCCGAACGCGCCCCGCTCCAGTAAGGATAGCTGCCCCTTAAAGGAGAATCGGTCGTATCCGCATCGAACAGCGTCGCAGCTTCCGGCCTCATCGGAATGTTCACCTTGAGGTTCTGGAGCTGCACCGGAGTGTCGGAATCGGATGCCAACTGCACGTCAAACCGAATAAATCCGTCGTATTCCACCTTGCTGTTCACGCTCAGCTTCAAATCGTCCGATACCGACTCGTTCAAATATTGGACTGCGGTATCCGTCTTTTCTATCCCTATATCGTTGGTTTCGTAAAAATGAAGCTCCCGCGCGTCAGCCTCTCCCTCGATCCGAATCGGCGCAGCCAACAGCTCCTGCCCCTGACTGGTAATCTGGCTCACAAAGGGGGAACCGCCAAAGGCATATTCCCTTCCCCAAACCTCCACTTTATTGCCGACAGTCTTCACGCCGGTCCAAGGCGCGAGCACAATATCCTCCGTACCCAAATCGGAATTCCACCATTCCGGCGTGACCGGCTTTTCCAGAGACACCGCAGGAAGCGGATGGGAATTCCCGCTGCCTTTTAACGTGGCAACAATTTGGTAGCTTCCTGCCGGATGAGCGTTCATATCCATTGATGCCCTGAATACACCGGCGGCATCGGCGTTCACTTCCTGTGCGGAGATGACCGTTCCTTGCTCATTCTTCAATTCAAACAGAGCGCTTGTCGCAGGAAATGCGGTGTTCACATCATTTTTGTCCAGACTAAGCTCCGCCTTCTGTTCGCTCCAGTAAGAACGCACCTTGAGCGGAGGCGGAATATCGACCGGTATTTTTCTGCTGTAGTACACTTTGCCGCTGTCCGCGTCGGTCACGATCAGGATGCACTCCCATTTGCCTTGCTCCAGCGGGCTGTTCAGGCTCAAATCTCCCGAGCCTCCGGTAGCCAATGTTAGCGTCTGTTCCTGAGCGCTCCCCAGCAGCGCGCCGGTGCTGCTGTTCCTCACCTCTTGCACCGCTTTGAACGTCAGATCGCCATAGGTTGCATTAGTCACGCTGGAAACCGTCTGAAACCCGCTCTTCAAATCGGCGGCATGGACGGTCTGACGCAGCGCGCTAGGATTCTGATCGTCCCGGTAAAGCCTGCCAAACGCTGTAAAGTCGTGGAACGTTCCACCGTAGTAGGGCGACCAAGAGCTTTGAATCATGGCAGGAATCGCCATAGGTCCGGAACCGCCCTGATCTCCCGCCGACTGGGATCGGCTAATATTAAAGCCGTATTCCGTTGCCGAGAAGCCGTTCAGTCCGAACAGACTTGCGGGAAGCTCCACTTCCAGATCCCAGTAACCGTTCCCTGTAGTCGCGCGCGCACTCCAGTCCCCGTCGTTCCCCCATGAAGAATCTCTTTCCCGGCCTTCGTATTTGACCCCCATCGCATTAATAACAAACTGATAGTAGGTCTGCTGCGCAAGGTCCGGCTGGAAAAAAATCTCGATCGAATCTTCGGTATACACCGGGCCGTCGTGTTCCGTCACCCTGGCGCTCGGCCTTTCCTTCTGCATGGAATGAACCGCAACATACAGCTTGTCCTCCGTAAAGAAAACCTTAAAGAAGGTGGGCTCCGGTACTGCCTCCGACTGGGTAAAGGTGACGAAACCCGCGCTTTGCGCCGCCTCGTCCCATTCCGCATCCTCGATGACTCCGTCAATGACGGGAGCTTTATTCGCAACCGTGGGGACATGGATGGCGGTGATCGGCGGGTCGGCTTGAGCTGCCCGCACCGACGGCACCGCATAACCGGAGGTCAACAGGAGCGCGAGCAACAGGACACAGGAAATCGATTTATGAATAGTTCTCCTCATATTTAACACCTTTCCTGTAAGCTTAATTTTTAGAAATCGCTTGAATGGCGGTTCTATCCCCGCCCTGAACGGCTACATAGAACCGCTCGTCCGCTCCGGTCTGTCGTCCGCCGGCGAGAACAACGCGAAAGACGCCCTTGCCGTCGGCCTGCGCTCTGCCCAGTTCCTGTCCCGTTTTGTCGCTTACGGCAATCCTTGCATAGGGCAACGCTTTGCCCCGGACTTCCCCTTCTCCTTCGTATACAGGCTCATAGACGTATTCCAGCCGATTTTGGCGGAAGGCATACTCGCCGATATGATCCGCCAGCCCCTGCGGCAGCGTCAGCTCAGAAATTAGATTATTGGCGAAGGCGCGGTCGCCCAGGTCGGTCAAGCTGTCCGGCGCATCCAGCTCGGTCAGCTCATTGCCCCTGAAGGCACAACTGCCGATCGTCTGCAGCCCTTCCGGCCATGCGACTTGAGATAGCTCGTTCTGCTCAAAGGCGCTGTCCCCGATCGCGATAAGAGTGCTAGGCAATTCCAGAGCGACAAATTGATTGTAGGCAAACGCCGCCGCGCCGATCTGGGTCACATCTGCGGGCCACGCGATTGAAGAAAGCTTATTATCGCTGAAAATCCCTTGCGGGATCTCCCTCATATCCGCCGGCAGCTGCACCTCTTCGATCCGGTTATATTGGAATATCCACCCGCCGTAATTGGCGATCCCTTCCGGCAGGGCTACCGCGCTCAGCTTATTTCCGGAAAAGGCCGATTCTCCGAGAGTATCGAGCCCCTCTTGCAATGAAAGCGCACTCACTTGATTCAAGGCAAATGCTTCCACGCCGATCTCTTGCAAGTCGGCGGGAAACAGAAGCGATTCAATAGAGTTGTTGTAAAAGGCTCTTTTTTCTATGCGCTCAAGGGTGCTGGGGAAAGTTACGGATTTAATCTTTTTCTCCTGAAAGGCGCCTTCCCCGATCGCTTTCACCGTGATTCCTTGAACGGTTGCAGGTATAACGATATGCTTATATGCTGCGTATTGATCGTTGGCTACTACGTATTCCGTGATAACCCCATCGCTATTAATGACAAACTGCTCGCCCGGCGTTGCGGCGGCAAGCAGCCCCATCGCGGCATTCGCGCCGCCAAACAGCACAACCGCCGTCACCAACGCCAGCAATCCCCGGTATAAGCGCTTTTTGTTTTTCAACATGCTCCTATTCTCCTTTCTGGTTCAAGCTTCTTACGCAGCCTTCAATTAACCTTTTACGCTCCCAAGGACAATTCCCTTGACGAAGTATTTCTGCAAGAACGGATAAACCAGCAGGATCGGAACGGAAGCAATAATAATCTGCGCCGATCTTGTCGTACGGTCCGAGATGCTTTGGAGAGTTTTCCAGTCATCCGCCTTCAAGTACTTAAAATCAGGCATCGTGATCACCGTACGCAGAAAAGTCTGCAGCGGGTAATTATCCGGCATGTTCATGTAGATCATCCCGTCAAACCAGGAGTTCCAATGGGCGACCACCGTGAACAAAATAAGCGTGGCCAGAGCCGCCATCGAGGTGGGCACATAAATTCTCCACAGCGTCTGCCAATGCCCGGCGCCATCCATGTAGGCCGCTTCCGACATTTCCTTCGGAAGTTGACGGAAAAAGTTCAGCAAAAGAATAATATTGTAGACCTGAAGCGCTCCTGGAAGAACCAACGACCAGATGCTATCGAGCATATCCAGCTGCCTGACCAGCATGTAAGTCGGAATGAGTCCTCCGCCGAACAGCATCGTAAAAAACATAAACCAGACATAGAACGTCCGCGGCCTGAACGCCGTGCTCTCCTTCGCCAGCGGATAGGCGGTAATAATCGTAAGGAACATATTCAGCGGAAGCCCGATGGCGATTCGCTCCAGCGTCACGCCAAACGCTCTCCAGAATTCCTCGCGTTCCAGCACAAAGGTAAACGAGCTCAAAGTAAAGTTTCTGGGCCACAAGGTGACGGTGCCCTTAACCACCTCGTTGTTATCGCTGAAGGCTATAGCAAAAATGTGCAGCAGCGGCGCCAAGCACGTCAGCGCGAGAATTCCCAGAACGGTTCCATTTACGATAGGGAAGATATACGACTTGTTTGTCTTTTGGTTCATCGCTAAGCTCCTCCCCCCTTTCTAAAAAATCCGATAATCGGCAAATCGATAAGCGCAATAATAGGAAACGCTGATCAGAATCAAGGACACGACCGATTTGAACAGCCCTACAGCCGTCGCCGGTCCAAACTTGGCATCGATCAGTCCCATCCGGTAGACAAAGGTATCGATAATATCGCCGGTTTCATAAACTCCGGCATGGTACAGGTTGAAAATCTGATCAAATCCCGCATTCAAAATATTGCCGATGCTGAGAATCGCGAGCATCGCAATAATCATGCTCATTCCCGGCAGAGTAACGGAAAGCATCTGTCTGAACCGTCCCGCTCCGTCCATTTTCGCAGATTCGTACAAGCTGGGATCAATCGAAGTAATAGCCGCCAAATATAGAATGGTCGACCAGCCGAACTCCTTCCAGACATCCGTAAGAATGATCGTTGGCTGAAACCACTTCGGATCGCCTAGGAAGAAAATCGGGTTCATCCCCAAAGACTTGAGCATATTGTTTACGATCCCGGTGGAAGGAGAGAGAATGTCAATTAAAATTCCCGCCAGCAGCACCCAGGATAAGAAGTGAGGCAAATAAACGAGAGTTTGTATCGTCCGTTTATACGCCGTATTGCGAATCTCGTTGAGAAAAATAGCAAATACAATGGGAACGACCAGTCCGAGCAATATTTTGGCGAAGGCGATGATCAAGGTGTTCTGCAGCACACGGTAAACAAAGGGGTTGGATAAAATAAGCTCGAAATTTTTAAGGCCTACCCATTCCTGATTGCCCAGAAGCCCTTTGGCCGGAATAAAATCCTGAAAGGCAATGGAGATGCCCGCCATCGGAATGTAGCTGAATACAATCAGGAGGATCATCGCCGGCAGCAGCATTAGATGTAGGGAAAGGTTTTTCGACTTTTTCATTAAATTCATGTTGATCATCTCCGCTAAACGGGGCCGTCTCGTAAGCTATTTAGACTGCTGTGTGAAAGATAATCGATGATAAGGTGACAGGTGTATGTACCTCCCTCCGATGCGATACGCCCCCAAAATTTGAATTGCTAAACCCGTTATACGGTAATTTTAGGGGCGTATGAGGCAGTCTCCGGGAGGTATATACACCTGCTTTATCTCTCGCTCATCCCAAACGGCGCTGCTTACGAGACAGCCCCTTTCTTTGCAACTTGCGCTTTATTTGTGCGTGCTCGCAATGTCTCTACGTTGAGCGGTTTATTTGGCGTTCTGGTACCACTCGTTTACTTCCTTGGTTACCTCGTCGCCCCCGAGCTTTTTCCATTCGGCTACGAATTTGTCAAACTCCCCGACGTCCTTCTGTCCGATAATCATCTTCACGAACGTTTCGGATTCAAGAGTTTCCATGGTGGAGCCCTTATCGCTCATCGTCTGTGTCGGAGCGCCGCGATAGGCATTATAGACCCACAAATTGTTGTCAAAGTAATATTCAATATTCGCTTGGGCAATTTCGCCCACGCCGCCGGGACCGAGCATGCGGTAATATCCCCACATCGATTCATCCTTCTGTTCCGTCCACTTTTTCACATTGTCGGAAATCAACTGCTCGACCGCGTTGGCAGGAGCCTCGCCCGTCTTAGCCATTTCGTTCATTCTCTTGTGATAGCTCAGATTCTCTTCCAAGGTCGGCACGGATATAGGCGAAAGCTTCCACAGTTCCTTGCCGTCCGGAGAAGTGCCGTATTTGCCAGGATCTTTCTGTCCAAGAGTTTTAGCCAGGTTCATCATCTTGACCAACGCTTCGGGATGCTCGAAGTTCTTGTCGACCACATAGTAGCCGGCGATTCCCGTATCCGCTTTCGGTTTCGCAATCGTTCCGTCCGCAGCCGGGATCAGATAAGGTCTCCAATCCGCTTCGGGATGGTCGCGGCGGCTGTCCTGCAGCGGATAGATGCCGTTCCACATGAATCCGTACATCATACCGAGCTTTTGCGCAGCAATGTCCTGGGCAATCTTGTCTGCGGGCTTGGCGTAAAATTCGGGGTCAATCTGCCCGTCCTTATACATTGCGGCTAATTTCTCAAGGGAGTTCTTGGTTTCGGGAAGCGTGCTGCCGTTAACGAGCTGTCCGTCCTTTTCCAGCCATGTTCCCGGATAAGCATTGTACCCGTAGAAAAATCCACCAAGGTCCATTACAAAATCTTTGCTGATAGACAGTCCGAATGTATCCTTCTTGCCATTACCATCCGGATCGTTGTGGGTAAATGCTTGGCTGATCGCGTAGACGTCATCCATCGTTTTCGGAGGGGTCAGGCCTACCTTGTCCAGCCAGTCCTGACGAATCCACAAAATACCGCTGGCATTGTCGCTGACCGACCACATCTGCGGAATGGCATATACCTTTCCGTCGTTCTTCGCCGCCATATAAGGGTCGAAATCATAGCTGGTATAGTTGCTCTTGACTTGATCAATTCCGTATTGTTCGATCATGCCGCCGACGTCCTGCAAAATATCGGCTCTAATAGCGGACTGCAAGCCAGCCGTATCCAGATTCATCACATTGGGAATATCGCCCGACGCCAAAGACAGATTCAGCTTCTGCTTGTATTCTTCGGGGCTCTTGGCGATCCATTTGTATTTGACTTTGATGCCAAGCTCATCCAAGTAGGCCTTCGTCCAGACGTTATCCTCCATCGTGACGCCGTCGGTCAGAGTCGTTTTCTCGAATTGGTCGCTAATCGTGCCGACAAAAGTAATCTCAATCGGCGGATCGTATTTGCCAAGAGGATCTACCGCTTCCGGGGACTGACTCTCCGTCTGGCTCGTTGCCGATGCCGACGCCGGTGCGGATGCCGTAGGGCTCGAATCGGAGGACTCGTTTTTATTGCTGCACGCCGCGATCGTGAACACCATGGCTGCCGCACTGAAAATAGTAATCATCTTTTTTACGTTGTTTGCCATAATCGCCCTCCTGGTAATATACCTTCTGAACTTTAATGTAGAGGTGCACTCTCTACTACAATTGTAGAAACAACGACTTGAGCCAACAATCGGACTCTGTTGATATCGCTGGTACTTTGTTGTCCGGTTGGAATAGAAGATGCGCGCTTCGCTGGGCATGGCTAAACAAATAAAGACCGGGGATCGAACTGCATCAAATGCAGTCCGACTCCCGGCCTCTTGCGCGGAATTATATAATAGACTATTTACGTTACGGCTTACGGAAGCAAGTGAGGTCCGCCGCTAACCGGGTACATTGGCAAGCTGCGGAAAGCCTCGGCGTATTTCACGCCGATGGCCATGCCGCGCAGCGACGACGCTTTCGCCATGAACTCCACGTATTCCATACCGTACAAGTGTTGGAGCCAGGCGTCCTGGCTTTCGTGACAGCGCAGCATCTTGCATTTGGTCTCAAACGTGTCGGTGATGTCGACGTACACCTCCGGTTCAAAGGAGATCGCGCCGATATTGTCCATGATGAACACATGGGGAACCTTGCCCATATGCGGATACTCCGTCTCGATCAGCCGAACGGTAACCGGGATGCGGCAATCGCTGGCGATCTCGCCGCTAATCCGATGATCCGGATGATAGTCGCTGGCGCCGTGCACGAACATCACATCCGGATTCGCTTGGCGAATTGCGTTGATGAATGCCATTCTCGTCTCCCTGTCGTGAAACAGAAATTCATCGTCGTAACCGAGCCAGATCAAGTCGGCCCCGATGATCGCAGCGGACTTCTCCGCTTCCGTCCGGCGAATGGCGGCGATCTCTTCCTTCGTATGCGTAGGAGAACCGACGTTGCCGTTGGTGGCAACCATGATTGTTACTTTGTCGCCCCTTGCTGCATATTTGGCCAACGTACCCCCGCATAAAATCTCGACATCATCGGGATGCGCCCCAACCGCTAATACTCGCATCGCAATTCCCATCCCCTCATTCGTTGTTCTCTACGACAACCTTAATCCGTTCCTGTCCCCCGGCAAAAGCGCAAGCAATCGCTTGATCCAATTGCTCATAAGGATATCGGTCGGTAATCATCGGCTCCACGTTAATCCGCTTGGCGGCAAGCAAATCGACGACACGCGACCATACCTGCGGAGCATTGGCGCTGCCGATACAGGTGATTTCCCGTAAAATGAGATCCATCACGTCGATTTCCACTTTATGCTCGGGCAAGCCGAATAGCAGGATGCGCCCCCGGTTCGCAACGAGCTTCTGGGCGAGTTGAATCGTCTCCGCCTTGCCGACGGCTTCGATCACGACGTCGTAGCTTTGCGCTTCAACTGCCGACAGCAAGTCCCGTTCCCTAATGTTCACGACTTCATCCGCTCCGTAAGCGCGCGCCAGCTCGAGCCGTTTCCTTCTCGACCCGGCCACCGTAACCTGCGAAGCGCCTTGAAGCTTACACAGCCTGGCGAAAAACAATCCTGTCGGACCGTCGCCGACAATGATCGCCCGTTCTCCGGCACGCAGCTGAATTTTATCCATTCCGCCCAAGCATACGTGAATCGTTTCGCATTGCGACGCCGCATCGTAGCCGACGGATTCGGGCAGCAGGTACACATTATTTTCCGAGATCACGACGTATTCCTGCCAGAAGCCCGACCGATTTAATCCGTATTCCCGGTTTTGCGCGCATTGGTGCTTGTTGCCCGTAAGGCATGCGCTGCAGCGGCCGCATCCAATACTAGGATCGAGCGTACAGCGGTCTCCGATACCGACCCTCGTCACGCCCGCGCCCAATTTCACGACTTCTCCGGCCGCTTCGTGTCCAAGCGCATACGGCGGTTCAGCGAAAGAAACTTTACGTTCCATAATGTGCAAATCCGTGGCGCAAATGCCGATTGCCCGGATTTTCACCAGAACATCGAACTCGCGCAGCTCCGGCAGCGGCAGCGACGTCAGCTCGGGTACGAGCGCTCCGTTCCACACCCATGCTCTCGTTTCCATTCCCGCACACCCTCTCGAATTGCGTCTACAGTGTTTTTATTTGTCGCAGCGGTATTTTTCAAGCGCTTCTTCATTAATCTCAATGCCAAGTCCCGGTTTGTCGGTAATCTGCGCATAACCGTCCCGGACAACGATATCGCTTTGCAGCATTTCCTGACGAATCGGCGTTTCGGCGACGCAGTATTCCAGCAAGCTGCCGTTCGGAATCGCCGTAATCAGATGCAGGGATGCCGCGATCACGATGCCGCTGCTCCAAGCGTGCGGAACGCAGGTCAGGTGATGGGCATGGGCGAGCTGGGCGATTTTCTTCGCTTCGCTCAAGCCTCCGCAGCGGGTTACGTCGGGCTGAATAATGTCCACGCCGCCTTGCTCGATCAGCTGCCTAAACCCGTAGCGCGTCGTTTCGTTCTCGCCGCCGGCGATGCGAATTGTCGTCGTCTCGGCCAGCTTCCGATAGCCGTCGTAGTCGTCGGCAAACAGCGGCTCCTCTATCCAATACGGTTTATATTGCTCCAGCTCTTTAATGAGCGGCATGCGGGATGCGGCGTCAATCGGATGATCGTCGGACGGAATGAACCCGAGATCGAACAGCAGATCAACGTCAGGCCCTGCCGCTTCGCGAGAGGCTCTGACCAACTCTATAATTTCACGATTGCCCTGCTCGAATCCTCCCCAGCCCAGCTTGATCGCGGTATAGCCCTGCTCGACCCATTTCTTCGTCTCGTCGTAGGCTTCCTCCGGCGTATACGGCATAAGTGTGCTCGCATAGGCCCGCACTTTGCCGCGCTGCGCTCCGCCGAGCAGTTTATAAATGGGCTTGTTGAGCGCTTTGCCGACAATATCCCACAACGCAATATCGATTCCGCTCATCGCATGAATGACGACGCCCCGTCTTCCGTAGAACTGACTGCCAACGTACATTTTTTCCCAAATGCGCTCCATCTCAAACGGATCTTCCCCGATAATCATCTCGCCCAACCCGCGGCAAATGCGGTGGGAGGATGGCGACTCGATAATCGCTTTCACAACCCATGGCGCCGAATCCACCTCGCCGTAGCCGACAATGCCTTCGTCCGTATGAACTTTAATGATGATGCCGTCCTGCGCGCTGTCATTGTTCAACTGCACATTTTCCTTCTGACGGACAGGGATTGCTTCGACTTTTGTAATTTTCATGGGATTAGCCTCCTGGAGGACATGATTTGAGGAATAGGTTGAACCTGTACCTATACCTAATACCGATACAAGTTCAATATAATTTAACCTATGTAATATTGTCAACAATAGACTGTAGATTATCTTCAATGTACATTTATTAAAAATTAGGTTATGATTTGGAAAGAGAGTCACACGCGAGGAGATGCCCATGACCAAATTTCAGTTCAAGAGCCAAGAAACGATCCCGCTTCGTCAGAAGATCGCGACGGATATTCGCAATGCCATCATTCAAGGCGAGCTTAAACCGGGGGAAAAATTGAAGGAACAAGAAATATCCGCGCAAATGGGAATAAGCCGGGGACCTATACGAGAGGCTTTGCGTGATTTGGAGGCCATGGGGCTTGTGGTGAGCCTGCCTTATAAAGAAACCGTAGTCGCCGATGTACAGGAGCAAGAAATCGTGGATTTACTGCTGCCGATCCGACTTCAACTGGAGCTGTACTCCCTCAAATATAATCTGGCCGACATCAACGACGAGGTTTACCGCAAACTGGAGGAAATAACCGCACAAATGGAGCAGTTGGCCGCTGCCGGAGATATTGCAGGATTGGTAGAAGAGGATATTCAATTTCATGAGCTCATTTTGTTTTTGTCCAACGACTCTTCGTACGCCGCGCAAATCTGGAACGGTATCGTCAACCGAATCAGGCTGCACTTCATGAAAAATACGAGCCGTTATTCCGATCTCGCCCAAATGACCGCTGAGCACAACCAGCTTATTGAAGCGCTTCGTTCCCAAGATTTCGCCCGCATTAAAGAAGCCTGGGAGAAGCATATTCGCGACGAAGGCAGCTTGCTGTATCTGTAAAATCGGACCTTCCCCCCTTGATTTTGGTCTATTTGTACGATTTTCCATACAAATGTGCGCCGTTCGAGTCCGATTCGAGCTACTTTGTACGATTTTCCCTACAAATGTCCGCCGTTCGAGTCTGATTCGAGCTACTTTGTACGATTTTTCGGACAAATGTCCGCCGGTCGAGTCTGATTCGAGCTACTTTGTACGATTTTCCGGACAAATGTCCGCCGATTCGAGCTTTGTACGATTTTCCATACAAATGTGCGCCGTTTGAGTCCGATTCGAGCTACTTTGTACGATTTTCCATACAAATGTGCGCCGGTCGAGTCTGATTGGAGCTACTTTGTACGATTTTTCGGACAAATGTCCGCCGTTTCGTTTGACTAACTTTCGCACGCGAAAGCCTCTTCGTAGGCATAAACTCATGTGCGCAAATAGGGCTGTCCCATAAGCTAAGTTGCTTATGGACAGCCCTATTTCGCTTATCGTGGAGGTCTGAACTTTACTCTGCCACTAACCGATTAGTTAGCGAGCCCAGTTTTTCTATTTCGATGGTGACGACGTCGCCAGGCTGCAAGTAAACCCGCTGTTCCTTCGGTAGTCCCAGCACAACGCCTTCAGGAGTACCCGTTAAGATGATGTCTCCCGGAACCAAGGTTAAGTGTTGAGAGATATAGCTAACGATTTCATCGCACGGGAAAATCATATCCGCCGTGTTGGAATTCTGGCGAAGTTCGCCGTTAACTCGCGCCTTGATCGCAAGCTCGTTCGGGTTGCCGACTTCATCCGCCGTCACGAGGTAGGGGCCGATCGGACTGAACCCGTCCCCGATTTTTCCCAGCATCCACTGAGGGGTACGCAGCTGCAAGTCGCGCGCGGACAAGTCGTTGACGCAGCAATAGCCGAATACGTAGTTAAGCGCTTCTTCGCGAGGAACGTATTTCGCCTGCTTGCCGATGACGATCACGAGCTCCGCCTCGTAGTCGAGTCTGGTCGTCGTGCGCGGAATCGCTATCTCGCTGCCATGAGCCGTAATGGTGTTATGGAATTTGTTAAAAAGGATCGGAAACTCCGGAATGGCGGCTTTCGTCTCTTCCGCATGCTTGCGGTAGTTTAGTCCGACGCAAATGATCTTCTTGGGTTCCGTGACGCATGGGCCGAACTGGAGATCGGATTCTTGCAGCCAGGCCGGGCTGTCATCGGATACGGACAAAACTAATTTCTCCAATTCCCCGACGGCCGAGCCTTGTTCGATAACCGACATGATAGAATCGGGAAGTTGAACCCCCGCCCCCTTCGCTGCCTCTTGCACGTCGAGGATGCCTTTTTCAGTTTTCACGCCTAGCGCCAGTTGTCCCTGTTTAACAAATGTAAGTAGTTTCATCGAATGATGACCTCCAACTCTATTATGCGTTTTTGCCGAAGGTGACGCCGCCGTCTATGTACAGCGGAGACCCCATCATAAACTTTGACTCGTCCGACGCCAGGAACAGAGCCGCCTGAGCGACATCCTCGGGTCGTCCTAGATCCCCGCTTAGTTGGCGACTTTTCAAGGCAGCGATAGCGGCCTCCGGGTCATCGTAGGAGGTTTGCAAATAATTTTCCACAAACGGCGTCAAGATTGTTCCCGGAAGCAGCGCGTTAACGCGAATATTGTAAGACGCATAGTCGACTTGCATGGACTTGGTGAGCGCCAGCACGGCACCTTTCGTCGCCGAATAAGACGCCCGCCGGGCAAGCCCGATTTCGGCAATACAAGAGGACATGTTGATGATCGACCCGCTGCGCTGCTCCATCATAAGCGGGAGAATGTGCTTCGAAGGCAAAAAGACGCCGCGGATATTTACGTTCATCACGCGATCCCACGCGTCCGACTCGATCTCGTGCAATGCGCCGACGCCGCTAATGCCGGCGTTGTTAAACAAAACATCGATTCGTCCGAACCGTTCCTTGGCGGCGCTAACCATCCCCATAACCTGGTCTTCCTTGGTCACGTCCGCGCCAATAAATACGGCTTGTCCCCCTGCCGCTTGAATTTCCGCAACCGTAGCTTCGCCCTTGACCTCATCCAGGTCGTTCACGATAACGACGGCGCCTTCCTTCGCGAATAATCGCGCTGCGCTCTGTCCTATGCCGGAACCCGATCCGGTAATCAGAGCGATCTTATTCTCCAATCTTGCCATTTCCCCTTCACTCCTTCTCTATTGCTGTTTCAGACAAACTAAGCCTTTGCGCTAACCGTTTAATCTCGACGATCGCCTTTTCCTTTCCGTCCTGCCACTTGTGCAAAGGCAAGGAAGCGCTGACTGCGGCAATCGCTTTCCCGTCCGGTCCGAGCACGGGCGCCGCGGTACAGCAAAACCCCATCACCGCTTCCTGCTCTTCCGTCGAGTATCCATGAGCTTTGACCTCGCGCAATTGAGCGGATAACGTTCCCCGCTGCGTTATTGTGTTTGGCGTCAATGCTTCAAACGGTTCCTCGCCCAGCCGCGTTAACCATGCATCTTCCGATTCTCCTGCAAGCAAGGCCTTGCCAAGCGCGGTCGCATGGGCAGGAAACCGCATGCCGGGCTCGGAGACAAGCCTCACGCGAGACGGGGCCTCGACTTTCTCAAGATAAAGCACGCTGCCCCCATCCAATTTTGCAAGCTGAATCGTTTCATTTAGCAGGTCGCGCGTTTTCGCCGCCTCTTCCCGAAATCGCGCCGCCAAATCATACTGGCCCAAGTATGCACTGCCGAGATGCCCTAATGTGGAACCAAGCGCATAGGTACCGTCCTCCCGCTTGCCGATCCATTCCAACTCCTCAAGCGTGGCCAGCAAAGTAAACATCGAGCTCTTGTTAATGCCGAGACGAGCGGACAAATCCATTAGCCTCAACTTGTGAGGCTCCCTAGCAATAAGATTGAGGATATAGTGCGCTTTCTCGATCGCCGGCGCCCAGTACTTTTTCTCGTTCATCAAGTGACACCTTCGTTTAGTTCAATATACAAAACCAAGTTTACTACAATAAGTAAACATTACTGCAAACACGGCCATGCCGTCAATATGAAAATGACCCTACCCGTTATCTTCCCGGATTCGCAAAGATTCGCTAAAAAGTATGTTACAATCCCATGACAGGAGCAACTTTACGGCTTGTTTTGCGTTCATTATTCGACAAGAAATTCTGATGTCTGCGGATATCTAGAGACAACAAGAGAGGTGCCAGGAAAAAGAGATGAGAGATTTAGGAGTAGAGACCGACCAAACTGTGCCTGCCAACACTTACAAAGAGAGATCGTCCAAGCGCAAGCATAAGGGCGCAGCGTTCTTCTTCGTCATATTGTGGATCGCCTTGATCGCAGGGGGCGTCTATGGAACGAAATGGTATTCCGACCGGATCCAGCAGCAGGTGTCCGCCAAGCTGGAACACCAGACGGCCGCGCAGATCGCGACGATGCAGCAGGATTACGAAGGACGGATCGCCAAGCTGGAAACCGGTTTTCAAGAGCAAATGAAGCAGTTGGAAAGCCAAGTGCAGACGCTGAACGAACTGCTCACCTTCGCCAAAGACAACGCAGATACGAAAACCGACAACAGCAACAAGCTGTATACGCAGCTGGCAGAAGTGAAAAAGCAGCTGAATGAGCTGAAAAAAAGCTTGGACGTGCTGAAATGAGCGCCTCGTCGATCCGTACCATGAACCGGACGCTGCTCCTGGCGGCCGCTCCTTTCATCGGATTGTTGACGTGGATGCTCGTATCGAACGTCGAGCTTACGCTTTCGGGCTCCGCCTATCCGGCGCATGAAATGCAACCGATTGATCTGAACGACGGCTCGGAATCGGTCCGGGGCGGCTTGAGTGCGGCCGAGAGCCTGGCGCAAGGCACCGGGCATTCGATCAAAAAGCAGATTTCGCTTTACAACAAAACGAACGACGATATGAATCAGATCGCCGCCATCGCTTCGAAGCAAGCCGCCAGGCCTCATCAAATTTACGACAAGCGCATTACAAGCAAGCTGGGCAAGCCTTCGAATACGATGAATTCGGACAAGCTTACGGCGCAACTGTTTGATTTGAAAGCCGACAACTTCCGCGGCTACGCGTTGAAAATCAAGCTGAAAAAGGGCGAAGCCATGAAGCTTGTGCTTGGCAAGGATGAGAACGGAGGAGCGGAAACGACGCTGGAGGCGGTAAAACGTTATAAAGCCGCCATCGGAATCAATGGCGGCGGTTTTGCGGACGGTGGCGGGAAGCGGTATCCGCTAAGCACGACGATCGTCGACGGCGAGTACGTGAGCGGCTTCCAGCCGACGTTTAAGGATTTGTTTTTTGTCGGCATGAGCGAGAGCAACAAGCTGATCGGCGGCAAATTCACGAGCAAGTCGCAGCTCGACTCCGCAAATCCGAAGTTCGGCGCATCCTTCGTGCCGATTCTGCTGCAGAACGGGCGAATGACGGAAATTCCGCTCAAGTGGCAGACAAGCCCGAAGCGCGCGCCCCGAACCGTTATCGCCAACTACAAGGATGATCAGCTGCTGTTCCTGGTCGTTGACGGCTATAACGAAAAAGGCAGCTCCGGGGCGACGCTAATGGAGATGCAAATTTTGCTGAAGCGCTACGGAGCGATCAACGGCTATAATCTCGACGGCGGCGGCTCCACCTCGCTCGTCTGGAACGGCCGCGTCGTCAACAATCCTTCCGACGGTCAGCTTCGCAAGCTTCCGACGAACTTTTTGTTTTTCAGTTAAGCCGGGGCGTGTATGCATACCACGAGGGGCAGCAGAGGGCGAAAAGGCGGTGAAAGATGCCCCTGAGCGGGTTTGCATACACGCCCTAGGAACGGTTTACAAGAGCCGCGCCGATCGCGCCGGCTTCCTTGCCCAGTGTCGGGCTGACAAAGCGAACGCCGTTCCGCATCGAGGCGAGGCCCCGATCGGCTATCGCTTCATGCATCGGTTCCAGCAGCGGCGCTCCAATGTTCGCGGCGCCTCCGCCGATGACGATCACTTCCGGGTTCATCACATGGATGATGCTGACCATGCCGTTGCCGAGCGCCAGCCCGGCTTCGCGCAGCACCTGAATCGACAGTTGGTCTCCTTCCGCCGCCGCTTCCGCAACGTGGCGGGAGGTCAGCGTCTCCTCTCCGGCTTTGGCTAGCAAAAGCCCGGCCTGCTCCGGGTTGTCGGCCGCTCGTTGAGCGGCGCTTCTTGCGATCGCTGTTCCTGATGCATACAGCTCCAGACAGCCAACGTTGCCGCAGGCGCAGCGGGGGCCGTTCATGTCAACGGTTATGTGTCCCAATTCTCCCGCGCTGTTATCTCTCCCCCGAACGAGTTGACCTCCGCTGACGATACCGGCGCCGATACCGGTCGAGACAGTCACGTATACGCAGTTCTTCGTGCCTTGCCCCGCTCCGACAGCCCATTCTCCGTAAGCGGCCGCATTCGCATCGTTTTCCAGATTAACAGGCACGCCAAAATCCTGCTCCAGTCTACGTCCGAGCGGAACGTCGTTCCAGTCCAGATTGGATGCGCGGGTGACGATCCCCTCCTCCGCGTTTAACGTTCCAGCCGTCGCCACGCCGATACTAACCAATTGCAGCTCCGGAGTCAGGCTGTCCCTAATCAGGCCAATCATCCGTCGGATAACGGCATCCGCGCCTTCCTTCGCCAGCGTAGCGGTTTCCGCGCGACGAACGACTTCCCCCTGCTCGTTCAGAATAACCGCGAGAATTTTCGTGCCGCCCAGATCGATGCCGACATACACTTTGTTGTTCATGATTAAGAACCTCCACCAGAATTATTCAATAGAGTTGAATGAAAAATCTGCTCCAGCATCAGCGTCGCCGAGCCGAGCAGCGGGCCCTTCTCTCCGAAGGCGGAAGGAAGCAACCGATCCGGCGTAAACTTGAGCGGGAACCTCAGCCGCTCCAGCTCTGAACGCAGCTTTAACGACAGCTTGGGCGAGCGATTCGTCCAGCCTTCGATAACGATCACTTCCGGACTAATAAATTGCACGATGCTCGCCAGCGTCAATCTCGCCGCTTCTGCGACCTGCTCGAAGACCGGCTCCAGCCAAGCTTCCCCGGATTCGTATCTGGCTAACACCTCATCGAAGTCGTGCGGCGGTTTCTGTCCGAGTTTCTCCGCGTACGAGCGGCATCTGTTCAGCAGAAAAGAGCTGGCCAGCAGCGTTTCCACACATCCTCGTTGCCCGCAGTTGCACACCTCTCCATTCGGATCGATCGAGATATGGCCGATCTCCCCGGCGGCCCCGCCGAAGCCGGAATGGATCCGGGAATCGATCACGATGCCTGCGCCGATCCCTTCATTCATCGTCACGTACACGAGATTCCCTCTGCCCTTCCCGGCTCCCGAATAATGCTCTGCGAACGCCGCCGCGTTGGAATCGTTCACGATCTTGATCGGAACGTCGGGAAAAAACGCCGAAACCTGCTTTTTCAACTTGAAATCGTTCAGCTTAAGCGTACTGGAATACAGCACGCTCCCCGCGTTCTCGTCGATGATGCCCGGCGCGGCGATGCCGATTCCTTTGATCAAGCCGGTCTTCAGAGCGTCCGCCCGATTCACGCATTCGTTTAGGGCCGTATGTATCTGCTCCGCGAGCGAATCGTTGCCGATGGCGATTTCGGACTTGAATTCGGCGATGCATTCGCCGTGCAAATTCAACACCGCGCAAATCAAATCCCTGTTGCCAATCGAGATGCCGATTACATAACCGCCGTCCTTGCTGATCTGCAACGAGATCGCCTTGCGCCCGGCTCCTGCGGAAGGCTTGGCGCCGATCTCCTCCACAAGACCCTGCCCGATTAACTCCTCGACCAGCGCCGATACGGTTGCGGGACTCAGCTTCGTAGCCCTCTTCAGCTCGGCGCGGGACATTCTCCCTTCCCGATGCAGCAGATTCAAGATCGTCGCCGTGTTCAGCTCTTTCATTAGCTTGAGGTTGCCTTTCACATGCACGATAACCGAACCTCCCCGCCTCTGATCGATTAGTGTTACGGTCGTATCCTTGACTCAACCTATATTTTAGCATAGGTTTTCAATTAATTCATTCAATGAACGAATTAATTTCATCCCCGTTACCGTACTCTTCCGTCAAGCGCATTAAAGAGGATGTCCCCTTAACAAGCTTTGGAACACCCTCAAATAACAAAGGAATGGACGCTAGGACGTGAATGCATACTCCGAGGACATAAACGCCCTAGGAAATCAAACGCCCGTGCGACGTTTTTGGTTGTTTTGCACCTTGTGAATTTGCGTTTTCATCTTTTTCGTATCCGTCGAAAACGCGCCTTTGCCGTTAGCGCCAGCCTGGCGCCCCTGCTTCTTGCGTTCAAGAATGCGTTTGATCGCTTCGGCCTGGCTTAGTTTTTTCTCGGCTTCTCCGTGCTGTCCCTCGACGGACGGATTCGTATTCTTATCTGTCATTTTCGCACCTCACGCTCGTATTACTGTCCATTTTATCCGTATTCGGCTCGTTTTCTTCAACCGGGGTTTGGGCTTCTAAGGCTTTTTTCTTGGCAATTTTCTTCTTGATCAGGAGAAAAACAACGATCAGCGGAATCGCAATCGCGGCGATATAGAGGGAGACATCCTTTACCATACCTTCTGCTGCGCGGCCGTAGCTATAGAACAGCAAACCGACGGCATAGAACTTGACCGCTCGTCCGAACGCCGCGTACACCAACAGCCTCCACAGTGGAAAATTCAAGGCTCCGGACAAGATCGTAAACACCTTGAACGGAATCGGTGTGAAAGAACCAACCAAGATTGCTGCTTCTCCGCTCTTCTGGAACATCCGAGTAGCAGCGTCGACCCATGACTTTTTCAAAAACTTCTGCAAGACGGAGTGCCCCAGCAGCTTGCCTATCAGAAAGCCGATCGGCGTCCCCAACAAACAAGCCACATAGCCGGCCGTCGCAAGCCAAAGTGCGTTGGAGGGCTGAAGCAAACTTAAAGGCACTTGCAGGAAAAAAGCAGGAATCGGAAAAAAGATCGCGTCGGCGAAAGAATGTATAAATAATCCCCAGATGCCAAATTGCATGAGTGTGTCGATTAAATTCTGAAGCATAAACGGCTCCTATCCGAACGATCTCTAGTTATTGGTCGATGCCTTCGGTCCCCCTTAACGATATATAAGCTGAGCAGTACCGGTTCATTGTACCTACACTCCGTCTTACCTCTAGTTCAACCTATATAGAAATACTAAACCTATATTATTATATACTCAATTTGTTCAGGTCGAGTTCCAAATCCGACTTAAGACTAGTTTTTTTCTTTGTAAATTTACATATAACGGCTAAACGCAAGCCGTCTCTGTCATAATAAATCGACTTTTAGCGTTATTTAGAATAATTATAAAATAGTATTGATTATTCTTATATAACCGTTATTATTATATTTAGATTAATTCTAAACTAGGAGTGATCGTTGATGAGTACGCCTAACAACAGACTGACGACAAGCTGGGGAGCTCCCGTAGGGGATAATCAGAATTCTCTGACCGCCGGAGCGCGAGGACCGACGCTGATTCAAGACGTACATCTTCTCGAGAAGCTCGCTCATTTCAACAGAGAACGCGTGCCTGAGCGCGTCGTCCATGCCAAAGGCGCCGGGGCGCACGGTTATTTCGAGGTCACGAACGATCTGTCTGCACACACGAAAGCCTCCTTCCTGTCGGAAGTCGGCAAGCGCACGCCGATGTTTATCCGCTTCTCCACCGTTGCCGGCGAACTCGGTTCAGCCGATACGGTGCGCGATCCGCGCGGTTTTGCGGTCAAGTTTTATACGGAGGAAGGCAACTACGACCTTGTCGGCAACAATACCCCCGTGTTTTTCATTCGCGACGCGATTAAATTCCCGGACTTTATTCATACGCAGAAACGCCATCCGCAGACTCATCTGAAAAATCCGAACGCCGTATGGGATTTCTGGTCGCTCTCGCCCGAGTCGCTGCACCAGGTCACGATTCTGATGTCCGACCGCGGCATTCCGGCGACCCTCCGGCATATGCACGGCTTCGGCAGCCATACGTTCAAATGGGTCAACGCAGAGGGCGAAGCGGTATGGGTAAAATATCACTTCAAGACGAATCAGGGCATCAAAAACCTGGACGTCGATCTTGCGGCCAAGCTGGCCGGCGAAAATCCCGATTACCACACCGAGGATCTGTTTAACGCCATCGCGGCGGGTGATTTCCCTTCGTGGACGCTCTACGTGCAAATCATGCCGGTTGAAGATGCGAACACGTACCGTTTCGATCCGTTCGATGTGACGAAGGTGTGGTCGCAGAAGGATTATCCGCTGATCGAGGTTGGACAGATGGTGCTGAACCGGAATCCGGAAAATTATTTTGCCGAAGTCGAGCAGGCGACGTTCTCTCCGGGTTCGTTCGTCCCGGGTATCGAGGCTTCGCCGGACAAAATGCTGCAAGGCCGCTTGTTCGCCTATTCCGACGCCCATCGCTACCGCGTCGGCCCGAATCATAATACGCTGCCGATCAATCGTCCGCAGTCGGAAGTGAACCACTATCAGCGCGACGGAGCGATGCGTGCGGACGGCAACGGCGGCGGCTCAGTATACTACGAGCCGAACAGCTTCGGCGGCCCGTCGCAATCCCCGCAGCACAAAATCGCCGCCTACGAAGTGTCCGGCAGCGCCGACAGCGTCGCTTACGACCACGACGACCACTACACGCAAGCCGGCGATCTGTACCGTCTGATGAGCGAAGAAGAGCGAGCACGCCTCGTCCGCAACATCGTCGGCGCGATGAAGCCGGTCGAGAAGGACGAGATCAAGCTGCGCCAGATCGCCCACTTCTACAAGGCCGATCCGGAGTACGGAGAGCGCGTTGCCGAAGGGCTGGGATTGGCGGCTTCTCACGGCGTATAAGCACAAAAGAGGCTGTCCCATAAGTAAAAAAGTCGTACAAAAAGATAATCGATAGAGAATGTTTTTGATCGATTATCTTGTACGACCTTACTTATGGGCCAGCCTCTTCTATACGTTATTGCCTAAGAGCTTTCCTGTTTCTTAGCGCTTGCACAATCAAACTTAGGATAATTAGAACCACTCCGGCTTCAATCGCATGATCCGCGACATTAAGAATACCGCCCGAACGGACGATAAAATCGGTCACCTGGCCGAACAGCAGCCGATCGATTCCGTTGCCGATCGCTCCTCCCGCAAGAAACCCCAATGCGCAATCGAACAGAACTCCCTTCTCTTCGCTGCGCTTGCGGTAATACAGCACGCCTAGCACGAACAAGACGGCAATTACACCGAAGAGTCTGCCATAGCCTTGAAGCAAGCTTCCGGCCATGCCGCTGTTTTCGAAGCGAGACAGCTCCACGCTCCCCAGCATCATCGTCTCCCCGACGTCTAGATGAACTCTAATCCACATTTTACTGAGCTGATCGGCTGCCGCGACGAGTATTGCAATGATGTAAAACGGCATCTCTGACCTTCTCCCTGTTTACGGCGATTGCCGTTTTCCCCAGTATAGCCTACTTCGACAAGAGAGGGCCACTTCATCGGTCCCTTGCCTAACTTCCCAACAACTCATCGTCCGTTCAGTTTTAGGTCAGACGCTGCCACTTGGCCCACATTTCCGGCGGATTCATTTCGTATACGCCGTCTTCACGGTACATGAACTGGTGCATGATGAATTCCCTGCGAATTGTCGCGAAGTCCTCGTGGTACCCCTTGATGAACTCGTTGATCTCCTTCTCCGTATACTTCCTGCCGCTCTCCATGCGCGTGACGATCTGCTCCAGCACGATCAGCTTTTTCTTAAGCTGTGCGGGCACATGCTTCAGGCGGCCTTCCTTCGTAAAAAAATTGTTGAGCACCGATTGGCGCATTTTCTCCAACGTTTCTTCCATGTCCTCTTCCCCCTCCTCGTTGACGTCTGCCCCCCGATAGATCAAACCGAGCGCGGCCTCGGCGTTGCTCTTCAAGAAATAATCGTTCAGCGAGAAATAAATCGTATTCTTGTCGCGGCGCTCGTTGATCAGACTCGCCTCCCGCAGCTTCGCCGCATGGTGCGTAATCGTCGCCGGCGTCACCGCCAGCTTCTCCGCCAGCGTCTGCCCGTTCCTCTCCCCGCCGGCCAGCAGAATTAACATGCGGATTCGGGTCGGATCGGCCAGCGCTTTGTGGTAGGCGACGACTTTGTCCAGTTGCATGTTTACCCCTCCTTTTTCTAACATTTAATAATAATCTAATTAGATAATCGTTAAATCGAATTGTAATCGTTGGAAATGAGGATGTCAATAGCAAGTGGGGGCGCAGGCTGGAGGTGCGACATACGCGATTCGATGTGATGCGAGCAGGGGAGCTACCGTCTACCTCAAGCATTTGCAAATAAGACGGATTCCCCGCTTTATTTCCGACTGCCAGGCAGATTCGGCACAATTAAAACGGATTTCCCGCTTTATTTTCGAAAAAATCGGCCCTTCGCGAATTTAAGGCGGGCAATCCGGCTTATTTTCCTCATAATGGACGAAATCTCACATTTAAGGCGGATTTTCCGTCTTAGCGCTACCGGCGTCTCCGGTTGGAAGGCAACAAGTACAGACACAGCAGCAATTAGCGGAAAAAACTGCCGATCACCGAAGAGGCCGAAGCCGCTTGAGCGTTAAAAAGAAAAACAGCGACGGCTAATTGCCATCGCTGTGCTCGTACCTGTCGTCGAAATCCCCGTATGTTTGCTCGCTGGCGATATTCTGAATTTCCTCCGCCCCGATCGCGATGTACCCGTAGCCGTCCTCCGCATTTTTACGCAAGGCCTTCATCTTCATATATTTGGGGCTTGCTTCTCCGTTCTCGTCGTCATAGACGAGCAGAATGCCGTCCGTCTTGCGCAGCAGCAGGTCGTCACGGGCCTGGAACTGCCAAGCTCCGCTGAACGGCTGTTTACTGACGGAGCCGTAATAATCAATGCGGTTCACAATGCTGCGGTAATACTCCTGCTTGTCTTCCTTCCACTTCTCCTCTTGTCCGGAGAACGCGGTCAGAATCGAGATTTTCAGGTCCGGATATTGCGCCTTCAGCTCCAGCGCCGTCTCGCAGGCCCACAGGTCGACGCCGTACTGGCCGGGGGTAATGATCCATTCCAGCCCCTCCTCCAGCAGAGGAACCAGCTTGGCCTCGATCGCTCGGCGAATATAGGGAATTCCCTTATGCTTCTGGTCGAAAATGCCCAGCTCGTGCGCGCGGTATCCGGTAATCAACAGGTTTTTCATTCGATCTCCTTGGCGATGCAGTCGTTGCAATCAGTGTAGCAGATTTTGCTCCCGACCGCCTCTATACGACCGTAACCGACACTGTAAAATTCGCTCCCGCGCCGGACGTCTTCATGATCCTCAGTATGTGCGTGACAGGGTCGAACGTATAATCCGTGCCCGGGGTCAATGTCGCGCCATTGATTTTAACGCTCGCCAGATCCGAAGCTCCCGTGTACACATCCAGCTCCTCGAAGGATCGATTGAAGCCCATCGTCAGCGTGCGGGCTCCTGCGTTCCAACCGATGGAAGTCACCTTGATATCCTGATAGTCGTGCCGCGTATCCGTCCCGATCAGCAGCGGGTAAACGCCTCCGTACCTTTGCTCGAGGTCGTCGAACAGAAGCTCGCCCCACGCCTGTGCCTCGCCCATCCCCGCGTAACCAAGCTCGTTCCGAATGACGAGCGCGTCGTTCGTATCCCACTGCGGAAGCTGAAGGAAATGGCTCAATGCATTCAATGCCTTCGGACTTTGCTTGTCGCTGTAGGCCAAGTAGGTTTTGGTCGTATAGTAGCCCTTGTTGTTGTTGACGTTTATATCTTGTAAATGGGTTTCGTACTCCAGCGCTTTCGAATCGCTTGGTCCCTTAAACTTCCGAATGCCGTATATCGCGTTGCCGAGCCCGTCGTTATCCCCCGCAAAAAAGCCGGTCGCCGCCGAAGGAAGCTTGTCGTACACATATTGCGCCAGCTGTGCATAGGTTTTCCCGGACACCGTCGTCGTGGAATCGACATCGGCCATCACCGACAAAGCGTACAAAATCGGCCCGAGCTCTCCGTAAAACAAAGACCCGTTCGTCACGTCTGAGAACGACGACCAAGCGTGATTCGGATAATCGTTCATATTTTTGTAGAGGATGGCCAACGCGTCGTTCAGGATGGCTCTTGCATCGGTATCCGCCGGATGATCGGCGCTCCAAGCGGCCAGTCCCATGACCGGATAGCCGTAATTCATCAGCCTGCCGAACAAGTAATTGTCGTACTTGGAAGAATTGTAGACCGTCGGCTCATAGCTGTCCGCCGTCCCTCCGAGCATATGAGCGCCGAATCGGATCTTTTCCAAATACTCGCTCCACTTCGTACCCTGCGTCAACGTCCCGCTATATTTGAAGTAAGAGCTGCCGTTCGACTGCAGAATGCCCTCAAACCGGCTCGAATTGTTCTTGGCGAGATCCTCTCCTCTGACGAAGCCTTGGCCGTCGTCGTAGAGCAGCCAAGCCTGGCTCCCCCATTGCTTCACGGAGTCGAAAAAGGTCGGAGTTCCGATGCCGTCGTCATTCACCGCTTTCACGATCAGCCTTGGATTCGTTACCGAGCCACTCGTCGGCACGATCGAGCCTTCCACTTCGGCTACGCCCCCGTGAATCGTCACTTTGAAGGAGATGCGCACCCGATTTTCTTCTTTGGAAAATTCCACGACCATCGCGTTGGTTGCCGGATCAAAGGTGACCGACCTCGTCGTCGGAGCCGTCAGCTCGATCGGCGTCAGCCCATCGTACCCGTATGCGAACCGAAGCGCTCCAAGCGGCTCGGCCCCATACGTGCTCTCCTTGAACGTAATTCTCGGAACGCTCAGATCGCCCGTGACGAGATAGATGCCGTTATCGAATTTGAACTGGGGGTCCACGAAGACGCTCTGCCCCTGTCCGTATCGAAAATCCGCCCAACGATGCGTCGCCAGCCCTCTCGGCATGCTCTCTTTTACAAAATCGGCCAGATTTTGCGTCGTTGCGAGCGCATAGGTTTGGGGCAGCTTCTTCAACGCCAGCAGCATCTCCGCGGAATCGGTGCTCCACCGCATGCTGCTCTCGATGTACCCTCTCGTCTCCGTGTTGCGGTAATCCCCCAATTGCGGATCGTAGTAGATCCGTTGGCCTCTTTCTTGCGGCTTGACCAGATAGCTGGAGACGTTTCGCACGTCGATTGCGTTGGACCTTGCAATCGTATTGCCGGCGGCGTCGCACACATCGACGATATAGACGTAAGACTTCTCGGCCTCCAGCGAGCTGGTATAAGTAAGCGCATTCAAATTTGTGATCGTGGCGTCCAGGTAATAAGGATGCATCTGCGGCAGGTATTGAAAGTTTTTGCTCCAGTCTCCCCCGGAGTACGTTCGCAATTGCGGATAGGTTTTCGGAAATTTGTAAATTTTGTACGAGCCGAACCCGCTTCCCGCATATTTGGCCCAGCTCAATGCGACTTGATTGGAAGATGGAGCGCCTGCGGCCAAAGAAAATGAAGGGTAAGGCACGACGTTGACGTCGAACCAAATCCCGAGATTGTTCAGGAACGTTCCGTCCTCCTTAACCGGGCGCAAGTATACACGGCTTGTGCCGATCTCCTCCTGTCCCGTGAAGCTGAACCCGAATCTGCCCGTGCCTCCCGTCGCAATCCCCGAATAGTTTGGAGCTGCGGGACGGCTGTATTTCAACCATTTATCGTATCCGGTAAAAATCGAGCCCGTTTCCTGCGAATACGAGCTATCGGTATTAGCTAATACCACTTCGTGTGTCGGCCAGCCGAACAGCCACGTATCGCTGCCCGTGTTTTTCAAGTCGACCCAGAAGTTACCCGTCTCGCCGGGATGCACGGTTATGGAGGATGCGCTTTCCCCCACGTATTGAGCGCTGAAGCCCGCATAGACCGGAGCGCTGGCCAGGAAGACGGAAAGCAGGCTTGCCGCGAAGACAATCGACTTCTTTTTCATGTGTAAACGCCTCCAAATTAGGGATTAATCGAACTCGGGAAGAGGGGCTGTCCCATGTCAAGTTGCTCAGGAAAATAATCGATAATAAAGGTGCAAGGTGTATATACCTCCCTCCGATGCTATACGCTCCCGAAATCTGAATAGGTAGACCCGTGATAAGGTGATTTCAGGAGCGTATGAGGCAGTCTCCGGGAGGTATATACACCTTCTTTGACTATCGATCATTTTAAGCAACTCTGCTTATGGGAAAGCCCCGCCTATCGATTACTTCTCAGCCAAGAATGCGTCCGCCTGCTTCTGGAACTCGGCGATCACTTTGTCCAAACCGGCTTTCTTGAGCTCCGCGCCATACTCGGGAACCGCGGTTTCCGGGTCCAGCACGCCAGCCGTAATGCCGTACTTGTACTTGTTCTCGATCGTGCTCATCGCGGC
Source organism: Cohnella phaseoli (assembly GCF_003386235.1). Lineage (GTDB taxonomy): Bacteria > Bacillota > Bacilli > Paenibacillales > Paenibacillaceae > Cohnella > Cohnella phaseoli. The sequence goes on from NZ_QRDZ01000011.1 coordinate 185,320, forward strand.
CAGCTCGGTTTTGACCGGCGTCTGGTCGAAGTTAAAGCCCATGATCGGACTGAACAGCTTCGTATTCTTATCGAAATCTTGCAGCTGCTGCATGAAATCGGGCGCGTCGGAAGCTTTCGGCTTCAGGAACTTCGGATTTTGCCACATCCACTCCGGTGGAGCATAACCGATCTTGGCGGCATCCGCGCCTTCCGGAACTACAATCGCCCCGTCCTTGACGTCGTAATGCGTTCCCTTGATCCCGTTCGTCATCATATCGTAGTTGTCTTCGCTCTGCTGTATCCAGTTCAGGAACAGAATCGCCCGGTCGATATTTTTGGAGGTCGCCGCGACGCTCTGGAAGTTCCAAGTCGTCGTAGGCATATAGGGTTCCGTCGTCAGCGGAATGCTCACGAACTCGACCTGCGCGCCGTCCACCGCGATATTGCGGGCGTAGTTATTGTACTCGTATACGTCTCCTCCGCCGATGGCGGCTTTGCCGGAATTAAAATCCGCGCGGATGTCGCGCCCGACCATCACGTCCTTATCGATATATCCCTTCTCGTAAAGCATCCGGCTAAATCGCGCGTCCTCCATCGTTTGGGGACGATCGTACTTTGCTTCCGCCTTCAGCGTTGCGTAGTTGAACACGATGCCGTCGGAGGCGGTGCTTTGCACCGGCTCTCCCCGCAGAAACCCGGCCGGAGGCTCGTTGAATACGATCATCTCCGGATTGTTCGTCTTGACGGCTTCGGCGTACGCGAGCAGGTCGTCCATCGTCTTCACTTCGGGCAAGCCGTATTTCTCGCGCAGATCTTTGCGCAGCGTCGCCGTATAATACCCTTTCGTCGTGCCCAGAGCGCCGGCCGGAACGCCGTATTTCTTGCCGTTCACCGTGACCGGAGGCCAGTATTTCTCGTCAAGCGCCGCGACGATGGCCTGTCCGTTTTTGGCAAGCGCCTCGTCGAGCGGCGCGATCGAGTTCGACTTGACAAACGTGCCCAGAAGGTTCGGATCGGTCCACATGATGTCTACCTGATCGCCGGTAGCCAGCATGATCGGCAGCTTCTGGAAATAATCTCCCCACGGGATATACTGGTATTTTAATTTTACGTTAACTCCGTCTTCCGCCAATTTCTTCTCCAATGCCGCTGTAACCGCATCCTGATCCGGCTGCGGATCGCCCGGGTAGACGATATTCAAGGTCACGACCGGCAGGGCCTCCGAGCTTGGCGCCGACTCGCTTGCCTGGGCCGACGGCGCGACGGTTCCGCTAGGAGACGCCGTGCCCTCCTTATTGGATGAACCGCACGCGCTTACCAATGCGGCCAGCAGTACGCTGGACAGAACGACTCCAGACCATTTTCCGAACGAAATACGCATTCAACGTCCTCCTCTTATTGAACAACCTTTTTAAGCAACATCCTGTGAACAAGGGTTGCGAATCTCGCGGTAGACGCCGCGGATTTCGCTATCCCTTAACGCCTCCCACCGTCAGCCCTTTAACGAAATAGCGCTGCAGGAACGGGTAGAGCAAAATAATCGGCCCGATCGTCAACACCGTCGTCGCCATTTTCACGCCTTCCTTGGGGATGGCTGCTGCGGCGATCGACGAGTTCGAAGAGCTTGACGCCGCGTACGTAATATTGGAAGTGATAGCCCGAATCAGCAATTGCAGCGGATATAGCTCCCTGTCGCTGACGAGCATGAGCCCGAGCCACCAATCGTTCCAGTAGCTGATCGCATAGAACAGACAGATCGTGGCGATTCCCGGCAGCGCCAGGGGCAGCGCGATCCGGAACAACAGCTGGACTTCGTTGGCTCCGTCGATTTTGGCGGCTTCGAAAATCGAGTTGTCAATCGTCGAGATGAAGCTCCTCATGATCAGCAAGTTAAACGCATTAATGGCATACGGCAAAATCAAGGCAAGCAAATGATCGTACAAGTGCAAATACTTCGTCGTGACGATGTACCACGGAACGAGGCCGCCGTTGAACAGCATCGTGAAATAGACGAGGAACGAGATCGGTCCCGCCATCTTCCATTCCTTCCGGGACAAAGCGAACGCCATCATCGTCGTCAGCAGCATGCTGAACAAAGTGCCGGCTACGGTGACGATTGTCGTCACCTGGTACGCGTCCAAAATAGCGGAACCTCTGCCCAGCACGAACCTGTAGGCTTCCAGCGTCAATTCGTGGGGGAACAGATCGAATCCGTTCGCCCGAAGATAGCGCTCGTCGGTCAGCGACGTAGAGACGATGGTCATGAACGGGATAATCGCGGCGATGACGAACAAGAGCAAATAAACGTAGGCGAATCCCGAAACGATTTTGTCGCCGGGCGATCGGTGCTTCATCGGTTGACTCCTTTCCGGATTCTTGTTCTAGAACAGCGCGGAATCCTTGTCGCGCCTTCGTACGGCAGCGTTGACCGCGAAGACGAGAACGAAGCCGACGACCGATTGCAGCAAGCCTGTCGCTGACGACATCCCGACGTCGTTCAAAGTGCGCAGCGCGCGATACACGTAAGTATCGATAACGTCGGTCGTCGAGAACAGCAAGCTGTTATCGCCTACGAGTCCGTAAATCATGCCGAAATCTCCGTAGAAAATCCGACCGACCGCAAGCAGCAGCAAAATGATGATCGTCTTGGAAATGCCGGGCACGGTAATATGCCACATTTGCCTTAGCTTGCTCGCGCCGTCCAAAGCCGCCGATTCGTATTGCTCCTGGTCGATTCCAGCGATGGCCGCAAGATAGATGATGCTGTTGAACCCGACCGTCTTCCAGGAATACAGCACGACCAGAATGCCCGGCCACAATTCGGCGCGATTGTACCAGCCGACCGGATCGATTCCCAAGCCCTTCAGCCAACCGTTCAGGATGCCGTAGTCCGTATTCAGGAAGTTGTAAGCGAACACGGCGACGATAATCCAGGAAATGAAATTCGGCAAAATAATAAGCGATTGGGAAATCTTCTTGAATAAAGCAAAGCGGATCTCGTTCACCAGAAGCGCGGTCAGTACGGCCAGGAACGTTCCGATCCCGATAAACAAGGCGTTCAGAAACAACGTATTGAAGATCGCTTTCAGCACCGAGGCCGTGTCGACCGTCAGAAACCTGAAATTGTCCAAGCCGTTAAACGGACTTCCGAAGATGCCAAGGTCCATCCGGTACTCCTTAAACGCCACGACAACCCCGGCCATCGGCCAATAACAGAAGAGCAGGAAATAAACAAGTCCGGGCAAAGCCAATACGTACAAAAAACGGTTTTTGACGAGATCGGCCGATATAAAGCGTGCGGCTCTCCTCAAGATGCTCACCCCCTTCTCCTTGCCTCGCCTCTCGGCTTACGGTCTCCAATTTAGCGCTTACATCGGTGGACCGACAAGTTTGAATAAGCAACTTTGCTTTTATTCGCTGAGGTTCAAGCCTTTGAAAAAGCGCCTGCGGCGCGTATCGCAGCTTTTCAAACGTTCGCGACGCTGAATGCTAACGGACCGGATGCGGCGCCGCGCCTTATATCTGCTTCCGATACTCGGTTGGAGCCAAGCCCGTATGCTTCTTGTACCAGGTGACGAAGTAAGAGGCGTTGAGAAAGCCAACCTTCTCCCCCACTTCCTTCGCCGTCAGCTTCGAATCCGCCAATAATTCGTTCGCCTTGCGAATCCGCATCTCGGTCACATATTCCAGGAACGTCTGATTAAACATCTCCTTAAACAGTCTGCCGAAATAAATTCCGTTGTAATGAAACCGTTCGGCTACCAGTTCGATCGAAAGCTCAGGATTGCCGTATTGCTCCTCCAGGAAAGAAGCGATGTCTTCGGCGAGCCCCGACTTCGGATGCTTCTTGCTCGTCACAGCCGCCCGGATCGCCGTCCTCGCGTACCCCGCGAACCATTCCTCGATCCGCTGTAAGGACTCCATCTTCTCCAGTTCCTCCAGCGCTCCGAGATAACTGCCCGAAGCAGTCGAAGCGGTCGAGTTCGGAGCGGCCGCGGAGAGTAGCGAGAACAGCAGGTACCGCACGGCGGACCGGATCATCGGATAGGACGCGCGTCTAAGCTCGCTGAAGAAATCCGCCGCGGCCGCTTCCGCTTTCTCTTCCTTCCCGGTTTTTATCGTCTCCAGCAGCGCCTTCTGCTTGGCGTGCGGGTATTCGAATTCGGAATCAAGCTTGGACACAATCTCCTCATAGAAGAGAATTTTCCCTTCCCCGTGGACAAGACGGTACAAGACGGTTTCCTTCGCGCTCAAATAAGCGTCGCCGAGCTCGTGTCCGCTGCGAACCGGCTGGCCGATGGCGATCGTCAGCGTCACGCCGTAATCCTGCGCCACTTCTCGCTGCAAGTCGCTCAGCGCTTCTAAGGACGCACTCTGCGACGTCCCGTCTTCTCCGATGAGCAGAACGATTTCCTTGTCGACCTTAACGACGTCGCAAGCGATTCTGCTCTTCAGATAACGCTCCGCGAAGTCGGACAGAACGGCACGGACCGTATGGTCGAGCTCGTCCTCACGCACTGCCAGCTCCGCGATGCCGTCGAGCTTCAGAACCGCTACCAGTAGCGAAGCGTCCCCTCCGACCGGATCGACATTCAGACCGTATTGCGCGGCTTCGCCCGGCTCCGGTACTCGGATGCCGTGAAGCAGCTCCTTAAGATACTCGGCCTTCATGGACAGATGCGAGCTTCGGCTCGTCGCTTCCAGCCGCTCGTATTTCTCGGTCACATTGGCGTAGAAGCGGTTTAGAATCTCCATCTCGCTTAGCTTCTTCTCCGATATGCTCCCCGTATCGATTGGGGAAGCAAGCACCTTCCGGGCCAGCCTGGACAACGGCGAGGACAGCATCCCGCTCAAGACGGCGGAAACGACCAGAGCCAAGGCCAACAATGCGAGACAAGTCCAGATCGCCGTCCTGCGAATGTCGGAGATCGGCTTCGTCGCCGTCTCGTAAGGAATCGCGGAGACGAAATACCAGCCGAGCTGCTCCGAATAGACCGAGGAGACGAGCGTCTTCCCGCTGCCCGTCTCGTCTATGAAGCTTTCATTCGTTCCGGAGGATAGAATTCGCTCTACGAGAGCCGTATCCGAGAGATCGTCGAGAAATCGGTCCGAACCGGGAGAGAAGACGAGGCGTCCCGTCTGGTCCAGAATCAGAAATCTGTCTCCTTCGACCGTCCCTGCCCGCTGATCGGCAAAGCCGTCCAAGGTCAGGTTCAATATGATGGCGCTCGTAATTTCCCGGCTCTCGTAATTCCGGTCGTACCAGAATACCGTATAGACCCGTTCGCCCGGCTCCTCCCGTCCCTCTACCTCCAGCCTGCGCGGAATCGCCCTGCCCAAGCTTTGCACGGCATCCGACTCCGTCAGCCAGGCGATCGTCTCTTGCTCGGCTTTCGCCTTATCCCGGTCCGTCCCGATCAAAGCGTCGCTTAGCCCGTTGTAAAGCGTGATCGAGTATATGTTTTTGTTCGTTAACATCTGATCGTTGATCTTCCGGAGCGTGGCGCTGTAGAGAAAATAATCCGCCGTCGGCTCCGGGCTGTTCATCGTCCGAATAAGATCGTTGTCCAACGACAGCTGAAGCGCGACGAGCCGCGCCTGATCGAGCACGAACTCGAACACGCTTCTGCTCTGCTCCAGCCTCTTCTGCGAAATTTCGTTGATCTGCTCTGCCGAGCCCTTGGAGAAAGCCTGCGACAGCAGCGTCGTGACGGTTAAAGCCATAGCCGCCGATAGAACGACGAAAGACAAGAAAAATTTCGAATACCACGTTCTAAGCTTGATCCCTTCCAACATACGCTTCATTTTCGTCCCCCTGTCTCTATACACCCGTTGTGAAGCGCTTACAATAAATGGCTGAATTCGACCGTTCCGCTACTGTTCAGATTACTCTTTTTCACAGAAAAATGAAGTTTGATCCTGCAAGATTCGTTTGAAAAACAAACTTTTTACTCCGGAATCGTAGGTGTGGCGCGGGTTTGGGCGTGTCTGAATACTCCGAGGGCAGCAAATTTTGCCGAATTTTCGTTCCATGCAAGGAAGTTTTGTGAAGGCGTACTGGAGGAAAAAGCGGTGAAAGATGCCCCTGAGCGGGTTTTCAAACACGCCCTAGCAAGTTTTAATGATAGCATTGCTCTGTTCGGAGCAACAAGAGGGGCTGTCCAATAAGCAGGCAGCTGGCCCATAAGTAAAAAGAGTCGTACGAAAAGATGAGCGATAGGGAAGATTGTCGTGATCCCGAAATCTGAATGGGTAAACCCGTTAAAGGTGATTTCGGGACCGTATGAGGCAGTCTCCAGGCTAATCATGACCCACAACACTTCCAGATAATCCCCAGAAGTTATTCGTATAATTATCGAAGACGCTTTAGTGACCTAGAATCCCTGATCTTGGTCGATTTATACGATTTTCCCTACAAACGTTCGTCGTTTGAGTCTGAACCGAGTTGCTTTCGGTGCGGTTTTTCCTACAAACGTCCGCCGTTTAAGCCTGGTTCGAGCTGCGTTGTACGAATTTCCGACTAACTTCCCTGCGTAAGCTCATGTGTGCAAATAGATCCGTCGTAAAAGTTTAATCTCCAATAAATTGGAAACGTTGTGGGTCATGATTAGGTCTCCAGAAGATACATGCACTTTACCCTAATCGATCATCTTGTACGACCTTACTTATGGGACAGCTCCTTAAGAAGAACAACTTCGAGGTTTGTCGCTTGTCTTCGCCCATCCCGACGTTCCGCTGTCAGAACCTCGAGACGATCCGGCCATGTCCCTCGAACGGGTAATCGATCGCGATCCGACCAACCTCCGCGTCCCCTATGCCGCTATACAAATCGCACTTCCCGTCCTCCCTCATTACGATTCCGGACGTGAACGCGCAATCGGTCAGCATCGGCTTTTTCGCCGGTCCGTCCGGATAACAGGAGCGCGTGCCGATGATCTTCTGGTCGACCGCCTCATGCCTCGCCACGATCAGCACGAACGAGAAGTTCATATACACCTGCTTAAGCTGCCCGTCTTCTCCGACCGTTTTATAGCATTTATGACCGATGACCCCTACGTTGCCGCTCTCCAAATAATAGGCTTGATTGCAGCCTCCCCATTCGTCCTTGCCGAACAGGCCGTCGATATAAGGCGCGTTCTCCACGACGTCCGCCGTCAGCTCGTCGAGACTGTCGATGACGGTAAAGCCGATCATCGATTCGCTTCCGTGTTTCCTGCGCACGTTCTCGCCTCGAGGTCTCGAGAATACGCCTATGCGCCCGCCGTCCATCTCTACCAGACGAATATCCTTCATATATTCCGGTCCGGTCGTAAAATAATAAAGATCGTCCACGTCCGTTCCCCGGTAAAAGTATCCGAAGTACGTGTCCACGCCACCTTGCTTGTACCGGACATGCGTCCCCCCCATGACCAAGGTTTCGCCAATCAGACTTACGTACGGATCCTCCAGTTGATAGATCATGGAGCCGGGAACAAGCGACCATTCGTCCTGTCCGGCTTTCTCAAACAGCCGCACCCAGGAGCGCGCCCACTCCTCCCGTCTTTCCACGCGCCCGAACATGTACTCCTTGCCCTTCCAGCGAAAAGGAATGGAAACGTTGTATACGTCAAAGCCCTCTACGCCATAAAAGCGAAGCTTCGCGCTCTCGTACACGCGCAAGCCCGCATCGATTCGTTCCCTCTGATCGATCAATAGCATCGCTAATCAGCCCCTTGGTTGACATTGTCGTTAAGCACATGCTATCACGGCCGTCTCGGCTCGTCTTGCCGATTACTCGCACGAAACTACGCTATTTTTGCATTGGGTCAAATTCGACTCCGCGCCGGACGAAAAATATGATATTTTGATAGAGAAAGGAGCGAGCCTGCGAATGGACATCGTCACGCTCAGAGCGGAAATCGGCATCGATCCCGAAGCGGAGGGGCATTATCGCGACATCACGGGCATCGGAAATACTTCCGGAATCCATACCCACGACTTTTACGAATTTTTTGTTATCGTCGAGGGAGCCGCCTATCATTGCGTCAACGGCAAGAAGGAACGGTTGGAAGAAGGGGATCTCGTCTTTATGCGCCCTCGGGACGTTCATTATTACGAGCCGCTTCCGGATACCGATTGCCGACTCATCAATCTGTCTTTCTATGAGCATACGCTGACGGATTTGTTCGCGTACCTGGGCGCCGGGTTTCCGCAGCAAGCTTTTCACTCTGCGCCTGATCCGATTGTCGTGCATTTGTCTCGCCAGGAGAAGCGGCTGCTCCAAGATCGCTTAACCGGTCTGATCCGGATTCCGCAGAGGGACAAGCTACGGTTCCGGACGATGCTGCGCTCGATTCTGGCGGAGACGTACGGCTATTATTTCCTTCCGGAAGCAGCAGCGGAACGCGATGGAAAGCCGGAGTGGCTCTCCCGGCTCTGCAAGGAAATGCACGATCCGGTCAACTTCCTCGAAGGCATTCCGGCCATGATGCGGCTGTCCGGCAAATCCCATGCTCATCTATGCCGGGTGTTCCGGCAATGGGAAGATCAATCCCCTCTCGCCTACTTAAACCGCGTCAAGCTGCAGTACGCCGAGAACCTGCTGCTCGGTTCGGACAGAAGCGTGCTGGATATCGCCCTGGAGGCGGGCTTCGGCAATCTGGGACATTTCCACAAATCGTTCAAGTCGCTGTTCGGCACTACGCCGCAAAGACATCGCAAGCTGCGCCAGACAAAGCAGGCGCCGCTCGTGTAAACGACGGCGTTCGGTGCGATCTATCGTCAAAGTGAACATGTTATTCTCGTCAAATTCGGAAAATACGGAGGTTTCTACGATGGCTCATTTCCCTTTTCGCACGGCGCTTAACGCTTCTACGTTGTTTCCTTACGAGCTTGGTATCCGTGAGCAAATTCGCATTGCCGCCCAGGCGGGTTATGACGGGATCGAAATCTGGATGAAGGACCTGCAGCAGCATGTGGCGGAAGGAGGGACGGCGGATGAACTGCGACGGGAAGCGGAGGGGCTTGGCATCGAAATCGCCAATGCTATCTCGTTCATTGCATGGGCAGATGAAGACGAAGCGGTTCGCCGGAGCGCCGCCGTGCAGACTGACGAGGAGCTGGCGCTGCTGTCCGAGCTGGGCTGCCCGTCGTTTGCCGCGCCTCCGTTCGGCAGCGTCGCGAACGCTTCGCTGGACGACATTGCGGATCGATTTGCCGCGTTGGCCGAGCAATGCCGGAAGCACGGCGTCGCTCCGGTTCTGGAATTTTGGGGTCGCTCGCCCAAGCTAAACCGCTTAAGCGAAGCGGTGTACATCGCCATGCAAAGCCGCGTAGCGGATGCAACCCTCCTGCTCGATCCGTTCCATATGTATACCGGCGGCAGCTCGCTTAACGATCTCGACTTTCTGTCCGCGGACCGCATCGGCATCGTGCATGCGAACGATTATCCCGAGCTGCCTCCGCGGGAGACGATCGGAGACGAGGACCGTCTGTTCCCCGGAGACGGAATCGCTCCCTCCGGCGAGCTGGCACGCAGGCTGAACAAGCTCGGTTATCGAGGGTTTCTGTCGCTGGAGCTGTTCCTGCGCGACGTCGGCGATCGCTCGGCGCTGGAGCTGGCGCGTCATGGTCTGGGCAAAATGAGAAGCGCCTACTCCGTCGTCGAGTAGAACGCCTCCCTGTCGTCAGCCGCGCTATCCGCTTATGCGCTATACAAATCGAACATGCTGATCTCGTAGCCCAGCGCCTTCATATAGTTGAACATCTGCGCGCGATGGTGCTGGGCGTGCGTAACGATCTCGATCAGCCATTTGGCCTGCGAAGATCCGTGCTCCAAATAGAACGGCTTTGTTTTCCTATGCAGAAAATCCTCGTCGGACAGACCCTCCATGTAGTCCTTCAGTTCGGCCATTCCCGACGTCATCCATCCCGCGAGCTTGTCCGCATTTTCTCCGTCCGCTTCAATTCGCGCTTCCAGCTCCCTGATTGCCTCTTCCGCATTTTCTTTCAAAATCAGCAAATCCACGGAAGGCACTCCCGCCAAATGCTGCGCAAGCTCCAGCAAGCTTCTCATATTGGCCGCGGGACGATGCTCCCAATGCTCGGCTTTGATTTTGCCTAGCAGCTTAACGGTCGTTCCGACAATCAGCTCCAGCTCCTCGAACAGCAGCTGCTTCATTTCCTTCAGTTCGTTCATCCTTATCTCTCCTCGATTTGGCGTTAGTTGGTTCCGTTGGTTTCGACTCCTACTATAGCTTATAATAGTGACAACTGCTGTCATAATTATGGTCAAAAAACGGGAGAAAAACCGATGTCGAAATCGAAGCGTTTGATGGAACTCATGATGACTGTGAACCGAATGCGCAAATTTACGGTGAAGGAGTTGGCCGCCGAGTTTGGCGTGTCGCCCAGAACGATCATGAGAGACCTGCAGGAGCTTGGCGAGCTCGGCGTCCCGCTCTATTCCGAAGTGGGTCCGCACGGCGGCTATCAGGTGCTGAAGGAACGAATTCTCCCTCCGATCGCGTTCAGCGAGGGCGAGGCGGTCGCGATGTTTTTTGCCAGTCATGCACTTCGCCACTACCAGTCGCTGCCGTTCGAGGCCGAAGCTTCCTCCGCGCTTCAGAAGTTCTACTTCTACATGCCGGGAGACGTCAGGGATCGGATCGACGAGATGAAAAACCGGGTCGATTTCCATGCTCACAACCGCCAGCAGGAGGTCGAAGGGCTTGGCATTTTGCTGGAGGCGGCCGTGCGGCAGCGAGTGGTGACGATCCGGTACGAGAACAAGCAGGGAGATTCGGAGCGCAGCATTCAACCGGTCGGCATCTATGCGAGCAACGGCTTCTGGTACTGCGCGGCCTACTGTTTTCTGCGCCGGGGCTTTCGTCTGTTCCGCTGCGATCGGATGCGATCGGCCTCCTTCGACAAGACTGGAATCAAACCGCTCGACCTGCGCCTTATTCACCTGGGCAACTGGGAGGACGTTGGACGCGAGGAGAGGATCGAAGCCCGCATCGTCGCCGAGCTGAGCCGCGAGGGCGTGCAGCGATGCCAAGGAGAATTGTCGCATGTCCCGTTCATCGAGGTGCGCGAGGACGGAACCGGACGATTGAATCAGTGCGTCCCGGAAAGCGAGCTTCCTTACTTCGCCAAGTTTTTTCTCGGCTTGGGCAGCGAAGCGACCGTGGAAGAGCCGCCGGAGCTGATCGCGCGCATTCGCAAACTGCTGGAGGAGCTAACGGCCAAATACGGCACGATGTGACAGCGGCGGGTCTCGGAGGTACAATGAAAAGGCAAGCTCATTATCCGCCCAACGGAGGGAAACGCGATGAAATTTATCAGCAATAACGGCATCACCGATCCGACGCTGAATCTGGCGCTTGAAGAATATATTTTGCGCTCGCTTCCGGATACGGACGACTACTTGCTGTTCTATATTAACGAACCATCGATCATTATCGGCAAAAATCAGAACACGGTGGAAGAGATCAACGCCGAGTATGTGAAGGAAAACGGCATTCACGTCGTGCGCAGATTGTCCGGCGGTGGCGCCGTCTATCACGATCTGGGCAATCTGAACTTCAGCTTCATCATGAAGGACGACGGCCAATCGTTCCACAATTTCAAGAAGTTTACCGAGCCGGTCGTGCGCGCTTTGAATAAAATGGGCGTCGAAGCCGAGCTGACGGGCCGCAACGATCTGCAGGTCGGAGAGCGCAAAATTTCCGGCAACGCGCAGTTCTCCACCAGAGGTAAAATGTTCAGCCACGGCACGCTGCTATTCGATTCGGAAATCGAGAATGTCGTATCCGCGCTGAAGGCCAACGCCGAGAAATATGCTTCCAAGGCAACCAAATCGATTCGCAGTCGCGTGGCTAACATTGTGGAATTTCTTCAGGAGCCGATGACGGTCGAGCAGTTCCGGGAGAAGCTGCTTGTTTCTCTATTTGAGGGGGAAAAGGAAATTCCCCGCTACGAGCTGAGCGAGGAAGATTGGGCCAATGTGCGCAAGCTGGCCGAAGAGCGTTACCGGAGCTGGGAGTGGAACTACGGCCGTTCTCCGGCGTTTAACGTGCGGCAGACGAAGCGGCTCGAAGGCGCCGGCACGTTCGATGTGCGACTGCAAGTCGAGGACGGCGTGATCGCCGGAGCCGCGATCTACGGCGACTTCTTCGGACGCGGCGATAGCGCGGAGCTCGCGGCCAAATTTATCGGCACCCGCTACGAAGCTTCCGCCATCGGCTCGTTGCTGGACAGCATCGAGCTGCCCTTCTATGTAGGTCCGGTCACGAAGGAGCAATGGCTGGAGCTGATGTTGTAGATTTACGAGGTATTCGATTGAAAAAGAGCGCATGTATCTCCTTGAGAAAAAGAAGGAGATACATGCGCTTTTTGAATTGCTTCTTGGACGGCTCCGCGGAAAACTCGCCTATTCGGTATACGCCTTCAGCCCCGATAGCTTAAACGCGATCTTGCCGCTGACGCTGTTCTTGGAGTCGTAATCCTTGTCGAAGCGAATGATGAACAAATGAGAAATCGACGGATCGGCTTCGAACGTAATCGTCTTCGTCGATTTGGCCTTTACGATTACCTCATCTTGTCCCGAACCGTCTGCGGAAACGATCAGATCGGTCGGTCCCGTATTCTCAAACTTAAACGTGACGGAAGTTAACCCGGTATCCGACAGCACGATCTGCGAGAAGAGGCTGCCGGTGTTCGTGAACACTCCCTTGGCATACTTCAGATCCTTGTATTCCAGCTGCGCTTCTTCGATCAATTCATCGGCCGTATAATAGTAGCCCGCCTCTTCCGAAGCGATTTCGTCATCGGACTCCCCGGCCAGCAGCTCGAAGTACTCCTCCCCGTATTTATCCGTCAGCAGCTTCTCCACCTTGGTCCACGTTTTGTCCGGAACGGACTCCAGATCCTCGATCAGATCGTTTTTCGCGGATTTCTCGGTTACGAATTTCGGGTTGCCCTTGTCGTTAAGCAAATAGACGCTGACGCTGTACTTGGACAAGGTAAAAATCTCCGGGGTTGCGGTGATCAGATAACCGCTCAGCTTAAAGGCTTGTCCGAGCTTTTTGTCCGGAGAACCGGATTTTACGATTTTCACGTCGACATGCTTGATAAACCCGTCATTCTCGTCGATAAAAGACTTAACTCCGTCGAGAGCGTCGAAGGAAGTGCTCTGGATTTTAACGGAAGGATGCAGGATGCTTTTCAGCAGCTTCCGGTCGCCGGTCTCCACAGCGGTCATATACTTTGAAATTACGGCGGACTGCGCTTTCGAAGGCGCCGTGGACGTAGCGGCCGTCGCCAGATTGGCGCCGGTCGTCGCCAACAGAATTGCGAACAAGACGGATAAGATTTTTTTCACGTATTCCGACATCTCCTTAATTTAGATATAACCCATATTAAAGGAAAACAATGGCATTATCATACCAGACTTACCGACTCATTTCTAGCCAAAACCTGCCATTTCGACAAAAACATTATAATGTTTCAATTCATCTCACTTCATCGGTCAGACAGGAGAGATTCACTTGTCCAACATGAAATCGCGATTTCAGCTAAAGCTCGTCTGCGCCTTGATTCTGTTTGCAATGCTGGTCTCTGCGCTGCTGGCTATCTCGGATCATCTCAGAATGAGAGATCAGGCTATCGCGAATACGGAAAAGCAGATCGAATTTTACGAAACATCGATCCACCGGGCGTTAAATACGCTCGATAAAGCCTACTCTCTGTTCGGACAAAACAAAATGCTCGACATGAAGAAGATTTCCTACGAGCTTGTCGACAAGTATGAAGCGAATCCCGATGTCGACAAGTGGGATTTTCAGAAGCTAAAAGAGACTTATCAAGTCGATATCTATCTAATCAACGAAGAAAACAAAATCGTCTATAGCAGCTATTTGCCCGATCTGGGCATGGATTTCGACGAATGCTGCGCCTCTTTGACGGAAGTTCTGGATATGAGGCGATCCGACGGCGGATTTTTCGCAGAGGGCATCGATATGGAGCAGCATTCCGGCGAATTGAAAAAATACAGCTATATCGCGACAAAAGATAAGAAGTATATTATCGAGCTCGGTTATTCGCAGTACGAAAACGAAATCTATCAAAAGTTCAACTTCATTCAAACCATCGAAGAGCTTGTACTCGGAAATTCTTCCATCAACGGGATTCGCATTCTGAATAACGTCAGCCGGTCGATCGGGGGCACAGGCGAATCTAGCGGATATGGAGCGCTGAAAGGGACGAAAAGGCAAGCCTTTGATACTGCGCTGGCTACCGGAAAAACAACCGAGTACCGCGAGGAACATCAAGGAGAGACGGTTGTCTACCGCTATGTTCGGCATGAGTCGCTGTACGATATGAGTTTGACCAGACTAAAGGTACTGGAAATCGCCTACAACGAAAAAGAGCTGGATCGTGTGCTTAGCGTTAATACCCGAACTTTTATCTATCAGTTGTTCGGCGTTCTTGTCATAGCTGCTGGATTGTCGTTGCTTATTGCCGGCTGGGTGGCCAGACCGATGTATTTGGCCTTTCATGACAGTCTGACCGGGCTGATGAACAGGGCGGCCTTCGAGGAGGATATTCGCAAAACGTTAGCGAAGCCGAACGGCAAACCCGGGCTGCTGCTGATCGATCTGGACAATTTCAAAATCGTCAACGACCGAATGGGCCACGATGCCGGCGACCGGGTACTCTGCGGCGTCGCACGAGGAATCCGCGCCGCAATCGGAGTCAAAGCCTATGCCTATCGGCTGGGCGGCGACGAATTCGTGGCGCTGCTGCCGTCGGTTACGCCGCAGGAGGCTGAGGAAACGGCATCCCGTGTGCTGAGCTCGGTTCGTCGGGCGATCTCGTCCGAAGTCAAGCTGCTCGAACAGCATATTACGGCTAGCATCGGCATCGCCCTCGCTCCGGAGCATGGCGCCGACTCCAGCACACTATGCGAAAATGCGGACAACGCCCTCTACCGGTCCAAAGAGTTGGGCAAAAACAGGTTCCAACTATATTCGCCTTCCTATGACGTTAGCGAGTAACACTCGGGCAAGTTGCTGCGATTCGGCGACGTTTCGGCGGCGATAAGACCGCCTCGCGGGCTTATTCGCTCACGCCTGGCCGATTCGGCAGTGATAAGACCGCCTCTCGGACTTATTCGCTCAAGTCTGGCCGATTCGGCGGCGATAAGACCGCCTCGCGGACTTATTCGCTCACGCCGGGGCGTTTCGGCGGTGATAAGACCGCCTCGCGGACTTATTCGCTCAAGCCACGGCGTTTCGGCGATGATAAGACCGCCTCGCGGACTTATTCGCTCACGCCTGGCCGATTCGGCGGTAGATAAGACCGCCTCTCGGACTTATTCGCTCACGCGGGGCCAATTCGGCGGCGATAAGACCGCCTCGCGGACTTATTCGCTCACGCCCGGGCGTTTTGGCGATGATAAGACCGCCTCGCGGACTTATTCGCTCACGCCGGGGCGTTTCGGCGGTGATAAGACCGCCTCGCGGACTTATTCGCTCACGCCGGGGCGTTTCGGCGATGATAAGACCGCCTCGCGGACTTATTCGCTCACGCCTGGCCGATTAGGCGGTGATAAGACCACCTCGCGGACTTATTCGTTCACGCGGGGCCGATTCGGCGACGATAAGACCGCCTCGCGGACTTATTCGCTCAAGCCACGGCGTTTCGGCGATGATAAGACCGCCTCGCGGACTTATTCGCTCACGCCTTGCCGATTCGGCGGTAGATAAGACCGCTTCGCGGACTTATTCGCTCAAGTCTGGCCGATTCGGCGGCGATAAGACCGCCTCGCGGACTTATTCGCTCAAGCCACGGCGTTTCGGCGGCGATAAGACCGCCTCGCGGGCTTATTCGCTCAAGCCACGGCGTTTCGGCGGCGATAAGACCGCCTCGCGGGCTTATTCGCTCACGCCCGGGCGTTTCGGCGACGATAAGACCGCCTCGCGGACTTATTCGCTCACGCCGAGGCGTTTCGGTGACGATAAGACCGCCTCGCGGACTTATTCGCTCAAGCCACGGCGTTTCGGCGGCGATAAGACCACCTCGCGGACTTATTCGCTCACGCTGGGCCGTTTCGGCGACGATAAGACCGCCTCGCGGACTTATTCGCTCAAGCCACGGCGTTTCGGCGACGATAAGACCGCCTCGCGGACTTATTCGCTTGAGCCGCTCCTACATGCGCTCATTCAACGCCAAAGGGCCGCCCGCCGACTCGTGAACATCGAATCGGCCGACGGCCCCTTGCTTTTTTATACCATCACTTTACAAATATCGTTCGTAAATTCGACCGGATCGCCGATCGGCAAGCCTTCGATGAGCAGCGCTTGATTGTACAGCAGACTTGTGTACAGGTTCAGCTTCTCCTTGTCCTTGCCATGAGCGTCCTTGAGCGACTGGAATACGGCATGGTTGACGTTGATTTCCAGCACCTTCTCGGCCTTAACGCCAGGGCTGCTCGGCATCGCGTTCAACACCTTCTCCATTTCGATCGTCAGATCGCCCTCGGTGGTCAAGCATACCGGGTGACTTCTCAGACGTTTGGAAGCCCGAACGCTTTTCACCTTGTCGCCCAGGAATTCCTGCATCGCTTCGAACAACTCTTTGCTCTCCTCGGCTTCGGCTGCGCTCTCCTTGTCCTTCTCGTCCGCTTCGATGCCCAGGTCGCTGCTGGAAACCGATTTGAACTCTTTTTCCTTATAGCTGGCGATCACCTTAACGGCGAACTCGTCAATGTCATCGGTCAAGTAGAGAATTTCGTAGCCTTTGTCGGCGACAAGCTCCGTTTGCGGCAGCTTCTCGATCCGCTCTTTCGACGCTCCGGTTGCGTAGTAAATGAACTTCTGCTCTTCCGGCATACGAGAGACGTATTCGTCCAGCGTGACCAGCTTCTGCTCCTTGGAGGAGTAGAACAACAGCAGATCCTGCAGCACATCCTTGTTCATGCCGTAGTCGTTATAAACGCCGAACTTGAGCTGACGGCCGAAGCCTTCATAGAACTTCTCATACTTCTCGCGCTCGTCTTTGAGCAAGCTTTGCAGCTGGCTTTTGATCTTGCTCTGGATGTTCTTCGCGATCTGCTTCAGCTGACGATCATGCTGCAACATTTCCCGAGAAATATTGAGCGACAGATCCTCGGAATCGACCATGCCTTTCACGAAGCTGAAGTAATCCGGCAGCAGGTCGGCGCATTTTTCCATAATGAGCACGCCGTTGGAATACAGCTCCAAGCCTTTTTCGAATTCCTTCGTGTAATAATCGAAAGGCGTACTTTCCGGAATGTACAAAATCGCCTGATAACGAACCGCGCCGTCAACGCTGAGGTGGATATGCTTCAGCGGCTTATCCCAGCCGTAGCGCTTCTCGTTGTAGAAGTTTTCGTAGTCGGCGTCGGTCAGCTCGCTTTTGTTTTTGCGCCAGATCGGCACCATGCTGTTGACGACCTGCTCCTCGACGTATTCCTCAAACTCCTTGTCGTCGTCCTCTTTCGGACGGCTGCCCGTAATGTCCATCTTGATCGGGTAACGAATGAAGTCGGAGTATTTCTTGACGATCGCCTTGAGCCGATACTGCTCCAGGAACTCGTCGTATTGATCCTCTTCCGTGTTCTCTTTAATCTTCAGCACGATCTCCGTACCGACCGTATCTTTCCCCGTCGGCTCGATCGTGTAGCCGTCCGCGCCCGTCGATTCCCAGCGGTAAGCTTCGTCACTGCCAAGCGCCTTACTCGTCACAGTTACCTGATCCGCAACCATAAAAGCCGAGTAGAAGCCGACGCCGAATTGCCCGATAATGTTGTGGCCGTCCTGCGCTTCGTTCTCCTTCTTGAACGCGAGCGAGCCGCTCTTGGCGATAATGCCCAGATTGTTCTCCAGCTCGTCCTTCGTCATGCCGATGCCGGTGTCGGAGATCGTCAACGTGCGAGACGCTTTGTCCGCGGTAATTTTAATGAAGTAATCCTCTTTGTTAAAAGTCAGGTTTTCGTCGGTCAGCGCTTTGTAGTAGATTTTGTCTACGGCGTCGCTGGCGTTGGAGATTAGCTCTCTCAGAAAAATCTCCCGCTGCGTGTAAATGGAGTTGATCATCATTTCGAGCAGTCGTTTGGATTCCGCTTGGAATTGTTTCTTTTCCATGATTGTTCTCCTCTCGGATATGTAAATAGACTAACGATAAACGGTTTTGACGGGCGATTAGCACTCACTTCGCTCGAGTGCCAACACAACCTTATTTTCACATTATCCCGAATTCATGTCAAGACGGTCCGCGGCGAAAAAATACAATGTTTCGCAGAGAGCAAATCTGCCATCCTTAAAAAGAAAAATATGGCTGACCGACTGGCATACATCTGCCTTCTCGAGACAAGTTTAATTTGAAACGGAGGCGCCTAGAATCTGCACACACATATCGGCACCTCAGGCTGCAGGGAGCGGTCAGTTCGAGCGATGTTTCATGAACCCTCGGGCTTCATGTAAGCGAATTGGTCAGTCGTAGAAAAAAACAAGGCCGCCCTCGGGAGCAGCCTTGCCGTTCTTGCCGTTCTTGCCGTTCTTGCCGTTCTTGCCGTTCTTGCCGTTCTTGCCTTTCTTGCCGTTCTTGACGGAGCGTTAACCGCTCCCCGTTATTGCAGCGCCCTGGTCGTCCCGCGAACCACCAGCTTCGGCACGATCTCGTCCTTGACAAGCTCTCCCGGACTTCTCGGCAGCTCGTGCAGCAAAATCTCGACCGCTCGACGGCCGATCTGCGCCGTATTCTGGTTGATCGTCGTCAGGTGCGGATACGTGTAGGCGCTGATTCGAAGATCGTCGTAGCCGATCAGGCTGACATCGCCGGGAACGTCGAGCCCCATTTCCTGCGCCGCCTTAATCGCGCCGAGCGCCTTCAGGTCGCTTGTAACGAATACCGCAGTCGGCGGCTCAAAGCCGCTGCTGCCGAACAGCTCCTTAAGCCCCCGGTAGCCCATCTCTGTGTTTTCGGACTCTCCGTCCATGACGCGCACCAATTCCGGTTCGAACGCAATTTGATGCTGTTGAAGCGCCAAGCGGTAGCCCTGCAGCCGGAGCGAGAACTCCTGGTTCAGATCGACGACCGACTTCCCGGTCAATATGATGCCCGTCCTCCTATGTCCAAGCGACAGCAAATGCTGCGTGGCCAAGTATCCCCCGGTCAAATTGTCCGCAACGACGTAAGGAACGGATAAGTGCGGATAATAAAATTGCACGGTCACAAGCCGTTTGCCTTCGTCCCTCCATGCCTCCAGAGACTTCTGGTCGAAGTTGTAAGGCGGAGTGACCAATACGTATGCCGCCCCCGGCTTCTCCGGCAGCCGATACCGCTCGTCGACCGCCCACAAATAGAACTCGATCCCGTTCTCTTCGCAGACCTCCCTCATCGCTTCCAGCATATCTCCCCAATACCGGTGATTAAGCGAATCGACGGATAGATTATGGTAAACGAAAAAGATATGCCGAACGGGCGGCGGGCTCCCCTCCGTCTCTGCCTCTTCGCGATCCGAGCTAAGCACGAACGTTCCCTTGCCCCGTACCCTGTAGACGTAACCTTCGTTTACCAGCTCGGTCAGCGCTCTGCGGGACGTAATCTCGCTAGCCTTGTACAGCTTGGCTAATTCCTGCTGATTCGGCAGCGGCCAGCCCTTGGGATACTCTCCGCTGCGAATTTTCGTTTTCAGATCGTCGATCATGACCTGATACATCGGCGCGCTTCTGTCCGACATGCGGATCACCTTAAATCCCCTCCGCTCTACAGCTTTAACGCGCCCTGCGTCATGCCTTGAATATAGTATTTCATCCCGAAGGAAAAGATGGCCAGCAGCGGCAACGACGCAATCGTGTATGCCGCGAAACGCGTCCCCAGATCGGTAATGCCGAACTGCTTGGTGAAGATCGTCAGTCCGACCGCGATCACCTGGAGATTGCTGTCGCGAATCGTGAGCAGCGGCCATATATAATCGTTGTACACGCCGACGGACTGCATAATGAACAGCGTCGCCAGAATCGGCACCGAGAGCGGAAGCACGACCTGAAGGAACACGCGCCGCTCCGTCGCCCCGTCGATGCGAGCCGCCTCGAACAATTCGCTTGGCAATCCGGCCATGAACGTCCGACACAGGAACGTTCCGAAAATTTGTCCACCGGCGGCGCAAGCGATAATGATCGCCCACGGCGTATTCGTCAGCCCCATATTTTCATAGAGGACATAGGAAGGAATAAGCGTCAGGATGCCGGGAACCATCATCATGGCCAGCATTAGCATAAATAAGAAATCTTTGCCCGGAAACGTCTTCTTCGCAAAAAGATAGCCGGACACCGACGACAGAGCCATGACGAGCACGCTGCCGACGACGGCATAGGCGATCGTATTAACGATGTAGCGCCAAATGCTGTGGAAGGCTTCGCCGTAGTTGCCCCATCTGGCCGGCGCGGGCAGTCCCCAGAAATTGCCCAAAATTTGCGCGTTGCTCTTCAGGGAGCTGACGAGCATGAACAAAATCGGCACGAGCGTCAGAAAGACGAGCAAGGCCAGCAGCGCGATATTAACGAGCTGGCGGACATCGCTGATTTTAAACGATCGCATGTTCTCGCCCCCCTTAATGGTCTTCCGTTTTGATAAACTTCAAGTTGACGACCGTAATAATCAAAATAATCGCGAACATGCTGACCCCAAGCGCCGACGCGTACCCCAGCTCGTTGAACTTGGTCGCCGCGTAGTACATCTGCAGCGCCGGGACGTAAGTCGAATCCATCGGCCCGCCGCCGGTAACGATCAGAATGCCGTTGAAATCCTGAATGATTCCGATCAGTCCAAGGATAATGAGAAACTTGAATTGACCGGCGAGCAGCGGCAGATGAATCGACCGGATAATGCGAGGCAAAGTGGCGCCGTCGATCTTCGCCGATTCGATCATCTCCTCGGAGATGGACAGAAGCCCCGCATAGAACACCAGCAATTGCAGGATGCCGACGAACGGGAAGCCGATGAAGATCAGCGCCCACAGCGCCGTATCCGGATCGCCGAGCCAGCCGTGCGCCCACGAGCCGAGCCCGATCAGCTTCAGGAAGTTGTTGAACAAGCCCAGATTCGGATCGTAAAAATTTTGCCATATGAGCAACCCCGCGACGCCCGGAATGACCATCGAAGCCGTGAACGCGGTGCGGAAGCCGTACTGCAGCCTTTTACTGCGCAGATGGTAGATCAGCTCCGCGACGATAAGCGGGGGAATGAGCGTTTTGATGAGTCCCGTTACAACCAGAATGACCAGATTTCCGAGGCCTTTGGTGACGAACGGGTCGTTCAGCATGCGCTTGAAATTGTCCAAACCGATGAAGGTCGTTCTGCCGCCCGGCTGCCATTCGTACAGCGAATGAAACAAGCCCGAGAAGGCCGGAAAATACAAAAACGTAAAAATGAGAATAAAGCTCGGAGCCAGTCCGACGTAGATCCATTTCGAACGCCATACCTCCCGGAAAATGCCCAGCTTGTTGCGTCTTCTCATCCAACCGAGCAGAAAAGCGATCAACGCGAGCGCCGCGAGTACGGCTATTCCCCATACGATCGTCCTCATTTTAGCCTCGCTCTTCGACTTGGCGATTACGCTTCCGACATCGAATGCGAGAATACGGCCTTCGTTCGTGCCCCCGTAGAGCGTCTTGCCCTCCGGATCGAACGCGACGGCTCTGCCGTTGCTGCCGCCTTTGGATTCCCACAGCTTTTTTCCGTCTGCGTCAAAAATATAAAAGTAGCCGGATAAATCCGAGACGCCGATCGTCTTGCCGTCCGCCGAGAAGGCGACGTCCGTCACATGGTCCCGCGTCTTGGCGGCATGAACCGGCTGGCCCTGCGGATTAAACAACTCCACTTCGTTCAGTTTCGTTCCAATCGCCGTATACCCTTCGTTGGAGACGTCGATCGCCTGAATCTGTCCTTTGGCGCCAATCTTGCCGACCACGCCTTCCCGGCTCAACAAGTGAGCGTATTGGTCGGTGGAGCCCACTGCGATCCATTGTCCGTTCTCCGATACTTTGACCGTCCGCATCGTCGAGCTGATCGGCACCGCGCCTACCTGCTCTCCGGTTTTGCCGTCGATGTACAAGAGATCGCCGTTGCGCTGCACGACGGCGGCGATCAGAGAGCCGTCGTCCGAAGCGGACATGCTCTTGACTTGCCGCTTCAAATCCGTTGCCCACAGCTGTTTACCATCGCGATCGTAAGCGTACAGGCGCCGATCGTCCGAAGCGAGCAGCAGGCTGCCGTCCTCCAGAAGCTCGACCGCGTTTACAACGTTGCCGGCCGGCGCTTCGAACGCCAAACTACCATCCGCCTCATAGACAAGCGCTTTGGCGTCTCGACTGCCGACGGCGATACGGCTCCCGTCCGGAGCAGCGGAAATAGACGTCATATCTGCGCCGATCCCGGCAGACCAGCCCTCCTGCGCCGATGCGACGCCCGGGAAGATTCCCGGCAGGAATAACAATGCCATCGCAAGCCATGCGATTTTCCTCATGCTGCCTCTCCTCCCCTTCCGCGCATGATCCTCAATCGACGTTAAGGTCCAACGGCACAGGCCCAATGGCGGCCCGTGCCGTTGTCGTCCGCTTATTGACGTTCAGGCGGCCGTCTTTCCGGCGTGTCCAGATCGGACAGCTCCTTCTTCGCTTGCTTCAGCGCCGGTTCGAGATATTTGTCGATGTTGGTTTGCAGTTCTTTCAAATACTGTTCTGTGGTCAGCTTGCCGTCGAAGAAACGCTGCACGCTGCCTACCCAGTCCTGAACGGACGGCTGATAGTCCATCAGACCGCGAGCCAGTTGGTTGCCCGGGCTCCAGTAACCCTCGGTGTTGCCGATCGGAGCGAAATCCGCGAAAGCAGCCGCCATTTCCGGCGGAAGCGTAATATCTTTGAGCGCCGGAGAGCCGGCCAGAGAAGCGTCGTCGCTGTCTTGGATCGCTTTAACGTATACGCCGTAGCCTTCGGGACTCGTCAAATACATCATGAAGTCCGCGTTCAGTTCGTTCTGCTCGGCCGACTTGTTCACGAAGCCGTAGAAGCCGATCGGAATTTGAATCGTTCTGGCCGGAGCCATCACTTCCGGGCCTTCCATCGACGGCATGTTGAAGAATCCGTATTGGAACGGCTTCACGCCGCCTTGCGCGCCGGTTTTCTCTTCGTCCGCGAAATCCTTCGGCAACTGGAAGTAGTGGCCCGGCGTTCCCATCAATGTTGCGGCTTTACCCGTGAGGAACAGGTTGTACGCTTGCTCGGCCTTAACTCCGAAGAAGCCTTCCGGAACATACTGGAACAAACGCTTCAGATTGTCGGCGTAAGCAACCCACTTCGGATTGCCCTCCACCTGGTACGGACCTTCTTTGTCGCGAATCGCCTTCAGATGACGCATTTCGTTTTTCGTGACGTTGCTGTTGGAATCGTTGTAAGGATCGTTCAAATCATACTGCCATGCGCCGTCGATATCCGGCACGTAAGAGTAGTCCTGCTCTTGGGAGCGGATGACGTTGATGAAATCGCGCAAATATTGGTCGGCGTAAATACGCACCAGCCATCCGGCCTCGCCGCTCCACATCGAAGTGGAATCTCCGGCCAGAGCGAGCGGCGTGTAGCCCGCTGCTTTGATTTTGTCGAAAGCGTCGATCAGTTCGTTAAACGTCTTCGGCGCTTGCGTAATGCCGACTTTCTCGAAAATTTCCTTATTGTATACCCACACGATCTGTACGGACTCGAAGTTGAGGTTGGCCAGGAAGTCCTCGGAGCTGACGCCCTCGAGGTTGATGCCCATCGCTCCGAGATCGAGCGACTCCACCCAAGGCTTGCCGGTATAGGGGTTCATTTTATCGAAATAAGCGTAATAGTCCATGAATTTGCGTTCGTTGACCAGGGCCGCGACCTCGTTGTTCACGACCATGTCCACTTCCGGCGTGCCGGCCGCGAATTGAGCGGTCAGCCATTCCTTGTAGCCTTCCATCGGCTTGTTGTCGACCGTGACCTTGACTCCCGGATTTTTGGCCATGTAACCGTTCGCGACTGCGTTCCATACGGAGGAAGAAGCGTTGGGCAGCGAAATGTTGATCGTTCCTTTTAACTCCCGCGCAGCTTCGGAAGGACTTGAGGAAGCGGTTTCCGATGCCGGCGCACTAGGGCTCGGAGCCGAGCCGGACGGACTCGACTCGGCGGCGTTGTTGCTTTTGCTGCATGCCGCCAGCAGCGAGGACAACATAAGTATACCAAGTAGCAAAGCCAGCCCCTTCTTTTTGAACATGTCGATCTCACCCTCGTTTTCGTCGTTTTTTGGTAAAGCGCTTTCTTTACTTAGTCGATAAGATTTCCCGGTCAAACCCGAATTTTCGGCCTTGCTGTCGAGCGAACCCTATCTTTGTCGCCCGTAAAGTATAATGTTTATTATTTCGTATACTTTACTTTTAAAAGAATACTATATAAACCGTAACAGTGCAACATCTTTTTCGCTTCCGAACGGCCGATTCGCCATGATCGGAATAAGAAAGGCTGTCGCCAACTTCCCGACAGCCCTACGCTCCCCGAACGGAGCCCCAACTATTCAATTCGCTTGCCCTCGGCTCTACACCGGAGCAGGTCCCGTACTGTCCCTTTGAACTAACGTAGGCACGATCTCGTCTTTCAAAAGCCGGTTTTCCCCATCCTTCATTTCATACAGCAAAATTTCCGCGGCTCTCTGACCGAGCTTATACGTATTCTGATTAACGGTCGATAACGTTGGATAAGTATACTCGCTTATTTTAACGTCATCGTATCCGATAATGCTGATCTCCTGCGGCACTTTTATTCCGAGCTCCTTGGCGGCGTTCATCGCGCCGAACGCCTTGTAATCGCTCGTCGCGAAGATCGCCGTCGGACGATTGTCGAGCGACATCAGCCGTCGAAAGCCGTCGTTGCCCATGCTGACCCTTTCATGGTCCCCGCTCATGATTGCGACGAGCTCGGAATCGAACGGAATTTGCCGCTGAGACAGCGCAAGCCGATAACCCTGGAGCCGGAGAGAAAACTCCTGGTTGATTTCCAGAATCGAATTTCCGGTCAGAATAACTCCGATGCGGCGATGGCCAAGCGACAGCAAATGCTGCGTTGCGAGATAGCCTCCGGTCAGGTTA
Organism: Cohnella phaseoli; assembly: GCF_003386235.1. Taxonomy (GTDB): domain Bacteria; phylum Bacillota; class Bacilli; order Paenibacillales; family Paenibacillaceae; genus Cohnella; species Cohnella phaseoli. Next base: position 210,469 of record NZ_QRDZ01000011.1, read on the forward strand.
TCCACAATGACGTAAGGAATGCCCAAATGCGGATAGTAGAAATGTACGGTGACGATGCGCCGTTTCTCCCGCAGCCAGACGGACAGGCGGGATTGATCGAAGGAGTCCATCGTCGTCAGGAGGATGATGCCTGCGCTCGGATCCTGCGGAAGCTCGTAATCTTCCCCGATGTTCCACATATGGAAGGCGATTCCGCCCTCGTCGCAAGCCGCCTTGATTCCGTCGAACATGTCTGTAAAGAACGGATGGTTGAAATCCGACACTTCATGGTTTTGATATGCGAAAAAGATCGTCCGGATCGGTTTCGGGCCGGCGGAAACGGCCGTTTCTTGGATGAAGGTGCCTTTTCCGCGAATACGGTATACGTAACCTTCCTGAACAAGGTCCGACAACGCCCTGCGCGAAGTGATCTCGCTCGTGTTGTATTCTTTGGCCAGATCGATCTGCGTTGGAAGCGGATCGTGTGCGTTTAGCTCCCCTGCCTCGATCTTGCGCTTAATGTCGTTCATAATATATCGATACATCGGAGTCTTGTCCGACCTATCCATGTCCATGCGACTACACTCCTCCCGAATTGGGATTAGTATACTTTAGCGTCGCATTTTTCGCAAGACGGAATAGAGAGGCAGCAAGCCGGGGACCGGTCGTCCCTGCTTTTTCCCTCTCTAAGCGCCTCAGTGACATAGTCCCTATTCGCCCTCCGGAATCAAGTAGCGGTAATTCAACCTGCCCGCGGGCGCGACGTCCCCGTATTGATAAAAGTCTATTGGATCGCCCTCGTTCTGTACGTTATCCGCCCACTTAAACGACAGCTCGCGCTCGCGGTTCGACCTCTCCAGACCAAGCAGCGTTCTCGGGATCGCCAGCTGAAGCTCGTTGCCTCGCACTGCATAGCCGATCTCTCCGACCGACTCCCAGGCCCAGCCTCCCAGACTCCTCTCCAGATAAGCCGCGGATTCGCCGGGCGTCCGCCGATTGACGACGAAGTGGTAGCCTTCCCAATCGTTGTCTCTGCTTCCTTCGACGCGAAGGAGCAGCATCATCCAGTTGCGATCCGTATAGGGGGACAGGTCGAACTCTGACGCCGCATAGAAAAAGAGCGTATCGGCCGTATGCGCCGCCTTGAACGCAACAAGCGCATTTCGCCCCGTGGCGTTCTCGTAATGAAGCTCGCCGTAACCCGCATAGTTCCTCGGCTGCGTTTTTCCGCGAAAATCCCGGTACTCCGCGCCAACTTCGCGCCACGCCACGAAATCGGAATCGATCGGAATCGGCCGTTCAAGTCGGCAGCTTGTTCCCGCTTGATCAGGCATACCTTTGAAACGACGGATGTAGCCGATCATCTGCATATAGTAGCTGTCCCCATAGCCCCCCTTCATCGGCTCGATGTCGCGGCTGAAGTTCAGCGTCGCCTGATCGACGAACAGCACCGGGCGCTCCGGCGGCCCCGACAGACGCATCGCAATCCATTCGTTCCAACCCGTTACGAACACGATTTCCGGATCCTCGGCGAGCGCGAATTCCCACTGCTCGGCCACGTTGGCGCCACGGACGATCGCCTCCTCCGCCTCATTATTTTCCGGCCCCGTTCCTTCGTGATACCCTCTGCCCCAATTTTCGCCGTATCCGTAAAAAGGAGTGTCGCTCATCGCCACGCTGGGATGTTGCGCCACGGAGACGCTGATCGTTTCCTTGCTCCCCTCGTCGTTGTAGAACACCCGCTGCGGGCGCTGGAACTCGATCCATGGAAAGCCGTTCGTCTTCTCCGACTCGTTCGGCCACTGGTTCAGACGGAATGTGAAGAACTCCCGTTGCTCCTCTTCGCATTGCGAAGGATCGCCGATGATCAGCGGCTTGCCCTTCCAACGAAACCACAGATGCGGGTACCGTACCGGCTTGTATACGTCCTCGTAGATGTCCGCTATCGTCCGCCCGGATTCCGTATTCGTATAGAAAACGAATTGCGGAACCTTGAATCCCTGCGCGTAAAGCTCGTCGAGAATCCGGAACAGCCGATCATACACGTTTTTGTATGTAACCGCGTTGGTCGTATCGAAGACGAGAAAATCGATGCCCGCTGCCGTAAGGAGCTGAGCATGCTTGCGCAGCACCCATTCGTCGTCGTTCAAGTAATAGCCGTACAGCGGCTCGCCCCAAAAATGAAACGAATCCGGCGGCCCCCAGGCCGGATGCTGCGGATCATGCACCGCTTCCGGCCATCGGGCGAGGATGCGCGTATTGTCGTTAGGCCCTTCCGTCCCATGCTGGCCCAGCCACAGGAAGTAGAACAGCCCTACGAACCGATCCGCCCGATACGGTCCGACTTCCTCCCGCGTCGGCAGCGTCCTTCCCAGTGCGTCGATGCCCGTGCAGCTTTCGAAGCCTTTGTTCTCCATGCGTTCTCTCCCCTTCATGCGAATACTGCCTATCCCGCCCAATTCGTCGGGAAGGATAGGCAGCCTCGTTCTCTATTCCGCGCCGATCCGGTCCAGCTGAAATTCCGGATTCCAGGCCATGTCGCTGCCGACCGCCCGGAAGGAGATTTCAATGTCGGTGATCGACGAGCGGCCCGCCCATGCCGATAGGTCGGCGGAGATGCGGTTCCAACGATCCGCGCTCATGGCGCTCGTATAGCTGAAGCTGTCTTCTCCGCTACGCAGCGTCACCCGCGTCTCGTAAGTAGCTCCCGGAACGCCGCCGTAACTGTCGATATCGTACGAGAAGACGGAAGCTCCGCTCAGATCGAACGGCCGCTCAGGCGTCGCCTTCACCGTCTTCCAGGCCGAAGCCGCCGCGATCGCAGCGCGCGCCGACAAGGCTTGCTGTCCTTCGCTCGGCGTACCCGGACCGTTCGGGAACGACTGCACGGCGGCAACGCTTGCTACATTCGTGCCTGCGCTCCAGCCCTGAACGCCGTCCTCGAAGTTGTACAGAACGCCGTCCTCCGGGGTGACCGGAGCTTTTCCTTTTAACGAAAATACGTAAGTACGATCCTCCAGCTTGATTTTCAGTACGGGCTCTACCCCGTTCATCGGCGTATATTGCGTAACCTTCACGGTGAAGGATCGGCTTTCGTCGGTTCGAATGCCGCCGGGTTGGATGTCCTTCTTGGACAGCTTCAGCCCTGGCGTCGTTTCCAGCTTGAGCTTTTTATTCAGCTTGTCGGAACCGAAATTCGTTACGGTCACGGATATATCCGCTCCCACTTCGAGAGCCTGCGAGACGAGCTTGGCGTCCACCTCGACGTTCGGGTACTTTTTCTCTTCCTTAATCTTCTTGACGAACTTCGCTTCGTCGATGCGGATTTCGCCCTGCCAAGGCGCCCCTCCAGCGGAGCGTACCCAGATCTTAACCCCATCGATCGACCTTAAACCGTCCCAGCCTTTAAGCGGCAGCGCCAGATGGTTCCAGCCCTTCGACAAATCCAATTTCGCCGTGCCTTCCACGCGCTCTGAGCCGCTATAGACGATGAACCGCGCATAGTACGCCTGGTTCGGATCCGCGCCCGGCAGTTGAACGGCCGCCGTGAAGTACGGCGTTTTCTTCGCGTCGATCGGCTGAGCGAGCTTCTTCTGCACGCCCGCCCAATTGAGCCGGTAAGCGCTGTTCACGGTCGCCGCCAAATAGCTGCTGCCGCGGAACGCAGCTCCTTGCTCGGAACGGATCGAGCTGACTTCGTCCGACGCCGCGAATCCGTCCGTTCCCGCTTCGAAGCCTCCATCCGATCCGGCTTGGTCTGCACTGGCGACAAATTCAAGACCGTTGACTTCAGGCAAACGCCGGTCGGCTAGCTGTGCGGGATCGAAACCCGGTATCGCTTGCTGCCAGCTCGGAATGCCGATGATCGCCTTCGCGAAATCCGTAACCTCTAGGGAACGCTCCGTATCGATATACTTAAACACGTCGTAGATCGCTTTGTGCTGATCCGGCGTTACGACAGAAGTCGGCGTATGCGTCCACAGACCGAGATTCAGGCCGCCCTCCTCGCCGTGATCGACGTGCCGATGCAGGATAAAGGCGTCGATGCCTTCAAGGAACTTGATTTTGTAATACGCATATGCGTATGCCGCGGCTTGAACCTTCTGATCCTCCTCAGAATTCGTTAAGCTGTGGAAGCCCTGCTCCGACAGGATGATACGGCGCATCTCCCCGTCGTACGTATAGTCCGGCTGCTTCATGTAGTCGACGAGTACGTCCAGGTTTTTGAACGTAATCCGCTGCGTGTCGAAGGAGTCCGTAGCCGTCGCATCGTTCCAGAACCGGGGATTAAACAGATTTTCCGGATAGGGGTGGAATGCTACATTCCAGCCGAAATCGCCTTCCGCTCGCGTCAATTGCGTCAAACGGTCCACGATCGCCTTGTTATCGTATTTCCACAAGGATTCGGCGCTTAAGTTTTCATTCCAGAAATGATCAAGCGAGATATACGTTCTGGAGTTCGCGTAAGCCGACTTAACGATTGTATCGACAAGGCGGAGCGTCTGAGCGTATTCGCGGATGTAGTCTTCGAGCTTCTTCGGTCCCATGTTGTTCCATACTTTGTTCTGGCCGACCTCGTTGCCCACGATGTAGTTGACCGCGCGTCCGAATTGCTGATCGGGCTTGGAATAGCGTTCGGCCAGAAATTGGGTCGCCGCTTTCACGTATTCGACGCCGATCGCGTTGGACGTGTTCAGCGCGTAGACGATGCCGCCGGGCTCCGAATCCGGATGAAGCAAATATTCGTTCGCAGATTGCGCGTCCTTCGTATCGTACATAATCAGAATGAGAGAAACGATAATGCCGTTGTCGGACAGACTCTTCACCTGACGGTCCATCTGCTCGATCCGATCCTTGCGGAAAAAGTAAGTCTGACCCTCGACTTCGAACGGAATCGTATTGTTCGGGTGATTGCCGTTCTTATACATCAATTCGTTGTAGGCTACGTTTAGCGCCGCGTGGCTGATGCTGAGCTCCTGCGCGTCGCCCGTCATCTGCACCTGCAGCCCCTTGATGCTCGCGGCCTGCGGGAACGGCTCACGGTTAGCTGCAAGCGTCTCTGCGTTCGCGACGTATTGAGGCGCCGCGACGAGCGTATATTCGCCTCCGTCCGCACGGGCCGCCACCGCGAACTTGGAGTACAGCCGGCTCCTCGTTCCGTCTGTCAAGCCGGTCTCGAACCGGAACGACTCCGCAAGATCCGCATCCGCCAGCGGTGCATGCGATGCCAAAGCCGTTTGCGCCTCCTCATAGGTGGCCAATTCAAACAAATACAGCCTCGCTCCGGGATGGTCCGCGACGAATTCGGGTTTAACGGTGCCTTCGACGGCAATCGTCCCGCTCTGTTCGATGCGCGCCTGCGCCGTTCCGTCGAACGGCTTCTCCAGTATGGGCATCGATTTGGGCGCGATCTGGTCGATCGACAACGAGCCCGAATCCGAAGGAATGAGGAAGCGAAAAGCCGTTACGACCCCGTTCCAATCCTCGCGGTCCGAGAAATTAAAGTCGCGGGTGAACGTGCCCGAGGCCGGGATGTCGAACGTTTTCGCACGGGTATCGTCCCAATCCGTTCCCGCAGTTTTCCATTGTACGGTCAGTTGGTCCGCCCCCGTTCCGTTCGTCATCGTCACGGACAGTCCATTTCTCTTCGCCGCGTCGATCGTCAGCTCCGGAGATTGGAGCGTTCCTGCCGCCCCTCCCAACGTATAGGCGAGTTGACCTCCCGTCGCTTGCAAGCTTCCCCCTGAGGCGGTGAACCCTTCGGTTTCTCCCTCGATATCGAAGCTGAGGTCGCGGGCGTTCGTCGCCGTAATATAGTCGATCTGGAAACGGCCGTTCCAATAGTCGTAGCCGGGGGCTCCCGGAGCGATGCCTTCCAGATCGAAGTTCTGCATGAAGGAGATTTCCATTTTCGTGATGTTGCTTCTTCCTGCCCAATCCTCCAGATTGATGAAGATCGGCTTCCAGGAGTCCGGCCGGATCATGGCGACGCTTTCAAAGCTGTCGTCTGAATTAAACAGCGTAATCTTCAGCGCGTAATCGGCCGTCGCCTGCCAGCCCCAACTGTTGGCCGCCAGCGCCAAATAACGGTAGCCGCTTAAATCCAGCGGTTGTTCGTAGTCTCGATAGATTGATCTCCACTCGTATACTTTGACCAGCTCCGGCACCTGCTCCAAGGCGCCACCCCCTTCGAACGGCTGGTTGGGACCATTCAGCAGACTGGTTACGTAATGAACCGAGTCCGTATTCGATCCGGCTTTCCACGCCTGTACCGACTCCTCCGTATTAAAGTCGTCCAGCACTGCCGCAGGATATACATCCTTGCCCGTAGAAACCCAGTCGGACTGTCGCAGCTCCGGATCATGCTTGCCCGCCGAGACGGCGGCGGCAAGAAAGAGCTGTAAAAGCATTAGCATAGCCAGTACTGCAGATACGGTTCGCATTCGAGACATAAATAGCCTCCTCCACAGAATTAAGAATGTTTTCGCAAATAACATACCAAATAAGTATTCTTTATTCAATAATTATTTATTTAAGTATACATAAATGTTGCTAAGGAACTAGAAAAAATGATGTGCGCGAATAGATCAGCCGCAGTCTTTTCCTTTTGTTCTAGCGGACCGTTATGGGAGCGAATTCGAGCGACTGACTGCCTCTTACGGTCTGGCGGACCGTTATGGGAGCGAATTTGAACTTCAATGTACCTGAATGGAGGGGATTGTTCGAGAGATTCCAAAAGGTTGGTGTAAGCCGAAGAAAAAAAAGAAAAGCTGCCCATAAAAATGCTATGGAACAGCTCTTGTAAAACCAGTATTAAACGCAGCTATAGTCGGATTGAGTCACGGTGAACTTACCGGTAACAACCGTGCCCCCGTCGTCCTGCTCTGCCGTCTCGATAGGAGCGAACGATTGGCCAGCGGACCAACTAAGCCCTGCGGGAAGCCGAGCTTCGAAGGCGAATTGCCCGCCGTCCGCCTCAGACCAGAAGGCTTCGATATCCCCGCGAGGCGTCGGAATCGTCCCTTTCGCCCAAGTTAGTCCTCCCGCTGCGGCAGGGCGAAGCGCGACCCTGTCTTCTCCTAGTCGGGAAGTGTCGATGCCGAGCATTTCGCGAGTCAACAAATAAGTCGGAGAAGCGCCCCAGCCGTGAGAGAAGCTGACGGGAATAGACGCCTGCATATACGTCGGCGTATGGCCGAGATACGGACTGGGCACCGTGCATTCGGGCAGCGAAGGATCGAAGGTCTCCCACCACGTCGTCGCTCCCCGATCGAGCATAGCTCCCCAGAAGTAACGGATCTCCTTCAGCGCTTCCTCTCTGTACGAATAAGCAAACAGAGTTTCCAGAACAATGTGGTAGAAAAATGCGCCCTTGATCGGCGGAAGCTTGCCTGCCAAGTAAAAATCCTCAATGAAGCATTTTGCCTCTTCCGGCTCCATGATCCCGCACCAAGCGGCGACAAAGTTCGTCTGAGCGGTCAAGCTTGCGGATAATCCGTCCGCGGATAGACTATCTGCAAACAACGGGCTTTCCGGCAGCCGCATGCGACTCCTTATCGTGAGCCGCAGCCGGATCGCTTTGGTTTCCAATGCCTGCGCTCGCTCTTCCTCCCCCATGCGTCGCGCAAGCTGCGCAACTGTAAGAAGGAACTTATAGTAGTAGCAGGAAATTGCGGCCACTTTGTCCTTGCGCTCGATGTCGTCCGACCAATCGATAAAGCACCACCAGCCGTCGCGGTCGGCATTGGCGAACAAGCCCTCCTCGTCCTCCTGCGCCTGAAACCAGGCTTCCAGCCGGCTTACGGATGGCCACAGCTCGGCCAGAAACTTGTCATCCCCGCTATAATCCACGTACTCTTTTACGCCGAACAGCCAATGCGCGCAAAAGTCCGGAAGCATAAAACCGTTGCTCTCCGGCCCAGTGCCTGGAATCGAGCCGTCTTCATTCTGAATGCGGGCGATTTGCAGCAAGGATTTACGAACAAGGGCCAAATCTCCGAAAGCTTGATAGACGACTCTTGCCATAACGACGGCATCGGCCACCCACAAAGCGCCCTCGCGATACGGGCAATCCTCGAAATGCTCCTGGCTGTTAACGATCGCCGTATACTTGCCCACCTCCCAGATTCTGTTCAGCCTCTCATCGCTGCACGCGAAGCTGCCTTGCTCCGGATACGGGTAATGTACGGATTTCATGTTCACCGAACGCACTTCGACGGGCGCCGGAGTTCCTTGCAGAGCAAGCTTCATAAAACGGAAAGCTCGCCTGCCGAAGGAACGAACGCGATTGCTTCCTTTTTTCAGAACAAACGTGTCGGTAAGCTCCAGCTCAAGTCCTTCTCCGTAAAAAAGATGCGCGACCCCGCCCTCGGGCGCCTCAAGCTCTAACTCGGGATATCCGACGACTTCCGTTCCGAAATCGTAGGTCGCGTTCGGATAGGAGCCCGGAACGGAAGCGTCGACGAACATTAAATCTGGATGTCCGGCTCCCTCTAATACGGAATCGGCGTTAGCGATCGCACCCAAGTATGCCTGCTCCCCGACAACAGCTACGGGACGCAGCCACGATTTTTTAAGATGGGGAATTTCCCTCGCCAGCAGTCTGGGCCAAGGGGATTCCGCCTCGTTCGCCCCGGCGACGACTGCCGCAGGCATCCAGTCCGAATCGTCGTATTCCGGGAGCTCCCAGCCGTCCTCCCGGTCGGCCAAATAAATTTCGCGGTACCCGCCCCACATATGCATGCGGATCGAGTCCGGCCTCCACCGGGGAGAAACCCGGCATTTCCAGTCCGTCCCCGTAGCCGCCGCGCAGAAGCTCTCTTCAACGCTAGGATCGGTCTTCAGATCGATTTGGCACAGCAGCCCTCCAGGGCCTTGGCGCTGCCCGGTAACGATACTGTCCGTGCCAAAGTTGTAGGCCAGCACGGCGACGACGTTGCGTCCCGGAAGCAGCTTGTCGGCGACATCGTATACGTCGTAATATTGCCAGTCGTTGTCGCAAGGCGAAGGACCTCTTCCGATTTCGGAGCCGTTAACGAACAGCACATATTCCTGATTCGCCGTTATGCGAAGCAATGCGCTATCGGGAGACGTCTGAAGCTCGAACGAACCTCGGGCTTCAATATATTGATTGTTTCGTCTTAAACTGTCGTTCACCCAAATCCAGTTTGCATCCCACTTCTCCATCGCTCCCCAACCTCCGGTATTCTCTGTAACTGATAATTAGTATTTAGTATACTTAATAATACTTTAATATACTTTTCGTGTCTATATGTATTGGAGAGAATTAGACGTCTCCTTGCCCATGGGTTTAGATTCGATTGCCCGCTTTGCCACATCGATAAAAAAAGCCCGCGAACTCGCAGGGGGACTGACCCCGGGAGTCCGCGGACTTCAACTAATCTTTATTGACCGTTCCGAACGCTGCCGCCTTCCGACACCGTTACGGTGCCGGACGCCGACTCGATGTCGCGAATCGCCCAATGATTGCTCGGCACGTCCGGCCAGATGGAGGACGTAACGGCAGGCGTCGGACGCTCAAGCAATTGGTTCAGCACCCGTACCGTCTCTGCGCGAGTCAACGGACGATCCGGCTGGAAGGAGCCGTCCGGGTAGCCCTTCAGGATCCCCGCCTGTATAGCCTTACCAATCGCTGCCGACGCCCAGTGCCCTTGCACATCGCTTGGAAGAGCGCTCGAGGTCTGATCCCCCGCTCCTGCCGGAAGCAGTCTGGCAACGATACTCGCCATTTCCGCACGAGTCACAGCGGCATCTGGACGGAAGCGGCCTTGATTATCGCCGCGCATCAGGCCCGTGCGCTGCATGTCGGCAATCGCCTCGGCAGCCCAGTGTTTGTTCGCCACATCTTTGTAGCCTGCAGCTTGTCCGGCTGCGGAAGCATCCGTGCCTTTCAGACCGAGGCGATGCAGTATGGTGGCGAATTCCGCGCGTTTGATCGATTGCGACGGACGGAATGTACCGTCCGGGTAACCGGACAAGTATGGCGCGAGCGTTCCTGCCTCCGCATCGCCCTCGTCCGCACCGATGCGAACAATCGTAAACGTGCTGAACTTGTCGACTTCGATCACAATGCCGGCTACGCTGCCGTCGGTATTATATCGAATCTTTCCTTGAACCAGCTTCTTTTCTCCGTCGCTGTGCTCGATATACACTCGCAGCTCCGACAGCAGCTTATCGGCCGCCGCTTTGTTGGCAGGCAGCTTCAAGCCGTCCAGTCGGAACAGCACTTCCGTGTTAAATCCGGAGTAGTTCGTTTCAATTTTGACCGGATGACCGATCACGGAGACCGCGCGACCGTCGGCCGCTTGCACGACCAGGTCCGCCTCCAGCACCCGATTATCTACCGTCTTCCGCTCGCTGGCCGCAACGATCGGCACGATGCGGAAGTAAGCGTCCGTACCCTTCTGGCTGAGTTGCTTCAGCGAATCGCCCCGCAGCTCGATGACGCCTTCCGGCAGTTCGATCTGCAGCGACAGGCCGCTATCCGAGAGAAGGGTTAGCGCTTGAGCGCTTAAGTTCACATAGCGCTCGTCGGCAGGATCGTCCGGCAGATCGGACACTTGAATCCGAGCGATGCTTGTCTTGCCCTGTTTCGCTTTGGCCACGATGTCTTTCGCTTTATCCGCGTCCAGCTTTACCGTATCGGTTATGCTGCCGTCCGGCGCAACGGTCCGGACGATCGGAATTTGTACAACCCATTCTCCCGCGCCTCCGGTTACTTTCGTTTGACGCACGATCTGTGTCGTCGACGAGCCTGAGTTTACGCGGGTCACGTCGATGGAATACGTCTGCGAAACTTTTTGATCCGGAGATTCGACTCGAACGTTAATCGTATTCTGCCCATTCGCCAAGCTTGCCGTGAAGCTTCCGCCTCCCTGCAACGTTTTGCCCATCACAGTGACCGTCGCTTGCGGATCGTTGGCGGTTGCCGTAATCGACATGCTGGCTTGGCTCACTTTCTGCTTCGTGCCGTAGCTCAGCTTGTATGGCGTAAAGCTGCCGTCAATCCGCGCGCTCGCTTCCAGAGCGGATAGCAGCGGCGGCGCTTCAGGCGCACCTTTCTGACGCAATACAGTAAGAGTATAGTCTCGCGTTCCGCCATTCTGTGCGCTGATGACAATTCGCACGGTCAGACTGTCTTCCTCAAGCGGAAGCGAAACCGCGCTGCCGTTCAGAAGCTGGCCGTTAATGCGAACGGTTGCGTCCTGATGAGCGACAGGCAGAAGTGTAAAGGTTGTCGTCGCCTCCGGCACGAACACTTTATAATTCGCGATATCCGCAGCAAAGCTCGGCGTTACTGCCGCACCGCTCGTCTGGATGCCAAGCTGCTGCAATTCGGTGTTGCCGCTGCGAGCTCGCCATACGCTAACCTGATAAGTACGCGATTGGGTTCCGTCAGGCGACTTCACGATAACCTTAATTTGATTTTCACCTGCTTGCAGGACGATTGGCTCAGAGTTTGCCTCGCTCATAGGTTCCTCATTGATCGTAATCGTCGATCCGGCCTTTAATGCGCTTGGCGTCAGCACAACGGCCTCTACTGTATCGTCTACATAAGCCTCATAAGTGTCGTCCGTTCCCTCAAAAGGAGCAGCGGCAATCGTTTCGCCTGTCTGCTTCTTCAGAGTCAGATCTTGTAACAGTGCTGTGCTTGACCCGCCGCTGATCTTCAGAGTATAGGTCTTTGGCGGTTCGCTGCCGGTCGGCTGAACCTTGATTTGTACCGTTTTCTCTGTATCGGACGTCTCTATCTCAACATAACCGCCTGCGGTAAGTGGCTGTCCGTCAATCGTAACAGTCGACGACGCGACCATCGGCACCGCGTAGATACGCACCTGGTTCGATTCCGACTTCGCCTGATAAGCGAGCTCTTCGAACTGATAAGGCACGCTTAATGTCGCGCCTCCCACCGTCAGTGCCGCAAGATCGCTCGGGAAGGATTCCCACGGTCCAGCGCTGTCCTTCAACACCTCGAAAGGATATTCCGTCGTATTGCCAGCGTCGTCGGAAGCGTAGATCGTCATCGTCAACCGCTCTATGCCAGCGTTCCATTCGATTGGCGCATAGTAGACAAAGCGGCCTTCGTCATCCAGAGGCACCGTCACACCTGCGATCTCCAGCTTGGCCCCGATGTCCGTCTGCCCCACAACCAGCAGCTTGCCCGTGCTATCCACCGCGCCGTTGAGCGAAATCAGTTCACCGTTATCGTTCTCTCCGCCGGAAGCGATCAGTAGCGGCTTAGTGCGATCGATGAACAGGCTGCGTGTTTCGAAGCTGCGATCGCCTTGCTCGTTAACCGCTTCGATCAGCAATTTGTATTCCCGTTCTTCCAAAGCACTGACGTTCAATAGCGCATTCAGATCAAAGGCATGGACATTGCCTGCCGCAACCTGAACGCTGCTGCCGAGCGCTTGTCCGTCAACCGTTAACGTCAGTGCAGCCGCCTGATTCGGCGAGACCTTCAGCGAGGCTTGATCAGCCTTGGTAATGAACAGTACCCGATCGCTGCCGTCATAGGTTTTGACGGTTTTGGTGCTGACGGTATCAGAGCCGCCTCCGGCATCCAGCGATACCGTCAGCGCCGCCGGTTGCGGTTCCGGCATCGTCACAGCAAGGCTTGCCGACAGCGGGCTAACCGCGATTCGACCGGCTGACTGACCGATCGCCGATACCGCCACCGTGTAATCGACATTCGGCTGCAGTCCGGAGATCACCGCTTGCTGCGTAGCGCCCGCCTGCGGCTCGACATCCATGAACGGCGTAACCGGCTCGCTGCCCGCTCCTTCTCCGACCCAAACCCGATATTTCTCCACCTGTCCGGTGACGGACTTGAAGCTTAGCGATACTTCGCCATTGCCTGTCGACAACAGTTCAAGCTGAGCCGGAGCAGCCAGTGCGTAGGAGGATTTGACTTCCACTACGTCTTCCGCAACGCCGTAAGCAGGCGCTTCGCTCTCGCTGGTCGCCGCAGCCGACAAGTAATAGGTGCCCGGCAGCGCCAAATCCGGTATATCGATTACTGTCATGCCGGATCCCGGCAAATCTTCCGCAAGCGCATCTCCGATATAGTCCTCCTTGCCTGCGGTCAGCATCAGCGCGACTTTCGTACCGGGAGCGGCGTTTGCCGTCGACCAAGTGATCCGAATGCGATTGTCCGCTACCGCCGCAACGGAAACCTTCACTTCAGGCAGAGGAATCAGCTTCTGAATTTCCAATTCCGCCCGCTTGCCGTTCTGCACCAACCATTTGCCAGCAGGCGCATCCAGCAGCGAGATATACAGCATATCCCGGCCGTCTTCGGCCGGATAAGGCGTCACGACCTGCATCTGCTCCAGCGGATCGCCGCCGGCCGGTGCGCTCGGCACCCGGTCCGCCGCCGGCTGTAAATAGGCGTTGCCGTCCGGCGCAGTGAAATCCAACTCATAACGCGTGCCGTCGGGCTTGAGAACGACCGTATCGGCATTACCGCCGCTGACGGACAGCATGTAGTCGCCCTTCTCCACAACATCGAAATATTTGGAATATCGGCCTTCGTTCAATAACGGCTTGATCGATATGAACTTCCGGCTTAATTGATAGGCCATGATGCTCGTAAAGCTGCTGCCAACCGCCTTCCACTGGCCTTTCAGCTCAACGCCGTCGATCCACACGGTCATTTTCCGCTGGCTGCTGTCGTAGGTCATATTCATGCCGTTCAAATTTGAATTCGGCTGCAGTGCGTACAGATCGCCTGTCGGCGTATACAGCTTTGTATGCTCGTCTGCGCCGTAAATTTCCACAATCGCCTGGCCGCTGCTCCAGTTGTTCAGCTCAAAGTGCGTAGGATAAGCTTTGTCCTGCACCCATTGCTGCAACTGCTCCACCGTCGTTTGCGCCGGTACACGGCTCAATTGCGCCTCTGGACTTGTGTTGGCGACTATCAGCCATGTACCCGTTTCGGCTACGTCCAGCAAAATGTGCTGATTGTCGTCGGCATCCTTGAAGGAGTTCCATCCCGGCTGACTCGACGACATTTCCAGATGGTAGGGTCTGCCGTCCGGTTTGTAGACAATCAGCTCGGCAGGGGCCTGATCTACCTGCATTGAATAAAGGCCATTCTTCTCCACAAGCAAGGAAGTAACTTGACGCTCCCCCGTCTGCCGCCACACTTGAGCCAACTGCTCCAATGTCAGCGAACGATTCGCGAACAGCAATTCGTGAACGCGGGCCTCGCTATCGGCCCCTGCGGTAAGCTTCCAAACCCCTTTATGCAAGGAAACCCGCATGAAAGTAAGATTCGCCGCGGCATCGTAGACCGTCTCCGTCTTCGCCGCACTTTCGCCTTTCGAACCGTCGATAGCGGAAACCGTCAATGATGCGGAACTCTGATCTCCCGTGATCACAATCAGTGCCTCGTAGGCCCGATCCGAACGGAATACAGTAGTTGTCGTCTGGCCGGAAGCCTCATTCTGTGCGCTCATGGCCAGCGACAGCTCCACAGAGGTCAGTTGACCGTCCGCAAAACGCGCCTTCGCGTTCCGGTCCGCGACCTCCTGCGGTTGCACGATTGCGTTCACCGGCGTCATATCGTACACCTTTTGCATCTCGCGGGGTGCCGTCGTTAAAGCGGCAACCGCATTAAAGCGGGCAAAGTCAAAGCTCTTCGCCCAATCGTCGCTTGCCGCGAGGTTAAAGGTTGAGAAATCGTTTGGCTCGAAATCGATCAGTTCCTCCAGAATGTCGCCAAGCGGCGCGGTTTTCTCGAAGAAATCGTCGATCTTATTGTAGAGGTTGCCAACGAAATCGAGCCCCTTCTCCCACCAGGATTTCTTTGGCGGCTCTGCCTCCACCTCGAACAGGATCGTATTGTTGCTGAACGTATACGACACTCGGGCATTAATTCCGTTATGCTTCATCATACCGATCACTTGCTTGTCGTTTACGCTTAATGCCACATCGCGAATCGTCGCGCCGCCTATGCGCGGAATGCCCTTCGGCACATACACGGTCGCTTTCAGGATGCCGTCATATCCTTTTTTATTGAAGGAATAGGCCGCAATTTTGCCTTTGATCGTATCGAAGGCGTTAATGTCGCCCGACGCCAGGAAGCCCGGCTTCGTGAAGCCTTTGATTCCGGCAATCGCAGGATTAACGACCGCTTGCAGGGTCATGTTTTTGACCGGCAGCCAGTAGTAATATTCGATTCCCGTCGCATCGAAGCCATAAGGCGTCAAATTGACGGCGATTTCGTCCGTGCCCACCAGATTAAACTTGTAAGTCGATGACGGATGCTTCTGTTGAGGGACAAGAACATCCGCTACCGAACCGGATACGGGCAACCGTTGCGGAACTTGCGTTTTTCCGGCCAGCTTGTCCGCTTTTCCGTACAAATAGTTGACCTGGAGACCCGTGGAGGCCAGAACCGACTTGTTGAACATACTGAAGCCGATCTCGTCGAGCCATCCTTGCTTCAGCTTCATAAGCAGGTCGAAGCTGATGTCCGTTCCCGGCACTTTGCCCTTGCCCTTCACACTTACTAAAGGATAACGGCTGTCGATATTAAAAGAAGTATTGCTTACGTCGATCGGACCGACCTTAAAGGTCTTGTCCAACGCGTAATTACCTACCAGTTCGAACCGGCCGTAGCGATATTGCAGGTCGTCAATTGTTATTTCTTTGGATACTTTCTGGTTTCCGACCATAAAGCCAAGCTCAAGAGAACCGGCCAACTTCATGCCGTTCTGGACAAAAGTGATTTTACTCGCCTTGATCGGCATATCGGTGCCCGTGTAGTCAACGGCGCTTCCACCGTTCGCTGCCATAGTGAAGTTGTCAGAGTCCAACTCGAAGCTGCCTTCATACAGCGTGTAAGGTACGCCACCGCTGTTGACATACAATCTGCCTTCTCCGGAGATTACCGATTTTGCCGGATTCCTCTTGTCTACAACAAGGCTGCTGCCTTTGAACAGTACGGTTCCATTGATCGTAACGACATTATCCGTGTCACTTAACGTGTACAAGTTCGGAGCAGCAGTGGTTTCCGTAAACGGCGCCTGCAGCCTCAGTGCGCTGATTTCATTGGCGGAAGAGGTGCTCGGTACATCCACAGCAGCAAAGTTGCGCGGCTCATAGAAGTCCGTCGCGATCAGTTGCAACCCTTCCGGGAACACATAGTCTTCATTTTTATCTACATCTTTTTTAAAGAAATCGTGTTTAAGTACGACGTCATATTTTCCTGGCGGCAACTCTGCGTTCCAGGTCAATTCCAACTGCCGCACGTTCACAATACTGTATTCTAACGGATACTCCGTATTGTCAGCGCCACGCAAATGAAAATGAATTTCACGCAGCGGCTTGCGCAACAGGTTCGTCATATCTTCGCCAACGGCAACGATCCGTTTCTTATCGTTCACATGGACAATGGATGCGCCCACGCGATCAAAACGAACCTCCGGCGGCTCTAAATCCGGATCATCTTCAAATGGGAAAAGTATACTCTCCGTATAACTCTTGCCGATGTCATTGACGGCATAGCCGCGAATCTCATATTCGTTCTGCCATACGAGGCCGGTTAGGGTCACGGTGAACGAGCCGATCCCCTGCGAACCCGACGGGTGAGGTACTACGATCCAATCTTCGCTGCCCGAAGCGTTGCGATATTCTATCCCGTGTTCCGTGATCTTCTTGCCGCCAAGCGACTTGATTCTCGCAATAACGCTGACGGTGTCGTCAATATGCGCCGGATCGGAAGAAATCTTCGGGTCGCCTACCAACTCTATTTCCGGAGCTGACGGGACTGTATAACCAAACGCCCAGGTTTCGTTGACAAGGCTAGCGACTTCTGTGTGGTCTTGCTTTCCTCCCTCGCCTGGCGGCTTGTCATAGATAGTCACATAATCTCGGCTTCCGCCGAAAATAATCAGCTTGGTACCGTCAAATGCCATGCTGGTTCCGCTCAGAGGAAAGGGCGTTTGACTGGGCCAAAGCTGGTAGCCTCCCACCGAAGTAGGATCGTCAATAATCGCAAAATTGGACGAGCCGTATTGCGGAATACTCTCCCATGCCCCATCCTTCCAGCCATAGGCCATACCGGTTACCGGATATGGATTGACTGAGGACGGCATCCTCAGGTTCGCTACCAAAGAGGTGTTAGCCCCTTGATAATGAACATAATCCCGAGCCCCGCTGAAGAAGACGACCCGCTTGCCGTCGTAGCCCATAGAATGGGCAAAGCGACCGAAATCAAGCCCAAGCGGACCAGGAGACGAGCTCCATGTCTGCGAGCCTTTGTTCCATATCCATAAATACGGCGAACTGCCCTTGACCGTATGTCCGCTTTCTGTTGTCCAGCCGGTAATGCCGCCATAGAGAACCGCAGTCTCGCCGTTATAGCTCATCTGCCCCGCGTATGCACCCGGCGGAGAGTCATTCGGGTCTGAAGGCGTAACATCATTCCAATTCGTTCCGTTCCAGATCCAAGTGTCTCCATAAGGATTAACCGCGTCAAGCCCGCTATCGCCGCCGAATAGCACCAGGTTTGTGCCGTCAGTGGCCAACTGCGGTGCGGAACGTACCGAGGGTGACGTAGCCGGATGCAATTGTTGCCATTTATTATTTTTCCATAGCCACGTATCGTTGTAGCACGTACTGGCGCCGCAGCCCCCGAACAAAATCAAGCCTTCGCTGGCCGAGTCGTACGCCATGACCGCTCTGCTGCGGGCAGGCGGGGAAATCGACAGTCCGTTCACTTGGGTCCAGCTATTGCTGCTGTTATCCCAAGTCCAAGTATCGTTCAGCGGATTGCCCCCGTCCCAGCCTCCGAATAAAATAACCTGACCGTCCGCTTCGTCGTAAGCCATAGCGGCATACTCTCTGGCGCGCGGTATGACCACGCCTTCGCCTACCCGCTCCCAGAGGTAGTCCGCTAATTTATCATTGACTCCATACGTACTGGAAGTCACGCTCACTCCGACAGGCTCGAAGTCGAGGTCAGGCATTATCTCTTCGATTACCTGCCCGGAATCTTCCTCCTCCGCATAGGCTATATTGCCGTTCCCATACGCCAGAGGAAAACATTGCAGAATTAACGCGACAATCAATAGTTTAGCCAATCCCGAGCTCCAATGTTTGCGCAACAAATCTGCTCCTCCATTCTCATAGTTGTTTCGGCCCATTATGTATCTCTCCAATCGATAGAGTTCGACTTTATTCTACACATTGGCTCTAAACAAATAATAAACATTCCTAGTTCGCTAGTCCTACAATAGAAAAACAGGGCGCTCCACCGCGCAAAAAATGCACTTGAGAAACATCCCTTATATCAAAATCTATGAAGAAAAATCGCCAATTCCCCGTAAATCTACTCGCTGAACGCGAACAATCCGAAGATAACCCGCATATCTCCTCTCCGCGCGGACAGACGAAAGCCCGCCAGACCTACCGGTCAGCGGGCTTTCGCTTCAATTTATTTGCGCTGCGGAACGAGCTGCGCATCGTCGCTTTCCGACACCTTTACGATGCCGGACGCCGATTCGATGTCGCGAATCGCCCAGTGGCTCGTAGGAACGTCCGGCCAGGAAGAGGCCGAGACGGCAGGCGTCGGACGCTCAAGCAGTCGATTCAGCACCCGCACCGTCTCTGCGCGTGTCAACGGACGATCCGGATGGAACGAACCGTCCGGATAACCTTGCAGAATGCCCGCTTGCAGCGCTTTGCCGATCGCCTCCGCAGCCCAGTGCCCTTGCACGTCGTCCGGAAGCGCCGCGGTCGCTGTCTGATCCCCTGCTCCCGCCGGAATCAGTCTGGCCACGATGCTTGCCATTTCCGCACGAGTTACCGCAGCCCCTGGACGGAAACGACCTTGATTATCCCCAAGCATCAGGCCCGAGCTTTGCATATCGGCAATAGCCTCTGCAGCCCAATGCTTGGCCGCCACATCCTCATAGCCTGCAGCCCGTCCGGCAGCGGAAGCATCAATGCTCTTTAAGCCAAGACGATGCAAAATGGTTGCGAACTCCGCGCGTTTAATCGATTGCGAAGGGCGGAATGTTCCGTCCGGATACCCGGACAGATACGGTTCCAGCGTTCCTGCCGTATCTCCCTCGCTCAAGCCGATTCGTACAATCGTAAACGTACTGAACTTGTTGACTTCGACGGCAATGCCGGCTACGCTGCCGTCCGCGTTGTATCTAACCTCTCCCTGCATCAGCTTCTTCTCTCCGTCGCTATGCTCAATGTACACTCTCAGCTCCGACAGCAGCTTTTTGGCTGCCTCCTTATCCAAGGGCAGCTTTAAGCTGTCGAGACGCAGCAGCACTTCCGTCTTAAAGCCGGAATAGTTCGTTTCGATTTTGACCGGGTGTCCGATCACGGAGACCGGGCGGCCGTCGGCTGCTTGCACGACTAGATCCGCCTCCAGCACCCGAGTGTCTACCGTCTTCCGCTCGCTGGCCGCAACGATCGGTACGATGCGGAAGTAGGCGTCCGTCCTCTTCTGGCCAAGCTGCTTCAGCGCATCGCTCCGCAGCTCGATGACGCCTTCCGGCAGATCGATCTGCAGCGACAGACCGCTGTCCGCTAGAAGAATCAACGCCTGGGAGCTCAAGCTCACGAAGCGCTCGTCGGCTGGATCGCCCGGTAAGTCGGTCACTTGAATCCGCGCGACGGTTGTCTTGCCCTGCTTCGCTTTGGCAACGACGTCTTTCGCCTTATCCGCGTCCAGCTTCACCGTATCGGTTGTGCTGCCGTCGGGAGCAACGGTCCGAATGATCGGTATTTGCACAACCCAATCTCCCGCGCCGCCGGTAACCGTCGATTGACGAACATTCTCTGTTGTTATCGCCGGCGATGACGAAGACGAAGAGGAGCCTGAGCTTGTTCGCGTTACATGAATAGAATAGGTTTGTGAGGTCCTATGATCCGCCGACTCCACATTTACGATAATGGTATTTTCACCGACCGCGATAGAAGGCGTAAACGTACCGCCGCCCTGTTGCGTAACATCTTGCACCGTTACGGTTGCATCCGGATCGCTTGCCATGGCAACGATACTCACCTTCGCATTCTGGGTTTTCGATACCATATCATACTTAAACTTGTACGGCGCAAACTCGCCATCCAGGTTTGGCGTTGCTTCCAGACTGGCAAGCGTTGGCGACTGTCCAGGCACCGTCTGTCGGCGCAATAAGCCAACCGTGTAGGTACGCGTCGCGGCTCCATCCTCTGCGGTTACTTCAATGGCAACGGTTTGCGCATCCTTCGTAAACGGCAGAGATACCTCTCCGCTTGTTGGCATCTGACCATTGATGCGAAGAGTAGCATCAGTCTGCTCAGTGATAGGCAGAAACTTAAACTCATCCGTCGCATAAGGCACAATCACCTTATAGTTGCTCGTTTGAGGATTAAAGTCCGCTAACAGCTCCGCCCCGTCTGTGACAATACCCAGGCTTTGCAGCCGCGCATTGTCGCTTGGCTCGCGCATTACAACGAGGGTATACTCTCGCTTAGTCACGCCATCCGGCGCAGTAACGATAATCGGTATCCGATTCTCGCCAACGCTTAGCTGAATCGGCGCAGAGGCTTGCCCGCTTGAGACAGCCTGACTTTTCACTTGAATGGCGGAGCCGATCTTCGATGCGCCAGCGGTCACCGTCACACGATCCACGCTGTTGCCCACATAGGCGGTATAGCTCTCCTCCGCTCCTGTGAAGCTTGGCGCCGGAATCTCGTCTCCGGTCTGCGCATCGTTAAGCGTTAACGTACTCAGCGTCGCTTCGCTGGAGCCCGTTCCATTCAGCTTCAGCGAATAGAGCCTGTCTCCCGCACTTGCGGAATGTACTTTGATGGACACCGTTGTTTCCCCGGAAGCAGGCAACGCTATGTCCACATATCCGCTGGTCGGAAGTGCCGTATCATTGACCGTCACTGTAGAAGCAGCATCCATCGGCACCGCATACACGCGAACGCTGTCCGCATAGGCTGCCGCTTCATATTCGGTTTGACCGAATTGATAAGGCGTAATCATCCGTGCGTTGCCTACGGTCAACGCTGCAAGCTCTCCAGGGGTTGCCGGAATCGGTCCAGACACACCCCGCATCACTTCAAACTTATACACGGTTTCATTGCCCGCCACATCCGTAGCAGTCATCGCGAATGCGACAGATTCTTCCGAATCTCCCCACTCAATCGGAGCGTAATAACTGAATTGACCGTTATCGTCCACAGGCACAGTAATGCCGTTCACAACAAGCGTTGCTCCCGCATCGGTTTGGCCGGTCATATACACATTGCTGTGTTCCGCGACCCTGCCATTAAGCGAAATCGGCTCGTTCTGCGCATCCAGGCCTCCAGAAGCGATCAGCAGCGGCGCCGTCCGATCAATTACCAGCTTGCGGTAGGCCATACTGCGGTCGCCGCGTTCATTGACGGCTTCAATCTGTATGCTGTTCACCCGCTCCGGCAACTCATTCACGCCAAGTAACACCTGCAAGTCAAACGTTGCCGTTCCCCCCGCCGCTACTTGCTCGCCGGCAAGCTGCTTCCCATTAACAAACAGGGTAAGCGCAGCGGACTGATCCGACTCGATCTGTAAGGAAGCTTGCTCAGCCGCCGTAAACAACGCCTGCTCCTCGCTGCCGTAATAAGCCAGATAAGATTTCTCCACAACGGCTTTCCCGCCTGCCGCGTTCACGGCTACGGCCAACTTCGCCGGTTCCGGAACAGGCAATTCCGTCTGCACGCTCGCAGACAGCGGACTAAGCGCCACACGGCCTTGCGCATGTCCGATTGCCGAGACGGCAATATCGTAAGTCGCTCCGGCCGTTAGACCGGAAATTACGACCTTCTGCGTGTTTCCGGCTTGCGGCTCGACATCCATGACCGGAGCCATAGCCTGAGCGCCGCCTGTCTCGCTAACCCAAATGCGATAAGCGGACACCTCCCCGGCGACAGACGCAAACTGCAATGTAATCTCTTCATTGCCCGTCGCCACCACATTCGGCTGCTCAGGCGATTGGAGCGTAACGGGAGCAGTCACTTCCACGATCCCCTGCGCCATTGTCAACAGCGGCATTCCATTCGTGCTTTCGCCTAAGACACTCAGATGATAAGTACCAGGCAGCAGATCTCCCGGAAGATCGATCGCCTGATTGCCGGAAGCCGGCAGACCGCTGCGAATCACTTCTCCAACCCATTGATCAGCGGTGCCTGTGAGCATCAACGTTACTTGCGTATCGGACGCCGCATTTTCTGTGGACCATGCAACCTGAATCCGATTGTTCGCGCCGGCAACGTTCGATACCGAAGCAGTCAGCGCCGGCAACGGGATTAATTTCTGAATTTGCAGCTCTGCCGCTTTCGGAGTTTGAATCGTCCACTTGCCTGCCGGCGCGTTAAGCAGCGATACGTATAGCATATCCTTGCCGTCATTAACCGGGTTCGACGTCACAATCTGCGGTGAATCTCCGCTAGAATCCGCACTTAGTACACGGTCAGACGCCGGTTGCAAATAAGCGTTGCCGTCAGGCTCGGCAAAGTTCAGCGTGTACGGCTTGCCGTCAGGCGCGATCAGAACGGTGTTCTCATTGCCGCCGCTCACCGTCAGCATATAATCCCCTTGCTCCTCCAGCATAAAATACTTGCTTACGAGGCCTTCCATCGTCAGCGGTTTGATCGATAAAAATTGCCTGGACGCCTTGTAAGCAACCGCACTCGTAAAAGTGTCGCTTACAACCTTCCATTGTCCCTTCAGATCAACGCCGTCCAGCCAAATCGTTTGCTTCTGTTGGGACTCATCATACAGGACGTTCATCCCCGGCAAACCCGGGTCGGGCTGCAACGCATACAGCTTGCCGCCAGGCGTATACAGCTTCGTCTGCGCATTCGCCCCGTAAATTTCTACAATCGCTTGTCCATGCTCGGTCTGTTTCAGTTCGAATACCGTCGGATAAGCTTGGCTTTGCGCCCACTGCGCAACATCGCTCATCCCGGTCGCAGACGGCGCATTGCTCAATATTGAAGACGGAGCTGTGCCGGCGCTAATCATCCATGTGCCCGCCTGAGCTGCGTCCAACAAGACGTAAGTCGTTCCGTCCGCAGCGCGGAACGCATTCCAATTCGGCTCGCTCTGTGCCGTCTGCAGACTGTAAGGACGTCCATCCGGCTTGTACACAATCGCATCGCCTTGCGTTTTCCCAATTTGCAGGACGTAGCTACCCGGCTCCTCCACCGTGAACGAGGTCACGGAACGCTCCGCCGCTTCCGCCCACAGCTTTCCAAGTTCATCCAGCTTCAGCGATTTGTTGGCGAACTGCAGTTCATTCACCTGAATCGCACTACTGCCGCTTATCGTCAAATTCCACTTTCCTGCGTACAACGCTACACGCATGTAGGTCGTATCGCTGGCCGCATCGTAAATCGTTTCCGCTTGTACAGCCTGCTCTTGCGTTGTCCCCGCAGCCGTCGCTTTCAGCGCAGCGGTTCGTTGATCTCCGGTCAATACGAACAGCGCGGTGTAAGGATGGTCTACCGTCAACGAAGCGATCAGCTTGCCGGCCGAGGCTTGTGTTGCCGTCACGACATACGGCGTCTGATCCATCGTGGTCAACTGTCCGTCCACCATACGCGCTTGCGCATCGGTATGCACCGGCTTCTCCGGCTGGATGGACGCGCTGATCGGCGTCAAATCAAAGGCGCGCGGAAGCGGAGCGGCCGACAGAATATGCACCTGATTGTCTTTGTTCGACTTCGTAAATCCCAGAACGCCGGTCACGATATCGAGCCACGGCGCTGTGGCATCGAATATGCCGGTAATACCGCCGCCAACCGCATCCCTAAGACTCCACGTAGGCCACGTAGGCTTCGGCGGCTCCGCCTCCACGTCAAACGACATCGTATTGTCCTTCACCGAGTAAAATAAACTCGCGCCTATGCCATTGTGCTTAAACGTACCGTACAGCCCTCCTTGGCTCACGTTTAAAACCACGTCTTTAACCGTTACTCCGCCGATACGCGGAACCCCTGCCGGCACGCGGACGGTTGCGGTAATCGAACCTTTAAATCCCGACTGACTAGCCATGCTGATCGGACCTTTAATTTTGCCATCGAGATTGAAATCGCCCTTCACGACATAACCCGGGTAGGAGAAACCTTTAATAGCTGCTCTTTTAGCATCGGTGACAGCTTGCATGGTCATATTCGACACAGGCAGCCAATAGTAGTTGGCAGTTCCGCCGTTCGTGGTTAAACCATAGGAAAACAGGCTGGCATTAAATTCTCCGTTGTTCAAATGATAGTTGGCATTGCCCTTCTGCAACTGCGAAAAGCCCGTATCGTTCATCGAACCGGTAACGCGCAGCGTCTGGGGAATCTGTATTTTGTTCGCCAGATTGTCTACACTGCCGGATAGAGAATTGATCATTAACCCTGTCGTTCCAAGTCTCTCCGACGTCCATGTATTGTATTGGATACTGTCGAGACGCCCCTGCTTGGTTAAGGTATACAGCTTGAAGTAAAGATTCGTCTCCGGCAATTTGCCTGTTTCCTCAAACCTGACATAAGGAACGCTGGCGAAGCTGTTCACAGCAACTCTGAAATGACTCACATCGAACGGCCCTACTTTAAGACCGGTATCTACAGCAAAGCTCTTGTACAATCCAAACCGGCTAATCCCAAATATCAGTTCCTCCGTCGTTACCCATTCATCAATCTCCTTATCCCCTAGCAACAGCTTGAGGTGAAGATCCGCATTTAAACGGAAGCCTCCGCTTACAAAAGTAAGCAAGTTGGCCTTGATGGGAATATCCAGATTCAAATAATCTTCCGCTTCCGTGGTGTTCAAGGCGATCGTAAAATTGTCCGATGAGATGGTAAACGGTCCCTCATAGAGCGTGTAGGACACTGGCCCAAGCGGCCCATTGCTATTGACGTATAAGCGGCCATCTCCGCTAATCGTCGTTGTAGCGCCGCGCTTGTCCACCACCAGACTCGCGCCCTTGAACAGCAACGAATCATTGATAACAACCGGTTCCGTTGCGTCATTCAAGACATACACATTCGGTACTAACGGGTCCTCCGTAAATATGCCTTTCAATTTAAGACTGTTGGCCTCATTGCCGATTGAGGTGCTGGCGACTTCGATGCTGGCGAAGTTGCGCGGCTTGTAAAAGCCCGATTCAGTGAGCAGCAGCCCATCGTCGAATACACGATCGTGAAAGAAATCATGCTCCAGGTGTACGTCATATTGCCCTGGCGGCAGATCGGCTTCCCATGTCAACTCCAGTTGACGATCGTTAATAATACTATAATTGAGCGGATATTGTGCGCCGTCCGAATCCTTCAGGAAATAATGAATGCTGTCGGGCGACTTGCTAAGCAGATTACTAATCCCCGTTCCTACAGCAACCAACCGCTTCTTGTCTTTGACATGAAGCACCGCTGCGCCTACGCGGTTGAATTGAAGATCGGTCGCCTCAACGTTCCCGCTCTCCATCCTGAAACGCTTGATCTCCGTGAAGCTCTTGCCGAGCTCATTAACGGCATAGCCCCGAACCTCGTATTGCTGCATCCACTCCAGCCCCGTTAACTGTACCGTGAAGGAGCCTGGGGCGGAGGCAGAGCCGGTATAAGGAACATCCGTCCAAGCTCCGTTGCCCTCTTGCGGGTAGACACGATATTCGATTCCGCGTGCGGTAATCTCTTTCGTTCCATTATCATAGACGCTGGTCACCACGCTGACGACATCATTCGCATGATCATTCTCATCCACGCTAACGACCGGGTCCCCTGCAAGCCTGACGCCCGGCGCCGACGGCTGCGGCACGCCGAACAGCCAGGTTTCATTTATTGTGCCTGCGGGCATATTACCGACCAGATTATTATCATTGTAATTATCATAAATCACTATTGCATCCCGATGACCGCCGAAATAGACCAGGTTTTGACCATCGAAAGCCATGTTCGCATAGCTGATGGGGAAAGGTTCCCGTTGATTGTCGACCCCTCGAACAGGATATATATTCCCGCCTATTTCTCTCCAATCGCGCTGATATATTCTATCTGTGGAAAATCCGCTTGAAAGATATTCCCAAGTATCTTCTCCTGCCCAACCATCTACAGCCTCCGCAGTCATGCCTATATCATTAGGCAATTTCAATTCTGGAATTACGGTTAAATTGGTCATGTTGATGTAGCTGGTTACTCCGCCAACATTTACGATTCGCCGCCCGTCATACGCCATAGCATTGCCCCAGCGACCGTAAACATCCCCCTTATAATCTTCAACCACCGGTCCGTCGATCGAACTCCATGATTGCGCAACGCGATCCCACAGCCACAATAAAGCAGAACCTCGATCAAACGTAACCGGCTTTGTTATTATTGGTGCATGTGTACTCGTATAGGTACCTGTCGTAGGCCCCTCATTTCCGCCAAAAAGCAGTGCTTTTTCACCATTATAAACCATCTGCCCGCTGTGGAGAGCCGGAGGCATAACAGTCGGATGAGCTTCCGTCCAACCCGCTCCGTCCCACAGCCACATATCGCCTAACGGCGTCTTCGTACTTCCGCTAAGTTCATAGCCGCCGAACAGAACCAGATTTTCGCCGTCAAACGCCATCTGAGCGCCGCCTCGGGCGGATGGAGAGTCGGCAAGCCCCGTAACCTGCTCCCATCTGGCATTGAGCCCGTCCCACAGCCATGTATCGTCCAGCACACCGGACAGGCCCTCGCCCCCGAATAGAAGGACTTTTCCACTGTTCGGATCATAAGCCATGGCGGCCGATTTGCGCTTGTCGGGAGAAAGCGGGAGATTCAGCATGTCCTGCCAGGTTTGCTGCTGACCGTCCCAAATCCAAGTATCGTTCCGTAGTGTGACACCGTCTTCTCCTCCGAACAGAATCACATTTTCAGCCGCTTCATCATGAACCATCGACGCAGCTTGTCTGGCCTCCGGAGAGAGATTAACCTGAACTTGCTTCCATTTATAATCCGTAAGAGCTGCCGTCGGCGGATTAGCGTTCAATTGCACGAAGCTGTCCCCGTTGCCGGCTCCTGCAGCCTGAACCGTATTCTCCCCGCCGAAGATAGGCAGGCACTGCAATAAGAGCATGGCAATTAACAATCTGGCCAATCCCGAGCTCCAAGGTTTGCGCACCGTATCCGTTCCTCCATTTATTTCGTTATTTCGCCCCATTATGTATCCCTCCACTCGATAGAGTTCGACTTGATTCTACATCTCTGCGATAAACGGATAATAAACAAGATCGAATTCGGTAATCGAACATAAAAAAACAGGGCGTTCCGCCGCGCAAAATGCGCTTGGGAAGCCCCCTATCTCTTATGAACCTTCGCGAAGAGCTCGATAAGTTACTCGCAAATTTCCTCGTATAGCATCCGCGAAGAATCGGAAGGTTTGACTTGCAACTCTTCCAGCTTGTCCAACAGTTTGCGGTACACGACGTGCACCCGATCGTTCATCCCCAAGCCTCGATAGCTGCTCATCAATAACCGATAAGCTTCTTCGTCGTATGGGGAACGCTCGATTGCCTTCTCCGCGGCTTTTGCTGCTTTATCGTACTCTCGTTCGTTCAGCCGAATTTTGCCTAGCGTGAGACTCCACTCGTATACGGATTTTTCAAAGGCTCCCGTCTGCTGCTCTGCCCACAAATAGTCGTCCTCCTGCAAGAACGGCCCCCTGTAATACAATAGCGCTTTTTCAATTTCGGCGGCCTCCGGATGTTCCGCCTCTTTTAGCTTCTGCAGGCGGCCCGCCAGGAAGCGCGCATCTACGTCAATACGTTCCGTATCGAGAAAATAGCCTTCATTTACATATTTCACAACTTCGCCGAACCCGATTCTCTTCAAATTTTTTCTCAATAGACTAATGCAGGTATGCAAATAGATTTTGGCTTTTTGATAATTCTCGTCCGGCCACAAAGCTTCGATCAAGCGATCTCGATGCACACGCTTCTCATCCTGGGAAGCCAAGTAGGCGAAAAGCTCTTTCTCCTTGGCCGTACGCCATTTCAGCCAAGGACCTCCTTCTATTCCGACGGACATGGGGCCGAACAATTGAACGCTCATCCTGCCGACAGCGGGAGCGAGAGTTCTTTCGGCGCCCCTCATCTTATCTATCGTATGTCGAAGTCTAGCTATCGTCTTGGACAGTCGATCCGCTTCCAGCGGTTTCAACAAATAATCAACAGCCGCATGCTCAAAGGCGGAAATCGCATATTGATCGTAGGCGGTCACGAACACGATCTGCACGTCGGTATTGACGTTTCTGACGACTTCGGCCAGCTCCAAACCGTTCATCTCCGGCATCTCGATATCCAGAAACAGCACGTCGGGCTTCAGCTCGCCAAGCTGACGAATCGCATCGAACCCGTTGTTCGAGCGACCGATGACCTCCACTTCTCCGGACCGCTGCAAAAAGAGCTCCAAAATCGTCAGAGCGTGCTCCTCGTCATCTACTAGAAACGCTGTAATCATGTCGCTCTCCTCCGCTTGTCTTCAACCTGCTCCGTGGCCGTTTATCCATCGAATCCGCTATCCTTGAGTATAACCAGTGTCGGCCTCTTCGGCTAGAAGCCGTCGCCGGTCAAATCGCCTTATAGGAGCCGGCCGATAAACCGTCCTTCGCACGAATCGTAAAGGAATTCGTCATCAGTTTCCTGCTTCATCGTGTCCGACTACCTTGCCTGGTGATCAACCGTGGCCGCCTGAATCGCCTCGAACGCCCAATAGCCCGTCGGAACGTCGCTCCACTTGCCTTCACCGGCTGTCAGCGGGTTGCGCTCAAGCACCCGATTCAAAATTGCTACCGCTTCGGCGCGGGTCAGCGGCTGCTCCGGACGGAATGCGCCGTCCTTGTACCCATTCATATAACCCGCCGCTTGCGCCTTGGAGATAGAGGCCTCCGCCCAATGCCCGACCGTATCGGAGAATGCGAAAGCCGCAGTCTCGGTTGTCGTCGCGGCTCTCAGTCGCAGCGTTATCACCGCCATCTCTGCGCGAGTGATCGGTCGCTCCGGATAAAACTTGCCGTCAGCGGCGCCCTTCATCAGTCCGTCGCTCGTCGCAAAGCCGATAGCCGCAACCGCCCAATGCTTGGCCGAAACATCTGAATACGAAGCGGATTGCTCTTGCCCGTTCGTTCCGGACAGATTGTACAGGATCATCGCCATTTCCGCGCGAGTTAACTGTCGATCCGGACGGAACGTACCGTCCTTGAAGCCTTTCATATAAGCCTTGCTCATGGCCGCTTGCTTCGCCGGTTGGCCTTCCAGCACCGTAAACGTACTGAAATGCTTGATCGTAAAACGAAGCCCCTGCTTGCCGGATGCGTCGTAGGGCACCAGCTCGCCCTGAATCAGTTCCTTCGTTTCGTCGCTATGCTGGATAAAAATATAGAGATTGGCCGCTTGCTCTGCCGTTGTTTTCTGTTCCAGCGGCAAGGTTAGCGTCACCGGGCGGCTGGACAGGTTCGTCTCGATTTCCATCGGACGGCCTTTGACGACCAGCGACGTCTTAATCAGCTTATCGCTGACGATTTGCTCCGCAGCCGCTTGCTGCTCGATCGCTTTCCGTCCGGCTTCGGCCTTGACCGGAACGAGCCGGAAATACACATCCTCGGAAGAACCTTGAAGTGAATTGTACGGAATGAGGATACGTACTCCGTTCGTAACCAGCTCCAAGTCGACTTTGCCGTCCGCCAGCGCTGCGGCAGCTGCTTTCGGCAGCTTCGCGAGCAATTCGGCCACTTCGTCCTTCGCGTCCGGAACGACGATGCGGGCGGTATGCGAACCGGCCTTCTTCAACTGTTCGATCGCCTGGGCCGCTTGTTCCGCCGTCAGAGTCAGTTCGTCCTTCTTCCGGCCGCCGGCATCGGTTGTGCGGCGGATCGTGGCTCGGGACACAGTGCCGTTTTTGTCGCCCGCCCCGTCCTGTACGTCAATCGTAATCGTCTCCGGCGAAGGAGAACCCCCGCCCCCGCCTCCTCCGGCGGAGCGCGCCTGCGGCGTCACCGCGTTCGACTCGGCGGAGGATTCGCCGGTGCCAACGTCGTTAACCGCGACCACTCTGAACGTATAAACCGTGCCGTTCGTCAAACCCGTTACCTTAATCGGGCTGCCCGGACCGCTTGCGGTCGCTCCGCCGGGGTAGGCAGTTACCGTATAGCCGGCAATGGCTCCTCCGCCATTGGAAGCGGGGACCGCAAAGCTAACCGTCGCTTCTCCGTTGCCCGCCGTTGCTTGAATATTTGTCGGCGCATCCGGAACCGTCATCGGCGTAACGGCATTGGAAGCGCTCGAAGCGATGGATTCTCCCTTGGTATTGACGGCGACGACTGTGAACGTATATTTCGTACCGTTGGTTAAGCCCGTCACCTTGATTGGGCTGCTTGGGCCGCTGGCCGTCAACCCGCCGGGATAAGCGGTTACCGTATAACCGTTTATCGGCGCGCCTCCGTCATACTCGGGCGCGATAAAGCTGACGTCCGCCTCTCCGTTTCCTGAGGATGCTACTACGCCTGCCGGAGCATCGGGCTTGGCGAACTCCCACTTCTGGATCCGATGATTGCCGAAATCGGCGACAAAAATATCTCCGTTCCCGTCAATCGCCACACCGGTCGGACTGGAGAATTCCCCCGGCACGTTCCCCGCTTGGTTGCCGGATTTGCCCCACTCTCTCCATGCGCCTGTCGAGCTATCCAGCATTTGAATGCGATTGTTGGCCAGATCCGCGATATAAATGTTATCCTCACGATCAACTGTGACATCGTAAGGCTCGTAGAACTGCCCAAGGCCGCTTCCTGTTCCGGAGCCGATCTCCTCCCACTGTCCCGTGGAGGCGACCAGCTTCTGAATACGGCCATTGTCGGTATCGGCCACATAGACATTGCCGACACTGTCGACCGCTACGCTCGAAGCGTATTCGAATTGCCCCACCGCCGTTCCTCTCCCGTTGCCGAGAACTTCCCATAATCCGGTATCGACCGCCCGCTTTTGAATGCGGAAATTGTTTATATCGGCGACATAGAGGTTGCCTTCACGATCGACCGCCACATCGCTTGGAAATTCGAACTGCCCGGGCTGGCTTCCTCGTTGACCAAGCTCGCTCCAGCCATTCGCATCCCTTACTTGAATACGATGATTGTCCCGATCCGCGACATAGACGCTATCATCGCCTCCTACTGCGATACCCGACGGATTCTCGAACTCGCCCAATGCGCTGCCTGCTTGGCCGTCGCCACCACCCCACTCGCTCCATAGCCCGGAGGTCGCGTCCAGCTTCTGGACGCGGTTGTTGCCGTAATCCGAAACGTACAGATTGTCTCGACTGTCTATCGCTACGGCGACCGGCGCGCTGAATTCTCCCAGACCGTGCCCCTCGACGATACCCGTCTGCCCCCATTCGTTCCAACTGCCGGTATTCGCATCAAGCTTCTGGATTCGGTGGTTGCCGGTGTCCGCCACGTACAAATCTCCATGGCCGTCCACCGCTATGCCGAACGGGTCCGTGAATTCACCGAGCCCATTGCCCGAAAGGCCGTCGCTTTTTTTCCAATCGCTCCAAACGCCGGTTGCTGCATCCCTTTTCTGGACGCGATGGTTACGCGTATCGGCAACGTACAGGTTCCCGTCCCGATCTATCGCGAGCGAGGACGGGGAGCTGACCTGTCCCGGATTTTTCCCGCCGCCTTGAGTCAGCGTCTCCCAATTGCCCGAAGCTCCGGGGGTTACATCCAGCTTCTGTATCCGATAATTGGCGGAGTCGGCCACATAGACGTTGCCGCTTCCGTCAACAGCCACGCCGCGGGGAAATCTGAAATCGGTGTAGTCCGTCCACATTTGCGTGATCTTATCCAGCTTGCGGACGCGGTTGTTGTCGGTATCCGCCACATACACATTGCCCGCCTCACCCACCGCTATGCCTTTCGGTTTTTTGAACTGCGTCGAATCGCCGATCGCCACCCACGTCCCCGACGTTCCCGCCGCAACGTCCAGCATTTGAATCCGATTGTTCTCCGTATCCGCCACGTAGACGTTGCCGCTGCTATCGATCGCGACGGCCCGCGGTCCATTAAACTCCCCAAGAGCGTTGCCCGGTCCCCCCGCATACGTATTCAATACGCTCCACATTCCCGTAGTCGCATCCCGTTTCTGAATCCGGTGATTGCCCGCATCCGCCACGTACAGGTTCCCGGCACTATCGACCGCTACTCCCGAAGGAGTATCGAAAGCCCCGAGCAAAGAACCGCTTACGGCGCCGGACTTGCCATAGGCCGTCCAGTTTCGCGAAAGCGCGGAGGCCGACGACGCCTGAGGCAAAGCCAGCATCGCAGCGATGATCCCTATCCACACTTTGTATAAAAGAGCTTTTGCATACTTCTGTCTGTTCCTAGCCATTTCGCTTGCATCCTCCCATCATCTTTAAAACCGGCGGTCGAGCGACGCAATTCGACCATTTTCCATCTCAGCTTACACGAACGCTCTTAACAAACGCTGAAAAAGAGGCTGTCTCAAAAGTAAGTTCTAGCTCACTTTTAGAACAGCTCGCTTGAAAAAAAGGTGCCTAATTGAAAAATGACGGCGTTAAGGGTGCTAACCCTG
>NZ_QRDZ01000012.1 GCF_003386235.1 Cohnella phaseoli
GACCCCTGGAAGAACACCAGGTTGATAGGCTCGGGGTGGAAGCGCAGCAATGTGTGGAGCTGACGAGTACTAATCGGTCGAGGGCTTATCCTAACATCGTGCGATGCAAATCGCTACGAACAGGGT
The DNA here is from genome assembly GCF_003386235.1 of Cohnella phaseoli. Lineage (GTDB taxonomy): Bacteria > Bacillota > Bacilli > Paenibacillales > Paenibacillaceae > Cohnella > Cohnella phaseoli. The sequence continues at coordinate 127 of NZ_QRDZ01000012.1, forward strand.
TTTGGCCTACAAAGCAAGACACTTCACCTTCTTCTAAGCGCAAGTTTGGTTCGTATCCGGTTTTCAGGGCGCAAGCTTTGAATGGCATGTTTAACATGGCTTGAAATGAAGCAATCTGGTCTGGTGATGACGGCGGAGGGGTTCCACGCGTACCCATCCCGAACACGACCGTTAAGCCCTCCAGCGCCGATGGTACTTGGACCGCAGGGTCCTGGAAGAGTAGGACGTCGCCAGGCTAGATAGACAAGAGAAACACCCTTAACCGGGTGTTTTTTTCGTTAGGCTATGTTAAATCGCATTGTTGATAAGGCACGCCGATACGTTGGACAATAGCGGTAAGCAAGAGCTTATCGACTTTTTACAGTCCCGCACCATAGTGTTTGCAGCTTCGATTCCCATCATTGATGAAATTCGGGAGCAAATCACAGTCGTCTGAAAAAATGGATGGACGGCTTTAATGGTGTTGCAGCCAAGTATTTGCAGCACTACTTGGCTTGGTTCCGCTATGTAGATAGCAAGGAGTACGAGAATACGATGTCGAATAAGAAACAGATGCTGGTTAGCTCTTGCCTGTTTTCAATGACGGACACGAACGCCAGAATTAGGCGTTCAGTGTTTTCTTGTTAAGCTGACGGCACATTAGTTGCAAGAAAAAGGTCATTAAATATCTGAAAGGATTGATAAATAAGTTGTACAAGTTGGACATAGACAGAGAACAGTTCTGGAACGGATGCATGTTGGCGGCGATTGCTCATGCTATAATGACTGCACATTACCCTGACTTTTCATTCGAACAGTCATGGGATGGAATAAACTACAATGTACAAGATGGAGCAGGCACACGAGGAACAATTACATTCCACGATGATGTTATTGTAGGCGCATTTAGAAATGAACAAAGTGGTCGCCTTATTAGTAGCGATTTGACCCGAACAGTTCAAAAGAACCTCACTAACGCACCATCAGCAGTTCATGAAGTTGCTATAGCGGAAACACTACAATACTTGCTAGATGACGTTGACGGGCAAACAATGCCTCTAATAACGACACTATTTTACGGTGTGAATGACGACTTTATTTCCAACGATAATATAGAAGATTTATTTGAACATGGTGCAAAGATTATTCAAACGCAACTTTTGGGTTATACAGATGAAGCAATAAAGCGATGGCAGGATTATTATGAAATGTCACAAGAGCAAAGCGATTTGGTTTTGTCGGTATTCCACCGCAAACGCCAGAATCCAGAAACCGAAATCAGATTAACGCAAGAGGAAGCAAACCTTATCGGACTGGAGAACGCAGATGGTATTGAGGAGTGTCGTGAATCGCTTGAAGAATTAGGTGTTATATTACCAATGTAGTGAATTGATTCCTCGATAAACGGGAAACGATAGCCTTAAAAAGGGGCTGTCTCCTAAGTAAAAAGAGTCGTACGAAAGAATGATCGATGAGAAAGTTGTCGTGCGTGGATCTCCTTACGATGCTATACGATCCTGAAATTTGAATGGGTAAACCCGTTAAGAGGTGATTTCAGGACCGTATGAGGCAGTCTCCAGAAGATACATGCACTTTTCTTGATAGATCATCTTGTACGACCCTACTTATGAGACAACCCCTTTCATTTGGTCACTTATCAACATTAGGATTTAACATAGCCATTCGTTATAGGATATTTTTCCGTTATAGGAGATAGTCAAACAACCTCAATGTACAAAAAGCCCCATCCTTCTCCCAGTGCTGAGCTGGAAGGAAGAATGGGGCGCGCTCAACGGGTCGAGCCAATCCATCTTATTGCGATATTGAGGCTACTTTTACTTTATAGGCTGCAATCGATTGTTCCCCTTTTTTGATTTGCTCATTGCCGACCCATGTGCCGGTAACCGTTGCTTGACCTTCGTGCATGTTGGCCACTCCGTACAGAAGGATGTATTGGTCTCCGTTGGCGACAACGGCGGTTGTACCGTCTGCCGCAAGTATGGTGCAAGTGAATTTAACTTTGACGTTCTTGTATTTTTTTAAGCTGGCAAGTGCAATTTCGACATAGTCCGGCTTAATCCCGTCATATTTGTAAGTGCCGTTGCGCAGGGTGTAGAAGGATTCCTGGCCCGCGCCTTCTCCGATCCCGTTTTTGACGATGATCTTCCCGGCTTTTTCTACATTAAATCCGTCGGCTTCTATATCAAGAATCTTCTTCAACTCGGAAGATTGGGTGTCGTACGCAATATACCTCGATTTTCTCGCGGACGAACCGGCTTCGATCAGAATCGTCGGTTTGGAGGTTAAGCTGTTCGTGACCTTGATCGATTTAATGTTTAGATCCTTATCCAGTGCGACTTCTTTCTTATTCGTCGACATGTCGGTCATCATCCGAGCGAGCAAAAGCTTGCCGTTAGAGGTTCCTATGGCATAGAGCGAAGCGCCCATCAGATCTTTGCCGTTGGTAATGTTGGCGAATTTCCGATCTGGAGCGACCTTGCTAAGAAGGTATCCCGGATCGCCGGAAGCCTGCTTGTACTCGACATTCCTGAGCTGCTTGTCCGTATTACGATAAATTCCGAGCTGTTTGTAGAGCGCGATGGCGTCTGCGTACTTTTTGTTCTGGACAAGTCGTTCGGCTTGCCGCAAAAGGTCTTTATGCTGTTTAGAAATGAAATTCGTTACTTTTGATCCTTTGTAGGCCAATACGGATTTTTTCTCATACTGAATCGCATCACGCAAGAAAGTATCAATTTGATTGTTGTCAATCGATGCCGTCAGGTGATCGATCGCGTACGTCTCAAGCTTGGAGATGAGCCAATCCGGATTAACCTTGCGGCCTGTGTAGAGTTTATTGAGGCGAATGCCTTCTTCGAGTACTTCGGCAAATTTTTTATCCCGGGCAAATGCATCGATTTTTGCCTCATCGTATGAGGTTAACTGCAAAGCAAGCTCGGCTTGCTTTTTTTCGGAGCTGCCAAAAAATTGAACGGGGATACTCAGGAACGAAGCGGTCGGTTCATCCGTGAAAAGCTTCTTTTTCATTTCCGCTTGCATCTGCTTCTGCAATCCCGCTATATATTTGGCAAACGAATCTTCAAAATGCCGCTCGATTTCGAAATGATTGCTTACGTCCAAAAATAAGGCTTGATAATCTTCGCCTTTAGATGCGGCCGCTTTTTTAACGTTCCTATAGTTTACAAAGGACCCGGCCAAGTCCGCGGGATCACCGCTGGCGCTCTGCTCCAAAATATCGGATAGCTCGGTTTTAATCCGAGTCACGGGCTGAAGCTTAAGGACTGCTTCGGCAATTTCATCTTGATGATAATCGATCCAGCCATTGTCGGCCGCTTGGGCGTAGTAGGCTTCGGCAGCGATGATATTGTCGTCGTTCATGGCTGCCGAAGCCATAGAATAGTTATGCAGCTTGGAGTAACTGTAATAAACTTTGATCGCAGCCAGACTGACGGCCGCAATTGCGATAACCAAGGCGGCTAGGCGAATTAGCTGCGAGCGTTTGTAGGTTATTGTAAACACGATAAATCCTCCATCCTACCATATCCCTTGAAAGTCGGGATCGAAGCCGTACCTGACTCTCACGGTTTCTTTGCACTTGCGAGACAAACTTACGGTATTCAGCGAAGGATGCTCGGCAAGCATTTTGCACAGCCGCAGAAATCTTTCCTTGGGCAACCCCTCTACATAATCGAAAATCATGGAGGAGTAGGTATCTACATAGTGTCTCATGCGAATAGCTGCAGCAGCAACGTTCGTCATAATCTCTTTGCCGTTCTCAAGCCCCTCGATCTCTGCCCTGTATTTAACGACGTAATCCAGAACGCTCTGGCGGATGAGCTGTTTATTGACTTGCGACACCTCAAACAGATAGGAGATGAAGAGCTTGTCGAAGTGGCCGGGAATGAGGGTTTCCAGTTCCAGCTGCATATCCTTGCGAATAAAAAAGCGGCTTAAGCAAAAAATCTTGTAAGCTTTAATATGATCGTTGTTTAGAAAGTAGCCGATTTCGCGCAGCTTCTCGTATCCCTCTTTGAATTTAGAGGCTTTGATGTCCTCCAGCGAGCTCTCAACGTCCCGGTTAAGTCCTGCGGCAATTTGCGGAACTTGTTTGATGAGCAGCTTTTGGAGATAAAACTTTTCATTGGTAACGCGGTAACGTTTCAATAAATATAAATAAGCTGTCAGCAATACGACTGCAGCCGAGAAGGCGGCGATCAACTGGGTGAAGTCGCGAGCAAGAACGATGCCTAAGCAGAGAAGAGCGATCAGAAGCAGCGTTTCGGTATGGCCCGATCTCTTGTGAATCACGTAGGCGTGTTCGGCAGGCGATTGGAAAGTGCGAGAAGATTGGCAATCCGGGCAAATTTCATCAAAGAGAACCGAATATCGACCGCATTTTTTGCAATATTTAAGCCTTTGGAACGTATAGGTTGATTTTTTGAGTTTACGAAATTGTACCGCAATTTTAGACTCCATGGTTCTCCTCCCTGCGATTCAGAGAAGAAACGATATAATTATCCAATTGAGCTGGAGGGGCAATCTTTTTTTTGCGTCTGTAGAAAGATATCCATTTAATAACTAAAAAAAGGACACAGATCAACAGGATGATATAAGTTAACACTAAAGTCGCCTCTATTCGCATCATAAATTAAGAAAGTTATGGAATTATCTTAGTTAAGACGGTATCATTATTTGTATATCTCTTCTACTATACAACAGGGCATATTTTACTAGCAAGGAAACCTTTGGACCCTGTCAGAAGGCCAATCTTATGGAAGAACGTCGGGGGTAACGCAGCATGAAACCGAAAAAAAATTCGAATCAGTTATCTTACTTGTTAACCATCCTTTGTCTATGTTTGACACTTACCGGAGTTGACGCATTTTTCGCGTCCAAGGCAATTGCAGCAACCTATACAGAGCAGAAAATCGATGTCGTATTGACCGTAGATGCCAGCAATTCCATGAAAACGAGCGATAAAAATTTGGTCGCGAACGAAGCGATGAAAATGTTTGTGGACATGGCTTCCGTGCAGGGAGATAAGATCGGTCTCGTATCTTATACGGATCAGATTGTGCGGGAGAAGGCGTTGTTGACCATTAATACGCCACAAGACAAGGAAGAACTGAAAAAGTTTATCGACCAAATCGTAAGAGGCTCCTACACCGACATCGCCGTCGGGGTTGTCGAAGCTGTGAAAATTTTGGAGCAAGAACGCGAGCCGGGGCGTTTCCCCATGATCGTCCTGTTGTCGGACGGCAACAATTCCCTTCGTGGCAGCAGAACGCAGGAGCAGTCCGATAAGGAGCTTAACGAAGCGATCGACAAGGCGATCGCTTTGGGAATTCCTATTTATACAATCGGTTTGAACGCAGACGGGAAATTAAACAAAGCTAATCTCGAGGACATCTCCAAGAGGACGAACGGCAAATCGTTTGTCACAAGCTCGGCGGAGGATTTGCCGCAAATTCTGAGCGAAATATTCGCGAATCATTTGAAAGTGAAAGTCATCCCGCTTAATGGAGTAGTGGGCAATGGCCAGTATCAGGACGTTAGGGTGCCGATTCCGAACGAGAACGTTCTGGAAGCGAACATCTCGCTGATTTCGTCCAAGCCGGCGCAAGTCAAGCTGTACGATCCGTCGGGACAAGAACGAGCCATCCCTTCGGACGGCATCATTTACTCCAAGTCCAACGCGTATTCGCTAATCAAGTTGTCGAAGCCGGAATTGGGGGATTGGAAGCTCCAAGTCAAAGGCGTCGATAAGGATAAAATCGATATTAACCTAGTTTTCAATTATGATATCCAACTGGTTATGGAGCCGCTTGCTCCGGGCGTTACGTATAAGAAGGGCGATCAGGTTGAGGTAAAAGCGCACCTTGAATCCAATGGACAGGTGCTTGCGGATGAGGAGCTGTACAAAGACATCAAATCGACGCTGCTTGTGACCGATCTGGATACGCAGCAAACCGAAGAATTGCCGCTGACCAACTCGGGGCAGCAATTTGAGGGAAGCTACAAGGTAGCCGATGCGCATGATTATGAGCTTAAGATCAAAGTAGAGGATGCCAGCTTCTTCCGGGAAAGCGAGCCGGTCAAGATCAGCGCCAAGTCCGCGCTGCCCCAGGCAACGCCTTCGCCCTCCGTGTCCCCGACTCCCGTGACAGAGAAGGAGAAAGAGCCGTTTCCATGGTTGTATGTCGGCGGGGGCGCCGCATTGCTAATCCTGCTCATTGTTTTAGCGTTGGTTATTCTGAACAAGGTTAAGAAGGCGAATAAAGGCTTTTACGGGCAAGTGATCATCGAGATTCGCGACGAGGACACGAACGAGAGAACAAGCCCGCAATATAAGCAGTTAAACGGTTTTAAAGGGAAGTTTAAACTGCATCAATTGCTGCAGTTAGCGCCGGAACTTGCGGAGACGGACAAAATCGTGTTCGTTCCGGGTAAGGATTCCATCATTATCTACAACCAGACCCCGTGCATCATCGAGAAATCCGGACGCGCCTTCGATGCGAGCAAAGGGAAAGAGTTAAAAAATAACGACCGTATTAAGATTACTTTGCAAAAAGTAAACAAATCCATTTGGCTCGACTACATCGTTTAGGGGGAAACACGCAATGAAAGCAGTCGTAAGAGAGCATATTCAACAGTTGGACGTCTCCCAAGGCGGAGGAATCGTCAGCGATAAAATCAGAGTAGATACGATAGATAACCCGATGCTTGTCATCGGGTTGGGCGGTACGGGAATCGATGCGCTGCTGCGCCTGAAATATCAGATCAACCGCCGTTTTAAACTGCCGGAGGACCCGCTTACGAAGAAGAAGCGCGACAAGCCGGACAATGTTGAATTTATCGCCTTCGAGACGAACGAGCACGACCGCAACAAGAAGTACAAAGGGATCGGGCTTGATCCGTTAACGGAATTCGTGCTGTTGTCCAACTCGGAAATAGGCAGCTTGCTGCAAAATCGCAGCTTATTGGAGCCTTATATTACCGAATGGCTTTCTCCCGAGCTGTTGATTACGGATGGAATAAGCGGCGCTTCCGGCATTCGGCAAGCAGGCCGTTTGTTATTGTTTACGAAAATCGTCCAAGTCGTGCAGGCTTTGGATAAAAAAATACGCGGACTGTCGGTCGGAACGAACAAGAAGCTGATGGTATTTCTGCTGACGGGGTTATCCGGGGGAACGGGGAGCGGCTGCTTCCTCGATATTTCGTATATCGTTAGAGGGCTGATCGAACGGGAGCATGGCAGCGCCGGCGTAGATAAGGTGAATATGCTGGGCTATTTATTTATGCCTGACGTCAATCTGGCGAGCAAGAGCTTGACCGATCACACGAAGGAATACATCAAGAAAAACGGATATGCCGCGCTTAAAGAGCTCGACTACTGGATGAACGTAGACGAGCGCAGCGAGCGATTCAAACAACAATACGGCAATGCCATCACGGTGAATTCGCCGATGCCGCCGTTTAACTTGGCTCACTTGATCTCCGCGACGAATCTCGAAGGCAAGCTGCTGGAGAATTCGTACGATTACTGTATGAACGTAACGGCGGAGAACATTACGAACTTCATGGCCAGCGAGGACAAGCAGTCGGGAGAAGAGTTCGCGATTCACGACTATATCAGCAACATTCGCACGAATATTAACCAGATGCCGAAGCCATATGCGGCGAACTATCAATATAACATATTGGGCGCTTCCTCGGCTGTATTGCCGATCGAGGAGATGACGACCTATTTGGCGTACAAGCTGTTCAAGAAGATGGAGAAAATGTTCGACATGACTCCGAGTCAGGAGTTCACGGAACAGTTGGTCCGCAAACTCGGAATCGACCCGGACACGGTGCAGCAGGAGTTCGAGAAACGCGTTCCTAGCCCGATCCCAGGCTATCAGAACAGCGAACGCTTTAGCTATAACAACGTGATCAGGCAGCAGGTTGTCAGCATAGATACGGAATTGGAGCAAAGCTTCCTCTCCCGCGCCCGGGAGGAGTATATGAAGGCGAAGAAGCAGTTGCCGGCGCAACTGCTGGAGAACTTCACCGAGCAGCTTGAGCGCATTTTCCGCAATCCGGAGCAGGGGCCGTTTTTTGCCTCTCGGGTCATTAACGCGCCTAAGGGTTATTGCTTGTTGAACCTGATCAGCTCCTATATCGAGTCTTTAAAGGAAAGCATACTTAGAATTCCGCAGGACATTGATGGCGCCAAAGAGACGGCCAATCAGAGACTGGGCGATGCAAGAACGGCGTTTATCTCGAAGGACAAGAAAAAAGACGTGTACATCGACGCCAAAATTCAGGAGTACTTGCTGTACGCGGATCGCGAGCGCATGGAGCAGATGATCGAGTTTTACGAAGATTTGGCGCAGATCATCAACGATCAAAACTCGCGAATTTACGGGGTGTTCACAGAGCTGCTTAATGCGCTTAACGGAATTTTCGAGAAGAATGGAGATATTCTCGTTAACGGCGACGAGCAGGTCGATCATAGAGGCAACAAAACCTATTATTGGAACATTGTAAGCGTGCCGGATATCGAAAAGGTGATCACCAATGTAATGGACAACAAGAGCGTGAACACCTTGATCTCCGACTTCTCCAACGAGCTGCTCCGGAAATCGGAGCAATGGGTGCGGGAACAAGAGGTCGATATCGTCAGTGCGATTTCCGAGTTCCTGTCGGACCAATTCGGCGATTTGATCACGAAATCGATGGAGGAGTTTCTGGCGATCAAGTACGGTCAGGACGAAGCGGTCGATAAGGTAGTAGAACGGATTATTGCCAAACGTCTGGACGACGAGGCGATTCCGGTCTTCCATCTGAGCAATAGCTCCGGCAACTTCCATTTCCCGCAATGGGGATTCGTCTCTGTGCCTGCCGATGCGCCGAATATTTTCAAAGGCATATTGAAATATCAGGAGATTGCTCTGGGCCACTCCCGGTTTACGATTAAGGAAAGCCAGGTAAAAAACCGGATCTTCTGGTTAAACACCCGCAACGGCATCCCGCTCTTCTCCTACTCACCGCTGAAGGTGCTGGAGGAAAGCTACGAACGGACGATTCTGGAGCAAGAGGGGATCGGGCGTCACCTGGTGCAAACGGACAAAATCAATTGGACCTACTTGCCGTCGCCGATTCCGGAGAAATCATGGGGCGATGTGTATAACAACAGCAGGGTCAAGCAATTTAACTCAGGAATTCGAGGGCTGTTCGACAAGGCTGCGGAGTTCCGCATCATCGTCGAGAAGTCGGAGAATGTCACGACGACAAGCCGTTATGAGCTTGTTCTGACGAAGGCCTTCCAGGTTGAACAGTTTGTGAAAGGCTTTAACCATCAGTTGGATAGCGGGAAGCCGAATCACGGCGAGATCAGAAAGTGCCTCGAACAGTTGAAGGGGCTGCTGAAGGATGGACTGGAGCGCGAGGGAGCGCGAGACATTTTCGGCAGTATCAATGAAGAGATGGCGAAGGAGAACCTGATCCGCTCACCCGAATTGCTGGATTACGTTCGTAAGGAAATCGCCAAGTACGAAGCGATCGCCGCGAAGATCGCGGAGCTGGAGCAGTTCGCGAACGCGCACTCCGATATGGAGAAGCTCATCGACCAATTTATCGAGGCCATGTACACAAAAACGATTTGCAAAAAAGGCACGCTGTACGTCTACGACCATGAAGCCGACGAGGAAGCCTGGGAGCCGCTTGTTAACCTGATGCGGGTGAACAAGTTTGTCGATTATGCGATTTTCGAACAATTGAGCGGCCTCGACAACAAGAAACGGGAGCTGCTGCAGCGCAAATCGGCCAAGCGCAGCGTTCAATTGTCCACCGAAGTCGATACCTCCAACTTGCTGTTAACGTTGAGAGAGATGGCGGCGGCTTATCAGGAAGGCAAATCCGCTCTTGACTATGACCGCAGCGAATGGGCCAACGGCGAAGAAATGTACAGCTTCTATCAGCAAGTCTCGGCCAAAGTGAACGATATTATAAATAAGTTAAAGTAGAGGAAGCCGAATGCAGCGACAATTACATGCTTTCGCGAACGCATACGATGCGGACGCAGATCGGTTTATCGATGATAACGACGGACAGCTTAGTATCAATAACCCTCTCTTATTCGTGTTCATCGGAGACCAATCCCTTGAAGCGCTGAACGCTGTTTACGAGAACAATAGGAAAAAGTGGAACAACAGCAAAGGCGTTCTCTATTTTCATGTTTATCAGGACCAGACGGTGGAGAAGGAAAATGTGTTCTCGCTGCGTCTTCCTTCCTCGGGCTCGGACCGGAAGACGGCTCGGCAAAGTTTGCATCGTCAATTTTATCAAGATATTCGGATATTGGCGGAATTCAATCGCTTGGCGAGACAAATCGGCAACCGCATCGCCGAACACGGGAAGTCGTACTCCTCGTTCCAAAGGCTTAACATGGCTTTTGTGACCAGGGTGGAGGACTGCTGCAACATCGTGCTTCCCGAGATTGCGCTGCTGCTCAAATCGCTGCTGGGCGAATCGTTTAAGCTGATCCAGATGGATATGTACGGGCTGATTAAGGAAAAGAGGGGAGAGGAGCATGAATATGCATCCTCTCTCGGGATCAGCTTTTTGCGGGAGCTTGATCGTTATCAGGACAGGGCCTATCAATTCGAAGGCATGCTGCTCGTAACGGACGATCAGATCAAGCTACCTATCGTGCATGCGGCCTCTCCGCTATTCGATCTCGTTTATTTGCTCAGCGATAAGAACGAGCATGGGATGTTCGACGACGATGCCGGAATGAAAGCCAATTACGATATTATTTGCAATATGAATCTGCTGAAAAACCGCAAAATTATCGACGAATTCGACCATCGGCACGAGAATTACAACAACCAACATTTCAGACAGCATATCCAGCCAGCGGAAACGAAGGGGCCTGTTTATTCATCGGCAGGCCTTTCAATCGTGAAGCGCCCGAATCAAGCGATTGCGCTAACGGTGCTTTCGCAATTTTATCGGCAAGTGATGAGCGTGCTAAGCGCGCAAAGCCAAGTTGAGAAGCGCGTAATCCTTGAGCTGTTTCAATTGAATTCCGATGCGGTAGACCGTAAAGTGGCGGAACTGATGCCGAGTAAGGAGAGCTTAGAGGAGATGTCCGCTTTGCTGTCCGAGTCGGTTCCGCTATCCGAGCTAAAGCGGATGTCTCTTAAGCAAGCGGAGGACAGTCTTTACGGCCAGCATGCCAACGCCTTCTTCGTCGATCATTTCGAACAAGCTGCGGACAAGAAGTTCCAGGGCATGAAGCTGGAGCAAGAGCTGGAGGCCAGCATTGAGCGGCAAATCGTCCAATCCGTATCCTACGGCTTATATTGCGCCTATGCCTGGACTTCCGAACAGGATGAACGTTCGATCGTCCATGAATTGCGGTCCATGATCAAGGATGTGTCCAGGCAATTGGAGGAGGCCCGGCTTCAATTGCTGCAAGTGGAGCAGGAGCCTGTGGAGTTGCAGGCTTTTTCGCGGTTCAGTTTTTTCGATAAGGGCAAGATTAAGCAGCTTAGCCGCCAACTGTTTGACAAAATATACGGACAAAAATTCGATATCCTGTTCTTCGAAATCAAGCAGAAGCTGCTTCGGCGCTACTTGGCGGCAATCGAGAGCTTACATCAGCCGCTTAGAGACAAAATCGAAGTCACGACGAGCCTGGACAAGCTTTTGAAGGAGACAAGCCGGCATAGCGTGTCCGAGGCTAACGATTACTTAGGTCGCAACATCCCCGAATATTACGAAGCCGTTGTCGAGGAAATTATACAGGACCTCCAAGCCAAACGAGGGACGTTTTTCTATTTTGAAGACCGTTACGTCGGAAATATCGCCGCTCTCGTGAACGAGGGGGCGGAAGCGCTGCTTAACCGATTTATTGAAGTGTGCCGGAAGGAAGTATTCGTGTACCCGCAATTTCGCCAATCCTTCGAGGACGAACTGCTTGAGCGCGCCAATGTTACCGTTAGGTATGAGGACAAGGGCAATGTGTTGTCCAAAGAGGAGCTCTACCGCGATTTATATATACAGTTGGAAGAGCGCGCCGCTATTCATATGCAAGTGTTTAATTACACGCAGAAGCATCGCTATGAAGAGAAGTACTTTTTTGCGGATTACGACAGCGAATTTATTCATCATGCCTTCTCGGTCGATAAAGGGGTCCGGCTCTATAAGCTCGGATGCGTGCACGAGAAAAAAGCGACCGGAATCGAGAAGCTTAACATTATGGGGGGCTTCCAATTGGAAGACCTGTTGTATGTCGTCAATAATACGAAATATTACGAAAGCTACAAGCAAAACGGATTTCAATTCCATGCGTGATCTTCGCGTCACGTCGGGAACTAGACGCAAGACAGGGGTTAGACGCTGAAGGGGGAGTCCGTCTATGTATCAACGAAAAATAAGTTTGTTGCTCGTTTTGTTTAGTTTGTTTGGAGGCATCGTGGGCGCCGTTGTCGGCGAAGCGCTGTTATCGTGGGGGACGGGGAAGATTCCGAACGTGCTGTTGATGGGCATGTACTTCGGACAGTTGGCGCTCTGGATAGCGCTTTTCTGCTTGATCGCGGAGCTGATTTCGCCCGAATTAAACGGGCAGGGCTGGAGATTGCGCTATACAGGCGACAGTTGGAAGTTGCTGATTCCGGCTTCCCTTGTCCTGTTATTGCTGGCGGGAATGGGACTGCAATTTATTTACGGCTTATACTTCGGTAAGAATCAACCTCCCAAAGATATTATGCTCGCGGTGGACACCTCCGGGAGCATGATTGAGACGGACCCGAATCGGGAGAGCATTGCCGCGCTGAACCAATTGGTTCAAAAGATGGAGTCGGATAAACGGACGGCTATTATTACGTTTAGCGACAGGGCCCAAGTGCTGCAGCCGCTGGTCGCGCTGGACAGCCAGGCCGCGAAAGAGGACGTTATCGCCAAGCTGAACGGGATCGGCGTTCCGGACGGCGGAACGGATATCGGAGCGGCTCTGAGCACTTCGATGACGCAGATTGAAGCGGCGAAGAACGAGGAAAATCGCAAAAGCATGGTCATTCTGATCTCCGACGGGTACAGCCTGGTCGATCTGGATGCGGCGCTGGCTCCTTACAAAGCGAATAAAATCTCGATCAACACGGTCGGGATGAACATTGCGGAAAGGGACGGCAACGACCTGTTGCGACAAATCGCAGGCAAGACCGGGGGAACCTTCCATCTCGTAGACGAGGTTTCGGACCTCTCGATGGTCATCTCCGAGATTTACCGTTCCACGCAATCCTGGCATCTGGTCGGAGAGAGAACCGGCGCATCCGTGGACAACCTTTATTACGAAATTTTGCGAATAATCTTGTTTGTTCTCATCGGCGCTTTCCTAGGTTTAGCGCTGGGTATTATATTCGATAACCGATATCTCGCCAAGAGCTTTACGATCGGCGGGAGCATTGCGGGATTAATAGCCGGGGCGATTCTCGAGTTCGGATTCAAAGACTTCTCCTTGTCCCCGCTAACTTACAGAGCGGCTGCCGATATTGTGCTGGCGGTTGTGCTTGCGCTTTCGACCGTTATGATCGCATATAAGCAAAATTCGTCGGAGGTCAACGGGGGGCTTTATTCCCGCAATCGCCAATACGGAGCGCAGAACTTAGAACGGCCGCAGGGGACGCGCAGAAACTTCAAGTAAGGGCGGGTGACAGTCAGCTATGCAGTGGAAGGACGATTTTGCCCATAATCAACGTATTACCGATATGAAGCAAAGCTTTCAGGACAATGTGTGCATTGTGACTTGGAAATGGCCGGAAGGCATCCAATTCGTTTATGTTTACGGCTTTGAGGCGGATGCCGAGATAGCGCCTGATCAGCGCGACCTGCAATCGATGAGGTTGTTCACGCGCGAGGAGTATAAAGCCAATAGGGGTTACCGGGCGCGGCTCGATACGATCGGGCGATACGCGTTTCGCGTCTATGCATGCGAACGAGCCGACGGCCGGATGGTCGTCTTCAAGCAGCAGGATGAAGAGAATATTATCCGGTTCAGCACAGGCAAAGCCCGAATTTGGTATTCCATCAAATACGGCCGAGCCTTCTTCAGCAAGCGCAAGCCGGTCAGGATCGAGCTTAACAGCGAAGTCTATGTCGCCAAAGAGGCATTGTGCTATGTGAAGAAGGAAGGCGCGTTCCCGTTAAACAAAGACGACGGCACCGCTTATCCTTTTATTCACGACGTGAATCCCGGACGCAATACGTTGCCCGAGATCGAAATCAATAAAAACGATCAGATCAAGTTGTTTTTCACCGATGGGAAAAAATACGGGGAAATCTACGAGCTGATTCCAGAATAGAGGAGAAAACCCATGCTGAAGTTTCTGAAAGGCTTGTTCGAGGGGAAAGCGCCGGTCAAAGAGAAGCCTCCGTTTTATCCGATCGTATGTCCTTATTGCTTCGATAAATTTCAGCCGGATGAAGTCGTGTTCCGCGCAATGCACCATAAGGCGGACGACCAGGACTATGCGCTGCAAGAGGACGAGACGCTGAACAAATATCGAGAAAAGTTCAATTTGGCGCCGATTGACGAGATCGAAGCGGTCATCCACCCCTCTTCCATTCCGGACGAAAACTTGATCGTGTCCGAGAACGTGCTCGTTGGGCTGACGGACAGACACGGAATTGCGACCAAGAAGCGGCTGTGCCCGAGCTGTCACAACGAGCTGCCGATTCCTTCCGGCAAAGTGCCGAGCAATATTATTTCCATTGTCGGCGCCTCGGCATCCGGCAAGTCTGTATACATGGCTTCGCTCATCCATACTTTGCAGCAATCGACGGCCAGCAACTTTTCTGCCGCTTGTATGCCTCTAAGCGCAGAGATCAGCCGTAAATTCCGCCAAAATTACGAGGAGCCGATCTTCGAGAGAGGCACGATGATTAGCTCCACGCTGCGAGACGTTGTGCAGGAGCCGTTTATTTTCCAATTCGTATTTAAGGACGAGAGCATTCCGCCGTTGACCTTGGTGTTCTTCGATGTGGCGGGAGAGGGAATGGTCGAAGAGGCATACCTGGATATTTATGCGTCGCACATCAAAAACTCGTCGGGCATTCTGTTCATGGTAGATCCGTTGCAGATGAGGACGATTCGGGATCGCCTAAAAGTCAGCTTCGGGGAACGTCAGGAAGAGTTCGCGGGACGGTACGATGAGCCAAGGGAAATTGTTATTTCCTTGTTCCAGAACTTTATCGGGCACGAGGAGAAGAGCGTCACCGATATTCCAACGGCGGTCGTGCTGACGAAGAGCGATATGCTTCAACACTTGAAGGAGGAGGACGGGGAATATATCCGCTCCAATAGCAACGTGTTTAAGAATGTTGTGCATTCGAAGTCGCTGGATCTGAACGAATTCAACAATATTAACGGGGAGATTACCCGTTTTATCGAGAAGGTTGATCGGCCCTTTAAAGACGCAATGGACGTTTATTTCAAAAATACGGCTTATTTTGCGGTGTCGGCGCTTGGCAGCAATCCGGTTAACAAGCAAATCACGGGGGTTGTGAACCCGATCAGAGTGGACGAGCCGTTCATTTGGCTGCTGTATAAGCTCAATTACATCGAGGGGAGCAACTCGTAATGAGCAGCGAACGCAAAATTCAACAGCAATATTTTGCTCGGGCGCGGGAAGGCGTATTCAGGTCGAACGAAGGACTCGATACGGTGGCGAAATCCCCCTCGCTCGACGGCAATTTTATTAAGAAAACGCTGCATCCCTTCTGCGTTTATTTCCCTCCGCAGGAACTGGTCCAACGAGGCGAGCAGGAACTGTCCCGTTTCCCGGAATCGTTAACCGTTTTTCATGCGGATTCCGGAGAGCTGGTAATCGGACGGAGTCAATTCGCGGGTACGGACTTCACAGGCCAGCGAGACACGATATTCGTCCATAACTACGTGGTGCCCAAGGAGCGGAAAGAAGAGGTTCTGCGGTCCGGGTTCCGAATTTTTCAGATCAACCGCTTTCAGACCGAATACGATATTCAAGAAGGTAAAGTTCTTCCCGAGCTGGACGACATTCCGGCAGATTCGCAATCCCATCTTGAGCGGCAGCAGAACATACTGGACCGTCTCGGTATCGACGACAATCTATTTAAACAGCTGCTGGGAGCCGTCATGGCCTCGATCTCCAGCAACAAGAAGGTCTATATCGCTCTGGATGTCGACGTGACGGAGAGCGCCATCTACGCGAAGAAGCTTACGGAAATTTTATTCCATTTCCTCCCTTACGAATTGCGAAGACATTTCGGCTTCACAACGTATTATAACGAGCCGCAAGGCAAGAAGTTTATTGACGTTATGTTTGTAGAGAAAGGGAGCATACGGGCCAACGATCGCAGTTTGGATAAAGATTTCGTATTCGATTTCCCTAACGGAAGGTTCGTTAACGCGGAACGGGCTAGCCAAGATCATTTTTATCTAAATTTCGCATGGTCCTGCAGAGAACGGCCTGATGCGCTGGCCGAGTTTTTTTCGTTCGCGGAAGAGGCGTTGCAAGGAAGAGAGGCAGCGGAGAAGCTGGCTCCTTCTACTTACCATAAGCTATGCGCGCTTTTCCAAGTGAGTCGCGGACTAAAGAGCTTGTACGAACGGAACAAAGACGGCCTGCTATATAGCATTCTCGATTATTTGGACGATGGGGCGCAAGCGAACAAACAAAAGCTCTACCAAATGTTCTATCAACTGGTCGGGGACGAGGTTTCCAACCTGAATTCGGGAAATATCGTATCCGTTGAGTATTTGCAAGCGATGATTGCCTACTGCCGGATCGCGGACACTCGGACGC
This sequence comes from Cohnella phaseoli, assembly GCF_003386235.1. GTDB lineage: Bacteria > Bacillota > Bacilli > Paenibacillales > Paenibacillaceae > Cohnella > Cohnella phaseoli. The sequence goes on from NZ_QRDZ01000012.1 coordinate 16,956, forward strand.
AACAAGAGTTCGTGGGTCACCTCGTTAATTTCATGTTCACTAACTGGAAAAACAACGAAGATCCGAATTATTCGATTCAAACAATGCAAGAGTTACAGCAGCAACCGGAGCTTTTTGCCGCCGTTGTCGAAAAGATGCATTCCGAAGATAGATATTATCGCGTTTTCGAAGATTATTTCCAAGCGCGTGCGGAGTCGATCAACTCCGTAAGAGGGATTCAGGAAGAGATCGAGTTCTGGAAGAAATATACCCCTCAGGTCGTAGCGAGTACTTTTTTTCTGCAGCAAATCCTTTTAAAAGTACAGCGAGTGCTGGAAAAAAGCAGCGACATATTAAACAATGGCAAACAATTGTACGCCTTTATCCAAACTTTGGACCCGACGAGTCGCGATATAGAAATTTTCAAGGAAAATCTCGAATTGGCTATTGCCATCTGTATGTTGGACGCGCTGGAGCTGGATCAGGTAACCGCGGCGGATATCGATAAGCTGCAGTTTCTCGTTGCGAGAAATCCGGGAAAAGGGAAGAAAGAATTAGAACCCAAGGATAAAGAGAAGCTGCGCATACTGGGCACGGTTTCCTTGATCTTGAACGGCGATGGGCAGAAAGAGTCGGAAATATTGTCCAAGCTGGATGGAATGGACCCGGAGGCTTTTGATCAGACCCGCCGAATGCTGCAAAAGCTGCTGCGAGCGCAGGTTTATGCTGCCAATTTCAAGAAGGTTTCCTATGCTTTTTATCGTCGTCCTAAGGATCAGGATGCCGATGACGAAGAAGGGCTCGGAGTAGCCGCGAGGTCTCGCAGTTCCGGCAAAAACAATAAGGGGTCCTCTTCGCGCAAGCGGGAGTCGGGAATTTACAATTATCGCGAGATGCTGGCTTATGTGCATAGCGCCGCTCAGAACAGCGAGACGGTCTTTGAGTTTATCATTTGGTGCGGTTCGAGCTCCAAACTGGAAGAAAGCTATAAAGCGGCCATCCGCGATTATTTCGAGTACGAGGGCCAAGGCGCATTTAAGTCGAAATCTATCCGGAAAAAAATTAAAACGATAAAAAGTGCCGAGTTAAGAAAACTGCTAGATGAAATCAGATTAACGCAATCCGGATTCCTTATGAAGCTTCTTACCGGCAAGAACAAGGGGATCGGGATATCGCTGATCGTTGCTGTATTCACCCTTGCCATCGCCGGCGGGACGGTTGTTGTTTTGGGTCAGATGAAGAAGGACAAAGGGACGCCTCCTTTGCCGACAACGATTCCGACAGCGGAGCAGTCCGAGTCGCCTACGCCTTCATTGGATCCCGGTGTCGAAACGCCGTCAAGTGAAACGAGCAATCCGAGCTCCACCGCACCGAGTAGCCCGGACGGTTCGAGTGACCCGGGTGCATCGAGCAGCCCAGGTGCATCGAGCAGCCCGAGTGCTTCGAGCAGTCCGATTACATCTACTACTCCGAGTGCTTCGGGCGTTCCACCCAGCGGCGAGGAGGATTCGCAGCAATGAGTTCGAACAGATTGGCAAGTTATATCCTCTTGCTCGTCCTTGCCATTGGGGCTAATCTCTTGGGGGAAACGGGCGCTGCGGCGGCGGGAGAATCCGAGGTTAAGTCGTTCAAAGACGTGCCTGCCAAGCACTGGGCGTACGTATCCGTACAGAAGATGATCGACAAAGGCATTATCAGCGGCTATTCGGATGGAACGTTTCATCCGACGGAGCAATTGACGAGAGCTCAGTTTGCCAAAATACTGACGCTAACGCTCGATCTGGATTTAGTTTCCGTCTCCGAGCCTACATTTTCCGATGTGAAGATCAATTCTTGGGCGCTGCCTTACATTGAGACGGTCAAAGCTTATTTGGAAGGTTATTCTTTTTTGCTGGGCAAATCGTTCTTCGATCCCGATGCGATTGTAACGAGGGAAGACGTTGCGGTCGCACTGGTCAAAGGGATGAAATTGCCGACGGACGTTACGAACGCAGAGCAGATTATCCGCAAGCAGGTGTCGGATTACAAGGCCATCACGCCGGAACTGGCCGTCTATGTGGCCGTAGCGATGCAGAACAACCTGATCGGAGGATTTGCAGACGGGACGTTTAAGCCAAAGCAAGGGTTGGACAGAGCTTCCGCTGTGGCACTGATGAGCAGGGTGATCAATTCCCCGAAGCTGCAGCCGCTTAAGGAAATTGAGCTTGAGGTCGTATTGCCCGACATTGCCGAGAAAAGCAAGGTACGGCTTCAAGGGACGGTCGGCGCGGACAACAAGCTATTCATAAATGGCAAAGCATTGTCTCACGCTAACGGTACGATTAATCACGAGCTTAGTCTGGATCGGGGAGAGGGCAAGTACGAGCTGGAGATTAAGGCCGTTCAACCCAATGGACGTTACAAAGCGATCGTAAAACAACTGACTTATCGGATTCCGGCTCCCGTGCTGACGATCGACCTCCCGACTAACTCGGACAAGCAAACCGTTACCGTTGCCGGTACGGTCATGGATGCGAACGACGAGAAACCGACGATAACCGTTAACGAAGTTAAAGTCTCCGTGTCCTCGTCAGGAAACTGGAGTAGGGATATTCGTCTTCAGGAAGGCACGAACACGGTCAGAGTCGTGGCGACCAACAAACTGAAGAAGTCGACCTCGGTAGAGAAAAAGGTCAAGTTCACGGTCAAACCACCGGAACTTTCTATCGATCAACTGCCAGCTACCGTTAACTCGAAAGTTCTGACGATTAAAGGGCAGGTCGTCGACAATAACGATGCTTATCCCCAAGTGAAATTAAACGGGGAAGTCATTAACCAGAAGGGGACAATCCTTAAATCGTATACCCTTGTCGAGGGCGACAATCAACTTACATTTGAAGCAACGAATTCATGGGGCAAGAAAACTACGGTTACCAAAAAGGTGAAATATGTAATTTTACCGCCGGACATTACGTTCGACAACTTTCCGGAAACTTCAGTTCTGAGTGAAATGCCGATTCGGATAAGCGCCGCGGACAATGATGATCCCAATCCGGGAATATACATTAACGATCGGTACTTGGGCGCCAAATCGGTAAATTCCACGCTGAGTCTAAGAGAAGGAGAAAATACGTTTACGATCAAGGCTAAAAACAACTTGGGCAAACAAACCGTTATCGTCAAAAAGGTGATTTACACGATATTGCCTCCTACCCTGCTCGTAGATCCGATTCCGGATACCACGAATGTTAAGACGATTACGATTAAAGCGTCGGCAACCGATGTTGCAGATCGTTCTCCTACGTTGTACCTTAACGGGATCATTACGGGGACGAGCAGTTTTACCAGGACGGTTACGCTGGTAGAAGGCAACAATACCGTAACGATTAAAGCTACAAACAGGCAAGGGAAATCAACCACGGTGGAGAAAAAAATCAGGTATATCATTTCTCCTCCGGTTGTAACGGTCGATTCGCTGCCGGAAACAACGGAAGTGAAGACCATTACGATTTCAGCCAGTGCCACCGATGCGGAGGACAGGTATCCGCGGCTGTATATGAACGGGACGAATATGGGCTCGAACTCCTTTTCGAAAGTGGTTACGCTGACCGAAGGAGTAAACACGTTCGAGATCAAGGCTACGAATAGTGCCGGTAAAACCTCGGATACGGTGGTCAAAAAGATCACCTACAATGTGCCGCCGCCAACGTTAACAATTGAGAATATTCCCGATACGACGACCTCTGCGAATTTGACATTAAAGGCAAGCGCGTCGGATGTCAACGATTCGAGCCCTACTCTGTTTCTTGATGGCACCAATATGGGGACGCGTTCATTTACCAAAACCGTTGCGCTTGTCGATGGAGAAAATGTATTCACCTTCAAAGCGGTTAACCAGGCAGGCAAAGCAACCGAAGTGGTGAAGAAGATTGTGTATAACGTACCGGCCCCAACGCTTTCCATTGGGCCATTGCCTGAAGTCGTGTCTACAGCCGGAATTACGCTTTCTGCAACCGCGGCAGATCCGAATGATATGAAACCGCAGCTTTATTTGAACGGGCAATTGCTGGGTGAATCGAGCTTCTCGATGTTCGTGACGCTGAATGAAGGAGAAAATGTATTTACCTTTAAATCCGTTAATCATTATGGCAAAGAGAGCGTCATCGTGAAGAGAGTCATGTATCAGCCGGTATCGCAGCCGCAAGGAGCCCAGGAATCTCAAGGTTCTCAAGGATCTGAGCCTTAAGCAACAATTAGCACGACCATACCGAGCTTCGAGAACCCCGCATATTTTCCAATGCGGGGTTTTCCCTTCGATTCTCAGTAAGATATAATGAAAAATGCACGAAATCCGGGTAGTTCGTCCCCCCAAGAAGGAGAAATGCTATGGCAGGCTCTAAGCATCATAAAAAAACTTCGGTCACAGATTATTTAGTAAAATTCATTTTCATTACAGTTGGCGCAATTTTGATGGGGGTTGCCCTGGAAATTTTCCTGGTCCCCAATCAGATTATAGACGGCGGAATTACCGGAATTTCGATCGTGCTCTCGAAAATAACTCCGGTTTCTCTCGGTCTTTACATCTTTCTGATAAACCTGCCTTTCCTGTTTATCGGGTATAAGCAGATCGGCAAAACATTTGCGATATCGACTTTGTACGGAGTGGCAGTCATGTCGGTCACAACGGCGTTCTTGCACCATGTCGAGCCGTTCACGCACGAGAAAATATTGGCTGTGCTGTACGGAGGATTGCTGCTTGGACTTGGAGTAGGCTTGGTCATCCGCTTCGGAGGGGCCTTGGACGGAAGCGAGATCGTGGCGATTTTGCTCTCCAAGAAGATGCGTTTTCCCGTAGGGCAGATCATTATGATGATCAATGTCTTTATCTTCATTACTGCCGGGTTTGTATTTGGCGCCGATTCGGCGATGTATTCCATATTTACATTCTACATAGCGGCGAAAGTGATGGATATCGTGGTACAGGGTCTCGACGAATCGAAGTCGGTGACCATCATCTCCAGCGAATACGAGGAAGTCTCTCAGGCGATCATGGACAGGTTGGGCAGGGGAACAACGATGATCTATGCAAAAGGCGGCTATGCGAAAGAGGAGACGCAAATGATCTATTGCGTCGTTACGCGACTTGAAGTAGCCAAGCTGAAAACGATTGTGCAGGAAATCGACGCCAAAGCGTTTATCTCCATTCAAAACGTAGCCGACGTATTAGGCGGCAATTTGGAGAAAAAAAACATTCACTGACGGTTTCCGAGTGACGCTTATAATTGCCGATCAAAACCTCCATACTATCCCTGTAACATACAGGAGCGGAGGGAGTTCATGCCCGTATTCAAGACGGCGACGCTTATTGGCATGTGCTTGTCGATAGCGGTCGCGACAAGCGGCTACAAGGAACAACATAAGGAACAGCCGGTCAGAAAAACAAGGGCGTACTACGAGGAACGCGAAGAGGTCGTATGGGAAGTTCCGATGAAGGAAAAGCTGATTGCTCTTACTTTCGATGATGGTCCGAATCCCGTCACGACGCCCAAAATACTCGATCTATTGGCGGCAAACGAAGTGAAATCGACCTTTTTCGTCATTGGTAAACGGATGGATCAGTACCCGGATGTCGTTAGGCGCGAGGCAAAGGAAGGTCATGAAGTCGCGAATCATACATACAGTCATCTGTATTTGAACCGACGAATCAGCAAACAAAGGCTGGCAGAAGAACTTGCAAGGACAGAAGAGCAGATTGTGAAGCTGACCGGAAAGCATAGCTCATGGTTCAGGCCGCCGGGAGGCTTCTTCAACGATTCGGTCATTCGGACCGCGCGCGAGCACGGTTATACGATGGTGCTGTGGTCCTGGCATCAGGACACGAAGGATTGGAGCTCTCCCGGCACTCGAAAAATCGTCGACAGAGTGTTGAATAACGTTCGCAACGGCGATATCATTCTGTTTCATGACCATGTCGCTGGATCGATGCAGACGGTTCAGGCGCTCGAGACGATTTTGCCGGAGCTCAGAAGGCGCGGCTACAAAATGGTCACCGTCTCTGAGCTGATCAAGCATAAAAAATCAAATACGATGCAGGGAAAACCGCCTGCCTGATTACGTCGAATCCTGCCGTAACGGGCAGGCTTTTTTTATACTATGAAACGATCTTTTACACTTTAATATTAGATATAGAAATTTTAGGGATTTCGCATTCGTTTTCCGATATGATGGGAGCAGTTCCATCTATAGAGGGGGTTGTTCCATGAAAAAGTCTTTATTTGCCGTATTGAGCTTTGCGCTGTTAATCGGCTTAATGAGCGCCTGCAGCGGCGAGGGGATAAAGGAGGGGGAACTGGCGCCCTTAAGTAAGGATGAACAAGTGAAAATCAAAGTCATGTCCTGGGATAGCAATTACTTCTTTCAGGAATACGGGAATATGTTCGCCACTCAATTCCCCAATGTTGAAATCGAAGTGGTTAGCATGCAGCAGATGTACAACGAGATGGCTACGGAAACGATGGAGGAGCGGCTAGCCAAATTTTTGGACGTACATAAGCCTGACGTGCTGCTGCTGCAAGGAGCGGAATATGAGCAACTGGCCGGACAAGGAAAGCTGCTGGCCCTCGATTCGGTTATCGGACAGGACAAATTCGAAACGGAAGGCATTCATCCGGCCATTTTGAAAATATTGAGGGAGCAGGGCGACGGCAAGCTGTACGGTTTGTCTCCCGATTTTACCAGCTCGGCGCTGTATTACAATATCGACTTGTTCAAGAAGCACGGAGTGGAGCTGCCGAAGGATTCGATGAGCTGGGAAGAGGTGTTCGAGCTGGCCAAACGGTTCCCGACAGACGGAGCCAAGGATTCCAGAATATATGGACTTTCTATGGACGTCTATACGAGGATCTCCACCTTAATTCGGCAAATCGGAACGGAGCAGGATCTTAGAATGCTTAATGCGGACGGCTCGGTTTTTAATATCGACACGGACTCTTGGAGAAAAGTGTTCCAGTCGGCGATTGGCGCTGCGAAGTCCGGGGCGCTGTATGTACCGACGGAGGCGGACAGGATGTTCAACTTCACGACGATGGAGGAGATGTATCAAAGAAATCTGTTCGTCATGGGTAGGTCGGCTATGGCTTTTAAAAGCAGCTACGAGGTTCAAGAAATTGTCCGGGCTAAAGAACATCTCACCGGCGTCGCTCCCGTCAATTGGGGAATCGTAACGGCTCCGGTCGATCCGAGCAACCGGAATCAGAGCGGTTATCTCAATCTGAACAACATTTTCGCCGTAAGCGCCGATTCCGCGAATCCTCGCGCATCCTGGGAATTCATTAAGTACATCAACAGCGACGGTTTTGCCAAGCTGAAGTCCAAGTCTCTCTACGGCAGTATTTTGAGCCGCATGAAGCATAATCCGGATACGGATGGAAGGAGCATGGAGCCATTCTATAAGCTTGAACCGAAGAACAATCCGAATAATGAGTATACGAAAGCGCCTGTTCAGTTCTTCACCGCCTTGGCAAGCTTTATCGACGCCGAGGTCGATGCCGTTATGAACGACAAGAGAACGGTAGAGGAAGCGATACAAACCATTCAGGAAAAGGGAGAAGCGGAACTGCTGAAAGCAAGGAAGACGGCTGAAGCTCAGGAAGGGAGAGACAATTCGGATGATTAAGAGAAGATATATGCGAAAATGGCGAAAACGGGGAGCGCCCTTGTTAACGGCCATTATAGCCGCAGCCGTTGTCAAAGAGTCGGTGAAATCAAGGAGATGGGGGAATTAAGTTGAATCGAAGAGGATGGAGCGGCGTTTTGACCGTAGTCTTGCTGCTTGCGATCGTTGGATGCAGCGGCGGAAAAGGCGAAGGCGGCGGTGGGGATTGGGAAGCTTTGGACAAGGAAGAGCAAGTCAATCTTAGGGTGATGTATTGGAGCAGCCAGCAATTTATGTCCGAGTACGGTATGCTGTTTGCCTCCGAATTCCCGAATGTTGAGATTGAAGTGGTGAGCAGGCAGGGATTTCAAAGGGACCCTGAGAAGCCTCTGGAGGAAGCTTTAAGCGAGTTCATGGAGAAAGAGCGTATAGACGTTGCCTTTTTGCTGGATGATGAGTACGAGAGATTGGCAAGCAAAGGTCAGCTTCTTGATCTGGAGCCGGCAGTTCAGGGCAGCTCCTACAGTCTTGAAGGCTTCAACCCGGCGATTCTTGCCCAGCTTCGCAGCGAAGGAGACGGCAAGCTGTACGGTCTAAGTCCGTTTTTTACAAGCAAAGCGCTATTTTATAATATCGATCTGTTCGAGAAGCACAAAGTGGAATTGCCGAGAGATTCTATGACCTGGGAAGAAGTGTTCGAGCTGGCGAAGAGATTTCCGACGGATGGCGACGAGAAGAACAGAGTATACGGCTTTACGATCGATGGCTTCATGTCTCCGTTGTTTTACACGTTCGAAATCGGCGCCGCTCAAAATCTGGGGGTGCTGAATGACGACCTGACAGAGCTTCAACTAAATAGCCCAGGCTGGGAAAAAGTATTCGAGATGATTGTAAGCGCGGTTAAATCGGGGGCGTTTTATCTCCCATCTGAAGAGGAAGTTTCCAAGACAATGCGGACGCTGGAGGACGATCGCTTTATTACCGGGAGATCGGCAATGACGTTTCAGAACGCTTATCAGATCGGAAATATTTTATATTCGAAAAACCAGTTGAAGAACGTCAAACCGGTAAACTGGGGAATCGTCACCGCGCCGGTCGATCCGAACAATCGCACTCAGAGCAGCGTTTACGAGCATGGCGGCGTATTCGCCATCCCTGCCAAATCGAGCAACTACAAAGCGGCATGGGAGTTTATCAAGTATGCGAATTCGGCCGAATACGCCAAGATTAAAGCCAATTCGAACAATGGAGAGCTGTTCAGCCGAACCGAGTTTAATCGGCCCCAGGACGGACGGGAAATCGATGCGTTCTATAAGCTCGAGCCGAAAGCCGTAGTGAAGAACGAATTTGCTCAAGTTCCTCAGGGGTTGGATTGGCAGCTGCTTGAACTGATTTCCAAAGAACTGACGGCGGCGGCCGAAGACAAGAAGACGTTGGATGCAGCGATTGGGACGATTCAGGAAGAAGGGCAAGCATTGCTCGTTCAGAGGAAGTCGGCCCAGAAGTAAATAATCGTGCTGACGAAGAGGCTGTCTCATAAGCATTGTTGCTTGAGATAATCGAAAGATAAAGTAAGGGGTATGTACCTCCTGTAGACTGCCTTATACGCTCCTGAAACCACCGTATCACGGGTTTACCCATTCAGGTTTCAGGTGCGTATAGCATCGGAAGAAAGTACATACCCCTTGCGCCTTTTCATCGATTATTTTTCAGAGCAACTTGAAGTGCTTATCGGACAGCTTCTTTGCGGTTTTATAGCACTCTTCTCGCCGTAATGTAACGTTTGGAGTAGCTGCTCAGCTTGCTGATCAAGACGCCGTTAAAGTTGCTGCCGATCGTGTTATGGATGAATTGCCCATTGCCGATATAGATGCCGACGTGATTAACTCTTCCCGGCTTCGATACGCTGAAGAAAACGAGATCGCCCGCTTTCAGATTGCTTTTGGCTACATAAGAGCCTTGCTTGCTTTGCGCTTGCGAGCCCCATTTCAGATTGACGCCTTGTTTGGCAAATACATATTTCGTAAAGGAAGAGCAGTCGAACCAAAGCTTGGAAGGATTGTTCACTCCGAATTTGTACTTCACTTTGCCTTTGAGCTGCTTGGCGGCGGAAATGACCGCATTGGCCTTCTGGACCGAAGTCGCGCTTGCAGATACGGTGGCCGCGTGAGCGGAAGGCGTCTGCAGAGCGCCGATTCCCGTCGCAAGGACGGTAAAGCATGCGGCGCCGATTATGATTTTCTTGAGCTGTTTTCTGAAGTTCATGTAAACTCCTCCTAAGGCTGTTCTAGATGACAAAATGGAGTATAACATGACGCTTGTCCCTGTATTGAGAAATTAAGGGCATCTTAATATTGGCAATATGTACCGTGCAACCTTTACCGGAAAAAACGTTTTATCAGTCTTAGCGATTGGATTGACGGCTCAAGCTTTCGTCTTCTATAATTAATAATTATCGGATAATTCTGTATTTTCGAGTAATGAAGACGTTTTCATGAGGAAAGGAGAGGATGCGCATGCAAATGAACGAAAGGAAGCGGAACCGGATTTTCGTCTTTACCGGACCGGACGGCTCGGGAAGAAAATCGGTCGCAGAGGCAGTCGGTCAAACCTTCGGAATGGAGAAGGTCGTTTCTTACGCAACAAGAGCTCCCAGGCCGGGTGAAGTGAACGGGCAAGATTACGTATTCGTCAATCATGACGAATACCGGGAGCTGGAGCGACGAGGCGAATTTCTCGAAAGCGTGGAAATCGACGGGCAGCTCTACGGCATTCGCAGCGTAGACATCGAGAGGAGACTGAGTCAGCACGACTCCGTCTACTTGATCCTGAATCATGAAGGAGCCAGCATCCTTAAAAATATTTACGGGGACAATGCGGTACGCCTGTTTCTCTACGTAGATCGGCGGACGGCGGAGGAGCGCCAGCGCAATCTCGGCTTGGAGGAAGCGGTCATCGCCAAGCATCTCGGCCACTACGAACGAGAGCTTAGCTACCGATCCTCCTGCGAGCATGCGTTTGAAAACTACGACTTGGCCCAGACGACCTATGAGATTACGAACACTTTGGAAACCTATTTGCAGCGGAATCTGGTCGACAAAGACTAAGCTTGTTCAGAAATCGGTCTCATACGCTCCTGAAATCACCTTATCACGGGGGGGTCCCCATTCAGATTTCAGGAGCGTATAGCATCGGAAGGAGGTACATCCCCCTTTACTCCTTTATTATCGATTATCTTTCACAGCAACTTGAAGTGCTTATGGGTCAGCCCTTTCATGGTTAGAGAAGGCTGCTCATTTTGCGATATTCGCGCGGGGAGACGCCCTGCCATTTTTTGAATGCATGACTGAAATGGTGCAAGTCTTCATATCCGACGAGCAATCCGACGCGCTCGATTTTCAAATCGGTTTCCCGCAGGCAGCGTTTCGCCTCTTGATGGCGGAGCCTTCGCACATATTGGCTGGGAGTCGTCCCGTATTGTTCCTTAAACAAACGAATGAAATGATCCTCGCTCACGCTGAGACGGGCAGCCATTAAGGAGACCGTCCACGGGAAGGCCATCCTGGCCGACATCTCGCCTGTCAAGGAACGAAGGGCGTCCTGATAAGCTTGCGGCACGGAGCGGGCCGGCTTCGGCTGAAGACGGGCCAGAGCCGCCAGCAGCACAATCATCGCCCCTTTGCAGACCATCTCGAATCCCGGCTTCTCGGACGTAAACTCCTCGCTTATTCTTTCCATCCAGCCCACGATTTCGTCGGGCACGGCCTCGTAGCGCGCCGCGTAAATCCTTTCCCCGTCTATGCCGACCGGCATCAGGCAGAAGCGGTCCGCGTGCACACGCTCCTCATCGACGACCATGAACAGCTCATGACTTATCTCGAACTCATTGTAGAAATCGAAATGAATGCCGATCAATCGGGCGCCCTCGGTGGAGGAGATCTCGATGCAATGGGGTTCGGCCGCATGCAGAAACAGCAAGTCTCCCGGGAGAAACCGCAGCTTCTCGCCGGTTTCGGGGTAATGCACGATCATTTCCCCGTCGTAAACGTACATCATTTCGAAGTCGTAGAGACGTCTTGTCATCCCCGGAGTTTTCTGAACGCTCTGCCGGCGAGCCCAATGGATGCTCGGGTTGATTTCGCGGTAATTCAGCTGTCGAACCTCTTGATCGCTTCTCGTCATGGTGCCCCTACCCTCCTCATCTCCCACATCGATAATATACAACTAATAGTCGATAACGAGCAAATACATGTTTAATCTTCCGTGCTATTATTTCATCAAATGATCGACAATAAACAAATTTGACTCGCATATTCGGAAAGACAGGTGTTGGGGATGAGATTGGGCGTCATTGGATACGGCTTAAGGATAAGCTATATTTTCCCGGAAATTGTCTCGGAGGAGTTGGGTTACCGAATCGTGGCGATCGCGGATTTGCGGTCGGAAGAGCTGCAGGCTAAGCTAGGATCGCGTGCGGAAGGGGTCCGGTTCTTCGAGGATGCCGACACCATGCTGGAGGAGGCCGAACTGGACGGCGTGATCATCGGAACTCGCTGCAATCTTCACACGGAAATGGCGATTAAGGTGCTGCGCCGGAATCTGCCGCTCTATCTGGAGAAGCCCGTCGCGACCAAGTATGAGGATCTGTACCGGCTGAAGGCTGCTTACGAGGCTTCCCGTTCCGAGGTGGTCGTATCCTTCCCGCTGCGGAATACGCCGCTCGTCACGCTGGCCAAAGAAATCGTCGATTCGGGCAAGATCGGCACGATCGAGCATGTGCAGGCTGTAAATAACGTACCGTACGGCGGAGTTTATTACCATAGCTGGTACAGGGACGACAGCATTACGGGAGGACTGTTCCTGCAAAAGGCGACGCACGATTTCGACTACATCAATTGTTTGCTCGGCTTGAAGCCGATCGAAGTATGCGCGATGAAGTCGAAGCAGATTTTCAAGGGAGACAAGCCTGCGGGGTTAAAGTGCGTCGATTGCGAGGAGAACCGAACTTGCGAGGAAAGCACGCTGAAGCCGGCGAACTTGGATCGGGGAGATTACTGCAGCTTCGCGGTCGACACCGGCAACGAGGATTCGGGCAGCGCGCTGCTGAAATACGAGACGGGAATGCACGTGAGCTATTCGCAAAATTTCTTCGCGCGCAGAGGCGCGGAGCGGCGCGGAGCCCGACTGCTCGGATACAAAGGGACGCTGGAGTTCGATTGGTACAAAAGCGAGCTTAAAGTGTATATGCATCATGAACCGAGAGTGGAGACGCATGTCATTGACGCGAACGTGCTGGACGGGCACGGCGGAGGGGACGGCAAGCTCGTTCGCAACTTCCTGGAGTGCGTGCGCGGCCGCGAACGGTCGGCTACGACGCTTGGCGACGGTCTGCTGAGCGCGCTGCTCTGCCTCAAAGCGAACGAGTCGGCGGAGACGAAATCTTTTCAGCGGATTGAGTGGAACGACCGTTGACGACAATGGAAATCCATGGTATGTTGAACATATAAATTCAATAAACAAAGCGGAAGCACCGCAAATTTCGACGCATAGCGCGTTGGAGTTTGCGGTTTTTTTGTTTTCCGGAAAGGAGGCGAAAGATGATCAGAAGGCTTGTACTGGCCGCGGAGGATCGGGAATACGTCGCCAAACTGGCGGAGTATTTGCGCGAAGAGGAGAAGGACTGGGAAGTGACCGCCTGCACTTACGACGGTGCGCTGAGAAGAGAGCTGCGGAATGGAGGGAAAATCGACGCTTTGATCGGCGAGCGGGGGCTTGTGGGACAGGCGCTTTCCGAAGGCGGGCAGCCGGGAAAAACGATCATTCTGACGGATGGCCATGAAGCCGCGGAGGAAGGCTGGCAGAATATGGACCGCTATCAGCCATTGCCGGCTCTGCTAAGCGGGATTCGAGGGGCGTTGGGGCTGGAAGCGGCCAAGCTGAAGGAGGGATGTCGGATATGGACGGTATTCTCGGCTTCGGGAGGCGCCGGCAAGACGACGGTGGCATTGAACCTGGTCCGTCAGGCAGGGGAGCGAGGCCAACGCGTTCTCTATCTCAATCTGGAGGAGTTGAACGCGACATCGCTCCTATTCGGCAGAGGCGAGCCGGACGGATTATCCAGATTGCTCTACGCGCTGCAAGCGCGCCCGGAGCAATGGGGAGAGCTGTCGCAACAGCTGTGTCGGCACCAGTCGCAATTGCGAGCCGATTATATCGACGCTCCCGAGCATCCCGGTGAACGGCTTGCGCTTACGCCCGAACTGACCGGCGCTTTGCTGGACAAGCTGAAGTCGGACGGCCGTTACGACGCGATTGTCGTCGACCCGGATTCCGGCTCCGGGGAATGGCATTGCAGCCTGCTAGAGGCAAGCGATCGGGTTGTCTGGCTGATTCTCGACGATGCATACTGCCTGCAGAAGGCCGAGAAGCTGCTGCAATATTGGGAACCGCGACTTGGCAAGTCGGCGTACAAGCTGATCTTGGTCCTTAATAAGGCCGTCGGAGGGCAGCCTGTTAATCGCTGCACGTTGGCAGGAGCCGGGCCGGAGCTAGCGCTCCCGTATATCCCTCAGTGGAAGGCGGTCGACCAACCGGGGAGATGGTTGTCCTCTCCGGTATTCTCAGGGGCGGTAGATCGGCTTCTGGATAAGATGGAGCCGAGGACCGGGGGCTCGGCGAAGCGCGGGAGATGAGGAGACGGATATGGGGATGGCGGATAGCGGGCTTGCAATTGAGGAACTGGTTGAACTGAGGAACGCCGTCCGCGCTCGTTTGACCTGGGACGATTCAATTTCGGACGACGATCTGTGCCGTCTGATCGAAGACGAGCTGTTCCGCCGGGAGCGGGCAAAACGGATGACGGCAGGGGAACGCAAAGCGGCGGTCATGCGTCTGTTTCACTCGTTTCGGGGAATGGACGCGCTTCAGCCGCTGCTGGAAGACCAGGAAATTACGGAAATCATGATCAATTCCTATAAGGAAATCTTTATCGAGAAAAGAGGCGAGCTGCGAGCGGTTGATCTCGGATTCGAGAGCAACGAAAGGCTGGAGGATCTTATTCAAAGCATCGTCGGGCGCGTAAACCGCATCGTTAACGAAGCGTCGCCGATCGTGGACGCACGTCTCCCCGACGGCTCGCGGGTGCATGTGGTGCTGCCGCCGATTGCGTTGAAAGGACCGACGGTAACGATTCGTCGGTTTCCGCACCGGCCGCTCGGCATCCAGGATTTAATCGCCAAGGAAGCGTTGACGCAGGAAGCGGCCGATTTTCTGCGGGAGATCGTCCTGGCCAAATACAATCTGTTCATCAGCGGCGGCACGGGCTCGGGCAAGACGACTTTCCTTAATGCGTTATCCCAATGGATTCCTCCCCACGAGCGCGTCATAACGATCGAAGACGCCGCCGAGCTGCAGATTCTCGGGATTGCCAACCTCGTGTCGCTGGAGACGCGCAACGCCAACAGCGAGGGCAAAGGGCAGCTCGGTATCCGCGAACTGATTCGCGCGTCATTGCGGATGAGGCCGAACCGGATCATTGTTGGGGAAGTTCGCGGCGCCGAGGCGCTCGACATGCTTCAGGCAATGAATACCGGCCATGAAGGATCGTTGTCAACCGGCCATTCTAACGGAGCCAAGGACATGATTTCAAGATTGGAGACGATGGTGCTGAGCGGTGCGGATTTGCCGGTGCCGGTCGTTCGCCAACAGATCGCCTCCGCCCTCGACATCGTCGTCCATTTGAGCCGCTTCCGCGATTCCAGCAGGCGAGTGGCGGAAATATGCGAGGTGACGGGAATCGAGCGAGGAGAAGTTCAACTCAGCACGCTATTTCGCTTCGAAGAAGAAGGGGAGCGGGAAGGCGCTGTCTTCGGGAGCCTGCGCAGAGTCGCCCAGCTTCGCGATCTGGGAAAGCTGCGTCATGCCGGTCTGTTAAAGGAGGCGGAGGGATGACGGACTATTCGGTTTACAGATTAAATGCAAAAGAGAAAGCATGGGCGATTTTACTCGGCTGTTCGTTCTGCTTCACGCTTATATGGCTGCTCTATCGTCATCCGCTTATCGCAGCTTTCGCTGCGCCGTTGGGATTGCTATATCCGAAATACTATGCGCTCAGTCTGTGCCGTCGCCGACGTGACAAGCTCAGACAGCAATTCAAGGACGCTCTGCAGGCTCTGACCTCGCTGCTGTCGGCAGGGAGGTCGGTAGAGAACGCCTTCTCGGCTCTTGAGAGCGACTTGGTTTTATTGATCGGCGACAGCCGCTCCGACCTGATTAGAGAGCTGAGGGCGATCTCCAATCGGTTAAGCAACGGAGAGCAGCTTGAAGTCATCTTGCAGGATTTCGCGGAGCGATCCGCTGTGGAGGAGGTGAGGAATTTCGCGGAAGCGATCGCGATATGCAAGAGAGCGGGGGGCGATCTGGTAGAAGTGACGAGAAGAACGTCGCTGCTCATTGCCGAGAAGATGGACGTCGAACTGGAAGTGTCCGTGCTGATCGCGCAAAAACGATTCGAAGCCAAAGTAATGATGGCGATGCCGTTTGCGTTTGTCGGAATCCTTAATTTCCTGGCTGCCGACTATATGCAGCCGATGAGAGAAGGGATGGGGATCGTTGTGATGTCGGTTTGTTTGCTGCTGCTTGCGTTATGCAGTTGGTGGATCGTGCGCATTATGGACATTAAGACATGAGCATATGGCTGATTAGAGTTGTTTGTACGGCGATGCCGGGAGTTTACGCGTGCCTTGTCGCGATGTCCTTCCGCCGCTTGAAGGGAGCGAGGATCAGGCTTCATATCGATCCGTTTTCAATTGTGCTGCGGACCCCGGCCGTTTGGAGGCGGATGCTGCCCCTGCTCGACAGAGCGAGAGTCTCGTTGGCTCTGCTGAACGGAGGCTCCTGTACGGAGGTTCAACTGCTGGATTGGGCGGCGGAGGGGGCCGGGCTTGGATACTTGACGATAGCGGGTATGAGTTTACTGGCATGGACGACAGATACGCCGGAGCTGCTCGTGCTGGGAGCGCTGCTCGGAGGAGGCTTGCCCCTGCTGCGTATGAAGGAGCTTGCGGGACGGGTAAGCAAGAGACGTCAGAGCATGGTTACGGAGCTGCCGGAGCTGCTTAGCAAGCTGCTCTTAATGGTGAATGCCGGGGAGAACGTTATGCGAGCGTTGAATCGAACGGCGGAGAAGACCGGATCCTCGGATAATCCGCTGTACACGGAGCTAAGATCCGCAATCGAGAGTATGAAGCGGGGAGAAGGCTTGGCGGCGGCGCTTGAGGAATGGGGCAGGAGATGTGCGGTTCCCGAAGCGAAGCTGTTCGCGACGACAGTTCTAATCAATGCGAGGAGGGGCGGGGATGCCTTTATTCCGGCGCTGCGCGAACTGACCAGGCAAATGTGGGAGAAGCGGAAAGCGATCGCGCGAACGATGGGAGAACAAGCTTCGTCCAGACTGGCTTTTCCGCTCACGATCGTGTTTCTAATAATTATGGTTTTGGTCGGCGCTCCCGCCGTGTTTATGATGTGAACTATAAGTGTTTGTTCAAAAAGTCCGGTACTCAGCCTCTATAAACAACCAACAGGAAGGATGGTCGGAATGATCGGATTCATATATCAATACGGAATGAACGCTTTTCGCGCTTTGCGCGAGGACGAGGAGGGCATCGGCACGCTTGAATTGGTGCTGATCGTAGCAGTGCTGATCGCGATTGTGCTCGTATTCCGAGAGGAGATTATCGGCTTTCTGAAAGGGCTGATGGAAAAGCTGGAGACCAAGTCCGATGAAGTGTTCGATTAGTCTGGGTGCGCGTAAGCAAGAAGGGAGCCGACGGAGATATTCGGATTCTGCGGGTTCGTTTACAATCGAAGCTTCCATGCTGCTTCCTTGGGTGATGATGCTGACTTTTATGCTGATCTTATTTGCATTGTATATCTCGCAAGGAACGTTGCTCTATTACAGTTCGTCCATTATGACGGAACGGGCTGCGTTCATTTGGTCCAACTCTTCCGCCGACACGCGTACAGGCGGGTATCCTGAGGGACAAGTCGACGGGCTCTATTGGCGATTGACCGACGACGCCCTGCTGCAGAGCCTGTTCGGACTCGCCTCGGGAGAGGCGGGAACGCAAGTAGAGGTGTATCCAGGCATGGCCGGAGGGGAGGGGGCCGCAGCGGCCGAGAAACTTAAACGGGCAGCCTATGAAACCTCCGCCAAGCATAACGTCGGTTCTGGACAACTAAGCTATCGAAATATTGGAATTAAGCGCGAGATTCATGCAGAGCTTATCAGCTCATGGCTTTCGGTTCCGCTTGTCCGCTTCAAGGGAGGAGGACCGGCTGAAGCGAAGGTGTCCGCGCTCGTCGTGGAGCCGGCTGAATTCGTCAGGTCGTTCGATCTGGTCCGCTATTATGCAGCCAAGCTGCGGAACGCTCCGGAAGGGGAGGAAAAGTATCGTTCGCAGGCCGAGGAAGTGCTGGGCAAGCGCAAGTCGGCGCTCGGGAAAGGGGGAGGCGGGACATGAGCCACATTCGACGCCGGAGCGGGAGGACGTCAGGCTCCGTATCGGTCTATTTTATAGCTGCGACGGCTTCGTTGTTCCTGCTGACCTCCTTGTTGATCGATTTTGCCCGGATCGCCGCTTTCCGCAAACAGGCCGAGCTGTCGGTCAAGTCGGGCGTACGTTCGGCGATGTCGTCATTCGACCCGATTATTTACGCTAAATACGGACTGTTTATCCGCGGTGGGGAGGCTGCGAACGAGCTGTTTCGAACGACGCTGGAGGGCAACTCTTCGGGCGAAGACAACGAGGCGTTTTCTTTTCTGGATACGCGCTGGGGGCAAGCGGAGGTGACGGAGAGCCGGCCGCTCGCCGGTCATGACGTTTTTCGCAGGCAGGTTTTGGAGGAAATGAAGTACAAGGCTCCGATCGATCTTGCGATTGAAGTGGCAAGCCGCTTCAAAGGGCTATCGGGGACGATGAAGGAAGCGACTCGAACGGTCGATCTGCTGGAGCAGATGCGCAAAGCCTACGACCGCAGGGAGAAGGCGTTCGACGATGCTTATGATCGTCAGCGAGCGCATGGCGAGAAGGTCGCGCAGAAAGCTGAATCGGCAATAAGCTCTGCGGGAGGAGTCGTCGGCGGCTATGACGATTACGTCGCGAAGCGGGAGGAGGACAAGTCGAGAAGGCAAGCTCTTGAACGCTGGGAGGCTGAGAGAGACGCCCGCTTGAACGCCGGAGAAGATTCGGAAGAGATAGAGAAGGATAAGCCGGAAGGTCCGCGTTACGGGGCCGAGATCGCCGCTTACGAGTCCCGTGCCGCCTCCACCGCGCGGGAACTCGGAAAAGCGGCCGACGAAGCGCGAGCGGAATCGGACAAGTTCGTCTCGAAGGCGAGGGAGGCGCTGATTAAAGCCACACAGTCGAACGATGAAATGCTCGCTATCGTGGAGCGGTCGCGAAGGGATACGGGGGCGACGTCGGGAGGGAGCGAAGACGCTTTGGAATCCGAGCACCGGCAGACGATGGAGGAGCTGCGTCGCTCTGCGGAGGATCTGATTTTGCCGCCGGCTTTCTTTAGCGAATACGACGCCGAGATCGACCGGCAGTATTCGCAGGGACTAACGCTGGCGGGCGAACTCGGCTCTTTGTCGTCCTTAATCGCTTCCGCTCCCGGCTCGACCGGTATGGGAACGGCGTTAAGCTCAGGGCAGGCGCAGGCGAGCGATTGCTTGTCCGAGTTTTCCGACGACTATGGAGCCGGAGGGAGGATCATAGCGCAGCGAAAGGAAATGCTGGAGTCTCGTCGTTCCTACGAAGCGGAGCGGAAGCAGGCAGAGGCGAGAGCGGAGTCCGAATGGCGAAGTGCCGGGAGCTTCCTCGGCTCGTTCTCCGCAGGAGCGGGCTCGGACGAAGAGAAGGTAAGCGTCGAGCGTACAAGCGTGTTGTATACAGAGAATCGGGAATGGAATCGTTCCGAGGAGGAGGCGCGCAGAACGCAGAGGAGCGAAGCTTCGTCCCAAGGGAGAGACGAAGCGATGACATCGGTCAATAGCTTGCTGGACGTGCTGGAAGGCGCCGTTGAGGGAGTCAGGGATCAGCTTTACTTCTCCGAATATGCGCTCGGGAGAATGACTCATTTTCCCCCATCATCGGCGAAGGAGCTTCTGAGCGGGGGCGAGATTTCTTTGAGCGTGCACGGTCAGGAGGTCGAATATATTCTTTACGGACTGAATCATCCGTCCGGCAATATCGCTGCGGCGTACGGAGAAATTTTTGCTTTCCGACTGGCTGTTCGAACGATGGAAGGGCTGATCGAATGCCGGTCGGCGGGCCATCCTCTGCTCGTTCTGGCTGCGGCGCTAGTCTACGGAATCACGCAGGCGATGGCGGATATGGGCGCATTGCTGGGGACCGGCAAAATCCAATTGTCCAAATATTTGAAAGTAGATACGTACTATACAGATTATTTGCGACTGTTCCTGCTGCTGCATGGCGGGGGCTCAAATCCGACAGCGCGAGCGATTGCCGTAATGGAGCATGGCTCCGGACTTGATTTCCGCGGCGCTTACACGTATGCGAGCGGAGAAGGGACTGCGTCGGTCCGGCTGTGGTTTTTCCCCGGCCTGCTCAAAGCGCTGGCCAGGGTCGGAGATTTGGGAGGATCGATAAAGGGGAATCGCTATGAGGCGACGTATACCGCGGATCATTCTTACATATGAACGATGGCGTTCAATCCGGTTCGATTCCGGCAGCGTAACGCTGGAGAGCGCGCTGGCCATGCCGATTTTTCTGCTGTTTATTTTATTTCTGATCTTTCTTGTGCAGACGGCGGTCATCTCCATGGCGCTTCACGGCGCTTTGTCTCAGACGGCGAGGCAGGCGGCGTCCGCATGGTATCCGGTCGCGCTGGCGACGGACAAGCTTAGAGATTCCGAGCTGAACCGGCAGCTTGAGCAATGGAACGACAAATGGCTAAGCGTGGCGGATACGCTGCGCGAATACGGGCAGTGGCTGCCGGCGCCGATGAACGAGTGGGCGGACAAGGCGTCCGGGGTGTCGTTTTCATTGGAGGAGCACGCCGCCAAGCTTGCCTTCGGCGAACTGCTCAAGCAGTTTGCGGATCGGCGCGTGCTCGAATTGTCCAACGTCAGCCTTGTTGCTGTAGGACTTCCGGACGTCGCGGATCGTTCCGACGCTTATATCACTTTGGTGGCCGAATACAAGCTGCCGATGCGCGTTCCGTTTCTTGGGCGCAAGCTTGTTTTGCGAGAATCGGCTAGAGAGCGGGCATGGATCGGCGGAAGTCCTTCGTCCTCCAAGCAAGCGGAGGAGGACCAGACTGGCGAGACGTTCTCGGTAACGTTCGTATCTCTTGATCCGAATCCGGTGAAGCCGGGACGCAAAGCGACGCTTGTCGTGCGGACCGAACCCGGAAGCGTCGTTGATCTGTCCATTGTTTACAAGAGCGGGCCGAGCCAGGCGAAAAATCTCGGGACAACAATCGCCGATGCATCGGGTTTGGCGTCATGGACCTGGCATGTATCCGGAAGGACGACGCCGGGCCAATGGAGCATGCAAGTATCGAACGGGCAGGGCGGAGTCTGGCAGCATTCGTTCGATGTTGTAGGCAAATCTGCGGCTGCCAACGAGGAGGGGGAACGTTGAGCTGGGGAGAGTGGCTTATTGCCGGAATTTTGCTGGCGTCGGCATGCTGGACGGATTTGCGCCTCATGCGGATTCCGAACGCGTTGAATTTGACCTTCGCGGCAGGAGGCTTTGCGTATCAATTCCTTGCGCACGGAGTGGGCGGATTGGGCTGGGCCTGCCTTGGAGCATTGTGCGGCGTTGTGCCTCTGTACGCGATGAATCGCTTAGGAGGTATAGGAGGAGGAGACGTTAAATGGTTCGGGGCGTTCGGCGCATGGGCCGGGCCCGCGTTGACCTTCGAGCTGCTGCTCGTTTCCGTATTGGTCGGGGGGGGGATCGCTTGCGGGCTGTTGGCGCTCCGAGTTCCCGGCTTGCGAGCGCTGGGAATAAAGCTGAAGTGGCCGTGGGGAGAGCATCCGGTAACCGGGGGAAGGAAGGTTGCTTTTCCGTTCATGCTGGCGGTTGCCCCCGGATTTCTGATTTTACTGGGAATGGGGTGGAGATGAGTGAAAACATTGCCGCTATCGGTAAGGTTCGAACAGCGCAGAGGGCATGTCATGATTATAGAACGCGATCCGCCGCTTGCCCGGAACGAGATCATCGAGACGCAGCTTCGCATGCTTCAGCGTTGCAAAGTTCCTTCGCTGCTTCCGCTTGAGCTTGAGGAGTGCGATGGACGAGTTTCGCTGAGATACGCTTTAACCGGAACGCGCATGCTTACGGAGGCAATGCGAGCCTCCTGGTGGTCGATGAGCGAAGCGATGGAGGCGTTGTGTAAGCTTGCCGATACGTTGGAGGAATGTCGGCTAATTATGCTGGATGCCGAGAGGGTGCGGCTGCAGGACGAATTTATTTTTGTCGGCAACGAGACTCGGGACTTGCACTTTACTTATTTACCGTTAGTCCTGCCTTCCCCCAATTGGAAAGAGGACTTGGAGAGTTTGATCGTCAGGTGGATGATGCGCGTCAAAGAGCCGGACGGATTGGTTTTTCAGCAGGTGCTGCGGTTGGTGTCCAGCGCGGACTTCGTGCCTGCGACTTTAAGCCGTCTCGGCAGGAAGTATTTGGCCGAAGCTTCGGCCGGAGCTGCCGTCTCCTTCTCGGATATTCGCAAACCGGATCCCGCCCCGATGACGGATATGCGGTCTGCCGCCAGGGAAGAGAACAAACCGAAAAGTCGTTCATGGGAGCTTCTTCAACCCGTTAGCGGAGATCCGCAACCGGTATCGGAGCTTTGGGGAGAGCCGTCACAGCATCGGTTTGATGCAGTAAGACAGAAGAGCGAGGAGAACTCTGAAGAGGAGGATGGAGGCGAACGATTCGATCCTGCTCGTTGGCGGATCATCGTCATCTGCTCGTCTTTGCTGTTGCTGGCAGCTGCCTGGAAATTCGTGTACCTGGAACGGCCGGGCCAGCAGCAATTGCTCATTTGCGTCTGCTTGACCTTGATCGCCGGAGCGGCGGCTATTCTGTTCTGGAATGGTCCGCCTATGCGGATGGGATCGTTTCGTCGGGGAGAGCCCTCTTCCGAACCGGGACCGAGAGAGATCGAGGCTGCCTTCCGCAATCGCTATGCAGCGGAGGAGGCAAACGGAGTCGGCCCGGTATGGTCGCCTCCGGGGTTTGCAGCGGCGGCAGCCAAGCCGCAGGAGCGGGATACGGGGGGCCGTATTCCGGGGAGCGGCACAATTACGCCGGAAACGACATGGATTTCCGGACAGGAGCGAACCGCATTGCTAGACCGGCAGTCATCTCCGGCATCGGAACCGTACTGCTTGGTGTGGAAGTCGAAACACGAGCAATTTCGAATCCCTCTGCGCGGCGAATCCCTCGTCATCGGACGATCCGAAGAGGCGGCCGACCATGTAGACGAGACGGAGGGGATTTCCCGCTCTCATGTCGAGTTCGTGAAAGTATCCGAGCAGTGGAAGGTGAAGGACCTTGGGTCGCGCAACGGGTCGCGACTTAACAACAAGCCGATGGCTCCTTATGAACTGTATTCGCTTCAGCCGGGAGATTGCCTGACGCTGGCTTGTTCGCAGTACCGTTTCCAACTCGTGGAAGGAAAGCAACCTAACTAGAGAATGTTGATTAAGCCTCACCAGGATCACATAAAGAAAAGCCCTAGGGCGTGTATGCAAACCCGCTCAGAGGTATCTTTCATCCCCTGCTGCGTCACTTTTGCTTGACGTACCCCCGGTACGCCTTCACAAAAGTTCCTTGCATGGAACGAAAATTCGGCAAAATCTACTATCCTCGGAGTATGCATACACGCCCTAGCGGGACAAATCCCGCAGGGCCTCTTCGAGTTTAGGGAAGGCGAACTTGAATCCATGATCGAGCAGCTTGCGAGGCATCGCCTTCTGTCCGGTCAGCACGAGCGTGCTCATCTCGCCTAGGGCGGTGCGCAGCAGGAAGCCCGGAACCGGGAACCAGTGAGGCCGCTTCATCGCTTGTCCGAGAGCACGACCGAATTCGTCGTTGGATACAGGATCGGGAGCGACTGCGTTCACGGGACCTTCGATCGACTTATTATCCAGACAGAACAAAATCAAGGAAACCATGTCCTGCAGATGAATCCATGGCAGCCCCTGCTTGCCGTCGCCGATGCGGCCGCCTCCGAACAGCCGATACGGCAGCCGGATAAGCGGGAAGGCTCCGCCGTCCCGAGCGCAGACGAGCCCGATCCGCAGCTTGACGAGCCGCTTGACCGGGATTCGATCCGCCGCCGCTTCCCACCGGACGACCGTATCGCCCAGAAAGTCGGCAGGCTGCACGGGAGAGGATTCATCGAAGATCTGCTCGCCGGAATGCCCGTATAGCGATATTCCGGAAGCGTTCACAACAACCTCCGGAGGGTAGCGCATGCGCTTGATATATTCGGAGATTCGTTCGGCTGCTTGTTCCCGGGAGCGGACGATGCGCTCCTTCGCTTTGTCGGTCCAGCGCTGGTTGATCGTCTCTCCGGTGAGATTAACAAGGCCGTCGAAGCCGGACAGACGGTCGGGATCGGCGGCCCATTCCTCCCAAGTAACGTACCGAGGATGGGGAAGCGCATTGTCGTAGGCAGCGGCGGCAGGCTTTTTTCTCGTCACGATCCATACTTCGTCCCCTCTCGACAACAGGGCGTGCGTTAAAGCCTGACCGATGAATCCGGTCCCTCCGCACAGCAGCAGACGCATGCGCGTTCCCTCCTCGCTAACGATTATTCCTTATCGATAGATACGATCGTTTTTTGCTCCACCGATCCGGTGTCCGTATCGATTTTTTCAACGATATATTGGAATTTTACAGGCGTGTTCTCACCCCAGGACCCGACTTTCTCGGCGACTTCCGGAGTGACCTGGAAGCCAGTAGGGCCTTGCTCAGTCTCGATTTCGACGGAGTGGCCGTCCTGAAGTCCGACGTATTTTCCAGTGGCCTCGATCTGCTCCGGTGAAGCGGACGGACTCGGATTATCCGAAGGGCTCACGGACGGGCTCGCGGACGGACTGGCCGTGGCGGAAGGACTGGCGGACGGAGAAGATCCCGAGCTGCCGTCATTACAGGCTGTGCCTATCAGTGCCAGAGCCAACACGGCGGCCCCCAGTGTCATCGTCTTTCGGTTGCGCTTTTTCATAGTAGTGATGCACCTCCTTAAGAGGTTAGACGAAGTTGGACGGCAAAGGTTTCGGTTTTTTTTAGCGCGACGATTCCGGGAACGATCACTTCAGCAAGTGGCTGTAGGCGGAATAGTCGATCTGCTTCTTCTCAAGGAAGCTGATCAGGCTCTTATGGTCGCGAGCCGGCGTCGCGCGTATGTAGCCCTCGATGCAGTGTTCCTTCGTGACCTCGGCTGCGCCGCTCTCAACGGCGATTTGCCCGATCTTGGCGGCGATGGAATGGCTTGCAATATCGCGGAACGGAGTCGGAACCGGCGAGACAAGCGTCTGAAGCATATCCTTGGACTCGGGAGTCCATAGGTCGCGGCTTCGCTCCACCCAATAATTTTGCCAATCGAGCTTGGATTTCCCGTCTCTTTGCGGGAGCACCTTGAGGAATTTGCGGAACATGAAGAAGCCGCCTATGCTCATGAACAAGACAAGCACGACTGTCCAGAATGCAATGAAATAAATAAACCACGTCGGGGTATCACCCATAACGATCACCTCATCTTGAAATTATACCGCATTCCTAGATTTATTTCGACGTTCGCGATACAATAGTGAAATAATTGCGAGAACAAGCCCCCGGAGCATCGGGAGGGGACGGAACGACAGGCGAGAGGAGCCGGAAAATGTTGAAAATCGGATCTCATGTTTCTTTTTCGGACAAAGGTTTGCTGACGGCAACGAAGGAAGCGGAAACCTACGGATCGAGCACCTTTATGATCTACACGGGCGCGCCGCAGAATACCCGCAGGAAGCCGATCGAGGATTTGTATATTCCCCAGGGCAAGGATGCGATGGCGCAAGCCGGAATCGGCGAGATTGTCGTGCACGCTCCGTACATCGTGAATCTGGGCTCTTATAAAGAAGATACTTATCGCTTGGCGATAGATTTCCTGCAGGAGGAGATCCGCCGGACGCACGCCATCGGAGTCAAGAATATCGTGCTGCACCCTGGGGCGTATACGGAGAAGGATCCGGAATACGGTATCGCGCGCATTGCGGAAGGTCTCAATGAAGTGCTGGAAGGCACGAAGGAGACGGACGTGAACATCGCCCTGGAGACGATGGCGGGCAAAGGGACGGAGATCGGCCGCAGCTTCGAGGAGCTGGCGCAAATCATCGAGCGCGTTCGGCTGAACGAACGCTTGACCGTCTGCATGGATACTTGCCACATTCACGATGCGGGCTACGATATTGTCGGCGATATCGACGGCGTGCTGCGCAAATTCGACGACATCGTCGGTCTGAACCGGATCGCGGTCGTACACGTCAACGACAGCAAAAATCCGTGCGGAGCGGCCAAGGACCGTCATGCCCCGATCGGCTCCGGCTGGATCGGCTATGACGGCATCGCCGGGGTTGTCGGACACGATCTGCTCAAGGGCAAGCCATTTATTCTCGAGACGCCTTGGATCGGCAAGAACGAACGTCCGATGTACGAGGCCGAGATTGCGATGCTCAGAGGGGATGCGGAGGAGAGATTTGGCGGCGAATTCATGGTCGATGTCGAACGGCTGCACCATTTCTTCGAAAAGGTCGGAATCGATTCGCGTCTGTACGTGCTGAATACGTGGGAGCTGCTGAAATCCGACGCCAAAGCGAGAAAAGCGGACCCGCGCGAGCCGATGGAAAGGCTCTACGATATGCTGCTGGAAAATCGCGTGCTTCCGGAGGAATACAGCGAGGAAGCGATGAACCATCGTCTGCTGGCCTATTTGGCGGGCGAAGAATGGCTGTCCCAACAATAAATATCGAGAGGTAGAAGATAGCGATGAGTCATACGTATCAGCCGCAAGGAAACAAACGGCTAGAAGACAAGAGCGTACGCGCGCGAATGCTCATTTCCTGCCCGGACAAGGCAGGCATCGTCGCCGCCGTGTCGCAATTTCTGTACGAGCAAGGAGCCAACATCGTCCAGTCCGATCAATATACGATGGACCCGGAAGGCGGCATGTTCTTCATGCGGATCGAGTTCGATCTGCAGGAGCTGGAGCAGCGCTTGCCTTCGCTTCAGGAGGATTTCACCCGCGTCGCGGATCGTTTCTCGATGAGATGGAGCATTTTCCGCGCAGCGCGACGCAAAAGAATTGCGGTATTCGTCTCCAAGGAGGATCATTGCCTGCTTGAACTTCTCTGGCAATGGCAGGCCGGGGATCTCGACGCCGAGATCAGCATGGTGATCAGCAATCACGAGGATATGAGAGGAATCGTCGAGTCGTTCGGCATTCCTTTTCACTATGTGCCCGTTACGCCCGATACGAAGGCGGAAGCCGAGCAGAAGCAGCGCGAGCTAACCGCAGGCAAAATCGACCTGATCGTGCTCGCCCGCTACATGCAGATCGTTTCTCCGAAATTCATCGAGCAGTATCACAATCGCATCATTAATATCCATCACTCCTTCCTGCCGGCGTTCGTCGGGGGCAAGCCTTATCAGCAAGCTTACAATCGCGGGGTTAAGCTGATCGGAGCGACGGCACACTATGTAACGGAAGAGCTGGATGGCGGCCCGATTATCGAGCAGGACATTCAGCGCGTCAGCCATCGCGACAACGTCAACGAGCTGAAGCGGATCGGACGCCACATCGAGAGAATCGTGCTGGCCCGAGCCGTAAAGTGGCATGTGGAGGACAGACTGCTCGTCTACCAAAACAAAACCGTCGTATTTGTGTAACTCGTGCTACAATGTACAACAAATAATGAGAAGCTGCACGGCTGCGGCGCAATTCGCCGGCAACGTACGCGAATAGATAAGAGGAGGGCTCTGTTTCATGACAGCCAGCACCAAAATAATCGATCAATTATCCGTAACGACGATTCGCACGCTATCCATCGACGCGATCGAGAAAGCGAAATCCGGCCATCCGGGCATGCCGATGGGAGCCGCCCCGATGGGCTATCAACTGTTCGCCAAAACGATGAAGCACAATCCGTCCAATCCGCAATGGATCGACCGCGACCGCTTCGTCCTGTCAGCGGGCCACGGCTCGATGCTGCTGTACTCCCTGCTGCACCTGAGCGGCTACGATCTCCCGATCGAAGAGCTGAAAAATTTCCGTCAATGGGGCTCCCTGACGCCGGGTCACCCGGAGTTCGGCCATACGGCGGGCGTGGATGCGACGACGGGACCGCTAGGCCAGGGCATTGCGATGGCCGTCGGCATGGCGATGGCGGAAGCGCAGCTGTCGGCGACCTATAACCGCGACGGCTACGAGCTGATCAATCACTTTACATACTCGGTCTGCGGTGACGGAGATTTGTCCGAGGGCGTCGCGTCGGAAGCGGCTTCGATGGCCGGCCACATGAAGCTGGGCAAATTGGTCGTCTTGTACGATTCCAACGATATCTCGCTCGACGGCGAGCTGGGTTTGTCGTTCTCCGAGAACGTAGGCCAACGCTTCGAAGCGTACGGTTGGCAGTATCTACGCGTGGAGGACGGCAACGATCTCGACGCGCTGGGCAAGGCGATTGCAGCCGCTCAGGCGGAGCTTGGCAAGCCGACGCTGATCGAGGTGAAGACGGTCATCGGCTACGGTTCTCCGAATAAAGGCGGCAAAGGCGGCCACGCCGGCCCGCACGGTTCCCCGCTCGGAACGGACGAAGCGAAGCTGACGAAGGCGTTCTATGAATGGCCTCACGAAGAATTTCACGTTCCCGAAGAAGTCCGCGCTCATTTCGCCGCGATCAAGCAATCCGGCGAGCAGTCGAACGCCGCATGGGACGCTCGTTTTGCGGAATACAAGGCGGCTCACCCCGAGCTGGCTGCGCAATTCGAAGCGGCTCTCTCCAGCCGATTGCCTGACAATTGGGACGCGGATCTGCCTTCGTACTCGACGGAGGATAAGCCGCTGTCCACGCGCGTCGCTTCCGGTAATGCGATCAACGGCTTGGCCAAAAACGTACCTTACCTCGTTGGCGGTTCCGCCGACTTGGAAAGCTCCACGATGACGCATATGAAGGGGCTGCCGATCTACAAGCCGGGCAACTACGACGGTCGCAACATCTACTTCGGCATTCGCGAATTCGCGATGGCCGCGGCGATGAACGGAATTATGCTGCATGGCGGGCTGAAGGTGTTCGGCGGAACGTTCTTCGTGTTCACGGACTACCTGCGCCCGGCCGTTCGTCTGGCGGCGCTGATGGGTCTGCCTGTCGTCTACGTCTTGACGCACGACAGCATCGCGGTCGGCGAAGACGGCCCGACGCACGAGCCGATCGAGCAGTTGGCTTCGATCCGCATCATTCCGAACTTGACAGTCATCCGTCCGGCCGACGGCAACGAGACTTCCGCCGCATGGGCGTATGCGATGCAAAACCAAAGCAATCCGGTCGCGCTCGTGCTGACTCGCCAGAATCTGCCGATTCTCGAAGGCACGGCATCTGCGCGCGACAATATCGCCAAAGGCGGTTACATCGTCTCCGAAGCGGCTAACGGCGAGCCTCAGGGCATCCTGATCGCGACGGGCTCCGAGGTTCAACTGGCGGTCGCATCGCAGAAAGCGCTGGCCGAGCAAGGTATCCACGTTCGCGTCGTCAGCCTGCCGAGCTTCGATCTGTTCGAGAAGCAGGACGCAAGCTACAAGGAGAGCGTGCTGCCGAAGTCGATTAAAGCCCGTCTGGCGATCGAGATGGCGCATCCGTTCGGATGGGAACGTTACGTCGGAGACAACGGTTCGATTCTGGGCATCTCTACGTTCGGAGCTTCCGCGCCGGGAGACCGCGTCATTAAAGAATACGGCTTTACTGTCGACAACGTCGTTGCCGAATTTAAAAAGCTGGTATAAGCGAGGTTTCAAAATGTTCAAAAAGTCCGCTTATTAGGTCGAATTGACCTCCTCGGATGTTTTCGTGATCAAAAGCGGACTTTTTGAACAAGCTTTATAATACGGAGAGGGAGCTGGAGAGAAACGATGCCGCAGTACAATAACGTATCCGTAGTAAAGAAAGCCAACGTTTATTTCGAAGGCAATGTAACGAGCCGGACGGTCATTTTCGCAGACGGCACTAAAGTAACGCTGGGTATCATGCTCCCGGGCGAATATGAGTTCGGTACGGCACAGAAAGAAATAATGGACATTCAAGCGGGCGAGCTGTCCGTGCTGCTTCCGGGCGGCGACGAATGGCTGGACATTGCCGAGCCGACGAAATTCGAAGTCCCGGCCAACTCCAGCTTTAAGCTCAAGGTGAAGACGGTAACGGATTACATCTGTTCGTATTTGGACTGAGCGTATTCCGATAGCGCCGACAACCACTGCCGAAGATGCAAGCGGCGGTGGTTGTTTTGCGTGAGCGTCGTATTCGGGTGTGGAGGCTGTTGCCGATGAAAAAAAGATTAGTGGATTTCGTTATGCTCGCGGTGGGCGCTCTCATGTTCGCGCTCTCGATCAATCTGTTCGCGATTCCCAACGAGTTCGGCGAAGGCGGCGTTACCGGCGTTACGATCATTCTGTATTATTTGTACGAGTGGTCGCCGGGACTTGTCAGCCTAATTCTGAATTCGTTTTTGCTGATTATAGGGTATAAATTTCTCGACCGGACGACCGTGGCGTATACGGTTGTTGCCGTGCTGCTGCTATCTCTGTTCCTGCATTTGACGGAGGGGATGCGCATCGAGTCCCATGAGATCGTCGTGAACGCGATTTTCGGAGGGGTCCTTGGCGGCGCAGGCATCGGCATTATCATCCGGGCGGGCGGAACGACGGCCGGCTCCGTCATCCTGGCTCGAATCGCGCACAAATATTTGGATTGGAACGTCAGCTACGCGTTGCTGTTTTTCGATCTGATCGTCGTGCTGGGCTCCTATTTCATTATCGGCGCTCAGGCGGTTATGCTGACGGTCGTCATGCTGTACATCGCGACGAAGGTGATGGATTTCATCATCGAGGGGTTGAACCCGAAGAAGGCGGTAACGATCATCTCCAAGGAGCATGCGAGAATCGCCGATCAGGTCAACAGCTTGATGGACAGGGGCGTAACGGTGCTTCACGGTCACGGATACTACACGAAGACGGAGAAGCAAATTCTCTACATCGTCATCAGCAAGCAAGAGCTGAGCACGCTGAAGCGAATTGTGAAGGCGAGCGACAAGGACGCGTTCATTACCATTCACGACGTCAGAGACGTATTCGGCGAAGGATTTATAGAGCTATCCAAATAATAGGCGCATGTAGCTCCTCGCGGACCGGACGGAGATACATGCGCTTTTTTCTTGGCTATGCCGGCGACTGCGACGCTCGCTCCGTTCTCGCGCTCGCGACAAGGCTTAGCAGAATCAAGGCGATATTAAACGTCATCGCGATCGTGACCCCGTATTTCAGCGCAATGCCGCCCGTCTGGCTGATCGCGACAATCGCTCCGCCGATGCCGACCGCGACGCCAGGCGTAAAGGAATCCGCGAATTGCAAGCTGCCGGACACCTTGCCGGCTTCGCCCTGCTTAGCGAGCGCGAACGCGACCGTGCCGCTGATTGTATGGGCCAGCCCAATTCCGATGCCGGTGACGATCTCCCCAAGCACTGCCGTAACGATATTGATCGCCGGCACCCACACCATAATCGCAATGCCCAGCAGCATCAGCAGAATGCCGGCCATGATTCGTTTATTGCGTCCTCTGCCTTGATCGGCCGCATCCCACCGGGCTTGCAGTATGGCAACGACGCTCCAGCTCATCGCCGCGCTTGCGACGATCAGACCGGCTCGATCGGCGCTCATTCCCTTCGTATCCGTTAAGGCGAGCACGAGGAAGTTTTGCGTACATACGTATGCGGCGAAAAACAAACCCCGAGAGGCGATCAGGGACGAGAGACCGGGGCGCAGCGTCAGCGTGCCTGCCGGAAGCAGCTTGCGAAGCGGCTGCACCATCAGCGCCAGACCGACGATGAGCAGCGCGATGCCCAGCGGTTTGGGCAGCATGCCGAGACCGCTAAGGAACAACCCGGTTCCGATCGCGAGCAGCACGGACAATCCGACGACGCCCTTTTCTCCCGAATCCGGGTGGTTAGGCATTTTCAGCTTGCGGAATACCGGCATGCTGAGCGCCATCGCCAGCGCCAGGAAGGGGAGCACGCCCCAGAATACGAATCTCCACGACCACTGCGAGGCGATAACCCCGGCTACGTAAGGACCGAGCATGGAGGGAAGCACATAGGCCGTGCCGAGCGCTCCTAATATTTTGGCGCGAAGCTCGTCTGGATAGCTAAGAGAGATAGACGTATAGATACACGTATACATCGCGCCTGCACCGAAGCCCTGGAGCGCGCGAGAAGCGATCAGCACGTACATATCGGTAGCCACGGCGGCGGCGACCAAGCCTATGGCAAACAGCACGATCGCGATCGTGAACAGCAGGGCCGGTCCGCTCTTGTCAATTTGACGGCCGACGACCAGCGTGCCGATAATTTGAGCCAGCAGATAGGCGCTGAAAATCCAGCCGAATAGAGGAAGGCCGTCCAAATCTCCGGCAATGACGGGAGCGACCGTCGTAACGGCCAACCCTTCGAACCCGATCGCCATCGCAGCTAGAATAATGCCGATGGACATAGCCAGATAGCGCGGTGCGAATATACTTTGCGAAGAAGCCAATACGTTTCAACTCCAATCCTATTGTCTAAGTACGCGCAGTATCCGGCCGAATACTTTCTAAACAAAGATCTTTACAAACAAAGTAAACTGACCTTTTGACTTTGTCAATATTTTTCTTTATAATCTCGTTAAAACGAATTCGTAAAGGTGAACTCTTCATGACAAAAATAAATTCCCGAGCGAAGGACGGCGCCGAGAGGACCAGAAGAGCCATTGTCAAGCTGCTTAAACACAACGGGTCGATGGATGCTCATCAGCTGGCAAGCCAGCTCGGAGTGACGGCAATGGCTGTGCGGCAGCACCTATACGGACTGCAGGAGCAGGAACTGGTGACGTTCACAGAGGAAGCGAGAACGATGGGACGACCGGCCAAGATGTGGGCGCTGACCTCCGAAGCGAACCGGCTTTTCCCCGACGGCTACGCCGATCTTACGGCCAGCCTGATCGAATCGATGAAGGAAGCTTTCGGTGACGAGGGATTGGAGCGGCTGCTGGAGGTGCGCAACCGGAAGCAGATCGAAGACTATAGGACTAAAGTTCCGCGGAGCCTGCCGCTTAAAGAGAAGCTCTCGACGTTCGCGGAGTCGCGGACATCCGAAGGATATATGGCGGACATTATCGAATACCCGGACGGTGTATTCTGCTTCATAGAGAAGCATTGTCCGATCTGCGAGGCGGCGAAGGCATGCTCCGGCCTGTGCAAGAAGGAGATGGAGATGTTCCAGAGCATTCTGGGCGACGAGGTCGAGATCACGCGAGGGGATCATATTCTTAAAGGCGACAACCGCTGTGTATATTGGATTAAACCGGGAACAACGTCAGCACACGGAGAGTGAGCGGGCGTTATTTCTTTACGTTGACGCGAAGGATTTTCTATTTTTTGAATGAAGGCCGGGATATCTCTCGAGTGATTTGCGTCGCAGATCGAGAGTCTGTCGGCTGCGCGGCTGTCCGCTTTCGTGAGTCAATTGATTTCCGTTTTCTACGGAGTTCCGCTTCAAGCGCGCATTCAAATGGTCGACTCGTCCGCGCTGGAGAAACGCCTACAGCGAAAGCTTGGACCTGCTGTTCGCCGCCTTGGATGGAGGAATTCAAGCAAGGAGCCGATAACGGACGGAGAGGCAAGAATCATTTATGGCGGCAGGGCGGGGGCAGCCGTCTGCCGTCCCGCCCCCGCTGACGCCGGTCAATGCTGGCCGGCAATATACTCTTGAAGCTGAAGGCGCTGGTACAGCGGCAGCCCCGTTAGAAGGCAGCCGTAGCTGAAGGCGTCGTTGTTGCGTTCGATGCGAATGATCCGCGCGGTCATCGGCGGCAGCTGCGATTCCTGCAGGAAGTGAAGGACGATGAACATATCCTTCTCCAGCGGGGATTTCGATTCGATCTGAATTCCGTCCTCGGACAGATCAAGCAGACGGCCGCGAACCGTATGACCGCGGAAGGCTCCGTCGCCTTCCCATTGGTAGATGGACATCATGAGCGGGATGTCCAGCGGCACGCGTGCTTTCTTGCGGCGTTCCGATTCTTCCGCATAAGACGGGTCGGATTCCTCCGCAGGCGACGCAGCCTCGATCGCCGCAGCCGAAGACTCGCCGATCCTTCTGCCGATCCAGCTTTCGTATACGCGTGCGAGAGCCGCGAGATCCTGCTCGCCGTATCCGGCAGCTTGTCCGAGCTGGAATAGGCTCTTGGCGGACTCAAGCATCGGAGTGGAGACGCCGAGCGTATCCGTCAGAACAGACGACAGCTTAAGATCCTTAAGCATAAGCTCCAGCGAGAATTGTACGCTGTAGTCCTCCTCGATAATTTTGCGCCCCTTCAGCTCGGCCTGTTTGCTGGCCGCGCCGCCGCCCTGTACGACGCGTAGAAAGGCGGAGGCGTCGATGCCGCTCTTGGCGGCAATCGCCATGCCTTC
Source organism: Cohnella phaseoli (assembly GCF_003386235.1). Taxonomy (GTDB): domain Bacteria; phylum Bacillota; class Bacilli; order Paenibacillales; family Paenibacillaceae; genus Cohnella; species Cohnella phaseoli. Next base: position 51,359 of record NZ_QRDZ01000012.1, read on the forward strand.
GATCAATCCTGCGGCATTGATCCCGACGATCGTATTGTGAGCGAGCTTGGCGTTGGCGCCGCTGCCGCTCGGACCCATGTAGATCACTTCCCGTCCCATTGCGAGCAGCAGTTCTTCATGTTCGGCAACCGTTTCCCGATCTCCCCCAGCCATGAACAGCAGCGTCCCATCGATTGCGGCGGGTTTGCTGCCGGTTACCGGCGCGTCGATGAAATCGCAGAATCGTTCCGCGGCCGCGGCCGAGAGTCTCCTGGCCAGCGCAGGCGAAATCGTGCTGCTGTCGATAATCGTCGTGTTGGGCTTCAGTACCTGAAGCAGGCCGTTATCTCCGAAATATACTTCTTCGATCGCCTGATCGTTGCTAATCATCGTGATCACGACATCCACTCGCTTAGCAAGGTCGGCGGGCGAAGCGGCAACGTCGGCTCCGAGCTCTGCAAGGGAGTCGGCTTTGCCCTCAGTACGGTTATAGACGAGGACATCATAGTCTTTGCGCAGCAAATTGGCCGCCATCGGCTCCCCCATCGTGCCGAGACCGATAAATCCGATCGATTTCATCTGAATCGTCTCCTTGTTCAATAGATGATTCTATTATCCCGTTGTTTTGCCAATTCCGAAAGAGGCTGCAACAATATTCATACAATTTCCGTTCAGAGGTGGAAAAGGAATGTAAAAAGTGATATCATATAAATATCAAATAAATATTAATCAGAGGTGGTCTTATGACGACGAAAAAGGCCTGGCATGTGAATGGATTTTTGGCGCTGCTGCTGGCGTTGGCGTCTATTGTCGGAAGCGTGGTTCTGTTCGCCAATGCCGGTTCGGAGACGAGCGGCTTCCCAGGGGCTGAGCCTGAAGTCAACGGCTGGTTTATTTTCGGCGGGATTGTGCTGATCGTCGTATTCATCGTCCTGCTCACTTCGCTAACGATCGTGCAGCCTAATCAGGCGAAAATTATTACGTTTTTCGGTCGGTACAAAGGAACGATTACGGAAAGCGGATTGTGGCTGGTCGTGCCGTTCTCGGGCAAGACGAAGGTATCGCTGAAGGTTCGCAACTTCAATAGTCAGACTCTGAAGGTGAACGACGCGGAAGGCAACCCGATCGAGATCGGCTGCGTCGTCGTATTCAAGGTCGTCGATACGGCGAAAGCGGTGTTCGACGTCGACAACTACAGCAAGTTCGTAGAGGTGCAGAGCGAGACGGCGATTCGTCATATCGCGGCCAACTACGCATACGATACGTTCTCGGACGAGCAAAAACCATCGTTAAGAGGCAATGCCGACGAAGTGTCGCAGGAGCTCACGCAAGAGCTTCAGACTCGCCTTGCGCTTGCGGGCGTCGAGGTGCTTGAGACGCGTCTGACTCATTTGGCCTATGCGCCGGAGATTGCCAGCGCGATGCTGCAGCGGCAGCAGGCGATTGCGATTATCGCGGCCAGGCAGAAGATCGTGGAGGGGGCCGTCACGATGGTGGAATCCGCGCTTCAGCAGTTGAAGGACAACGGAATCGAGCTGGATGGGGAACGTCGTGCGGCGATGATTAACAACCTTATGGTCACAATCGTATCCGATCGGGCGGCGACGCCCGTAATCAACACGGGTACGATGTACGGGTAAGGATCGTTATGGCTAGGGAAAAGAAGGCGTTCCCGCTGCGACTGGACGCCGAAATTCATCGCGCGGTGGAAAGGTGGGCGGAGGACGAGTTTCGCAGCGTAAACGGTCACATCGAATATTTGCTCCGCGAGGCGCTGCGCAAGGCGGGGAGACTTCCTTCGGGAAACCGCCCGGCGCAACCGACCGATCCGGATTCCGCTTCTGACAATGCCGAACAGCCATAGACTAATAACAAACAAGAGACTGCCGGTGTCCGTCCTTTGCGGACGACCGGCTGTTTTCTTGTTATTGTGCTCAAGCTGTACAGAAGGGAGGCGTTCAAAATGAGAGGTCTCAGAGTTTTAATTTTTATGGTCCTGGCGCTAATCTTTGTATCGGGGTGCGGTAAAGAGGATGCCAATCGCATGGTCGATGAGGTTCCTGTTCCTGCTCCGTTCGCATTCGAACGTGAAAATATAGTCAAAGTAACGATATCTAAGGGGGACGGGCAACTAGCTGCTGAACTCGCGGATAACAAAAATTTGAACAAACTGAGAGATATCTTGGATAAAGCACGTCCATTTACCGGTGCTTATCCATTCGACTTGCTTGGCATACTCGTGATCGAATCGAAAAATGGAACAAAGCGAGAATTGCAAGTGACGGGGAACGGCCATGTTTTTGTCGACATGGAGGCAAAGATTGCTTATGAGTTACACAAAAAAAGCTTTTTTGATTTCGTTGAAAAGTTGAATTAGCAAAATACAGATGGAAGCAGCACATCGCCAGTAGAGTCGATTCTAATCCAAATAAACGGTGTCGTAAGGATGTTCGGCTGTCCGGCGCCGGTATTCGCCGGGCGTCAGCTGCAAATAGTGACGAAAGATTTTGCCGAAGTAGCTGGGGCTATCGAATCCGCAACGGATACCGATGGACTGAATGCTGTCGTCGGTTTTGCGGAGCATCGTGACCGCGGCTTCCACTCGTCTGCGCTGCAGATAAGCGAGCGGGGAGTCGTTTTCTTTTTTCTGGAACAGTCTGCACAGATAGGAGCGGGATACGCCGCAGCTCGCCGCGATGCCCTCTAACGTAAGCGGTTCGGCAAAATGGTCGCGCATATACCTCTTGGCTTGACGAATTGCCGGATGCATGCCGGTTTCCTTGGAGACGTAGTTGGCGTCGGAACGAAGGAGGGAGAGCATCCATCTGTACAGTTGAACGGAAAGCTCGGTCGGATCCGACAATCGATCGACGGACACGGCCTGGTAGATTTCCCAGAAAAGCGCGATCGGCTGCGATTCGGCGGACAGCCGAACGATCGGCCCGTGCTTCTCGACAATTCTGTCGCACATGCGAAGCGCATCTTCGCCGCAGACGTTAAGCCAGAAGAATCCCCATGGCTGTGTGCCCTCCGGCGGGTAGTAGTAGCGCTGCTCGCTCGGTACCCGAACAAGAAATCCGCACCCGGCGGGAACCTCCCATGTCTGCCCTCCGGTATCGACGCGGCCTTCTCCGTTTAACGTATATTGGAAAATCGCATGTCCTTTATCGCCTCGAACTCGACAATCGTTGCCGTAGCCAGCCTCGGCGTCCGTCGTCCAGCCAAGCGAATCCAGCGTCATGTACGGCTGCGCTTCAGAAGGTCGAAAAGCGAATGAACCCGGTTGCAGCATATGGTTTCTCCTGGATAACATTTTTTTATCTATTGTACTACATAATCTGAATTATAGGGGAGACTCCATGAATAATCTCCAATCCATGAAGTCAATATTGTTATAGAAATGTAGAATATGTTCAGATTGTCGCCCGTATACCCTCCTGATAAGATAAAGCCATATTTACTATGCGTACAATGAAGGAGCAGCGATAATAATGGCAGAAAAACATTCGCAGTTTCAAACCCGCTGCGTCAGCTCGCTTGTGAAAGTGTTTGCCGACGAAGCGCTAACGGAAGCATCCTGGAATCGGGGGACCGCGCTGTGGTCGGAGACCTTTGCATTCCAAGTCGCTTATCGCTCGGAGGCATTGGTGTATTCGATGAAGGTTGCGGTTTCGTCCGAACTCGCGGCGTGGACGACCGTGCGCCCGGTCGGTCTGGCTCCTTCCGAGTTGCCGACGTTTGCCCATTCCGACGATTATGTGCTGCGCAAGACGCCGGGGCTATACCCGGATCCGCTCTATCCGCTTCCGGAGGACGGAATGCGCGCGTATCCCGGGCAATGGAGGACGCTATGGGTAACCGTCGAGCTGCCGTCGAAGGAAGCTTGGGAAGCGGCTGGCGGCGCCTCTTCGGGCGTTCGCTCGTTTACGTTTGACTTCCATTTCACGGGAGACGAGGGCGTCGAGCTTGGCAGTCAGCGTTTTACGCTGGAAGTTCTTCCTGCGGAGCTGCCCGAGCAGAAGCTGATTCATACGGAGTGGGTGCACTACGACTGCCTGGCTACGTACTATAAGCTTGATATTTTCGGGGAGAAGCACTGGGAGCTGATCGAACGTTACGTTGAAAATGCGGTTCGGCACGGCATGAATATGCTGCTTACCCCGTTGTTTACGCCTCCGCTGGATACGGAGATCGGAGGAGAGCGGTCGACCGTGCAGCTCATCGACGTTGAGCGGACGCAGGATGGCGAATATCGTTTTGGCTTTGATAAGCTGACTCGTTGGGTAGAAATGTGCGATCGCGTCGGAATCCGTTATTTTGAGTTCTCTCATCTGTTCACGCAGTGGGGAGCAAAGCATGCGCCCAAGATTATCGCCACGGTTAATGAAGACGGCGAGAAGAAGGAACAGCGGATTTTCGGCTGGGAGACGGATGCGGCCGGGGGGCCTTATCGTCAGTTTCTGTCCCAATTCCTGCCGGCTCTCGATGCCTTCATCCGCGAGCATAAGCTGGAGGACAGAAGCTATTTCCACGTCTCGGACGAGCCGAACCTGGACCAACTGGAGGATTACCGCAGAGCCAGCGCGATTCTGAAGGAGCACCTGGGCGCGTATCCTTTTATCGAAGCGTTGTCGGATTACGGCTTCTACGAGCAAGGACTCGTGCCGGTTCCGATTCCGGCGAACGATCATATCGACAAGTTTCTGGAAAATGAAGTGCCTGGCCTGTGGACGTACTACTGCTGCGGGCAATCCGTCGACGTGTCCAACCGGTTCTTCAACATGCCGTCGGCGCGCAACCGGATTCTCGGTTACCAGCTCTACAAATTCGGGATTAAGGGTTTCCTTCAGTGGGGCTTCAATTTCTGGAATACGCAGCACTCCAAGGAAGCGATCGATCCGTATCGGGTGACGGATGCCGGAGGCGCGTTCCCTTCGGGAGATTCGTTCGCCGTGTATCCGGGAACGGACGGTCCGCTGGATTCGATCCGCTGGGAAGTATTCCGCGAAGCTCTGCAGGATTTGCGGGCTTGCGAGCTGCTGGAATCGCTCGCCGGACGCGAGCAAGTGCTGGAGCTGCTGGAGGCGGGCTTATCGGAGCCGATCACGTTCCGCAATTATCCTCGCGAAGCATCCTGGCTGCTTTCAAAGCGCACGGAAATCAATCGGCAGATTGCGAAGCTGGCCGACGCTTGAAGAGCATAAGACAGAAAGCGCGCAAAGCAAGAGTATGAAGACGGTAGTGCGTCGTTTGACATAAAGATTCTCAGATCGGTTTTTCGGAGGAGAATGCAAAAATGAAAGACAAAATTAATATCGCAATGATCGGGCTGGGAGGGCGAGGCTCCGGCCTGATGGAGATGATCCTCAACAATGCGAAGGATGTAGAGGTCGCGGCCGTATGCGATTTGTACGAGGATAGACGGGAAGCGGCTGCCAACAAGGTGGAGCAAGAAAGGGGCAAGCGCCCTGCGGCGTTTGCGCGTTATGAGGATGTATTGGCCATGACCGAAGTCGACGCTGTCGTCATCGGCGCATCCTGGGCCGCTCATATCGACATTGCCGTTGCGGCGATGGAAGCCGGCAAGTATGTAGCCAGCGAAGTCGGCGGAGCCTATTCGATTCAAGAGTGCTGGAAGCTGGTGGAGACGTACGAGAGAACGAAAACCCCCATCATGTTGATGGAAAACTGCTGCTACGGCCGCGATGAAATGATGGTCATGAACATGGTGAAGCAGGGCCTTTTCGGAGAAATTGTCCACTGCTCGGGCGGCTATCTTCATGATCTGCGCGACGAGATCGCCGGAGGGGAAGAAAACCGGCACTATCGGCTGCAAGAGTACATTCACCGCAATTGCGAAAACTATCCGACGCACGAGATCGGCCCGATCGCGCAGGTGCTTGACATCAACCGCGGCAACCGGATGTTGTCGCTCGTATCGGTTGCGTCCAAGGCGAGCGGGATGCAGGACTATATCAAGCGTAAGAAGGGGGAAGACCACCCTCTTGCCGGCACCCGTTTTCATCAGGGAGACATCGTGACGACGATCATTCGCTGCGCCCGCGGCGAGACGATCACGATTACGCTGGATACGACGTTGCCGAGATCGTATTCCCGCGGTTTTACGGTCAGAGGAACGAGAGGCATGTTTATGGAGGACAATCAGTCGGTTTTCATCGATGGGCAGCATGACGAGTATCACTTCGATTGGAAGAGCCAATGGGGCAACGCGGAGAGCTACTACGAGCAGTACGATCACCCGGTCTGGAAGAAATTCGTCAATGACGGCGTTAAAGGCGGCCATGGAGGCATGGACTGGCTGGTGTTCGAGGATTTCTTCGAATCCGTTAAAACCGGCAAGCCGACTCCGATCGATGTGTACGATATGGCCGTATGGATGAGTATTTCCGCGTTGTCCGAGGATTCGATTTCCTTGGGCGGGCATCCTGTGGCGTTTCCGGATTTTACGAACGGCAGATGGGTTACGAGACGTTAGGAGGCCGATCTCGCTGCAGCGTCTAAAGAAGCCCGTCGGCAGTCAAGCCTGGCAAGTCGGCTTGACTCCGGCGGGCTTTTTTTTATATTTTGTTTCGCTTGTACGATGATTCGTCCAAGTTGATCTCAATTGAAGCATTAGGGTTATCATGCAAACATCCACAACCGCACGAGGTTGTGGATGTTTGCATTTCCTTAGCTTCAGCGTAAGTACCCCACTTCCATCCCGCATCAGGATGAAATGATGTAAGCTTTCTATCGATTATTATCATTAGTTTTTAATAGAATGATTCATTTTTACATGAAGCGACGTTTAAATTTCACGAGGTTCTTAGCCTTTTCTTCTTTATCTATAGCCCTTTGTAGCGGAAGATGAGGTTTACAACATTTGAGATGGAGGACCTAGTGATGAAGACGACCGGTACGATAAATGTCATGCGTCAACTCAAAAAAAATTTGCCGCTGACATCCATGGCATTTCCCGGAATTTTATTTTTTCTAGCTTTTTCGTACGCGCCTATGTTTGGAGTAGTGATCGCTTTTAAAGATTACAAGTATGATCAAGGCATACTCGGAAGTGAATGGATGGGTTTGAAAAATTTCGAGTTTTTATTTTCTTCCGGAGCGGCTTGGACCATTACGCGGAATACGCTTTTTTATAATTCCTTATTTATTATAAGCGGGACGATTATGGCGATAGGGTTGGCTTTGCTTCTAAACGAGGTTAAGAAGAAATGGTTTCGGGGGGCGCTGCAGTCCAGCTATTTAATTCCCTACTTTATCTCGTGGATTGTCGTCTCATCATTCACCTATGCGTTATTTAATGCGCAGAACGGTTTGTTGAATCCCATTCTTGAAAGCTTTCATCTTCGCCCAGTGGATTGGTACACGGATGGGACTTATTGGCCGTTAATACTGGTCATCATCAGTGCTTGGAAAGGGGTCGGGTTCAACTCTATTATTTATTTAGCTGCCATACTCGGGATTAGCCGTGAATACTACGAAGCGGCGGAAATCGATGGCGCCAATAAATTAAGACAGATTTGGTATATTACGCTCCCGCATATCAAACCTCTTGTCATTATTTTAACGATTCTGGCAATCGGAAAAATTTTCTATGCTGATTTCGGACTCTTTTACTTTTTAACGGGTCACTCAGGGTTGCTTCAGCCTGTTACGGATGTCATTGATACCTATGTATTCCGTACGCTTCAAGTCACAGGCGATGTTGGCATGGCCTCAGCCGCGGGGTTTTATCAGTCTATTGTTGGATTTGTCTTGGTGATTTTAACGAATTATATCGTTCGGAAGATGGACAACGAGAACGCATTATTTTAAGCGGAGGTTAATTAATCGTGGCTAAATGGATACGCACTGGTGTACCGAGAACGATCCTTTCCGTCATTTTAAGTTTGATTGCTATCTGCTGTATTATACCTTTTATCATTATACTTTCATCCTCCGTTTCAGATGAGATGACGATTATTAAAGAAGGCTTTCAAATTTTCCCCACGGACTTTAGTTGGACTGCTTACAAATTGATTTTTCAATATCCTGAAGATTTATTGCGTGCTTATGGCGTTACAATCGTGATCACAGCGAGTGGGGCAGCAGGAGGCTTGTTAATCACTTCTTTGATTGCGTACACCTTATCCCGCAGGGAATTTATATGGAGAGGTCCCTTAAACTTTTATGTTTTCTTCACTATGCTGTTTAATGGGGGGCTCGTCCCATACTATATATTGGTAGCCAATGTATATGATTTAAAGGGAACGCTATGGGCGCTCATTTTGCCTTTAATGGTGAATGCATGGAACGTACTTATAATGCGGACATTTTTCGTTCAAATCCCGGAAGCCTTAATCGAGGCGGCTAGAATTGAAGGGGCAGGGGAATACCGAATATTTTTCCGTATTATGATCCCGTTGTCGACGCCTGTATTTGCAACGATCGGCTTGTTCTTGGTGATGAGCTATTGGAATGATTGGTTTCAGGCGTTGCTTTTTATTGACGACAGAAAACAGCTTCCATTACAGTACTTACTATATAATGTATTGAGAAATGCGATGGAGGTTGCGAACCTCAGTCAAGTTGGCGGACAAACGATTAACGCGGTGATGCCTACTGAATCGTTAAAGATGGCTACAGTCGTACTTACCGTGGCCCCAATGACGATTGTGTTTCTGTCCATTCAACGCTACTTTGTGAGAGGGATTACAATCGGTTCTGTGAAAGGGTAGGGAAGATTGTATATGAAGAGATGGAGCTTGCCACGAACCTATTTTACACGAATGCTCTTATCCTTTACACTCGTTCTCGTCTTCATTATTTCAACGGTGTCCACAGCCATTTATGTTTATGTCGAAAAGGTTGTGACACAGACAGTTGAAAACATGAGTCAAAAAACGTTATCTCAAATTAGCTATAGCGCGAACTATATGCATGATTCCGCGAGAAATACGGCGTATACGTTATTTAATGATGCGAAAGTGATTCAATATATGTACCAGGAGCAAATCGACTATTCAGATATGGTGCAAGGCGTAAGTCAACTGAGAACTTGGTCCGACACGAACTCTTTTATCTACTCGATCTATGTCTATAATGAGAAGCTGAATGTGTATTTGTCTACAGTGGGTATGGATGTCGCTATGCCTAGTGATCAGTTTTTCGATACGGGAATTCGTGAACTCATGAAGCAGCGAGCGTTGGAGTCCAGGAGCTTAATGCCGATTCCGCGCTCGACAAAGCTAAGCATAAATGGAGTCATCCAAGAAAATGTGGTAGATGTGTTCACGTACATTATTTATGATCTGCAATCTGTGGATAATGAAATTCAAGGTGCGGTCGTGCTGAATATAAAGGCGGAGTACTTGCAAAATATAATTAAATCTCTGCTCTCCAAGAAGAAAACCGATCAGGGTCGATTGATCATTGTAGATGAGAAGGGCGAAATCGTTATCGGTTCCGATGATCAAGCGAAAGGGGCCAGTCTGGCCGAAAATGGGTTTATCGATAAAGTGCTGCAGTCCGATTCCGAGTCTGGAAACTTCAAGGCTCAGGTGGAGGGTCAGGACATGAGGATTACTTATGCTAAGTCTGACCAATTGGGATGGAGATTTATAGAGTTGGTACCCTATCAGCAAATCTATGCTCCGTTATATAAGATCAAGTGGACGACGATACTTGTATGCAGCATTATGTTAGTCTTAGGGATATTGTCTGCTTTCTTGGTGTCGCGTCAAGTTTCAAGCCCGATTCGCCAATTGGTAGGAAGAGTGACTCATTTAACGAAATCAGGAGAACAAGCGCGAGATCGAGGCGAGCTTGTTTTCCTATCAGAATCGTTCGCAGAGACCTTTCATCAAAATAAATATTTAGATTTGGAAGTGAAGCGCCATAGAAAATCTGAGATGCTTCGAAATTATTTGATGTATAACGGTCAACCTTCGTTGAACTCCGTTTCTTTGTCTTTTCTGGATTATGAGGTGAAGCTGACAACGGATGAAATCTATGCAATGATTCTGTTGCGAATTGATCACTACAGCGAATTGATTCAGACGTATTCGCGAGGAGATCAATCGTTGCTTCGATATGGGATTCATAATACGGCTGTGGAAATCATGGCATCGTATGAAAAGCTGGAGGTCGTCGATATGGAGGGGGAATACCTGGTCATTCTTCTTAATCCAACGGAAGCCTCTGAAGAACACTATATCGATCGAGTAGCGAGCTTATTAAAGCAATTGCAATCCTGGTCTGCACAAAATTTGAAGCTATCGATTACTGCTGCAATTGGTGGTTACCGAGATCATATCACGGAAATTAATGAAGAGTTTTTGGAATTACAGGAATTAATCAAGTACCGTTTTGTTTATGGTTATCAAAGTGTGATTAATAAGAGCATGTTGCCGAATTGCAATTCTCAATTTGAAGCTTCTACGCAAGCGTTGGAAGATAAGATTATCGCTGAGCTAACCGGCGGCAATCTGAACTTGGCGATTCAGTCCTATGATGAACTGATCCTTATGCTGAAGCAAATGACGTATAATCAAATTATTTCAGCCCTGATTCACTTTATTTACGTGCTTAATAATCGAATTATGACCCTTCAGAATAATAGTCCGGCGAAGTTCGATGTCGATTTCCAGTATTTCACGAGAGAAATTATTAACGCCGAAACGTTGGATGAGGTGAAAAATCGCTTTGTTCTGCTCTTTAAACAAATCGATCTCGGTATTGAGCTTAAATCGACAGGCCGAGGACAACTCGTTATAAACAGTGTCATCCAAATCATTGAGAACCGATATAGGGATCCTAATTTGAGCTTGAACGTAATTGCGGAGGAAATCAAATTGTCCAGAGTCTATCTGGGCAAAATATTTCGTGATGCGACGGGTCAGTCTGTTGCTGATTATATTAACGAGGTGAGAATCCAGCAGGTTATTAAACAACTGGAGCATTCAGACTCACCGCTGACAGAAATTATGGACAAAGTAGGGATTGAAAATAAGAGCTACTTTTACACCAAGTTCAAAAACAGAATGGGCGTTTCCGTAAGCGAATATAGAAAAAGACATCTTGGTCAGAAATAATCGAGAGATTCCATACTTTTTATATAATGATTACTTTTTAACGGCGATAAACCATTAAATTATGCATGTTTCTTTTTATTTCATGCTTCTATTTCCAAAGCTAAATCAGGTACAAAGGAATCACCGGCAAATACCGGTGCGACATCCATGAGGAGGTAGTTTGCATGATTAGAAGATCGACTGTAGTTCTGCTAGCCGCACTTATTTGTTTGACAATGGCATTATCTGCATGTGGGGGCACAACGAATCCAAAAAGTTCAGAGAGTTCCGCGAGTCCGTCAGCGCAACAATCAACTCAAGAACCGAATGAAGCAGCAGATCCTTCAAAGCTTCCGCCCGTAGAGTTGACTTGGTATTACCCGGGGACACCTCAGAAAGACGTGGAGTTAATTGAAGAAGCAATGAACAAAATTACGAAGGAAAAAATTAATGCAGCGATTAAGCTCGTTACGATTGACTGGGCGAGCTATACTCAAAAAATGAATGTGATGCAGGCGGGGGGAGAAGAATATGATTTGGCGTTTGTCGCACCTTGGGTAGGGAATTTTTATCAAGGGGTTGCAAAAGGGGCTTACCTTCCATTGGATGAGTTGTTGGAGCAATATGCGCCGACACTGAAGAAGACGATTCCAGAAAAAATTTGGGATGCAGCTAAAGTAGGTGGACAAATCTATGGTGCAATCAACTGGCAAATTGTTGCGGCTCAGGTTGGTTTTGAGGTAAGAAAGGACTTGGCAGAGAAATACAATCTAGATTTGGACAGCATCCAATCCGTCGCTGATTTAGAACCGTTTTTAACTCAGGTATCGCAGGGTGAGACAAATAGTCCTTATATATTTGTTCCCGGGGCTGCAATCGGCGGTTTTGACAACATTGGCGATGATGGAAGTCCAGGTGTGGTCCGCATGGATGATGCCAGTCTGACTGTACTTAATCAATTTGAATCAGAAGAGTATAAACAATTCGTAGAGCTTATGCGTTCTTGGTATACAAAAGGTTTAATTCGTAAAGACCAAGCTACGCTTAAATTTTCTAATGAAATTTTGAAATCGGGTTCATTCTCTGGGGTTATTTCTTATCCGATTAAGCCAGGCGTTGAAGTTGAGGATCAGGCAAAATGGGGCCAGCCTGTGTTAGCCAAATCTTTGACGAAAGCCTTGATCACAACGAATAAAGCAAATGCGACGATGACAGCGATTAGTAAAACATCTAAAAATCCCGAACGTGCCATGATGTTCTTGGAGCTCATCAACACGAATAAAGAACTTTACAATATCATTTGTCATGGCATTGAAGGCGTACATTATACAAAGGTATCCGACAACCTGATTGCAAGAAGTCCAGACAATACGGGCTATAACCCATTGACAGACTGGATGTTTGGAAACCAGTTTAACGGTTATTATACAGATTCGTCCCAGGTTGGCGCTTGGGAAGCGAGTGAAGAAATGAACCTGGGTGCAGACGTATCACCAACTTTGGGATTCAGCTTTGATCCTGAAAGCGTTAAATCGGAACTGGCGCAATTGAATTCAGTTGTCACACAATATGCGTTAGCTTTGGAAAGCGGCAGTGTGGACCCCGCAACCATTTTGCCGGAATTTATTAGTAAGCTTAAGGAAGCGGGATCGGATAAGGTTATTGCCGAAAAGCAGAAACAATTGGATGCGTGGATAGCCGGCAAGTAATAGATGCGTGTTTCTGATCATCAGCCTGGGAAAGCTCTCCCAGGCTGATTGAAATACAAAAATCGGAGGATGTATAGCATGAAAAATGGGATTAGGATCATTGTCATTGGCCTATTTTTACTATTAAGCAGCAGCATTCTCATAAAACCTAGTTATGGCAACGTCCCCATACAAGCAACCTATTATGTATCGCCTAACGGAAGCGACAGTAATCCTGGCACGTTAAGCGCCCCTTTCAAAACCATTCAGCAGGCTAGAGATGTTGTAAGAACCATAAATCATGAAATGACAGGCGATATCCTTGTATACCTGCGCGGCGGTACATACAGCTTAAGCAATACGATAGAACTCAATGAACTTGATTCGGGTTCGAATGGGTACAAAGTGATCTACAAAGCCTATCCAACAGAGCTTCCTGTACTCACAGGAGGTGTACCCGTAACGGGGTGGACCCTGGATTCAGGCGGCATCTACAAAGCAACGGTATCTTCAGTTTCGAATTTTAGACAGCTTTATGTAAATGGAGAAAGGGCACAAAGAGCGCGTTCATCGGGAGTGAGTACAGCTTTAGCCTATCATTATGATGAGGCATCTAAAATTAATGGATTTATTGTAAGTGATAGCGTAGTAGGATTTTACGATAATCCTGATCATGTTGAATTGAATTGGACACGCGAATGGGTGAATACTCGTCTTCCAGTTGACCAGGTGATTGCTGGGGAATCGGGTCAAAAAGTGGTCCTTATGCAGCAACCCTACTTTGATTGGGCTATGACCATGAATGCAGTATTTAATAGCATTGCAGTGACAGATCCTTTTTATATTGAAAATGCAAAAGAATTGCTGGATGAAGCCGGCGAATGGTATTTCAATCAAACGACTTCGACGCTATATTACTGGCCTAAACCTGGGGAAAATATGGAGTCTGCGGAAGTGTACGTCCCAAAGGAGACTGTGGAGACTCTATTATCAATTGAAGGCTCTTCGATTACATCACAGGCTCAAGATATCGAAATACAAGGACTAACTTTTATGCATACAACGTCATTAAGAGCCTCAACGCAAGGTGTAGCGCCTCTGCAAGCGAGCTTCTGGGCAAATGAAGTGGATCAAACTGCATTTACGACGAATGGCGTAATTCCACCTGCAGCGATCGTGGTGGAACATGCGAACCAAATTGTGCTGGACAGCAATACCTTAAAACATTTGGGTGCTGCTGGCATTAAAATGGCAAACGATGTACAGAATTCAGAAATCACGAACAATAACATTACGGATACATCTGCGGATGCAGTCATTATTGGCACATGGCTTCACCGTCATATCGATACCGCTTTGCAAGAAGGCTTGTGCACGAATATTTTAGTTAGAAACAATGTCATATCCCATGTATCCAACGAATACTGGTCATCTCCTGCGATTACAGTGTTTTTTGGGAAGCAGATAGATGTTCAGCATAATGATATTAGTCATATTCCATACACTGGAATCTCCATGGGCTGGGACGGCTGGGGAGGTGTCATGTGGGACGAGTTTACTCTCGGATCCAACAGGATTGCGTGGAATAAAATTAGCGATTATATGAAAAAAATGCGAGATGGCGGGGGGATCTATACCTTAAACACCCAACCGGATACTGTGATTGAAGGTAATTATATATCGAATATGAATCATTCCTATGGCGGGATTTATCCGGACGAAGGTTCGGGTTATATCAAGGTTATGAACAATGTCATAGAAAATATGGGAACTGCGAATTGGTTGTATATCTGGCATCCTTCAATTAATCATATTACGGTTAACAATAACTATACGAATTCTACCAACCTAATCAATAACGGTACAAAGAGTTCCATAAGCAATACAAACTATTATACAGGTACTCGACCGGCGGCCGCACAAGCTATTGTAAATCATGCGGGTGTAACAGCAGACGCCTATGTTCCGCTAGCAGCTCCGCCTGAGCCTGCATTAGGCGATCTTGCTTATCAAAAACCATGTTATGCCTTCTATATGGATGATTCCTATGCAACTGTACACCCGGGTTCTGATGCTTGTCGGGCAGTAGATGGTTATGCAAGCACGTATGCGCAAGCATTCGGTCAATGGAAGTGGAAAGAGCTTATTAATTTAGGCAGTGTGAAAAATGTCAATAAAGTAGTCGTCACATTTCCGCAAGTGCCGATAGCAGATGTTACGCTCTACGCCACTGAATATAATGTGAAGGTTTCGATTGATGGAACCAACTATACAACTGCAGCTGTCATTTCAGGTGCATCTGGCGGCATAGTGACAACAACCTTTAAGCCTGTGTCTGCCAGATATGTGATGATTGAAGCTGTCAAGCCGGATAATAGCGGACAAGCGGGGATACAGCTCGGAATCAGCAATCTTGAAATTTTCGGAACGGTAGACAATCCTGAATTTAACGTACCGGTAAATGATAATGTGTCGGATATAAAGTATACAGGCTCATGGGTTTACAGCACGGATCGCGGGTACGGTAATTATTTGGATGATGTGCATTATACGAATATGATCAATGATTACTTTGAGTTTACATTTACCGGAACGGGAATAGATTTGATTAGCGAGAAGTACTTTGACCGAGGCGATATTGATATCTATATCGACGGTAGTTTTATCGAAACAGTGAGCTGCTACAGCCCTGGGTCGATGGTACAGCAGACTGTTTTTTCCTCAGGTGAATTGTCGAATGGTCTTCATACAATAAAGGGCGTTATGAAATCCGGAAGCGCGATGGTTATTGATTCGCTTAAGGTTTATGATCAAGGCTTCAATCCTCCGGCTAAGAGCAATTTAAAGCTTTGGTTACGAGCCGATGCAGGCTTGGAAAAGGACACAAGTGGATATGTCGGCACATGGGAGGATTTATCGGGAGAGGGGAATCATGCGGTTCAAACCAATACAACCAACAAGCCGTTGTGGGTGGATAATGTAATTAATGGAAAACCGGTTATCCGGTTTGATGGTGTGAATGATTTTCTATCCATACCCGGTCTAACGGGGGCTATGAACGACTTTACGGTCATTTTCATGCTGCGGCCTGCTTCGTTGAACAATTACAACCAGAAATTGTTGGCGACAGGGGCATGGGGGCAATTTGTTATGCATGCCGATGCGAATGGCGGACTCTATGCGGGGACAGATATTGCGACAAGAATCGAACCAGCTAGTTCAACCTATAAGAGAGGTAATTATTCTAAGGATGTTTTTCAAAGATGGGTATACACCTATAATTCCGTTGCAGGAAAAGGATCGATCTATATAGACGACTATAACGTACCCGCACCTAAAACGCAGACAGCTCCAAACAATTGGTCGGGATTTGAACTTGGCGAGAATGGCTCAGGAACAATCCATGGGGATATTACGGAAATATTTATCTACGATAAGGCGCTTACTGACGCAGAACGAATCCATATTATTAGCTATTTAAACACCAAATACGTGAATAACTAAAGAATAAGTAATCGGGAGGATCTCTATGAATCGTCTGGCAAGCAGGCAAGTGCATCTCGACTTTCATACTTCGGAATGGATACCTCAGGTAGGGGAAAGATTCGATAAACAACAATTTCAGCAAGCTCTTCTAGCGGGGAAGGTTAATTCCATTACCGTCTTTGCTAAGTGCCATCACGGCTGGTCCTATTATCCAACACATGCCGGGAAAATACATCCAACACTGCAAATGGATTTATTAGGGGCACAAATTGAAGCGGCTCACGAGATTGGCGTTCGGGCACCCATTTATATAACGGTAGGATTTTCTGCCAATGATGCGGAAGCACACCCGGATTGGGTCGTAAAAAATCAAGATGGTTCATTGGTATCGATTGGAATTGATCCGCAAGCGAAGCGGGAGGATAAACGGCCCGAAGTATCGTGGAAGTTTTTGTGTCCAAGCGGAGGCTATGCAGATTTAATCTATGCCCAAACGAAAGAGGTTTGCGATGCCTATGAAGTGGATGGACTGTTCTATGACATTTGCTTTTGGTCGTTGTGCTGGTGTGATACCTGTAAAGCCGGCATGGTTGAGTCAGGTCTAGATCCGACTAGCGAGATAAGCGCCAGACTCTACCATAAGCTGAAATGGCAGCGCTTCATGTCTGGGTGTACAAAAGTCATCCGAGAAAAACACTCTGATGCTTCTATCTTTTTTAATGGCAGTGCTTCGCCTTATGAGCCGGAATGGCACGATGGGCAAACCCACTTTGAATTAGAGGATCTCCCGACCACCTGGGGGGGATACGATAAAATGCCTTCTAGAGCGAAGTATTTCGCGCGAAGCGGCAAAGATTATTTGGGAATGACGGGCAAGTTCCATACCTCTTGGGGGGAATTCGGTGGCTTTAAGTCGAAGAATGCGCTTCGCTATGAAGTCGCGGCATTACTTACTTATGGAGCGCGTTGCAGTATTGGAGATCAATTGCACCCCTCAGGTGAAATGGATATGGAAACGTACCGTTTAATCGGCGAAGCTTATCAATACGTGGAACAAATCGAGCCTTGGTGTTACGACATCACCGAAACGACGCGATTAGGGATCGTACTCTCGCGAGAAGTAAAGTCCGATGAGGGACTAGTTAAGATGCTTCTTGAGGGACAGCTCGATTTCGACATCGTACTGGATAACGAAGATTTAAGCCGCTTTGATACCGTCATCCTGCCTGACTGTATCTTACTGGACTCTAAACAAGCGGAACGTTTCCATGCTTATCTCCAACAAGGCGGCAGTCTCTTTTTAACAGGGAAAAGCGGGCTTAATGTTGAGAAGAATCGATTCTTGATCGATATCGGTGCGGAATATGAAGGACCGTCGATGTTTGAAGACGACTATTTGCGATTACATGAACCGGGCTGGGAAGGGCTGGTGAAAAGTCCGGTCCTCTGCTACGAAGGTGCCGAACAATTAACGATGACGGATGGAGAAGTTCTAGCATCTGTTTTAAAACCTTATTTTAACCGGACCTATGCACAGTATTGCTCTCATCAAAATACGCCTTACCAATTAGAAGCATCCAACCAGCCGGGGGTCATTCGTAAAGGGAATGTCGTTTACCTTGCGCACTCTGTTTGCAAGCTCTATTACGATCATGGAGCGCAGTTTCATCGGGATTACTTCTTACAGGCATTAAAGCTGGTTTATCAAAATGCAGTGATGCAGGTAAACATGCCAAGCTCGGGCCGAGCACGCTTTGTCAAACAACAGGCCAACGACAGGTATGTGCTGCATCTGCTATATGCGACGCCGATCCAACGGGGTAGGACACTGGTCATTGATGACCTGCCGCCTCTCTATGATGTCGATGTAAGAGTAAGTATTATGGAGACCGTAAATCGGGTTTATCTGGTGCCGCAAGGACAAGAAATTTCATTCGTTCAGTTAGGGACACAAGTTGAGCTTAAGGTTCCTAAGTTAGAATGTCATCAAATGGTCGTTTTTGATTATACACCTAAGTGAACATAATGGATTAGGGGGAAAACATCCGATGTATGATTGGAAGCAGCTATCTCAGATTGGAATGAAGCAAAGTAGACTGAGCTCATCGACATGGCCTTACGATAAGCATCCGGAGCAACAGGAATTGTTAGCAGGTAGTCGAGTAACCATTCTTCATGCAGAAGGCCCGGGTGTCGTTTGTTCTATTCATGCTTCTAACTATAATGATCGAAAAGTAATTACAGATGTCGAAATGACATTGCCAAGAGATAATCGCGCAATGCGGGAGGTCATATTCAGGGTTTGGTACGATGATGAAGAAACACCTTCTATTGAACTTCCGTTCGTTGATTTTTTGGGTGATGTAGACTATGGTGCAGACTATTACAACACCGTATATTTTTCGAAGGTCATGTACTCACATAATTTTCGGATCCCGATGCCGTTTAGAAAGTCCATTCGAGTTGAATTAGAGAATCCGACGACAACGGATTTAATGGGGTACACCGATATTCAGTGGGAACAACAGCTAAGCGCATTGCCCGAGCATACTGGCTACTTATATACGGATTATAGAAGTGGAAATCTGACGATACCGGATGAAATCTTAGAGGTTTGTTCTATCGACCGTCCCGGCGTCATCGTCGCGCATTGGTTTCAAATCGAAGGGGATCATCCGAACTGCCATCAGGGTGAGATTCTGTGCGAAGCCAACATGGAATTCTATATGAATGAAGATTTAAAACCGTCCATGGAATATTTGGGGATTGAAGATCTTTACGGTTACTCATGGGGTTTTTCAAAATTACAATCCGATCACTATGCTGCGATTATTCGTAAAGATGACCTGCCCAATGGAGGGGCACGAATTGGCATGCTGCGCTGCAGAGGGAATGATGCCATACATTTTACAACATCCTGTGTAGTGAAACTCGATTATACACAGGAATATTTCTCGGCATTATCGGTAAATCCCAATCATGAAGCGCATCCTGAATTCAAGAAAAGAGGTAAAACGAAGTTGGATGCGACGTATTTAAGTTGCTATTATTACTATGCTTCACCCCATAGGTCTACCGCAAGAATCCGGTAATCAGCTGGATCACAAAAAAGCTTCATTGACGTCCAAGGACGCCGATGTAGCTTTACTTGTTTATCCGTTGTCAAGAAGAACCCCCTTTGCCATTCAGCTGGATAGGAACCAATGGTACCGAAGAACGTAGAGTATCAGGCGCTACACCGCTATTTCACGATACGAGGTCAGAAGCCCGCTTCAGAAGAAACAGTCGCTCGTCGCATTGTGTGGAAAACTCATTCGAGTCCTGTATACGCTGGGGATTAATGTCGTCTCGCTGCCTAATTTGCTCCATCACTCGCCGACCGATAGGAAAAACAAGCAAATTAGAAATTTCCTACTTGTCTTCCGAGAATACGATAGACTATAATACGGACTATAGTCAGATATGTAAGCGTTTGTTATGGAATCGATACCAGAATCGTTGGGTATCGATAATAATATCAGTATGGAATCGATACCACATTGCGAAACACAACTAAAATTATTGCTGGAGGGGAACCGGATGAAGTTCGTCGAGGTGAACGGAATCAAGCTGTCGCAGCTTATGATCGGCACGGGAGACATCAAGAAGTGGGGCAGCACGGAGATGCTGGATCAGTTCGTGGCGGCGGGAGGTACGGCAATCGATACGGCGCATCAATATCGCGAGGCGGAAAAGATCGTCGGACAATGGCTGCGGGAGACGGGAAATCGGGATCGGGTGGTCATTCTGACCAAAGGAGCCCACCATGACGACGGCAGCCCGGGAGCCAGAGTTACTTCCGAAGCGATCCGCAAGGATCTATCCGAGAGTTTGGAGCGGCTTGGCACCGATCGCATCGACTTGTATGCGCTGCATCGGGACGATCCTTCCGTTCCCGTAGGGCCGGTTATCGAAGAGCTGAACCGGCATCTCGAAGCAGGAACGGTGCGGGCGATCGGCGCTTCGAACTGGACTTATTTGCGAATCAAGGAAGCGAACGAATACGCCGCCAGCCACGGCTTAAAGGGCTTTATGTTCAACAGCGTCAACCTGAGCTTGGCTAAAGCCAACGAGCCTCGCTGGGAAGGTTGCGTATCGGCGGACGAGGCGACCAGCGACTGGCATAAGGCGAATCAGCTGCCGTTGCTGTCGTGGTCGGCGCAGGCGGGCGGATTTTTCGCCGGACTGTTCTCTCCTGAGGACCGTTCCAATGCGGAGATGGTCAGAGTGTATTACAACGAAGACAATTGGGAGCGATATCGCAGAGCGGTTAAGCTGGCTGAGATGAAAGGCGTTTCCTCAAATCAGATCGCCTTAGCGTTCGTGCTCAATCGTCCCTTCCCGACCGGAGCTATCATCGGCCCACGCAGTCAATCCGAGCTTAACGATTCCTTGCAGGCGATGAATATTGAGTTAACCGGGGAGCAGCTGGAATGGCTGAACCTGGAGAGAGAGGAGCTGGCGTAATGAGAGAGAAGCTTGCGGCACAGCTGTTTACGGTGAGAAACGAGCTCAAACGCGATTTTATCGGGACGTTGAGAGAGCTGAAGAAGATGGGCTGGGCGGCCGTTCAAATCGACGGTCTGCACGGCAACGATCCGAAGGAAATTGCAGAGGCCATGCGGGAGCTCGGGCTTAAGACGGCAGGCATGCATGTCGGGTTGGAACGGATGAACAACGACTTGGAAGCTGTGCTTGAAGAAGCGAGGCTGTTCGATACGAAGGACTTCATCTGCCATTCGCTGCCGGATCGACTGCAGAATGAAGATGGCTACCGTACTGTGCGCAGGGATTTGCTGGCCGTTTCGGAGAAAGTGTCTCATCTTGGCTTCCGCGTCGGCTACCATAATCACGACTTTGAATTTCATACGGAGATCGACGGGCGCTACGCTCTCGACTATGTGCTGGATTTGGACGCCGAACGTCCGATCTACGCGGAGATCGATACTTACTGGGTCAAGAAGGCGGACCTTGATCCGCTCCAATACATTAGCAAATATGCCAATCGGATGCCGATTCTTCACCTCAAGGATATGACTGCGGACGATCGGCGGTATTTCGCGGAAATCGGCAGCGGAGTTATCGATTTCGCTCCGATCCTTCGCTGGGGCGAGGCGAACGGCGTCGAATGGTATGCCGTCGAACAGGACTACTGCCCGGGAAGTCCGCTCGACAGTCTGGCGAACAGCTTGGAATATTTGACGAAGAGGCTGCCGTGATCGATGTTGAGCGGTGTGGAACTGATATTCGATCCTAAAGTATGGCAGATTAGCAGCTGGGAGCTGACCCTTAGAATACTGCTTGCCCTCGTATTAGGCGGATTGATTGGACTGGAACGGGAGCTTGGCGGTCATTCCGCCGGCTTCCGGACGCATATTCTCGTGACGATGGGTTCCGCGATCATCGTGCTGCTATCCGCATACGGCTTCTCCTCGTTCGCTTCGGAACCGAACGTGCGGATGGACCCGGCCCGACTGGCCGCGCAGGTCATCAGCGGCATCGGTTTTCTCGGAGCGGGAACGATTATGCGCACGGGGTTGACCGTGTCGGGTCTGACGACGGCGGCGTCGCTGTGGGTATCCGCGGCGATCGGGCTGTCGGCCGGAGCGGGATTTTACTACTGCGCGATCATATCGACCTGTCTGGTGGTGATCAGTTTGTTTGTCCTGAACAAGGTAGAAAAGCTGTTCTCACGAACGAAGAAAATACGGGAAGTACAAATCAAAATGGACAGAAAGTCGGCGGGCCTGGGTGCCGTGCTGGCTTACCTGAATCGGAGCGGGCTGCAGATCAACAAGCTGACCGTGGACAACGAAGAGCAGTCCGATGCGCCGAGCGGACGCTGCTTGATTCTGCGCATTCAGGTCAAATTAAAGAAGGTAAAGAAATACGAGGAAGTGATCGCCGCGTTGGTCGGCATGGAAGGCGTCGTCGGTTTCGAAACGCTGGATATGACGGCATGAATGCAGCCGGGCGGTCGGATGGAAAGGAGCTTGAACTATGCTGTTAACGGAATCGAAAATTAAGGAACGTCTGCAGGAGCTGGAAGCGACGAGGTATCGGGACGCAATTGCGATCGAAGCTTTCCGCTGGACGGAGGACGAGAGCGGCGAAGTCGCTCCCAAGCCTCCTCAAGCTGAGGGGAGCGAGACGATCCGGCTCGGAGAGACTTGGGTCGGACGAGACAGATATGCATGGCTTTCGCATACCGCGACTGTTCCGCAGCAGTGGGCTGGACGCAAAGTGATTGGCCGCTTTGACTTCGGCGAGACCGGAGGAGGCAACAACTCGGGATTCGAATCGTTGTTCTACTTGAACGGCGCGCCATATCAAGGCGTCGATTCCAACCACACGGAAGTCTTTTTCCCGCAGGAGACGGTCGGAACCGACATTCGGATCGATATCCGGCTGTGGTCGGGGCTTGAAGGCGGAGGCCCGCCGAAGCCGCGCAAACATACGATCCAGGTGGCCGAGCTTTGCTGGCTGGATGAGGCAACGGACGATTATTACTATACGGCGCGCGCTGCGCTCGAGACGATCAAGACGCTGGACGCCAACCATCCCGACCGCATTCAGCTTGTGAACGCGCTGGATCGCTCGCTGCTTAAAATCGACTGGTCCTATCCTCGTTCGGAAGCGTTTTACTCTTCGGTGAGCGAGGCTCGCGATTCGCTTCGCTCTGATGTGGCCGCTATCGAAAAGCATTCCCGCGTTACGGTGACTTGCATCGGCCATACGCACATCGACGTGGCGTGGCTGTGGCGGCTCAAGCATACTCGCGAGAAATGCGCCCGTTCGTTCTCGACCGTGCTGCGGTTGATGGAGCTGTTCCCGGACTATGTCTTTTTGCAAACGCAGCCTCAGCTCTACGAATACGTGAAGAACGATTTTCCGGAAATCTACGAGAAAATCAAGGAGCGTGTCCAGGAAGGCCGCTGGGAAGCGGCCGGGGGCATGTGGCTGGAAGCCGATTGCAACCTGACGTCCGGCGAATCGCTCGTGCGCCAGTTGCTGTTCGGAACCCGTCTGTTCCGCGAGGAATTCGGCTCGGAATGCCGCTATTTGTGGTTGCCTGACGTATTCGGCTATAGCTGGGCTTTGCCGCAAATTTTGAAGAAATCCGGCATCGATACGTTTATGACGACCAAAATCAGCTGGAGCCAGTTCAACCGGATGCCGCACGATACGTTCCGCTGGCGCGGCATCGACGGCTCCGAGGTGCTCACCCATTTCATTACGACGCCCGACGAGCACGACAGCCCTTACTATACTTACAACGGGGTCGTCGAAGCGCAAATGGTCAAGGGCATCTGGGACAACTACCGCGATAAAAATATCAACGAAGAGCTGCTGCTGTCGTACGGCTACGGAGACGGAGGCGGAGGCGTCAACCGCGAAATGCTGGAGATGCGCCGCAGATTGGACGAAATGCCGGGGCTGCCCCATGTGAAGACCGGAACGGCCGACGCTTACTTCCAAGGCCTTCAAGAACGCGTCGCCAACACCGATCAGTACGTTCACACTTGGGACGGCGAGCTGTACCTGGAATTCCACCGGGGCACATATACGAGCCAAGCGTATAACAAGCGGATGAACCGCAAGCTGGAGCTGGGCTACCGCGAGGCGGAATGGTTGGGCGCTTTCGCGAGCCTTCTGAACGGAGATTGGTCCGCTTATCGCCAAGCCGACTTAAACGCAGGCTGGAAAATTATTTTGCGCAATCAGTTCCACGATATCATTCCCGGCTCCTCCATCAAGGAAGTGTACGAGGACAGCACGAAGGAGTATGCCGAGGCGAAGCAGACGGTCGACTCGGCTTGGGCGCACGCGACGAACGCCGTTCTTGCGCAGAAGGCGAAAGCGGTAACGGTATTCAACTCCTCGCCGTGGACGCGCAGCGACCTGGCCGAAGTGACGTTGCCTGAAGGCGCGGCAGACGGAGAGTGGATCGACGCGCAAGGCCGGATCCTTCCCGCAGAGCGCAAAGGAGATCGTTGGAACGTCAAGGTGGAAACGCCGGCAATGGGCTATGCGACGATCGGGTTCCGGCCATCCGCCGACAAGGGCTCTCAAGAGACAGCGTTCCGCTTCGAACAATCCGGCATCGACACGCCGCATTATCGGATCGACTGGAACGAAGCCGGCCAATTAACCGGAGTATGGGATAAGGCCGCAGGCAAGCAGGTGCTGGCGGACGGAGAGCGCGGCAACGTGCTTCAGGTGTTCGAGGACAAGCCGCTTATGTTCGACGCGTGGGACATCGATATTTACTATCAGCAGAAAATGCGCGAGGTGACCGAGCTGCAATCGGTTGAGCTGATTCACAACGGCTCGCTTTCGGCTTCCGTTCGCTTTGTCTGGAAGTATATGAATTCCACGATTTCGCAGGTGCTGCATGTATATGCGGACTCCAGACGCATCGACTTCGCGACAGAGGTCGACTGGCAGGAGCGGCAGCAGCTCTTGAAGGCGGCGTTCCCGGTCGCGGTGCGCTCGACTGAGGCGACCTACGACATTCAATTCGGCAACGTCAAGCGTCCGACGCACTGGAATACGAGCTGGGACTGGGCGAGATTCGAGTCGGTCGGCCACCAGTGGGCCGATCTGTCCGAGCGCGGCTACGGCGTCAGTCTGCTCAACGATTGCAAATACGGCTATGACATCAAGGGGCATACGATGCGCCTGAGCCTGATCAAGTCGGCGATCGAACCCGATCCCGATGCGGACAGAGGACATCACGAATTCACGTATGCGCTGCTCCCGCATCAAGGAGACTGGTACGAGGGCGGCACGGTCAAAGAGGCGTGGGCGCTCAACAACCCACTGCGCACCGGCGCAGGCGCTACGGCGAAAGCGGAAGCTTCCCTGCTCCGTGTGTCCTCCGATAACGTTATGATCGACGCGGTCAAGAAGGCGGAGGACTCGGACAGTCTGATCGTCCGGCTGCACGATTATTCCGGCATGCGGGAGAAAGTCGTCCTGACCAGCGATCTGAATGTCGTCTCCTGGCAGGAATGCGACCTGATGGAACGACCGATTGGCGAGCCGCAAGCCGCCGATCGCGTTGAGTTCAATCTGCTGCCGTACGAGCTCAGAACGTTTAAGCTCGACATTCGGGCTTAGATGAAGGAGGAACGAAGCATGAACGACGATTACAGCCGTTATCCGGAGGCGATGCAGAGACTGTTCGCGGAAGCGGACAAGAAGCTTGCCGGCCGTCCGAAGCTGCTGGGCATGTTCAAGCGCTGCTTCGCCAGCACGCTGGAGACGACGACCAAACGGATGGAGGACGGCTCGACATTCGTCATTACCGGCGATATTCCCGCGATGTGGCTGCGCGATTCCAGCGCCCAGGTAAGGCATTACATTCCGCTGGCTGCGGAGGATGCCGAGCTTGGCGCTATGATCGAAGGAGTCGTGCGTCGGCAGATGATGTATGTCGGCATCGATCCGTACGCCAATGCGTTTAACGAAAGCCCGAACGACGAGCGCTACGACGAAGACCTCACCGATCTTAATCCGTGGGTGTGGGAGCGCAAATACGAGATCGATTCGCTCTGTTATCCGGTGCAGCTCAGCTATTTGTACTGGAAGGCGACGGGGCGGACCGCGATGTTCGACGAGCAGTACCGTTCCGCTCTCCGCCGCATTTTGCAGCTATGGGAGACGGAACAGCATCACGACGCGCAATCTTCCTATCGGTTTCAGCGATTCGATTGCCCGCCGACCGATACGCTTCGCAACGGTGGCAAAGGCATGCCGGTAAATTACACCGGCATGACCTGGTCGGGCTTTAGGCCGAGCGACGACGCTTGCACGTTCGGGTACTTGGTTCCCTCCAATATGTTCGCTGCCGTCGTTCTCGGATACATGGCCGAAATTGCGGACCAGGTGTACCGGGACGAAAGGCTGCGCCGCAAGGCGGAGCGGCTGAAAGAGGAGATCGAGTTCGGTATCGAAGCTTACGGCACGCTCTTTCACCCGAAATACGGGAAAATCTACGCCTACGAAACGGACGGATACGGCAACCATCATTTGATGGACGACGCCAACGTACCTAGCTTGCTGTCGATTCCGTATCTCGGATATCGTTCAGCGGACGACCCGGTGTATCGCAATACGAGACGTTTTATTCTCAGCGAGGACAATCCGTATTATTATGAAGGTACGGCTGCGAGCGGCATCGGAAGTCCGCATACGCCGCATCGCTATATTTGGCACATCGCCCTCTCTATGCAGGGACTGACTTCCCGCGACCCGCAGGAGGCTGTGCGGCTGCTCGATACGTTGCTGGCGACGGATGCAGACACCGGCTTTATGCATGAAGGCTTTCACGCCGACGATCCTCAGCTCTACACTCGGCCGTGGTTTGCTTGGTCGAACAGCCTGTTCGCAGAGTTCGTGCACGGCTTGATGCGCCAAGGAGCATTCGATTGACGAAAGGAAGATAGGCTATGCGCCGAACGATGGTTGCCGCCCATACGGGCTGCGGGATTCATCCCGATAATACGATGGCTTCTTTCTATGAAGGAATGGAGCTGGGCGCCGACATCGTCGAAGTGGACGTGCGCGTTACCCGCGAGGGACGCGCCATCCTGCTTCATGACGATTCGCCCTATTTGCGCACGCACGCCTACGAACAGTTGAACGATTCGAGCGTTCGGGGCCTGCTCGACCCGATTTATGCAGAGCACGAAATCGCTACCCTGGAGCAGGTGCTGCAAGCCTCCGATCCTCAAGGAACAAAGCTGAATCTGGATCTGAAATCGGCCGACAGCATCGAGCCGACCGTCAGACTGATTCGGGAATTCGAGGCGCAAAAACGCACGTTTATTACGGGGTGCTCGGATCGCATAACAGAGCTGTATCCCGACATTCAAGTGATGCAGAATACGCCCGATTGGCTGACGATGGAGCAGATGGAACGCTACGGGGACTTTGCGGAAGCGGTTTGCGCGGAAGCGCGGCGCGGCGGATACGCCGGCCTGAACATGAACGGCTTTACCTGTCTGCCCCCGATCGTGAAATATGCGCATGCCGCAGGACTGAAGGTATGGGTCTATACGATTAACGAACGTCCGCTCATGGAGTGGTTTCTCGGCATGGGCGTAGACGCCATAACGACGAGAGCGCCGAGGCTGCTGCTGGAGCTTGCGAATGGCGCAAAAAATTAAAAATACCTGTAGCCAAGAGGAGAATTATTTGATATAATTCACTCATGGAAAGCGCTTTCTAAAACAAAGCGCAATTTTTTAACAAGCGACTGGTAACGATTTCAGAAAAGAGGAGTACGAGGCTCAGACAGGCGAAAGCTTCCGGTTTGAATTTCCAAAGAATTAGTTTTTCGCCGCTTTTACACAGTTTTTACATTCGGTTAACCGAATGGGGTTGTACGGAGTCTCCAAATCAGCTACGATCTCTTTGACAGTAGTTCCATTTTCAGGGGAGAAAAGCTTTTGCAGGACGTTCAACAACCGGTAATTCTGTAAAGGGGGAGGATCGAACGGGGAGCTAATAAAGTTTTTGAAACTCATTATGGAATCGATACCAGACGAAATTTCGAAAAGAAGGTGATTCCCGCCAATGAAGCAAACGAACGCCGCGCCGGCGCTGCAGGCTCCAAAACGGAGGCTCTGGAAGGAAATACTGAAGCACCGGTACCTATACATGATGGTGTTGCCTTGTATCGTTTTCTTTATCATTTTCAACTACATTCCGATGGGCGGGCTGCTCCTTGCCTTTAAGGATTACAAGTTCAACAAAGGGATTTTAGGAAGTCCGTGGGTCGGCTTCGATTACTTCCAGACCTTCTTTAATTCCTATCAAAGCGGAATGTTAATCAAGAACACGCTGATTATTAGCGGAATGAAGCTGTTTCTGTACCTGCCGTTCCCGATCATTCTCGCCTTGATGTTTAACGAGATTCGGAACAAATGGTTCAAAAATATTTCTCAAAGCATTCTTTACTTGCCGCACTTTATTTCCTGGGTCGTCGTCGTTGGTTTGGTCCAACGCATTCTCGCTCCCGACACAGGTTTGCTTAACCAGTTTATCTCCGGAATGGGCGGAGACGGAAGCACCTTCTTCATGATGGAACCGGACTACTTCTACCAGATCATGTTCGGAAGTCATCTGTGGAAGTCGATCGGTTGGGACTCGATCATCTACATGGCAGCCATCGCCGGAGTAAATCCCGACATGTACGAGGCGGCCAAGATTGACGGCGCCGGCAAACTGCGGGAAGTGTGGAGCATTACGATTCCGTCGATTACGCCGACCATTGTCATCCTGTTCATTTTGTCGCTGGGTAACATTTTGTCCGCCGGTTTCGATCAGCTTTACCTGCTGCGAACGCCGGGGAATATGCATCTAGCGGATATACTTGATACCTACATTATTCAAATAGGCTTGCAGGGCGGGCAATATGGCTACGCAACGGCAGTCGGCATGATGCAAGGGGTAATCGGATTGATTCTGGTCGTACTAGCGAACAAAATTTCTCGCAAGGTATCCGATACCGCATTGTGGTAACGATTCCATTCGACAAGTTCTCAGTGGTGGAAAACGTCTTTAGACGTATTTCATAAAACAAATTAGCGAAAAGGGGAAATACGCGTGAATAAGAAATGGGCGAAGTTTTTGGCGCTTCCGCTGGCAGCGACGATGCTGATCACGGGCTGTTCCAACAGCAATAACGGCGGAAGCAATGCAAGCAGCAGTCCGAGCGGCGACGCTTCGGTCGCTCCGGCAGACAAACCGGCAACCTGGATCGCCGATCGTAAAATCAAAGGGCTCGTATTCATGGGCACCGACGATTACACGGAAGATATGAACCCGGAGATCAAAGCCGAAATCAAGAAAAGAACAGGTATCGACTTCGAGATCGAGATCATGAAAGCCAGCAAATCGATCGACGGACTCATTGCGGGCATCGCAGCCAACGACTTGCCGGATTTCATCGCGTTCTACTTGAACAACAGCGGACGCCCGGAAATGCCGGTCGTGCTGAAGGCGGCGCGTGAAGGCGTATTCACCGACCTGACTCCGCTCATGAAAGATACGAAAGTATACAGCAAATATTTGCAGGAAGATTTTCTGCCTAACGATACGAAATACGGCGTTATGTTCCGTCCGGAATTCAACGGCTCTACTTATTTCATTCACATGAACGTCAACCGCGAGGGCGGTTACGACTCCCGCAAATATGCCGGAGGACCATACATTCGCAAAGACATCGCTGACGCGCTGGGCGTTGATCCACGCACGATCAAGACGACGGATCAGCTTTACGAGCTGGCGAAGAAGATCAAACAAGGCGGCTTCAAAGACAGCAACGGCAAAGACGTAGTTCCGATCGGCCCGAACTACTGGGGCGGACAGGAAATCGGCAAGCTGTTCGGCGATCTGGAGTGGGGCGAAGAGAATCAATGGATCCGTCCGGACGAATCCGGCAAGATGCAGCACGAGGCGCAAAACCCGCTTGTGATGAAGAAAGTCGAATATGTGCAAAAGCTGCTCTCGGAAAAGCTGATTCACCCGGAATTCTTCACGCTGGACGAATCGCAATCGACGGAAGGCGCGCTTAACGGCACATGGGGAATTATCGCCAACATGCACAACTATCAAGATTTCAACCAAGATATGCACTATCTGCCGCTGGGTCCTTTGAACGGCATTGACGGCGAGTATCAAATGCAGGTCGCATTCAAATCGGGCTACTCGGCGTGGGCGATTCCGTCGACGACGAAAAATCCGGAAGACATTATGAAGTTCGCGGATTATTTGGCTACGCGCGAAGGCAAGCTTCTGTGGAAATACGGTCTGGAAGGCCGCGACTATACGTTAGGCGCTGACGGCAACCCTCTCGTGAAGCAAGAAGTTATGGATCTACGCACGAATGACTCGAATGCAGCCAAAGCGCTTGGCTTCGGCGGCGTTAAGAACTACTGGGGCGAATTGCTCGGCAGCACCGACATCGACTGGATGGCCGACTTCGGAGAAATGGAGTATGGCGATAAGCTGCAGGACTCGACGAGCCAAGGCGCGCTGGAAATCGCGAAGTATTGGGACTGGGACGCGAAGCGCGCGAACGCCAACGTCTTCGACGCTTATTCTCCAAACGCGTTCCTGGGCGAATTCGCCAGAGGCAACGAGCTGAAAGCGGCGTTCGACAACTACAAAGACAGCCTGGTTAAAGCTTACTACAGCAAAACTCCGGAAGCAGGAAAAGCAGTTATCGACAGCGCTCTGAAGCAAATGCAGGCTGCCGGACTGGACGACTATCTGAAACTGCTTGATCAGAAGCACGCAGATCCGCACACGAAGATTTCGTATCGCGCATTCTAATTCAGAATAACGCAAGTTATCAAGCAGGGCGGTTTTATCCGGTCGGATAAAACCGCCTGCCTTTCCAGAGGAGGGGAGTACGTGGGTAACGAATTTTATAAGACAAGTACAAGCGAGAAACTGTTCAAATTTATCAACTACGCCCTGATTGTTGCGCTGTGCTTGTCGATCATTCTTCCTTTCTTGAACATTACGGCTCTGGCATTTAATCCGGGCAGGGATGCGGAAAGAGGCGGCATTTACTTCTGGCCGCGCATTTGGTCGCTGGAAAACTTCGAGAAGGTGTTCGAGTCGTCGAATATCGCCACCGCATTTGGCATCTCGATTTTCCGTACCGTTGTCGGTACGGTCGCAAGCGTATTTCTGACGGCGATGGCGGCGTATGCGCTGAAGAGCAAGACGATTCCCGGCGGAAAATTTCTGACGATGCTTGTGTTTTTCACCATGCTGTTCGGCGGCGGCATTATCCCGTATTACATGTTGCTGAAATCTCTCTACTTGACCAATAACATCTGGGTGTACGTTATCCCGGGTCTGTACAGCGCTTGGAACCTGATCATTTTCCGTACCTTTTTCCAACAGATCCACGTGAGCCTGGAGGAGTCGGCTCGGATTGACGGATACAACGATTTCACGATTTTCACTCGCATCATCCTGCCTTTGAGCCGACCGGTTCTTGCCGTTATTGCGTTGTTTAACGCAGTTGGCCACTGGAACGACTGGTTTACGGGAGCGTTCTACGTGAGATCGGCCAATCTTCGTCCGCTGACGACGCTGATGCAGGAAATGCTCATGAGCGCGGAAGCCATGCGCGAAACGCTGGAACAGGCGGCAGGCTCCTATCATCTGATCGACCGCATCCAGGTGACGGGCAACTCTCTGAAGATGGCGATGATTATTGTCGTTGTAACGCCAATCATTATGATTTATCCTTTTGTTCAACGATATTTTGCCAAAGGTATTATGATCGGCTCCATGAAGGAATAACCGGTATTTGAACTCGGAACAGAGAGCGGGGGGAATTCGCGATGAAAATAGCAAACCCTTATACGAACCAAGGGACATGGCTGAAGGGCAGCTTCCACAACCACACGACGAACAGCGACGGCTGGTTTCCGCTAGAAACGGTATATAAAATGTATGGCGGGTATGATTTTCTCGGCATTTCCGATCACGACAAAATTACGAAGCACGAGGGCAAACGGGAAATTCCGACCGTATTCGAAGCGATCGAGGTCAGCAGCCGCCAAACGCACATGCTTCTCGTACAGCCGCCCCACAAGATCATGGAAGACTACAGCAACGAGTTTACGATTGAAAATTACCAGCGTTTCGTCGATCTGACGGTAGAGAACGGCGGGTTTGCGGTGCTTGTGCATCCGAATCGTTTCTTCTCCAACTATTGGAATCTGGAAGATATGCTGGCGATGGATCGTTATCTCGGCGTGGAAGTATATAACGGAGACGGCAATCCGGAATACGATATCGCTTTTGACAAGTGGGATGCGATTCTTTCCACGGGCTACCGGGTATGGGGCTTCGGCAACGACGATTCCCACGTATACGGCCAAGAGAAACGCGCCTGGAATGTCGTCATGGCGGAAGAAAACACGACAGAAGCGATCATTCGCGCGATCAAGGCCGGCAACTTTTACGTCTCGACGGGATACGGCTTTGAAGGCATCCGGGTCGAAGGCAATACGATCGTAGCGGATCTGCGCTCGAACGAGCTGCTCGACAAAATGTACAAATATGTGACGTTCTTCGGCAAAGACGGCAAAGTGCTCAAGGAGTCGACCGGCCGAATTTCGCAGGCGCAGTACGAATGCCAAGGCAATGAAGGATACGTACGCGTGGCAGTGTATTTGGAAGGCGGATATTCCGCATTTTCTCAACCGCTATTCGTGGAAAAGGAATGATTTAGTAGGAAGTTGGAAGGAGTTGGCGGCGGCTTCGGCGAATTATGTCAGTTGGATGCTTTTTTAGTTTGCGACGAGGTGAATGAGATGCAGGTTAAGATCAAAGATGTGGCCAAGATGGCAGGCGTATCTGTGACGACCGTGTCCAGAGTGTTGAACGGAGAGAAATACGTTAAAGACGATCTCAAAGCGAAAGTGAACCGAGTCATCGAAGAATTGGGATACGCTCCGAGTCAAATCGCCCGCAGCTTGGTGCGCAAAAAGACGAACCTCATCGGAGTCATCGTGCCCGACTTGACATCCAGCTTTTATTCGACGATTTTGAGCAGCATCGAGGAACGTGCGAGCGCCAACGAATACCATCTGCTTGTCTGCAACATCAGCGAGGACATCGACAAAGAGTACAAATATTTAAACGTTTTTCAGGAAATGCGTGTCGAAGGCATCATTATTATGCACGAGAAAATAAACGAGCAAATTCGCGCATTTATTCATAAAATCAACACGCCGGTCATCTTCTCCAGCGTTAAGCCGATGGATCAGAAGTTTATTTCGGTCATCGTCGACGACTATGCCGCCTCTTATGATGCAACGCGTTATTTGATCGAGCAGGGGCACGAGACGATTGGATTTATCGGCGGAGACATGCGGGACGTGACCTCCGGCCAGAATCGGTACAGCGGCTATCGCAATGCGATGTCGGACTTCGGCAAGAAGCTGGTGTTCGAGCATATCCGTTTTGGCGATTACAAGGTTCAGAGCGGCTACGACCAGATGAAGGAAATGTTGAGCGCGGGCAGTCCGCCTTCGGCGGTATTCGCGGTCAGCGACGACATGGCGGTCGGCGCCATCAACTGCATTCGGGATCATAATCTGCGAGTGCCGGAAGATATTGCGATCATTGGTTTCGACGGAAGCCAATTGACCGAGCTTGTCCGTCCAACGCTGACTTCGATGGAGCAACCGATTCACCAGATGGGCAGGGTGACGATGGACGTGCTGCTCAAGTTGATTGCCGGCGATACGCCTCCGGACGGAGACGTTGTGCTCGAGCATCGCCTGGTCGTTCGGGAGAGCTCGCGCAGCCAGGAACGGCAAGCGGACGAAATAAAAGGATTGGAACAGGAATAAGCAAGCCAATGGGGAAGTGACAACTGTGAAATCATATGACGCAATCGTTATCGGCGATGCGAACATCGATCTGGTCGTTGCGGGGTGCGAGGAAATTCCCGGCCCCGGCCAGGAAGTATTCGTTCCCAACATGACGTTGCATGTCGGCGGGGGAGCGGCTTTGTTCAGCTTGGCGCTGGCCAAGCTCGGATTAAAAATCGCATTTAACGGGATTCTTGGAGAAGATGGTTTCGGGCAATATGTCCGGAGTCAATTTTCTCGTTATGGAATCGATACCAGATATATTCGTACCAGCAAAAAGAACAATACCGGCATCTCCATCGCGATCAATCCAGAGAAGGATCGCTCTTTTATTTCTTATGCCGGCACCAACGCGGAGATGAGCCTGATGGAGCTGGATATGGACAGCGTTGCCGCCGGTCGCCACGTTCATCTGACCGGATATCGTGGAAGCCAAAACCATCGGGATTACATGGAGATGACCCGGAAACTCAAGGCGCTGGGTGTGACGACCTCAATCGACGTAGGCTGGGATGACACCGGGGAGTGGTATAACGGCATTTTTGAGCTGATGGGCGAGGTGGACGTCTTTTTCATGAACGAAGTGGAGGCTATGAACTACACGGGCTGTTCCACTATAGAGGATTGTCTGCAGGTGCTGACTCGGCACAGCCGCCATATTGTGCTTAAGCTCGGCTCCAAGGGCGCCGTTGCGGCAGTCGCCGGATCGACGACGTACCGCTCCAGCTTTCCGGTAACTGTAAGGGATACGACGGGAGCGGGGGATTCGTTCAACGCCGGCTACATTTACGGCTTTCTGTCCGGACGCAGCGCAGCGCAAAGTCTGCTGTACGCCAACGGCTGCGGGGCGATGTCGGTCAGCCAGTACGGAGGCAATACGGGAACGTCGGACGGGGCTTCGCTGGAAAAGTTCATTGCGGAGAAAATCGGGCATACGACGGACAGTTGGGAAGCTGTGAGTTAACGGGACGGTTTGCAGACGCGAAAGTGAAGTGCAGGCGGTCAAGAGGGATGAGCGTCGACAGGGGAAGCACGAGCGCCGAGGAGGAGAAAAATGAGCTTGAAATTTAATGGGGACGGCAAATTCAAAATTGTCCAATTTACGGATATGCATTTCGGGGACGACAAGGAGGAGGACCGGATCAGCGACGGCAAGACGGCTGATCTCGTCCAACGGATCATCGCCTCGGAGAAGCCGGATTTGATCGTGCTGACCGGCGATATGATCTGGAGCCACGGCGTTCCCGATCCTAAAGCGAGCTTTCGCCGGGCGCTCGCGCCGGTTGTCGCCTCCGGGCTTCCTTGGGCGGCCGTATTCGGCAATCATGACGCCGAAGCGCGCGTGACTCACGAAGAGTTGCTGGCCATTCAGCAGGAAAATGACAAATGCCTTTCCGTTGCCGGCCCTGCTGACATCCATGGGACCGGCAATTATGTATTAACGGTGCAAGGAAGCGAAGGCGAAGCGGCTGTGGCTGCGGCCCTTTACTTCTTCGATTCCGGCATTAACGCTCCGGAGCCGATCGGCGGATACGCCTGGATTCACACCGACCAGGTGAATTGGTATACGCAGCAGGCTCGACAATTGGCGGAACGGGCCGGAACGGGAATCGGGCCCGAGGCGAGGGCTGCGACAGGATCGGCGGCAGTGGCAGGGCCGGAGACAACGGCAGGGTCAACGACAGTGGAAGGGCCGGAGGCAACGACAGGGTCGGGGACAGCTGTAGACGTAGGGGCAGTTTCAGGGCCAGTCTCAGGGGCAGTTTCAAAGGCTGTCTCAGCGGCACCGCTGCCGGCGCTCGCTTTTTTCCACATTCCCGTGCCAGAGTACGATGAGGTGTGGGAGGCCGGACTGGCAACGGGCACGAAGGAAGAGCGGGTCGAATGTCCGAAAATCAACACCGGCTTGTTCGGCGCCATGGTGCAGATGGGCGATGTGATGGGGACCTTCGTCGGCCACGATCACGACAACGATTATTGCGGCACGCTTCACGGCATTCGCCTCTGTTACGGTCGAGTAACGGGCTACAACTGCTACGGCAAGCTGCAGCGCGGCGCTCGCGTGATTCAACTGACGGAAGGGCGCCGCGATTTCGAGACCTGGATCGTCGAAGCGGACGGAGGGATCGTGCGATGAACTTCGAACTGATCGCTGCAAGCGCTGCGGGTGTCGGGAGCGGAACCGGTGGGAACGGCGATACTGTGGGAGTCGACACGATGATCGTTCCCGTGTTTGCGGAAAGTCTTCAGCGGATGCCAGAGGGGCTGGCTTCTTCCAAGCTGCTGCCTCGTATGGCGGACAGACATGCGACGACCTGGCTCTATGGTGCAGAAGGTCGGCCCGACGTTCTCTTCGTCGGCTTAGGCGAAGCGGCCAAGTACGGTCTGCATGTGCTGCGGGATGCCGCAGGAGAAGCGGGCCGCGCGCTGGTTCGCGAGAATCGGCTAACGGCCGTCTTGATATTTGCGGGGCTGACTGCAGGGCGACCTTCTTGCGATGGAGGAACGGATGAGGTAGAGGCTTGGGTAGAAGGATCGCTGCTCGGCGTTTATTCTTTCGACAAGTATAAGAAGGACGCCAAGGCCCGCGCGGCTGCGACGATCCGGCTTGCTGTCGGCGACGACGCGGCGCTTAGGGAAGCGATTCGTATCGGGAGCATACGGGCGGAGAGCACGATTTGGGCGCGCGATCTGATCAACGAGCCGCCGAACCGTCTTCGTCCACTCGACCTGGCGGCAAGGGTGAAGGAGCGTTTTACCGATACTGAGGCGCAAGTGACTCTGTACGAAGGCGAGCAATTGGAACAAATGGGCTTCGCAGGAGTGACAGCCGTAGGCAAGGGGAGCGAGCATCCGCCGGTTTTTATCGAAGTTCGCTACTGCTCCGACTCGTCGAAGCCTTTAGTTGCGTTGGTCGGCAAGGGCATTACCTTCGATACCGGAGGCATCAGTTTGAAGCGCGATCATGATATCAGCGATATGCGGATGGATATGGCGGGAGCAGGGGCGACTTTGGCCGCGCTCGACATTCTTGTCCGCAGCGGTGCATCCGTGAATGCGGCGGTACTGGTGCCGGCGGCGGAGAACAGCCCTTCGGGCCGCGCGCTGCTGCCCGGAGAGATCATTACTTATGCGAACGGCTTGTCGGTTCAGGTCGGCAACACCGACTCGGAAGGGCGACTCGTTCTGGCTGATGCCTTGATCTACGCCCATTGCATTGGCGCAGAGCAGGCGATCGACGTGGCAACGTTAACCTATTCCGTTGTAGGAGCCCTCGGCACTAAAGTGGCCGGTATTCTCGGCGACGATGAGCTTGCGCGGGATGTACGGGCAGCGGGCGAGCCATTCGGAGAGCGCGTCTGGCAGCTTCCGCTCATTGACGAATACGAGGCTTATCTAGCCAGCGATTACGCCGATACGAGCAACATCAGCCGGGTCGGCGAGGCGGGCGCGATTACGGCGGCGCTGTTTTTGCGCAAGTTTGTTCATCCCTCCCTCAGATGGGCGCATATCGATATGAGCGGCACGAAGGAAGCTTCGTCGGCCAAAGGACAACACGCCGTCGGCGCAACCGGCTTCGGAGCGCGGATGCTGGCCGAATATGTCTCGAGGATGAAGTAGGCAGCGTGCTGAGCTGGTGGCGGACTGTCTAACGGTCTGGGAGACCGTAAGAGTCGCGGATGAGAGGTCTGCGGACGGTCTAACGGTCTGGGAGACCGTAAGAAGCGTGGATGAGAGGTCTGCGGACGGTCTAACGGTCTGGGAGACCGTAAGAAGCGTGGATGAGAGGCTGGCGAACTGTCTAACGGTCTGGGAGACCGTAAGAGTCGCGGATGAGAGGTCTGCGGACGGTCTAACGGTCTGGGAGACCGTAAGAAGCGTGGATGAGAGGTCTGCGGACGGTCTAACGGTCTGGGAGACCGTAAGAAGCGTGGATGAGAGGCTGGCGGACGGTCTAACGGTCTGGGAGACCGTAAGAAGCGTGGATGAGAGGTCGGCGGACTGTCTAACGGTCTGGGAGACCGTAAGAAGCGTGGATGAGAGGTCGGCGAACTGTCCAACGCTCTGGGAAACCGTAACTAGTCCGGCGTTATCTTGTGGAGTTCATCCTCGGTGGCATCCGGAACGCATCAACGATAAATGAAGCGGAAATAAGAAAGGAGACGGACATGAAAACGGTACGATTAACGATGGCGCAAGCGCTGCTTGCTTTTTTAGACAATCAGTATGTGTCGGTAGACGGGCGAGAGAGCAAGTTCGTTCGCGGCGTCATGGGCATCTTCGGGCACGGCAATGTGACGGGGATCGGCGAGGCGCTGGAGCGCGCTCCGGGGGAGCTGCAGTACGTTCAGGGCAAGAACGAGCAGGGTATGGTTCATGCGGCGACGGCGTTCGCCAAACAGAGCAATCGCTTGCAGATCTATGCGTGCACGTCGTCCATCGGCCCTGGAGCACTGAACATGGTGACGGCTGCGGCAACGGCAACGGTGAACCGAATTCCGGTGCTGCTGC
Source organism: Cohnella phaseoli (assembly GCF_003386235.1). Classification (GTDB taxonomy): domain Bacteria; phylum Bacillota; class Bacilli; order Paenibacillales; family Paenibacillaceae; genus Cohnella; species Cohnella phaseoli. Next base: position 89,549 of record NZ_QRDZ01000012.1, read on the forward strand.
TGCCCGGCGACAACTTCGCTTCGCGGCAACCGGACCCGGTGCTGCAGCAGCTCGAAGTCGCCTCCGATTACACGGTGTCCGCGGCAGATGCATTTAAGCCGGTCAGTCGGTACTGGGACCGGATCGTTCGTCCGGAGCAGCTGATGACGGCTGCACAACAGGTGATGAGAGTGCTGACCGATCCGGCTGATACTGGAGCGGTGACGCTGGCTTTGCCGCAAGACGTGCAGGCGGAAGCCTACGACTACCCGGCGGAATTTTTCGCTAAACGGGTTCATCGCATCGACCGTCGTCCTCCTTCGAAAGAGGCGCTGCAATTGGCAGCTTCCCTGGTAGCGGAAGCCAAGCGTCCGCTGATCATCGCGGGCGGCGGCGTGCATTATTCGGACGCGACACAGGAGCTGCGCGAATTCGCGGAGGCGCTGGGCATTCCGGTCGCGGAGACGCAGGCCGGCAAAAGCGCGCTGCCGTGGAATCATCCGCTGAACCTGGGAGCGATCGGCGTGACCGGCTCGCTGTCCGCCAACCTTCAAGCGAAGGAAGCGGATCTGATCATCGGCGTCGGGACGCGCTATTCCGACTTCACAACGTCGTCGAAGTCGGCTTTCCGCTTCGGTGAAACGAAGGTGTTGAGCATTAACGCGAACGGCTCCGATGCCGCCAAACTTGGCGGAACGGCCTTGACCGCCGACGCACGCGAAGGGTTGACGGCGCTGCGCGAGACGCTGACGGCGCAAGGATACCGTACTGCATATGATGCGGGCGTATTAGAATCGCGCAAGCGGGAGTGGGACGCAGAAGTCGACCGGTTGTATGCGGAAGAGCATCCTGACGGGCTATCCCAAACGCGGGCGCTGGGAGTCATTAACGAGACGATCGAACCGTCTTCGGTTGTCGTCTGCGCTGCGGGCAGCCTGCCAGGAGATTTGCACCGCGTATGGCGCTCGTCCGAGCCGAAAACTTATCACATGGAATACGGCTTCTCCTGTATGGGGTACGAGGTCAGCGGCGCATTCGGCGCGGCGCTTGCCGAACCGGAGCGGGAGGTCTATGCGCTTGTCGGCGACGGCGGCTATCTCATGCTGCATTCGGAGTTGGTGACGAGTCTGCAAGAGAACCGGAAAATTACCGTTCTGCTGTTCGACAACCACGGCTTCCAGTGCATTCACAATCTGCAGCGCGGTCACGGCAGCGACGGCTTCGGCAACGAGTTCCGCTATCGCTCGCAGCAGACAGGACGTCTGACCGGCGACTATATGCCGATCGATTTTGCCGCACATGCCCGTAGCCTTGGCGCTAAAGCCTATAAGGCCGGAAATGCCGAGGAGCTGCGTGAGGCGCTGCGGCTGGCGAAAGCCGAGACGATCTCGACGCTGATCGAAATTCCCGTCGTACCGGGAACGAATACGTCCGGTTACGAATCGTGGTGGCGCGTCGACGTTCCCGAGGTATCGGTATCGGATAAAGTGGCGGAAGCGCACGGAGCGATGAAAGCAAAAATCCGGGAAGCGGGACCTTACTGAGCCGGGGGAGGAGCCATTATGAGCTATATTACATTCGACAGTTCCAAGCAGACGGATTTCGTAGCCATTGGCCGACTGTGCATCGACCTGAACGCCAATGAGATTAATCGCCCGATGGAAATGACGTCCACGTTCACCAAATACGTCGGCGGATCGCCGGCCAACATTGCCATTGGCATGGCCCGTCTCGGGATGAAAACCGGTTTTGTCGGCAAGGTGGCCAACGATCAGATGGGACGTTTTATTACCGATTATCTGGAGCGCAACGGCATCTCGACCTCCGGGGTGACGACGGATCGGACCGGAGCGGTGACGGGGCTTGCGTTTACGGAGATCAAGAGTCCGAGCGATTGCAGTATTCTGATGTATCGCGACAATGTCGCCGACCTGAAGCTTCAGCCGGAGGAAGTGCCGGAGGAATTGATTGCCGGCGCAAAAATGCTGCTCGTATCCGGCACGGCGCTGGCCGCAAGCCCTTCGCGGGAAGCGGTGTTTCTGGCGATCGACTATGCGCGCAAGCATGGCGTCGCGATTGCTTTCGATATCGATTATCGTCCTTATACGTGGTCGTCGGATGCCGAGACGGCCGTCTATTACAATCTGGTTGCGGAAAAATGCGACATCATCGTCGGCACGAGAGAAGAGTTCGACATGATGGAGCGGTTCGAGCGCAATCCGGAGCGTCTGGACGAGATTACGGCGGCCAAGTGGTTCAACTACGCGGCGAAAATCGTCATCATCAAGCACGGTAAGGAAGGCTCCATCGCCTATACGAAGGATGGCGCGTCCCATCGCGCCGTCAGCTATCCGGCGAAGGTCGTCAAAACGTTCGGCGCCGGCGATTCGTATGCGGCCGGATTCCTGTACGGATTGATGCAGGGCTGGGAGATCGCGCGCTGCATGTCGTTCGGAAGCGCGGCCGCGTGTATCGTCATCTCCAGCCATAGCTGCTCCGACGCGATGCCTACGGCCGAGCAGGTTCACGATTATATCGCCAGATGCGAACGTGGAGAGATTACCGCTACCTAAATGCACGTATAGAAGAAGAGAGGAATGAAACCGATGACCAATTACAACGAATCCGCCGGTTCCGCGGCGCTTAGCAACTATATCGGCGGCAAATGGGTGCCGTCCGAATCTGGAGTAACGGAGCCGGTGTACAATCCGGCGACGGGCGAAGTCATTGCGAACGTGCCGATCTCCAGCAAGGAAGAGGTCGATGCTGCAGTTCGCGCAGCGCAAGAGGCGTTCCGGACATGGAGCCGCACGCCGGTTCCGCGGCGCGCGCGGGTATTGTTCAAGTACCAACAGCTGCTCGTGGAGCGTTGGGAGGAACTGGCGCGCATCATTACGCAGGAGAACGGCAAGAGCTACGCGGAAGCCTACGGCGAAGTGCAGCGCGGCATCGAATGCGTCGAGTTCGCGGCCGGCGCGCCTACGCTGATGATGGGCAAGCAGCTTCCCGACATCGCCTCGAACATGGAATCCGGCATGTACCGTTATCCGATCGGCGTGATCGGCGGCATTACGCCGTTTAATTTTCCGATGATGGTGCCGTGCTGGATGTTCCCGCTCGCGATCGCTTGCGGCAATACGTTCGTGTTGAAGCCGTCGGAGCGGACTCCGCTGCTGGCCCAACGGCTGGCCGAGCTGTTCGCGGAAGCGGGCTTGCCGGACGGTGTATTCAATCTCGTACATGGCGCACGCGACGTCGTTAACGGCATTCTTGAGCATCCGGGCATTGCGGCCGTCTCGTTCGTCGGCTCGCAGCCGGTGGCGGAGTACGTCCACAAGACGGCAAGCGCGAACGGCAAACGGGTTCAGGCGCTGGCCGGCGCCAAAAACCATTCGATCGTTATGCCGGACGCCGACCTCGACGCCGCCGTTACGCAGATCGTGAGCGCAGCGTTCGGCTCTGCGGGAGAGCGCTGCATGGCCTGTGCGGTCGTCGTGGCCGTCGGCGACATTGCCGACCGTCTCACCGACAAGCTGAAGCAGGCGGCGGATGCGATTACGATCGGCAACGGCTTGGAGCAGGGCGTGTTTCTCGGGCCGGTCATTCGGGACTCCCATAAGGAGAGAACGCTTGGCTATATCGCTGCGGGCGAGCAAGAAGGAGCGAAGCTGCTGCGGGACGGACGCGAGGATGCGGCTGTTGGCGGAGAGGGCTATTTTGTCGGCCCGACGATTTTCGACGATGTGAATTGCGAGATGAGCATTTGGCGCGACGAAATTTTTGCTCCGGTGCTGTCGATTATGCGGGCGGAATCGTTGGACGAGGCTATCGAGATCGCCAACCGCTCGGACTTCGCTAACGGCGCTTGTCTGTTCACCGTAAACGGAAGCTCAGTAAGGCAATTCCGCGAGACGATCGACGCCGGCATGCTCGGCATTAACGTTGGCGTACCCGCTCCTATGGCGTTTTTCCCGTTCTCGGGCTGGAAAAAGTCGTTCTACGGCGACCTGCACGCCAACGGGCCGGACGGAGTGGAATTTTACACGCGCAAAAAAATGGTGACTGCTCGATGGTAAGCTCGGGAGCCGTCGCACAGGATCGGGGAGGGAATGTCGAATGAGCAAGCTGATCGTAACGCCGGAATCTACTCCTGGCGCGGATGGACGCGTGCTGGCCGTAACTCCGGCTTCGGCGGGCTGGAAATACGTCGGCTTCGAGGTGTTCCGCCTGCTTCCGGGTCAGACGCTGAGCCGGAGCACGGGCGACAACGAAGCATGTCTCGTGCTGCTGAGCGGCAGAGCGGACGTTCGGACCAACCGTGAAATATGGGTAGGCATCGGACAGCGGATGAGCGTATTCGAGAAAATACCGCCGTATTCCGTATACGTTCCTGCAGACGATACGTACGAGGTTACGGCTTTGACAGAGCTGGAATTGGCCGTATGTCTCGCTCCCGGCACGACGCGTCTTCCGGCGCGGCTGATCGAGCCCGACGCCGTCGGAGTGGAGCTTCGCGGCAGCGGCTCTACCGAGCGGCTGATTCATAATATTTTGCCTGAGTCGGAAGCGGCCGACAGCCTGCTTGTCGTGGAGGTGTTTACGCCGGCCGGTCACTGGTCCAGCTATCCGCCGCACAAGCACGACCGGGACGCGTTGCCGGACGAATCGCTGCTGGAGGAAACGTACTACTACCACGTTCAGCCCGAGCAAGGCTTTGCCGTGCAGCGCGTCTACACCGACGACTTGACGTTGAACGAGACGCTGGCCGTACGCGACGGCGAAACGGTTCTGGTGCCCAAGGGCTATCATCCGGTGTCGGCGCCCCCAGGCTACGAGGTTTATTATTTGAACGTCATGGCCGGGCCGGTTCGCACGTGGAAATTCCACAACGATCCCGCCCATGCCTGGCTGATGCCGCCGCGCAAATGAGGACGGAAACGATTGCGTTGCGCGGACGCGCGGAAGTGAAGCTGACGGCTTACTTGCTCGACGCTTCGCCCGAACTGAGCAATGCGGCCCTTCGGCCGGCGGTGCTCGTATTTCCGGGCGGCGGCTATCGCGGCCTCTCGGACCGCGAAGCCGAGCCGGTCGCAATGGCGTATTTGGCGGAAGGCTTTCAAGCGTTCGTGCTGCGTTATTCCGTGCGAACCGAGTTCCCCGAACCGCTGTTGGACGCGGAAGAGGCGCTTGACGTCATCCGCATGAGGAGCGCCGGGTGGGGCGTGGATCCGGAACGAATCGCGGCCATAGGCTTTTCGGCGGGCGGCCATCTGGCAGCCGCGCTCGGCACGATGGGGCGCGTTCGGCCGAATGCGCTCCTACTGGGCTATCCGTGCATTCTGTCCTCGATGAGCGAGGTGCTGGCCGTTCCTATTCCGTCCGTGCATCGTGAGATCGACGAACGGACGCCGCCTGCATTTCTGTTTGCGGCTTGCGACGATACTGCGGCTCCGGTCGAAAATACGATAAGCTTCATGCGGGCGCTGGACGAGAAGGGCATTCCGTTCGAGGCGCATATTTTCCAAAGCGGCGGCCACGGTCTGTCGTTGGCGAAGACGCATACGTCGGGAGGCTACCGTTCGAACGTCAACCCGCGGTTCGCCGAATGGTTTGCGCTCAGCGTCTCCTGGCTGCGCGAGGTGCTGGGAGATTTTTCGTCCGATGAAGACAATTCCGTGCCGCAGGCGCGAGACGCGGGCCGCTACGGCATTGATGTGGCCATCGGCGGAATGCTGGCGCGACAAGAGTGCCGCGAGGCGATTCTGGAGCTTTTTCCACAGTTGAGCGATAAGAAGCTGGCGGCCAGAGCTTCGTCTTATTCTCTTAGTATCGTTAACGAAGCGCTCCCCGTTCCCCATCCCGATGACCGGATGAGGGAGCTGGACGGCAAGCTGCGACAAATTGCGCTGAAGTAAAATGACTTTCCATAAGCGACTTATGGAGAGTCATTTTTTCTTATGTGGGGCGAGATCGGCATATCTTCATCAAACCTTCATCGTAGCCTGCTTGTATGAAGTTCAATAATTCAGTATCCTATAGCTAATATGCATGACCCAGACCCTTCGAGGTCGAGAGAGAAAGGGAGAGAGCAATGAGCAAAACGATTCAATTCGATTATTCCAAAGCGCTGCAATTCGTCGGTCAACATGAGATCGACAATCTGGCGCCGGCCGTCAAGCTCGCTCACGAGCAATTACATAACGGAACCGGAGCGGGTTCCGACTATCTGGGCTGGATCAACCTGCCGTTCGACTACGACAAAGAGGAATTCGCCCGCATTCAGAGCTCCGCGAAGAAAATCCAGTCCGATTCGGACGCGCTGATCGTTATAGGCATCGGCGGCTCCTACTTGGGCGCGCGCGCGGCAATCGAAATGCTGCAGCATTCCTTTTACAATACGCTGTCCAAGGAGCAGCGCAAAACTCCGCAAATTTTCTACGCCGGCAACAATATCAGCTCGACTTATGTTACTCACCTGCTGCAAGCGTTGGAGGGCAAGGACTGGTCGATCAACGTCATCTCCAAATCCGGAACGACAACCGAGCCGGCCATCGCCTTCCGTATTTTCCGCGAAGCGCTGGAGAGCAAATACGGCAAGGAAGAAGCGCGCAAGCGCATCTATGCAACGACGGACAAGGCGCGCGGCGCATTGAAGGTGCTGGCGACCGAGGAAGGCTACGAGTCGTTCGTCATTCCGGACGACGTCGGCGGCCGCTACTCCGTACTGACGGCAGTCGGCTTGCTGCCGATCGCGACGGCGGGCATCGACATTGAAGCGATGATGAAGGGCGCGCAAGACGCGGCTACAACATACAACAACCCTAACCTGAGCGAAAACCAAGCGTACCAATACGCGGCTGTCCGCAACGCGCTCTATCGCAAAGGCAAAGCGATCGAAATTCTCGTCAACTACGAGCCGGGTCTGCACTTCGTCTCCGAATGGTGGAAGCAACTGTACGGCGAGAGCGAAGGCAAGGACTACAAGGGCATTTACCCGGCTTCCGTCGACTTCTCTACCGACCTGCACTCGATGGGGCAATTTATTCAGGAAGGCAATCGGATTATTTTCGAGACGGTGCTTCAGGTGGGCGAAGTGTCCGATCAGATCACGATCGAGAAAAGCGCGGACGACCTGGACGGCTTGAACTTCCTGGCCGGTCAAACGCTTGATTTCGTCAATAAGAAGGCGTTCCTGGGAACGCTGCTCGCCCATACGGACGGCAACGTGCCTAACCTGATCGTCAACTTGCCGGACATGAGTCCGCACACATTCGGCTACATGGTGTACTTCTTCGAGATCGCGTGCGGCGTGAGCGGCTACCTGCTTGGCGTCAATCCGTTCGACCAGCCGGGCGTCGAAGCGTACAAGAAGAACATGTTCGCGCTTCTCGGCAAGCCGGGCTTTGAAGAGCAGAAGAAGGCTTTGGAAGCTCGTCTGTAATCTCTGAATAGTTCGTATAGGGGCGCTCCCGGGCGCTCCTTTTTTATGGCCAGGGCGTGCGGAGGTTCCGACTTCGCGCGCATTCCTTCGGGCGAGCCAATATGCTAGAATAGGGTCGAGTTTGTCTGGGGCAAGCCGACCCTATTCATTCGATTAAGGGGGCGACGATTCGCATGATCGATATTCATACGCATATTTTGCCGGGCCTTGACGATGGGGCAGCGGATTGGAACGATACATTGAGCATGGCCAAAGCGGCCGCGGCCGAAGGCATAACGAAGCTGATCTCTACGCCTCATCATGCGAACGGTCGTTACGATAACCCGGCTGTGGAAGTTCGGGCACACGTTAACCGAACGAATGAGCGTTTGGCGGATGCAGGCGTTCCCGTCACGGTCGCGCCGGGGCAGGAAATTCGCGTGCATGGAGACCTTCTGGAGGCATGGCATAGGGGGGAACTGCTGACGCTGGCCGATTCCGCTTACGTGTTGATCGAAATGCCTTTCTCGCACGTCCCCAAGGATATGAAAGAGCTGATCCATGAGCTTGGCGTGCTGCGCCTGCGGCCGATTATCGCGCATCCTGAGCGCAATGCGGAAATCGTCAAGCATCCTCGTCTGCTTGCCGAACTGGTCGAGCTCGGCGCCTGCGCGCAAATGACGACGCATTCGCTGTTGGGCGACTTCGGGAGGCAGGTCCGGCAAGCCGCATGGACGCTGTGCGAGAGCGGGCTCATTCACGTTGTGTCGTCGGACGCCCACCATCATGAGCGAAGGGGGTTTCGAATGCGGGAGGCCTATGGGGCGATTCGCCAGCGCATGGGCGAACCATGGGAGGCGTATTACAAGCGCAATGCCCGATGCGTTGCCGACGACATGCCCTTCGATAGTCCTCCGTCGGCCACGGCGTCGGATACTTTATTGAGACGCTTGCTCTCCTTTTTTACCGGGTCATCGTGATAATCGGAACGAAATTAATGCTGGAGAAGCAAGTAACCGGTGAAGCAATCGGGACTCGAAAAGACGAACGGGCGACAGATGACGACCGAATAGGAGGAAAATTATGAAAAAAGGAATAAGCGAAGGGGAAGATTCGGGCAAATTGCCGAATTTTTTTAGATTTCAATCCAATTGTAAGCGATTCCAAATTGACGATGTTTTTAGTGGGTAAAACGTTGCATCCCTCCGTAAAATGGTTGAATCCTCCTAGAGATTTTCGAATGACTGTCCTAAGTCCCTCTTTTCCCATGTTTGAAATCGCCTTTTTTCTCGGCTTAGAGTCTGAACCATCGGCACGAATATTCGAAATCCTTGACTGGGCAAGGGCGGGCGAAAGCGGGTTCGTTTCTGAACGGCGGGTCTATAGTCTGAATAGGACCTCGCGGAAGTAGAGCGCTTCCATTGAACGAAACGACGCCTTGGCACTCTGAATAGTCGGTTTTCCGGTTGCGGTCGACTTCTAAAAATGAGCAGGAATGGCTAATAGGCATCATGTCTTTAATCCCTCTTGAATTTCGATTTTCTATGTCATACTTAGTTCAAATCGCGGCGAACCCGGTTGACGACGACTCGATGACGAATCGGTTAGAGGAGAAAAGTTCAAAACTTCTACCGCAAGCGAAGGTGATTGGAGATGAACGTTTCGAATCCGGCGCTGAAGCAGAAGCAGGAGAGGCTTAAGCTTTTTTTGGAAAGACTCTCGCAGGACGCTTCTCTGAGCCGCCGACACGACTCCGCAAGCGCGTGGTCGTGGGAAGAGCTTCTGGCCTACACCGGATACGATCCCCGGGATGGAACGGTCGACGTGGCCGAGCTTGTTTCCCTGACGTTAGGGAAGCTTGGAATAGAGGCCGACGCAAAGACGATGGTGGAGTATATTTTGAATGGCGGAACGATCAGAGACTTTATGAACGTCGCGTGGCATAGACCGGAAGCGGCCGATATGAACGACTCCGGCCAAGCTTGCGACGATGGATAGGCGATTTTGTTTGTTCGTGAAACGAATGGATTTGTCGGATGGAGCGGCGCTTCGTCCGGATCATTTCGATCATGCAGGGCCGGGGAAATTGCGTTCTATTCCCTTCAGCACGATCTCCGATAAAAACGACATGCTCCGATCAAAGGACGATGCAGTCGTTTTTAATTGGCCCAAAAGTTCTCGTTTTGAATAACTTTTAAATTTTATTATTCTAATCGAACTGATTTTCGAATTCTGAAGAGCAAGAAAACTTACAAGCGACGGAGGAAAAAAGATGGAACTGAAACAATACTGGCTCATCGTCAAAAAAAGACTGCTCCTGATCGCCCTGATCGCAACCGTCGTCTGCTTGAGCGTCGGCATCTATTCCTACTACTTCATCGCGCCGCAATATCAGGCATCGGCCAAGCTGATCGTCAACCAGTACAAGGAAAGCAGCTCTTTGCTTCCCAGCATCGATGTCGGTTCCATCAATTCCACCATCGGCCTCATCAAAACCTACAAAGAAATTATTAAGACGCCGCGCATTATGAAAAGCGTCAGCAAGGATTATCCAGAGCTGAACCTGTCGTATGGCGAACTGATCAGCAAGGTGAGCGTAAGCTCGGTGAATGAAACGCAGGTCATGTCGATCTCCGTCCGCGACCATTCCTACGAGCGGGCGGCCAAGGCGGCCAACGCTGTGGCGGTCGTTTTCCAGAAATCGGTCCCCGAGCTGATGAAGGTCGACAACGTGTCCATTCTGGATTTTGCCGATCCCCAAGAAGCTCGCGGTCCGGTCGCTCCAAATCCGAACATGAACATCGCAGCCGCGCTCCTTCTGTCGCTCATGCTCGGCGTGGGTCTCGCTTTCCTGCTGGAATATTTGGACGACACGATCAAAACGGAGGAGGACATTGAAACGCTGTTCCAAGTTCCGGTGCTGACCGCGATTCCGAGGTTCAAAGAGAAGGACTCTTCCGATCGAGGAAACGGCAAAGTGCAGTTGCAAACGAACAGGAGGGAAAACCATGTCTCGTTATAAGTGGAGCGTCATTACGGACGCGAATCCCAAATCCCCGATCTCCGAAGGGTACCGAATGCTGAGGACCAACGTCGAGTATTCGGCGATCGACCAGACGCTGCAAGTGATCGTGGTCACCTCTTCCAAGCCGGGAGAAGGCAAAAGTACGACGTGCGCCAATCTGGCCGTCGCTTACGCCCAGACAAGCAAGAAGGTGCTGCTGATCGATGCGGATATGCGTAAGCCGTCGCAGCATCATCTGTTCGGAAAATCGAACCGGCTCGGCCTAACGACCGCCCTATTCCGGCAAAAGGAACTGCAGGACGTGATCCAGCAAACAAATACCGACGATCTGGCGATCATCTCTGCCGGTCCGACGCCGCCGAATCCGTCGGAATTGCTAGCTTCCAAGCGGATGGCCGCGTTGCTGGAGACCGCGAGGGAACGATACGACGTCGTGATCATCGACACGCCTCCGCTGATGTACGTAACGGACGCGCAGATTGCGGCCGCCCAGAGCGACGGAGTCATTCTCGTCGTCGAAGCAGGCAAAGTGAAGAAAGACGTCGCGCTTAGAGCGAAAGCGTCACTGGACCATGTGAAGGCCAGATTGATCGGCGTCGTGCTCAACAACGTTCCGCGTAAACACTCGGATAGCTATTACTACTATTACGGCGATCGAAACGATGCCTGAGCGAAGGCTTTAGGCGAGGAACGCTTGCACGTAAGGTAATGTCTCCTGCACCTCTATCACCGGAGGCACTCGGTCATGCTGTGGGTCAGCCGACCTTAGACGTATATCGTCGAGGGTGTGACGTGAGGAAGGGTTCGATGCCCATGTTAGGAAGTCAAAAAGTCCAATTTTGATCACGAAGAGGTTCGAGGAAGCAGATTCGGCGTCGAATCTTGAATTCAGCCGGATCTTCCGGTACTCATGTAGGTTTGCCTACACTCCGTTCCTCATCACCGGTCTTCATCCAACCTTCTCGGTGCTGAAAATCGAACTTTTTAACCCTGATTTGCAAGGAAGTCCAAAAGTCCAATTTTAATCACGAAGAGGTTCAGAGAAGCGGATTCGGCATTGAATCAGACATAAATCAAAAGGATAGGTGAGATCAAAATGGTGAGAGTGAAAAAAGCGATTATTCCCGCCGCAGGTCTCGGCACCCGTTTTTTGCCGGCCACGAAAGCGATGCCCAAAGAGATGCTTCCCATTGTTGATAAGCCGACCATCCAATATATCGTCGAGGAAGCGATCGAGTCCGGCGTCGAGGACATTATCGTCGTCACAGGCAAAGGCAAACGGGCGATCGAAGACCATTTCGACATCGCGTTCGAGCTGGAGCACACGCTGGAGGAGAAAGGGAAGCTGGACATTTTGGAGAAGGTCCGCAAATCCTCCCAGGTCAATCTGCACTATATCCGGCAAAAAGAGCCCAAAGGGCTGGGACACGCCGTATGGTGCGCGCGCAACTTCATCGGCGACGAGCCGTTCGCGGTATTGCTCGGGGACGATATCGTAGAGGCCGAGGTGCCTTGCACCCGGCAGTTGATCGAACAGTTCGAGCATACGGGTCGTTCGATCATCGGCGTGCAGACGGTAGGCGTAGATCAGACGCACCGCTATGGCATCGTCGATCCGGGCGAAAGGACGGGGCAGCTGTACCGGGTCAACCGCTTCGTGGAGAAGCCGCCTCAAGGACAAGCTCCCTCCAATCTGGCCATTATGGGCCGGTACGTGCTGACGCCCGAAATTTTCGAATATTTGGGCCGGCACGAGCTGGGCGCGGGCGGAGAAATCCAACTAACCGACGCGATTCAGAAATTGAACGAGGATCAGGGCGTTTACGCGTACGATTTCCAAGGCGTCCGGTACGACGTGGGCGAGAAGATCGGCTTCATAATGACGACGATCAATTTCGCGCTGCGCAATCGCGAATTAAGGCACGTATTGATGACAGAACTGGAGGAGATCATGGACCGCGAACTGGTGAAGCAATTAATTTCGGGAAGGGGCGATACCTGATGAATACCGGTCCGCATTACCGGGACGAAGCGATAGGAGGAGCATCTTCGAATTACCGCCCGACTGTCCTGCGCAAACGGGAAACGCGGAGGACATTCTCCCTCTATTCCGCGATGAAGCGGACCGTCGACCTGATCGGATCGCTGACGGGGCTGGTGCTGATAAGTCCGATGCTGGCCGTCGCCGCTGCGTTGATCAAGTGGGAGGACCCGCAAGGTCCGGTTATTTTTCGCCAAACGAGAATCGGCAAGGACGGGAAACCCTTTTGCATGTACAAGCTTCGCTCGATGTATACCGATGCGGAAGACAAGCTGAAGGAGCTGCTCGACCGCAACGAGATCAACGGCGCGATGTTCAAAATGAAGGAAGATCCGCGTGTGACAAAGATCGGCAGGTTCATTCGCAAGACGAGCATCGATGAGCTGCCGCAATTGTTCAACGTGATCAAAGGCGAAATGTCGCTCGTCGGCCCCCGGCCCCCTCTACCCAGGGAAGTGGAGGAATACACGGAGCGCGACAAAAGACGGCTATCCGTCACGCCGGGCTGTACGGGATTGTGGCAGGTAAGCGGAAGAAGCAGTCTCAGCTTTAAGGAAATGGTCGAGCTTGACATCGCCTATATCGAGAAGAGATGTCTCTGGTTCGATCTCAAAATCATGCTGAGAACGTTTAAGGCCGTTGCCGGCTCCCGGGACGCATTCTAAACAGACAACGGAGGCGATACAATGGCGAAAATCCTTCATCTGTCCGAGTTTACGAAGGGCGGAGTCGAAACTCATCTTAACGAGGTCATGAAGCACCAGGCCGGTCATCACGACATTTATTTGATGGCCTCCGAGCATAACTCCAACCGACATTCGCTGCAGATCAGTCCCGAGCGTCTCATTTTGTATCCTTACAGGCGGAAGCCGGCCTATTTTCTTAGAGCAATGATGGAGATTCGCAAAAAGATTCACGAGCTTCAGCCGGATATTGTACATGTGCACGGGACGTTCGCGGGCGTTTTTCTGCGAACGCTATTTTTTTTCAAGAGGAAGCGTCCCGTCATCGTCTATTGCTCGCACGGCTGGGCTTTTCTGATGGATACTAAATCCTGGAAGCGCAAGCTGTTCGCATGGGCGGAGAAGATACTGTCGCTGCGAACGGACGCCATTATCCACATCTCGAAGCACGAATATGCGATGGCTCTGAATTATGGGCTGCCCCCGCGCAAATCGGTCGTCGTGTATAACGGCGTGTCCGATGCCTCCGCCGATGCGGGATTCTCGCCCATTCCCGTCAAACCGGACAAGATTAACCTCCTCTTCGTCGGGCGCTTTGATCGGCAGAAAGGGCTGGATCTTCTGCTCGACGTGTTCAACGAACAGCGATTTCCGCACATCGACCTGTATTTGGCCGGCGATTCCGTGCTGAAACAGAGCGAGCACCGGTATCCGGACAACGCGATCCGCCTCGGCTGGGTGGAGCATTCGGAGATCGACCGCTACATGAAAGCCTGCGATGCCATTATCGTTCCGTCCCGCTGGGAGGGATTCGGCATCGTCGCGATCGAGGCGCTGCGCAACGGCAAGCCGGTCATCGCCAGCAACCGGGGCGCGCTTCCGGAGATTGTTCGACACGGCCTGAACGGGTACGTATTCGATTTCGAGCGCAAGGAGCAGCTCGCCGGTATCTTGCAGACGCTGGACAAGCGCAAGCTGGAGGAGATGGGGCAGGCAGGCGAGCTCATTTTCAACGAGAAATTCCATTCCGGACTCATGAATCAGCAGATCGAACGGCTGTACGATGCGGTTCTGAGCCGGCCGGACGAACGGTATTCCGCAACCGTCAAGAAATACGTTTAAGCGCGGGAGTGGAGAGCAGGTGAATGAAACATGCGCAAAGATCCGGCAATGTCCGGGGTCATGGACGGCAAAACCGGCGGCAACCAGTTGCTCTGGGCGCTGTATCTCGTTTTCTTGCTGTTGCTGACCGTCTATCAGGATTTCCCGTTAGTCAATGTCATCGGCGAAATCGGGCGCTCGCCGATCATTTTGCTGCTTCCGCTGTTTGTTGCCTGCGAGGCGGCGCTGCTCGCCAAGCATAAGCGGGTGATGCACGGTTCGAAGCTGCAGCGGTATTTGCTCGTTTTTATCGTTTATTTGAGCTTGATCAGCGTCGCTTACGTGCTCGCGCAATTTTTGCAAGGCAGCTACAGCTTCGGGCAGGAGAACCTGCTGGGTAAGGCGGTCAAGGTGCTGACCTATTTCGTGCTGATTTTGCTCTACGTCAGGCATATGCAGCTGCTGTTCGCGAAGATTGCCAGCAGGCGCGTGCTTTACGCCTGCTTCTTCGCCGTCGTCGCTCTGCTGGCGGTCATAATGGCGGCGGAGCTGGCAAGCATTCCGAACGCGCTGGCGCCGTTGCATGCGGGTAGCCAACCTTACTGGCGGGTCAGGCTGCTCACCTCGGAGAGCAGCACGACCGGTACGATCGTTGTCGTCTATTCGGCGATTATCGTCTATTTATCCCGGTATTTGAGCGGACCGGCCAAAGCGCTGTCCTTCGCGTTCGTCGCCGGTTTTTTTCTGTTTTATTTATTCGTGACGGGCTCGAAGGGGTTTCTAATCGTCGTTCTGCTGACGATCGTCGTCACGATGGCGAAATTTCTGGATTTTCGGAAGAAGAGAAACTTCCTTCTGCTCTTAGCGGCCGCTGGGGCGATGTACTTGTTCGTTACCCATTTTTCCGCCGGAGTGCTGGGCTCGTTAAGCAATGACATCGAGAACTACACGTCGTCCTATACGAGAATGGGCACGATTCTCATCGCGCTGGCCACCGTCGCCCATCATCCGCTTGGCGTGGGCACGGGAGCTTATTTGATGTATTTCAATCAGTACGTGGACGGTGCGATCGGCGTGATGTCGCGGTTTTATTACGATACGTTCGGCATCGGTCAGATCAACGCGGGGGAACTGCTGCAGTATTCCGACACGGATCGGAATGTGGGCGTGAAGTCGGGTTTTTTCCAATGGGTGATGTTCGGAGGAATTGCGGCCGTCGTCTTCTTCTATCAACTTGCCGCAAATCTGCTAGGGAAGGCGAAGACCAGTTCCATCCTGTTTCCCGCATTGATTTTCGTGCTGCTGTCTCTGCTTTTCGTCGCGCTGGAGATCAAATACGAAATCTGGTTGTTTTTCGCTTTTATT
Organism: Cohnella phaseoli; assembly: GCF_003386235.1. Classification (GTDB taxonomy): domain Bacteria; phylum Bacillota; class Bacilli; order Paenibacillales; family Paenibacillaceae; genus Cohnella; species Cohnella phaseoli. The sequence goes on from NZ_QRDZ01000012.1 coordinate 105,163, forward strand.
AGCTATGCCACGACAAGGAGGGCGGAGACATGAAAATATTGCTCGTATGCAGCGATTTTCCGTATCCTCCGAACCACGGCTTAAGGGTGGATACATGGGGAAGGATCAAGGCGCTCGCCGAGCTCGGCTGCAAGCTGCACCTTGTCGTATGCGGCAAGCAGCAGCCTGACGACGCGGACATCAAGGCCGTCAGAAATTACGTCGAGGAGATCGTGCTCTGTCCGCGAAAGAGCAAGCTCGCCGACGCGCTTCGCGTTACCCCGATGCAGGCTCAATCAAGGGCCGAGCTTGGCCGGATTCCGCTGGCGGACGATTACGATTACGTGCTGCTGGAGGGCGACTACGTGTACCCGATCCTGGACAATCCGCGGATTAGGCGCGAAAGGGCGATCCTGCGGGTGCACAACGACGAGGCGGTCTATTTCAAGGCGCTGGCGAGGAGCGCCACAAGCCTGCTTCACAAGCTGTACTATCGGATGGAAAGCGGCAAATTCGCCGCGTTGCAAAAAAAGATGCGGACGAGGATCGACAAGTATCTGTTCATCTCTAACAAAGAGTTCGAACGGTTCCGCGCGCTCGATCCGACGGCCCAAAGCCTGTTCTTGCCGCCCCCGGTCGACGGAGAGGCATTCCGGGTCGGCTCGTTTCGGACGCGGCACGTCGTGTTCGTCGGATCGCTGTTCATGCCCAACAACCGGGAAGCGATCGAGTGGTATTTGGCGCATATTCACCCGGGTTTGCTGGACGTGCCGGGCTACAAGTTCGTCGTGGCCGGCAATAGCCGCAACCAGGGGCTGGGCTGGCTCGAAGCGCACGATCTGACGAATGTTGAAGTTCACGACACGCCGGCTAACCTGGAGGACATCTACGCGAACGGTTATCTGTTCGTAAATCCGATGCGCAACGGAGCGGGCGTGAAGCTGAAGACGATCGAAGCGATCCAGAACGGCCTGCCGGTCGTCTCGACCTCGGTCGGCTGCGAGGGCACCGGACTGATCGACGGCGAGCATATGCTGCTGGCTGACGAGCCGCGGCATTTTCTCGGGCACATCAGGACGCTGCTTGCCGATCCTGCCAAAGCTCAAGCTTTGCTGGAGGCGTCGCAGCATTTTATACGCGGGCAATACGACCACAAGGAAGTTCTCAGAAGGTATCTGCAATCGTTAAATGTCAGGATATCAAGCTAAGCGGGTGAAGCGAATGAACAGCGGCAGAACGAATATTTTGTTCGTGACCCATGCGGACAAGAAGGGGGGCGCGGAGCAGAGCCTGATTCATCTGATCAATTATTTGGACGTATCCAAGTACCGGATTTACTTGCTCTGCCCCGGCGACGCTTCCTATTTGCACGAGATTCGAACGGAGTACGAGCTTTTTCCGCTGCGCCTTAACAGCATTAAGAAGAGGCTCGGCTTCGGCTATCTGGAAACCGTTCTGCGCATGCGGGCGTTCGTGAAGAGAAAACGGATCGACATTATTCACGCCAACGGGTGGCGAGCGCCGTGGTACGCGGCCCCGCTGAAGTTTATGGCGAGCAGCAAGCTCGTCTGGCACCACAGGGACTACACCCATCTGCGTATGTTCAATCGGGTGCTGCCCCGGTTTTTCGATCAGGTGATCTGCATTTCGCGATTCGTCGCGAGCTCCGTCCAAGGCGCCAACAAGACGATCATATACAACGGCGTCGATCCGGAGACGGCGCGAATGCCGAAAAGCCGCGCGTTCATGGAGGACGATACGCTCATTATCGGGATGTTCGGACGGATCGTGGAATGGAAGAGATATGATCTCGTGATCGAAGCCGTCAAGAAGCTCGCCGACGGCAAAGCCTACAACTGGAAGCTGCTGATCGTGGGCGACGCGTCCGTCGACGGATCGGAGAGCTATTATGCCGATCTGGTCCGCAAGGTCCGCGACTACGGGCTGGAGGAGAACGTGGTTTTTTACGGATATAGCCCGAGACCGCTGGACGTGATGAAGGAGTGCGATCTGACGATCAACTTTTCGCTGAATGAACCGTTCGGAAGAGTCATTATTGAATCGATGCTTGTGCGTACGCCGGTCATCGTATCGGATTCCGGAGGAGCTCCGGAAATCGTCGAAGAGACGAAGGGCGGCTGGATCGTCAAGGACGGGGACGTCGAAGCGCTGTACCAGACGATCCGACTCGTCTACAGCAAAACCGTCGACTATCAGGAGCTTGCCGAACGGGGATATGCCGCTGTTATGAACGAGTTTAATATGAACGCGATCGCCAGAAAGGTAGAGACGGCCTATCGTTCGCTGTTGGCCGGGGGCATCGCGGCGGAGTCGGCGGGGTAGCGTATGGGAATCCCGTTTCGTCAGATTCGCATCGGTAAGCTGCTGGCCGTGCTGAAGGGCGCTGTCGTGTTTCCGGTCAAGGCCGATTCGGCCGGGCGCTTGAGCCGGATCGCGGGCAAGCTGTCGATCGCGAACAAAGGAGAGCTGATCGTCGGACGAAGCGTCTCCTTCCACGCCAAGCCGTTCCCGTCGTCCATCTCGGTGGGCAAAGGGGCCAGGCTGTGGATCGGCGACAACGTCTTTTGCAATTACGGGTTGGATATCGGCTGCACGGATTCGATTCGAATCGGCAGCCATACGATCATCGGCCCGATGGTCAATCTGATCGACGCGAACTTCCACCCGGTGGATGCGGAGGACCGTTCCGGGAGCCGGGCGATTGTCGTCGAGGACAACGTCTGGATCGGCAGAGGCTGCATCGTATTGCCCGGCGTCACGATCGGGTCGGGCAGCGTAATCGCCGCGGGCAGCGTCGTTACGCGGGATATTCCCGCGAACGTGCTGGCCGGCGGCGTTCCGGCCAAGGTCATTCGCGAGCTCTCCGTGCCGGAGGGCTGGATTCGCAGGAGCGCGCAAGGAGCGTATACGAGATGAGAGTATGGATGTGGCCCAAGTACAGCAATTTGAATTTGTATAACAATTTATTGACCGATTCGCTTTGCGGCGCAGGGGTGGAAGTGATGGATCTGACGCACGGCAGGCTTGCGCTGCGGGTGGCGCGGGCGAAGCCGGGAGACGTCGTCCACGTGCACTGGATGCACCATGCCTACCAGAATCGCAATCCGCTGCTGTTCGTCGCCAAGTCCGCCCTTCTCCTGACGACGCTGCTCGTTCTGAAGGCGAAGCGGGTGCGGCTAATCTGGACGCTGCACAATCTGTATCCCCACGAGGTGAAATATAGGCGGATGGAGCGCGCGATGCGAACGCTGATCTGCCGATTCTGCTCCGGGCTGATTGTCGCGTCGGAAACGGCCAAGCGGCAGGCGATGGCGGAATTCGCCGTACCGGCAAGCAAGCTGACCGTCGTGAAGCACGGCCACTACGCGGATGTGTACAAGCCGAATGGCGCGGACGTTAGACGGCTGTACGGCATCGGCAAAGACGCCGAAGTCTATCTATTCCTCGGAGCCATCAAAGCCTACAAAGGCGTCGAGGAGCTAATCGAAGCGTATCGCGCGGTCCAAACGGAAAGCTCCTGCCTGATTATCGCGGGCAAGGCGGACCGGGAGATGGAGGCATATCTTCGTAACGTGAAGGATACCCGGAATCTCGTTCTGGATATGCGGTTTATCCCGAACGAGGAAGTCGCCGACTTGCTCGGAGCCGCCGATGTCATGGTGATGCCCTATAAGGAGATTACGACATCCGGCTCTGCGATTCTCGGACTCAGCTTTAGAAAGCTGGTCGTCATGCCGGACAACGGCTTTATCGACGAATATTTCGAGGAGGGTATGGTTATCCGCTACGATCCCGGCATCGCCGGCGGATTGGCGGGAGCGATGGAGACGGCTATGCGGAGCGTCAAGGAAGGGAGGTCGCCGGATTACGAACGGGCGCTGCGGCAGCTCGAATGGGGGCCGATCGCCGAGCGGATCAAAAACGTGTATCAAGGGCGGGATGAACGATGAAGGTAACGGTGGCCATCTGCACCCACAACCGGGCGAAGGATACGGCGGAAGCGATCGGCAGCGTTCTGGTCCAGGACTTCGACAAGAAGGAGCTCGAGATTGTCGTCGTGGACAACGGCTCGACGGACAATACGGCAGAGACGGTGAATGGCTTGCGGCAGCTGCACGGCGCGAGGATCCGCTATGTGCACGAGCCGAAGCTGGGGCTGTCGACGGCCCGCAACCGGGCGATCCGCGAAGCGAAAGGGGATTTGATTCTGTTTCTCGACGACGACGCGCTGGCGGGAAGCCAATGGGCGCGGCATATCGTCGACGTCTTCGCGAGGGATCCGGCGATCGGCTGCGTCGGAGGCAAGATCGATCCGCTATGGGAAGACGAGGAGCCGGGCTGGATTCCGGCGGAACATCGCTCGGTCTTCACTATTCTCGATTTTTCCGACGTCGTCGTGGAGATGACCGCTCCCGCGATTCCCTACGGCGCGAACGTCGCGTTCCGCAGCAGCGTTTTTGAGGAAATCGAGCCGTTCCGAGAGGATCTCGGCCGGGTCGGCCGCAACCTGCTGTCGAGCGAGGAGAGCGAGCTTATCGCCCGGCTTCGCGACAAATACAAAGTCTACTACACGCCCTACGCCTCGGTCAGGCATAAGATCGCCAAGGAACGCACGACGAGGAAATGGTTTCTGAAGCGGATGTTCTGGCAAGGGGTGAGCGATGCGGTCAAGCGGCGGGATGCGGGGGCGACAGCCGTTCTGAAGCATACCGTTCGCATGGTTCAGGCGATCGGGACGTCGCTGCTGTCGATTTTCCAATATAAGAGATTCATCCGGCAGATCGTGAAGGTGTGTTACCGCAACGGGGCGCTGGTCGGCATTCTTCGCTATGGCGGCAGGAGTTAAGGCGATGGCGCAGCTTGCGCTCAAAAGGACGTGGAAGGGTGGCGGACTCGTCCAGACGATGCTGCGCACGAGCGCGACCAACTTTCTGATGATGGTGATCGCCACGCTGACGTCGATCGTGACCGCCCGTATGTTCGGCGTCGTCGGCAAGGGCGAGCTGTCCGCCATCCTGTTCTGGCCGACGCTGTTGGCGGGATTGGTCGGTTTCGGGCTACCAACCTCGCTCATTTACAATCTGAAGCAATCGCAAGCCGGCGGGGGCGAGCTCGTCAGGGCCGGCTTTCTGTTCCAGATCCCCGTCAGTCTCGTCGCGGGGTTCGTCGCCTGGCAGGGGCTTCCGATCTGGCTAGCCGACTATCCCGAACCGGTCGTGCGGGCGGCCCGCTGGTTTACGGCGCTGATGCTGCCGACGATTCTCGCGGCCAATCTGGTGGGGGCCCTGGCGCAGAGCATGAACCGCTTCAACGTGTACAACGGCGTGCGGCTGTACGGCCCGCTGTTTAATCTGCTCGGTTTGCTCGCGCTATGGACGGCGGGCCAGCTCAGCCTCGTCTCCGCCGCAGCCGCGTTTCTGGCGACGAGCTCGCTCGTCCTGGTCTGGTCGCTGTACGGCATGAGGGACGCGCTGCGGATCGACTGGTTCGGCGGCCTGCGGAATACCGGGGCAGCCAAAGCGTTGTTCGGTTACGGCAGCAAGGTGTTCGGCGTAGAGCTGCTCGGCACGCTGTATTCCCAGTTCGACAAGCTCGTCATCCTCTCGATGCTAACGGCCAAGGAGTTGGGCCTGTATACGGTCGTCTACGCGTTGTCCCGCGTCTTCAACGTCGTGCAGACCGCCGTTTCCAGCGTCGTGTTTCCGAGGGTAACCGGTTTGGATAACGCGCGGATCGTGGACACCGTAGGACGGGCGTTCCGGCTGTCCCTGCTCGTCATGGCGATCGTGCTTGCGCCAAGTCTGCTCATCGGGCGGTTCATGATGGGACTTCTGTTCGGCGAGCCGTTCCTGGAAGCGGAGGGCGCCTTCTATTTGCTGTCCGTCGAATGCATCATCGGAGGCGGCTCCTGGATTCTGGCCTCGGCGTTCAACGCGGCTGGACGGCCCGGACTCGTGCTCGTCAGACAGGCGATTTCGCTGGCGGCCACGATCGGATTGTTTTTTGTATTCACCCCGCTGTATGGCTTGAACGGAATCGCGCTAGCGCTGTTGATCGGGGCCGCGATTCGCTTGACCGTCACTTTGATCGCGATGCGGATGGCATTTGGCGTCAAGGCGGGCAGCTTACTGTTCGACAAAAACGACTTTGGATTTCTGATCGAGCGGGTCAGAGAGAGAGGACGCCGCAAAGGAGAGAGTGGACATGCCAACTGAACGGATAGCTCATCCGATGGACGGACTGAAGGAGCGGCTTCGCCAAATTTTGCAGGCGATTCCTCCCGGATCGAGCATCTATTACATCGACTATCCCGTTTACAATAACGGCGGCGATCTGTTGATCATGAAAGGGGCGGAAGCTTTTTTTAGAGACAACGGCATTCGCGTAAGGGCGCGGTACAGCGTGCTTGATTTTCCTGACAGGCTGAGCATTCCGGGAAATCAGATTATCGTGCTGCAGGGCGGAGGCAACTTCGGGGATCTGTACCCGGTGCATCAGAGACTGCGGGAGAAAATCGTGGCCCAGTATCCGTTTCATCGCATCGTTATTTTGCCGCAGACGATTTTCTATAGGGAGGAGGAGCAGTTCGACCGGTCGGCGCTCGTGTTCAACAAGCACAGGGACGTTCATCTGTTCGTCCGCGACCCGTCGTCTTACGCGATGGCGGCCAAGAAATTCGACCGCTGCTCCATCTACTTATCGCCCGATATGGCTCACCAGCTGTGGCCGATTCGGCCAACGACCAGCCCCGGCAAGGAGCTGCTCTGCTTTTTCCGGACCGACATCGAGCGGACGGGGGAGCAGGGACGGCTGGAGACGAACGTTCAAGGCGACTACTTGGACTGGAGCTCCCTGTACAACAAGGTGGAGAAAAAGTCGATCTCGATGATCGGGAAAATGATGGCCAGAAGCAGCGGGGCGATGCCGCTGCATGCGATCTGGGACAGGTACAGCGATTATTTGGTGGAGAAGGCGATCAAGCGCTTTAGTGCGTATCGGCGAGTGAAAACCTCCAGGCTGCACGGGCATATCCTGTCCTGCCTGATGGATAAGCCCAACGGCCTGCTCGACAACTCGTACGGCAAAAATTCCAGCTATTATCATACTTGGACGAACGAAATTCCCACCGTAAGATTGGAGGCTATGCCATGAAAATCGTGCTTCTATCCGGCGGCTCCGGCAAGCGACTTTGGCCGCTGTCGAACGAGTCCCGTTCCAAGCAGTTTCTGAAGGTGCTGAACAACGGGAGGGGCGAACGGGAATCGATGGTCCAGCGGGTATGGCGGCAGATTGCGGCGGCCGGTCTCCGCGACGACGCGGTGATCGCGACCGGCAGGTCGCAGACGGAGATGATTCAGAGCCAGCTCGGCAGCGAGGTCGAGCTCGTCGTCGAACCGGAGAGAAGGGATACGTTTCCCGCGATCGCCTTGGCCGCCGTATATTTGTACTCGGTTAAAGGCGTAGGCTTGAACGAGACATGCGTCGTTATGCCCGTCGATCCGTATGTGGAGGAATCGTTTTTTGTTAAGACGAAGGAGCTGGATCCCGCATTGCGACAGTCGGGCGCCGATCTGGCGCTCATGGGCGTGAAGCCGACGTTTCCTTCCGAGAAATACGGCTATATCGTACCGGAGCCGGAGGACGGGGCTATGCCGGACAAGCCGTTCGTCAACGTAAGCAGCTTTAAGGAAAAACCCCGCCAAGAAGAAGCGGCAGCGATGATTGACCGGGCTGCGCTTTGGAACTGCGGGGTTTTCGCGTTTAAGCTCGATTTTCTGATCAACATTCTAATCGCGTACGAGCTGCCGATTCAGTACGACGAGCTGCTGAAGCAATACGGCAGATTGCCGAAAATCAGCTTCGACTACGAGATCGCGGAGCGGAGCCGACAGATCGTGGCGCTGCCGTACGAGGGGGATTGGAAGGACCTCGGCACTTGGAACACGCTGACCGAGGAGATCGACAGTCCGCTGACCGGCAACGGAACGATCGCCGGCGATTCGCGCAACACGCACATCGTCAACGAGCTGGACATTCCGATCACGCTGCTGAACCTGTCCGACGTTGTCGTTGCGGCCAGCCCGGATGGCATTCTGGTAGCGGACAAAGCGGCCAGCCCGTTGATTAAGGAAGTGATGAAGCATTCGGAGCAGCGCCCGATGTACGAGGAGCGACGCTGGGGCGGCTACCGAGTGCTCGATTACTTGAAATATCCGGACGGAACGGAAGTGCTGACGAAGCGCATCCGCGTCGCGCCAGGCCGCAACCTTAGCTACCAATATCATGAGCTTAGGGACGAGGTGTGGACGATCGCCGCCGGTCGCGGGGAGATGGTGCTCGGCGGCAGGAGGTTTTCGGTGAAACCGGGAGACGTCGTGAAGATTCCGCGGGCCTGCAGACACAGCTTGAGGGCGGAGGCCGGGGAGGAGCTGGACGTCATCGAGGTGCAGACCGGATCCGAGCTAATCGAGGAGGACATCGTCCGGCTCGCGTTCGACTGGGACGAGATTTTGCAGATTTGCGCGGCGGAGGGAGCGTTGGCGCTTCTGCGTCATCCCGATGGGCCTTACGGCACGACTTCATAAACAGAGGAGAGTTGCGGGTATGAACATTGCGATAATCGGCACCGGCTACGTCGGACTCGTCTCGGGCGTTTGCTATGCAAAGCTTGGCCATCGGGTCGTCTGCGTGGACAAGGATCCGGAGAAGATCGCCGTCCTGAACTCCGGCGGCATTCCGATCTACGAGCCGGGACTGAAGGAGATGGCTGCCGAAAGTAGGCTTGCAGGCCATCTCGTCTTCACGACCGACCTGGCGTTCGCGGTGCGCCGCTCCGACATCATCATGCTCGCGGTCGGCACGCCTCCGCTCCCTAGCGGGGAGGCCAATCTTGCCTATATCGATCAAGCGGCGATCGAAATTGCCGAGGCGATGAACGGCTACAAAATCGTAGTCGTCAAGAGCACCGTCCCGGTCGGTACGAACGAGCGCCTGGCGAAGCTGATGCGTTCGCGCACGATTATGCGCTTCGACAGCGTCTCGTTGCCGGAATTCCTGCGCGAGGGCTCCGCCGTCGAAGACACGCTCAGGCCCGATCGAATCATCGTCGGTGCGGAATGCGAAGGCGCGGCAGAGCAAATGATCCGGCTGCACGAGCCGCTGACCGAGCAGATTATTGTGACCGATATCCGTAGCGCGGAAATGATCAAATACGCGTCGAATGCGTTTCTCGCCACGAAAATTTCCTTCATCAACGAAATCGCCAACATCTGCGAGAAGGTCGGCGCGGACGTGACGAAGGTGGCGGAAGGCATGGGCTACGACAAGCGAATCGGGCCGTCGTTCCTGAAGGCCGGCATCGGCTACGGGGGCTCCTGCTTTCCTAAGGATACGCGCGCGTTGATCCAGATCGCCGGGCATGTCGATTACGAGTTCAAGCTGCTCCGTTCCGTCGTGGAGGTTAACCAGGACCAGCGCTTTAACGTGATCCGCAAGCTGGAGGCGATCTTCGGAAGCGAGCTGCCGGGCAAGACGATCGGCGTGTGGGGGCTGGCGTTCAAGCCGAATACCGACGACGTGCGGGATTCCCCGGCGCTCGAAATTATACGGCATCTGGTCGACCGGGGCGTGAAGGCGAAAGCGTACGACCCGATCGCGCTGCCCAACTTTCGTGCGATCTTCGGAAAGGAGGGGGTAGAATGGTGCAATAAAGCGGAGGAGGCGGCGCAAGGAGCGGACGCTTTGATTCTGCTGACGGAATGGGACGAGTTTGCCGGCGTCGACTTGGCGAGGCTCCAGCGAGTGCTGAAGCAGCCCATTCTAATCGACGGGCGCAACATGTTCAAGGAAGAACACCTTGCCGGAACGGATTTCGCCTATTATTCCGTAGGCCGTCCGAGCCTGAGCAAAGGCGTGAAGGAACGAATGCCGGTTCTACAATTCTAGTCCAGGGCATCGTTATATGCGGCGCTCGGAAGAAGAGTTTCCAAACGATTTTTTTCATAATCATCCCAAACAGAGGTGAAGGACATGAAGCTTGGAAATAAGGTAACGCTATCGGCGCTTGCGGCTGTACTGGCCGTTACCTCTCTCGGAGGGGGAGCGCTCGGAGATAAGGGGTTTGCAGGAAAGGTAGGTTGGCTGCAAACGGCGAATGCCGAGGAGCCGCCGATCGGTGAACCTCCGGTTATAGAACTGCCGGGAACCGAGCCGCCGATCGTAGAGCCTCCGGAAACGGAGCCCCCAGTAGTCGAACCGCCGGAAACGGAGCCGCCGATCGTAGTGCCGCCGGAAACAGAGCCTCCAGTAGTCGAACCGCCGGAAACGGAGCCTCCCGAAGCGGAGTCCCCGGAGGCGGAATTGCCCGAAATAGAGTCGCCGATTGTCGTACAGCCGTACGACGATCAGGCGGAATGGGCACGCCTGTTGGCTTCGGGCATTCTGGATCGCGTCAACGAATTGTTCGAAGCGCTTGCCGCCGGCGATCCCTCCGATTTCCAGGATGTGCTGAACCTGCGCAGCGAAATCGCCAGCCTCGGCGAATCCGACTACGAGCCGCTAATTGCCCCGATCTGGAGCAAAATCGCCGGCAAGCTTTCCGAAGGAGTCGACGGAGAGGCGGCGAAGGCCAATCTGCTCAAATGGGTGAAAGCGATCGCCTCCGCCCGTTACGATCCCGAGCTGTCGGAATTCAAGGCCATTCGCAGAGATCCGGAATTCATCGCGATGATCCGACTGATCGAAACCGCCGGAGGCGGAGTGAACGTGACATTGCAGGATACGGCCGAGTTCCTGTTAGGTGACGGCGGAGCTCGCAAAGGCATTGAGGGTACGCTCGTCGACCTCACGTCCGGTTTGTCTACGATGGAATTGGCGCAATTGCTGGCGAGCCAGGAGAAATTGACGGAAGTGCTGATTCAGGCAACCGACATTGTGGTGAGGGATACGGACAACTACAAAGTCAGCCAATTGCTGAATAATCTCGGCATCACGTCGGGAGATATCGGGAACGTCGTTCGCGGGCTTCAGCGTAAGCTGCAGAAGGACGAGCCCGCCGTTCGCGCACTGTTGATCGCTTACATCCGCACGGTTGCGGAAGCGAACGTGCAGATCAGCGAGGACGGGCGCGAGCATCGATACAGCTTGGCCGTACACGGAACGGAGATTCCTTCCTTCCTGCTTCGATGGGATAAGTTGTCGGGAGATCCCGAAGCAAACGTTACGCCGGAAGGCGTCGTTACGATTCCGGGAGACGTCGAAAGCGCGTCTGCCGTCATTCAGGCCAGTCTCGTAAACCCTCTTAACGGGGCGACGAAGACGATCTTCAAGCTGCAGATTACGCTGACGGCCAAACAAGCGGAAGGCGAGCAGTTCCCAATCGAAGCGTTCATCGCCAGGATGAGCCCTATTCGCGATGCTTTACTTGCGGGCGATCCTTCGGATGTTCGCGCCGTGCGTCATTTGCGCGACGAGCTTGCCGGCCTGGATGCCGCTTCGAATCTGAAGCTGATCGATCCAGTCTGGCGTCGCATCGCTCCCCGGCTTCCGGCGGACATCGACCAGGCGGCGCTTCGTCAACGTCTCTTCGAAGCGGTCAGAGCCGCAGGCGCGATCCATTACGATCCGCAGGCATCGGAACTGCAGACCGTTCTATCCGATTCGAACTATCGCGCAGCCATGCTGACGATTGGAGAGGCTGCGGGAATCAAGCGGCTGACGATGGACGATTACCTGATCTTCTGGTTCGGAGACGGCGAAGGACGCGGAGGGGTCGAAGGGGAGATTCGCAATATCATCTCCGGAATGAAGCCTTCGGAGCTGGCGCGTCTTCTCGGCAGCTCGAATAGGCAAGAAACCGTTCGTAACCAAGCGATAGCCGCCGTATTGTCCAGAACGGAGGCTTATCCGTTAAGCGCCGCACTGACCGGACTTGGCGTTCGGTCGGACGATATCGGCTCCGCGATCGCAAGCTTCCGGAGTAAGCTGCGCTATGATGAGCTCGCCGCCGTCGCATGGACAGCCGCGACAATCCTGGCTGAAGCGGTGCCGACGGTCGACGTCGCTCCAAACGGAAGGCAGCATCAATACGGGCTGACGTTCCTGGGAGTTGAAATTCCGCCTTCCATTCTGAAATGGACCAAGGTGTCGGGAAGCAAGGACGTCAACGTGTCCGCAAGCGGCAAGGTCACGATTCCCAAAAAGATCGCGGAGGCAACCGCGGTCATACAAGCGGTATGGACCAATAGCAGCATCCGCAGCGGAAAAGTATTGTTCCGGCAAGAAGTAACTCTGGTGAACGGAGACTACGTGAGGAAGGTCGATGACATCGTTAAAGAAATGAAGGAGAAGCTGGGCGACATCGACAGAAGGCTTAAAGGCGCGGAAGGAGACGAGGAGAAGGTACAGCTTCTGCTGGAGACAATCCAGCTTAACAAAGACACCGTAAACGAGATTCGCGCCGCCGAAGCGCCGAAACGGGAAAAGGACAAGGCGATCGGCGAAACGCAAAAGCTGACGCTGAAAATGACAACGCGAATTGTCCAGAGCCTATTGGATTTGTAAACGACAAGGGGGCTGTCGCTTAGGGGGCAGCTCCTATTTTTCGGAATAAGGCAGGGATTAAGATGGGTAAAAAACGCTTGCGCCGAAGAAAACGGCGCGATTTTCCAAAGCCGGACGCCGCTATCGTCACGTTGTCGGCGGTGACATTTTTCCTTCTTCTTCTATGGGGAGGCTTGCATATGCGGGAAGTTTCGGAGAGGAAGCTGGTAGCCGCTGCTGCCGAAAATCAAGAACAAGCGGGAGTGCTGCAAGAGTATAGCGGCTCTTCGCATTCTGCGCCGAACGTAAGGTATCCGGCCGAAACGGATGGCTCGTATTCACCGGAGGACGGACGGCCGTTAACGCCGAGCGCCGCTGACGGTTCAGCAGAGAGCGACGGGGACCTAGATGAGAAGCCGGAACGACAAGCGATCCCGCAGCCGAATGTGCCCAACCGTTCCGAGTCCAAGGCTGGGGCAGGGGCGGGAGACGGTAAATCAGCGGGATCCGGGCCGGACAGCGTTATTGACCCCGAAAAGTCGAACTCTGCGCTGACGGAACCCGAATCCCCGGTTTCGTCCGACACTGGGACGTCCGAAACAACAAGCGGTGTAGCGGAAAGCTCTCAACCGTCACAAAATCCGGAGGAGACGGGGAGATCCGGGACAGAGGGATATGCGCAGCCTTATGAGACTCCGACAATCACGGACAATAATCGAATGCGAAATTATGAAGAGGAGATCAAGGAGGTACAAGCTCAATGCGCGAAAGAGATGAAAACGGTAATGGTCGGGGCGGAAAACGGCTGGCTGCAAGTGGACAAGAGGGATCCTTACGCGATTCAGACGTGGCAGACGAGCTTGACGAAGGAGATGGCGGCTGCGGAATCGGAATGCGACAATCGGTTTCGGGATTTGACCCGGGACGCGGAGAAAGATTCCCAATCGCCGGAAGTCATCGAAGAGTGGAGGAGGGCCTTCAACGCCGCGAAGGAAGAAATCAAAGCGGAGTCGAACGCCAAAGCGGCGAAATTAATTGGAGGGTGAATCGTCTTTGTTCGCCAGCGCACGGTCGCGAATCATTCTTTCGAGCAGGCTGCGGATCAAATCGAGATCGCTCTTCTCCAGCGGAACTCCGTCCCAATGAAGCTGCTCAACATTCAAATATTCTTTTGCGTTATGGTTAAGCTCGGCAGGCGGCTCCGGATAATCGGTCAGCCCCAGAAGGTAATCCGCCGACGTGCGCAAGATCCTGGAAATCGTCTGTATGGATTCGATCGTAGGCTGCCGGTATCCGGATTCGTACCCTGCGTAAGTGCTTTTGGCAACTCCAAGGCTATCGGCCACTTCCTGCATCGTCAGTTTTCGTTTTTTCCGCATCTGCTTCAACCGTTTGGCAAACATATCCAGCCCCCCCCTTTCGAGTCCTCTCTACTTGTCGCATGGCAAAGCGAACGCAACGGATTTCGTCGTACTTCTCTAGAATGTACCCATAATTATAGCATGTTTACCATATGCTTTCATCCGCGGGATTCGTGCCGAAACGAGCCGCTGCCGGAAGGACGGCAGCCTCTTTTCCTTAGACAGCCGGCTCTCTATTCCTATTCATACCTCTCCCAAGTTCCTTCGATTGCCGCGATATGTTAGTATGGAGTCAAAAAGAAGCCCGCTACAGGGTTTACGTTACGATAGTGAGGTTGACCCATGCTCCCTAGATATTCAACCGTCAGACAATTCGGCTCAGACGAAATCGTTATCAAGAAATCTCGCTTTATCGGTTACGCCAAGCCGGCGAATACCGAGGAGGAAGCGGTCGCTTTCATTGAAGAAATCAAGAAGAAACACTGGGACGCTACGCACAATTGCTCCGCCTACCGGATCGGGGAGCGCGACCAGTTCCAGAAGGCGTTGGACGACGGGGAGCCGAGCGGTACAGCGGGCAAGCCGATTCTGGAAGTCATCCGCAATCGCGGCCTGAAAAATGTCGTCGTGGTCGTGACCCGTTACTTCGGCGGAATTATGCTGGGGGCAGGCGGCTTGGTGCGGGCGTATACGGACGGGGCGGTCGTCGGCATCGATGCGGCCGGTCCAATCGTCAAGGTGCTGCATCAGGAGGTTGTCGTCGATGTAGATTATACGTGGTACGGCAAGCTGGAAAACGAGCTTAGAGGCCGGGGGTTCCGGGTCGGCGAGGTTGCTTTTATGGATCGTGTGCGCGTCCCCTGCTATCCCGAGGCCGGAGAGGCGTCGGATCGCTTCCAAGCCTGGATCACCGACTTGACGCAGGGGCAGGCTGTCATCGAAGCCGGGGAAGAGAGCTATTTCATCGAGGGCGAGTGACGATTGTAGTTTTTTCATTTCAGTAGCAGCCCGGTAAGTCCGCCACGCGGTCTTATCCCCCGCCAACGACCCAGTAGCAGCCCGATAAGTCCGCCACGCGGTCTTATTCTCCGCCAACGACCCAGTAGCAGCCCGATAAGTCCGCCACGCGGTCTTATCCCCCGCCGATGACCAAGTAGCAGCCCGATAAGTCCGCCATGCGGTCTTATTCTCCGCCAACGACCCAGTAGCAGCCCGATAAGCCCGCCACGCGGTCTTATTCTCCGCCAACGACCCAGTAGCAGCCCGATAAGTCCGCCACTCGGTCTTATCCCCCGCCGATGACCCAGTAGCAGCCCGATAAGTCCGCCACGCGGTCTTATTCCCCCGCCAACGATCCAGTAGCAACCCGATAAGCCCGCCACGCGGTCTTATTCTCCGCCGACGACCCAGTAGCAGCCCGATAAGTCCGCCACGCGGTCTTAATTTTACCCGTTAACCAGCTTCACATAATACTCGCGCTGACGGGGGCCGTCGAATTCGCAGAAGTAGATGCCCTGCCAACGTCCGAGCAGCAGTCGTCCCCCGGAGACGATGACGGTCTGCGAAGTGCCGGTCGTGATTGCCTTCAGATGGGAAGCGGTGTTTCCTTCGGCATGGCGGTACTTCGGATGTTCCCACGGGTACACCTCGTCCAACCTCATCAGCACGTCCCGTTTGACGTCGGGGTCGGCGTTCTCGTTAATGGCGATGCCGGCCGTCGTATGCGAGCAATAGACGATAGCCAATCCGGCGGATACGCCTTGCTTGGCGACGGCTGCTGCGACCTGCCTCGTAATATCGATCATCTCGTCGCGACGCGATGTCGTCAACGTTTCCTTAATGAGCATGATCAGCCCTCCTTTTTCCCGATTATAACATCTCTGCACGACAGCTTTAAAAGAGGTTTGCCGTTCTTTTTCAGTCGAACCAATAGAAGCGAGCCCACCGCATTCAGAAGGGATGGCTATGCCGCCTCCCTCCCGCCTTCCCGATTCCGAAAATCGAACTTTTTGAACATACACCGCCCATAAGGATTTTGAATAAGTTACATTAGATTTTTTGATGAAATTGCCAATTGGACAGCTAATATGGATTGACGAAATCAGCCTGTATCTGGTAAAGTAACAACAATACCTACTAAGGTAATAGGAATTATCTTATATACAGCTCTCAAAGCTCCGGGAGGTACACGTCAACGTGAGTTCCATGCTGCAGGGCCGCTGGTGGAGCTGGGGATTTCGCAGCACCGTCATGCTTTATTTTATTGTGCTGATTATTTTTCCCATTATCGGGATTTACGGGCAATCGTTCTCGTCGGGGTGGGCGGCATTCGCCGAAAATATTACGGAGCCGCTGGCCTGGAAGGCCGTGCTGCTCACGGTTAAGCTGGCTCTGATCGCCACTGTCGTCAATATGCTTATCGGAACGATGTCGGCGTGGGTGCTTATTCGCTACCGGTTTCCGGGACGAAGATTGCTGAACAGTCTGGTCGATTTGCCGTTCGCGCTGCCGACAGCCGTAGCCGGTCTGATGATTCTGCTGCTGCTCGGACCGAACAGTCCAGTCGGAGCGTTGGCGGAGAAGCTGGGTTTTACAATTCTGTTCCATCAGCCGGCGATCGTCATCGCAATGGTGTTCGTCACCTTCCCGTTCGTGATCCGCGCGGTTCAGCCGCTGCTGGAGGAGATGGACGCATCGGAGGAGGAAGCCGCCTACACGCTGGGCGCGACGAAGGCGACGACCTTCTGGCGGGTTATTCTGCCGAATATGCTGCCGGGCATTCTGAGCGGGGCGATGCTGGCGTTCTCCCGAGCGCTCGCGGAATTCGGCGCGGTCGTGCTCGTCGCCGGAAACATTCCGGGCAAGACGCTAATCGCGTCGGTCTATATTTTTGGAGAAATCGAGAGCGATAACGCAATCGGGGCGACGGCGGTCAGCGTACTGCTGCTCACGTTCTCCTTCCTGATTCTGTGGACGGTCAATTACGTCCAGATGAGGAGGAAGAACGGATGAGAAGGCTATGGATCGGATTAACCGTTGCCGTATTCAGCTTCCTGTTGATCATTCCCGTAATCCGGATCGCCATGGGCGCGTTCGACGCGGGCTGGAGCGGCTTCGCCCAAGGGCTGGCCAGACCGGAGACGCTGCACGCCTTATATATGACGGGGCTAATCGTAGTAATCGTAACGGTCGTCAATACGTTGTTCGGCGTGATGCTGTCGCTCTATCTCGTTAGGGCAAGCTGGCTGGGCAAGCGTCTTAAGCAACTGCTGAACAGCATCGTCGACCTCCCCTTCGCGGTATCGCCGGTCATCGGAGGTTTGATGATCGTGCTGCTGCTCGGACCGGAGACGGCGCTCGGGGCGCTGTTCAATAAGGCGGGCGTAGACATTGTGTACGCGCTGCCCGGCATGATTATCGCGACGTTGTTCGTGACGTTTCCGCTAATTGTTCGGGAAGTGATGCCCGTGCTGCAGGAAATCGGCAGCGCTCAGGAGGAAGCGGCGGCTACGCTGGGAGCAAGTGCCTGGACGACGTTCTGGCGCGTCACCTGGCCTTCGATTCGCTGGTGCGTCGTCTATGGCGTCGTGCTGACGGTGGCTAGAGCTATGGGAGAATTCGGAGCGGTGCTCGTCGTGTCCGGCAACATTCTGTTCAAGACGCAGACGGCGACGACGCTGGTGTACCAGGATGTCGAGAACTTTAATCTTACCGCGGCGAACTCTATCGCATTGGTGCTGGCGGCGGGCTCCGTCACGCTGCTGCTGATGATGGAATGGGCCAAATCGAGAAGGGAAGTGCATTAAGATGCATATCGAGGTTCGCGGATTAAACAAAAAATTCGGCGATTTCCAAGCGGTAACGGACGTTAACTTCGAGATCGAGAAAGGCCAGCTAATCGGCCTGCTGGGGCCTAGCGGCGGCGGGAAAACCTCGATTCTGCGCATGCTGGCGGGCCTGGAAACGGTAGACGATGGCGATATTGTGTTCCACGGCAAACGGGTGAACGAGCTCCCTCCCCAAGAGAGGGGAATCGGCTTCGTCTTTCAGAACTATGCGCTGTTTAAGCATATGACGGTAGAGGAGAATATCGCATTCGGCCTGGAAGTGAAGAAGTGGACCAAGCCCAAAATTCAAGAGCGGGTCGCCGAGCTGGTCGAGCTGACCGGACTGAAAGGCTTCGAGAAGCGTTATCCGCACCAGTTGTCCGGAGGTCAGCGGCAGCGCGTCGCTTTCGCCCGAGCGCTTGCTCCGGAGCCGCAGCTGCTGCTGCTCGACGAGCCGTTCGCCGCGATCGACGCGAAAATCCGCCACGAGCTCCGTTCCTGGCTGCGCGAGATGATCGACCGTCTCGGCATTACCTCGATTTTCGTCACGCATGACCAGGACGAAGCGATCGAAGTGGCCGATCAGATTATGATTATCAACAAAGGGCGTCTGGAGCAGAAGGGCACCCCTTGGGAAATTTATAAAAATCCGCAGTCTCCGTTCGTGGCGGGCTTTATCGGCGAATCGACGATCGTCGAGGACGTCTCGTCGTTGCGCGGTTTCGGCGGAACCGGCGAGCTGTCCGGCACCAAAGCGCTCATCCGTCCGGAATATGTCGAGATCGGCAAAGCGTCCGATTTCGAGCTTCTGTCGGCGACGGAGAAAGGAACCGTCCGTCACATTCATTTCCGCGGGAGCGAATGGCTGGTGGAAGTCGAGATCGGCGCGACGAAGCTCGTCACCTACCGTTCGTTGGAGAAGGAAATTTTGCAGCCGGGCAACGAGGTTCGGGTGCTGATTCATAGAGCCTATTTGTTTAACGACACGGACAGCTGGGTGATGGAAAACAGGCTGAAGGAAGACCCGATGCCGGTTCATATTTAACGATCGCATGGTCAGGATGGGAGCCTGCGCAGGCACCGGGAGGTCGCGATGAAGAGAGAAAATCGCATGCGCGCTATCGGGCGTATCGCTTGGTATGGCGTATTTATCTTATCTATACTATCCTTCTCGACGCTATCCGGCTGCGGAGGCGGCGGGAAGAAGCAAAGCGCTTCGGGAGCTTCCCCGGTAAAAGGGGACGTCACGCTTGTGCTCGGAGCATACTCGGTGGCTAAAGACGCGCTGCAGGAGATTATTCCCGCGTTTACGGTTCACTGGCAGGAGGTTGCGGGTCAGACAGTCTCGTTCCAGGAATCGTACGAAGCTTCGGGCACGCAGACCCGTTCGATCATCGGCGGTTTCGATGCGGACGTGACGCTGCTTGCGCTCGAAGGGGATGTCGATAAGCTGGTGAATGCCGGTCTTGTGTCCCCCGAATGGAACGGGGATCGGACGAAGGGAATGATTACTCGCTCGATCGTCGTACTGGGCACGAGAAAAGGCAACCCGCTCGGCATCCGGGATTTCGACGATTTGACGAAGCCCGGCGTCAAGGTGCTGTATCCGAATCCGAAAACGTCGGGAGGCGCCCAGTGGGACATTAACGCCATCTACGGAGCAGGTCTTAAGAAAGCGGAGCTAGCGACCGGATCGAAGGACGCCGCGGCAGGCAAACAATTCCTCGTCGACGTGCACCGCAACATCGAATCGATGGACAAGAGCGGGCGGGCTTCGATGGCCGCTTTCGAATACGGAGTGGGCGACGTTATCGTCACCTATGAGAACGAACTGCTGGCGCGCATCGCCAAGGGAGTAGAATATGACATCGTGGTTCCTCCTAGCACGATCCTGATCGAGAATCCCGCGGCAGTCGTGGACCGCAATGCCGATCGTCACGGCGTGAGGGAGGTCGCGGATGCGTTCGTCGAATACCTCTATTCGAATGAGGCGCAGACTCTGTTCGCCAAGCACGGCTTCCGTCCGGTGAACGAAACGCTTGCCGCACAGATGGAAGACCGCTATCCGCAGCCGCCGGAGCTGTTCACGATCGATTACTTGGGCGGCTGGGACGGGGTCAAGGACACGCTGTATTCCAAGCGGGGAATTTGGTATCAGGTGCTAGCCGGACAATAGAATGCGCGAAATCGGTAAAAAACAGCTTTAGTGGGAATGCTATGCACCGCTGGGCTGTTTTTTTTGTTATAATTATGGCGTAGGAACGGAATTGTGCAGCCCATAGGAGGATTAACCTTTGCAGAGACCAACCACGATACGCATTATGCTCATGATTCTTTATCTTAAGCTCGTATTGCTTCTCATGAACGTTGGAACGATCGTCTTTAATCCTGGTTCCCTGAACGAAATCGACGAAGCGCAGAGAAGTACGTTTATCACTGCGATTACCATTCTTACGACGGTGTCGATTGCTTGTATAGCCGGCATGATTTTGACGATCAATAAGAAAAAATATTGGCCCACGCTGCTCATTGCCTTTGTACTCTTGATTTGCTCCACCATGATGAACCAGCTGCACTCGATGATGACGACCCTTATCATCGTGATGTTCCTGTTCAGATCGTCTCGCGAATACTTCCGCGGCGTATACGTCGCTCCGCCTTCCCCGCGAGCCAAAGCCGCCGCGACGGCTAAGTCGGAGTCGACGGAGGACGAGGAGTCCGAGAAGGCGGCGTTGGCCGAGCCGGACGAAGCGCCTGCCGCACCGCTCGTCAAGCTGAAGAAGGAGCCGGAAGTAAGCATTCGCGCCGCGACGCCGCAGGATGCGAACACGGTATTTTCGCTGATGATCATGGCCTTCGAGGAATATCGCTCGGCGATCCCGCCTTCGAGCGCATTGGCGGAGACGGAGGAGTCGGTCGAGGAGGCGCTGCGCAGCGGCAGCGAATCGGCTGTGCTGCTGTACGAGGACGATACAGCGGTGGCTATGGCTCGCTTCAAATATGAAAACGAGGCCATCTGCTTCTTCCGCTTGTCGGTTGTACCGCATCGTCGCAGAAGGGGCTACGCCAGACAGCTCGTGAAATGGATCGAGAAGGAAGGCGTGGCCAACGGCAAGACGATCAGCCGCTGCAAAGTCCGCCAATCGGTGCAGAACAATCTGGTGTTGTACCAGAATATGGACTACGAGATTGTCGATCAGGAGCTGATTGTCCGTCCTGAGGGAACGGTTAAGGCGCTGACGATGGAGAAGAAGCTTTGGGAGTAGAAGGATGACAACGACGGCTCGCCGATCCTCGGATCGTGCGGGCTTTTGTTCCTATTCATGGGAAATACGGAGGACCATATGCGGAATGTCGGGATATTCGCTCACGTCGACGCCGGCAAAACGACGACGACGGAGCAGATGCTGTATCGTAGCGGACGAATTCGCGCCTTGGGCAGCGTAGACGACGGCACGGCGCAGACGGATTGGCTGGAGGTTGAACGGACAAGAGGAATATCGGTGCGTTCCGCCGTGACTAGATTCGAATGGAAGAGCGTTCAGATTAATCTGGTGGATACTCCGGGGCACGCCGATTTTCTCTCCGAGGTGGAGCGTTCTCTGCGGGTAATGGACGGCGCGGTGCTGATCGTGTCGGCTGTAGAGGGCGTGCAGGCTCAGACGGAGGTCATCTGGCAGGCGCTCAGAGACTTGAACATTCCGACGCTGCTCTATATCAACAAGCTGGATCGAATAGGCGCGGAGCCTGATCGGGTGCTGGAAGAGATTCGCCGACTGCTGTCGCCGGACGCAATTCCAGTGCAAAGCTTCGTAGGGGTCGAAGGAGAGTTCGCGGGCTCGATTGAGCTGCTTCAAGCTGACGGAGGAGGGACAGCGGACTCGCTCAGGCCGGTGCAGGCCCGCGTGGACGGCGAGGACGCTTGGCCGAAGCGGGCGCACGAGGATCGGACACGACTGGCGGAGAAAATTGCCGAGCGGAACGACGCGCTGCTGGAACGGTATTTTGAACAAGGGGGGTTGGACGATGCCGAGGTGATAGCGCCGTTAAAGGACGGCGTTCGATCCTGCGAGCTGTTCCCCGTTCTGTACGGAGCGTCCGGCCGCGGCATCGGCGTGGACGTTTTAATGGATGCGATCGTCGGGCTGCTGCCTGCCCCGGGTGGGAAGGAAGAAATGCCGCTGTCCGGCGTCGTGTTTAAGCTCGATAAAGATTCGACAATGGGCAGGCTCGCTTACGTTCGTTTGTATGGCGGCGTTCTTCGCAACCGGGATACGGCTCGCAATCATTCGTTGAATATCGAAGAGAAAGTGACGCAAATTCGTAAAATGGACGGGCAGCGCAGCGAGGACGTAGGCATTCTGAAGGCTGGGGATATTGCCGTCGTCTGCGGGTGGAGCCGGGCGAGGATCGGGGATATTATCGGCTCCGAGGAAGGGGTTCCAGGGGTCAGAAGATTGGCCGAGCCGCTGCTTACCGTACAGGCGCATTGGCGGAATGAAGCGGAATATCCGGCCGTTGTCGCCGCGATGCAGGAGCTGGCGGACGAGGATCCGTATTTGGACGTGCAGTGGCTGCAGGAGGATCGGGAGCTGCACTTGCGAGTAATGGGACCGATTCAGGTAGAGGTGCTAGGGCAAATGCTGCTGAGCCGCTTCGGACTTGTCGTGGACTTCGGCGAGCCGTCCGTGATCTACAAGGAGACGCCGGCTCGCAAGGGAGAAGGCTTCGTCGCCTATACGATGCCGAAGCCCTGCTGGGCGATTCTCCGATTCGTGATTGAGCCGGGAGAGCGGGGGAGCGGGCTGCAGTATCATTCGGTCGTTCGCCCGGAAAGGCTGCTGGACAGCTATCAGAACGAGGTGGCCAGACGCGTGCCGGAGGCGCTGGAGCAAGGGCTGAAGGGCTGGCCGGTCACCGATCTGAAGGTGACGCTGATCGAGGGCGAGCACCATGTCTGGCACACGCATCCGCTCGATTTCGTCGTGGCAACTCCGATGGGGATTATGGACGGCTTGGCGAATACGGGGACGATTTTGCTGGAGCCGATGCTGCGGTTCCGACTGTCGACGCCCGAGGAGTTCGGCGGCAAGCTGATGAGCGAGCTGTCCGTCATGCGGGGAGAGTTCGATATGCCGGTCGTGCGTCAAGGCCGCATGGAGCTCGAAGGACGGCTCCCCGTCGCGACTTCGCTGGATTTTCCGGCCCGTCTGGGTTCGATGACCAGGGGGAGAGGGACGTTAACGACGTACTTCGACGGCTATCAGGTGTGTCCTCCCGACGTGCAAGCGGAGAGAACGAGACGCGGAGTTAATCCGCTCGATACGTCCAAATATATTTTGGCGACTCGCAAGGCTTTGTCGATGGGGTGACTCGCGCAGCTTTCGAGAGGAATCTAGCCGAACGGTTTACTTCCGCGGATTGGGTATAGTAGAATCGGAATACCGAATCAGAGGCCTGCGGATCATTCGCCGGCATCGGAAGGAAGCGAGTCATCATGTATAGTCTTCTCATCGTAGACGATGAATTTTATGCGGTTAACGGCATCAAATCGGGGTTGGACTGGTCGGTCATGGGCTTCTCGGCTGTCTATGAAGCCTATGACGGCGCTATGGCTCAAGAGGTGATCGGCAATCATACGATCGATGTCATGATTTGCGATATTGAGATGCCCGGCAGCAGCGGCTTGGAATTGCTGGAATGGATCAATGAGCGGGGATATCCGATCGAGACGATATTTCTGACGTGCCACTCCAATTTCTCATATGCGCAGAAGGCGCTGCAGTTGGGCAGCTTGAACTATTTGGTCAAACCTGTCGACTTCATCGAGCTGGAAAGCATTGTTGTGAAAGCGCTTAACAATGTCGTTCGCGAACAGGAAGCGAGCCATGTCCAGAAGGAATACCATAAATATTTGGAGCTGTGGGAAGCTAGAAGGCCGCTTATGCTCGAGAGATTCTGGCAGGAGCTGCTGGACCACCGAAGCCGACCCGCCGACGGCTGGATCGACCGCGAGCTGGCCGGTTACGGTACGGAGCTCACGAAGGAGTCCCGCGTATTCCCGGTGTTAGTAAGCATCGAACGCTGGCACAAGGAAATCGATACCCGCGATGAGGAGATTATGGAGTATGCGCTGCGCAGCGCCGCGAAGGAGATCATTTTGGCGGAACGGCCGGGGATCGTCTTTCAGGACCGCGAAGGGATGATCGTCATTCTGGCTTACGGCGGCGGAGGAGAACGGACGATCCGGCAATGGATCGCGGATTGCGAAGCTTTCGTCCAAGCTTGCGCCGAATACTTTTTCAGCACGGTTACTTGTTATTTGGGCAAAGAGACGGAAGTCCGGCAGCTGGGAGCGATGTACGGAGCGCTGCAGTATGCGGAGCAAAACAATGTTAGGCGCAACCGGCAAATCGTCTGTTATGTCGAGGATGCCTCCGGTCAGGCAGGGGTAACGGATGCGTTGCCGGACTTTTACGAGTGGGCGGAGCTGCTGGAGCCGGGGAGAATCGAGCCGCTGCGCGAACGCGTACGCGATTTTTTCGTTCGGCTGGAGCGGGAGGCGGGGCTGACGGTCGCGACGCTTCACGCGTTCTACCACGGAATGCTCCAAATGGTGCACTATCTCCTGCACAAGAAAAGGACGGCGGCTCCCCGGCTTCAAGGCGGCCAACTGTTGGACAAAGACGCGGCTACCCGTTCGATTCTCGATTTGCAGGCATGGGCGGAGCAAGTGTTGGAAACCTACGAGGAAGCGATTCAATCCGGACAGCAGGACGAATCGCCGATCGATAAGGCCAAACGGTTTATCGGCGAGCATCTGAAGGAGGAGGTAAGCCGGGAGCAAATTGCCGATCACGTCTTCCTGAACCCGGGCTACTTGTCTCGGCTGTTCAAGAAGGAGACGGGGGAATCGCTGTCGGATTACATTCTGAGGGAGCGGATGGCGTTGGCCCAGAACGCGCTCGCTTATTCGGACGAGCCGATCAGCAAAGTCGCGCGCTCGCTGGGGTATAACAGCCTCTCTTATTTCGGGAAAACGTTCAAAAGGTTTCACGGAATGAATCCCCAGGATTATCGCAAGAGCATCGACGCCGGGAACGGGCTCCTCCCATGAAGAGGCAGCGTTCGCTAAGCGCCAAACTCGTCGTAGCTTTTATTGCCGTGGCTATCCCGTTCCTCCTGTTCCTCGTCTATATTAATCGGTACGCGATGGACGTCGTGAGGACCCAGGTAGCGGAATCCCAGCTCAGTCTGCTGAGAATGCATGCCAACGATATGGACGGAACGCTGACCCAGGTCGATCACTATTTGCTGAGCTCGGCTTTTCAGCATGCGGGTATTACATCTCTGATGCTTAACGCTCCCGACAGCGACGAGTACACGCTGACCCGAATTCAAGTATTGAATCAGTTGAACAGAGATTTGGTCCATTACAACCGGGTTGGCATGCTGTTCGCCTATGCGGCCTTGAACGAAGATTTGATGACGTCGGAGCCGAATCGCAACGTCCCCAAAGCGATCAGAGAGCAGCTGGCCGAGACGATGAGGACGCTAAATGCGCACGATGCATACTTGCAAACCTGGAGCGCAATAACCTTCAACGGCGAGCCGTGGCTGATGCGCGTGGAGAAGAACGATTTCAACGTCTATACGGGCGCTTTGATCCGCGTGGCCACTTTGATGGAGCCGATTCGCAGCGTCATGGCCGAGGGCTCGGCACAGGTTCTTCTCTTGAACGACTCGGGCGAGCTGCTGTCCTCCGGATTGGCCGATCCGCCGTCGACGGAGGAACGGCTGCGCCTGTTGGGCGGCTCCGACAAGCCTTACGAGACGATCGCCTTCGATCGGGAGGAGATGCTCGTCGTCACGAACGCTTCGCAGCAGTCGGACACCCGGCTTGTCGTCCTGATCCCCGAGTCGCAGCTTCTTAAACGACTCGTTACGTTCCAGACGATCATCAAGCTGGCTCCGCTGGCGGCGGCGCTCTTGCTGCTGCTTCTGCTGTTTTTCTTGAGAGGGGTCGTGCTCAAGCCGACTGCGCAATTGGTCAGAGGGATGAGAAGGATTAAGGACGGAGACCTGATCTATCGACTGGAGCCTTCCGCCTCGAAGGAATTCGGCCTGATCACGGACAATTTCAATGCGATGGCCTCGGAGATCAAGGATTTGAAAATTCACGTATACGAGGAGCAGCTGAGATTAAACAAGGCGGAGATCAAGCAGCTTCAGCTGCAAATTCATCCCCATTTTCTCCTGAATTCACTCAATGTCGTCTTTCATCTGGTCGAATCCCGCGAGACCAAGCTTGCCCAGCGAATGATCCGGTACATTATGAACTACTTCCGGTTCGTGACTCGCACCTCGGTCCCCTTCGTCCGGTTGGAGGAGGAGATCGAGCATATCTCTACGTATTTGGAGATTCAGAAGATGAGATTTCCCAACTTTCTCGACTTTGAGATTGCGGCGGACGGCGATCTGAAGGACTACTTGCTGCCGCCGGTCCTGTTTCAGCCGTTCGTGGAGAATGCGATCATTCACGGGTTCCGCATTCGCAATCAACGATTTGTAATCCGGATCTCCGCGGAGAAAGACCCGGAGAGCCCGGATGGCGGGCTCGTCATTCGAATTGCGGATAACGGGACGGGATTTACGGAGGAGCAACTGGAGAAATTCGGGAGCGCAAGCTTTAAGCAGGATCACGAGCATCTGGGTATCGGCAACGTGTATGATCGCTTGCGCATGAACTACGGGGAGCGCGCTAAGCTTCTTTTCGACAATCTGCCCGACGGCGGAGCTGAGGTCGCTCTGCGCCTGCCGCTACAAACCGTTGCGCCAACTTCCGGATAAAGCCCCCTGTGCGGGGCTTTTTTGTTGAGCGTAGTCCGAGGCGCGACACAAGTGGGGAGGAGGCTGAAGGCAGCTGGCCGGCAGGTAACAAAAGTGATAACGGAAGTGACATTTGTGCTACCGGTTCTCGTTTATGATGGGTTCACAGAGAAAATAGGAGTGAGCCTGAAATGCCTAAAACGTTCGTCAAGCATAGGTCCTTGTGGATCATGGTGCTGCCGGGATTGATCTACTTGCTGATCAACAACTACCTGCCGATGTTCGGAACCGTCATCGCCTTTAAGGATTTCAACTATACGGACGGACTATGGGGGAGCGCGTGGTCGGGGCTTAAAAATTTTCAGTTTTTATTCGCCACTCAGGACGCCTATGTGATCACCAGAAACACGCTGCTGTACAATGCGGTGTTTATCGTCTTTAATCTGGTGCTGGCGTTAACCGTCGCGCTGCTGCTGAACGAGATCAGAAGAAGGGTGCTGCAGAGCGTCTATCAAAGCATACTCCTGCTGCCCTACTTGATCTCCTTCAGTATCGTCGGTTACTTGGTTTACAGCTTTCTGAGCATGGAGTACGGATTTATCAACACGGCCGTGCTTGAGAAGCTCGGACTGCCGCCCGTCTCCTGGTACATGGAAGCCAAGTACTGGCCGTTCATTCTCGTTCTGGTTAATGCGTGGAAATACATCGGTTACTCCAGTGTGATCTATCTGGCGGCGATGACGGGCATCAATCAGGAGTATTACGAAGCGGCGAGAATCGATGGGGCGAACCGCTGGAAGCAGATGACGAGAATTACGCTTCCGCTCATTAAGCCGGTCATTATCGTGATGATGCTGCTGCTCGTCGGTCGGATTTTCTACGCCGATTTCGGATTGTTCTATCAGGTAACGCTGAATACGGGGATCCTGCTGCCGACGACGAATGTCATCGATACGTACGTGTACAGGGCGCTGATTCAGACGGGAGACGTCGGAATGTCGTCCGCTGCCGGATTGTTCCAGTCGGTCGTCGGATTTCTGCTCGTCTTCTCCGTCAACCTGTTGATTCGCAAATTCGATCGGGAAAACGCGTTGTTCTAAGGAGGGAACCTCATGAATGCTAGATTAAACGCTCCGGCGGCAGCCGTCCGCGGAACCCGCAAAAGGATACGCGAGAACTCGCTTCTCGCGCAGACGGCGATCCATCTGTTCTTCATCGCGGCTTGCGCAGCCTGCCTGATTCCGCTCATTCTCGTCACGATCGTTTCCTTTACGGACGAACGCTCGATTCTGGCGAACGGCTACTCCTTCTTGCCTGAAGCGTTCAGCCTGGATGCTTACCGCTATCTGCTGGCGGATTCCGGACGATTGCTTCACGCCTACGGGATTAGCATCCTCGTTACCGTAGCGGGGACGCTGGCTAGCCTGCTCATCTCTTCGCTGCTCGCTTATCCGTTGTCCCGCAGGGATTTTGCCCAGCGGCACCTGCTTGCTTTCTTCGTGTTCTTCACGATTCTTTTTAACGGGGGATTGGTGCCTTGGTACTTGGTGTACACGAATCTGTTTCACCTGAAGGACACGTTGCTGGCGCTGCTTGTGCCGAATCTGCTGATGAACGGGTTTTACATCCTCATCATGCGAACTTTTTTCTCCAATTCGATTCCGGGCTCACTCATCGAATCGGCCCAGATTGACGGGGCGGGGGAGTGGAGGACATTCTTCCGCATCGTATTTCCGCTGTCTCTGCCGGTGCTGGCTACAATCGGGCTGTTCACGACGCTGGGCTATTGGAACGATTGGTTCAACAGTCTGGTGTTCATTTACGACAATCGTCTGATTTCTCTGCAGTATCTGATGACGAAGACGCTGCTAAGCATTCAGTTTCTGCAAAGCAATACGCAGAATTCGAACGTCGGAAAGCTTCTCTCGGAGATGCCGACAGAAACGGTTCGCATGGCGATGGCGATTGTAGGCATCGGTCCCATCGTGCTGGCCTACCCGTTTTTTCAGAAATATTTGGTTAAAGGTTTGACTGTCGGAGCCGTAAAAGGCTAGGGCGTGTCTGCATACTCCGAGGGCAGCAGATATTGCCGAATTTTCGTTCCATGCAAGGAACTTTTGTGAAGGCGTACCGGGGGTACGTCAAGCAAAAGTGACGCAGCAGGGGGCGAAAAGGCGGTGAAAGACGCCCCCGAGCGGGTTTGCAGACACACCCTCAGTGCGAGTTCAAAAAGTTAAACACATCATTGGAGGGGTTTAGCATGTCGGTTATGAAAAAGAAAATGTTTCCACTCGCGGTATCTGCACTCAGCTTGAGCCTGATTCTGTCCGGATGCGGCGATAACAACAGTACGGCTTCGCCGTCCGCAAGCGCCGGTTCGGGAGCCGGGGAAGCGTCAGCAACAGCGACAAGCAGCGAGACAAAAGGCGGGACTAGCGAACTGAAGCCTTACAAAATCACGATGGTCTATCCGGGCGACGCTCCGAAGGATCTGCAACAAGTTCAGGATGCGATGAGCGCGTACTTGACGGAAAAGATCAACGCAACCATCGAGCTGAAGCCGATCGATTGGGGATCTTGGATGGAGAAGACCAATCTGATGTTCGCGTCCAAGGAAAGCTTCGATGTGGTCGTATCGGCCGCGACGTTGGGCTATTACAGCAATGTCGCCAAGGGTGCGTATCTTCCGCTGGACGAACTGATCGACAAGCAGGGTCAGGACATCCGGAGTGTGCTGGGGGACGATATTTTCTCCGGCATGAGAGTGAAAGGACAAATCTACGGAACGCCTACGAACAAGGAGTTCGCCGCTTCGAACGGGTTCCTCTTCAACAAAGCGTTGGTCGACAAGTACAACATCGATCTTAACCAGATCAACAGCTTGGAGGATCTCGAGCCGATCCTGCGCACGATCAAGGAGAAGGAGCCGGGCATCACTCCGCTGTTCGAAGGCAACAGCCGGTTTCTGGGATCTCTCGTGCTGAACGGACAATACGACAGCCTGGGAGACGGTTACGGCGTATTGAACCGGAGCAGCGGCGAGCTGAAGGTCATCGACAAAACGGAAGCGCCGGAATATATGGAAATCGCGAAAACGGCGCACAAATGGTACAAAGAAGGGCTTGTCAATAAGGATGCGGCTACCGTGAAGGACTGGGGCCTGATGCAAGCGGGCAAAGCCTTCGCGGTCATGCAGGAGCTGAAGCCGGGCAAGGACGCGGAGATGTCCATGGCCTGGGGTTTCCCGGTCGTGCAGAAGCAGATGGACGTGCCTTATACGTCGACGGCTACGGTAGCGGGCATTATGCTGGCAATCTCCAAAACCTCGGAGGACCCGGAACGGGCGATGATGTTACTGAACCTGCTGTACAGCGACAAGACGCTCATCAACATGCTCGATTTCGGAATCGAGAACAAGCACTTCGTCAAGAAGTCCGACACGGTGATCGATTATCCGGAAGGCGTCGACGCGCAAACCGTCGGTTATCGCAACGAGCCTTGGATGTTCGGCAACCAGATGAACACGTACTTGTTCCCGAGCGAGGACCCGAACAAGTGGAGCGCGTTCCAGGCGTTTAACGACCAGGCGGAGAAGTCGATCGCGCTTGGCTTTGCCTGGGATTCGGAGCCGGTCAAGAACGAGATTGCGGCGCTGACCAACGTGTCGAAGCAGTTCGAGGACGCGATCATCTCCGGCTCCGTCGATCCCGAGGTGTACATTCCGAAGTACAGGGAAGCGATGAAGGCTGCGGGCTTGGAAAAGGTAATCGCCGAGAAGCAGAAGCAGTTGGACGAATGGGCGAAAACCAAGTAGGACGAAAATCCTTTTACGGCGGATCTATTTGCGCACATGAGCTTACGCAGGGACGTTTGTAGGAAAGTCGTACAACGTAGCTCGAACCAGGCTTAAACGGCGGACGTTTGTAGGGAAAACCGTACAAAGCAGCCCGGCCTAGGCTTAAACGGTGGGCGTTTGTAGGGAAAACCGTACAAAGCAGCTCGGCCTAGGCTTAAACGGTGGGCGTTTGTAGGGAAAACCGTACAAAGCAGCTCGGCCTAGTCTCAAACGGCGGACGTTTGTAGGGAAAACCGTACAAAGCAGCCAAAATCAAGGATTGATCCTAATTAGCCCGTAGACTGCCTCATACGCTCCTGAAATCTTGTAATGGGTTTACCTAATCGGATTTCAGGAGCGTACAACATCGAAGAATGACCTATTAACGAGACGAGGAAGAGGGGAAACGAGATGTCGATGCGTTGGTTCAAGGTTCTGGTCGTGCTGTGCATGAGCGTAGGCTTGATTACGGGAATCGGATTCGTTGGTGCGGCGGAGGCTTCGGGGAGCAACGAGCTCAAGGTATGGAATCCGCCCGCGGGAACGCCGTCCAATTCCACATTCGAGGTTCAAGTGCGCAAGTCGGGGGATACGGCGTGGACGGATTTGTTCGAATACAACGTCAACGTCGGGCATCAGGACGGCTCGCTTTCTCCCTCCTCGATGGTGAGCTTCGACTTTAACGGAACGGTTGACGTCAAAGTGACGTATGCCGCGGGCACGCTTGCGGCATACGACTTGAGGCCGACCTCCTACGGGATAACGCCAGTCCAAACCGGCAATACGCTGGTTTTCTCCATGACCCAGAACGAGTCGTCGCCGCGCAAGCTCGCGCTGAGGATTAACGGCGACTGGGAGGAGGACGTCCTGCACATCGTAACGAACCCGATCGAGACGAACGCCGTCTCGGATACGGCTTCCAACGTATTCGTCATCGAACAGGGGGACGAAATTCCGCTGCGGCTGCCGACGGGCAAGAACACGTATTATTTTAAGCCGGGCGTGCATCATCTTCCCCGGGGCATGTGGGTCGAATTCGACTTGGGCGCCGTCTATTCTCTAAATAAGCTTGTATTAGGCCAGGGAACGGGAGCCGGGGCGTCGGCGACGGTGAATCCGCTCAAGTTCGTTCTTGAGACGAAGATAAACGAAGCGGACGACTATGCGCCGACCTACGACGGCACGGGCAACGCGGAGGCCGGAACGACCATCGAGCGAACGTTCCCGGCGAAGAGCGCCAGATATGTTCGACTGATGCTGACGGGCAATAATGGAACGGGACGCGATTTTCTAAGCTCGTTCGCGAGCGAGCTGTCGCTATATGCTGTCGGAAGCACGACGAACGTCGCTCTAAACAAAGCGATCGCCGGAGCTATGCCGGGTTATGAGCGCATGGCGGACGGCAATCCGGCTACGGTGTGGAGATCAAGCGCGGAGTACGGCAACTGGCATGCCGGGGAATCCTTCTTCCTCTCGCAGGACGATTACAAGGTTTATATCGAAGCAGGCTCCGTAGTGAAAGGCTCCTTCATGGGGGACGGGGTCAGCAACGTTTCGATTACCGGGAGAGGGATTCTGGATGCGGGCGAATTGACGCACTACCCGACCACGCTGGCGGAGAGTCGGGCGGGAGCGATCTGGCTCGTCACCGGAACGGACAATCGCATCGAGGGAATTACGGTGCTGGATTCCCCGATGTGGACGATCGTGATGAACTTCTCGACCCGGCCTGTCGTTAAGAACGTGAACATTTTCGGCAGTACGATTAATGCCGACGGCATTCATATGAGCGGAAGCAGCTACGGCCTCGTCGAAGGCGTCTTCATCCGGACGAACGACGACAATCTGGTCATGTATCACTATGCTGCGGGGGCGCATAAC
This sequence comes from Cohnella phaseoli, assembly GCF_003386235.1. GTDB lineage: Bacteria > Bacillota > Bacilli > Paenibacillales > Paenibacillaceae > Cohnella > Cohnella phaseoli. The sequence continues at coordinate 137,436 of NZ_QRDZ01000012.1, forward strand.
ACGTTCCGCAACAGCGTGCTGTGGGGAGACGACGCCCATATCGTGCTGATCGGCTTAGGGACCGCCGTCAATGCCGATATTTCGGATATTACCGTTCAGAACCTAGACGTGCTTGCGCAGCAAGGCGTATACGATTTGAACAAATTCAACGGGGTTCTGAAGCTATGGCCGAACGGAGGCAACGAGATCAGAGACGTGCTGTTCGAGGACATTCGGATCGAGACGTTCCGCAACCCCAGCGAATCGATGATCTTCCAATTCCGTACGGACGAGAGATTCCCCGGAGAAGGCAACGGGGCGAGCATACGAAACGTCGAGATGAAAAACGTCGATTACTACGGATCGGGCGAGATGCAATCTATGATCAAAGGCGCGGGAAGCGCGTCTTATGTGAGCAGCGTTCGGATTACCGATTACAAGAGAGCCGGGACGTTCGCAACGAATGCGATAAACGGGAACATCGGGATTCAGGGGAACGTAACCGACGTCGTTTTTTCTCCTTCCGACGCTCTGCTGGACGATTCGTTTAATAGTCAAACCGCGGGCGCGGCGCCGAGCGGTTGGGTAAGCAGCCCGGGTATTACGGTCGAGAACGTGCCGAGCGCAACGAACAAAAGCGTGCGGGTAAGCAAGACCGGAAGCGGGGATATTGTGTCCTCCCGCGCAATCACTCCCGCAAGCGGAGTCGTCACGGTACAGGCCAAGATGAACGTGGCGGACAAGACCAACTGGAAATCGCTCGTCGTAAGCAGCTCCGCCGGGGCGGAATTGCTGCAAGTGGGCTTCGACAGCGGCGGCAATATCTACGCTAATGACGGCACAAGCTGGTCGCCTTTCATGGGCTACAATACGAACCAATGGTACGATGTCCGTGCTGTCGTCAACACGGTGTCGGACCGATACGATCTCTACATTGACGGCATTCGCAAAGTCCATAACGGGCGGCTGGAATCGGAGACGGCGGATGTCGGAAGCGTGAGCTTCGCATCGGGAGAAACGCCAACGGGAACGTATTATTTCGACGACGTCAAAGTGACGGCTGTTCCGCCGCTTGTGGCCGAGACGTTCAATAGTCAAAGCGCGGGAACGGCGCCTGCAGGCTGGGTGAGCAGTTCCGGGATTACAGTAGAAAATGTGCCGAGCGCGGCGAATAAAAGCGTGAGGGTCGCCAAGACAGGGAGCGGGGCCATCGTGAGCGTGCGGACTTTCGCGCCGGCAAGCGGCAATGTTGCCGTCAGAGCGAGAATCAATATCGCCGACAAAACCAATTGGAAGTCGCTGATCGTCAACGATTCTTCGGACGCGGAGCTGCTGCAAATCGGGTTCAACGGCGGCGGGGATATTTATGCGAACAATGGCACGAACTGGTCGCCCTTCATGAGCTATAACGCGAATCAGTGGTACGATGTGCTGCTGCTGATCGATACTTCGACGGATACGTACGACTTGTACATCGACGGCGCGTTGAAGGTAAGCCATCAGGCGCTGGAAACGCCGACGGCCGATATCGGAGCGGTCAAATTGGCCTCCGGCGAGACGCCGACGGGAACGTATTATTTCGACGACGTCGAGATAGCGGGTCAATAAATGAAACAAAGCGCTTCCCTCCAATTAAGGCGGGAAGCGCTTTGTTTGATGTTAGGACGTGTCTGAAAACCCGCTCAGGGGCACCTTTCACCTCCCCTGCTGCGCCACTTTTGCTTGACGTACCTCCGGTACGCCTTCACAAAAGTTCCTTGCATGGAACGAAAATTCGGCAAAATTTGCTGCCCTCGGAGTATTCAGACACGCCCTAGGCGTTCAACACGAATTTCTCGATGACGTGTTTGGCGCCGTCTTCGTTGTTGGACAGCGTGACGTAGTCGGCGATCGCCTTCAACGCCGGAACGGCATTGGCCATTGCGACGCCGAGACCGGCCGCTTCGACCATCTCGTGGTCGTTCATCGCGTCGCCCATGGCGATCGTCTCTTCGATCGGGATGCCGTAATGGGCGGCGAGGAAACGCAGCGCGTGACCTTTGGTGCCTTCCGGATGCAGGAACTCCAGGTAGTTCGGCTTGGACTTGGTCAGGTGCACCTGCGAGCCGAAACGAGCTTTCAATTCGGGCATCAGGGCGTCCAGCTTCGCAGGTTCGTCGATGATGAGCAGCTTCGTTTGCTTCGGATGGTCGATAATGCGTTTGAAGTCCGGTTCTACGAAATAAGGGATTTTGGATTGCGCGACATATCCTTTGATCTTGTCGTTGTCTTCCGCAACGTAGAGCTTGTCGTCGATGTAGCTTTGCAGATGCAGATCGTTAGCCAAACAATATTCATACAGCTCGCGGGCGACTTCTATCGGAATGGAGCGCTCGTAGAGCACCTCTTCGTCCAGCAGGTTTTTGATCAGCGAGCCTTGATAAGTGATGATCGGAACGTTCAGTCCGACTTGACGGGCGATCTTCTGCGCGGAATCGAACATTCTTCCCGTCGCAATGGTGATATGGACTCCCCGGGCAATGGCGTCGTTCATCGCTTGGCGGGTTCCTTCCGTCACCGTCAATTCGTCCGTTAACAGCGTGTCGTCAAGATCCATGGCTATGAGGCGGTATGGCATCCTTTTCTCCCTCTCTGTCTCGTTGGTATCGTCCCATTGTACCCCAAATCGGCTTAATCGAAAAGAAGGACGGCATGCTATAATGATAGGGATCATCGGCGAGGAGAGGGGAATTGGCAATGAAACGTTTGCGTTGGGGAATACTCGGCTGCGCCGCAATCGCGGATCGCGCTGTCATACCGGCCGTTCTGGCTTCCGAGACGGGCGAGCTCGTCGGCGTGGCCAGCAGGAACGAAGAGAAGGCCAAAGCGAAGGCGGAGGAATTCGGCATTCCGAAGCATTATGGCAGCTACGAGGCGCTGCTGGCCGATCCGGATATCGATGCGGTGTACATCCCGCTTCCGAATCATCTTCATAAGGAATGGACGATTGCGGCGGCGAAGGCAGGCAAGCATATTCTGTGCGAGAAGCCGCTTGCGATGAACGCCGCGGAAGCGCAGGAGATGGTCGACGCCTGCAAGGAAGCGGGCGTGCATCTGGCCGAAGCATTCATGTATCGGCATCATCCGCGAATCGCGCGGGTGAAAGTAATCGTCGCCAGCGGGGAGATTGGTGCGCTCAGGGCGATTCGCGGCGTATTCACGTACAACGGAGCCGCGAATAAAACCGACATTAGACAGGTGAAGGAATGGGGCGGCGGTGGTCTGTACGACGTCGGCGTGTATCCGCTCAGCGCGGCCCGCTGGATTGTCGGGACCGAGCCGGAGGCGGTAACGGTGCATGCGCTGTTTTCCCCGGAGCACGACAATGTGGATATGATGGCGTCCGGTCTGGTGGAATTTGCCGGCGGTGTGGCGCTGACGTTCGATTGCGGCATGTGGGCTTCGTTTCGCAACGAGCTGGAGATCGTCGGCACGGAAGGGACGATCGTGCTGAAGCCGTCGTTCCTGCCGAACAAGGAGAACGACACGATTGTCGTACAGGTCGGCGGGGAAACTCGCACGGAAGGCCCTTACGGCGTGGACGCCTACGTGGCGCAATCCGACCAGTTCGCCCGCGTCGTCTGGGGCGAGGAAGCTCCATTGTTTTCCGCACAGGACGCCGTTGAGAATATGAAGCTGATCGACGCTTGTTTAGCGTCGGCTCGCCAACGTCAGCGGGTTGTGATGGGATAAGGAGAAGGGGCTGTCTCGTAAGTAGGGACGTACAAGATTATCGATGAAAAAGAAGGGCATCTATCTCCTGTAGACTGCCTCATACGCTCCCGAAATCACCTTATCACGGGTTTCCCCATTCAGATTTCGGGAGCGTATAGCATCGGAAGGAGATAGATGCACCGCATAGGAATCATCGATAATCGTTCGGTACGGCTCTGTTTACTTAGGAGACAGCCGTAATCGCGCGCTGTGTCGAACTGATCTTGCTCCATTTTCCCCGGCATTACCGGACTTGTATAACAAATGGAACTGTAGTGAGTTTACCCTCATACTGGAATTGCCCCCAAATCTTATAGATCCCCGCCTCGGGAAATACAGTGTGAAACATAACGCTGCCTCCCGAGCTCATCTCTTCAGCGGCATGCACGTGAACATACACGTCAGCTGCGCTGTTCAGAATAACGCTATGCCCAGAAGCTCCTAGATAGGGTTCGAGCCTTCCAACCGGCTGAAGAGTTTCGGCATCGGAGAGTTGGAAGAGGAGCATGACCATTTCCCCGGCAATAATGTGATCAAGACCTGAGCTGGCGGAAAGAGAAATATTCAGATCGCCCATTCTTTTGCTAGAGGAGTCATCGGGCAACGTCTCTACCTTCGGCGGCTTTTCACCGGCTACTGTGATCCATTGTTTATGAACGGTCATGTCCTGACGCTCGGGTATAAATTCGCTAATTAGAAGATAAGGACCGGCATGGGGGAAGGAAATTGGGACTGTAAAGACGCCATCCCCCTCATATTCCGGATGAACGTGCATGAACGTACCCAGATCCTTGCTTACCACGATCAGATGCATCAGCTTGGTTCGATCTTCAGTAAACTTCTGCACAGGGATACCGGAAGAGTCCAGTACTAACAGCCTGATGTCGACGTCTCCTTCCCCGAAGGGCTTCCCGTCAGATTCAGCCGCAATAACGCGATAACCTCTGTCGGTTATATTGGTCATTTGATCTTGTTGGACCATGGCCAGCAGACCTCGTGCAGGAGGTCTCTTATCCACATTGTCCCACTTGGTTCCGGAGCAGCCCGCGACCAGAGCTAAACCGATTATGAACGCCGCCATCTTTAGGGTGCTTTTTAGAATATTCATTGACTACCCCGAGCAGGCGAGATAGCAAGAATGCTTAATGCGAGGGACAAAAGCGAAGCTTGAACAATGGAGCCCACCCATAACTCCGGAGACCATCCAATTCCGCCCGACAACGCCATACTGAGAAAATAACTGCCCCACAGCGCCACAGGTACAGCTATCGCCAAAAATCGATAACCTCTCGTCGAGCTCCCTCCTAGTCGCCATTTGACATAGATTAAATCTGCAGCCAGTCCGCCCATAAGAGAGACGGGAATAGCCAAAATCTGCTGGAATCCGTCCAACACGCCCATAAGTACGCTAATAAATGTAAAGAGGAAGGTAAATGAGCCAAAAGGAACTTGCCATCGCTTGAGCAGCAGGAATACCGGCGACATGAACAGCAAGGTGTTCAATAGAATGTAGGAAAGACCGCGAATCTCCAAATCTTCGATTACTCGTATGCCGAAGAAGGGATCGGTTCGGCTTCTATACCACTCGATGACGTCCGGTGCGGGCAAATTGTAGCGAAACGTCCATAAGTACATCAGGAAAAAACTGACGACGCCTACGGTCAAAGCAGTAGAAAGCAGTATGGGGAAAAAGTGGCGCCATCCGGGTTGATCGGGAGAGAGCGCCCAACCGTAGCGAAAAGGGCTGCTAATAATCAATAGAGTTCCCAGCATTAACAGGAGATGAGACGGGCTGAGGAGAGCGTCCAGAGCTTGCTCTATGCCAAAGATCAGGTGCCAGCTCATATCGGCAATTCCGCCAAAAAGAAAAACAGCAACGCCGATCAAGCCCAGTCCATATCCTGTGGGGATTGCTTGCCGCCAAGTTCCCCCGTGCCGCCTCTTGTTCGCATAGATCAGCCCGACGATCCATAAGGCCGAAGCCACAAATCCGCTGTAAAGAATGGCGTGCCATGGCGTAAAAAAAGATTCGGGAACCCGATGATTGTGCGCATACCCGTCAACGAAAATACCGACTACCAACCATGTTCCCATAAGCATGGTAAGCATATGTACGCTAGTGTTAACCTTCAACGTGTTCATTGCCGAGCCCCCTAACTTTCAAATAGATTTGTTTGGAGTATATTGGCTCCGGGTTTACAAAAGGTTCGCAATGAAATTAGCCTTCAGCAATACGCGGAAATTGACAAGGATAGAAGCGCAAGCTATAAAAGAAGTATTGCTTGAACGAAACCGGATCACACAAGAGGTCGGTGAGGCGTCTTCATGAAGTATTGGCAGAGAGTGCGTTTGCTCCAAAAGCTTATCCTGGTGTTTATTTTTTTTCTCATTATCCCGGTTTTGGTCATCGGGCTCTATTTATTTTCCACGAGTTTGCCGCTTGTGCAAAAAGAAAATCGCGAAATGCTGGAGAAGGTCGTCTATCAATTCAACGAAAATATTCAATACCGAATTACCGGATATCAAAATATTTTGATGCAAATGGCGTTCGATCCGAGAATCTCGGCAGCGCTTACACAGAAATATGAAAGATTGCAGGATGAGGTCGCAGCCCTTCAGCAAATGAATTCGCTCGTTAGCAGAACTCAGGCTTATTTTCCGATGAAACGCATTCAATTCTATAAAACCAATCCGACCTTGCACGAGGACGGAGGCACGATTTTGAACATAGAAAAGGCTTCTGTAAAAGAATGGTATCCTGCAATGGAAGCGGAGGAACGGCAGTTTTATTGGCATTTTAGCCGAAGCGGTCCCCCGACGTTTCACATCAGCAAATGGCTGGTCGACTACTTGAGCAACGAGAAATACGGCATCATTGATATCGAAGTGACGGCCGGCGCTTTGTTTGACCAGCTCTCAAGTCCGCTGGAATACAGCGACAGTTGGATGGTTGTGGCTGACGCCGAAGGAAGGGCTTTAATCGATGCCAGGGATGTTCGAACAGGCGAGAACGTCAAGGAATTGGAGTACCTGAACAGGGCGTTCGCCGACAAGCGGGGCTGGTACGCAACGAAAATTGACGGCAAAATGAACCTGATTGTTTTTGAGACGAATCGACTGGGTTGGAAAATCGTTTCGGTTGTTAGCCAGGAATCGCTTTGGCAGAAGCTACGGCTCGTCAAGAACGCGGCGATCGTGGTCGGTATGTTGTTCGTCGGACTTACATTAGTCGTACTCATCGGCTTCGGGGGGAGATTAACGAAGCGCTTGAACGCTCTAATTCGAAGCATGCGCAAAGTGCGGGACGGCGATCTGGGGCTAATGGTGAAAGTTCACGGGAATGATGAACTCGCCGATGTTGAGGCGGAATTTAATCGGATGTCGACGCAATTGGAGGAATCGGTCAAAGAAATCGCGGCAGCAAGAAGCGCGACGGAAACGGAGAAGCTGCGTCTTCTCCAGGCGCAGATTAACCCGCATTTCTTGTATAATACGCTTGCGCTGGTGAAAAGCATGGCGATGGATATCGACTCGTCCGAAATTAGCGGCACGGTGGACGCGTTGGCCAAGTTTTTCCGGCTGGCGCTGAATCGAGGCGGCGATATTCTGCCGTTAAGCGAAGAACTGGAGCATGTCCAAGCCTATTTGGACATTCACGAGCAGCGTTATCCGGGACGGATCGCGGTTGAATTCGATGTAGAGGAGCGGGCGTTGTCTTGCGAGATGATCAAGATTACGCTGCAGCCGATTGTTGAGAACGCGTTGCTGCATGCTTTCGAAAGCACGGGCGGCAAGGGCAAAATCGGCATTCGCGCTCGGCTGCAGGGAGAGAATGAGCTGTGCATTGAGATCATGGACAACGGCAAGGGCATGTCGGCGGAGCAATTGAACGAACTGCTGTTGGGCGGCGGCTCCGGCTTGCGCGAAACTGGCGGCGGTTTCGGTATTTTTAATGTCAATGAACGTCTTAAGCGGTACTTTGGCCCCTCCTGCAGGATGACGATCGACAGCTCGATCGGCCGAGGCACTAACGTACGGATCGTCATTCCGCAGACAATCGAACTCAGGCAATCTTCGTTAAATACATCTTTGGATCGGGGCTGATATACAGATGAAAATTTTCGTTGTCGATGACGAAATCAGACAAAGACAATCGATTATTCGCCATGTGGATTGGAATCGTTACGAGATGAGAGTTACCGGCGAAGCGGAAGATGCCGCTGAAGCTCTCGCGCTCGCAGAGCTGGACCCGCCCGATCTTCTGATCACAGATATTAGGCTATTGGGGATGAGCGGGCTGGAGCTTTCATCCCGGATGAGTGTCTACAATCCGAAGCTGCGCATCATCATGGTAACGGGATATGAACAATTCGAATATGCCAAAACCGCGCTTGATCTCGGCGTCGACGCATTCCTCGTCAAGCCGATCGACTTTGGCAAATTGGCGGCAATCCTGGAGCAAATGCACGGCGAGAGGCTGATCGACATGAGGAAGACAGAGGAGGAGGCTCGGGTAAAGGACCAGCTTAAATCTTTCGCGCTTATTGCTCGGGAGAACCTCATGCAAGAGCTGATTCACGGTCTTCTTCTACACGAGAGCGAAGCGGCTGAGCGTGCCCGTTCACTGGGAATGTTCGCCGACGCCGTTCCGCGTTCGATCGCGATCGTCTCGATCGATTTCATTCCGCATCCCTCGCACACGAAGGAAGCCGCGACGCGAATCGCTCAAGCGGCAATTCGGAGGAGCGCAGACAAAGCTTGCGCCTCGCATATCGAAGAGACGACAGTGACCCCTCGCGGAGATTTGGTGCTCTTTGTGAAACAAGGGAATTCCCTTATTGGGGATCGGATGATGACCTTGCTGCTGGAAGAGATCGAGAGCGAAGCGGGAACAATCGGTCTATCCTCGATCTGCATCGGAGTAGGCCCTCCTGCGGAATCGCTGGTCGGCTTGAGCGAAAGCTACCGGCTTGCGAGAAGAGCGGTGAATTTGCGGCTGCTTGGGCGGACGGAACAAATCTTCTTTTGGCACGAGTTTATCGATCAGCCCGAACATTCAGGTAAAAGCTTGCAGGAGAGCAGCAACGAATTTTTTGAACGGATGGGAGCGGGGGACAGCCTGGGCAGCCGGAGTGCGCTTGGGGACCTGATGAGGGGATTGCTTGGCGACATCCGCATTCGAGGCTCGGAGATGAGGAGCTTGTGCCTCGAATGGGTGAGCAGAGCAAGCCGGACAGCCGATGAAATCGGAGGCGCGGGCAAGCATCTGGGCTCGGAGAAGCAACTATGGGGGGAGCTTCTCGAGTGCGAGGATGAAATGGAGCTGCTGCAGACGACGATTCGGATTTTGACGGGGTTCTGCGATTATATCGCGGACAAGAAGCTGAGCCATGCCCAGGTCATTGTCCGGAAGGCGCTGGATATGATGAACGCCCGCTACAAGGAAAATTTGTCGCTTAGCTCGGTTGCCGACGCGGTATTCCTCAGTCCCAATTATTTGGGGGCGTTATTGCGAGAGGAGTTGGGGCAATCCTTTACCGACCTGCTGATTCACATCCGGATCGCCCAAGCGAAGCAATTGCTGCACCACTCCGAGTTGAAGCTTTACGAGGTAGCGGAGAGCGTAGGGTATCAAAATATCGGGTATTTCACCGGTCTGTTCAAACGGATCACGGGGCTGTCGCCGAAGGAGTACAGAAACTTCGTCGGCGCAGCCGATGACGAATAAAGCCCAAGCGCATGCTTTGCAAAGATGACCGTTAGGAGACGCTGCGTCTCCTGGCGGTCTTGTTTTATTTGGATCTCGTCAAGATCGTGCGAGAGCAGCGGTAATCGTGCGATAGGACGATTGAGAACGCTTACCCGACTCTCTATAGTTAATTTATACAGCTAAGATTGGAGTGATGTTGTGGGTTTCTCTGCAATAAAGAGGAAGGGAATGCTCCCCTTATATTTGTTTATCGTTCCGGGGATTGCGTTGGTCGTCATGTTCAACTACCTTCCGATGCTAGGCTTGCAGATGGCGTTCAGGGATTACAACTTCAGGGAAGGCATTTGGGGCAGCCCATGGGTGGGATGGCAAAACTTCGAGGAATTTACGGCAAGCGCGGATTTTTGGAGAGCGATGGGCAATACGTTCCTGTTGACGATGCTGAGGCTGCTGTTTGTGTTTCCGACGACGATCTTGTTTGCATTATTGATTAATGAAATCCGGTCTTTCGCATTTAAGCGATTCGTTCAATCGATGAGCTACCTTCCGCACTTCATTTCCTGGATCGTCGTTGTCGGTTTTCTGGACGCCTTCTTCTCGATCGACAGCGGAGGAGCGAATTCGCTGCTCGGGATCTTCGGAATCGAGCCGATCGCTTTTATGGGTTCGGAGACTTGGTTCCGCCCGATCTTTATTCTAAGCAGCATGTGGAAGGAAATCGGTTGGGGAACGATTCTGTACCTGGCGGCGATCGCCGGCATTAACCCCGCTCTATACGAAGCCGCGGAGCTGGACGGCGCCGGACGATTTAAGCAAATGCGTTATATTACGCTGCCGAGCATTTTTCCGATCATCACGATCGTCTTCATCTTATCGATTCCGAGTCTGCTTAGCGTCGGCGCGGATCAGATCTACGCGATGATCAATCCCGCGAATATCGGCGTGGCGGAAGTGATCGATACGTATGTGCTGCGGCTTGGGGTCGGTCAAGCCCAATATTCCATGACGACGGCAATCGGGCTTGTCATGAGCTTTATGACGACCTTCCTGCTCGTGTTAAGCAATTTCATATCGAAACGCATAGGCGGAGAGGGCATATGGTAACCAAACTCAATACGTTTACGGTATTTAATTCGCTGCTAATGATTCTGTTCGCATTTTTGTCCGCTTATCCGATGTGGTATATTCTGGTTCTTTCCTTTAACGAAGGCGCGGACGCTGCGATGGGCGGCATTTACTGGTGGCCGAGAAGCTTTACGATAGGCAACTACATCGTCATTTTGCAAAACGAAATCATATTAAATGCGTTCAAAATCAGCGTGCTCCGCACGGCGATCGGCACGATCGGTTCTCTGCTCGTTACTTCCATGGTCGCTTACGCACTGTCCCGGAAGGAGCTCCCGGGAAGAAGGCAGCTGACAATTGTCTTTCTGTTCATCATGCTGTTTAACGGGGGGCTTATCCCGTTCTACATTCAGTTGATTCGGCTCGATCTCATCAACAGCTTCTGGGTGTTCGTCATTCCTAACCTGTTCAGCGTATGGAATATGCTTGTCATGAAAACGTCGTTTCAGAACAATATCCCGGAAAATGTGATCGAGTCCGTCAAAATCGACGGCGCAGGGTACGCGCGAATTTATTTCGCCATCATCCTGCCGTTCTCGATGCCGTTGCTGGCGGCACTAGGCTTGTTCACGGCCGTCTTTCATTGGAACGATTGGTTTACCGGGGCGTTCTTCGTGAACGATCTCCAGCTGCAACCTCTGCCTACGTATCTTCAACGCGTGATGAGCACCGTAGAAGCGAGCAATATGATCAGCGCCGGGCAGATGAGCGCGGCCAGAGACGCCGGCATGTACAATCCTGCCGCAGTGACGACGAAGTCGGTCCGGATGGCGACGATTATGCTGACGACATTGCCGATCTTGCTCGTATATCCGTTTCTGCAGCGATATTTCGTCAAGGGGGTGCTAATCGGATCCGTTAAGGAATGAACGAAATGACAAAAGAAAAAACTTGAACAAACCATCCATGGGGAGGCACTACGAAAATGAGCAAGAGATGGAAAAAGTGGGGTAAGACGGCGTTTGCAATGACCTTGAGCACGACCTTATTTGTAGGGTGCACCAATAAAGACAATGAAGCGACTTCCACGCCATCCCCGACTTCAAGCGGCGGAGCCGCAACGGAATCCGCGTCGAAGACGCCGGCGGGGGAAGAGATTAACGGCTTCACTTTGTACAATCCGATATTGACAACGCCGATTAATCTGGACGGCGAAATCACGAAGATGATCATGGAAAAATCGGGCGTCCGGTGGGATAAAGTCGAAATCGGCAACGGCAGCGATATCGCCCAACAAATCAATCTTAAGCTCGTCAGCGGAGAGTTCCCGGATGCGATTATTCTGGATGCCGAAAATGCGATGTGGTCGCGATTGATCAAGGAGCAGAAGCTGCTTCCGCTCGATAAGTACTTCGACAACGCGGCGGAATATCCGAATCTGGCGAAGATCGATAAGCGGCTGGTCGATTACTGGCGCGCAACGGACGGACATATCTACTTCGTGCCGATGGGGTATGAGCCGGTTCTGGACGAGCCTTCCGCCTGGCAAGGCAACGCCCAGGGGTTGTGGATTCAAGACGACCTTCTTGAGAAATCCGGGCTGAAGGTGGACGACATTAAGACAGTAGAAGGCTTCGAGCAGTATTTGAACGCGATTAAAGGTACGAAGGACGAGAAGGGCCGCTCGATTATCCCGTTGTCGTTGGGCGGGGAAAATTTTGCGGGACTAAATGTCGTGATGTCGATGTTCGGCGTAAGGACGATCGTCGGCGGAACCGGCTGGAACGAACAGGCCGACGGCTCGGCCCTGCCGGATTACAAAATGCCCGGCTTCAAGCAAGGCTTTCAATGGCTGAATAAGCTTCATTTGAACGGGCTGTTGGACCCGGAAACCGCGTTCCACAAAAAAGATCTGTTCCTGGAAAAGGGGAATTCCTTGCGATTCGGCTCGATGCTCTTCGACGGTTGGGACAATCCGAATGCGAGCACGTTGAAAAATAACGGTATTGCGGACTCGATCACGTACAAAGCGCTGGAGTCGCAAGGGTTTCCGGAGGGCTGGTTCGTTCCTGCCTATCTGCCCGCCATTGAAGGAATCAAACCTGCGCAATACGCCAACTTCAGTCCTTTCGGCGGATTGGGAACCGGCATTAGCAGCACGGCCAAAAATCCGGATCTGATCATGAAAGGGCTCGACTGGCATCAAACGCCGGAAGCGTTCATCCTGATGGAATACGGACCGGAGTCGATGGGCGCGTACAAAATGGAAGACGGGGTCGTCGTTGTCAACGATGCGGTGTTCAGAGGGCCGGACTTCTGGGGCGGAGAAGGCATGACCAACGTGACCGAGAAAGGCTTCTTCTGGTGGAAATACCTCGGCAGCACGCTGCAGACGCATATTCCGACGATGGAGCCGCCTTGGACGGCTACGAACGCGATGCTGTACAAAGCCGAGGAGTTGAATCACGAGCAGGGAACATTTGGCCTGATTCCGGCCGTAAGTCGGACGAAGACGCTCATAGGCGGCCAGGTGGAGAAGTATAGCCCGGTACAGAACGATATCAGAATGCAATATTACGCCAAAATGCTGCTCGCCAAAAACGAGAATGAATTCGAATCCGCTTACGAGCAGTTCTTGAACGAAATGAAGGTTCGCGGGCACGACGAGGAAACGATCGCCGAGTTCAACGAGCAGTATAAGGCTTACAAAGAAACGCCGGCGGGAAAAATCTCGATCGAGGTGAAAAGAACGCTGCCTCGAAACGTATACAGCGACAAGCCGGAAGTCATCGGTCGTTAAAACCATTTATAAGAATGCATTGGAGAGCTGATTTTGACCTACTTGAACAAGGAATGGCCTAACCGAGTCAATATCGTTAATTTTATTCGCGGAGTAGAACCGAGACTGGATATCGATTTGTTGGAGACGCTGCGCGAAGAGCTGGCGCTCGTGCGAAAGCACGGGCTGCCGGCGACGTGGCTGATCCAGTACGACGCCCTGATCGACGACAATTTCGTGGCTTTGCTGAAGCAGGAGACGGATGAAAAGCAGGAAATCGGCGCCTGGTTCGAAGTCGTACAGCCGTTAGTCGAGAAGGCAGGCTTGGTCTGGAGAGGCAGATATGCGTGGGATTGGCATGCCCATGTCGGGTTTTCAATCGGCTACACTCCCGAGGAGAGAGAGCGGCTTGCGGACGTCTTCATGGAAGAGTTCCGAGCCAAGTTCGGCCGATATCCGAAGTCCGTAGGCTCATGGTTTATCGATGCTCATCTGCTCGGTTATTTGGCCGATCGCTATGCCATCGTCGCTTCCTGCAATTGCAAGGATCAATGGGGCACGGACGGCTATACGCTTTGGGGCGGTTATTACAACCAGGCCTATTATCCTAGCCGTCTCAACGGTTTCATGCCTGCGCAGACCGCGGCTAATCAAATTCCGGTGCCGGTATTCCGCATGCTCGGAAGCGACCCGATCTACCAATACGATGCCGCGGATCACGGGCACGGCCAAACCGTCGTGACGCTGGAGCCCGTCTATACCGGAAACGAGGGAGGAGGCGGCCTTCCTTCCTGGGTACGCTGGTTTTTCGATGTCAGCTTCCGTCCCGCCCAGTTGTCCTTCGGCTATGCGCAGATCGGTCAGGAAAATTCATTCGGCTGGGAGCGGATTGGCGCAGGACTGACCGATCAAATCGACCTGCTTGCCCAAAAGCGAGAAGAAGGCGAACTGGTCGTCGAAACGCTGGCCGCATCGGGAGCATGGTTTAAGAGCCGGTATCCGCTCACCCCTGCGTCCGCGATATGCGCGCTCGAGGATTGGAAGAACGAAGGGCGGCAATCGGTCTGGTACTACAACCGCAATTATCGGGTTAATCTGTTCCGTGAAAAAGAGCATTTCCGCATCAGGGACATTCATTTATTCGACGAAACGTATGAGGAGCGGTATTTGCGAGACGTATGCGCGACGGAGGATTGCCGTTACGACACGCTCCCGGTCATGGACGGAGCACGGTGGAACGATTTCCGTACCCGGACGGGGATCGAGCCTATTCTATTCGATCCATCCGGCCATGCGAGACCGGCCCCCGTCGTTTCGTTGAAAGTAGACGATACCGTGACGGGAGAGCTCGAGGTTGAACTGCTCCTCGAGGGGGGCGGCAGCATTGCGATCCGTTGCGCGGAAACGGCCATTACGTTTCGCAGCGCGCTTGATAATTGGGGGCTCCGGATGGCGTGGGGGGACACGGCCGAGCAGCCGGATTTGCAGGCTGCTGCGGATGGAATCCATTATCGATTTTTCGGTCACTCCTACGACGTACGAATGGAAGGCGCGTATTCGCTTGCGTATGACCGAAAGCTCGATTCCCCCGAAGCTCAGGAGAACGATGAACCGGCGAACGCGATCGCGATCCGTCCGCTCGATCGGGAATTGAAGTGGATATTGGCACGGTAGGAATCAATGAGATTCTAAAGGAGAGATAAGGAGTATATGCGAAAAATAAAGCTTCCTGTCACATCCCTGCTTGCTTTCACGCTTTTGTTTTCGACGGTCTCGTTCGGCGCATCGCCTTCTTCTGCTTCAGCTTCGTTATCGGCGACCGGTGGAAGCGATCCTTTTCACATCGGTATTTTCAACCCGCCTCCTCCGGAAAGCGTAAATGCGCAATCGTATGCGGAAATCGCCGGGATGAACGTCAACTTCATCGTCGGCGGCAACAGCCACTACACGTACGACGTCAACGATCGGGCTTTGACCTTCGCGGCGCAGAACGGTTTGCAGATTCTGGTTGCGGATACGAAGCTCGGCTGGTATGAACCGGTGCTCGCGCAAACCGTCGGCGATGCGACGGTATCCGTAGACAGCGCCAACCCGTGGGGGCAAACCATCGAATCGCCCGATACCGGCACCGGATGGTCGCTGAACACGGTCGATCTGCAGATCGACAAGACGCAATGGCCGCAAAGCGCGACATTAACGTTAAGTCTGTATGACAGCCCGGCCAAGACGACGCTGATCGGTTCCGATTCGATAACCGGACCCGGTATTGTCGACGGCAATGCCTCGATATTTCGCATTCATCAAGGCATTGAGGCCGACAAAGCGTATTATTTGGAGCTGACAAGCAACAGTGCGGTTGCTGTGGGCGTGGCGGCTAGCGCATCCGATGTATACGCAGGCGGCGAAGCGTATGTCAATCAGACGGCTGATAGCGATAAAGATCTATGGTTCAAAGTTCTTTTCTCCAAATCGGTGTTTAACGACGGCGGCGAGCCAGCGCAGGAGGCGCTTGAGGATATTGTCTCACACTATTGGAATCATCCGGCTCTGATGGGCTATAACTTGTACGACGAGCCACCCTCCGCGCTGTTTACGCGCCTTGGTTATATGATCAAGAGACTGAAGACGCTCGACCCCGATCACATGTCGCTTGTTAATTTGCTTCCGAGCGATGCGCCTTCAAGCATGCTTGGGTTAATGGAGCATCTGGATGGAAGCGTGTTGAATTCGGTTACGCCGATCGGACAAACGTTCACGACAGGCGCGCATGAGACGAATATTTCGAGCGTTCAATGGTATGTGCCGTGGGATCAATGGCAGTCGGGGGAACAGGTGACGTTAAAGTTATGGGATTCTCCGGCCCAATCGACGCTTATCGCGCAAACGACGCTTAATCAATCGGCTGTCGGCACGAATAGCCAACCCCGGTTCCTGCTGAATGCGGAGGTGCAGCCGAATACGACGTATTATTTGGAGTTTACGCATAATGGCGGCGGAGACAACTTCCTCGGGGTCTGGAGAAGTCAAACGGGGGATAACTGGTACAATGGTGGAAACGCTTACAGCAACGGTCAGCCTATGGATTCCGATTTTTGGTTTACGATCAATCAAAATATTGCCGCACTATCTTACGAGGACTATGTGTACCGTTGGGTAAGAGCAGAGCCGGATGTTTTGTTGTTCGATTACTATCCGTTTTTGGCCGACGGCGGATTTTCTCAGGAGTATTACAACAACCTGGAAATCATTCGGCGTCAGGCTAAAGCGGGCGCCGTCGACTTCTGGACGTTCGTCCAATCCGTCGGGATCGGCAATTGGCTTCGTTCGCCATCCGAGAACGATATGCGCTATAACGTGTATACGAATCTGGCGTACGGCTCCAAAGGTCTGATCTATTTTACGTATTCGCATCCGATCTATCCGGGATTTAACGGATCGATCATTAATCCCGACGGCACGCAGAATCCTTCTTACGGTTGGGCGAGAGATCTGAACGCGGAGGTGCTGAACCTCGGAACGACGTTGAACCGGCTGACGTCTGAAGCGGTTTATCATACGGGCTCTGCGATCCCGCCCTCGACGACCGTACTTCCAGGCTCCTTCTTCTGGAAACCGGACGATTGGAACGAACCGTTCGTCATCAGCTCGTTCAAGGATGAGAACGAACGCCAGTACGTGATGGTGGTCAATCGCGATATGGCGACGTCCCGTACGTCGACGTTCACGCTGAGTACGAAACCGGGCTCCGTCATGGAAGTTTCCAAGACGACCGGGGCGGAGGTTCCGGCGAATTACAACCGTACGACAGGAAGCTTGACCGCAGCTTTTGCCCCGGGCGAAGGCCGACTGTATGCGGTTGACGCCGAAGCCGTCAACCTGGCGCCGACCGCAACTCCGCAAAGCTTGACGGTTCTGGCAAACAGCGCGATCAGCGGCACGCTTGTCGCCGACGATCCGGAAGACGAATCATTGACGTACAGCATCGTAGACAACGGAGTCAAAGGAGTTGCCGCGATTACGAATGCCGCGACCGGCGCATTTACTTACACTCCGCAAGCGGGAGCAACAGGCAGCGACTCCTTTACATTTAAGGTCAACGACGGCCATTCCGATTCGAACACGGCCGCCGTCACGATCGGCATTACACCGGAAGTCTCCGCCACGGCTTCGGCGGGAGGCTTGACGGGGACGACGAAGGTCACCGCCGCCGCTTCTGTCGGCAATCGTGTGGTCGTCAAAACTTCTGCGACCCTGCTGCCGACGCCGGGCGCAGGCGACGCCGTTCCGTCCGGGGCGGGGGTAGTCGATCCTTATGTATCGGGTACGGACATTGGCGGCGTAACTTCCGGAACGTATGTCGGCGTCTATGAGATCGACGCGACGAATAAGATCGCGGGCTTTAAGCTGCTGACGCTAACAAGCGGCCAGATCAAAGCGCCTCCGAACAATCATGGTTCCGGTTCGGGAACGGCTCCCGCATCAGGTCCGGCAACCGTTCCCGAGTCCGGTCCGAAGACGCCGGTGGTACAGAAAGAGGAGAAGGAGAAAGAGAAAGAGAAAGAGAAAGAGAAGCCTTCCGAAATGTCCTTCAAGGACATCGCCGATCATTGGGCGGCGTCTTCGATCAAGCAAGCGATCGAACGGGGAATCGTCAACGGCTATTCGGACGGAACGTTTCAGCCCAATCGCTCTGTCACCCGGGCAGAATTCATCGCCATGCTGATGAGAGCGTTAAAGCTGGAAACCAAGGGCGCCAAGCTGTCCTATGCGGATGTCAACGACATCGGCGCCTGGGCGCAAGCCGCGATTGCGCAAGCGGTTGAGGCCGGGATCGTGACCGGCTTTAAGGATAATACGTTCCGCCCGAATCACGTGATCACCCGCGCGGAGATGGCATCACTGGCGGCGCGCGCGCTGAATTTGCCGCTTCAGGCGACTGGCGCTTCAGGCTTCTCCGACGATACGGATATTCCGCAGTGGGCCAAAGGCGCGATCGCTGCAGCCCGAGATGCCGGAATCGTGCAGGGACAGCCGAACAACAGGTTTAATCCGAGCGGCGCAGTATCGCGCGCGGAGGCTGTAACGGCGATGATCAGATTGCTTAGTTGGAAGAATGTGGCTGTCCCGTAAGCAGAGTTGCTTGAGATGATCGAGATATAAAGAAAGGGGGATGTGCCTCTCGGAGACTGCCTCATACGCTTCTGAAATCACCTTATCACGGGTTTACCCATTCAGATTTCAGAAAGCGTATAGCATCGGAGAGAGGCACATCCCCCTTGTACCTTTATCATCGATTATTTTTCACAGCAACTTGTTTGGCTTATGGGACAGCCTCATCTTGCCTCCAACACTTATAAGCTACGTACCTTCCGCCTCAGCAATTCCCCTCACGCATTTTCACCCAGTGTATCCGAACGGGAAATATCCTGCTATACTGCTGAAATAACGACGGCTGATTAATGACAGCGCTTACGAATTCAGGGGTGAGGCATAACGATGATGAAAGGATGGATGATCGGCGGCAGCGTTCGCTCGCAAATTTTGATTCTGCTGCTGGTGTTTATTATTACTCCGACCACGATCATTTCCGTTTTTACGATCGATAAATTTTCCAAAATGATTCATCGCAACGGCATGGATATGATGGAGACGGCGCTGGAGCACTCGAAAGAAAACTTGTCGAGCTTCATGGAAGGCGCGGCGGACGCCGCGCTGCTCATTATGACCAATCCGGCGATCATCGATCCGATTCTGAAGACAAACTGGACGGGCAACGTGCAGCAGAAAATCTCGGCCTCCAACCTGTTGGAGAAGCAATTCTATGAGTTGAAAATTCACGGCATTCGCGCCAAGGAAATCGCCATCGTGAGCGCATCCGGAGACAGAACGTATGCGGGCGCCAATACGTTTCTGCCCGGCCAGGATACGGATTGGCTGGAGGATGTGGACAGACTGGACGGCAAACCGTATTGGGGAAGCTACGACCATAACGGAAAATATATTTTTGTCGCCCGCAAGGTCAAACAGTTCATCAAGGCGGAGGAAGCGTTCCGTCCTCTTGGCGTTGTGCTGATCGCCTTCTCCGAGCGCGATTTCTCCAGCATCAATTCGGCGGTAAATCTCGCGAACGGCTCGGAAATACTGATCTCCGACCGGAATGGACGGATGATCTCAGGGTCGGACGAGGCAGCGGTCGGCCAAACGCTTGCCTCCGGTTCATTCGCTCAAGCGGCAGACGGCGTTCAGCTCGATTTGACGGGCGTGTACGAGCCTGGAACGGGCAGCCGACTGACAGTATACGACGCCCTGCCAAACAGCGATTGGAATCTGATTGTCTCCTCCCCGTTTGAGGAGACGCAGCAGACGCAGCAAGGCATCAAGCGTGTCATTATGCTGTCTACCGGCTTATGCGTCGTCGGGGCGTTTCTGTTGGCGGCGCTACTGGCACACCGAATGACACTGCCGCTTAAGAGGCTGTCCAAGGAAGTGAAGCAGCGGATTACAAACGGCGACTTCTCCTTCTGGCCTACCCCGGTACACGTGCGGCAGGATGAGATTGCCGGACTCGGTCAAGGCTTTTATCGGCTCGTAGCCGATTTGAACGAAACGAAGAATCGCATTCATCAGGTGGAGCTGATGAAGCGGGAAGCGGAATTCGACGCCATGAAGAGCAAGATCAAGCCGCATTTTCTGTATAATGCGCTGGAATCCGTTCGTATGCTGGCCATCGTCAACAAAGACCCGGGCACGGCGGAAATGATTAAGGCGCTGGGGCATCTTTTTCGCTATATTATTTCCGACCAGAAGGAGCGCACGACGTTGGCCGACGAGCTGTCGTACCTGATCAGCTACATCAAGCTCCAAAAGCTAAGATACGAGGATCGTTTGGACGTTCGAATCGAGGTTCCGGATTCTCTACAGGACATCGCGATATTGAAGCTGGTGCTGCAGCCGCTGGTGGAGAACGCAATTGAGCACGGCATCAACCGAAGGCGGGGGGCGAGGCTGATCTCCATTACGGCTGGCGACGACGGCGACGATGTACGGATTCGGATTTGGGACGACGGGGCGGGCATCGCTCGGGACCGCTTAGAAGAAATTCAACGCAGTCTGGACGATCCGAGCACGGACAAGGACCATATCGGCTTAATCAACGTTCATCGCAGGCTGCGGCTCTATTTCGGCGAACCTTACGGGCTTTCAATCGACAGCGTGCAGCATAGCTATACGAGCGTTAACGTACGGATACCTTGCAAAAGACAGATCGGAACTTAACGGGGGGAGTATTTTATGCATACGGTTCTTATTGTGGATGACGACGCCATGATTGTAAGAGGCTTGGAGCAGTTCGTCGATTGGGGGGAACTGGGTTTTAACATTGTCGGAACCGCGAGGGACGGCGAAGAGGGCATGGAGGCAATCCGCAAGCTTCAACCGGAGGTTGTGCTGACCGACATCCAAATGCCGTACAAGGACGGATTGGCGATGATCGAGGATTGTCTTCGGGATGGGCTTTCGCCTCATTTTGTCGTATTGACCGGATTTAACGAATTCGAGTATGCCAGACGCGCGCTCAAGAGCCGAGTATCCGACTACTTGCTCAAGCCGGTGGAAGAGCAGGAACTGATCGCCGTCATGGGCGGAATTCGCACGCAAATTGAAAGGACCGCGAAAACGAAGGAGGATTGGAATGTCCTGCAGTCTGCCGTATCGGAAAGCTTCTCTTTCGTAAGGGAGAAGCTTGTCCGCGAACTGGCGACAGGGGAAATCTCTCCGTCGTCGATCGAAGACGAAAGGCTCGTTTATTACAACATTCGGCTAGCGGACGAACGCTATCAGGTGGCGCTGCTGCAAGGCGAGGCGCAACTGCTCGGCGACGACAAACTGCAGGAGTTCATGACGTCGGCTCTCGAAAAGAGGGGAATCCGGCTGCATCTGGCGCGCGGGGACGCAATCGGGACGATGCTGCTTGGCGGAGAGCGGGACATGGAGCGGGACGTTACGGAGGGGCTGGCGGACATATCGGGCAAGGTAAAGGAGTGGCTAGGGCTGACGCTGACGTTCGGCGTGTCGGAGTCCGGAGTTTTGACGGAACTGAAGGAGCTCTACAGGCAAGCGGAGCTCGCGCTGCAGCACAAAATGTTCCGTGGCGGAGGCTCGGTCATTGCCTATGGGACGATTCCTGAAGAGAGCGGGGAATACTCGCCGGTACCTCAGGAGCATGCTCGCAGGCTGTTGGCGGCTGTGAGCGAGAACGACGAAGCGGGCGTTCTGTCGGAGCTGGACGACTTTTTTGGGGAAATTCGCCGCAGCGGCAGTCTGCCCTCTCACGATGTGTATCGCACCTGCTCGGAGCTGCTGTACGAAGTCCGCAAGGCGCTGAGCGAAATGGGGCTTGCGGTGGATAAGCTCGTTGGAGAGGACGTTTCTTCTTCGGACAAAATGAGGCGGCACGATACGCTCGAAGGACTATGCGACTGGCTCGCAACTATTTTACAGCGCGTTCGGGCGCACTTCGACAGAAGCTTCGAGCATACCGGGGGCGAACAGCTCGACAACATTATTTTGTACATGAGAACGCACTATGCGGACAATATCGATCTGGACGTGATCTCCAAGAAGTTTTTCATCGACCCCAGCTACTTCTGTAAAGTGTTCAAAAAAAAGACGGGGGAAACGTATCTGCACTATCTGACCCAAATCCGCATCGATAAAGCCTGCCAGCTGCTAAGCAATCCGTCCAGCAAAGTGTATGAAATCGCAAGTCTTGTCGGCTACGAAGATCAACGGTATTTCAGCCAAGTATTCCGCAAGCATACCGGAATGACGCCAAGCGACTATCAGAAAAGCAAGACAAAAAATTAAACATTCGAGACAAGTTTACCGCATTATCATTTTCCCGCCGAGGGGTTAACTTTGAAGTAAGCGATTCCAGTTCGCGGACAACCGCTTCGGCGGAACCCGGATACGGTCGTCAGTTCATCCATCGGAAGGGGAAAAACAGATATGAAAGCGTCATCTAAAACAATCGTTACCCTGCTGGTTCTTCTCAGTCTATTCGCAACGCTGCTCGCCGGATGCGGAGGCAGCGGCGACTCCGGCTCCAAAGAAAGCTCGTCTCCGGCCGCGGCAAACGGCGGCGGGGACGCCCCAATCTCCTTCAAAATCGCCTCATGGGCCGGTCCCGGCAAAAAAGCCGGTTTGGATCTGGCCATTGCCGAGTACAAAAAAATCAAACCGAATGTCACGATCAGCTTTGAGGAAGTCGCTCAGAACAACGCGGATTTCGATGTCTGGATGGCTGCCCAGCTCGCTGGAAATCAGGAGCCGGAAGTCATTATGGACTTCAGCTACGACCTTCCCTACACAAAATACAACGATAAAGGCTACAACGTATTGGAAATGGACCCGTACCTGGAGAAGACAAGCCCTTATACGAACCAAAAATGGGGCGATAGCTTCCGTGAAGTCGATCTTAACCTGATGCGCTCCACGCGCAACGGCAAGCTCAACAATATCGCCACTTCGATGGTCACGTTGAAAATCGCTTATAACAAAGACATTTACGATCAGCTTGGGCTTAAAGCGCCTAAAACGTTCCCGGAGATGATCGCCAACTTCGAGGCGATTCGTCAGGCCAACATCGGGACGGAGCCGTTCTCCGGCTTCCTCAAGGTGACATCGGCGTGGGACTGGTTCGCAAGATTTACGGCGCAGCAGACTCAGGAGCAGTACGTGAGTCAGATCGATTCGCTGTACAAAAACAACAAGTACGAGCAGAACGAATACGTTAAAGCCGTGGACGAGGGCATTATCGACGTCAACAAGCCGGAGGTACGCGGTCTGTACGAGCTGTTCAAGCAGTTCACGAATTACTGGGCGCCCGGCGCAATGGCGATGACGATGGCGGAAGCGCGGGATATGTGGCTGCAAGGCAAAGCCGCGCACACGTTCACGATCAATATTGACGCCAAGCCGTTTGCCAGCGACATGAAGCCGTCTTTTAACTGGGATACGTTCGAATTTCCGGTCATTACGAAGGAGATCGCTCCGACGTCCAATGAAGATCCCGCCGAGTTCGGCGACCTGGCCGATGCGTTCGTCGTGATGCCGTCGGCAATCAAGAAGAACATTCAAGACGAAGTGATGGACTTCATTATGTTCTATACGTCTCCGGCGATCGCTACTCAGCTTGCCGACATGAATTGGATTACGCCTACGGCTAGCGGCATCGAGCCGAACGTCAACCTGGAGCGTTACTTGCCGAAGTACAGACCGCAAAACCAGGTCGACCTGAACTCGCAGGCGATTCTCGGCACGAACGCACGGCAGTTTGTGCTGCAGCAAATTCAGCGCTATGTTCTCAACGATATTACGACGGATCAGCTTGTCGAGCTTATCGATAAGAACATGAAGGAAGAAGCGGAGAAGATCAAGCAGGAGAAGGGCTGGTCTAAGGACAACAATTACGGCAACAAGTAAACGGCTGTCCGGGATCGGACCGGCCAAGGCGACCGGCAGCGGAACGGATTCCGCGGCCGGCGCTGCTTTTAAGGCGTTCCGGCCCCGCGCCGCGAGGAACGGGAGGGCCCAACGATGTCAACTTACGGATTAAACCTGCTTCGCTCTATTTATCGCAACAAGCACGCCTATTTATTTTTACTGCCGCTTATCGCTCTGCTGGGCGTCTTCAGCTATTATCCGATCGTCATGGCGCTCAAGATGTCATTTTATCAGTGGAAAGGCGGCAACGAGGCGATCTTCATCGGATTGGACAATTTTGTGGCGCTGTTTAAGGACGCCACTTTCTATAAGTCGTTGACGAACGCGCTTTGGTTCATCCTGTTCGACTGCACGATTGGCGTCCTGATGCCGCTGTTTATCGCCGAGTTGTTGTTTCATTTGAAGAGCGCGCGTCTTCAGTACGTGTTTCGGACGCTGTTCGTCATCACGATTACGGTTCCGTCGGTCATTCTCATTCTGGTGTGGGTGTTCTTGTACAACCCGGTCGTCGGCGGGATGAACGTGATCGTGGAGCTGTTCGGCATTTCTCCGCAGCTCTGGCTGGGAGGTTCGGACACCGCCTTGTTCTCGGTCATTTTCTCCGGCTTCCCGTTTATTAATCCGATTTTCCTGCTCGTCGTATTCGCCGCTCTTCAAGCGATCCCGAGATCGCTGATCGAAGCGTCCGTAATGGAAGGATGCGGTGCGTGGCGGCGCATCTTGTCTATCGACATTCCGATGATTATGGGCCAGCTCAAGCTCATTTTTATCCTCGGCATTTTGCACGGCATGCAGGCTTTCTATAAACCGCTGATTATGACGAACGGCGGTCCGGGCAACGAGACGCTCGTACCCGGTCTCTATATGTTTCAATCGGGCTTCTCGCACAACGATTTCGGCTATGCCTCCACAATCGGCTTTGTGATGCTCATAATGATGCTGGCGCTGACGTTTGCTTCCAACAAGCTGATCAAATCGGACGGCGACTAGAGTTGAACGGAAGGGGGCATCTTCTCGATGTCATCGCATAACAGAAAGTACGTTTCTATTATTCTAATCGGCCTGCTGGTTTTGTTCGTGCTGTTCAGCTTTTTTCCAGTGCTTATTATGGTGCTGACCTCGTTCAAGTCGAAAATGCAGGTCAGTATGGGCGTCTTCCAATTGCCGGACGTCATCCAATGGGACAACTATAAACGGGCGTTCGACACGGTCGTTCCGTTCGCGCTCAACTCGATTATTATTGCGGTGTGCGCTGTAGCGGGCGTAGTGTTTGTTGCCGCTCTTGCGGCCTACTCGTTCGCGAGATTTCGGTTTCCCGGCCGGGAAATTCTATATTACCTGGTTATCGCGTTGATGATGGTTCCGGCCGTCCTGCTGCTTATCCCCATGTTCAAACTGGTGGTAGGCATGGGGATGCTGAACACCTACGCGGTCGTAATTCTTCCGCAAATCGCCAGCGGCTGCATCATTGCGGTATTTCTGCTTCGCAGCTTTTTCGCGGGCTTGCCGGAGGATCTGTTCGAGAGCTTCCGTATAGACGGAGCTAGAGAGGGTCGTATTCTAAGAAGTCTGGTGCTGCCGCTGTCCAAACCGATTCTCGGTACGATCGCCGTCCTGAACTTCCACTCCTCGTGGAACGACTATATTTGGCCGCTCGTTACGATTAACGACAAGGCGCTGAAGCCGATCGTCACCGGAATTATGACGTTCTCGAACGAATACGCGACGGAATACGGTCCGATGATGGCCGCTTACGTGCTGGCTTCCGTTCCGCTTATGCTAGTCATCGGCTTCGCAATGAAGTATTTTGTGGACGGGCTGACCAGCGGCGCCGTCAAAGCTTAAATCTATCTCGCCTATGCTGCGGATACATGAAAGGAGAATCGGCCATGGTTTCCTCTATCCGATTCGGACTGATCGGCTGCGGAGCAGTGGCCTCGACGCATGCAAAGGCGATAGCGTCGTTGCCGAACGCGAAGCTTGTCGCCGTCGTCGGACAATCTCCGCAGCGTCTTGCTTCTTTCGCCGAAGCCTGGGGGCTGGACGGCTATACCGATCTGGAGCTTCTGCTTCAACGAAAGGATATCGACGCCGTCGCGATCTGCACGCCGAGCGGCAGCCACGGCGATATCGCGATTCGCGCCGCCGGAGCGGGCAAGCACGCGATGATCGAGAAGCCGATCGATATTTCGCTTTCCAAGGCGGACGAGACGATCGCCGCCTTTCGAAGTCGAGGCCTTAGGCTGGGCGTCATTTCGCAGCGCCGTTTCGACATTGGCGTCGTCCGCCTTAAAGCTTTGCTAGAGGCCGGGGAGCTGGGCCGTCCGGTGCTGGCTTCCGCTTGCGTTCACTGGTACCGGGACCAAGCTTATTACGACAGCGGCGGCTGGAGAGGCACGTGGTCGGGAGACGGCGGCGGCGTCCTGATCAATCAAGGCATCCATACCGTCGATTTGCTGCTGCATCTGCTGGGGCCGGTCGCGGAGGTCGCCGGACATACCGCGACGATGACCCACGAGCGGATGGAGACGGAGGATACCACGGTTGCGCTGCTGAAGTTTGCCAACGGCGCGATGGGGACGTTGTCGTGCACGACGTCGGCCTATCCCGGTTCCTCCGTTAGAATAGAAGTGATTGGCTCCAAAGGGTCCGCTTTGCTGGAGGGCGAGTCGTTAACTAGGCTTGATTTGAACAACGGCAATGGAAGCTCCGGAGTTCAGAAGACGGAGGAATTGGACAAGCAAGTTCTCATCGGGGGAGAATCGGCTATCCCTTCTAATCAGGAGGCCTTCGTTCGGCAATACGAAGACTTCGTCGATGCGATTATCCGGAGACGCGAGCCGACCGTTGCCGGGGAAGCCGGTAGAGAGGCGCTCGCCTTAGTACTGGAAGTTTACCGTTCTTCTAAGAGGAGCGGGCAACGGAGCTAAGAAAAGGAGAGAGACCGAATGAAGCATTTTGAAGGACGACCGCGTCTTGGGATTCAGGGACCGACGGTGTCCTGGCTGGACCCATGGGAAGAAGAACGATCTGCCTCCATCATGCGCACGGGTACCGGAAGCGTCGTTCCGGCACAGGATCAGACTCCGCCGCCGAGGGATTTTATGGACGCGATCGGGCGACTGGGCGCCGACTTTTATGTCCATCACGTGATTCCGGGAGCGCCGGATCATGCCGGGCTTTGGCGCGATGCCGAGGCCTGCGG
The DNA here is from genome assembly GCF_003386235.1 of Cohnella phaseoli. Classification (GTDB taxonomy): domain Bacteria; phylum Bacillota; class Bacilli; order Paenibacillales; family Paenibacillaceae; genus Cohnella; species Cohnella phaseoli. Next base: position 164,430 of record NZ_QRDZ01000012.1, read on the forward strand.
GATGGATGTCTGTCTCGGCAATGAATACGGCAACATCAACGGCCCTTATATAGAGGAAACCAGCCGTTTCGACATTGCCGACGCCGACGTTCTGGAGGCGGCCGAAAGCGGACGGCTGATGGGGCTGTTGTACGATGAGCCCGAGCATCTGCAAATTAATGCGGCGCAATATCGTAAAGACGGATTTTACCCGCATTGGGGAGCGACGAACGGCTTAACTCTTGCCGAGTCGCAGGAGGCGGTTGTCGAAACGGTTGCCGCCGCGACGTCTCGCGTTCGTCGATTGCTGGAGAGCCGCGGCTTTGAGCCAGGCGATGCGCCTCTCATAGCTGAACATGTGTTTCCGGTGCTTTTTCATGCGCATGCGCGCGGGGGCATGGATCTGTGTCCGAAAATAATGAAGGAATCGTTCCAGCCGCTGCAACTGTCGACAGCGCTCGGAGCGGCGAAGCAATACGGACGCCGACTCTGGATATGCGCCGATCTGTGGGGACCGGATGCGGGGCCTTGGTTTACCCGTACTTCCGGTTTTCCCGGTCACTCGCCGGAGGAGTATGCTTCCGCACTAAGGATGGGGTATTGGATGGGGCCGTCCCATCTGTTCGCCGAGAACGTCGACGTGCTTCTGAAGTACGAGGGGGGCGAGTTCCGCAAGACGGAATTCGGAGAAGTATGGGAAGAATTCGCACGCAAATACGTTCCGGAAAATCCGCTGTCCTGGAGCCATTCGGAAGCAGAGCCCGACATTGCCTTTATCCATGCGGACGATAGCAATTACGGCCAAAACGAGCGGCTCTACGGCAATCATGGGCTGACGGCCGGAGATGAAGGCAAAAGCGTGTTCCATGTCTGGCATCTGCTCAGTCATCGCACAATTCCCGCGCATGGGAGCTGTATGCACATTCCGGGCTATTCCTTTCCTCGCCATAAGCTGAAGGCCGATTTTCCGCAGGAGGCTTTTCCATTGGAACGAGGCGTTGCGATGCCGCCTGAGGAACGAATGCATCCGTTGTTCTATCCGATGAACAACGTGCTCGTGTATGACGAACGGGTGGGTGAGGCTTTATTAGGCACCCCTCGACTGATCGTCGTCGCCGGTACGAGACTGTCGGAGGAGACATTGTTGGCCGTTCGCCGCCGTGCCGAGCAGGGCGCAGCCGTCATCATTGCTTCTTGGCTTGTGCCGGAACGCTGGCGAACGAGCGGTCGGGTCGGAGAAGGCACGTGGATCGTGGCGGATAGCTTTCTCGACAATGACGCGGTGCAGGAGACGTTGGAGCCGTTCATCGGAGGCGGAGATTGCTGGCGACAACGTTTTGGCAGCGGGGAAGTGAGGATGTTCCGGGGAGATGCGGCGGGTTTCACGCTAGATTTTGAGATTGTAGGGAAACGTGGGGGTTAATTGCGTCGCTCGTTCCCTACAAGCTTACTTCCAAATGGATCAGGGGAATTCCGACTAAGCGGATGCACCCTGATTTTTCTTCTCTTTATGGAATAAAGTCGACTAAACTAATATTCTAATGTTTAGTTTTTAAACCTAAACTACGGATTAAATTTAGTTGACCATACATTTTTAGGATGCTACGATAGGATACGACGCAATGGCTATTAAGCTAATGATTTCAATTTGTTTAGTCCTGGCTTGGAAGTGCATTCGAGGAAAAGTATCGTTATCACGGGAAGGGGAGTTTGCGGTTGCATCCAATTTTCGAACGGTTTCCTTATCGGGTACCGGCCAATAAACGCGTGCGCGTTATAGTCAATACCGATGCAGCGAACGAGGCGGACGACCAGTATGCGATCGTGCAGGCACTGCTGACGCCAAAGCTGGATATACGCGGATTTGTTGCGACGCATTTTGGCACGAATAGAACGGATACGTCCATGGAGCAGTCCTATGACGAGATCCAGCGGATTTTGCGATTGATGGACATGAGCGAAGATTACCACGTATACCGGGGTTCGACCGGTTGCCTCAACCTCGACTCTCCAGTTATAAGCGAGGGAGCGCAGTTTATCGTTGACGAGGCGATGCGGGACGATGCGACGGAGCCGCTATTCGCGATCTTCCTCGGCGCCATTACGGACTTGGCGGCGGCCTACAAGGCCAAACCCGAAATCGCCGGAAGATTGACGGCAGTCTGGATCGGAGGCGGCGCTTACCCGCATGGCGGAGAGGAATTTAATCTGGGCAACGACGTCGCTGCCGCCAACATCGTGTTCGGGTCCGACATCCCGCTGTGGCAGGTTCCGAGAGACGTCTATAAAATGCCGCGCGTCTCGCTCGCGGAGCTTGCCGTCAAGGTAAAGCCATGGGGAGCAATCGGCGAATATCTGTTCCGCCAATTGGAAGAATTCAATATGCTGCCGACGCATACGCTGCGCTGGCCGCCCGGAGAGTCGTGGAATATGGGCGATTCGCCGGCGGTGTCCCTGCTGATCGACGATCAGAATTTCGATTACGAGCTGCGGCACGCCCCGGTAATTCGAGACGATATGGGCTACGATCATCCTGGAACGGCAAGACAAATCCGGGTATACAAAAGCGTAGACTCCCGGTTCATTATGGAGGATCTGTACGCCAAGCTTCAGCTTTTTTACGAGCTGAAATCTTCCGAGTAAGGGAAATAGGGAAATTACGAATAGGCAGCCCTCAGGGACTGCCTATTCGCGCGGAGGGGCTATCCCATAAAGGATGACGTAAGGCTTATTTGATCCGTCTGAGCCGATAACAGGTGAATAAGTGTCTGGGAGGGACTAAATCGATCCGTCTGACCGGATGCCAGGTGAATAAGTGTCTGGGAGGGACTAAATCGATCCGTCTGACGGGATGCCAGGTAAATAAGTGTCTGGGAGGGACTAATTCGATCCGTCTGAGCCGATGACAGGTGAATAAGTGTCTGGGAGGGACTAAATCGACCCGTCTGAGCCGCTGACAGGTGAATAAGTGTCTGGGAGGGACTAAATCGACCCGTCTGAGTCGGTGACAGGTGGATAAGTGTCTGGGAAGGACTAATTCGATCCGTCCGAGCCGATGACAGGTGGATAAGTGTCTGGGAGGGACTAAATCGATCCGTCCGAGTCGGTGACAGGTGAATAAGTGTCTGGGAGGGACTAAATCGATCCGTCTGAGTCGGTGTTGGGTGGATAAGTGCGCGAGACGGTCTTAAACGATCCACCCGAGCCGATAGAGAAATCAGGAAAATTCAGCCCCGTACGCACTCATTTCTGATAATCGCGAGGAGTCATCCCCGTAGCCTGCTTGAAAATGCGGCTGAAATAAAACGGATCGCCGTAGCCGACCTGTTCGCCGACCGTCTTGACGGGCAAATCTTTACGATGCTTGAGCAGATGCTTCGCTTCGTTGATTCTTAATGTAGCAATATATTTCGACGGCGCCTCGCCGGTATGCTTGAGGAAAATTTTGCTTAAATACGCGGAGGAGAAGTTGAATTGCTTGGCAAGCTGCTCCAGGCTAATTTCCTCGTGAAAATGCTCGCGCAAGTATTGCTGAACGCGCTGCACCGTTTTCTCGATGTCATTGGCTTCGATAATAGGCTCCTTCGAGAGCTGTGCCCGAACGTCGTCCAGTACATCCGCGAGATCCTGCTGCTTGACCGGCTTCAGCAGATAGTGCTTGACGTTGAATTTCATCGCTTGCCGGGCGTATTCGAAGTCGGCATATCCGCTGGCGATAATGATCGCGGTTCTCGGATAATACTTATGCACCTCTTCGATCAGCCTCAGCCCGTCCATGACGGGCATGCGAATGTCCGTGATGAGCAGTTGCGGCTGCACGCGCCGGACGAGCTCCAAAGCTTCTTCTCCATGCGTCGCTTCGCCGACGACGGCGAAGCTTTGCCGGCTTTGCTCGATTTTGCGGATCAAGCCGCTGCGAATCAGATCCTCGTCCTCCGCAATTACCGTTGAATACGTAATGTCCCTCATGACTTATCCCTCCTGATGCAGCAGCCCTCCGATGCGTACGGACGCACCGCCCTCCGGAAGGTTGCGAATTTCAAAAATTTTATGTTCGCCATAAATCAAATTCAATCTTAAATAAATATTGAGAAGCCCCATTCCGTTTAGCTCCAGCGCCGGAAGGTTGCTCTCCTTCTCCAGCGAAGCGAGTTTGGCTTGCAGCCGGGCGAGCTTATCCGGTTCAAAGCCGCTTCCGAAGTCTCTCACTTCGATCTGCCACCTGGAGTCGGTCATCGTGCCGATAATTTCGACCCTCCAGGGAGGAGCTTGGGAAGTGCCGAATTTAATGCAGTTTTCGACTAGTGGCTGTACAGCCAGCTTGGGTATCGTCTGCGCTAGCAGCTCGTCCGGCACGGAAACGCAGTAAGTCAGCCGTTCGCCGAAGCGAATCTGATTGACTTCCAAATAGTTGATCGTGTTCATCAGTTCGTCTCTCAGCGGCACTTGCCGCTCCTTAGAGGTAATGTACCGCAGGAAATCCGACATATGCTCGATCGTCGCAATCAGCGGCCCGTTCATCTGCTGCTCGGCCATTTCCTGAAGATTGGCTAACGTATTGTACAGGAAGTGAGGATTCATCTGAGATTGCAAGGCGTTCAACTGCGCTTGCAGACTTTGCGCCTCGGCCAGCAGCAGGTTGTCCAGCGACTGCTTCAGCCGCTCGCTCATGCTCTGGAACGCATCGTGCAGCTCGTCCAGCTCGATGAAGCCGCTTTTCATTTTCTGCTGGGCGATAATGTTGGAACCGATATGCTCGAACGAGAAGTTGCGTACCGCGCGACGAATCCGATAGATCGGGAACGTAATTTTGTTGGCTGCATAGAAGCTTAGGCCGATACCGAGAGCAAGGAGCACGAAGGCGGTGCCGAACAGCTGAAACGTAAATCTCTTAAGCGGCCGGAACAAGTCGCTTTCCGAAGTCGTCAGAATCGTATACCAGCCGGTCGACGCGGAATAGTGCAGCGACAGCAGCTGCTTCTCCTCCGTGACGGGATCGGTGAAAGGAAGACTGCGATAAGAGTCGCTGCTCCCGTCTATCGGGGCAACGAGGCTGCGGAACGCTTCGCTTCGCTGGCTGTCGTGGTCGAACGGATAGATAATCCGACCTTCCCGGTTAAGCACGTAAATATGTCCGTTATACGGATTGTTGCTCTCGAAATCGGCAGCGCTTGCAAGAATGCGGTGCGCGTACTGCTTGACCTCAATCGCTCCGATCGGCACGTTATATTCGTCGTACAGCAGCCGATAGAGCGAGATGGAGTATTTTCCGACTTCGGAAGAATAATACTTGGACAGCTGCAAATCCAGGTTCGGGTCGGATACGAGCTTGCCTGGAGGCCCCTGCCGCAATTGCTCGATAAACGGTTTCTCCTCCGGCTTGTAGGCTTGCTCCCGGTTGTCGAAGCCGGTGCCGTAATAGCGGCCGTTAAAAGCGTACAAGTAGATTTGCTCCGCCAGTCTGGACGGCCCGATGATAGCGGTCAGCGCGTCGGTCAGCACCTTGGCGTCGTTGTTCTGCCGAATACGCTGCTGCGCGGCCGAGTCCATACCGTCGCCGGCTTGGCCGGAGGTTGCCGGGGGCGCTTCGTTTTCTTCCTGGATTTCGTCGGGCGCCCTTCTGTCGGACATGTAGCTGGCGAAACGCTCCTTGACCAGATTGGAGTACATCACGTTCAGGGAAACCCGATTGAGCTGCTCGATCTGCTGAACGAGCTGGTCCTGGATTGAGACGCCAAAGCTTTCCAGCGTGCTCATCGCTTGTCCTCGCAATTGATTAGTCGACCAGGAGTAGAAGAAGAGAACGAAAGTGGCGAAGACGATCAGGATAATGGAGGAATACGTCAGAAACAAAGCCGTTTTCATACTTTTAAACATGATTTCGTACTCCTTGTGCTAAACTTAACTAAACATTTTAAATTATACCTGATATTTTTATGTATGTAAGCGGTTAAATTTAGACAAGTTTAGGATTGATTAATCTATGGAGGAAAAAAATCAGCTCACTATACTTAAAGTATCATCCATCGATGAGCTAACGAACAACGAACAGGGGGATTAGGGAAATGAAAAAGTGGACGACGACATTGCTTTCCGTACTTCTGATTATGACGGCGGTGCTGGCCGGCTGCGGCGGCAACGACAAGGGCGAACAAGGCAGCGCTTCTCCATCGGCCGGAGCCAGCGGGACTTCCGAGCAGGGAGGAAGCAAAAAGAACGTGACGCTGACGTATATGGCGAGCCAGGGCTGGATCAAAGATTCCGAGATGGAGCTGGCGAAGAAATTTGAAGAACAAACCGGCATTAAAATCGATTTTCAAATTGTACCCTCCGACCAATATTTCAACGTGCTGAAAACGAAGCTGAATGCCGGAGAGGGTCCCGACATTTTCGGCGGGCAGAGCGGCTACAGCGAAATTACGATGAATTATAACGTAGAGAAAAACGCAGTCGATCTGAGCGATCAGGAATGGGTGAAGCGCGAGGACCCGCTGTCCGTGGAGCAGCTTACCGCTAACGGCAAAGTGTATGCGCTTACGATCTGGGACACATACAGCAGCTTCGTGATCGCGTATAACAAAAAGCTGTTCAACGAGCTGAATCTGGAAGTTCCCAAAACCTACGCAGAGTTCAAAAATGCGTCGCTCAAGATTCAGGAAGCCGGCGTTACGCCGATCTATCAACCGATCGCCGACGGGTGGCATCACGTGCTCTGGTTCTCTGAGCCTGGGCCGAACTACGAAGAGCTGGAGCCGAATCTCTATGACGATCTGAACCAGAACAAAAAGAAGTTCGTAGACAGCAAGGCGATGCTGGACTCCTTGACGCAGCTGAAGGAAATGTACGACTTGAACTTCTTCGGCGACAATACGCTCTCCGATACGGGATCCGATACGGTGGCGAAACTGGGCAGCGGCGAATTCGCGATGAGCCTGGTGGCGCAGAGCGCGGCGCTCGAAATCGCGGAGGAGTACGAGGAGTTCGAGATCGAGGACATCGGTTTCTTCCCGATTCCGCTGACGGACAACCAGATCTACTACATCAATCCGGGCGGACCAAGCAAATTCATCTACTCCGGCTCCAAGTACATCGAGGAAGCGAAGCAGTATTTCAACTTCCTGACGGAACAGGAAAACCTGCAATACATGCTGGACAACGACGCGACGATTTCCAACTTGAACTTCCCGGATCTTAAAAACAAATACACCGTCGAACAGCAAAAAATGTTCGATAGCTATCCGAAGCGCGGGACCGATATTCAAAACTATGTCAACTACGTGAATCCGCAATGGATGGACATCGGCAAAGATATGGTCGCGATGCTATCCGGCGTCATTCAGCCGATCGACGTGTTGAAGAGCATCGACCAGCGCCGCGCAGAAATGGCCAAGGTGGCGCAGGACCCGAACTGGAAGTAGGTTCGGCGAGCCGCACAGAATCAAGGTTGGCAATGGCCCGGAAGCTGGCCGTTGCCAATCTTCATTCCAGGGGGAAAGAGGGGATTTGCGATGAATCGAGCTGTCTATCCGTTTTATTTTGGCGTCGCGACTTTGGTCGTCTATTCGATCTTTTTCGTGGTGCCGGGCATTATGGGGATTTATTATTCGTTTACCGACTGGAACAGCTATACGGACGAAATCCATTTTGTCGGCTTCGACAATCTGGCGAAAATTTTCTCCGGAGAAGCAAAGTATCTTAGCTACATTGAAAATACACTGGTGTTCACAATCAGCACGGTCGTGCTCAAGACGGCGCTCGGTCTGCTCTTCGCGATTATGCTGAACGACGGCATCCGGGCGAAGGGGTTCCATCGCGTCATGCTGTTCATGCCCTCCATCGTCCCTATGCTCGTTGTCGGTCTGATTTTCAAGTCGGTGCTGAATCCGGCCACAGGATTACTGAACGAATCGCTGAGGGCGATCGGCCTTGAGTTTATGACGCAGAAATGGCTGACCGATCTGAACTGGGCTTTCAAGTCGATCATCGCGGTGGATATCTGGAAGGGAGTCGGCTACATTATGATCATTTTGCTGGCCGGCTTGCAGTCGATCGATAAAACCTACTACGAGGCGGCGGCCATAGACGGAGCGAACTTCTGGCAGAAGCTGATGCGCATTACGATTCCACTCATTATACCGGCGCTCGTGGTCACGACGGTACTGAACCTGCTGCATGGGCTAAAAGTATTCGAGGCGGTATACGTGCTGACCAACGGCGGGCCGGGTTATGCGACGGATGTTATGTATACGGCGATATTTAAGGAGTTTTCTACCGGAAATTACGGAATGGGCACGGCGCTTTCTTCCGTCCTGTTCGTCGTCATGACGGTGCTCGGCTACTTTGTCGTACGTCTGATGTCGAGGGAGGGGAACGAACGATGATGAACCGGGGAATCCTGCCGGTATTGCGTAATTCCATTGCCTGGATCCTGAGCGCGATCATGTTCATACCGCTGCTGCTCGTCTTCGTCAACTCCTTCAAGACAAGAGCAGAGGCTAACGGGATGAATATGTCTTTGCCGAAGGCATTCCAATGGTCGAACTATTCGATCGTTATCGAGGAAGGAAAGCTGATTCAGTCGTTCTTCAACAGTCTTCTGTATGCGTGCGGGGCGACCGTCGGCAGCATCCTGCTCGCCTCGCTGGCCGCTTACGTGTTCTCGCGCAACCGGACTCGGCTGAACAAAGCGATGTACTTTTATCTGATCATGGGGATTGCGATGCCGACCAACTTCGTCACCTTGATGAAGGTGATGCAGTGGACGCATCTGATCAATACGCAGACCGGCATCATTCTGATGCTGGCGGCGTCCAGCATTCCATTCAGCGTGTTTCTGATCTACGGTTTTGTCGGAGGCGTGCCGCGGGAGCTGGACGAAGCGGGAATCGTCGACGGCTGCTCGCCGGTCCGACTGTTCGTATCGGTCGTGATGCCGATGCTGACGCCGGTGCTGGTGACGGTTGCGATTCTGAATTTTATGGGTTCGTGGAGCGATTTTATCCATCCCCTGTACTTCCTGAACAATTCGGATAAGTGGCCGATGACGTTGGCCGTATACAATTTCTTCGGTCGTTTCCAGGTGAACTGGAACCTGGTTTCGGCGGACATCGTGCTGACGACGCTTCCGGTCATTGTCATTTATTTGCTCGGCCAGAGATTCATCATCTCCGGCATGACGGCCGGTTCGGTCAAAGGGTAAAGAGGGTGATGAAGCTGCTATCGCAACGGGATACGCAATGCGTCGACGGCTCCTGGCATGTTGCCGCCATGCAGGTCCGGCAGACGCAAACGCTGGAAGGCCGCAGCGATACCGTGGACCTGCTCTGGCTATGCGAGGGCAAGGCGTATGCGGAGCGAGGGGGCTGGAAGCAGGCGCTGCAAAGCGGCGATTTGCTGATCGACGGACTGCTCGGAGCGCGGACGTCGGTCGTGCCAGCCGCGGCGGGCGGCTGCCGTCTGCTGCATCTCCGTTTGCCTGCTGAGCTGCTGCTCGGCTTGCCGCAGGGCGGAAGGCTGCTGGCGATGCTGTATGCGGCGTGCGCTGGCGAGATCGTCCGCCCGCACGCATGGTGGGCGCAGGCGATGCGGAAGGCGGCTGAAAGCTTGGCCTCACAGCAGAAGGGCGTAGTCGGTCAGGGCGGCAGGCCTCTGCTTCAATATGCGAAGCTAATCGAACTGCTCGGTTATCTGTACGAAGGCTTGAGCAGGGAGCTGGCAGGGCAGCAGCGGGAAGACGTCGTTCAGGCGGTGGAGGAGAAGCTGCTGGATGCGGTCGCCTATATGATCGAGCATGTAACGAGCGATCTCGACATACGGACGGTCATTTGCCGAAGCGGGCTGGGCAAGACGCAGTTTTACGAGGAGTTTCGCAGCCTGGTCGGCATGAATCCGAAGTCTTTTATTCATCGGTTGCGCATCCGGATGGCGATTCGCCTGCTGCGCACCTCGAATTTGAGCGTGACTTCCATCGCATACGAATGCGGCTACAGGTCGTTGAACTATTTTCATAAGCATTTTAAGGAGTTGTATGCGGTCACGCCGCGCGAATTTCGCAATCTGGACAGAGCGACAGGTTAAGAGGAGGAGCAGTACAATGGCTAACGACAATGGGCAAACGGCCGCTAAAAATCGGCAGGACATTTTGGCGGCGCACGATCCGCGCAGCGAATGGTTCACGGAGGCCAGGTTCGGGCTGTATATTCACTGGGGGCTGTACGCCTTGGGCGCGCGTCATGAATGGATGCGATCCCGGGAATTTCTGAGCAATGAGGAGTACGAAAAATATTTCCGGCGCTTCGACCCCGATCTGTACGATCCGGCCAAGTGGGCCAAGCTGGCTGCCGATGCCGGGATGAAATATATGGTGGTAACGACCAAGCACCACGAAGGCTTCTGTTTGTGGGATTCCAAGCTGACCGAATACAAGGCGACCAACACGCCTTACGGCAAGGATTTGCTGCGACCGATGCTGGAGGCTTTCCGCTCGGAGGGCGTCCGAACCGGGCTGTACTATTCGTTGCTGGACTGGCATCATCCCGACTATACGGTGGATGTGAAGCATCCGATGCGTTACAACAAGGAATACGTCGCGATGGACGCGCAGCGGAACTGGCAGAACTATGTGGATTATATGCATGGACAGACGCGAGAGCTGCTGACGGAATACGGCGATATCGACGTACTGTTCCTCGATTTCTCCATTCCTTCCGAAGAGGGCTTCCCGGGAAAAGGAAAGGAAGAGTGGCAGAGCGAGCGGTATGTAGACATGGTGCGTTCGCTGCAGCCGAATACGCTGATTAACGACCGGCTCGGCGTGCCGGGCGATATTACGACACCGGAGCAGTATCAGCCGCGGGAGTGGATCAAGGTCGACGGCAAGCCGGCGCTGTGGGAAGCCTGCCATACGTTCAGCGGCTCGTGGGGCTATTATCGCGACGAGGAATCTTGGAAAAGCACGGAGCAAATTCTTCGTATGCTGATCGACACGGTGAGCAAGGGCGGCAACTTCCTGCTGAACGTCGGTCCCAATGCTCGCGGCGAGTTGGACGAACGGGCGGTCGAGCGGCTGGAGGAGATCGGCGTGTGGATGAGGAAGCATGAGCGTTCCATTCACGGCTGCACGGCTGCGCCGGCCCATCTGCCGCCATGTCCGGAGGATTGCAGGTTTACGTACAATCCGAAGACGAATCGGCTATACCTGCATCTGTTCGCATGGCCGTTCAAGCAGATTCATCTGGCTGATTTCTCCGGAATGGTGGAATACGCTCAACTGCTGGACGACGCTTCGGAGATTCGCATGGTGGCAGGCGAGAAGAAGCTGACGATGGAGGCGGGCGCGTTCGACGAAGGCCGTCCGGCTAATATGCTGACGCTGCAGCTGCCGGTCAAGAAGCCTAAGGCGACGATACCGGTCATCGAGCTGTTTTTGAAAGGCTAGGGCGTGTAGGCAAACCCGCTCAGGGGCATCTATCACCGCCTTTTCGCTCCCTGCTTCGTCACTTTTGCTTGACGTACCCCCGGTACGCCTTCACAAAAGTTCCTTGCATGGAACGAAAATTCGGCCAAATCTGCTGTCCTCGGAGTATGTATACACGCCCTAGCGCGCGAACGGAGAGAGGGAGGAAATGATCATGAAAAAAAGATACCGGATGGGCGTCATTGGATTGGGAGAAGGCCGCAGCATTATGTCGGCCGCGTTGCACAGCGAGCGGTTCGAGCTGGCGCAGGTATGCGATCTGAATGAGGAGCTGTGTCGCCAGCGGGCGCAGGAGTTCGATTTTCACCGTTGGACGACCTCTTACGAGGAGATGCTGGCCAATGACGAGATCGACGTCATCGCGATCTATACGCCGGACCAGCTTCACTTCACACATATTAGGCAGGCGGTTGAGGCCGGCAAGCATGCGATCTGTACGAAGCCGGTGCTGCCTTCGCTTGACGACGCCGCGAAGCTGCTCGCCTTTATGAAGCAGACGGATCGTAAGCTGTTTATCGGCCAGAGTACGCGTTATTTCGAGCCGATGCTTCATCAGCGCCAGGATTTCGAAGCAGGCAAGCACGGCGAACTGTCGGTCGTGGAGACGCACTACATTACGGATGGGCGCTGGTTTCTGGATAAGGGCTGGAGCAGGCAGAAAGGCTTCAGTTGGTTCCATGGCTTTATGATTCACGCGGTCGATCTCGTACGTTGGTACATTCCCGACGTATCGGAGGTGTCCGGGTTTGCGCGGACGAGCGCCAATACGAAGGCTTTCGGGCTGGAGGCGTGGGATTCGCTGCGTTTTATCGCCCGTAACGAAGCGGGACAGATCGCAACGATGGCCGGGGATTACGCGCTGCCTACGCTTGGTCAGCACGCCCAATCGCAAATCGGCTGCGTTCTTCGCGGGACGCAGGGCGTAACGCGGGCGGAATACTCGAACCTGACGTATTACACGCATTTTGCCGGAGAGGGGCCTAAGGTGCATTCCTTTGACGACAAGGAGCCGTATTACTTCCGATTTGAGAACAAGAGCCATCATGCCGGAGAATACCAGAACTACATCGAATACTTCGCGGATTGCCTGGATCGGGGCGAAGCGCCGCTGCCGGACGCGCGGGAGGCGGTTCATACGCTGGCGTTGATGGAAGCGATGACCAGAAGCGTACAGCGCGGAGGACAGCCCGTCAAGCTGGCCGAGGTGATCGCCGAGTACGGATTGTAGAAGGAACGGGAGGCGTCGAGCCGATGGAACTGAAGTACAACCGGCCCGCCGAAGCGTGGACCGAGGCTCTGCCGGTCGGCAACGGCAGGCTTGGCGGTATGGTATTCGGCGGGATTGAGCAGGAGCGCGTCAGTCTGAACGAGGATACGCTGTGGTCGGGTTATCCGCGCGACTGGAACAATCCGAAGGCTTTGCAGGTCCTTCCCGAGGTGCGGCGGGCCGTACGGGAAGGCCGGTACGAAGACGCCGAGCGGCTCAGCAAAGCGGGCATGATGGGGCCTTACACGCAGGCCTTCATGCCGCTCGGCGATTGGCATATTCGTTTCTATCACGGCCATTTCGCCGACGATTACCGTCGCTCTCTGAATCTGGAGGACGCCAGCGCGACGGTCAGCTACGAAATCGGCGGGGTCCGCTACACTCGGGAGCTGATCGCTTCGCATCCCGATCAGGCGCTGGCGTACCGGATTGCCGTGAATCGGCCGGGCAAGCTTGTTTTGAAGGCGTGGCTGGACAGCCCGCTTCGCTCGACGACGGCCTGGCAGGACGGCGGGGAAGACGAGGCGTTCTATGCCGTACAGGGCGACTGTCCGTACGAAGTCAGCCCGAACTATGTGCACGATCCGGAGCCGGTTAAGTACGATTCGGAAGCGAACGGCCGCACGATCGCGTTCGAGGGTCGGCTGGCGTGTCGGACGGATGCCGGAGCAAGGCTGAAGGTCGATCATACGGGCATCTACATCGAACAGGCGACGGAGGTTGTTTTTTTCTTTGCTGCGGGGACGAGCTTTGCCGGCTTTGACCGGATGCCGGACCGCGCGACGTTCCCGCCCGGCGAGCTGGCGGAGCGGCGGCTGCGAAAGGCGATGCAGAGATCGTTCGCGGAGCTGAAGCGGCGGCACGAGGACGATTATCGGCCGCTGTTTCAGCGCGTCCGTTTTCGCCTGCGTTCCTCCTTGCCCGAAGAGGTACGGGAATGGACGACGGACGAACGACTTCGGCAATACGGGGCGGACGATTCGGAGCTGGCGGCGCTGTTTTTTCAATACGGCAGGTATTTGCTTCTGGCTTCCTCCCGTATCGGCACACAACCGGCCAATTTGCAGGGCATCTGGAATCCGCATATCCGGCCGATCTGGAGCTGCAACTATACGCTGAACATCAATCTGCAAATGAATTACTGGTTGGCGGAAACGGCCAATCTGGGCGAATGCCATGAGCCGCTGCTGCAGTTCGTCGAGGATCTGTCCGTCACCGGCGAGGAGACTGCCCGCATTCATTACGGCTGCAGAGGCTGGACGGCGCATCACAATTCGGACTTGTGGCGGCAGTCCGCTCCCCCCGGCAACTACGGGGACGGCAATCCGCTGTGGGCGAATTGGCCGATGGGCGGGATTTGGTTGTGCCGGCATCTGTGGGAGCATTATTTGTTCACTCGGGATGAGAGGTTTCTGCGAGAAAAGGCATATCCGGTGCTCAGGAAAGCGGCTCTGTTCTGCCTGGACTGGGTACAGTTGAACGAGGCCGGAGAGTATATGACCAACCCCTCCACCTCTCCCGAGCATCGCTTCCGGCTGCCGGACGGCAGAACGCCGGCGTTAACGGTCGCTTCCACGATGGATGTCAGCCTTATCCGAGAGCTGTTGGCTCATTGCCTAGAGGCGTGTGAGCGGCTGGGTCTGGAAGACGAGCTTCTTCCGGAGATGAGGAAGGTGCTGGAGGGACTGCCCGCAACGAAGATCGGCAGCCGCCAACAAATTCAGGAATGGTATTACGATTTCGACGACGAGGACGAGGAGCATCGCCACGTATCGCATCTCTACGACCTGTTTCCCGGCGCGGCTTGGGGCGAGAACAGGCAGATGCATTTGTTCGAGGCGGCCAAGCGTACGCTGGAGCTGCGGGGAGACGGCGGCACGGGCTGGAGCATCGGCTGGAAAATCGCCCTGTGGGCGCGTCTTCGCGACGGCAACCGCGCTTTCGACATCGTGCGTCGCCTGCTGGTCGAAGTCGAGGACGACGGCGTTATGGACTTCCATCGGGGCGGCCTGTACGCGAATCTGTTCGTCGCGCATCCGCCGTTCCAAATTGACGGCAACTTCGGGGCAACAGCTGGAATCGTCGAGATGCTGCTGCAATCGCACGAAGACCGGCTTGACTTGCTGCCGGCTCTGCCGGAAGCCTGGCAGGAGGGCGAAATCAGCGGGCTGAAGGCGAGGGGCGGGCTTACTGTCGATTTGCGTTGGGAGCTCGGCAAGCTGACATATGCTCGCATTGTCGCTCCGTCGGCTCAACCGCTGCGCGTGGCTTACAGGTATCCCGTTCAGGTGCTGTCCGCCGAGACAGGCGAACCGTTAACGGAGCAAGCCGCATTGGAGCATGAGATTACCGCGCTAGAAGGCCGGATCTATGTGATCCGACCGGCGGAGTGAATTGGCTTTCGATATCGGATCCAGACCCTCATGGGCAGGAAGAGGCTATCCCAAAAGTAAGTTCTAGCTCACTTTTAGAACAGCTTGCTTGAGAAAAAAAGGTTCCTAAATGAAAAATGACGGCGTTAAGGGTGCTGACCCTGCGCCGTCATTTCGTGTTTTAGGTCTACTGCGGCCTTCTTGAGCAAATTATGGGCAAGCGAAAGCCATCCGATCTCTAAGCTTACTTGTTCAAAGTTAATCTGATTGCACGTTTTTCAGATCCGTGTTTGCACCGTGCAGAGGCTGACAAACGGGGTAGAAAAGTAAAAGAGTATCTATTTTCATGTAAAGAAGTATCTCTACAAATCGACAACAGCGGAGAATAGAATGAATTTAGTGCCAGAATGAGAGGAAGAGATACGTTTGAATATTCGACATAGTCTGGATGAGGTTGAGCGTTTATCCTTTAATCCCGGTTCCATACCCTTCAGCGGGAAATCCATAGGTGTTAGAATGGAAAGAATAACTCCCCAAGTTTCATCGGAATCGGGTTTTGCCCGGAAATACGTATTGGATGATCAATGGTTCATCGCCGAGCATTCCGAGGAAACGAACGGGCCGGCGGGGGAGTGGTGGCCGGCTGTCGTTCCTGGAAGCGTTCACACCGCATTGATGAATGCCGGAATCATTCCCGATCCCTATGTAGGGAAAAACGATTCGATTGCAAGAGCTCAGAGTTTCCGCACATGGTGGATTAAAAAAGAATTCGAGATTCCGGCCGATTTCGCAGCTATGCGAATTGTATTCAACGGGGTATGCGACTCCTGCACGGTTTGGTTCAACGGGCATCAAATTGCTGACAATCAAGGCATGTTTACTTCTTTCGAGTTCGATCTGACCGACAAGGTGTTACGCAAAGGCCGCAGCACCTTGTTGGTTAGACTGGAATCGGCGCCTTACCGGATCAGTACGGGAGAGCCCAACCCATACTGGATCGGCATGAACGTGGGATGGATGGATACGGTAATCTTTAATAACGTGTACGGTTGGCACTATATCGATGTGCCGGCCACAGGCATTTGGAGAACGGTAGTTCTTGAAGAGAAACCTCATGTGGAGATCAAAAATCCTTTTATTGCAACAAAAGACTACATGACCGGCACGATGAATTTGTCTGCTGAGCTGGAGGGAGGGGTACATGAGCGGGAAGGCACGCTGCGTATCGAAATTGAGCCGGATAATTTCGAGGGAAATTCATTCGGCATTGAATATGAAGTCCGGCCGTCCGAGAACGAGCCGGAGCTGCATTTTGAGTTTCAAATTCCTGAACATCGGCTATGGTGGCCTAACGGGTTGGGCGATCCCCATCTGTACCGCATGACCCTCAATTTTATGCCGAAGAAAGGTATCGGTGACCGGAAGCAGGTCATCTTCGGGATAAGGAAGGTTCAATTCGGTCCATTGCCGGGAGGACCGGATCCCGAGATATACAACTGGGCTTTGCAAGTGAACGGCAGAGCTCTCTTTGCCAAAGGAACCAACTGGTGTACGATTGACGCTTTAATGAGATTCGATAAGAGGAGATACGCTCGGTTTATGGATATGGCCCGACGTTCTCACATTCAATTGATGCGCGCTTGGGGGGCGGGATTGCCGGAAACGGACGAGTTTTACGACTTGGCCAATCGCATGGGCATCATGATCTATCAAGAGTGGCCGACGGCCTGGGACAGTCATAAAGTTCAACCGATTCCGATTCTGGAGAAGACGGTAAGACAAAATATGATGCGTCTGCGCAATCATCCGTCGCTCATTCAATGGGGCGGCGGCAACGAGTCGCCCGATCCGACAGGCGTAGCGATAGATATGATGGGGCGTTTAAGCTATGAGCTGGACGGGACCCGAGCATTCAGACGCACACAGCCGTGGGGAGGCAGCTTGAACAATTACGATGTCTATTGGGGACGTCAGTCCCTGGATCGGAATTTGCAGCTGGAGTCGCCGTTTCTCGGCGAGTTCGGTCTAGCCTCGGCTCCGAACCTGGAGTCGGTAAAGAAATATATTCCGCGACACGAGTGGGGAGCATGGCCGCCTCCGCCGTTCGGGACCTTCGCCCATAAGACCCCGGTGTTTAATCGCAATGAAGATATGAGTAGGCTGTCGCACTATGTTGCCGATTTTATCGATAACAGCAGCATGGCTGCATTCGTGCTGGGAACGCAGCTTGCTCAGACTACCGGACTGCGCCATACGCTCGAATTGGCCAGAACCCGCTGGCCGGAAGCGGCAGGGGTTGCCTTCTACAAACTGAACGATAACTGCCCATCTGTCTCCTGGTCGATTGTCGATTGGTATGGCGCTCCTAAACTCGCTTATTATTTTGTTCAGGATGCCTATTCGCCGCTTGCTGCCGTAGTTCTGCTGGACGGCTTGAATCCTGGGGATTCTCCGATGGAAGCGCCTGTTTTTATTCTGGATGATTCCAGTTGTCTCGCCGGTCAAAACTGGGAGGTTGAAGTGACGGCATTCGGTTCGACGCTGCGGGAAGTGAAAAAGACGAGTTTCCGCGGACGTGGCGCGATCCACGTTCGTCGGCAGGTTGGCCAGTTCTCGTTAACGAAGGAGCAAATGAATCATACGCCTTTGTTTATTGTGAGCGAACTGCGCCTGGAGGGTGCGCTCCGATATCGGTCCTTCTACTGGCTGAATTATTTAGCCGACCGAGGCTGTCTGTTCCGTCTGCCGAGAACAACGCTCCAAAGCGAACGGCATCCCGGGAAAATCACAATCCGAAACACGGGCAGCCTGCCTGCCGTAGGCGTGAACATGAGTTCTCCCCATTCAGACGAATTGACAATAGAGGACAATTTTTTCTGGATGAATCCGGGGGAAACGAGAGAGGTCGACATAAGCGGGGATCGGGATGTCTCTTTGCAAGCTTGGAATGTCGATTGAAGATGAGACCTGGAGGGTGGAGCATTGAAGCTTACGAGACCGCGCACCATATACAATCAATTGCTAATGGCCTTCCTGCTGGTAGCGGTGCCGCTCTATGCGGTTAATTTATTTATTAATATGAAAGGAGCGGAACAGAATAAATCGCAAATCGCAAGCTCCTTGCAGTTTCGCGTAAGCTCTTACATCGACAATATGGAAGAAGAGATCGAAAGAATTACCCGACTCAAACGGGATTACGTCATGGATGCCGATCTGTTGCAGCTCAGCACCATCAGCGAGGGCCTTAATATCTTCGAGCGTTTCCGAATCACGCTTGCCTTGCAGAAAAGACTACAGATTATGCAGATGTCCAGTTCGTTGATAAAAAATACCGGGATATGGATCCCTGCCATCGACCGAACGATTACAACATATGAGTATGTGACAAGCATTGACCAAGAATGGTTTGACATTCTTAGTCGGCATAATGAGGATCGGCTGTTGATTACCGGGAGCCGGTTGTTTTTGAGTTTGCCATACCCGGGAAGGGATGTTGTCAACAAAGAGTTGTTATATTTGCTTTCGATAGAGCTTTCGACCGAAGAGATTATCAAGTCCATGACCGGCAAAAGAACGTTTAAAAACGAAGGGTCGCTGCTGTTGGACATACAGGATAACCGCGTTATTGCCAACGCCAGCCAGATTGGGAATACGAAAGAGATCGAACATTTTATTGCCGATGCGGTTCATGAAAACAAGAACAGCGGATCGGGATTTATTCAGGTTGAAAACCGGGAGTTTGCAGCCTATGAAAGTTCCGATTACCTCGGTTTGACCTATATAACCTTTATCCCCCAAAAGGAAATTATGGGGCCTGTTCGACTGTACACCGTTTGGTTCTGGATTCTGTCGATCACCTCCATAGGCTTCATTTTTTTGTTTTCCTATTGGATTCGGCGCATTATTCACAAGCCTTTGGTGTATCTGGTTCAGTCCTTCCGCAGAATGGAGGCGGGGGATTTGCAGATCCAAATTTCCCATGACCGGAGAGACGAATTCGGTTTTCTGTATGAAAGGTTCAACAATATGATTACTAGACTCGTTCAATTGATCCAGGAAGTGTACGAGCAGAAAATCAACAGCCAGAAGGCGGAATTGAAGAGACTTCAGTCGCAGATTAATCCCCATTTTCTGTACAACAACCATTTTATATTGGCCAGATTGATCAAAGCGGGGGACAATGAACGAGCCTACGTCTTTGCCAAGTACATCGGCGAATATTTGCGTTACGTTACGAAGGATGAACAGGACGAAATTACGCTGGAACAGGAATTCCTGTTTGCCAAAGCTTACGCCAACATTCAATCGATTTGTTATACCGAAAGGGTGCGAATCGAATTGGAGCCTCCGCCTCCCCAGTTATGCGCCTTAAAAGTGCCGCGTCTGATTCTGCAGCCGATCCTGGAAAATGCCTTCGAGCATTCGCTTGAGAACAAATTGACGGAAGGAATATTAAAGCTTTCATTCTCGCAGAACGAAAGCTTTGTTTCCGCTTTTATCGAAGACAATGGCGATGATCTGGATTCCTCGGTCCTGGAGCATATTCGCCAAAGCTTGCATGCACGGGAAACGTCCGTGGGCGAAGGGACGGCTTTGATCAATATTCACAATCGGCTGCGGATCAAATTCGGCGACGAGTCGGGTATCCAAGTGTCCCGCAGCAGCTTGGGCGGATTAAGAGTGGAAATCAGGATAAGAGGAGGGAGCGGATCGTTATGAACAGATTACTGATTGTCGACGATTTGACTATTATCGTGCAGAGTATGGTGCAGTTGTTCGAGGATTTACATCGCGAGGACCTGGAGATTCTGTCTGCCGGCTCGGCAATGGAAGCGCTTAATCTAATGAAATCCGTCAAAGTCGATATCGTATTGACCGATATCAAGATGCCCGGTATGACAGGCTTGGAGATGTTGAAGCAAATCAAAGAGCACTGGCCGCGGTGTAAAGTGATTTTCCTGACCAGCTATAGCGACTTCAAATATTCGAAGGAAGCCATTTCGCTCGGGGCGTTCGATTACATTCTGAAGACCGAAGACGATGAGATCATCGTTGAAACTGTCGATAAAGCCATTCAAGCGTTGAACGAAGAATTTGAGCGGGACGAGCTCTATGCCAAAACGAAGGAGCAATTGCAGGAGTCGCTTCCTTACACGCAAAGATCTTACCTCGGAGACCTGCTGAGGGGCAAACAGGTGTCCGCTGAAGTCAGAAGACATCAATTCGATTTGTTGCAAATCCCGCTTGATCCGGCAAAGCCTGTATTCGTGACGATTGGTCGCATAGATAGACAGGCAAGCGATAACCTGGAGCCAGAGGAGATCCAGTCGATTTATTTGGTGCAGCACGTATTCGAAGAATATGCACCGGACAGGTTTCGCTATTTCGCGATTCCGAATGAACCTTCCAAATGTATCTGGCTCATCCAACGGATTGAAAGCGGAGCGGAAAGCGATACGCTATCCGACTCGTTTTCTTCCTGGTTGACCGGAATATTCGAGGACGTTCAGAACACCTGCCGAAACCTGTTTCAGATTCCCCTTTCCGTATTGATCGGCAGCAAGCCTGTGGATTGGCGCGACATTGCGCAAAAATACGACGATCTCTGTTTGGAATTGGGTTGGGGACTGGGCGTAAATCGGGAAATTCTAGTGACGGACGAAGAATTGACCGATCGCACTGCCAATCATGACGAGAACTTACCGGAAGAAGGCGAAGAAGGGCGGCCGCGATTCGAAAGACTGAATCAACTGACGGATTATCTGGAAAACAATCAACGGTGGCTCTTTTTCCAAACCTTTGAAGAATATTTGGATATCTCCTTCAACAGCGGGACGGCCGTCTATCATCGGTTGGGTTATCTTCACGGATTGGCTTCCATTCTTGTTTACTATATTTCCAAAACCAACAGAAGAGCCGTAAATCACGAACTGTACGACCCCAAACGCATTTATTCGGCGATCGATTCGGAATCCGCCAGCGAAATCAAAAGCCGATTTACCGAAGCGGCGTTATATATTTTCGATTGCATCGAGAAAGAACGACGGGAGCAATCCCACGGCGTGATCGAAAAAATTCAAAATTATGTCGAACATAACCTGATGAACGACGTATCCTTGACGACTTTGGCGAAGCTCGTGAATTTTAACTCCTCTTATTTGTCCAGGCTGTACAAGCAAATGACCGGTCGAGGCTTGCGGGAATACGTATTGGATCTGAAGCTGGAGAAGGCTCAATATATGCTGCTTGAAAGCGATATGAAGGTTCAGAATATTGCGCAAGCAGTGGGCTATCAGTCCAGTTTGGCTTTCAGCCGGTTTTTCAAAAGTCAGACGCAAATGACCCCGCAAGAATACCGCGAAGTAAAGAAAAGCATGGAAAAGAGGTCATAACTCGCATCTAACATAAGGAAGTCACGCTGCTTATAATCAAACTGAGATGAGAACGCATTCATCCAAGAAATCAAGGGGGGATCTCAGAGTGTACAGGAAACTCGCATTAGGGGGAGTTGTCGCGGCATGCCTTTTGCTCTCGGCGTGCAGCAGCAACGAACCGCAGGAAAGATCGTCTTCAACAGCGCAACAAGAGACCGCTTCGGCATCATCGTCTAATTCTTCGGAACAAAATTTTGACCCTATGCAGAAATATGACCCGCCGATCGAGGTTACGACGGTAAGGTCCATGAACCCTTCGATTGTGTGGGACGAAGGCGAAAGCTACGAACGCAACGGGGTGTACGCGGCCTACGAGAACGATCTGGGGATCAAGATCAGAAATCTGTGGAGCGTGGACAGTTCCCAATACGACCAGAAGGTGAACATTGCGATCGCAAGTGGCGATATTCCCGATCTTATGCAAGTGAACAGCGTTCAATTCCAACAATTGCTGGATGCGGATATGATCATGGATATTGGGGAGGCGTTTGAGAAATACGCCACTCCTTATACCAAAGAATACGTGACCAGAGACGGCGGCGGGCAGCTCGATTCTACGAGAATCAACGGCAAGATGATGGCTCTGCCCTATACGAACGGCGTTCATAATGACTCGACCTTTCTATTTATCCGCAAGGATTGGCTTGACAAGATGGGCTTGCAACCGCCCAAGACGATGCAGGATCTGGAGGCAATATCGACGGCGTTTACCCGCAACGATCCGGACGGCAACGGCAAGGACGATACATTCGGCTTGGCGCTTCAAAAGGATCTTATGAGCGGATCGTTGGGCTTGCAAGGCTTTTTTAACGGATTCCACGCCTATCCCAACATCTGGCTCAAGAACGAAGCGGGCGAACTCGTATACGGCAGCATTCAACCGGAAGTGAGAAACGCTTTGGCCAAGCTGAAAGAGATGTACAAGAACGGCGAAATTGACCAGGAATTTGGCGTCAAGGATTTGGCCAAAGAAGCGGAATTGATCGCTCAGGACAAAATCGGCATTACCTACGGCCTCTTCTGGACCGGCAATTATCCTCTGCAATCCGGGGCTGTAAAGGACGGCAAAGTCGTTCAGGATTGGGGCGTATATCCGATTGTGGCGGCGGATGATCAGATCGCCAAGACACAGCTGCAAAAATCGACCGGATTATACTATGTGGTATCCAAGAAAGCCAAAAATCCCGAAGCGATTATTAAAATGTATAACCAATCCATCTGGGCAATGGATGCTCCGGCCTCGGATCCGAACGCCGTGAAGTACGTCAAAGGGAAAATTCAAATCGAAGGCGGAGCCGATCAGACTTATTATGTATTGAATCCGACATTCGTAGGCAAGCAGGACCGTTTCCCGGTGGTAGGCAAAACCATCTCGAAGGCGCTGGCCGAAAAGGACCCGACTCTTCTACCGGACTCAGAATTAATTTTGTACAATTTCATGACCGATTATTTGAACGGAAATACCGACCATTGGGGTTATGCCATACAGTTGGAACAAGGCGGCACGCTGGAAACCATGTATCAATATACCCAAGAAAACCGCTTTGTCTTTAATGAATTTTACGGGGCACTGACCCCCTCGATGGCCGAGAAGAACAGCACATTGACCAAAAAGCAGGATGAGGTTTTCACGAAGATTATCGTCGGCGCCGCGCCGCTGGAAGAATTCGATTCCTTCGTCGAACAATGGAAGTCTTTGGGCGGCAATGACATCACCCAAGAAGTGAACGAGTGGCACCAATCCGTTAAACAATAGCATCGCAAGGGAGGTCTGGAAGGTCCTCCCTTATTATTTAAGAAAGCCAGGAGCGCAAATGAGCAAAAGAAACAAAATAATTTGGCCCTACCATACCATGTTGTTTCCCGGCGTGCTGTTGGTGTTCATCTATTGCTACATCCCGATGGCTGGCATAATGATTGCTTTCCAAAAGTTTATTCCCGGCAAAGGGATTTTTCATTCGCCTTGGATCGGCTGGGACAATTTCAAGTTCGTATTCACGATGGAAGATACCCTTCAGGTTATCTATAACACCGTATTCATTGCCGTGCTGAAGATCGTGGTCGGATTCGTCGTGCCCATTCTGTTTGCCCTGTTGCTAAACGAAGTCAGGAAGATGCTGTTTAAGAGAACCGTCCAAACGCTCGTCTACTTGCCGCACTTTATGTCCTGGGTCATTCTGGGAGGGATTCTGATCGACATTCTCTCTCCGTCGAACGGACTCGTCGGCAAAGCAATGACTTTCATCGGATTGGAGCCCGTGTTTTTCCTGGGCCGCAACGACTGGTTTCCTTATGTCCTGGTGATCTCCGATGTTTGGAAGGAATTCGGCTTCAGCACAATCGTATACCTGGCCGCTCTGACCGGCATAAATCCTTCCCTGTACGAAGCGGCGAAGATCGACGGTGCCAACCGCTGGAAACAAACTCTGCATATTTCGCTCCCCGGCATTGTGCCGATGATCGTACTGGTAGGCACGCTGAGCTTGGGTAACGTTCTGAATGCCGGATTCGACCAAGTTTATAACCTGTACAGCCCTTTGGTCTATGAAAAGGGAGACATCATCGACACGCTGATCTATCGTTTGGGATTGGAAAGCGCGCAGTATGGCGTTGCTACGGCTCTCGGCTTATTCAAGTCTCTGGTTTCTTTTGTTCTGATTGCCACTTCTTATTTCGTGGCTTTTCGGTTCGCCAACTATCGAATCTTCTAAAGCAGGTGTTTCCGTGAGCGGATCTAAGATAACAGGCTCTCAAGCTTTTCAATGGTTCAATTACACGTTCTTATCGGTCGCTGCCTTTCTTTGTCTGGTGCCGATCATTCATGTGTTTGCCGTATCTTTAAGCTCGGCAAGCGCAGCCGGGTCGGGAGAGGTATTACTGTGGCCGGTCGATTTTACGCTGTCTTCGTACAAATTCGTCGTCCTCAAGGAGCAATTTTTGCAAGGGACATGGGTTTCGGTCCAGCGTGTGGTCTTGGGTACGGCTATCAACTGCTTGTTGACGATTCTGATAGCCTATCCGCTGTCGAAGGATTCGAGGTCGTTCCGCTCGAGAAGCGTTTACGCCTGGTATTTCGTTTTTACGATGCTTTTTGGCGGAGGGCTTATCCCTTATTATATGACGGTTAAAAGCACCGGTTTGATCGACTCGATCTGGGCGTTGGTTTTGCCGGCTGCCGTACCCGTTTTTAATGTCATTCTGCTGCTGAATTTCTTTCGTTCCTTGCCCAAGGAAATGGAGGAATCGGGGTTGATCGACGGTGCCGGTCACTATCGCATCATGTGGGCGATATATATCCCGCTAGCCATGCCCGCGATTGCAACGATTACGTTATTCGCGCTTGTCGGGCATTGGAACAGTTGGTTCGACGGCATTATCTTTATGAACAATCCGCACAATTATCCGCTGCAGAGTTACCTGCAGACCATCCTGATCAAGCGGGATACCAGCTTCATTACGCCGGAAGAAGTAAAATCGCTGATCCATGTATCGGAACGAACAAGCAAGGCGGCGCAAGTGTTTGTGGCCACCCTCCCTATTCTGGTCATCTATCCTTTCCTGCAACGGTATTTTGTCAGCGGGATCGTACTTGGAAGTGTGAAAGAGTAAGCGTTAAGAAACCAAAGGAGGATTTCATGCGATGCGTAAGTTGAAAAACACGGCGGTTATGTTATTGGCGCTGGTTTTGCTGCTTCAGACATTCTCAACGGTTTCCCCTGTCGATGCTCATTTTCAACAGCCTGCTTCCTATAACCACCAAGTGAACGATGTGTTGCAGAATGGAGGATTCGAGACCGTAACGGGATCCGCCTCTGATTATTGGTACGCATGGGGGGCCGCTTACGCTGTCGATTCTGCCGTTTACAAGGACGGAAGCAAATCGATCACTTGCAGCAATAGCACGGCAACGGCACAATGCGGCGCTTACCAGAGCCTTGTGCTAAACAGGTCGGATACGTACCCGATTAGGATCAGCGGATGGAGCAAATCGTCCAACGCCAGCGGGGAAAAAAATACCGATTACGCGCTGTACGCGGACATTACTTACCAGGACAACACGACGTTATTCGGCGAAGCGCTGGGGTTTGAAACGGGGACTCACGATTGGGAATATACGGAGTTCTATATCGATCCCGAAAAGCCGGTGAAGATTGTTACCTTGTACGTGCTATTCCGCAATAAAACCGGTCAAGTCTGGTTCGATAATATTAAAGTCGAAGAAGTTCAAGCCAATCTGCTGCAGGATAATTCATTCTCGTTAAGCAGCGGCGGCGTTTTCACCCACTGGGGAACGCATGGCAACGGATACACGGTAGCCGGCACGGAAGGGCGGGGAGGCGGCAGCGCCGCGAAAATGTCGGCCGCGACCCCGAATCAAACCTACGGCGTATTCCAGCATAAAGAGCTAAATCGCACGTACACGCGCCCGCTTCTTGTAACGGGGTGGAGCAAGGCAACCGGGGTCGGCGGCAGCACCAATGTGGACTACTCCCTGTATGCGGATATTCTTTACTACGACGGTACGGCCCAGTGGGGATTGAACATGCCTTTCGACACTGGCACCCATGATTGGCAAATGAAACAAATTTACTTCGATCCGGTCAAGCCGGTCAAGTCGATTACCGTGTATGGTCTCTTCCGCAATCATACGGGAACGGTCCTGTTCGACAACATTTCCGTCGAGGAGTTGCTCAATGAGAGCCCGTCCGTTAAAGCGATGAACAAGCTGAACTCTTCAGGAATGGGTGTGGAGCTGCTTGTCAACGGTTCTTACGAATCGGTAACGGGGAGCGCCTTTGACAATTGGGGGACTTTCGAGAGCTACGGGATCGATCCGAACGGAGGAAGAAACGGTTCCAAGGCGGTTGTGCTGGAAAACACGGGCGATAACGAGTCAAAAAGCTTGTATCAGACCCTGTATCTGAACAACTCCGATCCGCTTCTGATTATCAGTGGATGGAGCAAAGCGGCGGCGACCTCCGGAGTTGCGGGCAATGCGGGAGTAACCGGCGATCCCGATAACGGATATGCGCTTTATATGGATATTTTCTATACCGACGGAACGAGCAAATACGCGGTTACGGTACCTTTCTCCACCGGCGCTCACGACTGGCAGTATCGCGAGCTGTACTACTACCCGGAGAAGCCGGTGGCGACCCTATCGTTCTATGCGATGCTGCGGGGGAAAGTCGGCAAGGTATGGTTCGATGATTTGTCTGTCCGGAAAATGACAACCGAAGCGGTCAGTTTCGAGGATGCGCTGGTTGAGCCGCTTGCGGTCCCGGCCCAAACTTCCGCGATGACGGTAACCACCTCGAACGGATTGAGCCTGTCCCTGGGCAATCATTCGGTCACTTCCGTCAATCTGGATGGCAATGTCATCTCCAATTCGGCCATTCCGTCCGGTTTTCTAGTGCGCGACCACGCGGCTAAATCCGATGTGTATTACTTCAACAAAGTGCCGCATAGCAATCCCAATAAATTCAAGGGCCGGGCCGATGATTTGGGGTTGGAGATCGACGCCGATTTCACGGCTGTCGCCGAAGGGATCAAGGTGTCCGGAAGGTTGACAGACACCAAGGAAATCGACCGGGCGGTAAGCCTCACCTTTGCACTGCCCGTCGATGCCGACAATTGGAAATGGGGGGACTATATCCGCTCGGCGCAAACGATCCAAACGGGCCAAGCGGGTCATGTGTTCACGAATAGCGATCCGGTCGATTTTGAAACGGGCGCAATGTCCATCTATCCGATCTCCGCCATCTACGACGAGCAAGGGAATAAATCGTTATCGATGGGCTTGGATTACGGTAAGCCGGCACACTACCGTCTGGATTACAACGGCGGTACGAAACAATTGCTCATTACGTTCGAGTTCGGACTGGCGCCGGATACGGCCAATTTCCCGTCCAGCGCGGATTTCTCCTTCGTCATTTATAGATTCGACGCCGATTGGGGCTTCCGCAGCGCCTTCGATCAATATACGAAGCTGTTTCCGGAGCACTATACGGTTCGAATACAGGATCAGGGAATCTGGATGCCGTTCAAACCGATCGGCGCGTTGCCGGACTGGCAGGATTTCGGCTTTAAATTCAAGGAAGGAGATGACGATGCCTCCGACACCCTCTTCTCCAATCAGAACGATATTCTGGTGTTCCATTATGAGGAGCTTGGCTCGTGGTGGCAGCCGCTCGATCCGGAAGAGGACAAAACGATTGCCAACGCCATTGCCGTGCGCGACGCCGAGGCTCTCAACGGAGACGAAAAGTCGCAGATGGGTCAATCTGCCGCAATGCTCAATTCGGCAGGAAGCCCTTATCTGAGGTGGGTAGATGTGCCGTGGAACAGCGGCGCCCTGTGGATGATCAACGCCAATCCGGATCTACCCGGCACGACGAACGGTTACAAGATTTACTACAGCGAAGAGAAGCTCGAAGACAGGTACGATACGCCGCCCTCGGCGCCCAAGACGAATGGCGAGTATCTGGACACGTTGGACGGATGGCCATATGCGATGAACTTTAACCGTGCCCATTTCCCTTATGCGATCGCGCCGTTGACCTTCTCCAAGCTTAATTACAAACCTGCCGTTCATCGCGGATTTACGAATTGGGAAGCGACGAAACGCATTGCGGACCGCATGCACAGCATGGACAATTTCACAATGGCCAATGGCACGCCGCATTCGTATTCCATCTATACACCGTGGCTGGATGCCATGGGAATCGAACGCAATTGGCTTGGCGCGAGCGATTCCTTTGCTCCGGACGGGGACGAAATTTTAAGCAAGTATCGCACGCTCGCTTATCAGAAGCCATTTTTAATGCTGCAGAACACGGACTTCAGCAAGTTCAGCTACGAGCACATGGAGAAGTATATGCAGCGAAGCCTGTTTTACGGCATTTTCCCAAGCGCCTTTAGCCCGAATGCCAGCAACACCAGTAATTACTGGGTAGCGTGCGACAGTACGCCCGGCTGCGTCGAGTACTTCGAACGGGACCGCGATTTGTTCGTGCAGTATGTGCCCGTGATCAAAGAAGTTGCCGAGGCGGGGTGGGAGCCTTTGACTTATGCGGAAAGCTCCAATGCGAGCATTCTGGTCGAAAGGTATGGAAGAGGATCGGCCGTCTATCTTACGCTCATGAACGAATCGACGACAACGAACAGCGCCGTTATTTCATTCGCGCCGGGCTCTTTGGGCATAAACGGTTCGCCAAGTGCGACGGAAATGTTATCGGGATCGCCCGTAGCGATCACAAATAACACGTTCGCGGTCAGTATAAATCCAGGTGAAGTCAAGGTCGTAAAAATCGTCTCGTAGTTTGGCAGTTGTACGTCGGCGGGGCTTCCGGGAAGCTAGACAGCCTAAGGAGCCCCTCCAGACGAAGAGAGGAAGAAGGACAGTGGATAAACTCGGAATAGGATTAATCGGAGCGGGCCGGGCCGGTATGATTCATGCCCGCCATTTTCGCAGCAATTTGAACAACGCGCGGCTGGTCGCCGTTGCCGATCCGAACGAAAGCATCGCCAAACAGGCGGCAACGGAATTGGAGATCGGCGATTGGTACACCGACTACCGTCAATTGCTGGCTGATGAACGCATTCACGCCGTTGTCGTGGTTACGCCAACCAAATACCACAAAGAGATTGTCGTGGCCGCGGCGAAAGCGGGCAAGCATGTGCTGTGCGAAAAGCCGATGGCGATGAACGCGGCGGAATGCGATGAAATGATCGATGCTTGCACCCAGGCGAAGGTAAAGCTGCAGATAGGGTTCATGCGACGCTTCGATGAGAGTTTTCTCGAAGCCAAACGGCTGACGGAGGAGGGGGTTATCGGGGAAGTAATCCTGGTCAAGTCGTTGACGCGCGGACCAAGCAAGCCGCAGCCGTGGATGTACGACTTGCGTCTGAGCAACGGACCTTTGGCGGAAGTGAACAGTCACGATATCGATACGCTCAGATGGTTTGCGGGTTCCGACTTCGCTTCCGTGTATGCAATCGGAGGCAATTATCGTTGCAAGGAAATTCAGGAGCAATTTCCGGATTTCTACGATAATGTCGTGCTGACGGGATCGTTCAAAAACGGGAAGCAAGGGGTGATCGACGGCGCTTTGTCGGCCCAGTACGGGTACGATGCGCGCGTGGAGGTTGTCGGTACCGAAGGCGCGATATTCATCGGACAAACGCATGAACGCACATTGGTGACAGCGGATAAAAACAAACAGTTGACGAGGCCGTTTATGAACAGCTGGAAGACGTTGTACAAAGACGCGTACTTGAGCGAGGCGAGGCACTTTATTGCCTGCATCCTTGAAGATGTTCAGCCTCGCGTGTCCGGATATGACGGGAAAATGGCCGTTGCCGCAGTCAATGCCGGAAATGCCTCGATTCGAAAAGGCGAAGTGATACGGCTTGGTTGAACCAGAGTTGCGGAAAGGAAGCGACAGAATGCAAGCATTGCGAATGTTCGGTCCCGGAGATGTGCGTGTGGTGCAAGTAACGGTGCCCGATATCGGCGATCATGAGGTTTTGGTAAAGGTCAAAAGCGTCGGGATTTGCGGTACGGATCTGCGAATAATCAGGAACGGTATTACGGGCGTCGGACCGCAAACGCCGCGAACGCTTGGCCATGAAATCGGAGGGATCATCGCCGAAGTCGGTAGGAGCGTCAAAAACTATCGCAAAGGGATGAGAGTGGGGATCGC
This sequence comes from Cohnella phaseoli, assembly GCF_003386235.1. Lineage (GTDB taxonomy): Bacteria > Bacillota > Bacilli > Paenibacillales > Paenibacillaceae > Cohnella > Cohnella phaseoli. Next base: position 194,663 of record NZ_QRDZ01000012.1, read on the forward strand.
CCCGAATTTCGGATGCGGAATATGCGATTGTTGCATTCGGGGAGACCAGCACTTATGCGCCCGATACGAAGCGCTGGGCATTCAAATGGATGGAGGCTTCGCGGAGTATGTCCGCATTCCGGAGCAAGCCGTCCGGTTCGGCAACCTTGTCGAGCTTCCGGAGACGATCTCGTTCGATGCAGCGGCAATCAACGAGCCGCTATCCTGTGTCTATAACGGCATTATCCAGTGCCCGATTGCGGTCGGGGACGATGTTCTTATTATCGGTGCAGGTCCGATCGGGATGATGTATGCCCAAATGGCGAAAATGTGCGGCGCGGCGCGGGTCATCTTGACTAATCGGTCGCCGGAACGTCTGGCAATCGCCAAGCGGATTGACGATTCGTTCCTGACTGCGCCGGCCGAAGAGATCCGCGAGCGAATCGGGCAATGGACGGACGGCAGAGGCGTCGATGTGTGCGTCACGGCCAACGCTTCTCCGGAGGCGCAGCAGCTCGCCGTAGAGCTGGTCGGTTTGAACGGAAAAATCAACTTTTTTGGCGGGTTGCCCAAGGCTTCGGAGCAAGTGACCCTTAATACCAATGCGATTCACTACAAGCAATTATCAGTAACGGGCTCAACCAAAGCGAACAACCACCATTTTCGCAAAACGCTTCAGTTCATCGGCAGCGGCATCCTTAAGGCGGAACTGCTGGTTTCGGCCAAATATGCGATCGGGCAGGCCGAAGAAGCGATTCAATATGCGATGAGCTCTCAGGGCGTGAAGACGTTGATCGCTTTCGATTAGAAAAGGGGATTTGCCGCATGCCATACGTAATCGGAGCGGATATCGGCACACAGGGAACAAAGACCGCCTTGCTGGATGAGAGGGGAAAGATCGTCGCCTCTTCCTTTCATCCTTCCGTTCTGTACAAACGGGCTGGCGGGCACGTCGAGCAAGATCCGGAAGAGATGTTTGCTTCGGTCGTGCTAGGAATTCAAGCGGTGATGCAGCAATCGGGGGTATCCGCCAACCGAATTGCGGCCATCTCGCTTGATGGCCAGATGGCCGGCATCATCGGAATCGATGAAGACTGGGACCCGGTGACGCCCTATGATTCCTGGCTGGATACCCGCTGCGAAGCCTACATGCCGATGGTTAGAAGTTGGGGAGAAGAGGACATCGTCCGAATAACCGGCTGTCCGGTGACTTATTCGCACGGACCCAAGATTCTGTGGTGGCGTCATGAACGGCCGGACGTGTACAAACGGATCAGGAAATTTGTTGTTCCGAGCGCATACATCGCCGGGAAACTTGCCGGATTGCGTGCCGAACAGGCTTATATCGACCATACTCATTTGCATTTTACCGGATTTGCCCATACCTCCGAAGGGGAATGGTCAGGCGAATTGTTGAAAGCCTTCTCCATCGAGGCGGAGCAAATGCCGCGGATCGTAAGTCCGTGGGAAACGATCGGCTGTTTGACGGAAACGTACGCCAGGGAGACAGGGCTGATGACCGGTACTCCGATTGTGGCAGGCTGCGGCGATACAGCGGCCGCGACGCTCGGCGCGGGAATCGTGAGGCCGGGTCAGTTGTTCGATGTAGCGGGGACGGCTTCCGTGCTGTCCTGCTGCGTGGACGCCTATACGCCGGATACGGCCGGTAAAACACTGATCTATGCGCGTTCCGTGCTGCCGGGCCTATGGACTCCGCTTGCCTACATCAATGGCGGCGGGCAATGCCTATCCTGGTTCCGCGATCATTGGGGCCATCCGGAAGAGGGGGGGCGGCTCGGTTACGCCGACTTAAACAGCTCCGCCGAAGCGGTTGCAGCCGGCTGCGGGGGACTGCTGTTTGTTCCGCATTTCGGCGGCAGGGTATGTCCGAACAATCCCGATCTGCGGGGCGCATGGCTTGGTATGGAATGGGCGCACGAACGCGGAGCCCTGTATCGCTCCATCCTGGAGTCGATCGCTTACGAGTACCATTCTTATCTTCGCACGTTGACGGGATTGGCGGGGGAAGTGGCTTATACTGGGGTGCGGGTCGTCGGCGGAGGGGCCAAAAGCGCTTTGTTCAACCGCATTAAAGCGGATGTGCTGGGCATCCCTTACGAAACGTTGAAGGTCAAAGATACGGCGCTGATCGCCAATGCCGTCATCGCCGGTTACGGCGTGGGACTTTATCCCGATATGGCCGCTGCCGCCGAACGCATGGCCATACCGGAGACCGCCTTCAGCCCCGACTATTCCGCACACCTCCTGTATGCCAAGCATGCGGCCCGCTACCGGACGGCAATCGAATGCTTGACCGAACTGTATCGGAACTTGAAATAAAGATGAAGAAGAGGAGACGGATATGAAGCTTCCGACACCGGCGCAAGCGCCGACGATGTACTTTATTGGCGTCACGACGGCGCAATCATCCATTATGAAGCTGTTTCCGCTTTGGGCCCGGGAGCTGGGGCTGAAGGATGCGCAGATCAAAGGCATCGATATCGGCATCCACGCCGACCCGGAACTATACAGAGCGTGCGTCCGCTTCATTAAAGAGGACCTCCTGTCGCTCGGGGCGCTTGTGACGACGCACAAGATCGATCTGTATCACGCCGCAGCCGATCTGTTCGGGGAAATTGACGATTACGCCCGCCGATTTGAGGAGGTTTCGTCCATTTCCAAGAACGGAGCCTCACTGGCAGCTCACGCCAAAGATCCGATCTCCAGCGGCTTGTCGAAGGAGGCGTTCGTGCCGGAAGGTTTCTGGCGCCGCGGCGGACACGCCATGTTGATGGGAGCGGGCGGAAGCGCACTCGCCATCAGCTCCTATTTGACACGGAGGGACAAGGAACGAAGCGATGACGTGCCGGACACAATCATCCTGACGAACCGCAGCCGCGCAAGACTCGAGTCGGCGGAAGCGCTGCTGGGCAGGATCGACACGCCGGTCCAATTCGAATACCGTCTATGCCCGGAGCCGGAGGACAACGACAACGTTCTGCGGGAGCTTCCGCCCAATTCGCTTGTAGTTAATGCGACCGGCCTCGGGAAAGACCGCCCCGGATCGCCGTTGACGGATGAAGCGGAATTTCCTGCGGACAGCCTCGTATGGGAGCTGAACTATCGCGGCGCGCTGGACTTCATGCACCAGGCGCTGCGCCAACGGGAACTAAAGCGGCTGCATGTGGAGGACGGATGGATCTACTTTATCCACGGCTGGACCCAGGTTATACAGGAGGTTTTCCATATCGAGATAACCGGAGAGATGTTCGGTCGTCTGGAGCAAATCGCGATGAATTTGCGGAACGCTTCGCAATAACCGAAGCGTAAGGGCATGAAACAAGGAACGAGGGGAAGTCACACATGACTATAAACGAAATCGTCAAGCCGTTCACGGCCTATTTCAGCCTGAATAACGGGCTTTCCGACAATAAGCCGGCCTTGCGGCGTTTTTTGTCGCAGATGCCGGGTATGTATGCGGACGATGAAGCGTTCAGAGCCGCAATCGGTGAAGGAGATCGATTGGCCTACGAGTTTCATGAACTCGGTATTCCCGAAAGCGACGGAAACTTGGCTTTCGGAACTAGCATCGTCTATCCGGGTAAAGTCGGCGCGGAGTACTACATGACCAAGGGGCATTACCATAACGTGCTCGATACGGCGGAAGTGTATTATTGCATCGGCGGTCACGGCCTGATGCTAATGGAGAATCCGGAAGGGGAATGGGATGCGCAGCCTTTTGCTCCAGGCAATGCGGTCTATGTGCCGGGGAGGTACGCGCACCGCAGCATCAATACGGGCAAGGAGCCGCTGATCACGTTCTATGTTTTCCGCGCGGACGCCGGGCACGATTACGGGACGATCGAAACGAAGGGCTTTCGGAAAATCGTAGTCGAGGACCCTGACGGCGGCCACCCGAGCATCGTAGACAATCCGAAATGGAAGTGAGTTCAGTGTCCAAGGTTGTGGTAACACCGCGTTCGTTCGCCGCGCACAGCGATGAACCGATGCAAATTCTGCTTCGCAACGGATGCGAAGTGTCGCTGAATCCTTATGGCAGAATTATGACGAAATCCGAGCTTGTTTCGATGATCGGCGACGCCGATGCCATTATCGTCGGCGTGGATCCGCTCGATCGGGAGGTATTGGAGCGTGCGGAGCGGCTCAGGGTCATTTCTAAATACGGAGTCGGAACGGACAACATCGACTTGCGGTATGCCGAGGAACGCGGCATCGCCGTTACGGTTACCCCGGGCTCCAATACCGACGCGGTTGCGGATTTTACGATCGCGCTGATGCTGGCTTCAGCGCGAAAGCTGAACGAAATCGACAAGGCCTGCCGACAACGTAATTGGTCGAAGCGGACGACGGTCGATATGCACAAACAGACGCTCGGTTTGATCGGGCTCGGCCAGATCGGCAAGGCCGTAGCTCGCCGGGCGGCGGGTTTCGATATGCGAATTCTGTCTTTCGATCGGTTCCGGGATGAGGCGTATGCCGCGCAACACGGAATCGTTTATACGGAGTCGATGGATGAGGTGCTCAAAGAGGCAGATTTCATCAGTCTTCATTTACCCTTGACGGACGACACGCGCCATCTGATCGGAAGGGCGCAATTCGCTCTGATGAAGGAAACAGCCGTTGTTGTCAATACCGCGCGCGGCGGTCTGATCGACGAAGAGGCGTTGTTCGAAGCATTGCACACGGGGCGGATTTGGGGAGCGGGCATTGACGTTTTCGAGGAAGAGCCGCCGCGCAACACAAGCTTGCTGGAACTGGACAATCTCGTGATCGGCTCGCATTGCGCGGCGTCGACGGTAAGCGCGATCGACAATATGGGGATACTCGCCTCGCAAAATCTGATTCGTTACCTATAGGGAGGTTCCGTTCATGAAGCTTGGGATTCATGCCTACGCTTGGTGCTCGCAATGGAGCAACAGCACCCTGCATCTGATCGATCGGGTGAAGGAACTGGGGCTCGATTTTATTGAAATTCCGTTGATGAAGCTGGACACGTTCGATGCCACGGCCGTGCGTTCCAGATTAAACGACGCCGGACTCGACGCAGTGACGTCCACGGTGCTGCTGGAAGGTACCGACATCACGAGCGAAGAACCGGCAATTCGGCGCAAGGGCGTGGAATACTTGAAAGCTTGCGTTCAGGCGACAGCGGAAATCGGCAAAACGAATCTGTCCGGCGTCGTCTATTCCCAGCATGTCAAATCGGGGAAGGCAAGGCCCGCGGAAGCGGAGTGGGAGTATTCGGCGGAAGCCTTGCGGGAGGTTGCGCGATATGCGCAGTCCTTCGGCGTGCAGATCGGATTGGAGCCGGTCAACCGCTACGAATCAAATTTGGTGAATACTTGCGGGCAGGCGCTGAAGCTGAAAGAGAGGATCGGAGAATCGAACGTTAAAATCCATCTCGACTCTTATCATATGAACATTGAAGAAAAGAGCTTCTATGACGCGGTCAAAACTGCCGGAGACCAATTGAACCACTTCCATCTGTGCGAGAACGACCGCGGGATTCCAGGCACCGGATTGGTGAACTGGGACGAGCTGTTCCGCGCGTTGGGCGAAATGAATTACCAAGGGTATGCGGCGCTCGAATCCTTCGTTGACGTGACGGACAATATGAACACTTGGGTGTGGAGGCAGTTGGCGCCAGACGGGAATACACTCGTCAAGGAAGGCGTCCGCTTCATTCGGGAAATGATGCGCAAGCACGGCCTTTCGGACGGGAGGGGTTCCCAATGACTAGCTCTTCGCATCGATACGGGGCAGGTTTTCCGAAGATCGGCATTCGTCCAATCATTGATCGTCGCAGGCTGGTCAAAGCCGCACTCAAGGACATGACACTGGAATTGGCCGCCGGGGTAGCGGAATTGTTGTCACGACATTTGCGTTATCCGGACGGGTCGCCGGTCCAATGCGTGGTCAACGATACTTGCATCTCCGGCGTCAAGGAAGCGGCGCAATGCTCCAATTATTTCGCTCAGCAAGGCGTCGGCGTCATCGTCTCGGTGGCCTCCGGCTGGTGTTATCCGTTGGAAACGATTGAGACGAATGCGCAGCTGCCCCATGCCATCTGGGGCTTCAACGGCACGGAGCGGCCCGGTGCCGTCTATCTGGCTGCGCTGCATGCCGCCCATAATCAGAAAGGATTACCCGCATTCAAGATCTACGGACGGAACGTCCAGGATCTGGACGATGCTTCCATCCCGTCGGATGTGCAGGAGAAGCTGCTGCAGTTCGCAAGGGCCGGCCTGGTTCTTGCGCTTCTGAAGGGGAAGACGTATTTGTCGATCGGCTCGGTGTCGATGGGCATTGCGGGTTGCATCGTGAACGAGACTTTCTTCCAACGGTATCTCGGGATGAGAAACGCCTACGTCGATATGACGGAGGTGACAAGACGCATCGAGTACGGCATATTCGACGGTGAGGAGTTCGATCGGGCCATGGCCTGGGTCCGAGAGCATTGCCGGGAAGGAGAAGATCCGAATCCCTTAAAGGCGCAGCTTGACCCGAACAGGAAGAAGGCCGATTGGGAGACGTCGGTCAAGATGGCTTTGATCGTGCGCGATCTGATGGTCGGCAACCCGAAATTGGCAGATCGGGGATATGAGGAAGAGGCCTACGGCTACAATGCGATCGCTTCCGGTTTTCAGGGACAACGGGAATGGACCGATCATTATCCGAGTGCCGATTTCCTTGAAGCGATCCTGAACTCCTCATTCGATTGGAACGGAATTCGTGAACCCTATACGGTAGCGACGGAGAACGATAATTTAAATGCGGTCACAATGCTGATGGGTCATCTGCTGACGAACGCGGCGCAAATTTTCGCAGATGTGCGCACCTACTGGAGCCCGGAGGCCGTGAAGCGGGTGACGGGTTACGAATTGACGGGACCGGCCTCGGACGGCATTTTGCATTTAATCAACTCCGGTCCGGCAGCGCTCGACGGGACCGGGGAGCAACAGCGGGAGGGAATGCCCGTTATGAAGCCGCATTGGGAGATCGGCGCTGAGGAAGCGGAGCGATGCTTGAACGCCACTTCCTGGCGTCCGACTTATCGGGATCAATTTGCCGGAGGCGGTTATTCTTCCGATTATTTGACGCGCGGCAACATGCCGGTGACGATGGCGCGTATTAATCTGGTGGAGGGACTCGGTCCCGTGCTGCAGCTCGCGGAAGGGTATACGCTTGATCTACCTCCGGAAGTGCATGAGAAGCTGGACAGCCGGACGACGCCGACGTGGCCGACAACCTGGTTCGCGCCAAGGCTGATTCCGGGCGATCCGGTGTTTGACGAAGTCTACACTGTCATGGAGAACTGGGGCTCCAATCATTGCGCGGTCAGCTATGGACATATCGGCGGGGAGCTCATCACGTTGGCCAGCCTGCTGCGCATTCCGGTCAATATGCATAACGTTCCCGCCAAGAAGCTTTTTCGTCCGAGCGCGTGGGGAGCCTTCGGCACGAAGGACGCAGAAAGCGCGGATTTCCGCGCTTGTGCGGCTTTTGGCCCATTGTACGGCTAAGCTCTAGAGTTAACCCTTGATAAGGTGATTTAAGGAACGTATGTGGCAATCTTCAGGAGTTACATGCACTTTTTTCTTGATCGATTATCTGTACGACCTCACTGATGGGGCAGCCGAAAACTTATTCAATTTCAATATGAAGCGAGAAGCCTCTCTCGTCAGCGGGGGAGATGCGGACAGTGTGCTCGCCGAAGCGCTGCCGCCACAGCTTGTCGGAGCCGAGATAAGGAGCGGCTAGCTCTCGCGCGTCTTCGCCGAGCAGGCTATCTACCGGCAACCAGCAACCGCCTCCGTTCCATCGCTGCGGGCGCCGCAGCTCTTCGGGCAGCAGCCAACTGCCGGCAATGACGGCCGCGCCTTGTTCGGCGAGCCTGCGGCAAGCCGCCAACGTATCGTCGCTGATGTAACTGCCGGCTAGCAGAATCAGCTCAGGCTCGCCGATCGCTTCAGCCGTCGCATAGGCGTCGAAGGCCAGAACGCTGTTCGCCGGCTGGAACAACGGATGGATCGGCTCGCCGTATTTCTCTTCATGCACGCCTTCCCTCAGCGGATACTCCGCCGGCGGCTCGCTGAACTGCAGCGCATGGCGCGGGAAGCTGTAGCCGGGAATATGCAGACAACTGCCATGGGCGGGGACGGCTCCTTGCGTCGCCAAATGCCAGGCGTGAAAGATCGACTGGCTGTGCTCGGGCATAGGAAGCTCTCGAATGCCGAACGGCCGCTCGTTCTGCCCGTAATTGCTGTCGTCCGAGTGAACGATCGCGACAGTCGCTCGCGCTTGCCGATGATTGTAAGGCAGCGGATGGGCAGGCACATACTCTCTCACGAACCGCAGCCACTCCTCCCCGAAAACGGTCGATTCTAGCTTTCTTCCTTCACCCGTAAGAAGCAGTCCGTCTATATTTTCCACGAACAGATGAGACGGTCCCATATGGTAACCCAGCCGCAAAGCGGAAGCAAACTCGGTCGGCGAATGTCCGGGAAAGCCGGAGAGGCGAGTCGGCCACGCCCCTACGTCCGGTCCCCACAGGTCGGCGCAAATCCAGAGCGCTCGGTCGTATTGCTTCGCCGCTCCAAGCGCCGTGCCGAGCTGGAGCGGATGGAACGATTCCTTCATAATTTTCGGCGCCGGGGTCATGCCGGCTCTCGCCTGGGCATGGAACAGCGTAGGGAAAACCTGTTCCGATAGAACCGGCTGCTTACTTTCCAAGGCTGCTTTTAGCGGCACTAGCCCCTCTTGAACCTTCTCTACGAATTGCCCATGCGCTTCCTGCAGGCTGTCCGCCTGCAGCTTGCCCCAGTGCGGGAACCATTCGTTCTTGCGGTATTGTGCCGCGTTGATCTGCAGATGCTCGGGCTCGTCGAGCAGCAGCGCTTCCAGCAGCCCGCTGTCTGCTAGCGTCCGCAGTGCCTCCGGGGGGATGTCGTAACGATTGGCGCCTTCGCTCCACGGACCGTTGATATTGCCGTATTCGTTGCCGACGACTAGACGAAGGCCGAATTTCCGGCAGTCCTCGATCAGTGCGGGCAGCTCCTGCAAATCCGGAAACAGGTGGTGGACGTAAAATTCGGCCCCCAGCTCCTTCAGTAACGCCATATACGACTCCGGCGCAACGTCGGGCTCCTGCGGCGGAATCATTCTGCCGGTTCCGGTCCGCATCAGCCGACCGGAGCCGGCGCGATTCCACGGATCGTTCCAGCCGAGCACCGGCCCCTGGATGCCGAGCTTAGGTTGAACGTTCATCGAATCTCCTCCATCAATCAATATAGGGGAATCGTACCATAGCGATTGCGAGGATTCCTGCTCAAACGGGCGGCATTTTAGGAAGGTTTGTCCGGGCGGTGGAGCTTTAGGCGGAGTTTTAGGCTGGGCTTCGGGTTTCGAGCCTCGAGTTTCGGGTTTTGAGCCTCGGGATTCGAGCTTGGGTTTAGAGTTTCGAGCTTCGAGCTTCGAGCTTCGGGTTTCGAGCTTGAGTTTCGAGTTTCGGGTTTCGAGCCTCGGGATTCGAGCTTGGGTTTAGAGTTTCGAGCTTCGGGTTTCGAGCCTCGGGACTCGAGTTTGGGTTTCGAGCTTCGGGTTTCGAGCTTGGGTTTTGAACTTCGAGTTTCGAGCTTCAAGTTTCGATCCTCGGGATTCGAGCTTCAAGTTTCGAGTTTCAATCTTCGGGAAAGCTCGCGTTAAACGCATAGAAAAAAGCTCGCAGCCCTAGGTGTAAAGGGATTCGAGCTTTTTTAAGCGGTTCAGCAAGGTATGAAAGAGACTCTCTTTTTTAGACAGGTGACGTATTTAGTTTGAAGAATATGGGTTTTGTATGATTAACCGTACAAATGCCGCGATTTTGTTGGGCGCTGCGTCTATTTTGTAGGATTGATCGTACAAAATACGGCATTGGAGCGGTCGGGGCGGCAGATTTGTATGATTAATCGTACAAGTTGGTCTCAAATAGACGAAGAGGGCCGAATTCTTTTGAGCGGAAATTCGAAATTTCGAAATTTCATATCGTGTTGGAAAGCGGCGACGAACGGCCTGCCAGATCGCGCTCAACCGGGCTTCGAGCCTGAGCTGCCAACCCCGACAGCGGCGGTCGGAGCGCAGGTAGACAGCCTAGCGACGAAACGGGTGTCCACTCGGGTTTTGCTGCGGGCATTGGAGCCGTGTTCGGCGGGATCGGTCAACAGATCGACGGCCAGTCGGGCCATCTTCTCCTTCTCGACATGGATCGTCGTCAGCTCCGGAGTCACGATCACGGACTCGTTGATGTTGTCGAAGCCGATGACGGAAATGTCCTCGGGAACGCGATAGCCAAGTTCGGTCAACGTCTTCATTGCGCTGATGGCGATATAATCGCACTCGCAGAAAAGCGCCGTAGGCAGCTTGCCCTCGGCGTGAAGGCAGCCCTCAAGCTGTTGGCGCATCGAGTCCTGCGACGACAACAACGTCGGCGCGACCGAGAACGTCCGGCTTGGCGCGACCTCTAAGCCCTTCTCCCGAAGCGCGGCGGCAAAGCCCGCTTTGCGTTCCTCGAAGTTATGAATTCGCACGTTGGAAGCGACGTAGCCGATATCCTTGTGGCCGATGTCGCACAGATGCGCACCCGCTTGATAGGCGCCCATTGCATTATTGATTTCGACGAAGTGAATCGGCAGCGTATCGTAGCAAGTGTCGAGCACGACGAGCTGCGGCAGCTTGTCCGCGACGAAGGCGATCTGTTCCCGACTCAAATTGGTGCCGAGCAGGATGACTCCGCTGTTGCGGTGATCGTCGGCAACGGCGCGGATGCTCTGATCGAAATGCTCCATATCTACGGATGAAAAAACGACGGAATATCCTTTGGAGCGGCAGCGCTCCTCGACGAAATGAATCAGTTCCCGGAAAAAGGGCTGCTGATAATATTCCTCCGATATAATCCCCAGATTGGTGATAACGAGAAATACGAGCTGTTTCGAGCTTTTCTCCTGTACCGTTGCGGTGACGCGGGGCTTGGCGTTATAGCCCATTTCCCGGGCAATGCGCAAAATGCGTTCCCGCGTCTCGTTCCCGATGCCGGGCTTGCCGCTGAACGCCAAAGAGACGGCGGATTTGGACACTTGCGCGATTTTAGCGATATCTTCCATTCTCATCGGATTTTCTCCGTTCTATCAACTGAATGTATAGCTTGCGTCATTAAGTTTAGTTTACTACTAATCTTTCCACTTGCGCAACAGAATAAACTTAACAACTTAATTTGTTTAGTTATATCAGCTAAACTACAGCTAAAAATCGAGTTGACGGTCTATTTTAGGGATGATACGATAGGGTAAAGCGCTAAACTAACTAAATTGTTTATTTCGAATTAGTTTAGTTGTTATCTGAATGTTTAGTTCTGCTGACGATGACAAACGGAAAACGCTACTAACGGAGAAGAGAGGCTGAACATGAAAAAGCTGAAACTGGGATACGCGCCGACTCGCAGGTTTACGTTCAGCGCGGAGGATGCCTTCAAGTACAAGGTGCAGATCCGCAACAAAATGGACTCATTCGGAATGGATATCGATATCGTCGATCTGGAAGGATTGAACGAAGAAGGACTGCTGTACGACGACCGGATCGGAGCGGAGCAGATTGCCGAGCATTTGCAGAGGGAGAAGGTCGACGCCGTATTTTTTCCACATTGCAACTTCGGTACGGAGGACACGGTGGCGCGGGTCGCCAAGGCGATCGGCAAGCCGGTGCTGCTGTGGGGACCGCGCGACGAAGCGCCGCTCGAGAACGGAATGCGTCTGCGCGACACTCAGTGCGGACTGTTCGCGACCGGCAAGGTGCTGCGCCGTTTCGGGATGCCTTTCACCTATGTGACGAACAGCCGTCTGGACGATCCGGTTTTCGAACGCGGCTTCAAAAACTTCGTGGCGGCCGCCAATGTCGTGCGCCATTTCCGCAGCCTGCGGATTTTGCAGATCGGACCTCGCCCGACCTCTTTCTGGACGATGATGTGCAACGAAGGCGAGCTGCTGGAGCGCTTCGGCATCGAGCTGCATCCGATTACGCTGGTGGACATTACGAACGCGGCGAAGAAGGTCGAGAAATCGGGCGGCCCCGAGCTGACGGAAGCAATCGCATACATTCGCGATAAGCTGGACATCGCCGAAGTGACCGAGGACGACGTCAAACGGGTGGCCGCGCTCAAGGTAGCGATGAAGAAGCTGGCGGTCGATTCCGGCAGCACCGCCATCGCGATTCAATGCTGGTCCGCGCTGCAGGATGCGATCGGCATTATGCCATGCCTGGCTAACGCGATTCTGACCGACGAGCAAATTCCGGTCACCTGCGAGACCGATATTCACGGAGCGATTACATCCGTTATGGTTCAGGCGGCGGCGATGAACGAGGCGCCGACCTTTTTCGCCGATATTACGGTCCGTCACCCGGAGAACGACAATGGGGAGCTGCTGTTCCACTGCGGGAACTTTCCCGTGTCGCTCAGCGTGGAAAACAAGCCGAAAATGCGCAAGCACTTCTTGTTCGACGATCACTCGCCGGGCACGCACGAGGGCGAGATTCGCGGCGGCAGCATGACGCTGGCTCGCTTTGACGGCGACAATGGCGAATACCAGTTGTTCCTCGGCAAGGCGAAGGGGATTGCGGGACCCTATACGCGCGGCTCATATGTATGGGTAGAGGTGAACGATTGGCCGCTGTGGGAGGAGAAGCTGGTGAAGGGGCCGTACGTGCATCATTCCGTAGGCATCCACGCCAACGTTATTCCGGCGCTATATGAAGCTTGTCAGTATATTCCGGGGCTCACGCCGGACCCGGTCGACCCGACAGAAGAGCAGATTCGCGCTTGGCTGAGAGGAAGTGTGTAACGATGGCGACTGTACTGGAGCTGAAACGCAAATCGCTGCAAATCCGCAAGGAGCTGCTGACGATGATCCATGGAGCGAAGGGCGGCCATACCGGCGGCTCGCTCAGCAACGCGGACATTCTGACGGCGCTTTATTACGAGGTGATGAAGCACGACCCGCACCATCCGAAGCTGCCTGATCGCGACCGCTTCGTGGCGAGCAAGGGGCATTGCGTAGAATCGCTATGGTGCATTCTTGCCGATCTCGGTTATTTTCCGCAGGAGGAGCTGGCCACGTTCAGTCAGTTCGGCACAAGGCTGATCGGACATCCGAATAATAAAGTTCCCGGCATTGAGATGAACACCGGAGCGCTCGGCCACGGCCTCGCCGTATCGGTCGGCATGGCGCTGGCCGCCAAGCGAGATGGCAAATCCTATCGCGTATTTTGCCTGATGGGCGACGGCGAACAGGCCGAAGGCTCGATCTGGGAAGCGGCGATGGCGGGAGCCCATTACAAGCTCGATAATCTCGTCGGCATCATCGACCGCAACCGGCTGCAGATTAGCGGCAGCACGGAAGACGTCATGGCGTTGGAGCCGCTGGATCGCAAATGGGAGGCGTTCGGCTGGCATGTCGTCACCGTGGACGGACACGATTACGACGAACTGTTGAAGGCGCTTCGCGGCTCTCCGGAGGCGGACGGCAAACCGACGCTGGTGTTGGCGAATACGATCAAGGGCAAGGGCGTTTCTTTTGCGGAAAACAAACCGGAATGGCATCACCATGTCCCGAGCGACGATCAGTTGAAGCAGGCGCACGAGGAGCTCGACGCTGCGCTGGCCGCGCTTGAAGGCGAAGAGGAAAGGAGCGGGACTCATGCCTAATACGATTCCGAACCGCCAGGCGATGTGCGAGGCGCTGCTCGAATTGGCCGAGAGCGATCGCGATATTATGGTGCTGGCGAGCGATTCGCGCGGCTCGGCGGCCATGGCGCCGTTTGCCAAGCGCTACCCCGAGCAGTTTGTGGAGACCGGCATTGCGGAACAAAATATTGTCGGCATTGCGGCGGGGCTGGCGCATAGCGGCAAGACGCCGTTCGTGACTTCCCCGGCATGCTTCCTGAGCATGCGAAGCATCGAACAAATCAAGGTGGATGTCGCTTATTCGGGTACTAACGTGAAGCTGGTCGGGATTAGCGGCGGCATCTCCTACGGCGCGCTCGGCATGTCCCATCACTCCGTGCAGGACATCGCCGTAACGAGGGCCATCCCCGGGTTGGCCGTCGTACTTCCGGCCGATCGCCACGAGACGAAGAAGATGACGAAGGCGATCGCCGAATACGAAGGCGGGGTCTACGTGCGGATCGGCCGGAACCCGGTCGAGGACGTGTACGAGGAGAACGACGACCGCGAGTTCGTTCTTGGCAAAGCCGTCCGTCTGAAGGACGGCACCGATCTGACGCTGATCGCGGCAGGCGAGACGGTGCGGGTAGCGCTGGATGCGGCTGAGCTGCTGGCGCAGGACGGCATTCGGGCTCGCGTGCTGAATATGCATACGATCAAGCCGCTCGACGAGGAGGCGATCGTCGCCGCAGCCGAAGAGACGGGGGCGATCATTACCCTTGAGGAGCACAGCGTATTCGGCGGGCTTGGAGCCGCCGTCGCCGAAGTGACGGCGCAGCATTGTCCCGTTCCTCTGCGGATTCTAGGCATTCCCGACGAGCCCGCAATCGCCGGCAAGACGGCCGAAGTGTTCCGCCATTATGGGATTTCTGCGGAGCACGTCAAGGAGCTGGCCGAACAATTGCTGAAGCGGACCGGTGTACAGGCGAAATGAGCGGCTTGGATCGCTATCTGCTCACCGTAGATCAAAGCACGGCCGGCACGAAAGCCGTACTGACCGATCGGGAGGGACGCATCCGGCACCGCTGCTCGCTGGGACATCGCCAAATTTATCCGCAGGACGGCTGGGTGGAACATGATCCGCTAGAGCTGTATGATAACGTTAAAGGCGTCATTCGCGGCGTGATGGAGCAGGCGGGCATCGGACCAAACGAGGTCGCGGCCCTGACGATTACGAATCAACGCGAGACGGCGCTGCTCTGGGATCGCGAGACCGGGCTGCCCGTCGGCAATGCAATCGTCTGGCAATGCCGCCGTTCTGCCGGCTGGTGCGAACGGATGAAGCGGGAAGGGCTGGAGCCGCTCGTCGCCTCCAAAACCGGACTTCCGCTCGATCCTTATTTCTCGGCAGGCAAGTGGCGCTGGCTGCTGGATCACGCCGCTGGCGGCATCCCGGCCGAGCGACTGGCCGCAGGCACGGTCGACAGCTGGCTGATCTGGAAGCTGACGGGCGGCAGCGTACATGCAACCGATTACACCAATGCCAGCCGGACGCAATTGTTCAACATTCATACGCTGATGTGGGACGAGGAATTGGCGGAGAGGTTCGGCATTCCGCTGTCCATGCTTCCCGAAGCGAGAGATAGCAATTCCCTGTACGGCATGACGGACGAGCCGGAGCTGTTTCCGGTTCCGAAGCCGATTGCGGGCGTCATCGGAGACTCGCAGGCGGCGCTGTTCGGACAGCAGTGCACCTTGCCGGGCATGGCCAAGGGCACGTACGGCACGGGAACGTCTGTGCTGATGTATGCGGGCGACAAGCCGGTACAAGCCAATCAGGGATTGGTTGCGGCGATTGCCTGGAGCATCGACGGCAAAGCGGAGTATGCGCTGGAAGGCGTCATCCGTTCTACCGGCGACTGCTTGAACTGGGTGCGCAACGAGCTTGGCTTGTTCTCCGATTATTCCGAGCTGGAGACGGCCGTCGCCGAGATTGCCGATACGGGCGGCGTATATCTCGTCCCGGCTTTCGTCGGGCTCGGCGCGCCGCACTGGAACGCTCGCGCTCGTGCGGCCGTCATCGGCCTGAACCGCTCGTCGGATCGGCGCCATCTGCTGCGCGCCGCGCTGGAGAGCATCGCTTTCCAGGTCGCGGACGCGGTTCGGCTGCTGTCGGCGGAGACCGGCGAGCCGCTGCGCGAGCTGCGCGTCGATGGAGGCGCAACCGCCAATGAGCTGCTGATGCGCTTCCAGGCCGACTTGCTGGATGCGGAGGTCGTCCGTTCCGATGCGGCCGAGCTGTCTGCGCTAGGCTCCGCTTATATGGGCGGGCTCGCCCTCGGATGGTGGGATCGGGAGAAGCTGTTTTCTTTTTACCGCAAGGTTAAGGTTTATTCGCCGAATATGGCTAAGGATACGCGAGAGCGACTGATTCGAGGCTGGCAGGCCGCCGTGAAAGCAGTGCTCGTCGCCGAAGAAACGTCGCGAGACGATTAAGCTGCGGACGTCGGCCGACTGTGGAAGCCGGCGTGCCGCCAACACCAATACAGGAACACGGAGGAATCGCCAAATGTCACTGCGCGTCGTCCACTTAAAAACAGAATATGTCGTAAATCCGCTTGGACTCGACGAGAAAAAGCCAAGGCTGTTCTGGCGTCTGGATTCGACGGAACGGGGAGCCGCGCAGAGCGCCTATCGCGTGCTCGTCGCTTCCTCGAGGGAGGCGCTGGATCGCCATGAAGGAGATCAGTGGGATTCTGGCAAAGTCGCGTCCTCAAGTCAGATCCAGATCGAATACGACGGCAAGCCGCTTGTTTCCGAAGGCTGCTATTATTGGAAGGTGCAAGTATGGGACGGCGCAGATCGGCCGTCCGACTGGAGCGAAACGGCATTCTGGACGATGGGGCTGCTCGACCGCGGCGAATGGAAAGCCGGCTGGATCGGCCGCAAGACGGAAGCTAACGTTCAGATGCAGCCTTCACCGTACGTTCGCAAATCTTTTGCCGTCGAAGGCAAGATTCAGAGAGCGACCGCTTACGCGACGGCGCTCGGACTGTACGAGCTGCGCGTGAACGGGGAGAAGGTCGGCGATCTGTTCGCGCCGGGCTTTACCGATTACGACAAGCGGGTGCAGGTGCAAACCTACGACGTGACTCGTCTTCTGACGGAAGGGGATAACGCGGTCGGCGCGGTGCTGGGCGACGGCTGGTATTGCGGAACCGTCGGGTTTCTGGGCGATAAGGTGTACGGGGAGCGCCCGTTTTTCCTCCTGCAGATCCACATCGAGTTGGCAGACGGCACGAAGCGCATCGTTGCGACCGATTCGTCCTGGCGGACGAACCGCGGTCCGCTGCAATACTCCGATATGATTAAGGGAGAAGCGTACGACGCCCGTCTTGAGCTGGACGGCTGGGATCGGCCGGGCTTCGACGATTCGGGCTGGGAGCAGCCGGACGTTCGGCCCGGCTACAACGGATTGCTGACTGCCTCGATCGAGCCGCCGGTGCGGATTACCGAGACGTTAAAGCCGATCTCCGTTCGTCGCACGGAATCCGGCTCGTACATTTACGATATGGGGCAAAACATGGTCGGCTGGACGGAAGTGAAGGTTCGCGGGGAACGCGGGCGGAAGGTGACGCTGAGCCATGCGGAGATGCTGAACCCGGACGGCTCGCTGTACCTGGACAACCTGCGCGTCGCCGTGCAGCAGGATCATTACGTTCTGAAAGGAGAAGGCGAGGAGAGCTACGAGCCTCGTTTCACTTTCCACGGCTTCCGCTATGTAGAGCTGATCGGCTATCCGGGCGAAGCGGATCTGGAGACGATCGTCGGCAAGGTCATTCACTCCGACACGCCTCGCACGGGCCGGCTGCAGACGAACGACGAAATGGTCAACAAGCTCTACTCGAACATCGTCTGGGGTCAACGAGGCAACTTCCTGTCCGTACCGACAGACTGCCCGCAGCGCGACGAGCGGCTCGGCTGGACAGGAGACGCGCAGATTTTTGCCAGAACGGCTTCCTATAACATGGACGTCTCCCGCTTTTTCACCAAATTTATGTGGGATATGATCGACGCTCAGCAGCCGTCCGGCGCCTTCACGGACGTTGCTCCGGATGCAGGCTGGATTCGTCACAAAATGTGGAGCACTCGCCTGAACTGGTTCGCGCCGGACAATGCCGGATGGGGCGACGCGGGCGTTGTCATTCCCTGGACGTTGTACCTGATGTACGGGGATACGCGCATTCTGGACACGCACTACGAAGCGATGGTTCGCTGGGTCGAGTATTTGAAGGCGAATACGAACGAACTCGTGCGTCCGGACTACGCCAACTACGGCGATTGGCTGTCGATCGACGCGGATACGCCTAAAGAAGTGCTGGCCACCGCCTATTTCGCTTACAGCACCAAGCTGCTGTCGCGTATTGCCGGCGTGCTGGGCCGAACGGAAGACGAAGCGCATTACGACGCACTGTTCCGGGATATCGCCGCCGCCTTCCGCCGCGCCTTCGTGGACGAAGAAGGACGCATCCACGGCGAGACGCAGACCGTATACGTGCTCGCGCTGCAATTCGAGCTGCTGGAAGGCCGCGTTCGCGAGCTGGCGATCGCCCGTCTCGTCGATAACATCCGCGCTCGGGGCAACCGGCTGTCGACCGGCTTCCTCGGCGTCGGCTATCTGCTGCCTTCGCTGACGGACAACGGACAGCTCGACGTGGCGTATACGCTGTTGACTCAGGAGGCGTTCCCGAGCTGGATGTATTCGATCAAGCACGGCGCGACGACCATCTGGGAGCGTTGGGACGGCTGGACCGAGCATAACGGCTTCCAGACGCCGTCGATGAACTCGTTTAACCACTATTCGCTCGGCTCTGTCGGCGAGTGGATGTTCCGCTACATGGCGGGCCTCGAAGCCGATCCGGCGCAGCCCGGCTTCCGCCGCGCGATTGTCCGGCCGCTTCCGGGCGGACGGCTTACCGAGGCGAAGGCGGAGTACGAGTCGCTGTACGGTGTTCTGTCGACCGACTGGAAGCTGTCCCCTGACGGCCGCTTCCGCTTGAACGTCCGCGTGCCGGCAGGCGCGACGGCAGCCGTCTTCGTACCCGGAGCGGACGTCCGCATGGATGGCCAGCCTGTATCGGGTGCCGGAATGTCGCTCGCAATCGAGATCGGCTCGGGCGAGTACGTATTCGAAAGCCATATTTCTTCTACAGGCGTTTAACGGCAATAGATAAAAAGAGGAGCGATGAAGCATGGCAAAACGACTGATTCCCGATACGCTGATGCTGGAGGAAAGAGGCGGGCACGCCCTGAACGCGATGACAGGTATGTCCGATCCCGATTTTCACGGCTATCCCTTTTTCGCGGCGAACCTGATGACCGAGCCGGCCAACCTGACGCACGGAGACTGGGATTTCGGATCCTCTCACGGCCGCATGATCGACGGCATGATTTTGGCCCGCCTTATGTCGGGAGAGACGCTGGGCGAGGAGATCGAGGCCAAGTACCGCGAAAATTTGATGACCTTCTTCAAGGAAGACGGACTTAGCTACAGGCAGCACAATCCGAACTTCGACTGGGAGCAGAACGCCAACTTGATCGATCAGCGGGCCGTCATTTTGTCGCTGACGACCTGGTACATGACGACGGGCGATCCGAAGGTCAAGGAGGCGGCTGATCGTCATGTCGCCGCGCTGAAGCGGATCGCGATCAAGGAGCGCGAGGTTTGGTACTACCCGGCGTCGGAATACATGGAGGGCGGATGGCCGTCGAAGAACGCCGCTTTGCTTCGCCTTGCGCCCGACCCGGCCGCGTTCTGCGGACGGCTCGTCATGCCGCTGCTCAAGTATTACGAGGTAACCGGCAACAAGGACGCCTTCGAGCTGTGCCGTTTCTTCACCGCACTGATCGTCGAGCGCAGCGGCGTGTTTAACGAGGACGGCAGCTTTAACGACGGTTTAGCATACCGGAGCGGCCACTTTCATACGCGTCTTGGCACGCTGGACGCCATCGCTCGCTTCGGCGCTTTCACGGGCGACGCCAAACTGATCGCCTGGGTGGAGAAGAGCTATGCTTGGGCGCTGACCAAATGTACCGCGTTCGGATGGACTCCGGGAGATCTGAAGGAACAGGCGTACGAGCACGAAACCTGCTCCCTTGTCGATCTGATCGCGACGGGAATTACGCTGGCGAAAAACGGCTACACGAAATATTGGGGAACGGTCGAACGTTTCCTCCGCAATCATCTGGCGGAATCGCAGCTGCTCGATCTGGATTGGGTGAAGGAGACGGCCGACAAGTCGGGCAACGTCCCGGGCCATATCAGCTATACGGACGTCGCCAAGCGCACTCGCGGGTCGTTCGCCGGTTATTCCGCTCCGAACGATTTCTGCTGCGACGTCAATCATGGGCGCGGCCATACGAACGATCTGCAAATTTGTTGCCTAGGCTCCGGCACTCGCGGCCTGTACATGGGCTGGAGCAATACGATCACGGAGAAAAACGGCAGCGTAAGCGTCAACTTCCTGCTCAACCGCGGCTCCGTCTGGCTGGATGTGGACAGCTATTTGCCGCATGAAGGAAAAGTGGTGCTGCACGTTCGCCGCGACATTTCGGAGCTGCGCATCCGCATCCCGGAATGGGCCGGTTATACGAAGGTGAGAATCGTCCGCGAGCGCGGCGACGACGTTACGGAAGGCCGCGGCATGGACCCGAGCAGTTGGGTACAGGAGCATTTCCTGCTGCTGGGCGAGGCTTGCGAGGGAGAAAAGATTACGGTGACGTTCCCGCTGGATACGCGCACGACCGTCGAGACGGCGATCGGGCAGACGTTCCTGACGCAATGGCGCGGAGACGACGTCGTCGGCATTTCCCCGGAAGGACGTTATCATCCGTTCTACAGCGGACGCCAGGTGTTCGATACCGCGCCGATGCGCGAAGGCGAATACCAGCGGCCGAGCAATGAAATCGTATGGTAATGCCTAAGGAGGAATAGGACGATGAAAACTGTCGTTGCCGTATATACCGGCCAAGGGCTGGCCGATCCGCTGAAGGCGGTATTTCGCGAAGTGCTGCCGGACGTGCGGCTGGTGAACATCATTGACGACTCCCTGATCGGGGATGTCGTCCAGGCGGGGCATATTCCGCCGGGCGTGGCGCGCCGCCTCGTGCAATATTTTCATCACGGCGAGGAGCTGGGCGCGGACGTCATTCTGAATACGTGCTCGTCGGTCGGCGAGGTCGCCGAGGAAGCGCGCAAGCTCATCGGCGTTCCGATCGTCAAGATCGACGACGCGATGGCGGCCAAGGCGGCCGCGGCCTACGACCGGGTCGCGGTGCTGGCTACGCTGCCGTCGACGCTTCAGCCGACGATGCGTCTGATCGAAGCCAAAGCGGCCGAACTGGGACGCGACGTCAAGCTCGTTAACGGCCTGGCGGAGGGCGCGTTCGAGGCGCTGACCGGCGGCAGGCCGGAGGAGCATGATCGAATCCTGCTTGAGACGGCGCTGCGCGTCGCGAAGGACGCAGATGCGATCGTATTGGCGCAGGGCTCGATGGCTAGGATGGAGAAGGCTTTGGCCGAAGAGACGGGTAAGCCGGTGCTATCCAGCCCGCGGCTTGGCGTTGAGCAAGTAAGGGAGACGCTGGAGAAGCTGAGCCGGGGCGAACCGATTGAGCGGCCTAGCTTCGGCGGGGCGACGCAGGTTTGCGGCTGAGCCGTTAGGCAAGCCGGAAGCGCGGAACTTGAAAGGGGAACGAAAGATGAGCGAGGAACGCGTGAAGGCGGTCTACTTGGCGGAAACGCCTTATTCGCTGGAGAGGGTAGCGCAGATCATTGCCGGGGAACAGTCGACCGGTACGTTCACGGCGGTTCCCGGCGAGACGGATGCGCTGAAGGAGCGGCATGCCGCCAGAGTGGAAGCGATCGAGGCGCTGGAGGAGGCTGACGCCCCCTCCTTGCCCGGCTCGAAGCTGCCGCAGGGACATGACGGCAAGTATCGGCGGGGCTATATTACGGTATCGTTTCCGCTGCACAATTTTGGGCCGTCGATCCCGAACCTGATGTCGGCGGTGGCGGGCAATTTGTACGAGCTGCAAGAGCTGTCCGGCCTAAGGCTCGTCGATCTCGAGCTGCCGGCATCGTTCGCCGGGCGTTACCCGGGGCCGAAGTTCGGCATCGAGGGCACGAGAAAGCTGGC
Organism: Cohnella phaseoli; assembly: GCF_003386235.1. Lineage (GTDB taxonomy): Bacteria > Bacillota > Bacilli > Paenibacillales > Paenibacillaceae > Cohnella > Cohnella phaseoli. Next base: position 216,551 of record NZ_QRDZ01000012.1, read on the forward strand.
GGGCGTCTACGGGCGGCCGGTTCTCGGCACGATCGTGAAGCCGAGCATCGGGCTGTCGCCGGAGGAGCTGGGCAAGCTGGTGTACGACCTGGCTTTGGCCGGAATGGATTTTATCAAGGACGACGAGTTGAACGCCAATCCGCCCTATTTTCCGTTGGAGCTAAAGGTGAAGACGGTAATGGAGGCCGTGGAGCGGGCTGCCGACGTTACCGGACGCAAGCTGATGTACGCGTTCAACATTACCGGAGATATCGATGAGCTCAAAGCCAATCACGACTTGGTCGTCCGCTCGGGCGGAACTTGCGTCATGGTCAGCATTTTGAGCGTCGGACTAGCCGGGCTGGCGTATTTGAACAGCTTTAGCGAGGTGCCGATCCACGGCCATCGCAACCAGTGGGGCATGCTGACGCGAGCGCCGCTGCTTGGCTTCGAATTTACCGCTTACCAGAAGCTGTGCCGGTTGGCCGGGGCGGATCAGCTGCACGTCAACGGCCTAAACAGCAAGTTTTACGAAAGCAACGAATCGGTGCTGCGTTCGATTAAAGCGTGCACGACGCCGCTGCTCGGCAGCTATGAGGCGATGCCGGTCGTATCGTCGGCGCAATGGGCGGGAACGGCTCCGGCAACCTACGAGGCAACGGGAAGCGTCGACGTCATGCATCTGGCGGGCGGCGGCATGCTCGCGCACCCGGACGGCCCGACCGCAGGCTTCGAGAGTATGAAGCTTGGCTGGGAAGCGGCGGTTCAGGGCATTCCGCTGAGCGAATACGCGCTTAGTCATCCGATTCTGCAGCGCGCCATCGACAAATACGGAAAGGGCTGACGCGGATGAACGCGAACGAAACGGCTCGCTCGTCTGCGGCAAGCAGACGGCCGATCTGCTACTACGGCGACGACTTTACCGGATCGACGGACGTGCTGGAGGCGTTGTTCCGCTCCGGCATGAAGCCGGTGCTGTTTCTGGAGCCGCCGACCGGGGACCAGTTGGAGGGACGCTTTGCCCAAGCGGACGCTTTCGGCGTGGCGGGCGTAGGCCGCTCGATGACGCCGGACGAGATGGAGCGCGAATTGCGGCCGATCTTCGAGACGCTGAAGGGCGCCGGCGCCGCAATCGTGCATTATAAAATTTGCTCGACGTTCGACTCGTCCCCGAATACGGGCAGCATCGGCAAAGCGGCGGAAATCGGCCGCGAGGTGTTCGGCGGCCGCTATATTCCGCTGCTGGTCGGCGTGCCTTACTTGGGTCGCTACACGCTGTTCGGCCATCACTTCGCCGCGGCGGGAGAGAACGTATTCCGGCTCGATCGCCATCCGACGATGTCGCGCCATCCGGTGACGCCGATGGACGAAGCGGATTTGCGTCTTCATCTGTCCAAGCAAACGACGCTTCGCACATCTTTGATGGATATAACGGCGCTGGACGGCGCAATTGAGGCCGTTCGTTCGCGGATGGAAGCGCTGCTGCATGCAGAAACGCCGGATATCGTTCTGTTCGACGCCTTCGACGAGCAGCGGCTGCAGACGGCGGGAAAGCTGATGCTGGAGGAAGCGGAGCGTGCGGGGCCGCTGTTCGTCGTCGGCTCGTCGGGCGTTGAGTACGCGCTCGGCGCATGCCTGAAGGAGACCGGCTCGGCTGCCGGCGCTTCGGCGGAGACGGCCGTTAGCCCGGTTGACCGGCTGCTGGTTGTCTCCGGGAGCTGTTCGCCAGTGACGGAACGGCAGATCGCGGAGGCGCTCGACGCCGGCTTTGCCGGAATACGCGTGCCTGTGCACGAATTGATTCGCCCCGAGCTGGCCGATGAGGCGAAAAGACGGCTGCTTGCGGAAGCGGAGGAGCAGCTGCGGTCCGGGCGGAGCGTCGTGCTGTATTCGGCCTCCGGGCCCGCCGATCCGAGCATCGCGGAGCTGCGTCGGGCGCTTGAGGCCCAAGGGTTGCGAGCGGAAGACAGCAGCCGGGTGCTCGGAAGCGAGCTTGGCGCTCTAACGCGGACGATTGTCGCGCAGACGGGACTGTCCCGCGTGCTGATCGCCGGCGGAGATACGTCGGGCTACGTCGCGCGGCAGCTGGGCATCTATGCGCTCGAATGCGTGTCCGCGCTCGCTCCGGGAGCGCCGCTCTGCCGGGCGTTCTCGAACGACACGACGCTCGACGGGCTGGAGCTTGTGCTTAAGGGCGGCCAGGTCGGAGGAGAGCGGTTTTTCGAAAGAGTGCTTCAGGGGCAATAAAAAGACGGAGGAAACAGAGATGCAGGAATTGCGACTTGAGCAGGAACGGGAAGCTGCGCCGGATTGGATGAATCTCGACGTGCTGGGGAGGAATACCGAGCCTCCCCATGCTTATCTGATCCCTTATGAGAGCCGCGAGTCGGCTATGAAGGAGGCGCGCGAAGCGTCCCCTTTTTTTCATTTGTTGAACGGAATTTGGAAGTTTCGTTACAGCGAATCTCCGGATCAGGCTCCCTTAAAGTTCGAGGAGCCGGCTTATGCCGACAGGGACTGGGACGAACTGCCCGTGCCGGGCAATTGGCAGCTGCACGGATACGGGCGGCCGCACTACAGCAGCTGTCCGTATCCGTTTCCGGTCGATCCGCCTAATGTGCCGTTTGACAACCCGACCGGGTGCTATCGGACCGTTTTCCGCGTGGACGAGGCATGGGACGGCCGCAGCGTCCGCCTTGTTTTCGAAGGGGTCGACTCTGCGTTTCATGTCTGGGTTAACGGCGATCTGGTCGGATATAGCCAGGGAAGCCATATGGCTTCCGAGTTCGACATCACGGATCGGCTCGTTTCGGGCGAAAATGTGCTGGCGGTCAAGGTGTATCAGTGGTCGGACGGGAGCTATCTCGAAAGTCAGGACAAGTGGCGGCTCAGCGGGATTTTCCGGGATGTGTATTTGCTGGCATCTGCTCCGATTACGCTTCGGGACGCAAAGGTTGTCACCGAGGTGGACGAGAGCGGCGGCGACGCCAATTTGCGTTTGACGCTGGCCGTCGCGAACGCAACGCGATCGGAGCAGCCGGCGTGCGAGTTGCGGATCGAGCTGCTGGATGCGGAGGGTCGAACGGTGCTGGATCGCTGCGAGACGGTGGCTCCGCTTCCGGGAGAGGAGCTTAAGGTGACGCTGAACGAGGAGCTGGAACGTCCGAAGCTGTGGACGGCGGAAACGCCTCATTTGTACACGCTGCTGTTTACGGTGACGAATCCGGACGGACGAGCGGCGGAGGTGAAGCGGATCGCCGTCGGCTTCCGTCAGGTTCGGATTGCGGACGGCAAGCTATTGGTTAACGGGCGACCAATCATCGTCAAGGGTGTCAACCGCAACGAGTTCGATCCTTGGCGCGGCTTCTCCGTGACCTACGAAGCGATGAAGCGGGACGTTGAGCTGATGAAGCGGCACAATATCAATACGGTTCGGCTGTCCCATTATCCGAACGATCCGAGATTTTTGGAGCTGTGCGACAGCTATGGGCTGTATGTGATCGACGAGGCGGATTTGGAGACGCACGGCTTCGCTTTTACCGGCGAACGCGTCAATCAGGAGACGCCGGGCTTTGCCAAAGGGGCGGCGGAAAGCTATCTGTCCAAGCATCCCGGCTGGACGGAGGCGTATATCGACCGGGCGAGACGGATGGTGGAGCGCGATCGCAATTTCCCGTCGATTATCGTCTGGTCGCTTGGCAACGAATCGGGCTACGGCGCGAATCACGATGCGATGGCCGCCTGGGTTCGTGAAGCCGATCCGACTCGTCCGGTTCATTACGAGCGGGCGTATGACGCGCCGGTCGTCGATATCGTCAGCACGATGTATCCGTCCGTAGATATGCTGATCGCCGAAGCGAACAAGCCGGATGATCGCCCTTATCTGATGGTCGAATACGGCCATGCGATGGGGAATTCCGTCGGCAATTTGCAGGAATATTGGGATGCGGTCTACCGGTATCCGCGTCTGCTCGGCGGTCTGATCTGGGAATGGGCCGATCTGGCGATCGGGCAGCGGACCGAGGACGGAGAGCCCTATTATTTGTACGGCGGCGACTTCGGGGATGAGCCGCACAGCGGCAACTTCTGTCTCGACGGTCTGCTGTTCCCGGACGGAACGCCCAAAGCCTCGTTGCTGGAGTACAAGAAGGTGCTCGAACCGGTCAAAACGGAACTTTGGAACGCCTCCACCTCCGAATGGACGGTCCGCAATCGCTTCGACTTCCTTTCCCTCGCCTATTTGCAAGGAGAGTGGGAGCTGAAGCGGGACGGCGCAACGATAGCGAGCGGCGAGCTGCCCGCGCTGTCCGCCGGACCGGGAGAGACGGAGACGGTGCAGATCCCGCTTCCGGAAGATTGGCTGTCTGCGTTCGCCGTCGAGCGTAAGAGCGAATTGGGAGAGCGTGTGCTCGAAGCCGGAGAATACTGGGTGCATGCCCGGTTCGTGCTAAGTGAGAGTTCGCCTTGGGCGGAACAGGGCTTTGAGACGGCCTGGGCGGACCTGCCTCTGCTTGTCGTGCCGAAAGCTCAGACGGAGCGGGGGGCTGCGACCGTGGCTGCAATTGCGAAACCTGCCGCTGAAAGAAAGCTGCGTGTCGAGGAGATCGACGGGCAGGTCCGCGTTCAAGGAGACGGCTTTGTTTTGGCATTCTGCGAGCGGACGGGGCAGGTTGAGGAATGGCTGGTCGAAGGCGTTCCGCTGCTGAGCTCGGGACCGAAGCTGAATTTCTGGCGCGCTCCGCTCGACAATGACGTCCGTATGGCGCAGGAATGGACCAAGGCCGGGTATCACCGACTTGCGGCCCATGTTCGCGACGTAGCGTTCGACCGCTCAGACGAATCCCGGCTTTCCGTTACGGTTAACTCGATCATCGGCGCAAAAGGCGAAAGCATCGCATTCGAGGCGCGAACGACAGCGTCGGTTAGCGCCGACGGCGGGCTTCGGCTGGAAGCATGCATCGTGCCGAGAGAGAGGCTGCTGCCGCTCCCTCCGCTGCCGCGCTTTGGCTTCGAGCTGACGATGCCGGCCGGCTTCGAGCGGATGGACTGGTTCGGCAGGGGGCCGCATGAGTGCTACGCCGACCGCAAGGAAAGCGGCAAGCTCGGCATCCACGGCGGTACGGTGCAGGAGCAGTTCGTGCCCTACATCAAGCCGCAGGAGAACGGCAACAAAGCCGATGTCCGCTGGGCCTCGTTGACGAACGCCTCGGGTCTCGGTCTCCGCTTTGAGGCCGTCGGCAATCATCATTTTAATGCCAGCGCGCATCATTACACGACCGAGGATTTGACCCGGACGAGTCATGTTCATCGGCTGACTAGGTTAAGCGAGACGATCGTGAAGCTGGACGCGGCCCAAAGCGGCATCGGCAACCACAGCTGCGGTTATGCGCCAACGCTTGAGTCCTACTTGCTGCGCCCCGCTCGGCCGCTCTCCTTCGCGCTGGACATTCGTCCGTGCGGGAGTCCGAAGCGTTAATGGCGTTCCGGCCCGGATCGGATTATAATTTGTAAGCACACGCAGACTACAGAAATGCGACGGGGAGGGAAAGGAAGATGAAAGCAGGCGGAAAGTCGGTTGTCGGCAAAATTCGCGACTTCTTTTCCCGAATCCGCACGGTTTTGTTGTTCAGCTATTTTGTTCTCATTCTACTATCCATTCTTATCGTCGGAACGATCTCCTTTTACATTTCCTCCTCCACCATCAAGGGAAGGGTCGAGTCGGCCAACGTGCAGCTGGTGCGGCAAATCGCCAACAACATGGACAACGATTTTCGCAGTAAACGCAATTTGCTGCTCGCTCCTTACTACGATCAGGAATATATCGACGGCATCAACGCCTACCCGGAGATGAGCGAGCAGAACCAGTTTTTGTTCCGGCAGAAGCTGGAGAACCTGTATCTGAAGAGCTTTAACGCTACGCCGATTCGCGGCTTTATCCGGTTTCAGATTTATTATCGCACCGGGGAGCTGTTGGCCGCTTCAGGCGATTATAAGCCTTGGACTCCCGTTCAAGTGCGCAACTCCGAGTGGTTCCTGCGCACGGTGGCCAAGGACGGGGAAGTGTTCTTCAACGGTCCAAGCTCGGGCGACGGCACGACCGACACCGACGAGACGGCGTACTCCTCGTCTATTCTCATTCGCGATTTTTCCAGCCCGGAGCGTTTTATCGTTGTACGCGTCGAATACGGCGATCATCTGTTTCGCGCGATCGGCCGCAATGACGACTTGTCCGCCGGCAGCCGGATTCTGATCCTGGACGGGCAGAATGTGTCTGTCTATGATTCGGCGGGAGCGGTCGACAAGAAACCGGAGACACAGTTGCTGAACCGCCTGATCGGAGCCGAAGGAAAATTCTGGACGGATGGGGAGGACGACGAGCAATTCGTATCGTATATCTCTTCCGAATCGACCGGCTGGAAAGTGGTCATTTCGACCCCGCGCCAGGACATTCTGGGTCCCATCGACAAGATCAAGACGATCGTCATTGCGACGGCTCTCGGCGCCTTTGCGCTGACGTTTATTCTGTCCGTCCTGTTCGGGCGGTGGATGACGCAGCCGATCCTGACGCTGTACAAGCATGTCAATCGGATCAAGCGCGGGGATTTCTCCGAGCGGGTCGAGCTGAAGCGGGGCGATGAGATCGGGCTGATCGCCTCCAATATCAACGCGATGCAAGATGAACTGCGCCACCTGATCGAGAACACGTACGTCAACCGGATCAAGCTGCGGGAAGTGGAGCTGGCGATGCTGTATTCGCAGATCAATCCGCATTTTCTGTACAATACGCTCGACATCATCCGGGCAATGGCGGACTATCACCGCGCGCCGGAAATCGGGGAGATCGCCCATGCGCTGGCGGATATGTTCCGCTACAATACGCGCAACCGCGACGAGATCGTCACGCTGCAGGAGGAGCTGGATCAGATCGAGGCGTACATGAAAATCCAGAGCATCCGATTCGACGACAAAATCGCCTACGAAGTAGACGTGGACGAGAGTCTGTACAATTACCCGGTGTTGAAAATGACGCTGCAGCCGCTAGTCGAAAACGCCGTTTTCCACGGGCTGGAGCGCAAGCGGGGCAAGGGGACGATCCGCATTGCCGCGTGGAAGGAGGAGGGACATTTCGTTCTGACCGTATCCGACGACGGCGTCGGCATGTCCGAGCAGCATCTCGGGGACCTGCGGACGAAGCTGAAGCAGTCCCTGCACAGCGAGGAGACGGTATCGGTCGCCGATGGAGGCATTGGCGTCCGCAACGTCTACTCCCGTTACGCCATTCATTTCGGGGAGCGGCAGAGCTTCGATATCGACAGCCGGAAGGGAGCCGGAACGCAAATCAAGCTTACGCTGCCGCTTGACGACTTCGAAAAGTAAGATTATTCAACAAAACGAGTCGAATCTATGAATGGGGTGAGAGAAAGCGCTTCCCGTATAATGAAAACGTCATCAGTTCATCATTATCATTTGGGAGGTCACACACAATGAAACATATGAAAGCGGTATCGACAGCGGTTGCCGTCGGCCTGCTGAGCGCGTCGCTCGCAGCCTGCGGAAGCAGCAACAACGGAAGCAGCAACAACGGAAGCAATAGCAGCGGAAGCAGCGCCTCCCCGTCGGCATCGGCCGGAGCTTCGGAAAGCGCCAAAAACAGCAACCCGGTCACTTTGACGTTCGTCATCTCCAACACCGAGGATACGACGGCGTTTACGAAAGTGTTCGAAGCCTACGAGAAGCAGTCGGGCAATAAGGTCGAGCTTCAGGCGCTGCCAGGCGGCGATTACGACAATCTGATCAAAACGCGTTTCTCCACCGGAGATTTTCCCGACCTGTTCCTGATGCAGCCGGGCACGAAGCAGTACGTCAAGTTAAGAGCGGCCGAAACGCTGCACGAATGGTCTGGAGAATCCGGCATTTGGGACAACGTATTCGATTCGATCAAGCAGGCACAGGTGGAAAACGATAAAATTTTCGGCGTGCCGTACGGCTCCACCGGAATGATGGGCGTGTTCTACAACAAGGAAGTGTTTAAGCAGGCGGGCGTGGACGTGCCGAAAAATTACGCCGACCTGATCGAGATCGCCAAGAAAATCAAGGCTGCGGGCTTCACTCCGTTTTATGAAGGCGTCAAAGACGCTTGGCCGCCGCAAGTGTTCTACTACACGGGCTGGGTGACGCAGGTCGATCCGGCGATCGGCGACGAAGGCGTCGCCAAGCTGAACCGCAACGAGCTGAAGTTCGCCGACATTCCGGAGCTGAAAGACCTGTTCGCGAAGCAGAAGGAATTGAAGGAGCTGGACCTGTACCAGAAAAACGTCATGGCCGGGACCTACGACGAAATGCAAAACGAGATGGGCGACGGCAAAGTAGCCATGGCGTTTATGCTGGACGGCATCGTCTCGCAGCTGGAACAGAAATTCGGCAAGGATTGGGTGAACAACAATCTCGGCTTCTTCCCGTTCCCGTCCGCTACGGATCAAGGAACGGCGATGATCACGCCTCCGAACCAGCTGATGGTACCGGAGAAAGCCAAGAACAGAGACGCGGCGATCGAGCTCGTGAAGTTCATGCTTCAGCCGGACAACGTCAACCTGTTTTATGCGAACAAGCCGGGTATTCCGATCTTCGAGGGCGCAACCAGCGAGCTCTACCCGGTGCAGCAGGACGTTAAGGCTTATATTGACGCCGGCAAGTCCCGCGTCAACATTCAAAACCGTTTGACCGCGTCGTTCGTGGACTTCTCGAAGACGCTGCAAAACTTCTTCCTCAAAGGCGATATCGACGAAGCGATTGGAGAATTCAGCGCCAACTATCAGAAGGATGGCAAAGCCAAGCTGCTGGAAGGCTTCTAATTCGATCAACCAGAGATAAACGACGGGGCCGCCTCCGTGCGATGGCTATACAGTCGTCCGCGGAACGGCCCCATCCACCTTGGAGGGAGGAGGCGAGACTATGGAAAGACGCAAATACCCGCTCTATTTTTCGTACCCTGCAGTCGCCGTTTTTCTGATCTTTTTTATCGCCCCGACTCTGTTCGGAGTGTATTACAGCTTTACGGATTGGAACATTAACGCCGATTCGGTGAAATTCATTGGCTTCGACAATTACGCGGCTCTTTTCCAGGAACCTAGGCTGGGGAAGGCGCTCAGCAATACATTGATTTTCGCGGCGGCCGTCACCGTCCTGCAGAACGTCATCGGATTCGTGCTCGCGCTTGTCATGAACGAATCGATTCGAATGAGAAATTTTTTCCGCATGGTGTTCTTTATGCCGTACATCATTGCGCCGATCGTCATCGGTTACGTGTTCCGCGCGATCTATCACCCCGAGCACGGCATCGTCAACACGATTTTGGAGGGCGTTGGCCTCGGCTTCATGGCCCAGGATTGGCTGAACGATCCGAAATGGGCGCTGTTTTCGATTATTCTGACGGACTTGTGGAAAGTATCGGGCTTTACGATGGTCATCTATTTGGCCGGCTTGCAATTTATTCCGAAGGATTTGCTGGAGAGCGCGGCCATCGACGGGGCCAACTACTGGCATCGTCTCAAAAACATTATTTTGCCGCTGGTCGCATCGTCCACGACAGTCAACATTCTGCTGTCTCTCATCGGGTCGATGAAGGTGTTCGAGATGGTCATGGTGCTCACGGACGGCGGTCCGGGCTATACGACGGAAGTGTTCTATACTTACATCCGCAGCACGTTCAGCATGGGCCAGATGGGCTACTCGACGGCGATCAACCTCGTTCTTTTTGCGCTCGTTACCTTTGTCGGTCTTCCGGTGCTTGCCGCGCTTAAGAAACGGGAGGTGGAGATGTGATGAGACAGGGAGGAAAAAAGCTGGCGTTGCACCTCTTCGTCCTGCTCGGCGCGCTCGTCATCCTCATTCCGTTCTACATGATCCTGGTCAATTCGTTCAAAGGCGTCCGCGAATCGGCTTTGTTCGGAATGGGACTGCCGTCCGAGTGGCTGTTCAGCAACTATGAAAAAGTATTCGAGCAAGGCAACATTCTGCGCGGCTTCAAAAACAGTTTTCTGTTGGCGGGACTGACCGTCTTCTGCGTCAATCTGTTCGCCTCGATGGCCGCGTTCGTCATCCAGCGGCGAGACGACAGGCTGATGCGCGGCTTGTATTTGACGTTTATAATCGGGTTGATCGTGCCGGTATCGATCGTACCGACGATCCGATTAATGGACATACTGGGCGTTAAGGGCACCTATTTCAGCATGGTGATGTACTACACGGCGGTGCTGCTGCCTTTTTCCGTCTTCCTGCTGGTTGGTTTTATGAAGCAGATTCCCAGAGAGCTGGACGAGGCGGCTCAGATCGAAGGGGCGGGATTTTTCCGGCTGTACGCCCGAATAATCTTGCCTCTGCTCATTACGGTGCTTGTGACGGTGTCGATCGTCGTTATCGTATCCGTGTGGAACGACTTTTTCGGGCCGTTTTATCTAGTCACAGATAGCACAAAATGGACAATCGTCCTGCAAATTTTCAACTTCGTGTCGCTGTACAATACGAACTGGGGCGTCGTGTTCGCCTTTATGGTGATCGTTGTGCTGCCGGTGATGCTCGTGTATCTGCTGCTGCAACGATACATTATCGACGGGCTGACGGCTGGATCGGTTAAAGGCTAACCGCATCGCCGCTGCGAGGATACGATACGTTCTTACGTTATAGAAGAGAAAGGAGGTCCGGCATGCGCAAGGTGATGGTAGTCGATGACGAAAAATGGGTTCGACGCGGGCTGATTCAATCGATTCCATGGGACAAGCTGGGCCTCCAGCTTGTCGGCGAGGCCGCAGACGGTCAGGACGCTTACGATATGGCGCTGGAGCTGAGGCCCGACTTGCTGTTTCTCGATATGCGGATGCCCGGACTGGACGGCAGGGAATTGCTGGCGCGGATGGATGCCGAGCTGCCGGAGCTGCTTACGATCGTCGTCAGCGGCTACTCGGATTTCGAATATACGAAGCAGGCGATTATTCATCACGCCTTCGATTATTTGCTTAAGCCGGTCAAGAAGGACGAGCTCGCCGAGGTGTTGGACAAGGCGGTGGTCGAGCTGGAGCGGCGGGAAGGGGAGCGGCGTAAAGTAGAGGAAGCGAATCGAAGCGACGGCTGGTTCCGCGACCTGCTGCTGGAGCGGGCGGGTCAAGGACGGGAGAGCGGCAGCATACCGGCTTCTTGGGCGGGCAAAGCGGCTGCCGTCTTCGTCGTTCAGGCCGACTTGTACCGTGACGATCAAGGCGGCGGTGCGGTCTTGCTGCGTTCGCTTCGCGATAAGCTTGTCCGGGAGCGGGCTTTTTATTTCGGCGGCGCATGGGAGGCGGCGTTGTCGCCGCTACCGGACGGTCGCTCGGGGGCAGTCGGGGCTGTCGCCGTCGCCTCGGGCCAGCTGCCGCCGGGAGAGCTGAAGCGTCTGCTCGAAGCCGTTCAAGCCGAACTAAAACGGCTTGCCGGTTGCGGCTACAGTATCGGCGTATGCGAGACCGCTTTGGCGGAGGCGGGCTGGCTTAAGCGCGCATTGGAGCAAGCGCTGGCCGCGCTGGCGGGGAGGAAGCTATCCGAGAAGGAAGCCGTTCTGCTTGCCTCGGTTTCTGCGGCGGGAGCGGGCTCCTCCGTCTCGCCGCCTTATCCGCATAGGCATGAGCAGGCGTTTCTGCTTGCGCTGCAGATGGGAAACCGGGAGGAGGCAGAACGGGAATTCGAGCTGCTGCTGCGTTCCATCGGCGATGAATCGGCGACGGTGGGCCAGCTTAAGCAAGGCGCGATCCTGCTCGTTCACGCGCTGGAACGCCATCTCCGCGCCAACGATTCCGGATTGGAGCAAACCTGCGGCAAGCCGCCGCTGGAACTGATCGAGGCGCTGCGGGATAGGGGCGATCCGGGCTCGGTACGGGCTCTGTTCGTAGAAGAGCTTATCCCTGCCATGTTGGCGTCGATCCAGCAGCAGGGGGCGACGCAAGGAGAGCTAATCGTCCGCGAGATGCAGCGAATGATCGAATCGCACTACGACCAGCCGCTGTCGCTGCAGCACATTGCGGAAAGCCGCTTCGTCAATGCGGACTATCTGAGCCGGCTGTTCAAGAAGATGACCGGGCAAAACTTCGTCGACTACTTGGCGGACACCCGCATTCGGAAAGCGATTGAGCTGATGCGGGTTCCGACCTATAAAAATTATGAAATTGCCCGGAAAGTCGGATACGAGGACTATCGGTATTTCAGCCAGATTTTCAAGAAGAAGACCGGCAAAACGTTGGGCGAGTTCCGCAGCTCCTTGGAATGATCATGCCTTACAAGATTAAAAAGGCGAAGCGCAGTGCATATATGCTCCTAGGGGCTATGTGCGCTTTTTTGTCTTGGCTAGTAGCGCAATAACGATTATGGCTAGCAGTTCGAAACGATTAATCTAACTAGCCTATATCGTAAATCTATAAGCAGACTGGTTCGGCTTAGAAGCAGCAAACGGCGGTTGGGCGAGGCTGTAAGCACACTGGTTCGGCTTAGAGTGGTAATTGATGGATTGGTGGGGCTGTAAGCTGACTGAGTGAGGTTAGAGAGGTGAATGATGGATTGGTGGGGCTGCAAGCCGACTGAGTGAGGTTAGAGAGGTGAATGATGGATTGGTGGGGCTGCAAGCAGACTGATTCGGCTTAGAGCGGTAATTGATGGATTGGTGGGGCTATAAGCACACTGATTCGGCTTAGAGCGGTAATTGATGGATTGGTGGGGCTGCAAGCTGACTGAGTGAGGTTAGCGAGGTAAATGATGGATCGATGGGGTTGCAAGCTGACTGAGTCGGGTTAGAGAGGTAAATGATGGATTGGTGGGGCTGCAAGCTGACTGAGTGAGGTCAGCGAGGAAAAATGATGGATCGGTGGGGCTGCAAACTGACTGGGTCGGGTTAGAGCGGTGAATGATGGATTGGTGGGGCTGTAAGCACACTGGTTCGGCTTAGAGCGGTAATTGATGGATTGGTGGGGCTGCAAGCTGACTGAGTAGGGTTAGAGAGGGAAAATGATGGATTGGTGGGGCTGTAAGCACACTGGTTCGGCTTAGAGCGGTAATTGATGGATTGGTGGGGCTGCAAGCTGACTGAGTGGGGTTAGAGAGGTAAATGATGGATTGGTGGGGCTGCAAGCAGACTGAGGGGGGAGAGAGGTAAATTGATGGATCGGTGGGGCTGCAAGCTGACTGAGTAGGGTTAGAGAGGGAAAATGATGGATTGGTGGGGCTGCAAGCTGACTGAGTGAGGTTAGCGAGGTAAATGATGGATTGGTGGGGCTGCAAGCAGACTGAGTCGGGTTAGCGAGGTAAATGAGGGATCGATGGGGCTGCAAGCTGACTGTGGAGTGCTACGATAAAAATGCAGTCGAAATACACCCTCGTATGAAATAAAATGAAAGCAAACGAGGGGACGAGTGACAATGAACAGATACGACAAGGCATTTAAAGAGGAAGCAGTCAGATTGAGCGATGAGATAGGCCCCAGGAAAGCCGCCGA
>NZ_QRDZ01000013.1 GCF_003386235.1 Cohnella phaseoli
AAGGGAAAGCCCAAGGAGAAACGTCCGCTGGGCATCCCGACCATACGGGACAGGGTGTGCCAACAGGCACTGAAAAACAGGTTGGAACCGATCTTCGAACCCTTATTCAGCGAATGCAGTTTCGGGTACCGGCCGGGCCGCTCGACCCACCAAGCGATGCGGAAAATCTATCGCGAACTGATGGACGGATACGAATGGGTTGTGGACGCGGACTTGCGGGACTTCTTCGGGACGGTGCATCATGAGCCGCTTATTGACATGATCGCCGAGCAAATCAGCGACGGGAGAATCCTTAATTTGGTCAGACAAATGCTCGAAGCCGGGTACATGGAAGGCGGAAAAAAATACGAAACGCCCAGCGGCACACCGCAAGGCAGTGTCGCAAGTCCGTTGTTTAGCAACATTTACCTCAATCGCTTCGATCATGAGATGACAGACAAAGGATATCGTCTGACGCGTTTTGCCGACGATTGGGTCGTCCTTTGCAAAACGCAGGCGGAAGCCGCGAAGGCGTTAAGAGATGCCAGAACGATACTGGAATCGCTCGGATTGACGCTTCATCCGGAGAAAACAAGGATTACCCATATTAAATGGGGATTCGAGTTCTTGGGATATAAGCTGAAGCGAGGAAAGGGATTGACGCTGCCGAGGGAAAAGGTGAAGAAGCAAACGAAGATGAACATCTATGCTTTCCCCAAGGAGAAGTCAATCCAATCGTTCAGGGACACCATCCGAGCCCGGACACGCAGACGCATTCCGCTGACCGTCTTTGAACTCATCGACTCCATCAACCCTGTCATACGGGGATGGGGCAACTATTTCCGTAAAGCCCACGTTAGGAAACTCTTCAACCGACTCCAACGCTGGATTGTCCGACGAGTTTGGAGTCACCACTTTAAACGTTGGCGCAATCCGGGATGGAAAAGGCTGCATGAATCCATCCTCTATTCCAAGTACAAATTGGTGAACCTCCTGTCGTTAATACCAGATCTGAACCTACGAACTGCACCCAGAGGGTGACATGAAGGAAAGCGGATTGCGGGAAAACTGCACGATCCGTTTGAACGAGCGGACGGAGGAAGGCGCAAGCCGACCTCCTTCGACTCTACAGTGATGATCATTGGCCTGATGACCTGTCTATAAAGCGGACGAAGACCGCGGAAGTGACAGCGAGGGGAAAAACCAATAGGAGCGAAGGGAGCTAGTCGGGAGGGAACTCTTTGAAGCATTCACGTCTACACGAACCCATCCCTTCGGATGGTGGGAGTCAAACAGCTAATTCGCAGGCATACATCATGAAGTCGCCGGAACACCGGTAGCGGGAGGTGTATGTTGTGAAGGTAAACGGACGTGAAATTCTTAATGAACGAGGTCTAAGGGAAACCTTAGATACAATGTATGCTCTTGCGAAAGCAAAGAAGGAACCTTTCTATAACCTGATCGATCTGATGTGCAATGAGCAGACTATCATGTCGGCCATACACAACATCAAATCGAACAAAGGGAGTATGACCGCTGGGATTGACGGTAAGACGATTGTTCATTTCCTGCAAATGCCTTATAGCCGGTTAATAGCAATTGTCCGCCGCGAAATCCTTAACTACCGGCCTCGCCCGGTACGGCGCAAATACATCCCTAAAGCCGGATCATCAAAGATGAGACCACTAGGGATACCAGTGATGATTGATAGGATTATTCAAGAGGTCACACGAATGGTCATTGAGCCTATCGCGGAAGCCAAATTCTATCAATATTCGTTCGGGTTTCGTCCGATGCGTGATGCTAGTCAAGCAATGGCTGAAATCATAGAACGAATACGCCGGAACGGAACATACTGGGTCATCGAAGGAGACATTATGGGCTTCTTCGATAACATCGACCACAACAAGCTCATTTCGATGCTCTGGAACATAGGGATTAAGGATAAGCGTGTTCTCGCGATCATCAAGAAAATGCTTAAGGCAGGGGTCATGGAAGAAGACGGACGACTTCTAAAGTCAGACGTAGGTTCTCCACAAGGCGGCATTATATCGCCGCTACTAGCCAACATCTACCTTAACGCATTTGACTGGATGATAGCCCATAAATTCGTTGAGCACCCAGCAAGATATACGGTGCCTGACCCCTCTAAGAAGGGCTTAACGAAAGTACGCAAACGGCACACAGACATTTTCCTGATCCGTTATGCTGACGACTGGGTTATCCTCTGCAAGAGCAAGCATCAAGCAGAGTCAGTTTTGTCGCAGGTGGAGAAATACTTCAAACACTGCCTCAAACTTGAATTATCTCGAGAAAAGACCTTGATCACGGACATTCGCAAACAGCGAGCAAAATTCCTTGGATTCGAAATTTTTGCTGAGAAATCTCGCTCACCCGGTTCCGAGCAAGTCGTTGGGAAGTTCATTCCCAACATCGCCAAGTCTACGGAGAAGGTAAGAGAGATTGGACGGGAAATCAGGCACCTCAATATTCTCCTTCGCAACAAGAGAGATTTGCGGGACGCTGCGCTGCAGATCGAGAAAGTGAACAGCAAGATTGTCGGACTTACTAACTACTATTCCTATGCGAACTGCTCCAATTTCTTTAAATCGTGGGACAAGCGGATTGTCTACCAAACCTATAAGGTGTTTAGCAACACGAAGTGTAGATTCTACGCCGGGCTCAAAAGAGATTGGATGTGCAAAGCGAAAGACAGTGGGAATCGTAAGAACCGCCATGAAAACCGATCAGATATGATTTTTGCTGTCCCAGTGGACGGCATATGGATTGGGGTTACGAAGTTCTCCTTCACTCCCAGCCAGACAGCTCTGAAGGTTAATCTAGCACTTACCCCTTATTCCAAAGAAGGGCGTAGGCTACACCACCAGAAAACGGGGAGTTTGCTTCCCCTTCTGCGAATGGGCACGATTTATTCATACAACGAACTCTTAGAACGAGTTATCTGGATGAAAACTTCAGACAGAGGCTCACACTACTACAACTTTGAGTTTGTGATGAATCGGGAATACGCCTACCTTAGGGATAAAGGGAAGTGCAAATGCTGTGATCAGCCTGTACTTCCGGGCAACTACGACTGCCATCACATTAACCCATCCTTACCAGTAATGATCGTTAACAAGGTTAATAACCTCGCTACGCTATGTTCGAGATGCCACGGTCTTATACATGACGACAACCTTGACCCTAATGCTTTAGTTGAGAGAAAGGCGGCAGCTAAGGTTATCAGGTACAGAGAAAGGCTTTCAAAGCAGGAGACATGAATAAGTTCAAAGAGTTGGCAGCTTATATCCGTAAGGATTAAGCCAGCCACTGAACACACTCTGATGAGATGGGTTCTAACCTTCTCGATGGAACGCCGTGTGCATCGAAAGGTGCATGCACGGTGTGGAGCGGGGGAAAAGGCGGAGATCATATCAAAGCCTTACCTATCGCTATAATCAATTATGGCTGGGGGCGCTGCGCATGTTATGCACCAACGGAAAAAGAGGCGAACGGGAAAGTCAGGAATGGCGGTCTTGTTGTCTGCTCCCGCAATCACGCTGCCAAAATGGAAAAGTAAGGAGCTACTAAAAACCGTTCCAGACATTGAAGTCAACATCATCCGGAGCGGGAATGATGCTTTAGCTTTGCTAAAGCGTGTTCGGCAGGGGTATAAGCCTAAAAAACTTGAGTTTACCCTGGTGGGCATAGATAAAGCAAAATTGGGTTCTGAGATTTATTTCGGAGGCATCTGGAAGCGTATGTACAATGTACCTCTCGAAGATGAATTGGGTACTTTTGAATATGCTTGGCATTGTCCAGGATGCGGAAAGCCCATACTGGTCCCACTGGATGAAGGTGACGATAAATCCGAATTAGTACCAGCCCCGTGGGACACATTCGCCGATGTTCCAATGGTTTCAGCACAAGAGCTTGAAATTGCGCGGCGACAAGGAGAGCTACTACCAAATGGGCTTCCAAAAGGAATAAAAATCAAGTGGAAGCGTCACTCTAAACTCCCAAAATTCTGCGAGCATTCCTTTCCCTTAACAGGTGTAGATGCAACCAGGGAAGGGAAAGAGGAAAATCCGGATCGCATATGCGGAGAAAGACTGTGGCGACCAGCGATCCACTCTTTAGGTGAATCCAGGAATCGATCGCGTGTAAATATCAGTCAGGTACTAAAGCGATTGAAAGGATATTTTGCTCTTTACATCTGCGATGAAGCGCATATGTGTAAGTCAGAAGACAGTGGTCGAGGCGACGCCTTTGCACAAATGGTAAAGTCTGCAAAACGAACACTTATGTTAACCGGAACGATTACCAATGGCAAGTCGACGTCTATAAAGGAGTTGCTTTGGCGGACGGATCCGCGTTCTTTGCTTGAAGCAGGTGTGGATTATCAAACTGGTTCGGTTGAGTGGGCGTCGAGATTCGGTAAGCTGGAGCAGGTTATCAAAGAGGAGGGTGGAGACGAAGGTGTTATAACGCGAAGAAATAAAAGAAGTGTTCAGACCAAGGAGGCCCCAGGAATAGCGCCGCAGCTCACAGCGCAATTTCTGCTACACAAGTCAGCTTTTCTTGAACTTCCGGATCTCGGGTTACCACTTGTAGAATTGAAAGAGTACCCCGTATTCCTCGATATGGATGAGGGGCACGGTGAGCATTATACCAAATTTCATAACACACTACATGAAGCATGCAAAAAAGCGAGTGGTGCTTCGGGTACGCCAGGAGCTTGGTCAAAGTTTAATCCGGCCACGCTCATGTATTCTGCTCGTCCTGACCAAGAAATGATCGTAAGACTCGGACAGTCAGCATATACAGCTCCTGCACTTGGAGATGGCTCGATGCTCCATGCCAAAGAAAGATGGCTTGTCGAAACTGTCCAGAGTGAACTGTCCGAAGGTAGGCGCTGCATCATTTTTAATCAGTTCACCGGTTCGTATAACATGAACGAACGCGTTGAAGAAATTCTTCAGCGGATGGGTGTTCGATGTAAAATATTGAATGAGCCTAATACTGAGCTTCGGACACAGCGATTGGCTGAATATGAAGCAGAAGAATATCCGGTAATAATCTGCGCCATGAAGCTTGTTGAAGTTGGTCTTGACATGATGTATTGGCCAACCATCATTTATAATCAATTAAGTTATGAAGTGAGTACAGTCCGGCAATCGTCTAGGCGAGCATGGAGAATCGGACAAGATCGCGAATGTCGGGTCTACTACCCGATCTACAATCGTTCGCAGCAAATGAAACAATTCATGCATATCATGAGCGCCCGCGGCCATGCATTGATGGTAGAGGGTAGGCTTGATAAATCAGAACTAGCCTCTTTTTCTATCGATTCCCAGTCTTCGTTGGCTAGAGATCTAGCATCTTGTTTCGCTGGTGCCGATGTTGCAAAAGCGTGGACTACACTCGCCGCGAAGGAAATGGCCGGCATTGAAATGATCGCAGAAGCGAATTTTAAGGACGTGCTTTCCGAACGGATGCAACGATTGGCTGACGAAACGCTAAAACTGTGTGGCATTGACCCTGCTCAATGGCATCAAGAAAGATCGAAAAAACCAATCATTAAGGAAATTGGCGAAACGAGAACAATCGACCTAATGAATGATCTTCTCATCAGGCAAGAAGTACAAGCAGAAACTTCAGCAACAACGCGAATTTTGTCGAACAATGTCATCAACCTAGAGGAAGAAATCAGAATATTGACTTTCGCGGAGCTGATTGTGGATGAGCCAAGAAAGATATTAAAAAAACAAATTCCTACTCACGAAAATCAGCTGATGTGGGATTTTGGGTAAGAAGTTGGACCATGAGCCTAGGTTGGCTCATGGTTCTTCTTTGTTTGAAATGAGTAGATTTCTCCAACTAATCTAGTATTTGAGGTATAATTTGATTTAATTCTTTGCGATATTAGGATTTGGTATCGAAATCTCAAAATAGACAATAAACGGAGGAGCAGGCATGACGAATATTGGTAGGAATGATCCCTGTCCGTGTGGAAGCGGAAAGAAATTCAAGCACTGTCATATCGGTGAATCAGTTCATACGGAACCTTCATTACAAGAGATTCAACTTATGAGGGACACCACTGTTAAAAATCTACTAGCTCAAATCGACATATACGACAATGAGGGAATGTTAAACCATTTTCCAAATCACCAAACGCTTGTTCGAGAATTAAGAAGTGCAGTTAAAGCGGCAGCGCAGGTAGATATAGTAAGGAACCCCAGTCACATACCAGGCAAGCAAATTTATAATCGTGAACATCTCGGGAGATTAGGGAAGATCGTTTTCGCCTGGAGCATTCCAGCAGTTGAGCATCTGATTGAAGTATATAACCTACAAACACAAAATTTTTATGTTGCGGATTTAAATAAGTTTGTTAATTCTTCGGCTCTTAAACAAAAAAAACTAATATATGCACGATCAAATACTAACCCAATTTACGTGATTGAATACAATATAGCTCATACTATCGAACAATGGGCAGTCGATGGAAACCATAGAGTTGCAGCCCGATACCAAAATGACTCTTCATCGAAAATCGAAGGATATCTTCTTCCTCCTGAATTGCATATTAAGGCACTAATGTATGATTTCATGCGGGTCGCATACACAGTTAGGACGAATATTAATCGGGCTTTTGACTACCAGAACGGATCTCAACCAATACCAGTAATGCTCCCAATGACATAATGTTGAAGTTAATGCTCGAACTATTTTTAATTCTGGAGTAGTGATGAGTTGGAGGAAACCGCGATTCTCGATAATTTGACCTGATCGGGATGATTGATGGTTATAGTGGAGTTCGAAATTTATAAAGTAGATAGCAGGAGTTGAAGCAGAGATGAATCAGCCTGTTTCTAAAGAAGAAATGAATAGTCAAATTATTCAGTTGCAAAGAAAATTAGAAGCGATCATCTCAAGAAAAAATACACTTCTGGAGTTATGTGAATCCTACGATCGTGTATCAAAAGGAGCACGCGACGTTCTACTAGCAGGACGTCGCAGGCTTCTTGATGGAGTATGTGGTATAGTTGCCGACTATATCGATTTTCCAGAGAAATATTTAATTGCTATGATTTCTATTTTAGGTGATGTATCCGATTATGTTCTGATTGAGAATTTTGAAAGTGCTGCAAATGCAATTGCATATCTAAAGAAGCGCCAGTCTGGAAGTGTTGCGTTTTTGTCATTGGATCGAGTTGTTGGAAAAACCATTGATGATACAGTTCTTCAAAAGGCTTTGCGGACAAAAGGATATTTGGGGAAAGCAATTGAACTTGTTACAGTAGATGAGGCGTATCTGCCGGTATTCACCCACTTACTCGGTGATGTTCTTATCGTTGAAGATCTAAAAGCTGCAAATGAAGTCTCCAACAAGACGAAACAACGATGCAAGGTTGTGACACTGGAAGGGGATGTAATTGGTATCGACGGTGTCTTAAGGGGAGGGGCTTTCGTAAAGCCGATGACACATCTGTTATACAATAAATCGCTAATTCGCAATCTTGATCAAGAAATCAAAGAAGTCGAAACACAATTGCATAGGTTAAGAGATAGCTCCAAAGAAGGCATAATAGATTGAAATTCATGACGTCTCGTCCGGGCTGCGCAGCTGGGCGGCAACAGCCGAGAGGGGCTCAACTGCTGGTCACTTCCTAGTTCATCTGGATGAAGCCGGGCAAATCCGAGGTGCAGAAAGCGGCAGGAAGCGAGGAGCTGCAGCTCGCATACTGGTTCCTTTGAATGAAACCTACGTCTCCGTGCGATCCCCTTGCCGCAATAGCAGTCATCTTCAGCAACTGCAGACGAAGCCACAATAAGCAGGATCGTCAACTTGCAGCCGGACAGGAACGTAAATGATTCTTATAATCTGCTACGTCTTATCAATCACCAAGACCTACTAAGCCAAAGTGGTTCAAATTTCTTCTAAAGGCCAATTAAAATGATGTAAAGGTAAGGCTTTTATCTTCAGCTTTAGATATGTTACAATCACATTAGAAACCGACTGCCTCTGGCATTTAAGCAAAAATCACACGCCTATGATTGCGGCTGCTTATCTCGAAAACCTTTATTGGTGATCGAAGGCATCGCTCAATCATGGGCGTTTTACATATAGAGATATCTATAAAAGACGGCACTTTTTCCGCAATGAAGCGGAAGGATTGTCGTTTTTTTTATTTCATGAAAAGGAGCTAAGCGGCATGAACGTAC
Source organism: Cohnella phaseoli (assembly GCF_003386235.1). GTDB lineage: Bacteria > Bacillota > Bacilli > Paenibacillales > Paenibacillaceae > Cohnella > Cohnella phaseoli. Next base: position 8,212 of record NZ_QRDZ01000013.1, read on the forward strand.
TTGCATTTGTGGAAGAATTGGAGTCAGTAAAGATCGATAGCCCTAAAAATCTCATCCGAATTGAGCAAGGGTTAGCTCTTCTTGATGATCTCCTATTTCTAAGAAAGCCGGTTATCCAAGAGCTATCTGCATTTCACACAGTTTCTTTGGAACACATGGAAGAGCTGTACGAAGAACTGCGGTACTTTTACACAATTGACAACGACGAGGATTTTTACGAACTGTTTAATGCTTATTGCCCGATTATGGACCTAAACCGAACACACGGAATGTCAAAGATTTTTTCGGATTCTAAGCCGCATGGCATCCGGAAAAGGAGACTTATTTAATGAGTAGCTTTTTTAGCCTTTCTTACAATGAACTAGATGACTATTTATGTATGTTGTCAAACGTCATCATGGTCAAAAAGATGATGGAGTTTGGGTTTTCGGTTGATCCGAGCTGGAAAGTAGGGGATCCAATCCAATCTTACTTTCTCAAAGCCTTATTTGGAGAGTCCATACAGGAAAACATGGATAAAATCGTGTTAACTGGGCCACTTTCTCGAAAAGATATATATGACCTGAGAGCACTGCTAAAGAGTCATGCCTTTTCGGATGAGTGGACAGAGACTGAATTTAAGGTGAGTAAGCTAGGGGTTCAATTTGAATTTTCAACCCATTATCCTAAACTTCATTTGATGTTCGAGGATTTTGTGGAACTAGCTAAACTCTGGAATGAGTCGATAATGACAAGGAAGGTGAAGAGGTATGCAAGAGATGAACGAAAAAAGAACAAGGTTAATATTGGATGAATCCGGGCGTACTTTCCCGATTGTTGAACGGGAATTAAACGGTAACATCATCAACAAATATTCCGTTAACCCAGCCGATCTCATGCGTTTGATGATTAAAAATGCAGATGATTGGATGATTTTCGAAGCATTTACTGCCAGAAGTGAAGGGCCTTATAACATATTCGACAGCCTTTTTTCCTTCCTTGATGAGCAAAGCGATAAAAACTATGGAGAAATATGGTTCAATGAACTTCTCAAGCATATGAGAGATTCTGCTTATTCTCACACCAAGCGAACGTATGCTTATGATTTCTCTGAGCTACTTCGTGTGATGTGTAAAAATCTAACTAATACAGAATTGGATTCAGACGCATATCGACGTCTATTTCAAGGGATTCTTGCTAAGGCGGAAAACGTATTGGATCCAGAGGCTGTTGCAAAGTTGGCGAAGTACTTGCTGGAATCTGTTCAATTTTTTGATTCACCAAACATAGGGCTGGTGCAATCGATATTGGATACGATTTTTAAGTATGTTCGCTCACATGAGAGCATTAATGAAATGTGGACGTTTCTTGCGGAGAGAGTATCGCAAGAATCGGTTATGAATTATGCTTTGGCTCATTTGGACGAACTGGTAATCAACACGCCCATTCTACCGAGCAATTGCATATTTTACTCGAAACGACGGCAAGAGGAGATCATCGCCATACGAGTACACAAGCAAATGATAGATGTAAATCTTATTGGCACGGAGTATCCTTCTGTTGGGCACCCAGCATTAATTTACGTGTTCAAATTGAAGAAGGAGAAACCTAGCATAGAGGCATTCCTTTTTGCAGTAAAAGATACCGTGATTACTGAGAAAACGCTCCTTTACCGATATCCTTATTCAAATGTCTATGGTAACGGGAAGTGTTGTTGGAGTACTTTTCCCAACATTGATAAGGTTCGGCAGCTAGAATCATTTCCGGACATTTTTATGAATGGAGAACGGAACTTTCATCTTTACCCAAAAACCGGAGATATGGATTACCGAGCAATCCTCACCTTGATGAGTGGTCGGGAGTTCGAAGATCAATTGCTCGTCTCCCTAGATGTAAACATCGGGGAACTCTTAAAAATTGAGGACTAAGGAATAGAAAATTACACAATAAGGGAGGGAAACCCCTCTTTATTTGGGGTGCCTAATAATGAGCCAATCTGATCTATTTGCATTGCTTGGAATTGAAGTGGAGACATCACAGTCGTCCACAAAATCAAAGGATAAGAAGAATGTTGATGTGAAGTCAACCGCTTCGAAGGCAACCACAGCACAAGCTCGAAAGTCAGAAACTGCAAAGCAAAAGTACTCCACGCGCGAAGGTATTCGGAAAATGCCGATTCCAGTTCAGGGTTGGACGATCCACTACGCTACCCACACGTTTGAAGTTGAACGTTATGCGAGGCAGCTGGTGGATATGGGGGATGAAACTCCTTTGGAAAAGGTTAAAGAGGCTTTGTGGACAAAAGTGCCAGAAGACGTTCGAGCTGACATTCTGAAGGCGAGAGAGAAACAAGAGAACTCTAACGACAAGGTTCAAAGTGAAACTGTGGAAGAAGAAGACAATCTTGATATTGATGAGGATTCCGGTGAAGTTAGGGAGAAGAATATTGCGAAAAAGGAAAAGAAACCTGAAGACCTTTACGATGGAGATATGACGATCGCAATGATCGAACAAGCTTTCGCCTACGACTATTTCGAATTCGCATCGTCAGAAGCCATTTCATGGAGGGTTGACCGAGAAAATAAGCGTCTGTTTCCGGCTGTAACAAACGGAAAGTGGGGCGCATATTCGACAGGAACCAGGCGATTGTATTGGAAATGGCAAGATTATCTCAAAGATACCGACAAACCTCCAATTGGGGTTGTTGCTGGTAGGCAAGGTAGGTTATTTGACGTCCGTGAGGATGACTTCATGCGTATCGTAGCGCCTTCGCAGTTAATTAGGGAGCTCGATATACCACCAGAAGGATTCCATTTGAACTTGGACAAAATTCCAGGGGAATTTCTAGTCCAAACGGTAGCGTTTTTCAAACACTTTGCACAGCAGGAACCTCCAGTTGAAGCGGCGGTCTACATTACTTGGAACAAGGAAAAGCATTCGTATGCACTCCATTGTCCAAGACAAAGAGTTTCTTTGGCGGAAGTCAGGGCTGATTTCCCTCATTTTTTGGACGATCCGGACACGAGGATAGTTGTTTATATTCATTCACACCATCTCTGGCCAGCGGATTTTTCGGGACAGGATGATGCTAATGATAAAGCATTTGCCGTCTATGGCGTCATTGGTAGGTTAAACTTACCGATGATTGATATGCGCTTTAGGGCAGGTTTTAACGGCCAGCATTACGAAGTGTCGGCAAAAGAATTGTTCGATTTTTCGGATGTAACTTACTCAGATCAATTTCCACTCGAGTGGCTGGCTTGCGTTGAGCGGGAATAGAGGAAAAAGGGGTCCATTATTGGACCTCTTTTGTCTACAAAGGAGGTTGTATTCATGCCAAGCGAAATTAAATTCCCCACAACGCCAATATACCAATTCACAATCGTCGGTGCCGGCGCAAATGGTAGCCACTATTTCCGGGGGTTGTGTCAAGACCTTCGTACGCACAGCAATGCTAATCAGAATCATTCTGAAAAAAGGTACATCTTGGATCACATCATGTTGATTGATGGGGACAAGGTGGAAGAGAAAAACTTGGGGAACCAACTCTTCGAATCGGAGGAGATTGGAGAGTACAAGGTGACTTGTCTTGCGGAGCGATATGGCAGCCACTACGACCTAGAGGTCTTTAGGCATACCGGTTATATACAGGATGCTCAGCAACTCGCTGAACTCATGCCGGTGAATACGTCGAACCGCGGAGAGTTCATACCCGTAATCGTTGCCATGGTCGACAACAATGCTACCCGGCAGATCGTAGACACGTATTTTCGTGACGCAAACGTCCAGACGTTAATCTACATCGATGCTGGCGTCCACGCGATCCAAATGGAGCGGGGACCGGGAGGGATGGCCGGTCGAGTCGATACTGGGAATAACGGACAGGTGGTCGTGGGCTTCAAGTATCGGGGCGAAATCATCATGGAACCCGTTACTGGGGTTTATCCCGAGATCCTGACTGATACAGATTCAAGGGTTCCTGGATGCGGCGCAGTTGTGGAGTCACAACCTCAAAGACTTATGTCTAACAAATTTGCCGCCCAGATCGCTAACAACCTGGTAACCAGCTTGCTTTCTGAACGCGCTATTCTCATCCATCAAGTGCATTTTGACGCGAGATTTTGCGGCTCACGCGCCACCTATGTGAGTCAAGCACAAGCTTCCGCCTTTGATCACCTGATTGGGGGATAACTATGGAGACCAATGCGTGCAAATGGCCATCAGCTGAACGTATTCAAATTATCAAAGTGAATCCTCCGAATCGTTATGGGGATTATTCGTTTAAATGCCTGTCGCTTGAAGGGGAAAACACGACGATCGCTCGATGTGACATCATTTTGGATGATGAGGCTAGACTGATCGAGGAGCTTGCAGGGATCTTCCTGCAGCACAAAGTTCCGCCGCGCTCTCCAAGATACAGTGTCATTGTCAGGGCGCTGCTAAAGAACCGCGTCCCGTATGTCTCCCTGTTGAAGCAGCTTTTAAAAGAGAAGAGAAACTTATTTCAATTGGAACTGAACTTCTAATATTACTAGACGGGGAGAGGGCTGTTTTTTTCGGCCCTCTGTCTTGATAAAAGGAGAAAAAAATGGGAGCTCAACCTATTTCAAAATTTAATGTCATTCCAGTGTGTAAAGCTGACTTCGCGGGTTCCTACTGGGGTAATGGTGGGAAAGCACCCTCTGAACAAGTCCGAACGGAATTTACAGTGGCATACCTATTCGGTGGTGTAGGCGGCGGAGCGATTGGCGTTCAGCGTTCACGAGGCCACTACAAAGGAACAGTGGGGCGATTTAGATCGCTCTGTAGTATTGACGCGGATCCGATCGCGAGCAAGAACTACGAAAGACTGACTGGGAATAAAGGTACAGGCAAAGTCATAGACCTCTTCAGTTACAAACAGTACGTTGCTTTTCATGGCAAGCGGCCGCCGGCAAATTGGAAAGAATGCACACCTTGGGATCTTTGGGAGGCATTCGGGTACATTGTTCCGGATCTGATTTTGACCAGTCCGCCATGTAAAGGGTTCAGCGGATTGTTGCCGGAGAAAAGCAGCAAGACTGCGAAGTATCAAGCACTGAATCAGCTTACCATTCGTGGACTGACTCTCACGCTAGAGGCATGCGAACAGTACGGTGATGCACTTCCTAAAATCGTTGCCCTTGAAAATGTACCGCGGATCAAAACTCGCGGGAAAGAAATATTAAAGGAGATTGTAGATTTACTAAAAAGGAAGGGATACGCAGTCACCGGTTATGACCATGACTTAGGGTTAACCGGCGGTCTTGGCCAAATCCGGAAAAGGTACTTGCTTGTCGCGCGTTTAGAAAGAGTGATGACGAGCTTTATCTTTAAGCCGGAACAGAAAAAGCACAGAACGATTGGAGATGTTCTGGGTAATTTGCCCCTGCCTGGTGATGTGATTCACGGTGGTAGGCTTAATCGGCTTCCCAACCTTTCGTTCAAGACGTGGCTGCGGCTTGCTTTGATTCCTAAAAAGGGAGATTGGAGAGATCTCAATAAAATAGATTGGTGGAATTACCGATTAACACATGTCCCGCGTGGTGGAGGATCTTGGGGCGTACAGGATTGGGACGAGCCATCAACTGCAGTGATTGGGAAATCAAGAGTCGGAGGAAGCAATGCCTCAGCCGTTGCAGATGTCCGTATTGGCCACTTACCGCGTGCAGGTGCATATGAAGTTGGAGATTGGGAGAAGCCATCCCGAACGGTGACGGGTGCTCAGGGTGTAGGAACAAGCAATGGATGTTCGGCCATCTCGGATCCTCGTTTTCAAATCAATGAAGGTAACGGAAAAGCAAACTTGATGCGCATTATGCAGGTCGACGAACCGGCAGCGTGCATCACGGGCAGCGCGGGACCAACCAATGGTGCAGCGTGCATTGCGGATCCGACGCTCAAGGAGAGAGCAAGCAGACATCCAGCCGTCTACAAAATTGTCTCAGTTGATGACCCTGCTCCCTGTGTCACGGGAACAAGGCTTGGTAGCGGTCAGTTTGCGATCGCTGATCCCGGAAAAGTCAAAGATATGTATCCTGGTGGATATGGGGTAAATGATTGGCATGGAGTTTCGGATCCTATCCGGAGTCAAGGACGTGTAATGAATGCGCCAGTCTCGATTGCCGATGTTCGATTGCCGTTGCCATCGTGTGGTGGGCGGTACACGAATAAATGGCAGATGGAAGATTGGTTGGGCGTAGCTGCAACGATAACTGGAGCGCCTGACATTCAAAGTGGGGCTCCTAGTATCAATGACCCGCGACTTACGTGCAATCCTCGTGCAGGCACAATGGGTGTTATGCCCGCAGATGAGCCTGCAAAAACCATTATTGGCTCAGCTGATATTCACGCTGCAACCAGTGCTGTGGCGGATGATTGGTTCTCGTTTGAGGATCTAGAGGGAGCGGGGGAACCAGATTCGGAGATTCCTGCAGATGACGATAGGGGAGTATTTATCATTCTTTCAACGGATGGGACCTGGCACAGGCCTTTAACAACGATGGAACTTGGTGCGATCCAGACGCTTCCAATGACACTGCCAGATGGAACTCCATTTGACTTGGTGGATTGCCCGGAGGCAAAAGCGAGAGAATATATCGGAAACGCAATTCCTCCAGATGCTGCAGAAGAAGTGGGTAATGTTTTTCTAGATGCTTTAATGATAAGCAGCGTTGGAGAATTCACGATGGGTTTTGAAGAGGTTTGGGTACATCCGCATGATGATGATGAGCGGACATATGCCATACTTATGCAGTAGTAAAGCGAAAAACACTCCAGATCATTCTGGAGTGTTTTTTATCTATTTCTTTGTATTCGATTTTGTAGTAGCCACCTGGAGTTTCGCTAGGTTTAATTCCTTGATTACGTCGCTAGTGGCGGGAGGAATCTGGAAGTCCAAGGATACACGCTGGCCAGAATACTTGGATCGAGACTTTACCGTTCTACCCTTTTTAGGGCCTATCCACATCGCTTTTGCCATAAAATCGCGCTCCTTTCCAGAAGAATTTACTAGGTTCTATTTAATTTTAGCACAGTTTCAGGAAACTTGTCCACGTGTCCTAAATATAGTAGATTAGCCGTTGCTGTAAAGAAGGCTTCCTGTTGTTTTATCGTGATCGCATCCTTCTTCATGACAAATACGATGTAAGCTAATCTAAAATTACCACTGTTCCGTTGAAAGAGAACATAGTCCACTGGGTAGTTTTCATACTTGCCCGGCACGATGTTCGGCCGATCTGCGAATGTCTTCTTACCAGGATGTCGTAAGGCAGCCTCAATGATATGTATATCGTTTTCGTTTAAGTGCTGGGAGGTGCTTACAGAAGTGTATTCTCTATCATTATTCGTTTTAACAAGCCAATAGGATCGGAACTCGTGTTCCTTCAGGTTGAGAAGGGAGGCGACTCCGCTATTAAATGCATCGAGAAAGGTGTCAACGGCTTCCAGTGCACTATCGGAGCCGGGTCGCTCATCGACAGCGGCAACTGCAGCAGCCATTTCCGAAGATGCAATCCATTTAATGCGGTTGTCAGTAAATGGATAATATCCCTTAAATCCTTTGTAAATCAGAAAATATATGAAAACCAGAATGGAAGATAGACCCGCAAGCCAAACGATTTCAACAAAAAAGCTCAGACCAAAAAAAGTCCACTTTGGAAAGTCACCCGGCGGTGGGGTTGCGGAGTGATCAGGAATCATTTGAACGATTGCCTTGAATGGCCAAGCCATAAAATCGACCACACTATCAAGCACACTCCCGGTAATGGATGCAACCAAGCGATCTCTTATCACCTTAATGACAACGAAGGTGAACAATATCCCGAGAAAGGATAGGAAACCCCTTAACGCCCACTTAAGAAAACCCGTCACAATTGCGCCTCCCTTTTTACCCATACTGAATATCATAGAATATAATGGGAGATCTGCATAGTATCCTATCATTTATTCTTTACTACTTGGCCTTTGAAACGTTGTAACATAAAGAAAACGACCAGAAGGAGCTTTTTTCGTCTGTTTTCCTGTAATCCTGGGTTGGTTCCTATCAGTTTTTTTACTTTGTATCTTCTTCCGGAAGATCCTCATAATACGACTCCTCTCAAAGCAACTATTAGCAAGTATGCCCGATCAAACGAAGTAGATACATAGCGTAGCGAATAATAAGGTAGCAAGAAGTTACAGTGGAAAGCAGGTGTTGAAACAACATCGTTATGTGATATAATTATTTCAAATTCTGGTATAAATCCTTTTCGCAAGATAGAAGCCCTATGGGCCGATTTTTTAACGAGAAATCGTTAAGGAGACGGCATGTAGGGCTTTTTTTGCGTGCCAGAGTAATACAAGGGAAGGTGGGTTAAGATGGAGCAAGTAAAAAAGAATTACCACGCAGCACTGACAACTTTGAAGGATCTAGACCCTCTATTAAAGGTGTTAACACGGAATAAGGAAGAGGGGCACTGGTTTTGGATTGCAGTAGTTGCACCCATTAAGGCACTTGGCCGACTGGTGAAACGTCTGAACATTGCTGCACTCCTCAAAGCAGTCAGTGGCATCTCAATTCCAGTCGCTGGTGTTGCAGGTGCAGGAGTAATAAGTGCCGAGAATCACCTACCAGTTTGGGCAACGATCGTCATTGTTACCGTTACAGGAGTGGGGGTTTACTACTTGTTGATGATTCCTCATATCAACAAGATGATTATCCCTGGAAACCCTGAGTTCCACTTGGGTTTATTCAAAAAGAAAAGAAGGGAAGAGTACGAACGATACTGGGAGAGAATCATGTCACTAAGCGATTTCAACTTCGAGGGCCTTCAAGATTTCGTGGGTTCTGTGTTTGGTGTTCAAACGATTGAGCTGAGCAGGTTAATTCAACGCCTTGAAGCTGAGATTGCGGAAAAGGATCTCCAGAACAAATCGTTCGAAGCCAATCTTGTTGAGTACGAGCAGGAAATAAAACTGTTTGCTCAGCAGCAAGAAAAAGCGGATGCTGCGCTTGCCTATGTATCTGAGGTAATTAAGGAATTGAATATCACGTTGTATCGATTCGTAAACAAGCGTATGTCTTTCAGCGACCTTGCCTTCATTTCGGGGATTACGATCTATAGACAGAAAGATGACTGGCTCTATAAAATCGCCGACGAACGCACCACTGGCGTCAGCCCTAATATTTTGGATATCAACGATTCGGTATACGAGAACTACTCAATGATCGCTGCGGTCAGAGCTGAGGTAGACAAGCCCCATTGGGTGAATCCGTATCCGGGACACTATGTCGTTTCCAACCGAATGAGAATGATGGAAGGGGAAGTATGGCTACTGAATTTCCACTTCGATGAGAAACGCAATGAAAAAGCATTGTCGCTACTTCTGCCGTCTGATATGATTGAGATAAGAGAAATCTATCGAATGTTTCATGTACTCTGCTTGATTCTGCAGCAAAATGAAGCACAAGAGAGGACAGAAGAAGGAGGCGCTCATCATGAGCTTGCTTGAACGTAAAACGAAAAAGGTCCACGCTGTCGCATTTGCTTCACAAAAGGACTTGAATGATGCTCGTCGAAAGCATCGTGATGAAGTTCTTAGGAAGGTTTCTGAGAATGAAACGAAGCGCTTGGTCGTTATTTCGAACAGCAATGAATAATACATTATTCACTCATTTGGAGTAGATTAATGACTCCACGTTAATACAATCAGAAAAAATAAATAGGCCGACTCCTTGTTTGGGGACGGTCTATTTTTTAATTAATATAGATTAGATTTATTGTTTGTCACAATTCGAAGAACGAGTGAAAGGGTGGACATAATGTTTTCTCCAGAGGGAAGTATATCTGGCTATGGCATGATCAGAAAGCTAGATCAGTTAGGCAGAATCGTCATACCGATCGAAATTTACCGATACACAGGGATAAAGCCAAATGAGGATTCTGTAGAGATTTTTTACGATGAAGTTTCGAAAGAGATTGTATTAAAACACTATACGGGTTCAGGGTGTATGTTTTGTCTATCTATTGACCATATTCATGTCTATAAAAATAAGATCATTTGCAAAAGTTGCTTAGGCGAACTGAGTGGTATAAACGCAAATTGGGACCAGACGGGAAAGCAGATTCAAAAAGTTTTGGGTGATTCCCAAGAAGGGCAGGAGTCTTCTGAATTTGACACATTATTAAGCAAGAATCGATCCAACAATATCAACGAGAGAAGTACAAGAAAAAGTAAGACTGATGATTCAATTATAGAAATGATGGCAATTCTCCAGGAGAACCCGAAGATGACTCAGAAGGAGCTGGCAAACCGTCTAAATTTTTCTCAAAGCCGTATCAGTCAACTGAAAAAGCTAATTCGATCGAGATATCCGATTTGACATAGACGAAAATTACTTTTTCGTCGACAAGAATAAGGGTTAGCTATTCAAGATACGGGGAAACTATCAGTATTAAATCTGATAGGGGGATGTTCAATGACTGATCATGATCATTCAAATCTGTACAGGTTCCTACGCAAACCGAAGGCGATAGTCGAGAAATCGATAAAATTTGGGATGGAGGAAAGAAGAAAGCAGAGAGAAGAAATTTTGCTGAAAATAGAAAAGAGGGAAAATAGCCGGCAATCTCCTGGCAAAGATAGTAACTCCCCAAAGTGAAAGAATTGTGCTATAATCAGCTTAATCATCAATCACACCTTAACGCAAGATAGAAGCCCTAGTGGCGGAATTATTTCGAAGGATACTCCTTCCTATGATTCCGGTTCGCTAGGGCTTTTTTTGCGTTCGGTTCAGTAGATTATGGAAGGAGTGAAACATTTATAGTGTTCTTTACCATTTTTATGGGGAATTGGATCTACCGTGACAGGCTTAGGTGAAGCATAAGAAACGTAAAGTCTTGAATATAATCAGGAGGTTAACGATATGAAAACAATTAAAGTTACAAGGAAAGACGGGACAATGGTATTGAAAAAAATGGGAAACAGCATGGATGTAATAAATCTTGCTACAGCATTTCAAACTGACCGTATCAACCATGATGGCGATGTAACGGAAATAATCCTTAGAGTATAAAAAGAAGATTATCCTATCTGATCTGATTAATTACAAAGGCAACTTGTTTTTTTCAACAAAACATAATATAAGGAGGGAGCCCCTCTGCCATTTTGGCGCTGGGGGGTTATCCCGGTATATTATGGCATGGGCGAGATTATGAGCAAAGTACAATTGATGAAAGCAATTTATAAAATGCAGCAACTCCAAGCCTTGAAGAAACACACAGTTGTTGGGAAGCTGCTGAGTAAATAAGGGTGAGTGAGGATTTTATTGCAAGAATTACGAGATAAAGAGAAAGAACGAGGGAGCGGAATTGTCGCGATTCTCGTTCTTTCTTTATTCAAAGGAAATCAAACGACATTTAACCGGTAATGGACGGATTGGGCAACTTCAGTTTCTATGCCGCTTATGGTTAGCTGCACCTAGTCAAGCTGATACAAACCGCCCTCACTAATAACCTATTTTCAGGAGGATATACTAAATGAACACAAAATTCTATTCGAACGTGCAATTACAAAATGGAAAGCCTGCGGAACTGATGGCCACATTTAATGCGCCTAGTTATGATCATCTGCAGGTCGACGTTGAGACAAAGGGTACTGTTGTGCTAAATACCGTTTTCGGGATTGTAACACTATCGATCATTCCATACGGCACCGGGGAATCTGGAGGCTGTATCGACATTAAATACCATGGCGAAAAGTTTAGGACCACTATGATCGGATTTAAGGGCCATAGGGATGAACGTGTAAAGGATGCTGATTTATATAGCTTTGACCTTCAAAAAGCTAATTCTTAATTGCAAATAACCACGAAAGAACGGGGAAGCGGGATAGCCGCGATCTTCGTTCTTTTCTATTAAGGAGGGCCCGATGAGATCAGAACAGGAAGTCCAAAGAAGAGTTCGTAAATACATCAATCGACTAAAAAAAATGAATGTCTTTCAAACCGCGCGAGGAATGAAAAATTCTGTTCTAGATATAGATAATGATTCGATCATTATTCAGAAAAAGAGATCGGAAAAAGGGAGCTACAAAATCGCGAAACGAGCAATAGAGCGATCTGCACTATTTGTTTTTCGAGTGAGAACAATCACAAAGAAGGAATTAGAAGCATTTACGAATTACACATCTGCATTTTTTGGATTACTGGAGGCAATATTTGAAGGCATTGCACGCATTTACAAACTGCGCGAATTAAGGCTATCCTTACTTGGAACTCGTGTTTTCTTTAGCGGATTTTCGCATCGTGCACCCTCAGATTTCAAACTTGCACAGGAAACACAGGCTGAATATATATTACTTAGTTATTATTATATTCGGCAAGATAAGACTAACGCTTGGAGGAGACTTGCCGACCAATATGGTTTTAGAGGGAAGATTTTATTGGATAGTGGGGCATATAGTCTCTATAATTTGTCGAAGTTTAAAGAGATTAAAGACGAACCTACAATACATGAGTACATCGAATTCGTCAAAGAAAATCGGGATTACTTTTGCATGTGGGCGTCGTTTGACAAGATCGGGAATGATAATGAATCAAGAGAAAACTATGAAACAATGATTGCATCAGATGTTGAGCCAATGCCGATTATTGGAATTGATAGTCCACTGTCCGAGTTTCAATACGTGATCGAGCAATACGATCCGGCGGTTGTAGGTATCGGTGGAATATTAGGGATAAAGAATAGGAATGCACGAAGAGCACGGCTCAAAGAAATCTTTACTGCATTTCCAAATACAAATTTCCATGGACTGGGCGTAGCTGATTCAAATTTGGTAGCATTTAACTGGTTTAGTTGTGATACTACATCATGGTTAATTGCACCAAGAAAGTATTTGAAGGTCCAAACTATTCACGGTCAGAAAGAATGTCCCAAGTCATGGAGTCTATTTGATAGAATTGCATTTGGAGTTAAGGAACTTAGATCCCTGGAGCATTGGTATCAGACACATTCTCCAACAGAACTCATTATTTAATAAGGTACTCACAATCGTTCGGAAGCTGTAAGAAGAAACGGGGAAGCGGGAACTGCATCCGCAATTCCCGTTCTTTTCTTGTAGGGGAAGAACAGATGAGAACAGAACATGGGTTACGAGAGTCTGGTACTTCGGTTCAAACTCGGCTTCGTGATCGGTGTGCCGGCGTTAGGGACCAATTCGAACAACTGCAGCTCGCACTCTGGATCTCCGAATGAAACCGAATTATTTCTAAACTAGATCTTCACGAAAATTTGAATGATAAATACAGTTGCATTCAGACAAAAATCGAAGGAGAACACAAGTTACTAAACAGACACACTATTCCAAAAGGGGACTTAAGTAATTATGAAAGAACACGTACACGCTCATGACTCAGTAATGAACCACTTTGCTACATTTTTAGAAGAAGATTATAAGCTTGAGGGAAATGGCACTATGCGAAAAGATCCTTCCGAAAAAGCTGAATATAAATACTTGTTCGAAGGCGTTGACCCAGGGCGTGACAATATTCAGACGAGATTTGAAGTTAAAAACAAGAAGGGGAGCAACGTTTACTCAGTTTCCATGCTGATTAACTACAATATGCGAGAAATTGGATATTTTGAAGTCTAACTATTTGATAGAATTGCATTTGTTGTAACGAACTTAGATCCTTGGAACATTGGGGTATCAGGTACATACTCCAACAGAACTCATAAATTAATAAGGGATTTAGGTACTCAACAAGTAAGAAATATGATATGATGAATAATAAATTTAAACGCTCATTCGAGCATTCTCTGCAAAATTTAAACCCTACGGGTGGCATTATTCTAGATTCGTCTAGAAAGAGCCAACGTAGGGTTTTTCTATTTGGAGGCTGATAAACATGATCGGATTAAAGTTAGTTCTCTCAATTTGTCTACTTGTGATAGTGCTGATTGCATTTTTTGCATTTTGCCTACATAGGTGGCATGTTCGAAAATGGGAGGTACTGTCTGAAAGCGGAGAACAAATTGAAGAAAACGAAAGAAGGGCCATTCTGCAGCACAGAAAGGAAAAGATAAAACAGGAAGCAATGGATCTGGGCCAAACATATCAGTCAGCTCCAAGAACTGTATGTAAGGAACCGGAAAACTGGACAAACGTTGAACAGTGTGACGTCGAGCATGAGAACAGCAACCAAGAACGCTGGGATTCGGTTCAATTGCAAAAGGAAAATATGGTTGCGAATAGATTGAAAGGTGTGCTCGATAGCAAAAATGTCATTGAAGAGCCCGTAGATATTACTAGAAGCCCTTCCAAGATGTCAACGCTAAAACTGGCAGATTTACCATCAGAGGATTTCTTAAAACTACTAAAAATAGAAAAAGGAAATATGGAAATTCTTGATGAAGAATCAGTAATTACTTTTGGTAAATCAATTTCAAGCAAGAGGAAAGTTTGGGAAGAAGGACAACATGTGGTCCATTGTCGCATTATCGACAGTGACCAGATCGATTTAGTTGTCTGCGAAGAAATATCAACTGGATTCTCATTTGTTTTACAACATGCGGAATTTGAACGCATGGGCATTGGTGATCTTTTTACTGCTCAGATCGATGTCTTAGGCAAAGAAAAGCAGTGGAAAGAGGTAATACAGGTTTGGCCAGGTATTAATGATGCTGATTTAACAGAAGCGGGAGCGAGTTAACCTCCCGTTTCTAAACAAGAAAAATCTCCTTTTTGGATTTATCATAAATAGATCAATGAATACTCTCACTTATTATTTTGTATAGTCTCCCATATAGATACTATACGAGAAACCATATATGATATATTATTGAGGAGGATAAGTATGATTTTTTATTTTGGTGCAGCAAAATTAACTCCTATTGAAGAACAGGGCGAAACATATATCCTGATTACTCTGTCTATATTGCAAAAGTACGGAGTTCTAATCGGAGTTTGTACCGTTTTAATTTGTATGATTCTGAGATACCTTGCTAAAATACGAAAAAACACTAGGCTAATGTCTGTATTTTTAATGATGTCCATTGGTATTTCGATTTTGTGCTTAATTTTCATCTTTTTGCCTTACTTTGTTCTTTATAATCTACAATGAAAGGAGCACTATTTTGTGGGAGAGCTGATTCACATTGGTTTGAGGGGCAGGAAACCAGAAAATTTCTATTCGGAATACCTGGTTAGTTCTGTAGACTGGTTGAACAATGGTTTTATGCAATCATTATATGAGGGCTACCCCAATCTTCCTCCAATCGATCCTCCACTTAACGGGATGAGCTGGTGTGCACTTCCGTTAGGTGCTCGGTTTGGTGTGTGGATTTATAATCCTTACAATGCTGAAAGCAATTATGCAAAAATCCAAGGTTGGAACCCATTTGTTAGATGGTCATCCACACCGGCTTATGAACCTCTAAATGTCTCATCTGCAGCAGATCGCCATAATCTGGCGTGGATAGTCGATAAGGAAGGCTATGGCCAGTACGGCAAAGTTTTTGAAGACGGAACGGTTTGGGTGCCTTATCCAAGACCAAAGAACTGGAAGATAAACTAAGGAGAGGGATGTCAATGCTGACAGCGATATTACCAAGTGGGAAGATCATTAGTGCAATTGAATACGATGAGCAGAAACATGGTTATGAGCTGTATTGTATTGATGCGAATTGCAAAGCTCCGGTTGTGTTCGTAGGAAGAAATGAACGGACAAAAGCCTATTTTAAAACTGTTGGTCGAGATAAAGGAACTAAGCATACTACTAATTGTGGATTTTATCAGCCGTTAGATGTGGCTGGTGCTGTAGAAAAAATTGGTGAGTATCAAAGTGCAGTACTTGAAGCCGAAGGTGTTCCTAAAAAAATAATACGACTAAGTCTATCACGACTTGATCCAGAATATGAATCAGTTGAACGGGCACCAAGAGAAACTAAAGAAAAACCGGATACCGAGAATTTAGGGTTGAAGGATAAAAGGGAAACACCCGATGTAATAGGATCATTAACCAGCATTGTTAAACTATTAACTTCTGTAGAGCCAGATATATTAGCATCGATTTACTTTAGTGTTGCTGGACGAAAAATCCCAATGTCTATGGTTGTAATGGGTCCGCAGAAAGCGCATGAAACAGTTTGGGCAGATGAGGCGCTCAGAATAAATTATTTCGTCTACGGGAGAGTCATAGCCGTTAGGCAGCTCGAAAAGGTAACTTACCTTGAACTCGAAGGGAAAGAAGCTCCTGTCACACTTGTCATCTTCAAAGATTACTATAAGCACTTTGATGACGATAAATTTAACTTGTACATGAACAAAAAAGTACTTGTTTATGGTCAGCTTAGGAAAAACGATTATGGGGGGAAGAAAAAAACCGAAATAATCATTAAAACTTCAAAGTACATTACAATATTAAAGAAGAAAGAAATTGAAAATGTTGAACAGTAACTTCTTATCTCTTGCGCCTTTCAGTATTAAATGTGTAAAATATGAGTAGATACTTTTAGGCTTTATGCCATTTCCGCAAATTTAGACCTTATGGTTGTATTGCTCGTAAAAGAATAGTATCTTTACCCTCAAGGTGACTGCTGATTTTATATCAGTAGTCTTTTTTTTGCAATTTTAAAATATATAATTTATATTTCGGGATAAATATTGCATTAAAAATATGAAGTGATAAAATAGAAATAAGTAAAATGGGATGATGGGGAGCAGGGTGATTCATATTACATCTATTAGAGATACTTTCCTATATAGAGGTCAGATTCTCACTGTGAAGATAAGCAGAGAAGTTGAAACGCAGTACGTGCGTCTCGAAACTAATTCTTATTCTGAATGCGTAAAACCTGTCGAAAACGGATTTTTAACAAGACCAAATTCAGAAATAGCCTCTAGTTTTGGATCTGACGATATAATGCTCATCCCATCAAGTTATGGGGAAAAATACCAAAAAATTCTAGAATCAGAACGAGCTAAACAAAATGAGCTTTATAAAATGAAGTGGGAAAGTCAGTTCAGAGCTGGTCTTGGTGGTTTGGTTTATGGATCAATCAATCCTGGTCAACCTGCGGGCTGGAACTTATTAGTGTTGATGAGATTACCGTCGGGATTACTTAGTGAATATTCATATAAAAATAATTTGTTTATTGGAGAATCAGAAGCGTGCGAGGCAATCAGAAATCTTAAAGGAATTGATGGAACATTAATAAAAAATGGACTTCCGTTCCCAGTAACCTTTGTAGGAAAAACTGAGCTAAGAATGATTTTGAAGGGCAGGGGCTGACACTTGAGACCCAAAAAGGATAAGGGCTTAAAGAAAATACACCAAGGGATTAGAATACCGGATTATCTCGTTCAAGTAATGAGAAACCATGGCGGTGTTCAAAAATTCATTGATGCCCTGCTCACAGGTGATGATACGATCGCAACTTGTTTACTCTTTGATTTGGTTGATGCAATTAACAGAGAAGATAATGTAAAGAAAAACTCTGCAATTAATAATGCAACTTGGTTCTTAGAATGGAAACAGGAAAGAAAGGCATAGGAGGAGGTAGCGCATGTACTCAGTTCGTTTTTCATCAAAAAGAGTAGAAAAAGAAGTGAAATGTTTGGAAAAAAAAGATCGAGTAATAGCTGAAGCTGTATTTGAAGAGCTGATGAAGGAACCCCGTCCTGCAAAGTATCAATATGAGCAACTCTTGTGCAACTCAGTCGTAAAAAAATTGAAAGCCGGCCGGGTAAGAATTTTCTATATGATTAACGAGAACTTAAAGGAAATTGTTGTAGGAAGAGTATGCTACAGAACTTCTAACACATATCAATGTGAACCATCTAGTTGGTTCAGAGGAGTGGTTGCATAAATGACAGATAATCTGTCAGTAATCATTTTAAATCTATGCTTTATTCCGTTTTTATTGGTATCATTAATATTATCAGTTAGAATTTATAAAAAAAGAAAAAAGAGAGGGTATAAGGTTTACGGATATGGCACAGCCCTATTATTAAGTTCTGAAATACTCTTATTGCTTTCGATTTCCCTAGAACAAAACGATTGGATGCAAACGTTAAGAGATTCTATTCAGTATTCTGGGTTTTACATCTCATTTTTGGGAATCCTGCAACTGTATAAAGTAATTCCATGGCGTGCCAGAGTAACGTTATATGGATTTTCTGTTATTGTTTTTGGTGCCGGGTTAATACTTGATGGATGGGAAAGTATTCTATTTGTTTTAATTCTGTGTTTAGCTTGCTGTAACAAGGGGAAATGGATTCCCGCAACTCAGGTGAGTGTTGTACTAGGGCTAATGCTAGCTTCAGAAATAATACAGCTTCTTAAACAATTTCTAAATATTGATAAATACTTTCAGGTGGATCTTCTTGCTCCTATACTAAATGGATTGACCATTTGTATGTTTATGGTCATAATTGTTGAGCGAATATCTGATGTGTTGGAGAAGTCATATCAAGACTCCGTCATTGATATGTTAACTGGCTTGTTTAATCGCAGATACTTCACTGGAATGATAGCAAGATACGTGGAAAGGGAATTGCAAGTAACCTTGGTGATACTCGATTTGGATAATTTTAAGAAACTTAATGATTCTCAAGGACATGAAGCTGGAGATGCTGCTTTAAAAAGCATAGCTGATATTATTAAAGAGGAAGTAGATAGCAAAGGCTTCGCTGCTAGATTTGGTGGGGAAGAGATGGTTATGCTAATTACAAAGGATATTCAGGTTGCCGAGTTCTGTGAGAATGTAAGGTATAGAATAGAAAAAGAATCGACGCCTCAAATCACTGCAAGCATTGGTTTTTCGAAGTGGGTAAGTGGAGTTTCGGTGAGCGAGCTAATAAAGAGAGCTGATGAAGCCATGTACCATAGTAAGTCAACTGGTAAGAACAAGGTAACTGGTTATCAATAAAGGGGACGGATGGCATTGGAACGTACCTATTCACCAGAAGAGGTTGCTCGATTATGTGATGTCACTGTAAGAACTGTTTATGACTGGAACAAGAAAGGTTTAGTCGTAGGGTTTCAGGAAGGTAAGAATCTACGGTTTAGGAAATCTGATTTCCATTTTTATGAAACAAGTATAAGCCTAAGAAAAGCTGCAATCGAAATAGATGTACCTTTAAAATTCTTAATTCAATGGGTCGAGAAGAAAAAGAAGTTGCTTTCAGCTCCCTTTGCAAGCAACACTAAAAAGTATTTTGTTGATAAAATGTGGCTCAGTCAATCAAAGGACCAAATACTAGAAGAGTATCGATCAAAGCAAAAAAAGACTAACGAAAAGGATCGTACTGGGAAAAAATTATCTTTATTCAAAGATTCACTAAGATTGTTTGATTCTGTGGATATCGATGGTTCAAAATACCGCATTACGAATCTTGATCTATTGGAAGTCATTGATGCGCTTGGACAACGGAAAACCTTAGCGAATCTTGAGTGGCAGTCGGCAGAATGTTTGAATCGACCTTACATTGGATATGAGGGTCGAACAGAGTTTCGGATACCAAAGTCAAATGACATTTACTCTGTGGAGTTTTTTGTTCTAGAAAGACTCGTATATTATTGCGGAATACACAATGTCATAATCTATGAAAATAGTAATTACTATTTAGTAGTTTGTAGGAATTGCATAATTCCTTATAACGAAGCATTGTATGCTGCATTAAGCCAATATGTCATAGATGGTTACGTGTGGGTAGACGGAATTGGCAACATTGTTCTAGGAGAGTACGAAATCCGACTTACAGTGCCATTAAAATATAGCTCTATGCTTGAAATTGAAAATATCCTTAAATCAAATCTAGATGACAGTTCGATTCCAAAATGGATAGGAAAAAAAATAGATGAGATTGTTGAACATCAGAAGAACCATCCACTAGAAACTTAATCTATTGCGGATATGGAAAAATAGACTTATAATTAAAACAGTTCGAGTGAATTCACTCATTTTAAGCAAATTAAGGACTCTATTGAGCTTCTATTCTTAGGAATAGGTGTGTCAATAGGGTCCTTTTTTATTTCAAAAAACTTATATAAGGGGACTGAGAAGATTGAGGAGGAAGGCACTTCTATGGATCGCATCGCTAGTAATGATGGGGGTTTCAGTTTTTGGATACTATCAGTTTATACAGGCAACTAAATCAAACGTCGAGATGAGGACTACCATAAAGCCAACAAGATTTCTAAAAAGCAGTGAAGTAATTGAGCGGTCTATGTTGCAAGAGGTAGTAATCGCTAACGAAGCGCACTCAGCAAACGCAATTCTCGATGTCGATCAACTTATCGGTTTAACAGTCGTAGTTCCAATAAGTGAACAAGAGGAATTTCTCCCATGGAAACTCTCTAAAAAAGAGATTGTCCCAAAGGAGGGGGAAAGGTACTTCAGCTTTAAGACCGATCAAATTGCCAATGTCAACAATATGGTTAGAAAAGGAGATCGAGTAGACGTCTGGGTCGAGTTTGACACTCCAAAGCGTGCAGTACTTAATGGTCAAAACTGGCACATAGGCGCAATCAAAATAATTGAGGGACTCATGGTTTCCAGTGTAAAGAATGCTGAGGGCATTGAGATTACTGACGAGAAAACAATTTCGGTTTTTTCACAATCGGAGGCAGAGCAACTTAGAAACGACCGTGGAAAGGCAACTGGAAAAGCCGAACAGAACACATACATTATGAATGATGATATATATACAGCGTATGTTCTTGGATCCATTGGTGGCAAAGTGAAACTTGCACTCCCCAACCTAGCTGCAACCGACAGCGCGGAGGCTAAAGTAACCGATGTTTTTCAGAATGTAAATGGTTCCTCCATATTCATTAAAGGAATGGAAGAAGATCAAGTAATCAACTTCACAGGTGAAGTCAGCACCCAAAATGTGAGGGGAAGTCAAGTGGAGAAAGAAGATGAAAAATCCTCATTCACTGATACTCAGGATACTTCGAGTTCCTCCAATGTTGAAAATTCGAACGAATAGGAGATTGGCGAAATGAATGCATTATTCGCTTTGAAACAAGATGCAAGTTTAGAAAAAATTCTCGAAAATAAGAAGTTGGAAATCAATATCGAAATTGCCCAAGACAAATATGTTTTTATGAACAAAATGAAGTCCCAGTTCGATATTGTCGTTGCAAATTGTAATCTTTTTGGGGACGTATACCCCTGGGAATGGATGCTTACTATCAAGGAAAAATCGCCGGCAGCAAAAGTAATTATTCTTTTAGACCATGAAGTATACGATGCAAGTCTTCAAGAAGTCGTAACTCGATTGTCAAATGATTTTGGGTACCTGATAGTACCATCTGGACAGTCCCCTGAAGAAATAGGAACCGCGGTATCAAACGAATTATTTAAACCTTATGTTCGTAATACAACAAGTACTGATCTTGGAGAAGTTATTTCCGTTTGGTCTACATCAAACAAGGATGGTGCCAGCACCATCGCTGGCAATACGGCATTAGCAATAGCGCAAAAATTCCCAGAACTTAGAGTGGGCTTAATTGACCTCAACTTAAAGAATCCAGAAATCCGGACAAACTTCAATTTGACAGATCGTGGAAGAAACAATCTTAAAATTCGTCCAAAAATGCAGACCGGTACTCTAAGCTCAGATGATTTGTTAGCAGCATGTCTGGTTTATGGAAGGCTTAAAAACTTACATATTCTAACTGGATCATCCAGGAGAGATACTGCATTTGATGTCACACCAGAAATGATTCACCATCTGCTGAATACAGCAAAAGCTACCTTTGATATTACGATCGTAGATGCTGGGGCGCAGCCTGATAATGCTGGGACTATAAGTGCAGTAAGGTTGGCAGACCATAAGTGGTTGGTCACACAGAATTACTTCTCTTCTTTCAAATTAAGTTGGGGTGAGTGGTTTGATTGCGTTTGGAAATACTGTGGAATTGAGCCTAAAGATATCGCCTTAATAGTTAATAGATCTACAAAAAGCGGGGAAGGAAAAAGTATCTCAAATCATCTGGGGATGCAGCTATTGGCCGAAGTTCCTAACATTATGGGAGGAGAAGGACTTCGAGCAGTGAATGAGGGAATTCCTGCTTACCAGCTTGGTGTAAGTGAGGAGTTTAATGAAAAAATAAATGAACTTGTTCGAAGTGCAGCTGGTAAACACGTTTCCAGCAATGACAATCCGGAAAAGAAGCAAGGGATTTTCAAAAAGTTATCATCTTTGTTCTAGGAGAGGGGAGACTGATTTGTGAGCGAATCCACTATGAAGATTAGGAAGAAATTTCATCTGACAAGCTATATAAAAGATTTAAAACATCTGAATTCACTTGATAATAAGCCTGAGAAGTTAATCCCGATTGCAAAACGTCGAGTAAGAACAAAAATGTCCCTTAGTGAAGCTTCAGAAATAATATACAAGCATCTAATGGATCGATCGAAAAACGATACCCAGCTCCATGAGGATATTATGAGTGCAGGTTTAGGAGAACCAAATGCCCAGGAACGATTGAAGGCGGTTGTCGAAAACCTGATTCTGGAATACAAAATCGATATTGATGAGAGCACATTAATTGATAATCTGAGCCCCGCGGAGTCAGTATTTGCAGAAACTTGTGGTGCAAGTTTATTGGATGATCTGCTGAGGCTGCCGGATGTAGAAGAGGTTCAAGCAATTGGTCAAGATATTTTTCTAATCAGAAACGCCGAGCAAACTATGCACCATCGGAAATTCTCTTCATTAAAGCATGTTGAACTTCTTCAAGACCGGCTCGCGCTTTGTGGTAAGAAGCCAATAAATGATGCTAACCCATTTCTTCAAACTTATCTTTGGAGTGGATCTAGATTAGTAATGAGTAGACCCAGGTATTCTGATGTGCCGGCAATTCACATCAGAAACTTCCTGGTAAAAGATGTATCGCTAGATTTGCTTGCTACGAGTCAATTTAGAACGATTAATACACAAATGGCGGGGCTTCAAAAAAAACTCATTAAGTTTAAGTCAAGCTTTTTGATCGGCGGAGGAACTAATACAGGGAAAACTACGTACTTGTACGGCCTCTGCGAAGCAATGTCAGAGCAAGATAGAATACGTACATTGGAAAAGGAGTTTGAAATTTCTTTAAGACGTCGTCTATCCGGAAAGCGTAATATTCTTGCAGTCAGGGAAGTAGAGGAACTGGGACTAACAATGGAAGAAGCTTTTAAACCGATATTGGTTATGTCCCCGACCTGGATCATAGAAGGAGAAGCAAAAGGAAGCGAAATCAACCAAGCAATCCAAGGTTCACTACGTGGTCACAATGTGATCGTTACCGTTCATACTAACAATCGGGATAGTATCACATCGGATATATACGACATGATTAAGCAAGATAATCGAAATCATGATGTAGCAGATATTATGAATCGGATTGCACGAGCTTTTCCAATTCTCGTCTATAAACGGATCATAAAAATAAAAAACGTCAACTATCGAGTAGCTACAGAAATAACGCATTTGTACGTAGAGGATGGAAAGGTTTACGTGAAGCCGCTTGTCTTATGGGACTATGAGAAACTTGATTGGGTAACTACTGGAAACAAGTTTCATCAGTCGTTCAAGGAACGATTGATTGGAAATGGTGCAACGGCAGCAGATTTTGCTGAGTTTGGAGTGTGGTAATTTGATAAATATCCTTGGTAATACAGTACTTTCTGGAATAATCAAAGGCATTTTCCACTCATTATGGATCGTTGGATCAGCTATGTTAATCCTTCAAATCAACCAAATGATTGGGAATCGATTCAAAGGCAAGAATCGGTGGAGAACGTTTGAAGGAAAATCACCCCGGATAAGTACATCATTTTCTCTTAAGGAATCGCCTATTCTTAAGAAGTTCGTAAAGGAGATTGACTTCGCTGAGATAAAATTTCAGCCAGGTTTTATATTTGCATTAATGGTCATCATGACTATTTCTGCATTTTGGGGAATAGAAGGAGCTATCTATCTACTGAAAGTAAAATTCGCAACTGGTTCTGATCGGTTGAGTGATTCCGGTGTTTGGATCATCAGTCTTTGTACAAGTATTCTATTCGGCTCAATACCCTATTTCTATGTTCACTTCAAAGTACAAAGAAAACGCCATCGTATTTCGGTTCGAATGATAGCTTTGGTCCAAAATTTGATCGGAAATTATAATCACCGACTAACGATGCTAGAGGTTATCCGGCAGTCGGAGGAAACAATGCCAGAAGACGTAAGAGGTGAATGGTCTCGATTATCGCTGTCATTAAGTATAAAAAAAATTGACGAGGCTCTTTATGAGTTTGCAGATAGAATAGGGAATAAATGGGCGGAAGATTTAGCAGATATGCTGCTCATCGCATCCGAGCACGGTTCCGACATAACAGATTCATTAAAAAGGCTTGTTCAGCGAATGCAAACTGAGAAAACGAATGAAGATTCGCGCTTGGCAATGATCACAGTTTTTCGAATCGGAACAACCATTCTTGTAATTTCAAACTTTATCGTAATTTTTGTGAACATTTGGTTGGATGGAGCGAATTACCATGCATATTTTATTGATCCCACAGGAAAGCTGCTAATTGTACTATCGATAATTGTGATGTTCGTGTCTATGATCTTAGTCATTCGTTCAGGGAAGAAACAGTTTTAGGAGGCCAAGGAAATGTCAATCAGTATAAACGTACTACCATGGCTAACCGCAATACTGTTTATTGTTGGGTCATTCTTATTCTGGAAGACATTCTTTTCTCAATTCAAATTCAATCGAACTAACCGACTGGCTCTTTTTCTTGAAAGAGCAGAAAGTAAAATAAAGAGACCTAAACCTGAAGATTCAGTTTTAAATAGTGTGACAAAAACCTTACCTTACAAGGAAAGGTTGTATCTAGAAAGAGCGCGATTATCCGGTCTATCTCCTGATTGGACAAGAAATAAGTTTACCGTTATTCAGTTGACAATCTCAATACCACTGGCAGTTGTTTCGATCATGATGACCATTACTGATCCGATTATGATTAGATTAATTTCACCGACAGACTGGGTGATTGTAGGGATAAGGACGATCATAATCGCCTCAATTGGTTACTGGTTGCCAATGTGGATCATTATGGCAGCTGCGAAAAGTCAGAAGGCAAAATGGTTAATGGAAATTGCTTTATTTGCAGAGAGGTTATCTCTGTGTGTTTCAGATAAAGCAGACATTCGCGAAATGATTAGTAGGGCAAGCAGACCCTTAAATCTGCTAAAGCCTCATATTACAGAACTAGTTGAAAAGTGGCAAGTAGATCAGAAGAAGGCGATATGGGAATTTCAGGCATCTGTTGGAATTACAGAAATTTTTCCACTTGTGAATGCATTGGACAATATTAGCAGGGCTAAGTCAACTGATATCGTTCATGTCTTAAAGGACCAGACAGCAAGTATTGAGGCTGCATTGGAGGCAGATGTTAAAAAACAAATCGAAAATGCTCCGATCGTCATAAGTTTCTTAGTTCTGATCCCATTCCTTATTGCGTTAATACTACTATTGTATCCGTGGGTAACACAAGCGAGTAAGCTAATTTCGACTAGTATTTGAATACGTCATACCATTAAAGGAGGTGATTTTTTGAGCAAGTTGCTTGTAACAGTTGCGGTTTGTGTTCTCACGCTCGGATGTTTATTTTACATATTCGGAGTTGAGATCATTCCTCCGCTGGTTACAGCAGGGGGTGCAACCGGCAGTAGGATCGAAACTGCATTTATTTATTAATCATAAAAGGAGAGAGTGAGTAAATGGGAAAATTGTTGACAACTGTTGCTGTGTCCGTATTGGTTCTTTCTATTACATTTTTTACAATAGGCTATAAGATCCTTCCGGGAGTTGCGCCGAAAGGCGAAAGTATCGGGACGGGGATTGAAACACTGAGAGTCGATCCAGCAACTGGTGCTGTAACGGCGACGCTTCCATGACCTATGAGTAAAATACTTGCTAGTTTATCACTCGGGGTCTTGATGTTAGGAGTAGTCATTGCTATTTTTCTTGGCAATGGCAACGGATTGAACCAGAAGGTAATTGATGGGCATGGAAACCTATCTGAAAAAATACGCAAATACGACTATGTTACAAATTAACCCTGAAGCCTGCGGTCCACGCAACTGCAGGCTTCATTAAAAAACGACTACAACACTATTGTGTAAATATAGAGGTGATACAATCCAATGATTACCAGAATAAAACGTACTATGAAATGTAATCAAGGTGTCGCTACTTTGATTACTACCATCTGGATAATGCCCATTCTGATGGTATTGTGTTTTAGTATTATTCCGTTCTTTGTTTATAGTATGAAACATGACAAATTAATTTCCATCGTGAATCATGCATTGGAGGAAGTTCAGGATGTTGGATTAATGAGTTCCACCATTATCCAAAACACAAATGATAGGCTCTCAGAAATTGGAATGGGGAGCATCAGCATTAACGGGAACGGATATCCTTCTTACTCTGGCAGCACTTTTAATAAAGTGTTAAAGGATGATCCAGATCCGACCGTTTCTGTCGTATTAAAATACCCTGCTCCAAACATAACCAAAATAATAAGGGCGATCGGAGGTAATGGTTCAAGCGAGGAAACTGAAGGGTTCTATCAGATCACGGTCTTTGCAAGGAGTGAAGCTTATGAGTAAACTCCGGAATAAGTTTTTTAGTCTCTTTTGGTATACGTTAAAAGATAACAGGGGCGGAACCCATGTTCTTGTTTTTGTGTTGTTCTCTGCAATTCTTATCGCTCTAATCTGGGCGGTTTCTATCAACTGGATTCTTCAAGTTTCCAGTAGCCATAAACTTAAGCCTGCATTAGACCAGGCGACAAAAGCAGCAGCTGCAGATGTCAATGAGATAGAGAAAGCAAGGGGACGCCTGGTTTGGGACAGTGGTGCAGGTACAAAAAATTTTTACAAATACCTTAGACTAAATCTGAGATTAGACAATGACGATCAACCCCAAAACGATAGCTTTTTGACTAGCAAACCAATTGTACATGTACTGGAGGCAGTTACTGCAAATTCTTATCCTTTTTTCTATCAAAAAAGCATTTCGGTAAACTCTGGGACAGACCATGAAGTAACAAGAAATATTGCGGTAACCATTTACGGTCCATCGGTTGTGGCCATAGTAGAAATCAAGCAACCGCTTTTGGGATTCAGTAGATCTGAACCAATTGTGAAAAGTAGTGTCTCAAATATAAGATTCCGATAGGAGCAGATGAGTTGAGGATAAGTGCGGACTATTTCTTATTAGAGAAATTACGAGCTCATCATTCTGAAACATATTATCATTCACTTCGGGTATCAAATCTTTGCTTACAAATTTCGAGGTATTTAGGCTGGCAATACAGAGACTCTTTTCTAGTTTGGCGGTCGGGACAGTTACACGATATTGGGAAAATTTATGTCCCACATCAGCTTTTGTCATTCCCAGGACCATTAGAACGGGAACAGTATGAACGCGTAAAAAGCCATGTTACTTTAGGGGCTGAACTTCTAAAAAGATATAGAGTAAATGTCGAGATTGTTCAAGCAGTTATTGGGCATCATGAGCGAGAGGACGGATCAGGATACCCGAATGGGAGATTAGATCAGACAGAGTTATCGAAGTTATTGGCTGTGTGTGATGTCTTTGATGCAATGACAGAAGTTCGAGCATACAGAAAAGCAGTAAAACCGATGGATGTAATAGGGGTCACGCCAACATTTTAACGAAAATATACGCTAAGCCTCCGGATTAGACCGGCTTAGCGTATTTTCTTACTCTAGGCTCGTATTGGAATGTCCCGAAGTATAAGTCGAAAGCTTGCTAGTATCATACTGAACTGCTTTGTCCGGGAACACAGGAGACCAAAGTTATTGATTCTCCTTTATTCAAGAGCTTAGCGGTCATTAGGTGTTTTCAAAACGTATATGATAGTGACACCTACCGAGTAGTCTTTTATTATGTCTCGAATAGCATACGTTTTGACAGGTCCGGAGACGGGCCTATTTTTTGTGTCAAAACCTACAAAAACAAATATTGAAACATCCCACGCAATACCATATACTTTTTGAAACAGATTCAATTAGGGGAGGCATCAGAAATGGAGATGGCTTATGCGCGAGTGTCGGCCAAGGACCAAAATCCGGAGAGGCAACTTGTGAAGTTTCGGGCGCTGGGGATCGACGAGCGATATATTTTTATGGATAAGCAAAGCGGTAAAGATTTTGATCGCCCCAGGTATCAGGCCATGCGGCTGATGATCCGCGAAGGTGATCTTATTTACCTCGATGCGCTGGACCGGCTGGGCCGTGATTATGACGGCATCATTCAGGAATGGAAAACTATCACGCGGGAGCTGCAAGCGGATATTGTTGTGCTGGAAAACGAAACGCTATTCGATAGCCGGAAGTTCCGGACGATGGGCGACTTTGGCAAAGTGATGGAGGATCAATTTCTGAGCCTGCTTTCCTACGTGGCCGAACAGGAACGCAAGAAGAACCGGCAGCGCCAAGCGGAAGGGATTGAGGTTGCGAGAAAGGAAGGCGTGAAGTTCGGGCGCCCCAAGCAGCAAATCGACGCAAACTTTATCCGGGTATACGACCAATGGAGATCCGGCGCGATTACGGCCACCGCAGCCATGAAATTGCTTGATATGAAGTCCAACACGTTTTACCGGCGCGTGAAGGAGTACGAAAGTCAGCAATGCGGATAAGGGGTTTTGGGTCTGTTTTGGGGGCTATTGACGGAGTAGCCGTCGGATAATAGTCCGGGGGCCGATTCGACTTATGGATAAGTCAAATAGCGGTTGAAGCAGTTCGATAAAAACTATCTTATAAAATTGTATTGACCCCGTACCATAGTACGGGGTGCATACTAATAAACGAGGGGGGTTATGTAATGAATGGTTTAACGATGAGCCAAGTGGCGAAGGCATCTAACGTAAATATTGAAACCATTCGATACTACGAAAGGCGTGGATTGATTTCGGAACCTCCTCGAACCGAGTCCGGATATAGAATGTTTCCACAGCATGTGATCCAAGACATTGAGTTTATCAAACGAGCTCAGGATTTGGGGTTTACGCTGGAAGAAATTAAAAATTTGCTGTCGGCATCAAGTGGGGACGAGGAATTCCATTCGGAGGAAATGCACGACTTTGCGTCAGGAAAAATCGAGGAAATTGAAAAGAAGATTCGCGATTTAAACGAAATGAAGGTATTGTTAGAGGCTTTGGTCGAAAAATGTCCTGGTTCCGGAGTTCCGAAAAATCAGTGTCCAATCATGAAACAATTATCTGAAGGAGTGAATTAGGATGTCTAAAAGATTAATCGAAGTATTTACTGCAGGTTGTAGTGTGTGCGAAGGTACGGTGCAGCAAGTAAAGGACCTTGCTTGCTCGAATTGTGAGGTTGTGGTGTATGACCTCAACAAAAAATGCGATACTAACGAATGCGAAGCGAAAGCAAAAGCATTCGGTGTTAAATCTATTCCAGCCGTTGCGATCAACGGACAATTGGTGGAGTGCTGCAGCAATGGTGGTATTAATATCGATGCTTTGAAAGCAGCCGGTTTAGGTCAATAATGCACGTATGCCAGGGTGGACTTGATGTCACCCTTGCTTTTCTTTGGCTATGAAAAGGAAGTGAGAACCATGAATGTACCGGTTTCAAAAGAAACAATAATTTCTTATATCGCGGCTATAGCCTTTATTTTGTCGATGGTTACGGCTTCGGTTATAATGAACGATCACGAGATAATTTTGCCTGAAATTGCGGCAATGGCAGTTGCGATGTGGGTGTATCGGGAAGCCGGATGGATAAGGCAGCCATCGAAGATTTTTCTTGCTCCATCTGTCACGGCTGCTTTAGGTTTTGCGATTAATCAATTACCGTTTACATATGTAGTGAAAGTCATGCTCACCCTGGTGTTCATCATGCTGTTTTTGCGTCTCGTTCAATCGAACCTAGCTCCTTCGATTGCGACCGGCTTACTGCCGCTGGTCATGAACGCAAACGAATGGTCATTCATCCTGTCGGTTTTCATTTTGACCTTGATATTAATGTTTGGGGTTCTCATATTTGGATTCAGTAAAGGACTTGAACAGAAGGTGAAGATTCACTACAAGTACATGCTTGTGTTCTTAATGCTCAATTTCGTATGGATTGCGTTATGCTGGTTCGCTGGCTACCTGCAACTCGCGGTGATTCCACCAATCCTCGTTGTTGTGTACGAGTCACTTCAGAAGCCCATGTATAATGGAAAAGTGGCTTTTAAGCAAGGGCTTGTGTTAACCATATCTGCGACTGTCGGAACGTTGTTGTACTTTGCTATTGATTCGTGGATCTTGGTGACATTAGTAGCGATGTTTTTGATGCTTATTCTTTTACGTGTTGTTGGCATCCGTATGCCAGCCGCGTATGCCTTTCCCCTGCTCCCGTTTATATTTCCTCGGGATATAGCTGCGATGTTGCCGGTGGGCGCACTCATTTCTTCCGTTTTCATGTTTGGTGCGGTACTTGCTTATAAAAAGTTTGAAATGAAGCAACGTGAAAAGTTAATGCAATTGTAAAACAACATTTTACTGACGATATCTCAATCAATATTTTATTGTGCAGCAAATCACTGAACATCAGAAATAACGAAGATCCCTGCCAATCTGGAGGGATCTTTTGTTTTGGACGGCGGTGATCCCTTCAAAAATTCAGCCCCCACTTGGATAAAGGGGCGATCACTTACACACAATTCATCTTCTTGGCATAATGCCAGGGCAATCTTGACTCGCGTTTCATCGGACAGCGCCTTGAAGATTTTCGCCATAATGTTTTTCATCTGGGTTGGCCCCATCATAGCATGCGGCATACCTTGCGCCATAATGCCAGGGTTCATCATGTCAGACCTAAGGACCATAATATTCGTATGGCCACATTGACAATGTTGATCTCTCCTCCTTCCTATAGACTCCTTTTTTGCTTTTGCCTTTACTTTATGCGATTGCCTAATGAAAGGTGCTCTAGTAAATAAACGCACATAGAAACAGTTCGGAATCAACCTGAACTGACAATTGAAATATGAAATTTTTCAGGCCGCCGCGTTCACGCACACGAATGTTACACCGGTACATAACCGGAATACCCTGTTCCATTAATGCTCTGGTCGCTGTCTCTGAAATTGAGGGGTAATACCCTTTAAAGTTCTGAGGACTTTTTTACATGATCAGGAACATGTCATGTGGATTGAGGTAAATTCAAACCGAACTTGTATATAATATTTAAATATTATAATATGATATTGGAGGTGTTGATGATGGTTGAAGAACAGCCAGTTACACAGTTGGAAGGTTTGCATCATGAACTATTAGCCAAGTTTTTTCACGGTCTTTCAAACCCCGCACGGTTTAAAATTGCTCTGTCATTGCTTGAATCCGAAAAAAATGTCGGGCAGTTAGTCCAAGAGTTGGGAATGAAACAAGCGCAAATATCAAATCAGCTTGCTTGTTTAAAATGGTGCGGCTATGTTTCTACTCGTCAGGAAGGCAAATTTGTTTATTACCGTATTACAGATGAAAGAATTCGCAAGATCATTGAATTGGCTCGTGAGGTCGTAGCGGATAACGCAGAGCACATCAATTGTTGTACCAGAATTTAAAGGATTAAAAAATGGAGATGTTGGATAAGCAATGATTGGATTTGAATTGTTCCGTATTGCTGTATTCCGGTCTCCACACACGGAGCTGTCATTGCATTAGCCTTTTTGCTTGGTATGTGGTTGGCACAACGTCAAGCGAAAATACAGGGTTACGCTTCGGAATTAATTGCTGATTTTATAATCTATGCTATGTGGGCGGGGTACTAGGCGCTCGTTTGTGGTATGCGGCATTTTCACTAGAATACTATGTGGACAGACAATCCCCTCAAATTGTTAGCCATTTGGGAAGGTGGATTAGCGCATCAAGGCGGTTTAATCGGCGGTATCATCGCTGGAATCCTGTTCGCCCGAAAGCGAAATATGCCCGTCTGGAAATTTGCGGATATCGTAGCACCCGGACTTATACTTGGCATGGCTATTGGACGTATTCGCGATTTTATGGCCGGCGACGATTACGGAATTGTGTCACAAACGTTTGGTTTCGTCTATCAACAGCCCGGTACGATGGCTTATCAAGCCAATGGCCCTGTCCGCTGATACCCGCGGTCTTGTTTGAGGCGTTCGCAGATTTAATGATTATGGGCATTCTTCTGATGCTTCGAAATCGGAAGTTATATGATGGTTTCCTTTTCCTGTGGATGCTCACCTTCGATTCCGCATCCCGATTTTTCCTGGAGTGTTACGAGGCGATAGTCTGCGCACGTTTTTTGATCTTCGTACCGCTCAAGTAACGAGTGTAATTACGGTTTTGATCGCAATAATTTTCATCATTCGGCTAAGAACAGAGAACATGGTAAGAGAAACAACTTAAATGACATCAAGGGAGGACTTTTCATGGAGAAAGAATCGAAGAAAGGTTGGGGTTGGGGAGTTTTAGCTTTCCTAACTTGTCCTTGTCATCTGGTGTTCATCATTCCCCTATTAGCGGGAACTGCTTTGGGCGCCTTCTTAACCACTTATAAAACCGCTGCGTTTATTGTTCTAGGCGTATTGTTTGCTTTGTCCCTATACAGGGTCTTTAATAAAATCGGACAAGATAAAACTGAAGGCCAAACAATGGATTGTTGTCATCCTCCTAGGAAGGAGGTCAACTAATGAAACGTGTTTCGCTTATTGTTCTCTTAATAGCTATAGTCGGCATTGGTTACTTTGCGGTGACCAAATTCGGAGGCGCTGCTACCGCGGGCGGTGTGAAAACCACCGATCTAGTAAGCAATACAGTCGGCCAATCGGTGGTTTCCGATTTGTCATTTACAGATATCGACGGGAAAAGTGTTACGGTCGATCCGAACAAAAAGACGATTCTTCATTTTATGATATCGACCGGGTGTAGCTCTTGTGCAGAGACTGAAATCAGTCTGCTCAAGTTTGCGAATAACCCGAATGTAGATCTCGTAGGGATTGCTATAGATCCGGCGAATGACACAAAAGATACGATTCGGGAATTCACGCAATATACGAAGTCGGATTGGCCCCATGTGATTGATATGGATCAATCCCTGATACAAAAATTTAAGGTTACGTCGATCGATACCGTTTTGGTCGTTTATCAGAATCAAATTATTTTTAGCGGCGTGAAGCCTTCACCATCCGAGCTGCAGAAGGTGCTAAAATGACGGCGACTGCACTTCTTATTTTTGGAACCGGGATGATGGCGGCATTCAATCCATGCGGCATAGCGATTCTTCCCTCGTACATTGTGTACTTGTTAGGCGGACAGCAAAGGAAAGTCAGCGACGGTCTATGGGCAGGTCTGCTTATGACCTCCGGTTTTTTGGTTGTGTTTCTAATTACCGGACTTGTTTTCATGGTATTCGCTGAAATATTAGGGAAAGCTATGCCATGGATCGCCTTCACGGTTGCGGTCGGGTTTGTTATCGCAGGAACCTTTATGATGCTTGGCAAAAGCATATTTTCCTTTCATATCGGGGGAAATTGGGAATTAAAGAAAGGCGCGAAACTGTCCCTCTTCTTTTATGGAATTGCATATGCGCTTGGATCGTTGGGTTGTACCTTGCCGTTATTTTCGGTAATGGTTTTGTCGTCGTTTGGAGCAAACGGATTCTTGAGCGGCATGTCTAACTTCCTTTTATACTCGCTTGGGATGGGCTTTGTGGTAACTTTGATATCACTGGCTTCAACAATTTCCCAACAGCTCGTGATGAACATTGTCCGTTCAAGCGCTCGATGGATGGGAAAATTGAGCGGCGTCATAACATTTGCAACAGGAATCTATCTTATTTTTTATTTCATGCCGTATCTGCGCTGACAAAAGGATAATGCAAGCAAAAATACATTTAGTGAGGCGAGTTCATTGTGAGTGAAAATAAAATTGAAGTTCGCATCCCGGTTCAAGGGATGACTTGCACAGGCTGCGAAGACCATGTGGTCAAAGCATTACAGAACGTCGGGGCAACCAATGTATCGGCCAGTTTTCGACGCGGAGAAGCAAGTTTTCAGGTTGCAGTGAATAGCGACCTTGAACAAGCGAAAAAAGCTATCTCTGACACCGGGTACAAGCCAGGCGATGCAGTAATCATTTCAGAGGAAGTCAAACCACCATTCAGCGACGGCGATTATGATTTGGTAGTTATCGGATCAGGCGGAGCCGCTTTTTCGGCCGCCATTGAAGCCGTCCAACAAGGGGCCAAAGTAGGCATGATTGAGCGCGGCACCATCGGCGGAACATGTGTCAATGTAGGGTGTGTTCCTTCAAAAACACTGCTCCGTGCCGGGGAAATCAATCACCTTGCTCATCGGAACCCATTTCTTGGAATAGAAACTTCCGCCGAGCCAGTGGATTTGGCTACATTAGTGAAGAAAAAGAATGAGCTTGTTGATAACCTTCGCCAGCAAAAGTATGTCAATTTGATCGATGATTACGGTTTTGAACTTATTCAAGGGGAAGCCCGATTCATAGACGAGATGACCGTAGAAGTAACTGGCCGCAAGATCTCGGCGAAAAGTTTCTTGATCGCAACAGGCGCTGCTCCTGAGGTTCCGGACATTGCAGGACTGAAAGAAGTCGATTATCTCACGAGCACATCGGCTCTTGAACTGAAAGAACTTCCAAAACGACTTGCTGTGATCGGTTCCGGATATATCGCAATGGAATTGGGCCAACTGTTTCACAATCTGGGAGCAGAAGTTACATTAATGCAACGAAGTGCGCGCATCCTAAAAATGTATGATCCCGAGATCGCTGAAGCTGTAACCGAAGCCCTAACCGACCAAGGAATCAATTTAATTACTGGAGCCTCGTTTGAGCGAGTAGAACAAGACGGGCAAGTAAAACGTGTCCACATTATGGTCAATGGCGAGAAACAAGTGATTGAAGCGGAACAACTGCTTGTTGCAACGGGAAGAAAACCAAACACAGCAGCCCTCCATCTTGATGCTGCCGGAGTCAAGCTCGGAGCCCGTGGACAGGTTATCATCGATGAATATTTACGGACAAGCAATCCTCGCATTTATGCAGCAGGCGATGTGACGTTGGGACCGCAATTTGTTTATGTGGCGGCCTATGAAGGTGGCGTTGCAGCACATAATGCCTTAGGTGCATCGCGTAAGGTCGATCTAAATGTTGTTCCAGGCGTAACCTTTACGAATCCTTCTATTGCGACTGTCGGTCTCACAGAGGAACAGGCGAAAGCGGCCGGACACGAAGTGAAAACGTCCGTTTTACCGTTGGATGCTGTTCCGAGGGCCATTGTGAACCGCGAAACAACAGGCGTATTCAAAATAGTTGCTGAAGCAAAAACACTGAAAGTGCTCGGCGTGCATATTGTTGCCGAAAATGCGGGAGATGTCATTTATGCGGCCACATTAGCGGTGAAATTTGGTTTGACGGTTCAAGATTTGCGCGAAAGTCTTGCGCCCTATCTGACAATGGCGGAAGGTCTCAAGTTAGCCGCGCTTACCTTCGATAAAGATGTATCCAAATTGTCCTGCTGCGCAGGCTAATAATCACCACATCTAAAGTTTGTTTTATACGATCAAACCCAAATAACCATCAGGAATGATTTTGCCTGACGGTTATTTGGGTCTGATCGTTGATAAGTCCGCACAATTAATTATACCATTATATATGTTCGGTCATTTCGGGCCTGCATCAATGTATTTGCTCATCGTAGTCACATATCCAACCTTATTGTTGATCCTTGATTTTATACCAATAATTAGTTACCCGAGAGAAGATTCAACCGATTCCCCTTTGCTTAAGGTGCGGATCCGATCACTGTTAAGGGCAGGTAATTCGCGGAAGTTGACTGAACGTATCACTTCTGCATTGCTATCGTTCTGGGGATTTTTCTCTTCATTTTATCGGAAAGTTCAGCATCCGTAGGCTTTTCCGGCGAAACTCTAAAGTACGGTTTTAGTGTGTGGGTTCCGCAAGGAGATGAGCACATACCATGTCCGATCTGTTTGAGCCATACGACTTGGCGATCCATATTCTCGACTAGACGAGTGTGCTGAGTGCGCGAACGGTAACTATTCCTCTCGTTATTTATGACGTTCGCCCTTCCGGTTTCCCTGCACCGTATTTCGATACAGCCCCGGTCACTCCCAATTCTGGCTCCAAAAATCTTGCCCTCATTCTGATTTTGTTCGGTGGCTGATTGTGGTTTGTTTTGTTCTACAGATGACACTTGACCTTGACCTTAGGACAAGGTTGTATAATCATGACATGATTTAAACTATTTTCGTAATGGGGTGAAAAACTTATGGAATGCCTGACGATCGGTCAATTATCGCATCAAACCGGAGTCAGTCGAAAGGCGATTCGCTTGTATGAAGATACGGGGTTGGTTGTGCCTGAAGTTCAGCGCAGCAACGGCAATTATCGGGTCTATAACGAGAATCATGTATTTTGTATTAATTGTATTAAACAGTTCCAATCCTTAGGGATATCCCTGGAGGAAATCAAGCAGTTACTTGTCATTTTTGAAAAAAATACGAAAGATGTAGAACCGCATCTTCAACATTTATTGCGGGAAAAGCTGATACGGATAGATGAGCATATCGAGGAACTTCAAATGTTACGTCAACACGTTGCTTCGTTTCTTGACTGCCCGGAAGAAGTATTCACTCATATGGAGGGGATATAAATAAAATGAGGTGTCACCTGGAATTGCAATAATTTGTTATGATTTTCAGTCCACCTATTCTGCGGATAATACCCAACGATAATTTCGAGGCGTAATTTCGGATGATACAAAAACTAAAAATAAAGGAGTCAACAACATGAAACAAAGCCAAAATCAAATAAATGCATCATTACAAGATTTAACGGAGAAGGTTTTACAAACACTTGGCTTGCCGGAAGAAGGATTTAAGGAAAAATTAAAGTCCCTGACACCAATGGAAAATATGATTCGTACGGCTATTCTTTTTGAGTTTACCGAAGGTAAGACAGTTAATGTGGCTGATTTGATTCCGATGGTAAAACAACTCGGTGTAGATCTGCAATCAATTTTGAGTAGATTTTCCGAATTGGACTTAATTCATTGGGATAAGAAGAGCGGCAACGTGACGGTAGCCTACCCTTATTCCGGAATTCCCACACCACATCGAGTGACACTGTCCGGAAAATCACCAGCGTATTCAATGTGCGCCATTGATGCTCTTGGGATTCCATCGATGTTTGAATCGGATGCCCTCATTGAATCAGAATGTGCGCACTGCGGCGAAAAAATTAATATCAATGTCAAAAACAATGTTCCTGTTTCCAATCCGGAGACAGTTGTAGTCGGCGTTGGAACTGTTACTGATATGACTTCGTGCAGCACCACGTCTTGCAGCACGGACCCTAATCCGCCTGTTTCCACAAGTTGTTGTCCGGCGATTCAATTTTATTGCTCGGACAAACATTGGTCTGAATCTAATGAAAAGAATCCAACAAAAGCGGGGACTCGACTCACTCTATTGGAGGCATTCGAAGTTGGTGCCGGCGTGTTTGGTGGTGCATTGCAGGGCTTTAAAAACGAAATGACTATCCAAACAGAAGCCGATAAAATTATTTTGGAATCGGAGCGATTCACGTGCAAAGGTTGTTTGGAACGAGTGAACGAGGCAATTGCTAATTTACCAGAAGTTACAGGGCAACCTGAATCAGCGGGAAATCTGTTGATCGTTCCTATAAATATAAATCATGACACTGATATCAGAAATATAGCAAATGCTGCCCAAACTGCATTGGAATCCGATCCATACTATCCGTTCCCAGTTACGGTGATTTATCGATAGTAAATTCCAGGAGGGCAACTACCGACCAAAGTCGTAGTTGCCCTCCCATATAGCGACTGATCATGTCTTCGTTCACTCTGCCGGCTGTGCTGGTTTGTTACAACTGTTCGATGAACTTGACTGGACAGGCCGAACTTTCTTGATTAGATTCAAATTCAGTAATTCGTGCGCGAAGTTCCAACTGTACATCTTCTTGTCCCTTTTCCGATAACGATATAACTTCTTGTCCTGTGCAAAAGACAAGAAGTTATATCCATAAAACAAAAAAACCGCGCTGGGCGCGAGTTATTATGGATATATGTTCTTGTCCTCTGTCAGTTTTTGTCTGTCCAATGACGCGCCAAGGACAACATCGTGATTGAGCGCTTCTGGCGCAGTCTGAAGTACAACGAAATCTATTTATACGAATATAACAGTCCGCGCGAGACGCGGCAGGGCGTGGAACGCTACATCCATCTGCACAATCACTACTTGCCTCATCAGTCTCTGCAAAACCATACGCCGGCTGCTGTGTATAACCGCGATGTCGTGCTTTCATCCACATGTGAATAACAAAGGAGAGATGCCTTTCTCCCGCGCCTTCGCTTGGGCTACGCCCTCCACCTGTGGACAACGCTCTCTACTGGTAATATTTATTGTTTATTCCATCTGAGATCGAAGATCAATATCTTAAAATCTTAGATCTATACAAACATTGTGAACCATTTCACACCTTGATTATATTAAAAAAACTGTCTTGACATCTTGTAGCACCATAGCAGTGCCTAGAGCGCTTGTAAATCGCGAAACGACAGGCGTTTTTAAGTTAGTTGCTGATTCCAAGTCGTTAAAACTATTAGGTGCCCATATTGTCGCTGAAAATGCTGGGGAAGTCATTTACGCCGCGACATTAGCGGTAGAATTCGGTTTAACAATTGAGGATTTACGTGATAGCCTTGCGCCGTATTTAACCATGGCGGAAGGATTAAAACTGGCAGCATTGACGTTCGATAAAGACGTTTCCAAATTGTCTTGTTGTGCTGGATAAATATTCGCATTACCCTTTTCATTGACCGCACCCCTTATCTAAACCAAAGAAGCCTTCGCATCTGCAAGGGCTTTTTTTGGCATGCGTAGCCTTTTTTCTAGCTGTTTACAAACTGTTCACAAATAATCGATTGATTATATAAGTAAATCCGTATATATTTATTGATGTAGGTTAAAATAGGCAGATGAGCCGTTATGTATTGTTTTCGGGACTACTCAAAGCGGCTTAAGGAGATCGTATAGCAATTGAGGGGAGGAAAGACATGGAACAGATCAATGAAATGGCCGAAAATTTAAAACTGCTTGGGGATAAGACCCGACTCACGATGATGGCCTTATTAAAGGATCGCGCCCTTTGTGTTTGTGACATTGTGGAACTGCTAGAAACATCACAGCCCAACGCAAGCCAGCATTTGCGTAAATTAAAAGCTGCGGGGCTGGTGAATGAAACACGAAAAGGACAATGGATTTATTACTCGTTAAATGTTGAAGATAAGCCCTATATTCAGGCGATTATGGGCTACCTTCCATCGTTAAAAGAAAAAATCGATCAAATCAAAAATGATTGCGATTGAGTAGCGGAGGATTACATGGCTATTACTGCATTTCTTATTTTTTTAGTTACCTTAACCTTTGTGATTTGGCAGCCAAAGGGACTAAATATCGGCTGGTCCGCAAGTGCTGGTGCGATCCTTGCTTTACTTTTCGGGGTGGTCAGCTTCGCAGACGTTGGTACCGTTACCGGCATCGTGTGGAACGCCACCTTGGCGTTCGTGGCCATTATTTTAATCTCATTGGTGCTTGATGAAATTGGATTTTTTGAGTGGGCGGCGTTACACATGGCGCGGCTGGCACGTGGAAATGGCATTCTCATGTTTGTGTTTATCATCCTGCTTGGATCGGCGGTCGCAGCCCTGTTTGCGAACGATGGCGCGGCCTTGATCATTACGCCCATTGTACTGGCTATGGTTCGGGCGCTTAAGTTTGACGAAAAGATGATCCTGCCGTTTATTATGGCGAGTGGGTTCATTGCCGATACGGCATCCTTGCCGCTTGTTGTAAGTAACTTGGTGAACATTGTGTCTGCCGATTATTTCGACATCGGTTTTGCGGAATACGCGAGCCGTATGATCGTTCCGAATTTCTTCTCGATCATCGCGAGTCTGCTGGTGTTGTATCTGTATTTCCGCAAAAGCCTCCCGAAAAGCTACAGTCTTACCCAGCTTAAAAAGCCAAGTGAAGCGATTAAGGATATGAGGCTGTTTAAATTATCTTGGGTCATTTTAGCTGCGCTGCTTGTTGCATATTTCGTCAGTGAATTTTTCTCGATCCCTGTATCCATTGTTGCCGGGATCGCCGCTATTGCCTTTTTGATCGCTGCGAGAAAAAGCCCAGCGATTCATACATGGAAGCTTGTGAAAGGCGCGCCCTGGGCCGTTGTCATTTTCTCCATTGGGATGTATGTGGTCGTTTATGGCTTGCGAAACGCCGGTCTTACCGACGCGTTAGGCAGGGTCATTCAAGCGGTCGCAGACAATGGGCTGTTCGCGGCGACGATAGGTATGGGTTTTATTGCAGCGATCCTGTCGTCCATTATGAACAACATGCCAACGGTCATGATTGATGCACTGGCGATCCAAGGCACTCAAACCGATGGGTTCATTCGTGAAGCGCTGATCTATGCCAATGTGATCGGTTCGGATTTAGGGCCGAAAATTACGCCGATCGGCTCACTGGCAACCCTGCTTTGGCTGCATGTGTTATCCACGAAAAATGTGAAAATCAGCTGGGGGTATTACTTTAAAATTGGGATTATTTTAACCGTTCCAACGTTGTTGTTTACCCTCATAGGTCTTTACTTATGGCTCTATGTCATCCAAACATGGAACGTGAATGTATGGGTATGTATTGTGGCGCTTGTCGTTGTACTCGTTGTTGTTGCGATGATCATTAAAAGCATATTGGCAAGCAAACAAACCAAAAGAGGGCATCAAGGCGCTTAACGAATTCATATAAAAAAAGGAGATTTATTACCATGGAGAAAAAACCTCTGATTTACTTTTTGTGCACCGGTAATTCCTGCAGA
This sequence comes from Cohnella phaseoli, assembly GCF_003386235.1. Taxonomy (GTDB): domain Bacteria; phylum Bacillota; class Bacilli; order Paenibacillales; family Paenibacillaceae; genus Cohnella; species Cohnella phaseoli. Next base: position 49,203 of record NZ_QRDZ01000013.1, read on the forward strand.
AGCCAAATCGCGGATGGATTTTTAAACGCTCTTGGCAGCGACAAATACGAAGTGAAAAGTGCAGGGCTTGAAGCACATGGACTGAATCCGCGTGCGGTTCAAGTCATGAACGAAGCTGGTGTGGATATTAGCAAAAATACATCCAATGTGATCGATCCGGAAATTTTGAATCGTGCCGATTATGTCATTACCCTGTGCGGTCACGCCGACGAGCATTGCCCGGTGATCTCCAACAAGAACGTCACCAAATGGCATTGGGGATTTGATGACCCGGCAAAAGCAACCGGAACGGAAGAAGAAATCATGAATCAGTTCCGCAGCGTTCGCGATTCGATTAAGAGCCGGATTGAAAAGTTCGTCAAAGAAGGGAAATGAGGTGGATTCGATGATCAAAAGAATGCACGTCGCTTTAAACTGTACGGATCTTAACAAGTCCCTTGATTTTTATCGTGCTTTTTTTGGAACAGAACCGAGTAAGATTAAAGATAATTACGCTAAATTTGAACTGGAAGATCCGGCGCTGCATTTTTCGCTCAATGTCCGACCCTTTGAACAAAAAGGCGTGCTGAATCACTTGGGATTCCAAGTCAATGACACCGAAGAAGTGCTGGCCATGGGCGAGCGGTTGCGTCAAAGCGGGCTGCTGCTGATTGACGAAATGAATACGACTTGCTGCTATGCGGTCCAGGATAAAGTTTGGGTGTATGATCCAGACGGCAACGCTTGGGAGATTTTCTACACCAAAGAAGATTCTGAATTTGAATCGGCCGGAGAAACCAAGGATTTATCCTTGTGCTGCGCTCCGCCATCAGCGCCGGTTGCAATTGAATTTGGATCATTTAAAAAAGGAGTGTAGTCCATGTCGTCTGAAAAAAACTATCATGCTTTGATTCCGGATAAAATTTTCATGGGCGCGGCTGCTGACGTTGAATCGATGGTGATCAATGAAGGTATCGACGTGATCGTGGATCTGCGCGGAGAAGCGACGGAATGTGCGTATCCAGCAGCAAATGCGAAATGGATCCAAATTCCGTTAGCGGACAACTCTGCTGTGCCGCAAGAAAAAGCTTTTGAACAAGCGATCCAGGCCGTCACCGAAGCTTACCAGCAAAACAAGAAAGTTGCTTTTCATTGTGGTGGAGGAAAAGGCAGGACCGGTACGGTAGCCGCTGGCACCTTACTTGCTTTGGGCTTAAGTGATACGCTCGACGAAGCCGAGGCCAAGGCAAAGAGCATTCGCAGCGTCATTGATATTAAGCCATCACAGAGAGAATCCCTGAACAAATTATATCCCGGTAAATAAGTACGCAAGAAACCACTCAGGGCGAGTGGTTTTCTTTTTGTGATTAAACATTTGCAAAATGCAAATGATTCGTGTATAACTAAGACATGAGGTGAAACCACAGTGGAAAATGCTCGCGAACTATTTCAAATCATGACACGCCGTTTTGGGTTTCTCAATAAAAATTGCTGTTCTGCCGGTGGTTGCGATATTTCTTTGGTGCAAAGTCATATTCTTTACGAAATTGATCGTCAGCATAAACCGTCCATTCAGCAGATAGCCGAAGCGTTAGGTACTGATATTACGACCTTTAGCCGACAAATCCAATCGTTAATCAAAATGAATTTAGTGAAGAAATCGCCCGATCCGGACGACCGCAGGGTGTATGTCCTTTCGCTCACGATAGAAGGTAAATACGTGGCCACGACGATTGACCAGCAAATGAATGCTTATTTAGCTGAAGTGTTCTCTCATATGAACGATTTTGAAAAAGAAACGGTCATTCGCTCCATAAAGCTCTTGAATGAAGCGATGTCGAAATCCAGCCAATGCTGCACGACCCCATTGGGGTGATTTCTTTTCTCTAATACTTGTAAATTGCAAATAAATCGGAGGGCATTGGGATGAATAAGGTATTAGATACGATTGTTATCGGAGGGGGGCAGGCGGGTCTTGCTTCCGGTTATCATCTACGTAAGCAGGGACTTCAATTTTTGATTTTAGAAGCAAGTGACCAAGTTGGCGGTTCCTGGCCGCGCTACTACGACAGTCTTAAATTATTTTCTCCAGCACGCTTTTCCTCGTTACCGGGCATGAAGTTCCCAAGCGAGCCGAACCGGTATCCACATCGAGATGAAGTTATTCGCTATTTGCAGGATTACAGCAGAACGTTTCAGCTGCCGGTCATGACCAATCAGCGTGTGGACTCCATAACAAAGGACGGAGAGGGGTTCACGATTACCACGATGGCAGGGGATACGTTTCGGTCCCGAACGATCATTAATGCGACCGGATCATTTCACAATCCATTTACGCCAGCTATAACGGGGCAGGAGGCTTTTCAAGGCCATATCCTTCATTCCTCCGCATACCGGGCTCCGGAGCCTTTTATCAATCAAAGAGTGGTGGTGGTCGGGCGTGGCAATTCGGCCGTTCAGATCGCCGTCGAGCTGGCCGAGGTAAGCAAGACGTCGTTAGCTGTACTACGGCCTGTTCAGCTTATGAAGCAAAAAGTGTGGGGGCAGGATCTTCATTTTTGGATCAAAGTGACGGGTATAGACACCTTTCCCTTTTGGCGATTGGGCAAAACTGCACCGAGTTCACCTTCGGTCATTGACTTGGGCCAATACAAGGAACGACTGGCCGCAGGGAAGCCGGATCAACAACCGATGTTTACGTCCTTTTATGAGGGTGGCGTCCCCTATGAATCTCAATTGGTACGTTACGGAAACGCTCATGAGACAGAAGAAGACGATATTGAACGATCCGCTAGGGAAGCTTGGCAATGGTCCGATGCCACGCAAAAGCAATCGGGAAGATTCTTTCGGCGGCGGCAAATCACGATGGCGACACCAACGGCTTGCTGCGCTACTGGCTGCTGTTGATTATATAAAAATTAACCTAAGGGAGTGATTGTTCATGAATCAAGTAAGTAATGATCAAATTCGTCAAAATGTTCGCAGCCGTTACAAAGAAATTGCTTTGCAGCCGGTAGAGGATAGCTCGTGCTGTGCGCCAACTTCCGCAAGCTCCGGCTGCTGTGATTCGCCGGTGGATTACGCGGATGTGTCTGCCAAACTTGGTTATTCGAGCGAAGAATTAACCGCTGTTCCGGACGGGGCAAATCTTGGTCTTGGCTGTGGCAATCCACAAGCGATTGCCGAACTAAAGCAGGGGGAAGTCGTGCTCGACCTTGGCAGCGGCGGCGGTTTTGACTGTTTCCTGGCCTCGCGTCAAGTCGGAGAAGCCGGTCGCGTGATTGGCGTAGACATGACGCCGGAAATGGTAAGCCGCGCCCGCACTAATGCCACCAAAGGCGGCTTTACGAACACCGATTTCCGTTTAGGGGAAATTGAACATTTGCCTATTTCCGACCAAACGGTGGACGTCATTATCTCGAACTGCGTGATCAATCTTTCCCCGGCCAAGCAGTAAGTGTTCGACGAAGCGTTCCGGGTGCTGCGCTCCGGCGGCCGTTTGGCCATTTCGGATATTGTCACGACCGCGGAACTGCCTGCAGAAATCAAAAACGACCTGGATGTGATGTATTCGGGATGTATTTCAGGAGCTTCCTCCGTTGATGAAGTCAAAGCCATGCTAACCCAAAGCGGATTTACGGATGTGGTGGTAGAGCCGAAGGATGAATCGAAGGCATTTATTAAAGATTGGGTACCGGGATCTAACGTTGAAAATTACATTGTTTCGACCGTGATCAAAGCCGTTAAACCCTAATCGCACAGTAGACAAACTGGCAATGACCATAAAAAAGCTCCTGCAGCTGCAGGAGCTTTTGTTATTGTTCGCCTTATCGTCCGGATCTCACGGCCGGGCTGGATCGGGGGTTACGCTAACGGACAGTTTTGTTTTGAACGGCGGCGATCCTTTGCAAAATTCAGCCCCACCTGGATAAGGGCGGGATGTTTTTTCATTTCTAATTAAAACATTCAAATAATCATTTGACTGTTAAGGGAGTCGGAAGTATAATAATCTCATAATCAAACGATTGTTAGATTGTTAGGGGTGCCTAATTACTAAAAAGACCCCGAGCAACAAACAACATAAGCAATGATACATACTGGAGGCACACACTATGGCAACTTGTGATCTTGTTTCACTTTCCCCTTCAACCAAAAGTCGACCAAACCCAATCCTGTTTATCCACGGTGCTTTTCATGGCTCTTGGGCTTGGGAGGAATACTTTCTTCCCTACTTCGCTAACCAAGGGTATGAGGTTCGCGCCCTCAACTGGCGAGGACATGGCCACAACGCCGGGCGAGAAAGATTGCGACAGTACCGGATTAGCCACTACGTTGAGGACGTTTTGCAGGCCGCCTACACATTAAACAAACCACCAATCCTAGTGGGCCATTCCATGGGCGGTTTTGTAATTCAAAAGTATTTGGAGAACCATTCGGCCCCAGCTGGCGTTCTGCTCGCTTCGGCACCACCGGGTGGCACGCGGAAAAACACTGTGAAAACCGCGGTTCGCAATCCTGGCAAGATGATGAAGTCATTGATCACAGGACGAGTGAATCTCTATATAACGAAACCGGAGCGGTTCAGGCATTCTTTTCATCAAACATGCCCCAAGAACAGGTCAGGCGGTACGTCAGCTCCTTGCAAGATGAGTCACTACAGGCCTTTATGGACATGGCATGATTCCCGGTTCAGACGGAGAAGGTGAAGACCCCCTTGCTGGTGCTTGGCGCAGCAAACGACTTCCTCATTGACAGCCATGAGCTTGAACAAACAGCTCGCGCGTACGGTACAAATCCGGAGATTTTCCCGAACATGGCGCACGATATGATGTTAGAGGCTGAATGGCAGCGTGTAGCACATCGAATGATTGAATGGCTAACCGCATTAAAGCTTTAATAAAGTCTATTGTTTAATCAAACAGTTATTTGGATATAAGAACATATAGATTAAAAATATACAAATGGATGGAGTAAATCACCATGTCACTCACATTAATTTTTTCCGCTATTGGTACGTTCATCGTGACAAACATTGACGACATTTTTGTGCTGATGATCTTTTTCGCACAGATCGAGAAAGCGCGGCACGCACAAGTTGTTCTAGGGCAATATCTTGGGTTCGGATTGCTGGTTGTACTAAGTTTACTGGGGGCTTTTGGCTTTACATTTTTGCCGTCCGAGTGGGCTGGTTTTCTTGGGTTGATACCCATTTATCTCGGTATCCGAATGTTCCTTAAAAAGGAGGAAGAAGATGAGGCGGAAGAAGCGCTTGAGAAATTGGGCGATCTAAAGTCACAACCTTCAAAGAACCGTTTGTTTGGACCACTCACCGGTAAGGTCGCTGCGATTACCTTTGCCAACGGCGGGGATAACCTGGGCATATACATCCCGTATTTTACGACCCAGGGGAACGCGTCACTTTTATACATCGCGATTGTGTTCCTTTTGATGGTCGCGGTATGGTGTTTCCTTGCGTATCGGCTGGCAAGCTTCCCGGCCATTCTAAGGATTCTGCAAAAGTACGGAAGTGTCATTGTTCCACTCGTGTTTATCGGATTAGGTATTTCGATCATGCTGCATGGTGATTCATTTGCCTATCTCATGAAGCTGTTTGGGTAACGTTAATGAAAGTAGAAATCACGAACTGGAGGGAAACACAATGGTAGTAGGGGATGCAAGTCAGCACATTGAGTTATTGGTCATTGGCGGTGGTTCAGGGGGATATGTTGCGGCGATAAGAGCCGCGCAACTTGGCAAAAAAGTGCTACTCGTTGAAAAGTCAGAACTTGGCGGCGTATGTCTCAACTGCGGATGTATTCCGTCTAAAGCACTGATCTCCGCCGCTCACCGGTATGAACACATGCGAAATCCCGGTATCTCCGGCTTAAAAGCAACTGATGTGGAGATTGATTTTGCCCAAATTCAGCACTGGAAGCAGTCGGAGGTTGTAAACCGTCTTAAGTCCGGCATCCATTCGCTGATGAAGAAAAATAAGATCACCGTATTTAAAGGAGAAGCACTATTCATTAATGAACAGGAAGCGCGTGTTTATAATGAACAAGAATCGCTCCGATACCAATTTGACCACTGTATTGTTGCAGTCGGATCGCGTCCAATTGAATTAAAAGCATTCCCGTATGGGAACCGAATTTTGTCCTCCACCGAGGCACTGAGCCTTACTGAAATCCCTAAACGAATGGTCGTCATCGGCGGCGGCTATATCGGCATCGAACTGGGTCAAATGTACGCTAAGTTCGGCACCAAAGTGACCATTTTGGAAGGTTCACCGTCGATTCTGCCCGGATTCGAGAGTGAAATTAGCCGTATTGTGCGAAAAAATCTTGATTCCCTTGGTGTTACGGTGTACACGAACGCCATGTCTCAATCCGCACAACAATCGACTGATGAAATCGCGGTTACCTTTACGGTGGATCAGGCAGAACAACAAGTGACGGCCGATTACGTTCTTGTGACAGTAGGACGCCGTCCCAATACCGATGGCGAACTCGGTCTTGACCGTATTGGAGTAAAAATTGGCGACAGGGGACTGGTTGAAGTCGATCAACAAGGGCGAACATCTATTCCTCACATTTATGCGATTGGTGATATCATCCCTGGCCCTGCACTGGCGCATAAAGCCTCATACGAAGGAAAAGTGGTTGCCGAAGCAATAGCTGGCCAGCCAAGCGCCTTCGACTATCAAGCGATTCCGGCGGTTGTGTTTTCCGATCCGGAAATTGCCTCCGTAGGACTTAGCGAACCTGAAGCCAAGGAGAAGGGATACGACATCATGGTTGGCAAGTTTCCGTTTGCGGCAAACGCACGTGCTCTCTCTTTGAGTGCGTCCGAGGGATTCGCCAAGCTGGTAGGCAATAAGGAAACAGGTTTGATCCTTGGCGGGCAAATCGTCGGCACAAATGCGTCTGACTTGATTCCGGAAATTGCCCTTGCGATTGAAATGGGAACGACAATGGAAGATCTAGCCCTTACCATTCATGCGCATCCTACACTTGGGGAGTTGTCGGCTGAAGCTGCAGAAGTTGCCCTCGGCTATCCCATTCATATTTAGTTGCTTTTTCCTTTGACAAAACTATGGCATGAGAATAATATAATAATCAAATGTATATTAGATTGAGGTGATTAGATGAAGAATCAAGATACATGCGAGATCTTTTGTTATGACGAGGATAAGGTCAATCGGGTCCGGGAAAAAATAAACAAAAATGATTTTCAGGATATGGCGCAAATATTTAAAGTGCTTGCCGACCATACACGGCTAAAGGTTGCCTATGCACTGTGCGATGAAGACGAGTTATGCGTCTGCGATGTGGCCAATATTATCGGGTCCACCATGGCGACGGCTTCCCATCATTTACGGCTGCTGCGGAATATGGGGATTGCCAAGTATCGAAAAGAAGGGAAGCTCGTCTTTTATTCCTTGGAAGATGTGCAATTGAAACAAATGATAAGGCTCGCCATTGAGCATCAAAAGGAGGTTGTTGGCGTTGAGTAAAGTGGCTGAACCCTTAGAGAACAAAAATGTATACCGCGTTGAAGGATTCACTTGCGCGAATTGTGCCGGGAAATTTGAGAATAATGTAAAGCAACTGCCTGGCGTTCAAGATGCAAAAGTGAACTTTGGCGCTTCAAAAATTGCCGTTTTCGGTGATACCACAGTAGAGGAACTGGAGAAAGCCGGTGCATTTGAAAATCTTAAAGTCATCCCCGAAAAACCAGTGCGGGTGGCAAAGCCGGCAATGAACGATGAAAAAAACGTATTCAACGTTCAAGGATTTACATGCGGGAACTGTGCCGGGAAGTTTGAAAATAATGTGAAGCAGATTCCGGGAGTTCGGGATGCGAAAGTGAATTTTGGGGCTTCGAAAATTGCTGTTTATGGCGATACCACAATTGAAGAACTGGAGAAAGCCGGTGCTTTTGAAAATCTGAAAGTGACTCCGGAAAAACCTGTACGGGAAGCGAAACAAGCGGGCATCAAAGAAGCAAAAGAACCGTTCTATAAGAAACACAGCACTTTGTTGAACGCCGTCTTATTGATGGTGTTCGGCTATCTTTCTCAATCTGTAAATGGGGAAGAAAACCTCATCACTTCTCTGCTATTTGCTGCTTCTATTGTGATCGGGGGGTTCTCGCTCTTTAAAGTTGGTTTCCAAAACTTACTTCGGTTTGAATTTGACATGAAGACGCTCATGACCGTTGCCATAGTCGGAGCCGCGATCATAGGGGAATGGGCCGAAGGTGCGATTGTTGTTATCCTCTTTGCGGTCAGTGAAGCGTTAGAACGGTTTTCCATGGACCGGGCAAGGCAATCCATACGTTCATTAATGGACATTGCACCCAAAGAAGCACTCATTAGACGGAATGGGCAAGAAATGATGGTACATGTGGATGATATTGCCGTTGGGGATATCATGATCGTGAAACCCGGTCAAAAGATTGCCATGGACGGTGTGGTGATCAGCGGCAATTCTGCCGTCAATCAGGCAGCTATTACCGGTGAGTCCGTTCCCGTTGGCAAAACGGTGGATGATGAGGTTTTTGCCGGGACATTAAATGAAGAAGGCTTGCTTGAAATCAAAGTTACCAAGTTGGTCGATGATACGACCATCGCGAAGATCATACACCTGGTTGAAGAAGCCCAGGGCGAACGTGCGCCATCCCAAGCCTTTGTCGATAAGTTTGCGAAATACTACACGCCGATCATTATGGTTGTTGCTGGTTTAGTCGCTATAATTCCGCCACTTTTCTTTGATGGAAGTTGGGCCACCTGGGTTTATCAAGGGTTATCAGTTCTTGTGGTTGGTTGTCCTTGCGCACTTGTGATTTCGACTCCTATCTCCATTGTATCTGCAATCGGAAATGCAGCGAAAAATGGCGTTCTTGTCAAAGGCGGTATTTACCTCGAAGAAATGGGTGCCTTGAAGGCCATTGCATTTGATAAAACCGGTACGCTCACAAAAGGGGTCCCGGTTGTAACGGATTTCAACATATTTAACAAGAAGACAAATGAAACCGAGTTGTTGTCGATCATCACAGCTTTAGAGTATCGTTCCCAGCATCCGCTTGCTTCGGCCATCATGAGAAAAGCAGAAGAAGCGAATATTTCTTATTCTAACGTTATGGTTGATGATTTTTCTTCCATTACCGGCAAAGGAATTATGGGTACGGTAAACGGAACAAGCTATTATATTGGTAATCCTAAACTCTTTAAAGAAATAGCTACTGCTCATTTTAGTAACGAACAGGAGCAACTGGTTACCACACTGCAAAACCAAGGCAAAACGGCTATGGTCGTCGGAACAGACAAAGAAATTCTCGCGGTTATTGCGGTAGCTGACGAAGTTCGTGAATTCAGTAAGGACATTATTCAAAAGCTACATCAGCTTGGGATCAAAAAGACCATCATGCTTACCGGTGATAACAAAGGTACCGCAAATGCGATTGCCGGGCATGTTGGTGTTTCGGATGTACAGGCCGAACTAATGCCGCAGGATAAATTAGACTTTATTAAACAGCTCAGAGCCGATTACGGAAACGTAGCGATGGTTGGTGATGGTGTCAATGATGCGCCAGCACTCGCAGCTTCTACCGTTGGTATTGCCATGGGCGGTGCCGGTACCGATACCGCACTGGAAACGGCTGACGTTGCTTTAATGGGAGATGATTTAAGAAAACTTCCATTTGCGATAAAGTTAAGCCGCAAAGCTTTAAATATCATCAAGCAGAACATTACCTTTGCGCTGGCCATTAAATTGATTGCTTTACTGCTCGTCATCCCAGGTTGGTTAACGCTTTGGATTGCTATCCTCTCCGATATGGGGGCAACGCTCCTGGTTGCGTTAAACGGTCTGCGACTGATGAGAGTCAAAGAATAAGGAAAAGGCTAGAACAGAACATTCATATTGAGTTAGGGGGATACCCCTGACTCTTTACTTTGAAAGGAAGTGTGTTGTGCTTCGTTACTATGTTGTGGCAGTTATCGCCTTTACTGTTGATCAATTAATCAAATGGAGTGTTGCGACTTATATGGATATCGGTCAAAAGATACCGCTTATTCCGGGTTTTATTCAACTGACATCTATTCGAAATCGGGGTGCCGCGTTTGGGATCTTGCAAAACCAGAGGCTGTTTTTTATCTTAGTGACTGCCATCGTGCTTATTGGTATTATCATGTACTTGCGAAAAATTTGTCGCGGGCAAAAATTCCTCTCTTATGCATTAGTCTTGATTTTTGGAGGGGCGCTGGGTAATTTTGTCGATCGCGCTCTGCATGGAGAAGTCGTAGATATGCTTGAGTTAACATTTATAAATTATCCGGTGTTTAACATGGCGGATGTCTTTATCACGGCAGGGGTTATTATGATCATGATCGATACGCTCCGGGCGTCCAGAGCGGATAAGGCATCGAGTCAGAGCTTGCCGGAGTAATTGGGGTGATTGTGCTGAATTGGGATAGTCTGCTTTATGTATGTCTGGCGGCGGCCGCCAATGTGTGATCGGCGGCCTCGTTTTTGTGTTAAAACGGATTGGTCGCGTAGCGGCCTTATCGCCATTTTTGATTTTATTCCGGAATCTCAGCATTTTTATTAGGAATCTCTACATTGGCGGGTGCACTGACGGCATTTATGCTCGCCGACTTTTATTTGCCTGGGGAACAAATGGTTGCCGTAGCGATTGCTTTCTCGGCAGGGGGTGTTTTTAAATGTTGCCCCCACCGATTTGCGGCCTGTGGTTAATGCATCAGGGGATCACCACGCGGCTCTGTTTTTCTTTATAGGTGTATTCTGTTATTTTTTCTGCTTCAATGGGGCACCAATTGGATGGCTCCATCCCTGCATTAAATCATGAACATGCTATTTTTACATATTGGCTGGCCTGTAGGAAAGCGCTTGTTTTCCTAGCGCTTCCCAACTTCTGATAAACTGCTGCTTATTCACCTGCTTCCCTTTCACGCCGGATAAGGGATCATTGACATAGACGTAGTGCTGATCGTATCCGACCAAAAGTACGCTATGCACGGAGAACGTGGCACGAATGGGTCCATTCGGCGAATCCCAGACGACCCATTGTGTGGGTTCTACATATGCTGTGGTTGTCCATGCAATAACAGGTACTCCCTGCGCTATCTGTTGTTCGAGTGTATCAAACGAATGATTAGTTATATCGACAGCGCTTGGAATATAGTTTTTTAACACGTCGAATAAAGCCGAGTGATAGATGCTATATCCTTTTTCGTTGCCTGTGACGTCACCGACAAAACCTAGATTCAGGTTTCCCCAATAAGTAATGTTGCCATTGCCATCTGTTTTCATTGGGGTTGGATCTTTTTTCATTTCGCCTATGAGTTCCATCTTATTCTTATCGATGCCATGGAACTGAAGCAACATCGCCAGACTGGTAATTTCGCAACCGTTATACAACTCCGGCAATTGTTTTATCAAAGGCGCATCGAGCTTTACAGCGCTTTTTTGGGGCAAAGGCGAGACATCTTGCATTGGGGTGCTATTTGGTTCAGGAAGCACTAACGGTTCCGACTGTGCACGCCAGATTACAAGCGGCTTCCCTGTCGCTTTTTCGTACAAAAGATTGCCTAAGATCCAATTTATGAAGATAAGCGTGACAATGATCGAGCAAGCAAATGATATTTTTAAAGATTTCGATAACAAGATCAATGTTCTGCGCATGGCGACAGTCCAGTCCCTCTATTCTAGTTGATTTAAGTTGGTTTTGTTGCCTATCGTAGCATGTTTAGTAGAAAGATTGAAATATTAGTTTTCAATGGGATAAGGAGGCGTGTTTTTGAACCCTGAAAATATCACAATTTGGTTGGCCTTTGGTGCCGGCTTTTTATCTTTTATCTCCCCATGCTGTCTTCCGTTGTACCCGTCCTATATTTCGTATATTACGGGCGTTTCTACCAAAGATTTAAACGAACGGAAGAGTCTATTTCAGCATCAAGCCCTACTTCATACCTTGTTTTTCATCCTGGGATTCTCCATTATTTTTTTTGCTTTAGGATTATCAGCAAGCTTAGTAGGGGATTTGTTTGCTAACAATCGTGATTTAATCCGTCAGTTGGGAGCGATTCTCATTATCGTGATGGGACTCGTTATGCTTGAGGTGTTTAAGCCCCGACTATTTATGCGAGAAAAACGCTTTGAATGGAAAATGAAACCCTCCGGTTATTTGGGTTCGACATTGGTGGGTATTACGTACGCGGCCGGGTGGACGCCTTGCGTAGGTCCTATCTTGTCCGCAATTTTCGCGCTGGGTGTCACGAATCCAGATCAGGCGCTGTTTTATGTTTTCGCTTATACACTGGGATTTGGACTTCCCTTTTTCATCATGGCGTTTTTTATCGGGAAAATGAAGTGGATCATGAAATATTCCAATAAAATGATGAAAGTAGGAGGATGTTTAATGGTTGTGGTAGGGATTTTGTTGTACACCGATCAGATGACACAGATTACGATTTGGCTGATTCGTTTGTATGGAGGATTTACCGGTTTTTGAAGATGAAAGGACGGTGAGCAAAGGGGGGAAAGCGCAGCTTTAGTCGATCTCAAAGGGTAAGTCCATAGTTTGTCGATAATAAGGGAAAAATGGTTATCATCCTTTTATTGGATATTTTCTCCGACTTGCCGTGAAGATATGTTGGCCATCAAGTGACAATAAGAAGGTTATTCCTTGGACCTCAACATCAACGAAAGTCCAATCTTATCTAAAAATCTTACTTCGTAAAAATCAAGCTTAAACTCATGGCCATATGGCCGGATTGAAGGTGAAAGATGAGTAAAGGAACCGATAGAGATTTTATTCCAGCCCTACGATTTCACTGGCTAACATCATTTTATGATCCGATACTACGCTGGACAATGAGGGAGTCTACCTTCAAGAACAAACTAGTTAGGCAAATTCAAGTTGGCCCAGGGCAGCGAGTGCTAGACCTAGGATGCGGGACTGGTACATTAACTCTTCTTTTAAAACAAGCTTACCCGAAAGCAGAGGTCACCGGACTAGATATTGATCCGAAAGTTCTTCGAGCTGCGGAGAAAAAAGCCGAAAATATGGGAATAGACATTATGTTTCATCAAGGGATGTCGTTTGAACTACCCTACCCTGATCATTCTTTCGATCGTGTTGTCACAAGTCTTATGTTTCATCATTTGACTTTTGAAAATAAACTCCGAACATTGAATGAAGCTTTCCGGATACTTAAACCTCAAGGTGAACTTCACATAGCGGATTGGGGAAAGGCTCAAAATTGGCTCATGCGCATTGCGTTCCTTTCAATCCAAATACTCGATGGTTTTAAGACGACATCAGATAACGTAAACGGCCTCATACCACAAGTTATTGATAAGGCCGGGTTTGTTGAGACAAAAGAGACTGATCGGTTTATGACATTATACGGAACCCTTTCCTTATACAAAGCGAAAAAAATTAAATGATGGTAATTAACATCCGCTTTGCGGGTGGTGGCTTCGCTGCTACTATCGCATGTTCGGCATAAACAATAAGGCGCTGCCGGTTAGCTGGCAGCGCCTTCGCCTTTACGTGTAGCTGCGCCTCGCGGTGTTATACCTTTTTTTATTCGCATCCCGTTTAAAGGAATCCATGCGAAGCGTTGTTTGCCCATCAATATGTTTTTTGGTTTCGTACAGCGGCGGTGAGTAGCGCGGCTCGATGGATTGATTGCCCACGATCTACGGCACCGGATCAGCAATCGAAGAAAAAAATAGCCTTGGCAAAAAGGGGATGTGAACGTTGTACGCGAGAGTAAGGGAACTGCTAACTCCGGAGGAACGGCTGCAATATTTGCAAATACCGCCTGATCTCGGCGAATGGGAATTGGGCACTTATTTTACATTTACCCAGCATGACCTTGAGATCATCCAGCAGCGACGAAGAGATTATAATCGACTTGGCTTTGCCGTGCAGCTGTGCGTACTTCGCTATCTCGGCTGGACGCTTTCTGACGTAACAGAAGTGCCGGTTCAAGTTCTTCGTTATATTGGAAAGCAAATCAATGCCGATGTGGAGTCTTTTACATCTTACGGCGAACGGGAAGCCACCAAATACGAACATCTGGAGGAAATCCGGAAGGAGTATGGGTACCAGACATTTACCTTGAGCGAGTATCGTTCTTTGTGCAAGCATCTTTTTAACCATGCAATGGCAAACGGCAATCCCTTACACCTGATCCAGCTCGCACTCGAAGATTTACGTAAGCGTAAAACCATTCTACCCTCAATGGCCACGATTGAAAGAGCAGTTTGGGAAACTCGCAAACGGACAGAAGAAAAAATATTCAAGCTCCTCAGCGGTTCACTTACAGAATTACAAATTGCTAAGCTGGATCGCGTCTTATCCACTATGCCGGACAGCAGCAAAACCTACCTGGCGTGGTTAAGGGAAGTTCCAGGTACCAGCTCTCCGGATTCTTTTTTGAAGGTTATTGAAAAGCTCGAATACATACGGGATTTGCAGCTGCAAGTCGATACGAAAGGCATTCATCCGAACCGGCTGCGGCAGCTTTCAAAAATCGGTTCGCGTTACGAACCTCATTCCTTCCGCCGCTTTAATGATCCGAAAAAGCACGCGATTTTAGTAGCGTACCTATTAGAACTGATTCAGGATTTGACAGACCTGGCTTTCGAGATTCACGACCGGCAGATCATGATACTGCTTTCCAAAGGGAGAAAGGCTCAAGAGGAACTTCAAAAACAAAACGGGAAATCGATCAATGAAAAGGTTGTTCACTTTGCCGATCTTGGGGCCGCTCTTATTAGGGCCCGAAGTGAAGGTACTGATCCGTTTGTTGCACTTGATGCCGTTATGCCGTGGGATCAGATCGTCGCATCCGTGGAAGAAGCTAAACGGCTGGCGCGGCCCGTAGATTACGACTATTTGGACTTGCTGGAAAAGAAATTCTATGCTCTTCGGAAATATACGCCAACGCTGTTAAAATCCTTGGAGTTTCGGTCAACCAAGTCGGCAGAGCCGCTAATGAAGGCGGTCGATATCATCCGGGAAATGAATGAAACCGGAAAGCGAAAAGTTCCGGAAGGAGCACCGCTGAACTTCGTTTCGAACCGCTGGCAAAAGCACGTTTACGACGATGACGGAGCCATCAATCGGCATTACTACGAAATGGCTGTCCTGACAGAGCTGCGGAATTACGTTCGTTCCGGGGACGTTTCCATTGTCGGAAGCCGTCAGCATAAGGACTTCGAGGAATACCTTGTACCGAAATCTGACTGGAATGGTATCGATCCTAACGTTACAAAGCTTGCCGTTAGCTTGTCAGTAAAGGAATATCTTGAGGAACGGACTGAATCGCTTCTTCAAAGATTAAGCTGGGTGCAGGACAACATTGACGAGCTGGATGGCGTTAATTTGGAGAACGGGAAATTGCACATCGAGCGATTGGAGAAAGCTGTTCCCGATGAATCCCGGAATTTCAGCCTTTCCCTCTACGAGCTGCTGCCAAGAATCAAACTAACGGATTTGCTCATGGAAGTAGCCAACTGGACGAATTTTCATGAGCAGTTTATTCATGCTTCCAGTAACCGCGCTCCAAATGAGGAAGAAACGACAATCCTTATGGCTACCCTTATGGCAATGGGAACGAACATTGGGCTAACAAAGATGGCTGAAGCTACGCCGAACATTTCATATCGGCAAATGGCCAATACAACGCAATGGCGGCTGTACGAAGACGCAATGAATAAAGCGCAGGCTGTTCTTGTTAATTTTCATCACAAGCTGGCGTTGCCCTCATACTGGGGAAACGGCACGACCTCATCATCTGATGGAATGCGAGTCCAGATCGGAGTTTCGGCGATTCACGCAGATGCGAATCCACACTACGGGACCGGAAAAGGAGCTACGATTTATCGGTTCGTGAGCGACCAATTTTCCACATTCTATACAAAGGTCATCAATACGAATGCTCGGGATGCCGTACACGTCATCGATGGTTTGCTCCACCATGAAACGGACTTGGCCATTGAGGAGCATTATACGGATACAGCCGGTTACACCGATCAAGTCTTTGGTTTAACGCATTTACTTGGATTTCGCTTTGCGCCACGCTTACGCGACTTGGCTGACTCCAAGCTCTACGCTATCGGGAAACCTTCCGATTTCCCTAAATTAGAGAAGCTGCTTCGCGGACAGATTAATACAAAGATTATTCAAGAGAACTATGATGATGTACTCCGTCTGGCTCACTCCATCCGAGAAGGCACCGTTTCAGCATCACTCATTATGGGGAAAATCGGCTCCTATGCAAGACAAAACAGTTTGGCTACCGCGCTGCGGGAAATGGGGCGTATCGAGAAAACGATCTTCGTCCTAGATTACCTTTCGAGTGAGGCACTGCGGCGAAAAATCCATCGGGGGTTGAACAAAGGGGAAGCTATGAACGCATTAGCCAGAGCGATCTTCTTCGGCAAACATGGCGAGATGCGAGAACGTGCGCTACAAGACCAGCTCCAACGGGCAAGTGCATTGAACATTATCATCAATGCGATTAGCGTTTGGAACACTGTGTATCTCCAGCAAGCAACTGAACACCGTAAAAAGCAAGGTAAGCTTCGGGAAGAACTATTAAACCATATCTCACCCCTTGGATGGGAGCATATCAATTTCTTGGGCGAATACAAATTCAATTTTAGGCAGAATACGTCTCTCAATTCATTACGGCCGCTGAAACAACAAGAAGTCGAATGAGCAGTGGTCCGGGTTATTACCGCCCGGACTCTTGGGCTTAGAGTAAGAAAAAACGCTAGACTGGTCACGTCCGAAGGCTTAGCGTATATTTTCGTTAAAATGTTGGCGGGCCCCCTAATAGAAATGATGAAAAATGGACAATTGGGATATCTGAACAAAAAGTACATTTCTGCACTAATGAGTCTTGTAATCGATAGAAAAAACATAGCCAAAATTGATTAGGAGGATGCTACAAAAGAATGATTAACGGATCAGATAATGAAAAGTTTAGTGCATCCCTAAGGAATGTTGCAGGAAGGATAACCTCTTCACTTGTCGATAAAATATTTAGCCCATTCTTGCTTGGGCAAGTAAACTTAGATACATACATTAGTTCAGTAGAAGGTTATACATTCATCCAGGAGCATTTTGAAAGAAACTGGCCACTTTCTGCTCATTTTGAGATGTCAAAGCAGGATACATTTAGGACTATTAAAAAAATGGTCGAAGACGGACTTGAGAATAGGATCGTACAAATATTGCATGTAAAGTTGTCCACTCTGCTTGAACAGTATAGAATTGCTTTAGTTGAGCAGAAGGCGCTCACAGAAGACTTGAAAACGAATACAGTTCAACTGGACGTTCTTCATAAAATTCATGATGTTCACACAGAAATGTTAGAATACGCAGAAACAATAGCAAGAATTAAAATATATCTGCAGGCAAAAAACAGATTGTCAGAAATAGAAAACGAAAACGGAACAAAAGAGATGTCTTACGACTACCAAACAACTAGTGACGATTGGCAAGGCAAGCTCTATGTATTCCAACGGAAGATTGAAGGTGGTAATGTTGATGTAGCTGATGGAATAGGCTACATTAGCGAAAGATGGGTCCGTGCAATGGGGCTAGAAGATGGAGACATTGTACGGCCGATCAAAAGGATTCCACTTCAAGAAGGAATAGGTTTTAGATATGAATTTAATTTAGTTGAAAAACGAAAATGTAAACAACCATTCCAAAGAGAATTATTATCTAAATGCAGGATTAGTACGAACAATGTCGTAGAATTTTACGAAAATGGGCAGGAAATTATCCTGAATAATAAGAAAGAGACATTTTTGCTTTCATATACAGAAATAAAAAGGAAAGACCTAAAGACAGGAGATATTATCGATATTGCTTTTCCTAGTGGTAAACCTCATAAGTATAAAGTAGTTTGGAAATACGAATAAACGGTAAGCTCCTTTTACTATAGGAGCTTTTTTTGTCTTACGGGTATCGATGGCCTGCACGATCAGCTGCAGCTTGCGTCTTGGTTCTTAGGATGAAGGACAGATTCGCGGTTGGTGCGGAGACGACCGGTCGCGATATTCGCACCGGCGACACGGCCGACATGATCAACTTCAGTACGTGTCCAGGTTCGCCGATTGAAGCCTGGCTTTGATCTACGTACGGGTGTCGGCGGCCAACGCGAACAATTGTTTCTCACGCTCCTGGTTCTCTGCGGCGACGTCGAAGGCCAGTACGATCAGTGTGGCTTGAGCTGGGTTCTCCAGATGAAATCCGGCTAACGCGTTTGGCTCACTGGCAACGGCCGGCATGATCAGTTGCAGATGGCGTCCGGGTTCGCCGATTTGATGCCCAGCTTGATCAGCACACGGGCGTTGGCGGCCAGCGCGAGCAGATATAGCTCGCGCACCTGGTTCTCCGACGGCCGACTCGACCAGCTGCATGATTCTCCACTCTGCTACCCTGTTCGTAGACGATGACGAGGGGTACGGGACGGGGAGATGTTGAAGATGAGTCAGATCGAGTCGATCAAGAATATGCAGAGCAAAGGGCTGGCTGGGGCCGAGCGCGATCGCGGAACGGATGCAGATCGACCGAAAGACGGTGAGGAAGGTCATGGCGTCGGAAGAACCGCTGCTGCCAAGCGGCAAACCGATTACGGTGTACCTTCGTCTATTCGGCAAGCAACGAACCGACAGCGTCGATGTCCGAACCACGCTCAGCCGCCTGCTGCAGAACCCCGGCGCCTGGCGAAACAGCCAGCTGCGATAAGCGATTCCGGATGCGCTTCGTGAGGAGCTGGACAAGTTGGAACGCACCGAGCTCAAGGAAACGCTGGCTACGATGTAGCAACTCTCCGGTCGCTATGGATTCGATACCGCCTTGCAAGCGATAGAGGAAGCGACGAAGCTCGGACGGCTCACCAGCGCAAACAGCGTCGTGCTTGCTGCAAGGCTGGCCTCGTTTGAGCCGGAGGAAAGCCCAAGTGTCGATTTGAGCGTGTATGACCGAATGCTGGATCCTGCCGGCGGGGTGAGACCATGAACATGGCACGGGAGCGTGAGGCGTTAGCGCCGAAATCTCAGCCTTCTGCAAGAAGCTTGTGCTCAGCCAGCGCGCCGTCCAGCTATGCGAGACGGAGGCGACACCGCGGCAGGAAGAGTTCTTGCACCGCGTGCTCGTGGAAGAAATTGAAAGCCGGGAGCGCAGCCGCCGAGCCAGGCTGCTTAGCCGTGCCGGTTTTTCCGGTCTACAAGAAACTGGACGGTTACGAGCGACATGGTGTCAAGCAGCCAAGCTCCCTGCAGTGGAGCGATCTGACGGAAGGTACATTTATTGGGGGCCGACGGAATCTCGTCCTTTACGGCCGGTCGGTACCGGCAAGACGCACCTGGCCATTGCTGCCGGCTTGCGTGCCTGCGAACTGGGCATACGATGAAGTTTTACCCCGTTGCCGAACTTGTGATGCGTCTGGCCAAGGCGAAGCGCGGCGGCCCGCAATCACCCGAAAGAGTAACTGCGAGCCGTCCTCTTGTCGACGGGGATATAGCCCCACTCGTCAAGGATGAGTAACTGGTAGCGGTGGATCTCGCTCATGAAACGCACAGCTACGAGAGCCGCAGTCTGGTCATTACGACGAATCTGGAGTTTTCCAAGTGGGGGACTGTCTTCACCGATGACCAGATGGCCGCAGCCATGATTGACCGTTTGGCACATCATGGGCACCTGCTCGTTTTTGAGGGCGAGAGCTACCGGATGAAGCCCGGATTCGCTTTGACGCGGCGATATACAGCTTCACGTTTTGCGCGCCGGCGGCATCGACTGGCATGATCAACCGCAGCAGCTCATTTTGGCTCTCCGTGGCGATCGGCGAAACTGCGATCTTGGTTCTGGCATTTCGCTTTGCAAAGCTGACGATTTTTCAAAAACGTACCGACCGAATATATCCCTTACATACAGAAGAGCCGATTCCGGAAGAACGTATATCCGGACGAAGCCCAACATGGCCATAAGAGCGAGTGCAACTACTCATCAATTTTGTCAGCCATTCTACTGCAAACTTCGAGCATTTCTATGAGCGCTCGAATAACATTCCTGGATGTCCGAGCGTAGATGGGCGAAAAGCATGGGTACTGGTGTCGCATGAATCCGATCAGTAAGGCGGGTAGAAGTAGACGTCTTAGGCCGGCAGGCGACCGCTTTTTCCCGACTGACTGTTATTTGCTGCTCGTTATGCTTGACTTCCGCTGCGGATCCACATTCCAGATTTCATCAGTGCGATCGCTATTTAGTCAAGGCTGATAGCTTAAAGTCCACATTTAATATCTTATAATCGTATATCTTATCACATAATATAGCCTTAAACATCGATTTTCGCGTATTGTGGCACTACCTACCTACAGTTACGTTTGCATATTCTTCTCTCCTTTGAAACTTTGGGTTTATTCTTCTCCCTTTTCTCCATCCTAGAGGTTTCGTTTTTTTCTAGACCATTCGATTATTTCAGGTTACATGAAACGGATCTAGATACGACTAAGAATGTGTGGGCGGCCGTCCGCGCGCTATATATCGAAATGGGTTTAAAAGGAGGTCTACGATTCAAGATATTTACGTCTAGCTGAAGAGTTGAAGGAAAAGGTCAAACCGCATTATTCCGAAGTCACAAAAGTAATTGATGTGACGGTGACATATAAAGCATCAAAAAGAGAGACCCGAACAGACCAACAGGCAGACGAACGCCAAGATGGAGGGAGAAGATTAAACGAATAATAATATTATGTGATAAGATATACGTTGATAAGGTAATGAAGGCGCGCTATAATGGAAACAGATGTTCTTAACTATGCGAACGGGGGAACTCCATTGAAAATGCCAATTCCGTATGTCCTTACTCACGATTCAGATTTTCAACATGCCATATGGTTTCAATGGCCAATTTCTGTATTCAACGACGGTGATTGCATCTACGAAGGTGGGATCGTAGATGAGTTTGACGATGTGGTCGTTCTGATTAACAACAAGCTATTTTTCAAGCATAGTTGGCAATTTGTCCGACATCTGGCCGTTCAGAACTCATAAGAGCCATAATAATTATTGTTGATCGATTCAGAATCTATCATCACGAAAGAATAAGGGGGTCATATCGTTGAAAAAAAATTCACCTGTTATTAAAGATTCAAAAGTTGGCCGTATTCTTCAAGTACAAGAAATAATTGATTTTTTTGTACTCTCAGAAATTATGGAAACCCCGAGATATCTTCAGGAACTAGACTCTCGCATGGTGCTATTTTTTAAGGGAGTTGGCGTTAATCTCTCCTACATGAGCAGACGCATTGCCTTTATGCGCGAGAAAGGCTACCTGGTACAGCAGTGGGATGACCCAGTAAATCGTGTGAAACATTATTGCCGAATCACTGATGCCGGCCGCGAATACTTTATGATGATGCTCCGCGACATTCCCGGGAAGATAGAGAACGGTCTATCATTCTATCAAAGCATAAGCGAATACACCGCTAAGCGATATGCGAAATGGGATATTACCCAATAATCCAGAGGGGGATCTTAACCATGGATAGATCAATCGATCTGATACTCGACGAACTTAAAAAGTCACTACCTTTTGAAGCTGTCAGTTATCATGAAAACAATCAAACGAAAGCATTCATCAAAAATGATTGGTATGAGTGGTGGGCAAGCACGGTTGCAGGCAGCCTTTACAAAAGTGAAGTTCGATCAGTTACAATCGAACCTGGTCAATATATTGTCGTCATCTGCAGAGTTTGGATCGGAGAAGTCTATCATGATGGCAGAGGGTTTGAGGATCTTACGAAAAAAAGTAACACCTCACTTTCGACACTAGTGGATCTTGCCGAAGCTGAAGCTTTTCGCGCAGCGTTTGATAAATTTCAGATGGGATGGCATAACCTTGGGAAGTATCAAAAATTGAACATACCTTTAGCAGCTTCGCATAGGAATTGCATTAAATGTCAATCCGCATTGACGACCGAAGATGTAAACTATTTGCGAGAACGTCCTCATATTAAAAATGACTATCACCGACATTGCATTCCAAGTCACCTAGATCGATAAAAACATTGATTCCGGCTCATATTATTGATAGGATACAGATAGATATTATTTCGCCATGAGCATTTATGCAAGAGATTGACGCCCTAGAGGACGTTCTTTCCCGTTTGCCTATGCAAACGAAGGAGAACGAAGCTCTAGGGCTTTTTTGCATTTTCTAAGGTTTACATTTTATTACAAGGAGGAAATTACGATGACTGAAGGTTTATTCAATCCACTTGCATTTCTTGAACGTGTTGGTGACGATTTGTATGCTAAGGCCATGCGGTTTTTGATCGAAAGCTACCCTGATGCAACCTGGGAAGTGACTCGTTATCCGGACAAAAAGGGAAGACTGATCAATCCGTATTTACAAACAGATGTTGGTTATTTCGTCGAAGTCACTGTAATTGTCAATCAGATCCGCAGGAGTCACCTGCAGGCTGTTCTCGACGAAAACGGTGCCGTGATCTTCGAGGGAGCGACCGCTCATGAAATCCAAACCGCAATACAGGATTGTTTCCTCATCTGCGTTGGATTACATGGATTACACCATCAGTTTTGGTCCTTTGTACAAGGTGACGAACCGGCAAATGAAAGAGTTGTTGTTGAACCCATTCCGGAAGAACCACCGGTGCGACAAGATCCTGCTGAGCAGATCGATGTCTCAGCGACCGAAGATCACATTTTTATATTAAAGGAAGTGGACGTCGTCGTCGGTGCAAAGAAACCCTACTACCGCCTTGATCTTCAGCTTGGGAACCAGATTTT
The DNA here is from genome assembly GCF_003386235.1 of Cohnella phaseoli. Lineage (GTDB taxonomy): Bacteria > Bacillota > Bacilli > Paenibacillales > Paenibacillaceae > Cohnella > Cohnella phaseoli. The sequence continues at coordinate 72,048 of NZ_QRDZ01000013.1, forward strand.
CGAAGTACGGGTACCTGAACATATGATCGAGGAGTTTGATCGGGCAGCTTTTCGAATCGAGGAAAGACTTGCAGTTTCTGCACGCCGCGTACATTCTCCGCACGGAGAAATAACGGTCATGCAGGGCTTCAAGAAAATTTCTGCATAATAATCTCATGTAAAGGAGTTTTAAAATGACTTATTTATTGAATCGCTGGAGCGGAATCGGAAACGTAGCAGCAGATCCTCAGACTGGAAATATGGGTGACGGATCGCCCTGGGCTTCCTTTCGTATCGCCTGCGATCGTCCTTATGATGGTGATGATGGATTGGACGCTGACTTCATTCCAGTAGTCGCAAAATGGGATTTGGCCAAGCAAGCCTCAAGGCTGATAAAAAAAGGACGTCTTATTTATGTTGAAGGAAGAATCTCGGTTAGAGGTTCCATAGACGGAAGCGGCCCGCAGATTGAGATACATGCAGAATTTATACGCATGCTAGATGAACCACCACAGGGAGTTAGCCGACTTAACAAAAGTCAAACTCGAACTGAAAATCCGCGATTTGAATATTTTGGTTCTCGGGATCTATCCTCAGAACAAGGCGATTCTAGAACAAGACGAACTGGACCTATTCCAGCCAACGGTGGCCGTCCATTTCGTTCTCCTTCACACAATGTATAGCTAGATCCACATTTTATATGGTACCCGTTCATAAGAGCTGCTTAGCAGCATCTTACTGAACGGGTTTCTTTTGTAACCAATGAAACTTATAGGGTATCGAATCAGTACCTGGCATCAGCGCGCCGTGCGACACTAACGCTGACGGAGAAGCGATTACATCTAATCGACGTAAAAATCCCGTGGTGAAATATGGCTAATCATGGTAAGATATAGCGAATAATTCCTATCAGCTCCTATTTTGAGGAGAAACGTTCTATTTCGATTTTTTTCTATAAAAAAAGGTGGGTTCAAATGAAAAAGATATTTGGTTTATTTTTTGTTGCTTTTCTAATGATGTCTTTGGTTGCGTGCAGTATTAAAGCTGATGAATCAGCTGTCTCAGAATATTTAAAAAAAGTAACTGATGATCCAGAAATAGCTGTACACATTTCAGGTGAACTAGACCTTGAAGTCGAAAAATCGATGAAGATAGGCAATATAAAGGAATTTTACTTCTGGGTTCGAATTCCGGTTACAGATACGTTTGAGAAGTTAACTAATGCCGAAAAATACAAGCTTTTAAAGAGAACAACTGAAGAGATTGAACCAAATTTCCCACACGCTTCACCATTTAACTGCGGAAAAAATGCAGTTTGTTTGATTGATAAACTCATATTCAATTATGAAGATAAGGAAGGAAAAAAATCAAAATCCTATTCATTTGATCATGAAAAAATGCATACAGCTACAATCGATAAAGGAGATGGATCCCCACGTTCAACAAGTGAAGAATACAATCCAACACCAGAGAGAGTTACACCTGAGAAAAAACCTGAGGTGAAGGTTGGAATGACTGCTGACGAAATTACTTCTATTTTAGGTAAACCGGATGAAATATTAAATACAGAGCCCGATAGTAAAGGGGAGGTGCGCTATCGTTGGCGGTACGAGGGAAGAGGATACATCTATTTTGCAGATCATAAAGCTTTGCAAATTCTATTCAATGATTAGTTGATCCTTTATTCGTAAGTCATTAACTGCATGTTCTAGCCAAGCACACGCTTATATATAAAAAAAACCCAAGTAATGCCCGGCAGATAGCACGCCGAAACCTATCCCCAAGTAGGAGAGGTGCAGCTGGCTCTTGTGACTGGCCATATATAACCAGGCTGCACCCAATTCGTCAGTCGTTTTTTGGATGTTTTGTGTTCTGTCCTTCCTGTACATCCAGGCTACTTTGAAAGCTCATTCTCCCCAATATGGATATTAGCTAAGGTGCCGAAAGTTAAGAAAATCATTATTAATATACCAAGATAAGAACTTTAATTATTGGTCTATTTTTCTAAATACAAATTATCCAGTGTTCAATTTGAAGTGCAATATGCTATACTACAATTAGTTCAAAGTTCTGTCCGCTAGAAGGACATTTTTCGCAATAACAGCCCTATCGGGTGCAGTATTTCAATGTGTTTGATTTCAACAAACACGTTAAATGCCTGCACAATCGATAGGGCTTTTTTGTCGTTTCCGAAGTTTTTGTCTATCTACTGCTTCAATGAACGATTTTGAATGGCATTCTATCCAGTTCATCAGCTCGTTTTTGAAGATTTATCCACTTACGTTTCCAGGTTGATGGACGACCGTTGAAAATATCCGAGGTTAGATTCCAGCAAAAAAACAAAGTCGTTATCAGGGAAATTAAAAACATCCATACCGACCAAACACGGACGTACTGAGGAGTGTGATAAATGAACCACTCTGAAATAATCCCGAGCTTGATTAAAACAACATCGAACTGATCCGGAAAGCAGAAGACAGGAAAAAACGAAAGAAAGCTAAGTGTTACAAACAAAACTGCAGCTTGCATGACACGAATGAAAGTGAAGCAGAGCCAAACGAAAATCATTAATAAGAAAACAAGCGAAAAAACCAGTATGAACGTACGATCAGTTCCGTGTCCAAATATGAATTGATTGATTGCGTAAAGAAAATAATCAAACATGAAAGACACCTCACATTCTTATTTGTGCAATATTTATCTTATGTAATTTATATTATCAGATAAATATTGCACAGACAAGAATTAGTTGTCTGTCCATTCTGACCAGAAAGGAGCACCCAACGTAATACACTTTTCATTGATTAGGAGGTATGTTGTTCGTGAAAATTAGAAGGCTTATTGCGGTTCTCCTATTGACATTCGGGTTAAGCCTTGCCGTTGCTGCACCTACATTTGCAAAGAATGATCTAGACTTCAGCAAAATTGAAAGCGTTCAGTCTGGCACTGGAACTGAGACTGCAATAACGGATACGCTCGATAAATGGGTCTTGAACCTCCGGATTGTGGGCGTCATTCTTGCAATCCTAGCGATTGTACTCGGAGCGATCATTTTTTCAATGTCGCTCGGGAACTCTCAACGAAGGGGACTTGGTATTTCTGCAATGCTTTGTGCAGCCATATCAATAGTAATTATCATAAAAGCTCCTCAACTCGCCGGCTACTTCATCAATCAGACTTAGAAAATCTAGCCCTGCAAAAGCAGGGCTATTTTTAGAAAGGGGAATTCAATTGAGAACTCGGATGCCCTTCGACACTGAAAAGGAAAGAAAGCCTCTCAAAGTATTGGAAATGAGTTTCTCTTGGAGACAAGTGGCTTACTTGTCTGTTAGCCTACTGGCTTGTATTCAGTTGATACAGTATACCTATGTCGATTCATTTCCTCTTGTTATGAATATCATCATCATTGTTTTGGATTTGCTTATTTTCGTTCCCTCTATCGTTTTCGGATTTATCAAGAATGAAGCAACTGCTTTATTCTTGGATCGACACTTAATCTATTATTTACGTCATGAGAAAAGAGAGAGCGGATTGTGGAGGCGATAATTACGTGGATGATTTATTAATGTTTTTTTTGCTCGGCTGCATTGGTTATATCATGTACCGCGGTATTACTGGAAAGCCAATTCTGCCCTTTCTGGCCAACAGGAAGAAAAAAGATACCGATCAACGGTCTGTTAAAAAAATCAAAGAACTGAAAGGTGATTTTAAAGAACTTATCGGCTTAAAGGACATCCATGGAAATCTCCTGGAGTTAATACCTGAGAATAACATCCGGACATTTGTAGGTGCTATTAAATGCAGACCGATTAACTATGATCTCAGATCGCTTCAGGAACAAATTGAGACAGATAACCGCTATGAAGAACTATTAGCGAAGCTGTCGCTTGGACCAGGGCGCGAGGTAAAGTTCGCAATCCACGTACAGTCCAGACCAATCGAGTTAATCGACCAATTAAAACAGTATCACGAAAATTTCAAAGATTTAAATGAAATCGCGCAGCGTTATGCGCAAAGTATGTTCTATCCCTTTTTGGAACAATGGCAGAACTCCGTTGATGAATTTAGTTACTCAAGGTACTTCTTTCTCATCCTTGATTATTCTCCAAAGATGTTGGAGGGACTTGACGAAGATAGTATCCTAGCAAAAGCCCAAAATGAATTTCTGCGACTCTCCGGAAATGTGATTAGTTCTTACAGTTTAATGGGAGGAGCATCAGATGTGTGTGACGCAGAAGGTCAGCTCGAATCGCTCTATTTTGCTACACATAAACGTAATGCATCCATCGAAACCATTCGATCGATCCTAAATCGACCAGGACGTCTGTCCAATGTCGTGACATCAAATTATGAGCGAGAGCCTTTCCGAGTAATCGACGACATGGACGAATTGGGGGATGAAATTGCTTAAAATTAAGAATCTGTTTCAAAGATTCCGAGGCAAAAAAACGGAGAAAATCGATTTAAGTAAGCTTTCAACGCTTAAAGGTGAAGATGATTCTCTCGTTCCTACGCTATCCTATTTTGATTTGGTTGGACTAAATGGACTTGAAATTCCGCCAAATATTAGAGACCGTGGCTATCAAAATGAGGGGACGTCTGGGGACTACCCATTTAGAACCTTTATTCTAGATTTTGGTCCAACTACATTATCAACCGGAACTCTTGATGCACTGTATAGAGCAGGAGCAGTGAATGTCACACATTATCTGACGAAATTGACAAAGAGCCAAGCTGTACGTTTGTACAAGCAGGCAGCTACTGATGAAGGCTCAAGATTACTCAACATGATCAAATCAGGGAATGACATTGAAGCTCGCGAAGCTCAGAAATCTCTCGATGCTGCAAACCGCTTATTAGAAGAAATCAGTGACGGTTTCAACGATGGTTTTTTAAGTACTTGTCTTGTTACCATTTTTGCTCGTGACGAGAAGGTCCTGGATCAACTTGGAATGATTATGCAAGATAATCTGATTGGGAATGACCACCATCTGCGTATTGCATACAACAGACAAAAAAGTGGATGGATTTCAACACTTCCCATTGGGAATAATCGATTTACCGATAAAAACGACCGTCGCTTTATGGATCGAACAGCTATTGTTGCAGCATCACCCTTCTACAGTTCCGAAATTCCATATAGTGGGGGCGTTCCAGCAGGAGTAAATCAGCACACCGGTACTATGGAGTTCTTGAATGTTTGTGCAAAATATTTACCCAATTACTCTTCTTTAATTGTTGGCGCGAGTGGATCAGGAAAAAGCTTCTTTAATAAATTTGTTTCCAGCTCCCAAATCCAATTGGGTTATAGAATTTTTTCGATCGATCCGGATGGGGAAAACGGGCCAATTTGTAGATTATTAGGAGGAAGAGAAGTAGAAGTGCGGGAAAACGCCGACGTCTGCTTAAATGTCTGCGCCATTACCGAAGAGGAAGTAGAAATCACACTTCCGACTGGTAGAAAGGTTAATCGTGTAGTTGTTCCAGTTGGACCCAAGACCGGACAACTCGTGAAGTTTTATGACAAAATCATGGAAGGCCTTACTCCGGAGGAAAAAGCAATTGTTAAGGTAGCAATTAAAAATACATTTAATCAGTTTGGTATCACTGAAGATCCGAAATCCTTATATGAGCCTGACAAAACGCCACAGAATATAAATGGAGAGATCACTTATATTCATGTTCGAAAACGAGAAATAACATTAAGTGATATTTACTGGCAAATGCTTCTGGCTACAACGATCAATCCTGACAAAAACACATTCGCATACGAGCAGCTCAAAGATCCTCTGGCTGATCGTTTACTTCGGGTATGTCGTGGTTATCTCCGTGACTTTCCCGATGGTAAATTGCTTGATGGACAAACCAGTTTTGGCGACGGCCATTCGGTCGATAGCTTACTTGATAATATTAGCTGGATAAACTTCAATATTAAAGCGATTGAAGGCAGCGACATCTACGATATCGTCATGCACATACTCTTTGTTCTAGGATGGGAGTATTTTGTAAAACGCCCATCCCTAAGAAAGTATCATAAACGCATAAAACTTGAGGAAGGATGGCGTATGAAACGGGTACCCGGGGGCATGGAATTTGTCGAAGACTCTTCCCGTCGAAGCAGAAAATACAATGCTGGAATTGATGTAATTACGCAGGACTTAAACCCATTCATTGATGACGACAATGGGAAAGCATTGGTTAAAAACGCAACCTCTGCAGCTTTCTTCAGAATTGGGCAGATCGAAATGGATGAGCGGTTGCAGCTCAAAAGCATCTTTAACTTGAGCGATGGTGAACTAAATATCATCTGCCAACGTCCGCCTGAAGATGAGAACGACGATAGCAGAGGCATGTGTATTCTTCGAGTGGGAGGAAGCACCGCTTACATCAAAGTTACAGTTAGTGAAGAAATGCGCCACTTTATCGATACAGACCCTGATTGGCTATATCAACACGGACTCCTGCCTGAAGTGGAGGAAGCAGTATGAAGAGCTTCAGCACAATTGCTAGGAAACCTTTTCATTTCTTATCTATCAAGAAATACATGGTTTCTGTCATTCTGTTGGCATGCATTTGTGGTTTTTTCATACCTGTCGCATTTGCAGGTGATCCTTGGTACATCAAACCGATTACCTGGATTCTCGATTTTTTGCTCGGTTTACTTGGCGGAATACATGATCCAATGGACCACGTGTTTAATGGAGGATGTGCGCCTGCAGATAACTACTTTCGAGGTTGTCCAGATTACTCCGTCATGGGGATGTGGACCGAAGGACAATTCAAGCATGTAATTTATCGTGGATTTATGCTTTTTTCCGTCTTTGCATTTTTTATGATTACTGCTTCTATTATCAAATCTGGCGTGCTTCTATCCCTAAAAAGTCTATCATCGACGATGAAACTTGAGGTAAATGACGCCCTAATAAAATCTATCATTGCAATTGTCCTATTATTTCAGTTCTTTACTCTAACCGGAGCTCTTTTTAAGGCGAACAACCTCATAGTTGATCTTGTGAAAAGAGATTTGACGGGCGGAATAATTGTTAAAGATTTCAATAACAACGTCATCGAAGGTGATGGTCTCGTTATAACAAATGAACGTATTGTCATGAGTGATCTCAATACTGGGATGAGCCAAATGGAGTCACCGATATCTGAAGCTGCCGTTTCTCTCGTAGCCAAAGGCGTTTCAATATGGTGGGAAGTATTTTATTTGCAGCGAAAATTAATGATCGGGTTGCTTCTCGTTCTCGCACCGCTTTGGATTTGTTGTTTGTTTTACCCAAATCTACATTCGATAACTTTTACCGCCATGAAAGAACTTTGGTCACAGATTATCGCTCAAGCTCTACATGCTTCTCTATTTTGGTTCTACTTTCACATCATGGATGATCAAATGGGCTGGTTCCAAGCTGTAGTTGCAATGTGTCTCTTTATTCCGATAAGCGAAAGCGTTCGATTTATTTTCGGTGCAACTTCCGGAACTGGTGGAAAGCTTGCGATGATCGGTACTCTTACTGGTGCTGCAGGATTGATGAACATGACTAAAGCAGTAACAAGCCTCGGGAAAGGAGCTCTTAATGCAGGTGGTGCACTTGCTGGTCAAAAATCCGGAGGATCACAGACTGGACGCGGAGCCTCTTCTGGTGGCGGTTTTGGTCCTGCTCAATTCGGGCAAAGTATGCTAAGTGGATCATCATCTGCAGAACGGGGAGGCGGAGGAATAAACCCTTCTGTCGCGAGGACGAACACGCCTTTTACAAGACGACTGCGTGCAGCAGGTGAGTTTGGCGCCGGCATTGGATCAGCAGCTCTGCGTTTGGGTCTTGGCTTTGCTGGCTCTGGACTAGGCCCAGCTGGAGCTTTCATAGGAGGTGAAGTAGGGGCGAAAATGGGAGACAGGGCTGGTTACAGTGCAGGCGCAGCAAGTTTTGTTGGATCTAAAATTGCTGCCCAAGGAGCCGTTAACGGCGCAAAGAAAGTGGCTGCACATGTAAAGCAAATGCCGGGCACTTACCAATCTGCATACTCAGCTTTAACACCAAGAGACGGGGATGTTCCGACAAGAAAAATACGCGCTCTAGGCAGCGCAATGCGCGGTCAAGGGAAGCAACCTTCGAGTCCGCAAGATGAAGCTCACTCTTTGGCCTTAAATCGCGAACAATCAGCTGAACGCTGGGGGGCTGCTGGAGAAGTTGTCATGGGAAGGGGCGGATATGAGCAGGGAGATGCGTTTGCTAGAAGAAACGTACCAGGCCGTAAATTAAGCGCAGGTCGACTTAATGATATGAAGCAGTCCGGAGTTAAGTCTGTTTATACTGTTGAAAACAACAATTCAAGCGTTCTAGCTTATAAAAACCCTAACGACAACTCCTTTGTTCCAATTTCAAACTATAGTCGAGGAAATTCCTCACTTCAAGCCGGCCAAACCGTTGTTTCACAGTATTCAATTGAAGGGGAAGGGAATTCAGTTCGTTTGGCTCCTGTAAAAGAACAGGTCAACGTTAAAGTAGAAGGCGGCGGTTCCTCAAAACCTGAATTTGCTCCAGTTTCATATCTTTATAACAATGGTGGCAAGAGTGCATATAACGGAAAGACTGCCGATCCTCATCAATTTATTGGGAGTGGGAATGAGCAGAAGTCCCAACATGTAGATTTGTTACGAAAAAAATTCGTAGATAAATACTGACAAGTAGTTGGAGAGCCCTACAGTCAAGTAGGGCTCTTTTAAGGAGTGAAAGATTTGGATCAGAACCAAGATGGCCAGGATTCAACAGTTCGACGAATAGGTCAAAAAGGGATGGATGTTGCTAAAGCATTTGCCAAGCGTGCCATTAAAGAAGTTGCAAAAAAAATAATCAAAAAGATAGTAAAAGTCCTTTTTAAACTAATTGCCAAAGCTATCTTGAAAGCAGTGATTTGGTTTGCTGCTACGATTGGTTTACCTGTAACGATCGCCATTGTAGCAGTATGCTTTTTTGCTGGGGCAGCTGTCTTTATCGGTAGTCTATTCGGATGGTTCGATGACGATAGCAATGTCGACATAGAAGCATTAAAAGCAAGATATGAACAGTCAGTAATTGATACATCAAGCGAATTTCCAAAGTATCGTGTACCTATTTGGATTCTACAGGCAATCGATAATATCCGCATCTTAAAAGAAGACCGTGAGCCTGATCAAATCGATCCGGAGGGAATTGCTGAGAAATTAACTGCTGAACTGTTCCCCAAAGAATTGAAAAATACAATTACAATTAACGGAAGTGTGACTTCATCTACTACGATTAAAGTTATGGAAAGAGCAATTGCTTGGAATCGGGACTATAAATATACATATGATTTGATTACTGATGAGCGAAAGACTGTGAGCAAATCACGTACAACTGGGTCTGAAGAATCCGGTGGTACATCTTACGATGATACTACAATAACTTTCACTCATTTTGAACTTCTATCCGAAGTTCACACGTACTCGCCAGAAGCTATTACGATTGAATATTTCTACGAACCCTATATTGATACTGAGTACCGCAGTGCTTCTCGACCACTCAAGGCCAAGGATGCTGGTGATGAAACTGGTACGTCTAGTAGAAGCGTGACAACCTCAACTTGGAAAAAAAGCCCTGAGATAATTAAAGATGTTGAGTGGTTAGATGAAGATTCCTACGTTGAAACATTTACCTACAGTTATGCGATGAGCACCAAGAGCGACTCCTCAAATAGTACAGTAACTTTGAATGAATTTACCGGAGAATCTGAAAGCAGTTCCACAACTATTGAAAAAATTAACACTTGGAAGATCAAGAAAGATGAAGAAATAGTTGACTTCACGAAGTTTAATGATGCGCTCGTTGCTTACGGATATACGGTTGGCGATTTTGATTATCTACATGATGCAATTGAAGTAAATGACCCTAGTTTAAACTCAATTGAAGGGTATGATCCGCAGTATCTGCTTCCCGATGAGGATGGATTCGGAGGATCAGAAGGTGGAACCGGAGGTGGGGGTTATACTGGTGGTACTATAGCCGATTCTCCAAACATTCCTGGCAGTAAAGAGTGGGCATACCCCACGCTCACGAACGCAGTGGTCACAAGCCCTTATGGCTGGAGGATTCATCCCGTAAAGAAAATACGAAAATTGCATAAAGGAATTGACATAGCAAGGTCCGATAGAAGTAAGGATTATCCAATTTATGCTGTCGAGGCTGGGACAGTAACCTGGGCCGGGTTTAAAAATGACGGCTATGGCTACAGTGTCATGATCACACATCGAGATGGAGTGGTAGTGCGATATGCACATATGGTCGCGGGATCATTACAAGTATCAAAAGATGATGAAGTTAAAAAGGGTGCTGCATTAGGGATTATGGGGCAGACAGGCCTTGTAACTGGTATTCATCTCCACTTGGAGGTATATGTGAACGGAAAACCAGTTAATCCTGCTGGATACTTAAGGAGGGAACCATGAAGAAATTAATTATCATAGGGATCTCTTTATGGATCGTTGCTATTTGCTTTATTATTTTTATGAGTCGCACAAAAAATGAAGGATCTGAGGTACCTGTAGTGCCAAATGTTCTGCCTGAGAGTATTTCGATTGATGACGGATCTGCTGCAGAATGGGGAGACGAATTTGAGGAGACTCTTCCTCCAGAAGTTGTTGCAGAGCAATTTTTTCAGTTCATTAACATTGGCGATTACGATACTGCATCTGGCTTTATTGAACCAAATGTTCTAATGGACTATATTTCATACCATAAAGAATTAAGTCCGCAAGATGCATTCATTAGTTATCTCAAACTCTTCAATCCTAACGAGTTAAAATCATTAAGAATATCTAAAAGTAAGTGGGACGGCTATTATCAAAAAGTAACTGTTTCAACTAAGTTGAATACGGATAAACCAAACACATATACACTTTCATTTCGAGAGTTTTCTGAGCGTGGTCATAGTGGTAAAGAAAAATATTGGCTAATTGTAAAAATAGACAATTAATCGATATTAAAATGATCAGCATTTATTGAAGAAACTGAGCCTACTGTAGAAATATCGTAAGCATTTCCGTATGAACTTACCATAAGGTAGAAACCACGTAAACTTTCCCGGAACTGCAGAATCCGAAAAAGTTTAAGTGGTTTTTTTCTTTCCAATAAAAAACAGTCAAACATTATTTTCAAAGGATGTCGCAATGTGAGGTCGGACAAAGTAGACTACCGAAGTTGTCTACTGCTGATGCTTCAAGCGGTTAATCTCCAGTTCAACCCGATGCCTCTCCGCAGATGCTCCCGCATGTCCGCTCTGCCGCGTCGGCATCGCGCTCCCGAATCGCCTGCGTCAGCGTAGTGCTGATCGTACAGAGTCCCACTCGCTCTCGCTGACTAACCGTAGCAAGCGGCTGTGGTTCAGATGCAAATTTATCTGACGGGTGTCGAGCCAGGTATTCCGCTTGCCGGAGCTTTCGAACAGAATGGTGGGGGGAGAGCCTGAACAGCTTCCGATTGTCGTCCTGATACTCCATGTACGCTTGGTGATCTCGGAAATTCGCTTCAACGCCTCGATGCACCTTCGCTGGAAACCATCCGCACTCCATCTGATCCCTTTGAGAATATTCATGAAGGCAATAACCACGGTGATTGCTGGGTATTGACAGATTCCCTCAACTGGGATTTCATGTAGAGAGGAGACGATTAGAGGAAAGAACAATTAAACGAAGACTACATAGGAAAAATAAAGACTGGAGCTTGGATTGCTATGAAATAACAGAACGTAAGCACAACCGGTGCACGCGCCGTCTCGACTTCTCAGGGCAACAGTAATGCGATCCTGAACGGACGGAGCATCGACCATTTAATGTTATTTCGAAATCTCGGAAAGCCTATCGCCGTCTAGGCTTATAGATGAATCTGCGAAAACGAAGACTGCGATATAAATTAGATTTATAAGACCTAAGTGATGGAGTTGAAGTCGTCGATGAAAATTTTTATTAGTCATTCCAGTTTAGATAATCGGCTGGTTAATCCACTTATGGATTTAATTCAAACACAATTTGGCTTAACACGAAGTAATTTTTTCAATACTTCGGATGAAGAATTGCAAGCAGGTGGCCAGTGGATAGAAGAAATAAAGCAAGGTATGCATGATTCGTCCCTGGTATTGCCCGTGATTACTCCGAACTACTTAGAGAGCGCATTCTGCTTATGTGAGCTTGGAGCAACCTGGGTGAAATCTGCGGATCTCATTCCAATTATTGTTCCGCCACTTGATTATAAAGCGCTAAATGCGACACCATTCCGATCGGTTTATCAAACAGTTTCGCTTGATTCTGAGGAAGGGTTAACGCGCTTGTATGACGCCATTACTAAACGAGGCATCGGTCAGGGGAATGTGACTCGGTTCTTAAGCAGAGCAAAACAGTTTAGTGAGCGAGATTTGGCACCCTTTATCAAAGAAATGGAACAGCGAGAAGTTGTAACGCCTGCGCTAGTAAAAAATTTAAAGGCTGATGTTGCGCGTTACAAGGAAGCGTTTGAATCATCCGAGTCAGAAATGGATCAGCTGCGTGAAGAAAACAAAAAGTTGCGGCTCATGAAAGATGCAAAGGAAGTAAAGCAGATGGATTATGAGCGAATGGATGAGTGGGACGAGTTCATGGCTGCAGCCGAGGAAGCAAAGTCGATTCTTAACAGTTTGCCACGTTATGCGGTAAGCGTTTTGTACCAAAATTATAAGTCGAATCACGAAGGCTTTTTTCCGGAATCTGATGATTTCTCGAAACTAACAGATATGGAAAGTGAGGGAATGGTCATCTACGATAGCGGTTGGAAACCTGATTATGGACATCCGAAAATAAAAAAAGCAGATGCAGCGCTCGATAAATTGAAGGCAGTTTGTGGAAATTATCCTCACCTAGAGGAACGTTTCCACGAAGAATATCCTGATTGTCGTTTCGGTTTAAGATATAGCAACTTTTGGGAAGCAATTTTCAAAATTTCCATTTATAAGACCAATTAATAAATTGCTAAATTTCGGAGGACTAGAGCGCACCTCGGTGGTCGCAATGACCGATCGTCCGGCTGCAGACTGGCTATCTTTGTTTTCAGTGCCAGCAGTGGATCGAGACGAGATGCCCTTCAGCTCGATGATGCCGGTATATTTCCGGTTATAAGATCGACCAGATTCATAAACTTAAAATCGATACACCGATTTGTAGCGACAGAAAGTTGGTAACATGCCTTTGCTTGCTATAATTGAGTTTAGGTGTAGATGTTACCAAATTCCTGTCGCGGATGTTTCAAAAGTTCTGTCGTTGGGATGGCTCCTGTTTCAAATAAATTGAATACGGATAAACCAAACACATATACACTTTCATTTCGTGAGTTTTCTGAGCGTGCTCATAATGGTAAAGAAAAATATTGGCTATATAGACCGCAATTAAGATCATAACCTGACAAGCAAACGATCGATGGTTTCTAGCGGATGCTTGTTGACTCGTTTCATGAATTGGCTCACGTGAAGCTTAATCTTATAGAACTTCTCGAAAAAGACGTTATTAACGACGTCCGCTTTAAGCCATAACCATAATCCTTCGACAGGATTTAGATTCGGACTATACGGCGGAAGAAAGACCAACTGTAGACGTGGATTCTCTTCCAGAAAAGGCTGTAGACCAGTCGCATGATGAATGCGGCTGTTATCCAGAATTATGGCGATTTTGCCACTCGGATAGGCCGCAAGAATGTCTTGTAAAAAGCGAATAAAAGCGGCTACATCGGCCTTTTCTTCTTCACGATGATGAACTTGACCCGTTTCGTAGTTGATCGCACCAAATAGCTTGGCGCCTTCGTGTTTGCCGTAGGTCGGCACTTTGCGCTGACGCCCTCGTGGAAACCAATTGTATTGTAAGGCTTGATAAGAGCGAATCATGGATTCATCTTCAAATAGGAGATGTTGAATTTCTTCGGATTCCACCTGTTTCTTAAGCCTGGCAAACGTATGCTTACGGAACACGGCCTGCGCATCCGGATCTGCTTTCGCAAGGGTATAGGTTGCTTTAGTGAAGCTGAAATTCATACGTCTCAGCATCGCGCTAATGCCTCTAACGCTCATCACAACATCAAACTCACGCTTGATCCACTCTGACACAAGTGGAAGCGTCCAGGTATAATGCGCTTCAAAGCCGACATCAACCGGTTGCTTTTGTTCCAGCAAAGCGGCTAACTGATGACGTTGCTGATCGTTGAGTTTGGGCGGTTGGCCGGGAGAATAATCCATTTCAAGTCCAGCAAGGCCGTGTTTCTGATAATCCCGCCAGTAAATACTGATGGTTTGACGAGCCCGGTCAAGCAACTGTCCAATTTCCGAAACCGAGAGTCCCTCCAGATGAAGCCGGACGGCTAGGTATCTTTCATAGAGGCGTTTATCCGGTGTTTCTCTCATGGCTTTGTTTAACCGTTCTATCTTCGCTTGCGTACGTTTGGTGCTGTTCATGTTCATCGCCACCTTGGGTTGAAGAATACTATTTATTACCCAGGTTGGCCACGAGTTTGACACGGGTAGCTCATTAGTTGCGGTTTATATAATTGTAAAAATAGACAATTAATCGATATTTAACTGCGTTTCAATTGTCCCAAGCATTCCCATATGAACTTACCATATGGGAAAAACCACGCAAACTTCTCCGGAACTGCAGAATCCGAAAAAAAGTTTACGTGGTTTTTTTATTTCCAAGTTAATCAGTCTAAATCTTTATTTTCAAAGGATGTCGAAGTTCATTAAGTCGAGCAAGTAAACAATCGAAGTTGTCTATTGCTGATGCTTCAGACGGTTAATCTCCAGCTCATTCATTGAGGCTTTCTGGTATGTAAACTCAACATCATTCTTAATAGAGTCGAGTTTCTTATCCATCATTTGAAGAAGAGAAAGTACGTCTGCAGGTATCCCTTCTGCCAACAGGTCAATCTTTTCTTCTACACGGTGAATACTCTTAGCCACAATATCAAGATCTGTCCTGATCAGATCAAGTTTTTCATCTAGAAGCAAACTAATTGCTTTAATTAATTCCTCGTTCATAATCTCAACCCCCACTCAAAATCATAAACTCACTTACCTTTATTAATGACAATCATAAAACTGTTGTGTTGGGTTAAAACTGCTCCTTAAACTCTATACCTCGTTTGATTATTATAGCACGAGATTAAGCCTACATATACTCGGATTACTCGACCTTCCTATGTGAACAAGCCGACGTCGGGATCCTGCAGGAAAGCGAGCGCAGTTTACCTTGGATTTTCTAAGGATCCGCCCACCTACTTTCCGAACCACGGCCGGTCTTCCCTGGATGTCGAGTTCGGTTCCACCTCAGCAAAAACTCAGTGACTATCGCCTATCCAAGATCTCGCGGCTGCGCTGCAGTCTGGAGATGAACGGGCATCGAATGTTTGCGCCGCCGTAAAAGAAGGGAGTTACATAGGTGCTCTGGTTCTCCGATTGAAGCTCGTGTCGGTTCGCGACGTCGGCGACCGGCATGATCAACTGCCAGCTCACTTGATTCGCCGAATGGAAATCGGTTTTTCGACCGGAGCGCCGGTTACGTCGAATAGAACCTTCAAATGCAACTCGTTTGGTTCTTCGGGGTTCGCTGTCTTCGCGTTTTGCGCGCCGCGATGGTATACGATATTGAGTAGTCAAGCGTTAGGGGTAGCCGGGTTGAACTCGGCTTTGTGATAGATACGTCGGCGACGGAAATCCCACTGTTGCCAGGTAGAGAATCGGGACCTACAATTCTGGCTTTCAGAACACCATTCAGCCCGCCTCATGAAGCGATTGCACTTATTCAATGACGTAGGGGAGAGGATAATCAGTTGCATGTGAGCGCATGAGCTGGCCTTTTTACTAACTGCTAGCGCTGCTGCTATGAAGCTATCGGACAAAGGTCGGTTCCGATAAGGCCCAATGTCTGACGCGTAGTGGAGAAAGCATGTGAGAATTGAAGAAAAACCGTATGGTTTGACTACAAAATCCCACGATTTAATACAAATAAATTCTTTTTTCGACAAAGATTGGGAATATTCTCATGGCATTAATAGTTATTACTAACCATACCTAAAAAAGGAATAATGTGTTGATAATTATATATGAAAGTAAATCTATTAATTGAGGAGAGTGAGATTTAATGCTTAAGAGAATCATGATTGCAATGTTGGCTATTTCTATTTGTGCGGGTACGTCCAGTGCATTCGCAAGTGTCCTTTCTAGTGATCAGGAGATCTTTAGTGTCCCAGGCTCTTCCAACGATGCAAGAGGATTGTCCCAAATTAACGATGCCCCTTCATCCCCTGGTGTCCCCATCACGGGGGTTGGAACCACAGCGCTTACACATTCTGGAACTTTTACGCTGAAGGTTACTGTTAATACATCGGTAAATGGAACACCACTGCCAGCTGTAAGTGATTCCTCAACCGGCACTGTTGCACTAGCCTCACAGTACATGGGGCCTAAAGACGGGTCTGTCGTGTATGCAATTAGCTCTTCTCATCAGGTGTATTCTGGGGGTACACTTAAGGCTTCTGCATCTACGTCGTGTACATGGTAAAAAAATCAACCAAACTGGAATTCCTCTAGTGGATTCCAGTTTGTTTTGTTAAAGCAGGAGGGCTTAATTTGCGAAAATTTATTTTTATCCTTTTACTTATTGCAATTCTGCCGTCTTGTTCTTCGATTAGTGATAAACAGATGAGTTCAAATGTAAGTTACAGTGTAGAATATGGGTTCTACCATGAATCGGGGAAGGACTCGAACCAACTTGTGCATAAAATTGAAGAATATGACGAGTATTCACCAACAGTATTTATCAAAAATAATTATCCAGATAAATACACTTTCAGGCTATATTGCATGATCGATTATAAGCTTTATCCATTAAATAATAATAACTATATCGATATTAGCTTGGCTTCAGGCGAGGAGAAGTCATTTCCTATTTCTTTAAGCAATAAATTTCAACAGGGTCTGCACGACGTAATCATTATTATAGTCAGGGATCCAGATAATTTATTAGAAGAAAAACAATATGTGAGTCCAGAGTTTGTTTATTTTTCAAGGAGAGTTTCTCTTTTGGTTTCAACCGACTCTGTTCCTGACATAAAATATACCATTGTTGATGTCAAAAATATGGATAAAAAGGATCGCTCTAGTACACCATATATCA
This sequence comes from Cohnella phaseoli, assembly GCF_003386235.1. Lineage (GTDB taxonomy): Bacteria > Bacillota > Bacilli > Paenibacillales > Paenibacillaceae > Cohnella > Cohnella phaseoli. Next base: position 89,236 of record NZ_QRDZ01000013.1, read on the forward strand.
CGATAAATAAAGATGATAAATTCTCTGATTTGATTTCTAAGATTTCAAGAAATGAACTCTCGACGTTAAATTTGCATTATAACACCGATGGGAAAGAGACTAGTGCAGCGATAATCGCTATTCAACAAAAGGAACAAATCCAGATTAGTGAATCCTTTATTAAATATGCTGGAAGTGGAGACATCATTGTGCCAATTAATCCGAGTACATTGATACCAAGCAACTTAATAATTGGTTTCGTCCGAAATCCATTCATGATTCAGAATGGTGATGTTTTTTCGTCAGATGTGCTCTTTACCAACTTAACTACTATCACAGAGTAATAACAGGTAACAGGAAATTAAAGTGCAAGTTGTGCATTTTAAATAGCCCTTTCGCTCTTTGAGAAGCGAAAGGGCTATTTTTTATTTCTTTTTTTGTCTGTAACTTTCTCGTTCAATGAATACCTTATGGGTTTCAGCATCCATAACAACATAGTGGAGCCGCAAGTCATCTTGAGTTTCTTTTACAGTCGCCAGAAAATAAACTTGTCTATCGGGATGTATGTGTGGCGAGTAAGTGGCAGCTTTGATTTGAAAATCCTTAATCTGATTAGCTGTAGATTTCACATCTTTAAATGGGATTTTTTTTCTCATGTTGTACTTAGATTTTTCGAATTCAGTGAAGCCAATATTCTTGTCACGAATATTGAGATCTACAGCAGGTGCAAACGATTTGCCACTATTGTCTGGGTATTCATAATAAGGAATACCCGCGCCAGTAGCAACAAATGCACCCATCACCAACAGAATTGACAACACCATGGATTTTAACGTTATTCTTTTCAACTCAATCCCTCCTTTATGTCTCAATTTTGCCCATACAGCTTAGACATCATTCAGGAAGAATTCCTTTTCTTCAGATTTTATTGTTTAGACCTAAAATAACAGGAGCAAATAATAAGTAATTGTGGCTCAATTCAAATCGTGTTCAGCGAATTAATCCCAGTAGTGTCGCTCTTAATATTAAATTACAGATTGAACAATGGTCCAACGCTTCGCTCAAACAAATCGAACTGGATAACCATTATAGGCATTGCCTTGATCGACGGAGTCATCACGCTCGATGTGGATGCGGAACTCGACAAGCTTTCGGAAGACGAAATGATCGAGTTGTTTAGACTGTTCGCCGCCTAATTATTTGGCGGAGAATCATGATTGTTTCGCCAAATAATTAGGCGGCGAACAACAGGGCAGAATGATCGAGAACAGACAATCGGACCTTTCGGGCTGGGACAGACAATGGAATGCTTACGGTAGCCGATGAAATACTTGTTCTGGTTCGCCTTCGTTCGCTGCACCCCGATCGTTGCATCCGGAAGCGCACGTGCTCCGATTCGGGCATTCACAGCGTTTGCGCTTATATCCGTTGACATTCGCCCAAACGGGTCTGGAAGAACAGCGGACAATCACAGCTCTACTGCCCGAAGCCAAGCCGCTGTTCGGGATGTTTGGGACAATAGCTGTCGTCGATAATGAGGGGGGATATTAACAGACGCTTTGGTTTGATACTCCCTCGACTTCTTCGTTGCCTGACGGAATGCCTCCCTGCGCTTGTACTCTTCATCGATCACTTGGAGCATGCCGATGCAGGCACGCTTGAAGTATTGGGCGAGCTAGCGCATGGGGAGAGGCCGTACCCGGACTCCTGGTTATAGGCGCTTGCGGCGTTGAACTTGGGCGCCGGGATGCTAACGCTTCGGCAGCTTCTTGGCTTGTGGATCGGATGAACGACTATCCGGAGGAGCGATAACGCTTCTACCGCTTGGCTTCGAGGAAGTCTGGCGTTATATTGCGGATACGCTGCACGATTGCTCCCTCCGTACCCGCCTGTTGGCTAGGGCAGCGTACAACCGCACGGGAGGTTCTCCGAGAGATGCCGTCTGTTGGAAGATTGGATTCTGGAGAAGAAGCTGGCTTTCGATGACCGGAATCGGCAATGGACGTGGGATGAAGACGTCGTGCGGAGCGCGCATGATGCAGAGGCCGATCTTCAGCGGATGAACGAGAATTACGCCAAGCTTCCGGAGGATTCGAAGGCCCTGTTAGAGATGGGGGCGGTGATCGGCTCCTCCTTCGAGTTGTTGCTGCTTGCCGAAGCAAGCGGGTGTCTACCCGAGGAGGCAAGGGTCAGGCTTCGCGTCGCGGAGGCGGAAGGAATCGTTGGATGCGAAGATCAGACGACGCAGCCGGGTAACGCTCAGGATCGCTCGTATGTATTCTTGCATGACCATCTGCGACGATTGGCCTATGCCTACGATGCAGAGCTCGTATGCCGTTGTAAAGAGCTTATCGAACAGCACGTTTGCCTTGATTAGGCATCAGAAGCATTTTACGGACGTGGAGGATCATTGGTCGGAGGAAGCCGTGAACGATATGGCATCGCGATACATCTTGAATGGCGTAGATGAAAGCAACTTCCATCCGGATGCGGCGGTTACTCGCGCTGAATTCACTGCGATTATCGTTCGTGCGCTAGGACTTGCGGATAAGGGGGGAACCTCTCCATACAGCGATGTAAAGTCCAGCGACTGGTATGTTGGCGCAGTGGCAACAGCGAAGGAATACGGAATCGTGGACGGATACGAGGATGGGACGTTCGGTCCGAACAAGACGATTACCCGTCAAGAAGCAATGGTCATGATCGCGCGGGCGATGAAGTTGGTACAACTCGATACCCGCATCGATGAGAAGGATGCAGATGCCGTGCTTGCGATGTACACCGATCATTCGGTCATACAACGTGGGGGAAGTAAGCGGTAGCCGTTGTGGTAAGGAGCGGTCTGGCGAAGGGTGCTGCGAATCGATTGAATCCGACAATAAGCATCACAAGAGCGGAGACAGCGGTCATCGTACAACGCATGCTGGAAACGGCCAAGTTGATTTCTGGGTAAACGACTTAACGATAGTTTAGTCAACATTATAGGGTCCCAAATAATTAATCGCGTTCCTTAGAGCCAGCCGGCCCATAACCGGCTGGCTTTGTTGAACTTTGTTGGTTATAACCGTATTACCGATTATCTAATATAATTGGATGCTAAACCTGCAAACTGGAGCTTAAGTAAAGACTCGACACTTGTGAACTAATGCACAAAATCCGAATTTTATACATATGTCACCAAAACAGGTTATGGCCTTGTAATGACTGATCTTATATATACAGTGACAACCTATAGCTCATTCTATTTCGTTTTCCAAAAATAACTTTCGGATTGTTCGCTGTTCTTATGAAAAAGCCATGGCAGATTGCCATGGCTTTTTTTCCTATGGGATATAAACTCATTCATAATCAGCCCCGATAATATCGTCGAATATTAAAGTTCTCACCGTCCACGTAGAACGTCCGAGTATACGGATCACCCTTATCGACAATCCCGATTACTGTTCATTCCTCGTACTTGTGATAGTTTCGTGAGGCCATCCCTTTTCGCTTCGGCTTATTTCTCATGAAACAATAAATCAAGAATTTTTTCGTCGGCTTTTCGGTTTATACCCTGATATGGATAACAATGAATATGGATAGCTGGATTAAAATTGATTTCAATAATGCAGTAATTCTTAGCGGATGCTTCTTCAGATATACGATCAATCATCATATCGACACCACAGAAAGTCGCTCCAGCTGCTTTAGCTGATTGGATGGCAATTTGTTTATAACTTTCCCGAATTTCATCTGTAAAGTCAATGCTATCTCCGCCTGTGCTGATATTAGAGTTCTCGCGCAAATAAACAATCTCGCCAGCCTTTGGAACATCATTGATTGTTTTAGACTGATTCTTCAAAAACATCCTTTCCACATCACCTAGCTCAATACGTTCAAGCGGCGTTTTATAACCTTTGCCTCTTAGCGGATCTTTGTTTTTATCAAAAACAAGCTGTTCGATCGTCCGATTCCCATCTCCCACTACATTCGCCGGAACACGATGCAGAATACCGACAACCTCGTCTCCCATGACGAGAAACCGATATTCCTTTCCTGTGACGAACTCTTCAAGCAGGACAGTTTGGTCATGTTCGAAGGCCATTTCAAATGCCTTATGATAATCCTCCAGTGAAAAGTCACCGGCAAATATCGTAATGCCAAGTCCAAAATTCGTCGATTTCGGTTTGATGACGATCGGCTTATGCCGATGAACCGGATAATCAGTGAGGGCAATTTCCAAGTCATGATAGGCCCGGCCATCTGGAACGCGAATACCGCTGCGCTCGAGGACTTTTTTTGTGACAATCTTATTTTCCATAATTAATACGGTGCTATACGAATCTAGAGATGTTTTCGTGGCTTGCTTGACGTACTCCTTATGTTCACCCTTTTGAAGTAAAATGAAGTTATCTTGACGATCTAAAATTCCAAACTTAATCCCTCTCTTAACCGCCGTCTTTAGTAACAGCTGTGTAGATAATTCCAAGTCTTCATAGCCTTTAAACTGATAACCGTTAGCTCTACTTTCCTCCTTATATTGCTTAGCCTTCCCTAGATGGTAAGACAAATAGGTCGACTGTTGAACCTCAGATTTAACAATAGCCGCATAATTGAGTTGCGGTTGTTGAACGATACTACGTTTCTTTTCAAGCAACTGTATATATGATTCGTCGTTTGTCACTATGGCATTTAGCATAACTTCCATTTCGCCAATAAAATCCAGCGCTTTATTTTGCAAATTCACACACTGGTCTTCTTCTCCGTATAATCTTCCCTCTATGCCATTCATAATTAGGCTGTCATGATTAAGAGCGGCTATTTTATGCTCTTCTTCCCCGTATGGCTGATCTTCGATAAGCAGCATAAAGATGAGAAACAAATGAACGAAATGCAAGGTTTCTTTACTGATCCCAATTTTATAAAGAGGATTTAAATCTATCATTCGCAGTTCCAGATAGGCGATACCGTGATGTAATAATTCTTCTACTAAATTGTTTCCACTAGTGGGTTTTATTCTGACCGGACTGTAATACTCTCTCACACTAAGTAACTCATTAGATGAAACATGCTTTTGTAAGTCTCGAATGTAATCCTCTACAGATTCCAAAGAAACATGCAAAAGTTTCTCGTTACGATAACCGCATACACTATTGCGAAGAGAAATCATGTTCGGAAAGAAGTGGCTCTCTTCATCGAAGTGTTCACTAAGTTGTACGCAACTTTCGATATAAGATTTATCAAATACTGGGCTTGCACCGGTTAGATAAATTAAAAGCCAACGGTACTTCATCACATTACGGGCCACTTTTAGATAAACACTGTCTTTAAAAACTCTGTAGCTTTTATCCACTTGAAGGATGCCATACAACTTTTTAAGAAAATCCTCTTGAAAAGAGAAATTAAAATGGATTCCGCTGATGAGTTGTCTCTTTCGGCCATATTTTTCGGCTAACTTCGTTCGATATTGGCTTTCAGATGGGTCGTCCATGGATGCGATTGGGATCTCATCTTCATTCGGCAAGCCGGGTGGATTGCTGCTGGGCCACAAATACTCATCATTTAGTTCAAGTGACACGATATCGTGGAGCGTCTCCATAAAATGATAGGTCTCCTCGATTGATTCAAATACGGGTGTAATTAGTTCTGTTTGACTTTCCGAGAAATCTGTCTTGATATACGGGTTCTCCATTTTACTTCCGAATGCTTTGGGATGAGGGGTCAGGGCAAGCTTCCCATTAAGGTCAACTCGGTTATTTTCTTTTTCTAAACCGAAATTTCCGCCAAAGATATCGTGATGCAAATGATTATCTACCATACATTGTAACAAATTCCGATTTAATACTCTCATCATCATGTACCCGCTTTCCTCTGATTCATTTTATCGAGTGTCCGAATAAACCAAATGACAAGTATGACTCCTTTAAGTACACTGCTTAATGCAGTAGATATCCAAACGCCGTTCAATCCATAATAATTTGAAAGCACAATCGCCATAGGTATTCGTAGCGTAGTCAAAATGATACTAAAAATGGGCGGAATATAAGTCTTTCCAATCCCATTGAACGCCCCGACAGTCATCAATTCCACGCACATAAACAATTGTGAAGCACCGATGATTCTCAAATAGTCGACACCCAGATTCAAACTTTCTTCATCTGCCAGGAACAATGCAAATATGGGACGGGGAAACAACATGAAAAGGATAGTAACCAACATGCCAAATATCGAAGTGATAAACAAGCCTTTCATATATCCTTTTTTTATTCTATCTTGATTGTGGGCACCGAAATTTTGTCCAATAAATGCTGCAACAGCACCTTGAAGCCCACCAATGGTCATGTAAGATATAGACTCAATTTGTATGCCGACTCGTTGAACCGCAATCGCACTTGGTCCCCATTGGACTAATATTTTTGCAATGATGATGGAAATGACGGTAAAGGACACACGTTGTATCGTTATTGGTATCCCCATCCGAAGAACTTCTTTCATGTTTTCATATTTGAATGTAAACGGCTTAGAATACAACGGCGAGTTCCTCGTATTCACTAAAAACAAACACGTAACGATTACATTCGCTATCAACGAAGCCAGCGCTGCTCCAGATACACCAAATCCGTTGAAATGCCCTACTCCAAATATGAATAGGGGATCAAGAAATAAGTTAACGAGGAATCCTACGGTTTGTACTTGAAACGGTTTTCTGCTGTTCCCCATTGAGGTAAGAACGATACTGAACAATGAATTCAGTAGTGAAAAGAAAGTTCCGATGATCGAAATGATAAGATATCGGCTTGCCATCTGCTCAATTTCAATGCTCCCCAATTCGAAAAAATTGATCAGATACTGATGTGTTGCCAGAATGATTATGATAAATAAAGTACCCATGACTAACGACATGAGTATTCCATTTTGTGTATAAACTCTTGCTTGGCCTTCCTTCTTAGCCCCTATACTATGTGCGACTTTTATTCCTGTTCCGATGGAGACCATCGTAAACAATGCTATTGCTAAATTCACAAAAAAGATCGCGGTGCCGATCGCTGCAACTGGATTACTTCCCAATTTCCCGATCCAAAACATATCTACAAGGCCGTAAGTTGTCGAGATAAAATTTGTGGCGATTACTGGCAAGGTCAATCTCATGAGGGTTGATGTAATAGGGCCCTCCCTCAAGTCATGCGTTCCCTTCAATTTGTCACTTCCCTAAGTCAGTTGTCTAAACGCTTTCAGAGGTGGACAAATGTTCTTTAAATATGACAGGTTCCCAGAGATGCAAACACCTGTTTTAGGTAAATCCAGCTCTACTTTTGTAGCAGCCTGCCAATCATCAGTAAGTGCAGCAACAACGGATGTGATTTGCTCATAACCGATAGCCATCAGCACTCGCTCATTTGTAACCCCTTCGTTAATCAATTATTTTTGATATATCAGACAAACGAATAACATGACTCAAGGGTCATCTCATTCGAAAGATGCAACAGAGCTCTGGGGACAAGATTTGATTCACTTCAGAATGATTGAGCTCATAGTAACTCCATGTCCCTCTTGTCTCGCGAAGGATCAGGCCGGCATCCAATAAGATCTTGAGGTGGTAAGACAATTTCGACTGAGGCATATCCAAGATATCGACAAGGTCACATACGCATGTGTTTCCCCTTTGCGTAAGTTCGTACATGATTTGCAAACGTTTCTGGTCAGCCAACGCTTTGAACTTACTCTCATATGGAGTGAAGTCAATCGAATCATTCTTCTTTTCAATAACAGGAAGTTGTCTAATCATTGCTCGTGCCTCCTCAGCAACAAACAGGTTGGCAGCACATGGCGCTCGGTTGAATATCCTTAACTTCGTACACAGTTTCTGCCTCGGACTGATTAATCCACTTCCAAGCATGTCGTGCTTCTTTTTCAACCGTTTGCTGGTGTTGAGACATCAGGTACTCGAGCGCATAAACATTGAACATCCGGATACTCCCCATAAATCAAAATTAATTGATGTATGAATCTTAACATAACTGGTTTTTATGTGCAATGTTAAATCAATTAATTTTGATTTATAAACAAGGTGCCTACCGGTAAAGTTATTCATTCGTATGACCCGGATCAACTTTACTCCCCCCCATGAAGGAGCGGTTATGAGGCGATGGACCGGCTGTAAAGGATCATGCTGAGGATATTAATTTTTCAGATAAGAAAATAGCCGTTTGACAATAAACTTCGCGTCTGGCCCTACTCCCCTTAAGGTAGCCGAGGCAAATGAACGCTGCCCCTCCAACCCGACATAATAAAGCCCTGGAACATGGCTAATGCCAGCCTGATGCAACGGTCTACCGTCTGCATCTAGTGCGTTAATGCCTTGTAGGTAAGGAAGATTCGGCCGATAGCCTGTAGCAAAGATGATTGTATCTACCGCCTCCTTTGTTCCATCCGGCCAAATGACACCCTCTTCATAAAATGAAGTAAACATTGACTGCTGATTCGGTTTCCCTTCCGCTATTCGCGTTTGGTATGGACCTGGATCGTTCACAGCGCTTGAACTGGGTGCAGTCTTCCCGAATCGCCAAAATGGGAAGGTATCAAAGCCAATTAATTTTATCCAAAAGTGCAAATCCTGCCCCCAAAGCTTTTGATTCACGAATTGAATAGGTTGGAGCACTGCTAAGGTTGTTTGGCTAACCTCCGATAACTCAACACCGATTTGTACTGCTGAATTGCCGCGGCCCACAATAATCACGCGCTGATTGCGAAAAGGTTCTGTATTCCGATATTGAGATGAATGCAGGAAACGTCCCCGAAAAGTATCATGACCCGGAATAACTGGTGTGTAGGGATTGTGAAATGAACCCGTTGCATTGATGATGGTCTTTGCTCGAAACGTATCCCCTCCCAAGGTGTGAATGGTAAATCCTTCAGCTCCCTTTTCGATCGATGTCACTCGCTGGCTCGCCCTAACCGGTAGTTGAAACTTTGTCCGGTAATCACGTAAATACCGAATGACCTCATCTCTTCTCGGATAATCATTTGTCTGACCGGGGAACTTCAAGCCCGGCATTGATGAAAAGCGTGCTGGAGAAAACAGTTTAAGACTATCGTAATAACGTGGCCAGGAGCCGCCTACCTCATCGCTGGCTTCTAATATTAGAAAACGAAGCTCCTTCTTCTGTAAGTGATAACCGGAAGCAAGCCCAGCCTGCCCGCCTCCAATGACGATAGTATCAAATGACTCATTCATTTCGTTAGCCCTCCAATAATATTTGCAATATGCAAGTATAATGCAAAAGAAATCACCCCATAGGGTGGAAAGAAAAATCATATTTGATATCTAACAACAGGATGAGCTTACCTTGGTCATGCTTTCATTGAGTAATTTTAATGAGCGAATAACCGTTTCTTTTTCGAAATCATTCATTTGAGAAAAAACCTGATCCAAATACATGTTCATCTGCTCATCAATTGCTGTCGCCACGAACTTACCTTCAGTTGTTAGCGAAAGAATTTGAATTCGTCGATCTTCAGCATATGGCGTACGTGTCAGCAGCTTCTTATCTACCAGTGTTTGGACTTGCCGGCTAAACGTCGTGATCTCGGTACCCAACGTTTCGGCAATCTGCTGTATGGAGGGTTGATGTTGCCGATCCACTTCATACAGAATGTGACTTTGAATAAGTGTGACCTCTACCGCTCCAACAGAACAGCAAGTTTTATTAAGTAAGCCAAATCGTTTCGTCATTTGTTGAAGAATCGCTCTTACGTCTTCCATGCACTCTCACCTCTATATTCTTTATAACACATTACTTGTAAAATGCAAATAATATCTTTTTTATAAGTTAACACTAATATAATAAATGGATTATATAATTGAGATAACATAACCAATAAAGGAGAATGAAATATGGCAACTAATGATCGTCCATTGAGAATTTATTTCTTATGCGGACAAAACCGTTGTCGTAGTCAAATGGCTGAGGCATTTGTAAAAAGCCTTGGTAATCCAAATATTATTGTGGAAAGCGCTGGACTTGACCCTCATCCGTTGCATCCTTTAACCGTAGAAGCAATGAATGAGATCGGAATTGATTTGTCGGGATATACTTCAAAAAAGATCGACATGAAGGTGTTTCTAGCTGCGACGGTTATTATAAAACTGTGTGAAGATGTTCAAGAAAGATGTCCGATTGTACCCTTCGGTATCCGTAATGAACAATGGAATATACCGGATCCGCTCGGCTCAACCCCTCCAACACTAGAAGATGTACGAAAAGCGCGCGATGAGATTAAGGAAAAGGTCCATACCTTACTGAATCAATATTCAGCGATTGTTACTACTAGCTAAATCAGAAAAGCGCCTAGAACATCATGTTCTAGGCGCTTTTCTGATTGCTAAATTTAACATTCGACAGTAGATCCAGATCTATACTCCAACGTGGGGAGATATCTAATCGCTTCATGTATATAAGGCTTCCCCTCGATCAGAAGTGAATAATATACCCATTGGCCTCTTCTTGTTTCTGTAACCATACCAGCCGATTTTAATTTCCGTAAATGCTGACTTGTACTGGATTGAGAAACGCCCAATTCATCCATGATGTCACATACACACATCTCTTTTTCTTTTAGCAACGCTAAAATCGTTAACCTGGTCTTATCTGCAAGCAGCTTAAAATCCTCAGCCATCATATGAATTGTATTCATAGTAAAGCCTCCTTCAACATCGGAAACATGCTTTAAATCCTATTATTATCATATTTCCAAATTGTTTTCGGAGTGTTAATTTTGAACCTTATTATTATATGCTAATTTGTAATCGATATCCTTCCTTCTTTTGTGTAAGGATCTGAACGTGATCCGAACAGCAATTTAATTTCCTTCTTAATTTGTTAATGCTTTGTGTCAAAGAAGTTCTCTGATTCGAAATACGTTCCGATATTTTTTCGATCAATCGTGTCTCTTCAACAAGACTTCCATGCTCCTGCAGTAATGCAAGAAACACATGATACTCTCTCCAGGTTAGCGCGACTCTGTACCCAAAACATTGAATTTCCATACCTGCATCATATACTTCTACATGATGCAAACGGATCGCCCTCTGGGTTTGAGAAACCTGGAGGGCATGCGCTGATCCAATGTTTTTAGGTAGATGAGATTGAATCATGTGTAGAAGGTGTTCAAAATCAAATGGTTTATCTAGTGACATCAAGTTCCGTTTTGTTGGAAATTCCCGGAGATCTTGAGTAAGATCGCGAATAACGATCGTGGTTAGCGTCGAATCCACTAGGGTTGCACTTTCCCATTCGTCCTGAATGATAATATCATATGCATCTTTTTGGGGACTTATGGAAGAGAGGTTTACCACATATCCGCACTTTCTGAGCCCATATTCAATTACTTTTGCAAGTGTACAATCCGTCATGTTAAGCAGAATGCGTTTAGGCACAAAATCAACCCATTGACCATCCATCTCTTCACCCATGGATATTGAGCCTCCATCAACGATTGAGATCCAGTCTGCGATTAGTGGTTAAATAAATGACATTTTCTCCAATATTGGTAGCATGGTCAGCGATTCGTTCTAAAAAGCGACCGACGAAACAAATGGATAGCCCCTGAGTGACAGAAGATTTGCTTAGTTGAATGACTTGAGAGTTCCTTCGAAGAAAATCCCCGTATAATCGATCGACTTTATGATCTAACTCTGCCATTTCTTCAGCTAAATTTGCATCTTCTCTGTCGTAGCTCTCCATACTCCCTTTAATCATCTTTAACGTTATATCCTTCATCTCAGTAATACCCACCAGCAAAAGCGGATCAACTTGCTGCTCCAGTCTGATCACGACTTTAGCAATATCAACCGAAAGATCAGCCATTCGCTCCAAGTCATGGGCCATACGTATGGCGATAAGCGTCTTTCTCATATCTTTGGATACTGGCTGTTGGGTCGCGATGATAATGGCTGTTAGTTCAAGTACCTCATTCTCAAGTTCATTGATTTGAGAATCCTGATCAACAATTTGCTTGGCAAGATGTTGATCAAAAATTTCAAGCGAATGAACCGATTGTTCTAAGGCTTGTTGTACGTGTTCCCCCATTTGATCAAGCAAACGACGCAGTTCAAACTGCATTTTCTCCATAGAAGTGCGATAGTCCATATCTCTTCCTCCTCGTAAGATTATCCAAATCTTCCGGATACATAGTCATCAGTTCGCTGGTCAGCTGGAGACATGAAGATGTCATGCGTTCGATTAAACTCAATCAACTCACCATTCAAGAAGAATGCTGTATTATCCGCGATCCGTGCTGCCTGATGAAGGTTATGCGTTACGATCACAATCGTGACTTGCGACTTCAATTCCATAACCAGGCTCTCGATATGTCCAGTGGATATCGGATCTAGCGCTGAAGCTGGTTCATCCATTAATAATATTTCCGGTTCGATCGCTAAAGCTCGAGCTATACATAGACGTTGCTGTTGGCCCCCGGAAAGACTCATGCCTGAATGGTTCAGACGATCTTTGACTTCATCCCAAAGAGCTGCCATTTGCAAGCTCTTCTCCACTTTTTCTGATAACATCGATTTATTCCGAACCCCGTTCAATTTTAAGCCGGATGCAACGTTATCAAATATGGACATGGTCGGAAAAGGGTTGGGTTTCTGAAATACCATCCCGATTCGGCTCCGCAGTTCTACGGGGTCAATGTTTTCAGCATAGATATTTTGATCATCGAACCATACTTGCCCCTCAACTCTTGTTTCATCAATGACTTCGTGCATTCGATTCAAACACCGGACATATGTTGATTTTCCGCACCCAGACGGACCAATGATTGCCGTAATGGCATTCTTATCGATTTGCATATCGATACCCTTGAGAATTTGATGATTCCCGTACCAGGCTTTGAGACCATTTGTTTTCATTCCCTTTGCCATAACATTGCCACCTCAGTTGATTTGATTAAACCGACCTCTTGTCATTGTTCGAGCGGTAATATTAATGACGAGCACAAATAGGATCAAAACAAGAGCTGCTCCCCAAGCTTTCTGAATCCAGTCATCATAAGGAGACTTCGCGTATTCGAATATCTGCGCAGGCAACGACGCTATTGGATCCGACAAGCTTTTATTCCAAAAGTGATTACCGAAGGCTGTTAAAAGTAGCGGTGCGGTTTCTCCTGCCACACGTGCAATGCCAAGCATAATGCCCGTGATCATACCTTTGAGCGAATAAGGAATCACGATAAACAGAATGGTTTTCCATTTAGGAATTCCAAGCGCATAGGCACCCTCCCGAATTGCATTGGGTGTCAAACGTAATATTTCTTCGGTTGAACGAGTGACGATGGGGATCATGATAATTCCTAGGGCAAGACCACCTGACCAGGCAGAAAAATGGCCAATTGGACGAACAAACGCTAAATAGGCGAAAATCCCAATTACAATCGAGGGGATACCTAATAAGACATCCGTGATAAACCTTACAACAGAGGCGTACAATCCTTTAGGTTTATACTCGTTAAGATAGATGGCAGTCATGATTCCGATCGGAAGTCCGACTGCAGAAGCGATTGCGATGAGCACACTGGTTCCTAGGATGGAATTTCCGATGCCCCCTCCAAGTTCCCCAACTGCTGATGGAAGTTTAACGAAGAAATCGAAATTAAGTGCCGGAGTCCCTTTATATACGATATAACTTAAAATACTAAAAAGCGGAATCAACGCAATCAATGTGAAGCAAATGACTACGCCAAGCATGATTCTATTAAACCTCTGTCTTTTGCGCATCCGTTGGGTGATCAACTTCTTGTACCTCCTTTAGGGCCACGAGCAACCGTCCAAATCAAGAATCGAGCGGCAACATTCAAAACAAGCGTAACCAAAAAGAGGAGCAATCCAATTTCGATCAATGAGGATAAGTAAATACTTTCAGTGGCTTCGGTAAACTCATTAGCAATAACGGCAGCCATAGAATGTCCTGGCGCAAAGAGCGATGCCTTGATTTCTGCACGATTTCCGATAACCATAGTTACAGCCATCGTTTCACCGAGAGCACGTCCTAGTCCCAATATGCACGCACCAAGGATACCAGGGCGAGAATAGGGCAAAATGATTTTCCAGATAATTTCCCATTTTGTTGCGCCTAATGCCATATAGCCTTCTTTCTGCAGGCTAGGTACGACGCTAATAATGTCTCTGGTCAAAGCCGTAATAATCGGAATGATCATAATGGCAAGAAGGATGCCGGCCGTTAACATGCCAAGTCCGATAGGCGCGCCCGTGAATAACGGGAAGTCCCCCAAAATCTTCGATAAAGGTTTTTGAAGCCAATCCCGAATAAACGGAACCAGAATAAATAAGCCCCACAAACCATACAAAATACTTGGTATGGCGGCAAGCAATTCAATCATGAAGCCTACAGGACGTTTGAGCCATTTTGGAGACATTTCAGTAATAAACAATGCAACGCCAATACTAATAGGGGCAGCTATGATGATGGCGATAACTGATGAGACAACCGTTCCAAATATAAAAGGTAAGGCACCGAACACCCCTTTAACCGGGTTCCAGTCTTGACTGAAAATAAAACCGAATCCAAATGCCTTAAACGATTGACTGGACTCTCTCGTGAGGACAACCACTATCCAAACAAATAAGAGCAATATAAGAAGTCCGAATAAAAAAGTCGACCACTTAAAACCAGCATCCCAAATGCGATGACGAGACTTCTTTCCTCTTCGGATTTGACTAACGCCAGTGTGCAACTTCGGTTTGCTTTCCAAGAATACATCTCCTTCCGGACAAGAGCACGATTATGAAACGGAACAGGTATAAGGAATGAAAATCACCTTATACCTGAGTCCAATTGGTGGAATCCGAGTTATTTGATCTTCTCCATATTAGAATCATTCAACTTTGCTATTGCTTCAGGAATCTTTGCATACTGCAAAGGTTCAGAGTATTGTTGTCCGTCCCTGTATACCCATTCCAACAGTTCTGTGATGACCTGTTTTTTTTCACTATCGGCATAATTAACATTGAGCAAAGCCCAAGTAATTCCAACAATGCCGTATGCATTTGCTCCATCTTTTTCAACGATGGAAACTCGGGTGTCTTCCGGCATGTTTTGCGCTGCTGATTCAGCAGCAATTGTTGCAGCTTCAAGGGAAGGATACACGAAGTTTCCATCTTTATTTCGAATTTGGGCATAATGAATTTTGTTATTCTCGGCGTAGGCTAATTCAGTATATCCAATCGATCCTGGAGTTTGTTTGACTTGACCGGCAACCCCTTCATTCCCTTTTCCGCCTACACCTACAGGGAAAGGCACAGATTTTCCTTGTCCTACTTTTTCTTTCCATTCGGCGCTAACCGTACTTAAGTAATCCGTAAAAATGGCCGTTGTTCCGCTGCCATCAGAGCGATAAACCGGCGTAATATCCAGATCCGGTAAGTTCAAATCAGGGTTGTCCATCTTGAGTTTGGGATCATTCCATTTGCTAATCTTACCTAGATAAATGTCTGCAAGCGTCTCCTGCGTCAATTTAAGACCGTTTTCCACGCCGTCAACGTTGTAGATAATGGCTTCTGCACCAACCGTAACAGGGATATGAATAACTCCATCTTTCACGGCAGCGATTTCTTCATCGGACATATACGCATCGGATGCAGCGAAATCGATTGTGCCTTCCGTAAGTTGTTTAATGCCTCCACCAGAACCAATGGACTGATAGTTCACTTTTATTTCCGGATGCAGCTTGTTATATTCGGAGAACATTTTGGAGAATAGCGGATTAATAAACGTGGAACCTGCGGATGTAATCATGATTTCTTTCTTGCTCCCACTCTTATCATTAGTGGATGCTTCATTTCCATTCTTGCTTGAGCTACACGCAGTTAGTGCACCTATTACGATGATCAAAGCACTTAACGTCAACCATTTTCCAGTCTTCTTCAATTCGTCCACTCCCTTTTTTTCGACCTTATTAGCACATGATAATATGTCGATTCGAAACTTATGTTAGGCACCATTTGTTTTCGGAATGTTAACGTAAAACATGAGTTTTATTAAATTAGTTTTCACTAATATTATTCTTTACTTATATTAGTGAGCATGTATAATACGAAATAGTGAAATCACGTGATGAAAGGAGTGGAATGACTATAACTAAAGTCGAAGATATGCTTGAGACCCTTAAACTCCTTTCGGACAAAAGCAGACTCACGATTCTTGCGCTTCTCAAAGAAAGTGAAATGTGTGTTTGCGATATCGTCGATCTTCTAGAGACCACACAACCGAATGTGAGTCAGCATCTGAAGAAGTTAAAAACCGGTGGTCTCATCAACGAAACCAAACGTCGTCAGTGGGTATACTATTCCTTGAATTTAGAGGATAAGCCGTATATCAAAGAAATACTGGATCAGCTGCCTTCGATGAAAGATCGAATAGATTCATTAAAAGGTCAAAGCTGCGACTAACGTGGAGGAATTATGTTAACGATCGCTTCTCTTATCTTTCTAGTCACGCTTGTTTTCGTCATTTGGCAGCCTAAAGGGCTCAATATCGGATGGTCAGCTTGCGGGGGCGCAATCATCGCACTGATCTTCGGTGTCGTCAACTTTAATGATGTTTGGGACGTTACACAGATCGTTTGGAATGCAACACTTGCATTCGTTGCAGTGATTCTCATTTCACTCATCTTGGACGAGATTGGCTTTTTCGAATGGGCAGCCCTGCATATGGCCCGGTTTGCAAAAGGCAACGGCAACCTGATGTTCATTTACGTCATTTTGCTCGGGGCTGCCGTAGCCGCATTTTTCGCCAACGATGGAGCCGCACTGATCCTTACACCGATCGTCTTGGCCATGGTACGGGCTTTGAAATTCGATGAACGAATGATTCTCCCCTTTATTATGGCAAGTGGGTTTATCTCGGATACAGCCTCCCTTCCTCTTGTCGTAAGTAATCTGGTGAATATCGTATCTTCGGATTTCTTCGGTATCGGATTTGTCGAATATGCGAGTCGCATGATTGTCCCAACGATTTTTGCGATCGCCTCCAGTTTATTGGTTCTGTACCTGATGTTTAGAAAGAGTATTCCTAAGCAGTATGATCTTTCTCAGTTGAAACAGCCTAAAGAAGCCATTAAAGATATGCGGCTGTTCCGGATTTCATGGGTAATATTAGCCGTCCTATTGATTGCGTATTTGACAAGTGAATTCATTAACGTCCCCGTTTCCATTATTGCCGGTGTTGCCGCAATCATCTTTCTCTTATTGGCTAGGCAAAGCAAAGGGATTCATACCTGGAATCTCGTAAAGGGTGCCCCATGGGCGGTTGTCGTCTTCTCGATCGGGATGTACGTCGTGGTTTACGGATTACGAAATGTCGGCCTTACCGATGAGCTCGGCAAACTTTTCGATTGGGTCGGAGACCAGGGCTTGTTCGCGGCTACAATCGGATCCGGATTTATTGCTGCTATCCTCTCCTCGATCATGAATAACATGCCGACCGTCATGATTGACGCGCTTGCCATTCAAGGCACAGATGCAACAGGATTAGTTCGTGAAGCTTTCATCTATGCGAATGTTATCGGATCCGATTTGGGTCCCAAAATCACACCAATCGGCTCGTTGGCTACCTTGTTGTGGCTTCATGTGCTTTCGTCTAAGGGCGTCAAGATCCGTTGGGGGTATTATTTCAAGGTCGGCATCATTCTGACCGTCCCTGTCCTCTTTATCACTCTTACGAGCCTTTATATCTGGCTTATGATCATCAACTAAATACGCATCATAAAGGAGAATGACAAAATGGAAAAACCACTCGTGTACTTTCTTTGTACGGGCAATTCTTGCCGGAGCCAAATGGCGGACGGATTCTTGAATACGATCGGCGGCCATCTCTATGAAGTGAAAAGTGCTGGACTTGAAGCACATGGATTGAACCCACGTGCAGTAACAGTCATGGCAGAAGCCGGCGTTGATATCTCTTCGAATACCTCCAACGTCATTGATCCGGAGACTTTGAATCGAGCTACCTACGTCATCACACTGTGTGGACATGCTGATGAGCATTGCCCCGTCATCTCCAATCCGAACGTCATCAAATGGCACTGGGGCTTCGACGACCCCGCTAAAGCGACTGGGTCGGAAGAAGAAATCATGGCTCAGTTCCGTGCAGTACGCGATGCCATCAAATCGCGCATGGAGCAGTTCGTTCAAGAGGGTAAATAAGGATGGCAGCAATTAAAAGAATGCACGTTGCCGTTAACTGTTCCGACTTGGATAAATCTCTTACTTTCTATCGCAGTTTCTTCGGTGCCGAACCGACAAAAGTGAAAGAGAACTATGCGAAGTTTGAATTAGATAATCCAGCGTTACATTTCTCATTAAATGTTCGCCCCTTTGAGAAGAATGGTGTGCTGAATCATTTAGGATTTCAAGTAGATAACACAGAAGAAGTTCTGGCCATGGGAGAGAGATTAAGGCAGGCCAATCTTCTGCTCATCGATGAAATGAACACGACTTGTTGTTATGCGGTCCAAGATAAGGTTTGGGTATACGATCCGGATGATAATGCCTGGGAGATCTTCTACACCAAAGCGGATTCAGAGTTTGAATCTGCGGGCGATGCTAGGGATCTATCTCTCTGCTGTGCTCCACCTTCTGCGCCAGTTTCCGTTTCGTTTACCAGTTTTCATAAGAACAAATCCTAGAGATGGTGATTAAACCAAATGTCAATTAGCTATCACTCGCTTCATGAGAACCGCATTTTCATGGGCGGGGCCGCGGATATTGAAGCCATAGAAAATAACGAAGGCATTGATGTGGTTGTCGACTTGCGTGCCGAAGCAACTGAATGTGCATATTCGGAATCCAAAGCCAAGTGGGTTCAAATACCATTAGGGGATAATGCTACGGAAAGCGAACATGTTCTATACAAACAAGCAATAGACGAAATCGTAAACGCGTATAAAGTTGGTAAGAAAGTAGCCTTTCATTGCGGTGGAGGTAAAGGAAGAACGGGTACAGTTGCTGCAGGTACATTGATTGCCCTTGGACTTGCGGACAGTGTTGATGAAGCTATAGAAATCGCCAAAGGCATTCGTCCGAAAATTGATCTCAAGCCTATCCAACGTGAAGCGTTACAAAAACTGTATCCGTAACGTGAAAGGGAATGCCAATGTGGCATTCCCTTTCAATCGATTCCGACCATCTCGCTTCTTCTTTCTAACAACAAGACGTCTCTCCACACCTCTTTTAATTTCCCCATACGCACTCTTCTCCCGACTTCGCGAAAGCCGTGTTTCTTGTGCAGACGGATACTTGCTGTGTTTTCGGGAAAGATCCCGGCTTGCAACGTCCAAAACCCATTTCGTTCAGAAAGATCGATGATTTCTTTTAGAAGCTTGTCCCCCACGCCTTTGCCGCGTGTATCTAGCTTAAAGTACACGCTGATTTCTGCTACTCCAGAATAAACAGATCTTGCTGAGACCGGGCTTAGAGCTGCCCACCCCAGGACAACTCCATTATCAATAGCAACAAGGCTGTTGGGAAGATTTTGGCTGGCATACCACTGTTCTTTTGTTGGAGCTTCTACTTGAAACGTGGCGTTTCCTGTTAGAATTCCTTCTTCGTAGATTGTTTTTATGGCTTCCCAGTCCTCTGGCTTTACAAGCCTGATCTCCAACCTATGTACCTTATCATTTACGACCTATTCATCGGATCGGTAATTGATCAGTCATCACTATTGGATTTTGTTATACTTTGATTCAAGTTCTTGATTTGAAATGTTTGAGTAGAGAAAATCATGATAATAATAATCATTAGGATCAATAAAAGTAATCCGATGTTTAAAGTTCATTCTGAAAGCAATGTCCTTTCCCTTTTTAACTTCATTTCAAGATCATTGATGATGATTGCTGAACCAACAAGTGCCTTTATTACTTTAGGGTTATCGAAATATGAAGTTAACTCACTATTTAGAAACTTAATTATTCTCAGTGCTGCCTCCAGTAATTCAACTGATTTTTGATTAAATGTGTAACTAATCCATTGATCTAATGCTTCAAGCAAATTATCTCGTACTCTATTCTTAGAGTTATTTGAACTTTTTTTAATTGTACTGAAATGGAGACCACAATAGATATAAATATCTTTGTATTTTTCATTTTCTATCGAGTTTATCATTTCTTGAAATGCGCCCAGAATTGTATTGTTAAACACACCGTTGTAAAAAACTGAGGCAGAACTAACTGCAACTTCATTATTAATGTTCCACAATGTCCCAATGTATGCCCTGCATCCGGCTGCTATTAATTGGAGGGCGAATTCTTCCCAAGATGTACAACTATTATTGAAGATGAAAGGTAACCCATGAGATGCAATTGAATTAAACTGTCCTTGATGGATATCATCAAAGCATTGTACATGACATGAGTCTTCAATAAGAATATTATCAACTTTATTACGGTTGACTTTTCTGTCGTCACTATATAGAGCCTTCAACATATCAGTAAATACATATTTCGGATAATGTTGTTGTTCTAATTCCGCACTTCTCCAAGCAAATCCATCAAATAATCTGAAAATCATCTTTCTGGATACATTTACATATACTTTTCCATCCGGAGAGAATCCAACAACTTCTTCATATTCAACAACATGCTTGTTACCTTCTCTATCGATAAATTCTTGGATTACATAATAACCATCAATTTTTCCGCCGTGACTGCAAATATGAAGTACGTCAAAGGGATAGTGTCCTACAAAATTATCGAATGCCTTTACTGTTGCATCCTTTTCAATGAGATTTTTAACAGAAAAGTTCATTTCATTAAATATTCGATTTGCATGCCTTACTTCAGCTATGGTCTGCTTACCCAAATCTTGAGGAAGTGGTGAAAAAATAACTGCTGAACCATTCGTGGTGTTTTTTTCTTCATAGAGAATGTTATTAAAAATGAAAACATCAACATT
The DNA here is from genome assembly GCF_003386235.1 of Cohnella phaseoli. Classification (GTDB taxonomy): domain Bacteria; phylum Bacillota; class Bacilli; order Paenibacillales; family Paenibacillaceae; genus Cohnella; species Cohnella phaseoli. The sequence continues at coordinate 110,165 of NZ_QRDZ01000013.1, forward strand.
AATTGATTTTAAAACATGTGTACATGCGACATACTCATTAAAAATCACTCCATAAGGAATTCCATCAGTAAAGAAAGTAGCATATTTATATTCCTCAAACTTAACATCAGATAGTGATTCTATTATTGTATTATTAAAAGATAGAAAAGACCCATAAGAGTCTTCTCTTTTCCATTTATATAGTCTTTGTTTAAGATCTCTCAATTCTGAATGATGGTAAGATCTTATAAATTTAATATCAGCTTTTATTGAACAGGAATAATTCACTACAAAAATTTCAGTAACAGCACCTTCAGACTCAACTATGACAATTCCTTCACTGTTGTTATCATAGAAATTCGATATGCATTGTGCAGATTCATCCACAACCAATAACTTATTACTTCTTAATGAATACACCAATCCATGCAAAATATCGGCTTTTCTACAGGGTAATATTCCATCAAATTCCCTGGTTAAAAAAGATAGTTTTGTATCTATCTCGTTAAGTGTATTTAATTCAATGAATTCTACACTGAAGTACTTTTCTAAGTTCAGAAATGATTTCTGATTTTCGTCCAAGCCAATTAGTATTACTCGCCGGCATTGAATACGTGCAATACTATTTAATATTTGCCTACTAGCTTTATTAGTAATTAGTTCAGAAATAAAACTATCATCATTTGCCTCATAGACATTCCTACGCTTAAAATCAGCTTTTGGCAAACGAAACATAGGTACATAATTATCAGACTTGTATAAGAAGCAAGATATTCTTGCAACAAGTTCAAGATCTGCCTCACTTGAAACAATGCAAGCAACTTCCTTGTTAAGGATAGGTGGAATGAACTTTTCCATGACATCATTCCTTTTGTGTTGTATGGGCACTGATTACACTATTAATTATGTGATTTTGTAGCTAGTTCTGAACCTCAAAACTAATCAAGTTTTTTCGAATTTAGCTTGTAATCAAGAGAATACTCATCAAAGTGCATCTGGTATATCGGGATTTGTAGTTTCTGCGCTATACTTCCTAATGAATGCAAATAATCGCGCGTACAGTTTACTCCCACATAAATTGCAGAAGGTTGTGCATTTATAAACCGATGCACCGAAGACGTAACGATACGCATTTCTTTTTCGTAACTCCAACTTTCATGTTTTAAACAACTATAATATATTGAAGCCCATAATATAGTCATATTTGATAATTCAACTTTCTTCATATTGTGCTTTAATGCTCGTGATTTAGCTATTTCTAATTCAGTCATTAACGACTCCATTATTTCTGTAATATCTATACGTTTATCTAGATATTGAACTGGAAATAGGCTAGATCTGAATGTTAAGTTTTCTTTATTTTTTGTATCATACTCGACACAAAATCCGGAATGATTATTAGCGTAGTGCGCCCACATTGGCATACAATTAGTTCCAACTCCTGTTAATGAAGTAAGTCGAATAAACGAAGTAAAGTCGTCAATAATTTTACCGTCAACTGGCCTTAATGATTCATAATGGGCAAGTCTTTTATGATTATAAAAAAATGCTTTACCTTCAAAGGGGTCGTTCAGAGTGCTGGCGTCTGCCAAATAAATTTTCTTATCAGTAAGTGTCTTCATTTTGATTTCATTTAAGTCATCATTAGAAGTTAGTGAATAATATTTATAGACTACATCGGGAATATGTAATCTTGTAATTTGATATATTACTTTCATGATCTCGGAATTATTTGGTATTTCCTTAATTATTTGAACAGCTTTTAAATAATCCATTGGATTCTCAATGCGGTATTTTTCTAAATCAAACTCATCCATTATCTTCTTCACCTACCCAAAATCATTCAATAAATTGATTGATAATAACTACTAATTATTTCCTACCTTTTGTGCAGTGGTCTTCTGTATGAGTATATCACAAATTATTACAATTTATTAAAAATCTAAACGCTATGCATAGTTCTGTTTTCACTAATTGCCATTTAACTCCCATTAGGAAAAGTTTGATAAAAATAATTCAAAGGTAATCGGTACAAAATTCTTGACACAGAATTATGTCAAGAATTTGTACCGAGGTTAATATACGGTTAGTCTCATTCTCATATATAGTCTTTAACTAAATATTCAAAGTCTGCATATGGGTTCATTTCATATAAAATTTCTCTAAGGAAGAATGCTAAGTGCTTATTCAATTCATTCAGTTTCTCTAATTTTGTAATAAGATGATTAAACTTCTCTTCAGTTGCTTGGCTTTCATATTGATTTATACTTTCGATTACTGTGTCTATAAAATCTCCAATTGTTGAATCCTTAATAAACCCTTCTGCGTCACGTATTCTCTTTCCATCAGTATACGGATAAACGAATGTTGACTCTGCGTCCAACCAGTGAAACACAAATCGAAATTTCTCTAGAACAACTTTAGTTTCATTAAGTATGATCCGATCTCGTTGGCGGTTAATAATCGCTGTTAAATTATCCTTTAAATGATCAGCCGAGTCTTTAAAGGCCAATAATCTATCTTTGAGTGTACCTTGCTGCTTTCCTGCATTCTCTATGACATTGTTGCTAACAGAGTGGGACAAGTTTTCAAATAACCTATAATCAAAATTACGAATAATCGTTTCAATCTCAATTGGCACTTCTCTAATACTACAAGAGAATACCGCTCTTTTATCAACATGAATGGTAACGGTATTTTGCTGTTGCAACTCCTCAATTCTCCCTGATATCTGATCAAATGGATAACACCAAAAAATTTTTAGCTTTTCTGCATCAACTACAAACAAAAAAGTGGGCTCTTTATGTAACAACCAGTAATTTATAGTTGTAATCTTTATAGGGATTTTAATAGTACGCTCATCAATCTCTACTTCATCTTTACCCTTACACTGTGCATTAAAACAAAGCCCATTTGGTGTAGAGCCATTCAATAACTCAATATGTAAATCAATACCGATATCTTTTTCAACAGGAATATTGTGAACGATAGAAAATCTAGATAATGCACTTTCAAGAAGCGTAACTGATACATTACCTTTCTTCGTGTTTTCATGAACTTGAGGTAATTTGGGTTCCATAGAATCTCCTCTCGACCTTAAAAACCAATATCCAATATTCACCGATGTTTATTGTGTAAGATTTGACAAAAGTAGGAGCTGCAGATCAAGCTTGTTTGTATTTCGATTAATATATGAAGGCAATATCTCAGCTTCAATGAGTCGGTTTATATGATGATCGACCAACGAAGGATTGTAGTTTGGATTGTGTAAATACTCAAATACTTTGGAAATGTCATAAAATACATTTTTAAACTTATTTGAACCCGGGTGTAAAAGGTGCCAGTGAGATAGATCGTCAGCATCTTGACTGTTTTCATCTTCTGCAGCATATGTCATGTTTTGAAGTGCTTCAAACAACTCGTCGACTAAAAGCTTACTCAAATTAAGGTATTTAGCAACCGCATCTTTTTCTTCAGCCGGGAATTCTTGCGGAGCCATAAATAGCTCGATTAACCTCATTATCTCATACTGATACCCCGTTTCTTTTCCTATTCGAGCACTATTTTCCTCCAACAGTATCTGAAGTTGTACAACGATATCAGTGCTACGCTTAATCTTTCGCTGCCGCTGCTTCTTAACAAAATCACGTTTCTTTTCATCGATTACCCTTATCACATTAGATAATAAGGAGTATCTCTTTACTATATACTCGTGGATCTTGACGAAGCTTAATGAGAATGGGATAGCTTCATCGCCTGGCTTGTTACTATATAGATAAACTGTATAATTTCCGGTCCCTTCAGTTTTACTTGACCAAGAAGCAAAGTACTTTTCTTCACTCTTCTTAGGTGGTGGCGACCCGTCAGCACTTTTCAGCGCTACAGCATGTGCTCCGAAACAAGCCCTAATATGAGCGAAGTATATATCATCCGTTACAGACTGTTTAAATACGGATTGATCTCCATTGAGTGGGTTCTCAATTTCAAAAGCACGATAAAGTTGTTCAATGGCTTGGACAACTAGATCAAAAGCCATAATTAACTGCAGTACATTAAGAGACCTAGCATCATCATTTGGATGATTCATTTGAATATACGGCAGCCCATTTACACTAACATGAAGCCAATCCTTCGAAGAACATATCAGGTTCCACAAATTCTTACCGCGATAGTCGCCATATGTTGTTATCAAAAAATCATCATGATCGCTAACTGCTTGTTTAAATTCCTCGAGCAAGGAGCTGTCTAGAATATATGGGTTCATGTAATCCCCTCAATTTAACATCGTTACAATCGATATTAATCGATTCGATCTGAAATATCCATTTCTTACAACTGAGCAATGAATCTGAGCGAGGATTCCCAACGGAGAAATGACGGTTACCGGAATCAATAACGATACAATTCTCACTTTCTATTCCAGATCGTGTAATGAATCGGTAATCGGTACACATTCTTAGCATCAAGCGGCAATCGGTACATATTTTCTTGACATCCGACAATGAAGTACACTCCCACAGATACACATAATTTTAGGCAGATCGATCATCTCCAATTGTTGAGGAAAGGATGCCGATTTCAGTCGGCAGTCGAGATTGCACTATCGTTCTTCGTTAGCACAATTGTTTGACTTAGAAGTACTGGGCCGACCATCGAGTACGATGGTCGGCTTTTACAAATATCGCGGTTTAGAATGGCTTTCTTATTACTTTAATGATACGTGCACCGCCTCGGATAAGCCGATTTGCTTCTTCCCGATTAATCCGCACTAGAACAGATACGTCTGTCGAGTTCTCCACGTCGAAAACTGAAAAAATACGACCATTAGCGAACAATACGCCTTTCAGTTCAACTTTCTTGCCACGACTCGGGGTTGGAGGCTTGGTTTGAAATATCGTACGCATGACACCTGCACGAATAAGACTTCTTGCTTGTTGCGCAGTCGTCCGAACGCCGAACACCGGGTCGATTTCGACACCAGGTGATTTAGCTTCAACCTCGACAATCAGGAAAAAGCGGTTTCCAATCTTTGCAATACTATTCGCTCCAATGGTTACTGGCTGCGTTGTTTTCGCCAAGTACAGCACCTCCCTCGCATCATAGTATGAGGAATGATGTATTGTGGATCTTGGCAATATACCCATTAACTAGGGCGAACCTAAGTTCAAAACGTCACGCTAATTTGTAGTGGGGCAGGAAAACTGAGCTATTCCTAGGGGGATGGCTTCAGCTTTCCGTTAAATCCATTTAGTCCCCAAGATCTGCCATCCATGAAACATAGAGTACTGGAGGGAGGGGTTCATTTCAGGGAACATGATTCTGTCAGTGCTTAACAAAATAAAGCACAGAAGGGACATTCTGTACTTAAGCTATGGCTGCCCGTTAGTTGAGAAAACGGCAGCCGATCTTCTGGCCGGCTGCCGTTGTGTTATTATTTGAGCTATCGTTCCCCGTTAGTTCAAACGATAATTGGTGCAACAATTATTTTAATACATCCTGCCAGTTTGGTGGAAAATCAGACTTTTGCGGGTCTTTCAGGTGCTTCCAACTTAACAATTCAACATTATCGGGGTTCTGGAGAGATATATCGAATGTAAGAATGTCTTTTCCAACGGGAATGTGAGGACCAACTGTAGGAACAACTTCCAGAGTTATTGAAAAATGAAATCCTCGAAATCCATTTACTCGATGTACGTCCTTAACTTCGACGAAATATGGATATATCTCTGGTGAGTAATTCAATAACTTTGCATAGATTTCGTCAATTTTCTTATCAATATGTGGTAATAAGAACAACATTAGCATGTCTTGAAACATTAATTCTTTTGAGTCTTCTTTAGGTTTATCTAACTTAATTGATGCAGCTGTAGCTGAAGCCTCAACCATTTTTTCGATCATATATCCATTAATCCCACATAAAAGCAACAGCATTAAAATCAATTTCTTCATTACATTTCCCCCATCCGTTTTGGGATATTATTCCTCATTTTTCATTTCGCTATCCATGCCCATTAGTTGAGAAAACGGCATCCAGTTATACCGGCTGCCGTCTTTTGAACAAACATTCCCAGTTAGCACAAGGAGCAGCGCTAAACTATTGCTTGATTCTTTATACCATGGAGTTCGCAATATTGATTAAGTCTATTGCTTTATATTTCACTTTCAACATTTTCTTGTTTCCAATCGCAAGCGTATATTGCATCCCGTTCTTCTGGAATCGAAGTTTAATTCGAATTTAGGACGGTATAACGCTTTTGTACCGTCCTTTAGCATATAATACACATCGTCCTTTCCTTTGTATCGTTCCAGTTCAACCGCGATAGGAGATGCTTTGACCCGGAAGAAGCCGTTCAGTGCATCGTTTCGATAAACTAGTTCCAGCGATTCGTTACTATCGACATAGCCATCGAACTGAGTTATCTTGAACGGAAATTCAGTGGGTACCAATACGTGTCTTATGAATTTTTTTTGGTATTCCCGGATCAGTCGGGCCTCATCGACGAGTGGATTGGCTCCAGCGAACAGAACGCGGATTTTGATTATTCGGTCGCCCTTTTCGGTCAGTTCCCAGATAAAGGCAAGTCGTTCTCCCTTAAGCACTTCATCATCAAAGTGAGCCAGGAGGATTTTCACATCCTTTTCTGGGGATGAAACAAGTTGTATTCCTCCGATAGGGGAATTCTCATTAATTTCGGGTATTTGGACGAAATCCTTCTCTACATATTTTTGTGCCCCATCAAGATCGTTTCGCAATAAGGCCTTTGCCAACTGTTGTGCTGGTCCTAGGTGAGTTTCGCCATCATTTGGGGCTGCCACGGCTTCGGATGTCGCTATATTTTGCGCTTTAACGCTTCCGGACACCAACAGCATCGAAGACCAACCCACAATCATTAGAAGAAATAGTGCCTTGACACTCATAACATCATCCTTCGAAAAGTCTGCTCGCAGTTATCTCGCCAATCCGAAGTAGTATACCCAATGCTGGAAAGATTTATTAAAGTAATCTCCCGTTACTTTAACGAACAACGGCAGCCGATCCTGTGGCCGGCTGCCGTTGTCTCGCGATTGGACTATAGTTTCCCATTAGCTTGAGTGAGCAATCTAAATCATTTCGAGGGAGTTTAATGGAATATCGGGAATCGGTACATATTCTTGGCATCAAGCGGCAATCGGTATATATTCTTGACACAGATTTTTGTCAAGAATATATACCGATAAAATGAAAAACCCGCGATTTACGCGGGTTGGAATCGGTACACATTCTTGACATCCGACATGTCCGGTGACAACAAGTTTACCCCTATTTTGCCAACAAGTTTTGCCCGTTTATTAAAAATGACAGCAAAGTTTGCCCCTATAAGACATATCTATTGAAACCCGTGCGCGCAATTAATGTATTCTTATCATAGTCTAAATATCATCATTGCTACTTTCAGCGGATGAGCGGACCTTCGGAATAAGTTTATTCTTGCGACTGGAAAGAGTTTCTGAAATCATACGATCACGCTCTGAATCTTGAGAAGGGAGAGACTGCTTTACATACCCGCCGGAAAGACGAGCAACGTCATCAAGAGATTTTCCATATGGCTTTATATGTGGTCTTCTCATATAAAAATCACTCCTAAGTTAGAGCTTAACATAATTTCGCCTCCCATTCAGAGAGTTCCCAATAATCATCAATAGAGCCAGAACGTTTTAAATACTCTCTTCCCCCATCAACTCCAACACGACCACAACGGCAGAATTTAATCTCATGGAAACTAACGGATTCAATTTTAACTAAACAGTGCTTACAGCAAATTGCATTTAGATTGATTTTTCTAATCTGTTCTTTCTTTGCGATGGACATACTCATTTTTGATTATTTGCTTTTACCATGACCATTCAATCTGTGATGCCTCTCCAAAAAATTCACTTCCCTTCATCCGCTGACTGTTATGGTTTTTAAGATGTGAGAGGCGCCATCAATCTATCTTGCAATTGTCTCATTTAACAATATTATTGTCCAACTTCCAACAAGATCAGGTGCAGGTGTTTCTCGCTGCAAAGATACTGCAGGATGACAATGTGGCCATCCACGAGGCCTCCTTAACCCGTATTCCGATGTGCTGTATTAATAAATATCAGGTTTAGTCCCATTTGTTTATATTTTTTCCCTTCCACTACGTACCTCCGCCCCAAATTCTTCGATCAAAAAATCAAGATGCCGATTCCGAAATAAGGTGCGCCTTTGCTCGCTAACATCATCGAAAGAACGGATAGTTTTTGCCTTCCCAGCCGGACTAATTGCGAGCTTCTGAGGGATTTTGGTAGGTATTTCTCTCTATTTGTTCATATGGTTCCCTCAGTCGTTTTATGTCCGCTTTGGGAGGGAAGCCAAATAGACGCTAATAACTGGGATGCACCAGTAATCATTGCATTCTCTCTGGTTTCCTGACTGACCGGACTTGTTCCGGGAACATTCTCCTACACGAAAGCAACAGTATGGATGAATTGCACGCAATCCGCAAACGCATCAGCCCACATACTGGCTCGTTAGGGTGCCGATTACAGCTTTCATGAAGTTGAATGACCGTCACTGGGTCATAACGGATAAACACGAGCAGCCTTAATCATTCATGTCGTGTTCTTTAAAAATTCAAGCTGCCTGGCCGGTCCGCTGGACAATATTCCCGAGCTGCACTCCCTGCCCTCCTTTAAAATAACAAAAAACCGCCGAGTGTGCATTACTTCGGCGGATCAGTACATGCGCTGAAGGTCGTTCTGGTGTGGGATCTCGATGCGGAGAAAGAACGAAAAAAGCGAGCGCAGGAAGCCACTCGCAGTTATCGGGAGTATGAGATGTACCCTGGCCGGTATTCCTAAACTGGAACTTCTTTGATCAGTTCCAAATTGTTCGGTTGCAGGGAGCTCGATTCGTTTCGCTATAATCCCGGAAACGATCGCTTCCGCAAGAGGATGCTCAGAGTCCTTCTCCGCAGCGCCAACCAAGCGAATAAATACGACCTCATCCATTTGTTGCGAGATAACATCCGTAAGTTCCGGCTTGCCCTTTGTGCAATGGCAGGAAAAGAAACGAAGAAATCAGTAATTTACGTTTCTGCTGCGATATTGCTTTCTCTTGGTGCCCAGAGAGATCGGCTTCTTTTTGTTTGGGAACCGCTTTATAACTCAACTTCTCCACAAGCTTCTGCATATCCGCGATCGACACTTCTACAGCATTGTATTCAACCCGTGCTGATATCGCAAAACGGTAGCGTTCGTTACGCCAGGTAGCTTGTTCAACGTCTTTTCAATTTTGACGGCGCATGCAGCGCAGTACATGCCCACAAGCTCAAGATCGACAACCTCTTTGGCTGTGCCGTGACCGAGTTTCTGAATGCTTTTCTCCATTTGTGCGACATTAACATTATTCAAATCGTAGGTAACGAGCTCATTTCAGGGCAAAGTTCACGTTCGCTACTTTCACGCCATCGAGTTTGTTTAGGACCTTCTCAATCCGGTTTGCTCAAGCAGCGCATGTCATGCCGGTAAGTTGCAAGGACGTTTGATCCAAAGTCTGCCTGGTTGATTCCATCCCGAACACCCTTCATTTTTTTCTGTACTATTTTAAACCACATCGTATCCTTGTTCTTCGATGATCTCCTTAATGGCTTCTAGCGTTAGTTTAGTTTCATCGAACGCTACGGCAACTGTGCCTCCAGAGAGATCGACTTTACCGCTTGCTCCGATCGCTTTCAAAGCGCCTTCAATCGAATTTACGCAATGTCCGCAAGACATTCCTTCAACATTCATTGTTACGTTTTTCATTGTCCATTTCTCCTTTGGTTTGTTTTATTTTTATTAGCTTTTGAATGGTTTGTAGTAATTCGTTCTACAACTTCAGCATCGCCTTGTTAATCCGATCCACCACACATTCTTTAAGATGTCCAATGAACAGCACTTTTCGCACTCGATTTAGAGCAGCTTGTGCAACGGCAATCTGATTTTATATTTGGTCGCAGTTCGTATCTTTATCGATCAGGCCGTTTACACCGCGAATTTGCCCTTCAATCCGGTTCAAACGAATTATCAAGTCCGACTTAACGGCATTTGAATGATGACTTCTTCGGCCGTTATTGGAAAAGCAGCATACTTCTTCAATGTCTGTTTCAATAACACCTAACGCCATCAACCCTTTAAAATACTATACCCCCCATAGCTATTAATTGTCAACTTACATTTTTATTTTCCCCCACCCCTATACTTGAAGCGAAAAAAGGATTCTTTCGAATCCACGGGCAAACCCAAATTTCATTAGAATAGTGATTTGGCTCGTCCACTTTGTAGTAAGAATAGACGGCCGAAAACGGCTGTCTCATTTCGTTTGAGTCTCTGTTTGTCAGAATGGGTATACTCTTAAAGGAGCTTTATTATCGAAAAAGGGAGAATATGTATCATGAGAAAACAAATTGTAATGTCAGGGATCGTCGCTTTAACGATTGCCTTTAGTGCCTTTAGTGGATGTGCAAATCAATCGACCTCAGAGAACACGCCAAGAGCTAGCCAACCGGGAAACCATGCCAACATGGATCATTCCACTTCGAGCGAAGTTCCTAAAGGGTTAAAAGAAGCTTCAAATCCGACCTTTAAGGTAGGAAGTCAAGCCATCATCCACGCTGACCATATGGAAGGGATGAATGGCGCTACAGCTAAGATTGTCGGGGCATATGATACGACCGTATATACGGTTTCGTACACACCAACGACTGGTGGGCCCAAGGTTACAAACCATAAATGGGTTATACAAGAGGATATTAAGGATGCCGATGATAAGTCATTCGAAGTTGGAGCGGAAGTGGTGTTAAATGCTGAACACATGAAGGGAATGATGGGAGCAACGGCAAAGATTGATTCAGCGGAAAAGACAACAGTTTATATGGTGGACTACACACCAACTACAGGCGGCGAAGTTGTAAAGAGCCACAAATGGATTACGGAAAGCGAGCTTTCGGTTAAGTAATGATTTCAGTATGCAGGTAGAATCGTGTTTTGAGCTTGCATACTGAAATCGACTGAATGATTATTTGAGTAAGTGGCTAGGCCTACCGGCAATCCTTACTTGTAATTGAGGTCGAGATTTTCCAACCATGCATATCCCGCGTTTCATTGACCAATCGTTATATTTTATGCAAAGCGTTTCTACATCGGACAAATGTAGCTCCTTCTCCACCTGCATTCGACTTCGTTTGTATTAAATTACTCCAGAATTCCCTGCAGTATTTTGATCGGAATCACTGAAATCCGGATCATTTGTATTTGTAGCATTAATGGCATTGTTTGATCTTGCAAGATCACCTGTTAAAAATGATCCTGATCCAGAAAATGTTTTGGTTGTACTTTGCGGAGCAAGTTGTATGGCGTCACCATTGATTAATATTGCACTCCCCCCCAAGCTTACAACTTTGAAAGCTCCAACAATCGCTGGCAAAGTCCTCACCCTTTACATTGTATTCCCGCCTATTGTATGCCGACAGATGCCCATTCGTGCCTAGTCTCACTTACAAATAACTCATCGGATTCTGTGCTTCTTCATTCTTTCGCACTTCAAAATGAAGATGATTTCCCGTAGAATTACCCGTTGAACCGACTTCAGCGATTTTTTGTCCTTGTTTGACTTGTTCCCCCTTTCGACTTTTATGCCATTCATTCGAATATGAGCATACAGAGTCCATATACCACTCCCATGATCAATAATGACAGCATTGCCATAGATTGCGCCACAATGACAGTCCCCGATCCGGCTGCAAGAATAGCAGTTCCTCCAGGTGCGCCAATGTCAAGTCCCTTATGAAACGACTCTTTTTCTCCGGTTATTGGATGTGTTCGGTATCCAAAATCGGAGGTGACAGGATATTTTTTATCGAACGGCCAAGCAATATTTCCTCCAGAGCCGATCACTTTTTTAGTCCGTGAAGCCTCTTCTTTTTGTCTTAATAAATTTGCCTGCTTGTTTGCCAAACGAATCAGGTTCATCTCCTGCTCTTCGGAAATATCGGAGATTGCCTCGCTTTTTTTATTCAAACTCGAAATCAATACAGATTTTTCATTCTCTTGTTTGATCAGATTCGACTTTAATTGTTCTGTTTGGTAAATCAAGGATTTAGCCTGAATCAACTTGTTATCGATTTCTACTTTTTGTTGCTCCACTTGAGTTTGATTCAAGCGGTACTGATCAACCATTTTTTGATCCTGTTTAACTACCATGGTTAGTGTATCCATACGGTCAAGAAAATCGGAGATGCTATTTGCACTTAAAAGTACGTCCAAATACGAAATTTGACCTTCCATATACATAGTTCTAATACGTGCTTCTATAAACTCCCTTCGCTGATCTATTCGCTCTTGTACGGCTTCCATCTCGCCAATGATCTGTTCTAGTTCAATTGTCAGGTCCGCTTTTTTCTGTTTGTAGTTTTCCAATTCTTTTCCGGTTACGTCCATATCCTTCAGTACTTGTTTCAGTTCTTGTTCCGTTGCTTGAATCTCTCGATTAACCGCTTTTAGTTCTTGTTCGGATTCCTGAGTCTCTATCTTCTCTAGTTCGATCTGTTGCTCAAGCTTTCTCGTTATTAATCCGTTCCAATTCCGAATCTGCTTTTCCTTCGACGGTAAAGCTTATTGACCCTATTGCAATGAAGAGAGTGGAAAATAGCGCGATAAGAAGTCTTTTGTTGATCAATAATATTACCTCCGAACGTTATGTAAGTTCTTTCCTTTACGCATTGAGGAATGCTACCGGACGATAGATGCAAAAAATAATCTTCCAATGTAATCTCTTTTAATGCCATTTCCTTGGAGTTGTCGGTTCCCACAAAACGAATATGCCATGGCTCGTATTGATATCCCGTAATGGCTTCCTTACCCTTAGGATAACGGATAATGTATCCGTATTTGTGTGCATGCTGATCCAGCCAGATCGCTTCTTTACGTGCTGCAAAGCAATCCAAAGCAGCGCACTTTCCATCGATTCCGGAGACGTCAATCGCTAAACCGGTCTCATGCTCGCTTGATCCTGGGTGTGCACTGTAAGTTCGTGCTTTTTCTATTCCATCTCTCTTTTCAAAATGATTGAAAATGGCTGATTGTGTTGCATAGGAGCGATAGGCTGAAACTCCTGCCAAGTAGATTTCATCTTGTTTTGCGCCCTTAACCCATTGTTCCAAGGCTTGTACAGCTACCATTCTCATCATGCGTTTTTCACTTTTTACATTGAAAATAAAGGGTATATTCGGATACTCCAGATCCTGTGGTCAATAATTCTACGACAATATTTATTTCTTATTGACAGGGACGGAAATGCTGTCCGGTTCGGATACCAATTGTGCTTCCCCTATCTTTTCTGTCAGACTTCCATACTCTTTTTCTGGATTGGACTGATTTTGAGGGGTTATTTCCTGTTTTTTCTTTTCTAGGGAAGAGGATTCAGGACGATCGTTTTCTAATTCCCCTGACCATTTCGCCATCCCGCCATCCAAATTATAAACTTGCGAATAACCGTTGCTTAACAAAAGATTACCGCTCTCCGTTCCCATACGACCGGTATGACAAACAAAAACGATTTTTTTGTTTTTCGGAAGTTCCAGATATCTATTTTCAATCTGTTCAAACGGAATGTTAATCGACCCTGGAACCTTACCCGAAGTATAAAGATCAGGTTCCCGCAAATCGACAATGACCATATTTTCTTGCGATTTGATCATAGCTGAAAGCTTAATGGTATCGACCAATTGCAACGACTCTTCTTCTTTCTCAACATTTAGGCTCCATACCCAGATAACTGCTGCTAATATGACGATATTAAGACCTATTAATATACCGATCATATAATTTTTCATAAAGTTCCCATACCTCCAATTGAGAAAGTTTTCCCTTATACACTACGTATTGTAGTAGTTGAGAGCTATTGGGTCAACTAGACAGATGATTAATAGAATGGTCTTCACAAGATTCACACACTTATTCCTATAGTCAGGACAACCGCATTTAAAAATAAGATGGGAATCTCTCATTTTTATATTTGAGTATACCGGAAGATTGCGTTCATAAACTACATATTGTAGTATTTTATTCAAGTCCTCATCACAAACCCTGGAGGTGTAGAAATATGAAATCAAATCGATTCATCGTGCTTCTTGTTTTATGCTTATCCTTAGTGGTGGCTGCTGGGTGCAGTAAGAATAACACTCCGCCCACTCCAAGCAACTCTGACGGCAGCATGAGTACAATGGATCACAGCACAATGGATATGGAATAACATACGATATAAAGGTGTGATGGGACTCGAATACAAAAAAAGTATTCGAGTCTCTTTCTGTTTAAGAATCTGTCCCCTGAAACCGGTTGGTCAACCTGTTTCAGGATTTTGCATGCCTAGCTGAGGTTGAATCCAATACAATAAGCCATAGATAGCCCCCCCGATCGCCAGCGTTGCAGCAAAACCGATCGTCATTGAAATCATGACCGACAACAATGAACCGGCTACAGTCATGAGTCCATTAATCCCCCAGCTTATGGCAACAACATGAGGTGGAATTCGGCATAATCCATTAGGAAAAGGCATGCCCATAAAGAAGCCTAAAGGCACTAATAGGATCCCTACAACAATAAGTCGTGCGAGTATGGGGAAACTAATCAAGTGGTCATTCCACCAGGTGATTGCCAAATTTACGCCAAGGGCATAAATCGCAGTGCAAATGAGTGAACCAAATCTTTGATTGGTCCCCATTCGCCATTTTCCAGTAACGAAACTACCGATGCCACCAGAAACCAGCAAAACGCCTAAAACGAGCACAAATGCATAAGTTGGATGGCCTAAAGTCAAAATCAATCGTTGTACAAGTGTTGTTTCGATGAGGATAAACCCGATCGCTATTCCTGAAAAATAAACGGCACGTCCCTTGGCGTAGTTTGTTTTCCGTACGATCATCAGAACCATCAAGAGGATTGCAAGGAGAAGCCATACAAAAACTTGCGGAACTCCGGATGTCATTTGATAGAAATACGGTTTATCGTCTCGGCTTGAAATGGTACTTAGTTGTTGTTCTTCTAACGTATTTGTCAGTAAACGATAGCTGTCCTGAACATAAGGAACATGAATCGGGATTTGCTGAATGCGTTTTGCTTCCTCCTTTAATCGTTGTGCATCCGACGTCTCAAATGGCTTTGAACCAATTAGTACCAGTGGACGCGTGATCAGGGTTCCACCCATCCCCCATACAACATGTCCCAAATGTAGATAAGTGCCAATGACGGCAAAATGGTTTTGAATTTGTGCGGATGGAATTCCTTGAGAAAGAAGCGCGTTTTCAGTTGCCTTCTTTACTTTAGCTAACTCTTTCTCATTATGAAGCAGAAAAGCAAGCTTTCCGCCTGGGTTTAACTTCGCCAAGTAAGCAGTGATGGCTTCCTGGGTAAACAAATAATTTTCTGATAACGCAATGCCAAATCCATTTTCGGACTTCTTCTTCACAAGAGATAAGTAAATGACATCGTATTGATGCCGTGATTGTCGGATATAACTTCGGCCATCAGAAATAATTGCGCGCACATTAGGTTGATGAAATACATCTCCAGAAAAAGCGGACAGTTCCTTAACCGCATTAAAACTTCCGGAATTAATGTCGACGGCTTCAATCATTTGAAATCCAGCCAATTGCGCAGCCAGCACTTCTTGTCCTCCCCCTGCGCCAATAATCAAGGCTCGCTCTTTGGAAAAGAGCTGAAAAGCTAAATAGCTTGTCGTATTTCTTAAATAATCAACGAATTTCAAGTCGCCAGAGTATTTCGAAATGGGAGACATTGCTCCGCCATCAATCGTGATGTATAGCAATTGGCCGTCTCCGGCATCATATACGTCCGTCTTCGAGAAAGCATTCCAATCGGAGAATACGATTCGGGTGTTTTTCTCCGCCATAAAGACGTTGCTCGGACTCGTTTGATAAGATCGAAAGGGCAGCTGCTCGGTTATCGGAAGAATTGCGTTATACAGGAGGGAAAACAGGAGAATGTAATAAACCGTTTTTTTACGGAAAAACGATTTATTCGTACGTGTAAATAAGCTCATCGCAAATAAACTTGCGGACAATAGAAAGATGGTTTGTATAGGGCTGGTTAAGTTCATAAGCGGGATGGCACTCACAGCGCCAAGACCTGCACCTGCCAAATCCGAAAAATATAGTAGATTTACTTCCTGATGTCGATGCTGCATCACAAAGGAAATCAACATCCCGCCAACAAGAAAAGGCAGAATGGCCAAAGCCGAATAGTACCAAATACCGGAATACGGCATGCGATACATGATCAAGACGACCGCGACCAGCACGAGCGAAAAACCCCCAATCCATTCGCTGCGCAACTTATAGAAGTTTCCTGGCGATCGGCTCGACAAATAGCCGCCTATCCCAATCCCAAGCGTCGCTAAGGTAATCGCTAGAAATACCGCTTGATTTTCAAATATCGCTGAAAAAAAGCGGGATAAGCAAATCTCATATACGATGAGGGTGTATGCTGTTCCAAAGGTTAAGATCAAATCTTTCCGAATGGAGGCTTCCATCCCATCCATCCCTTCTTTCATGCACACTCCACTAACCGAAGCCCAAGAAGCTTCGGTTAGGGATCCATGTTTATTTTACGTACTTCACGAGTGCCATCAAACCGCCTGGCTCTATATCTGCATTGGTCGTATGATGCAATTCATGACAATGGAATACCCATTCTCCGGGATTGTCGGCAATGAAGTCAATGTCGTACGTTTCTCCCGGATTGACGGTGACGGTATTCATAATCTGGGGGTTAGTTAAGGGGTGTCCGTCTTTTGCAATAACCCGAAAATCGTGGCCATGCAAATGCATAGGATGTACGCCATTGCTGATATTGGCCAGACGAAGACGAACAAGCTCGCCATTTTTGACTTCAATCGGTTGCGTGTCTGGAAACGATTTCCCGTTAATGGTCCAATAATTGTAATCCATGCCCATTACCGTACTTCCAGTCTTATCGCCAGAAGGTTTAGAGGGCATTTCCATTTGGGCATGCGGATGATTTGGGCTGCTTTTGGTTTGAAGTCCTTTGTTCATCATGCTTCTGATGTTCTCTTTTTTCTTTTGGGAAACATTTTGATCATTTGACATGCCAGTCATGGCGTCATCCCCCATGTTAGGCATTTCCTCTTTTCCTTGTCCACCAGCTTCGTTCGCGATATTCCACCCGCCAAACATAAAGGTGTATTCTCGATCGTGTTTTAAATTCTCATTCTGAGGATCAATGATCAGCAGCCCGTACAACCCTTTGTCGATTTGTTGAATACTGTTAAAGTGAGAGTGATACATATAGGTGCCAGCATGATTGGCAACAAACTCATAGGTAAACGTTTCTCCAGGTTTGATGGCGTGTTGCGTGAAGGCGGGTACGCCATCCATCTTGTTCGGTACATGCAGCCCATGCCAATGAATTGAGGTTTCTTCCGGCAGACTGTTTTTGAGGATGACCCGAATCATGTCACCCTCTTTCGCTCGAATTAGTGGGCCTGGTACCGTGGCATTAAACGTATAAGCATCTGCCTTCACGCCTGAAACGAGCTCCCATTTCGATATTTTGGCTTCGAGTTTGATTTCCCTTAGTTGCCCTGTCGGTTGGATCGAGTCGGGTTCAGACAAAGCAGGTAAGCTTCTTAATTTCTTGGTTGTCAAAATCGAATCAGAGCTGTCTTTTTTTTCTGACTTGGCCAATGACCTAACTTTTTCCCCATCATGGAGTTGTTGTTGTTTGACGTGTGATGATTCAATTGCAGCCCTCTGGTTCACGGAACTGCAGCTAACCAAAAGCAATAAAGCAGAAAACGTTGCAATTGTATGCCAAACATGCTTCATCGCCATGTCCTCCTTCTACTATCGTATGGACGGTAGTATGGATAGATGGCGAACATGTTATACCAACAAAATCCATTTTAATTTAATGCCTATCCTACAGCTCTCATGATATCAAGAGAATAAATTCACGATGGACTTGAACAGGGATGAAAAAAAATTGCCGATCGCTTGCAAGAGTAAGCGAAACCACCCTGATTTTTCGACATCTTCGTTTGCGATTAAATCCACGGTACGGCTATACGGTTGACCGTTCAACGAATAGGTAATCGTCGCAGTCCCTAAAATGGTTCCCTGTTTTATTGGCGCGACAAGTTTGCTCTTATCCACGATCTCCGCTTGAATCTCCAATTGCGGTTCTTCCCCTTTTGCCACCATAAACCGCAAATCCGTATTCGTCACGAGATCGATCATTGTTTGTTTACCCTTATCGACTTTCGCCGTCTCGAAACCTTTAAGTTTGGATTTTGCCGGCAGCACGGTTTTCGGCTCAAACCGGCTGAACCCGTAATCCAACAATTTTTTCGTTTCCGTAAATCGTTTGGATTCAGAGGCTGTGCCCATCACGACGCTGATGAGTCGAGTCCCTTCACGTTCCGCCGTTCCGGTAAAACAATAGCCGGCTTCATCGGTGAAGCCTGTCTTCATGCCATCCAACCCATCATACGCAAAGCTCTTTAACGCCGGAACCTCTTTATTCCCTTCAAGCATCCAATTGTAATTAATGATCGGTTTTTCATCACGTTTCCTGAATTGATACGAAGGCAAGCTGGAGATCTCTAAAAAGTCGGGATGTTCCTTTTGTATGGCAAGGGCCAAAAAAGCTGCGTCGCGAGCGGACATGACCGTTTCGCCATCGATGGATTGGGGTCCTTCCTTCATATCGACTCGGCCTAAACCCGTTGCGTTAATAAAGTGAGCCTTATCCAGTTGGAGTTTTTTAGCCGTTTCATTCATTCTGATCGCAAACGCTTCTTCTGTTCCAGCGATATGTTCAGCCAAAGCTACCGTTGCGTCATTTGCCGACCCCACTGCCATGGCGATAAAAAGTTCTTTCACGGTATGATTGTCTCCAGCGGCTAAAAACACTTTTGACCCTACCGTATCCTGCGCATTTTGAGACACGACCACAGTATTTTCCCAGCTTAATCTTCCACTTTTTATTTCTTTCATCACGATAAATTCTGTCATCATTTTGGACATACTGGCGGGTGGGTAAGCGATATCGGCATTGGATTGATATAAAATCTGCCCCGTACTCGCATCAAGCAAAATAGCCGACTTGGCTTCCAGTATGAGGTCCAGGGGGACTTTTCCAGCCTGTTCATCTTCTCCTGCCATCGCCGCGAGAGGAAATAACGTAAAGACTGTATACCACGCGAGGAAGAGATAAATCCATCTTTTTTGCATCACATGTATTCACTCCTATTTTAAATATGCGAATGTTTTTCTTCACCGTTTCTTTGAAATCTTCGGTTACAATACGTGTTAGAGGAGGCTTACGAAATGACAATTGACTTTTTTTCTTATCCTACAAACAAGAAGATCTTGATCGTAGACGACGAGGAGCCGATGCGTGAATTGTTACAGCTCTATCTGACTGCAGAAGGCTTTGAGACGGATTCGGCAATAGATGGTGAAGAAGCCATTAGACGATTAAAAGCGGGCACCTATGACTTAATACTGCTTGATCTCATGATGCCGAAAATGGATGGGTTAGACGTGTGCAAATGGATTCGCCAAGTGTCAACCGTCCCCATCATCATGTTAACCGCTCGAGATGAAACCATTGACAAAGTCGTCGGACTTAAGATCGGGGCCGATGATTATTTAACTAAACCTTTCGATCGGGCGGAATTAATGGCGCGTATTCATTCCCTGTTTAGAAGAGGGAATCTCAAACCAAGGGATGAGACGCCGGAACGTCCAATTCGCAAAGCGGTGTTGACCTATGAGGCGCTGCACCTCAATATGCAAAACCACCAAGTTTTTTATCGGGATCGCGAACTCCTTCTCACGCCCAAAGAATATGCCCTGCTTAAGCTGTTCTTGTCGAATAAAGAGCGAATCTTTCAACGCGAAGATATTCTTGAACTGTTATGGAAAAACCGTACGATTAACGATGACCGAACCGTAGATACGCATCTCAAAAATCTAAGGGATAAGTTGACTCAAGCCGGCATCCCTGGCCATCAAGTCATCAAAACCGTATGGGGAACGGGATTTATTTGTCATGAAGATACTTAGACCTGACAGCATTGCCGTCAAACTCGGTGCGATTTTCATCCTGTTGTTCATGGTGCTTATTTTTGCGGTCCAAGCCGTACTTTACATGCTATTTATCCGCTTCTATACGGCCGATGTTCTCAACGAGCAAATTCAACGTACCCAGCGTTATGCCGAAGTATTAAGCGATCATTTCGATCCACCGACCATTCAGCATCTCCTTCTCGTAGAGAGCGGAGCGGACCATCTTATGCTCATCTTGGATCAAGCTGGAAACAGTCGGGGGCAATCTGAAGGAATCTCGGATCTGCCTCCTCAAGAACTTCAACAAATCACGGAACACGGCTCGCTGGATCATGGCGGTCCTGTCTTAAAGTCGAATTGGAAGAACGACCCCTTTTTTGTGACGGAAGCCTCTATTGTTACAAAAGGACAACCCTTAGGCAGAGTATTGATGTTTAGCACGACAGATCCGATCAGATCCGCAGCTCAAACTTTGAAAAATACGTTTTTTGGCGTTGCTTTCATTGTTCTTTTTCTTGGGGCAGCGATGATTTTGCTGGTTACCCGTCGGATCGTGCAGCCTCTCCTTCGTATGATCAAAATCACGCAACAAATCTCTCAGGGGAAGCACGTAACAACGATTACGGCCGTTGGAAATGACGAAATTGCCCAGCTATCACATGCCATCAATCGCATGTCTCAGAACATCGAATTTTACAAACAGCAACGCAAACAATTCTTGGCGGATATTTCCCATGAACTACGGACGCCGATCACTTATATGAAAGGCTACTCGGAAGTTCTCATCCATGAACTCGAAGGATCGAAGGAAAGCCGTAAGAAATACTTAAGGCTCATTTATGATCAAAGCCATCAGCTTCAGCACCTGATTGAGGATTTATTCGAACTTGCCAAACTTGAAGAAGGAACCTATTCCCTTGACTTGAGCAAGACATCGTTGGACAAGATGATGCAAAATGTCTTAGGCATGATGGCGGATTCCATCGAGCAATCCGGCATTACCTTAAACTATAACCCTTCCTTGACCCCGCTTTTTGTTCAAGGCGACGCCAAGCGATTGCAGCAAGTCGTCATCAATGTGCTGGATAATGCACACAAATATTCGTCAATAGGCGGTTCCATCACCGTTTCCACCTTAAAGGAAGAAACTTTCGGTCTCTTGATCATCTCGGATACCGGGATCGGCATACCGGCTGAAGATCTCCCGCATATTTGGGATAGGCTTTATCGTGTCGATCGGTCACGCTCCCGCGCAACGGGTGGAACGGGGATCGGCCTGTCCATCTGCAAGGAAATCGTCACACTGCATCAGGGAAGCATTCAGGCGGAGAGTACCGAAGGCCAAGGGACAACCTTCTCTATCCGCATTCCATTATTCGAAGACACGACCGAAAAGAATCAAACGGATGCCGACTGTAAATAGCCGCCTTATACTGACGGCGAAAAGCTGAACTGTTCGATGTACATCTGGTGCCAAAGGACAAAAATAAGTATCGTCCACAGCTTCCGGCTCGCATCCACTTTACCCTCTCGATGATCGCTCAACAGTTGCAACGCATGTGTTTTATTGATCCAAGGGATGTCTGGAGAAGCTTGCAACACCTCTCTGGCCCAACCGTACCATTCATTTTTAAGCCAAACGCGTATTGGTACGGGAAAGCCCAGTTTTTTGCGTGTTTTGACTTCAGACGGTATGAAGTCTTTCATCGCTTCGCGCAGTAACCGTTTGGTTGTTCCTAGATGAGTCACTTTGAATTTAGTCGGAAGGGTGCTTGCAAATTGAAACACAACGGGATCCACAAAAGGGACCCTTAATTCCAACGAATGCGCCATGGACATTTTATCCGCTTTCATCAGAATATTTCCCCTCAGCCATGTATGAATATCGATGTATTGCATTTTCGATACATCGTCATAAAACTTAGCTTTCTCGTATAATGGGGACGTGATATCCTGTGCAACGGAAAAGTCTGCAGCATGATGCGCAGGTAAGTTTAATACGTTTCCTTTCTCCGCTTCTTCGAAGATTTTGGCATTTCCATAAAACCGCTGTTGCAGCGGCCGACTCCCCCGCTCGAAATAACTCTTGCCTTTTATGCCGGTTGGCATGAACCGCGCTACTCTCCCCATCAAATTTCGCATGCCCATTGGCATTTGCTCGAACAATCTTAAAGAAAGAGGCTCCCGGTAAATGTTGTATCCACCAAAAAACTCATCTGCCCCCTCGCCTGAGAACACGACTTTCACGTGCCGACTGGCTAACTGCGAAACAAAAAAGATGCCTGCGGCTGAAGGGTCTGCGACAGGTTCGTCCATATGCCAAATGATTTTAGGCAGCGAACCAAGATAAGAATGGGCATTGACCATGATTTCGTGATGGTCTGTCCCGAGGTAGGAAGCGGTTTTTCTCGCCAATGCTAATTCGCTGTATCCTTCCGATTCAAAGCCAACAGAAAATGTTTTTGTGGGTTCCCATTGTTGGAGCATGCCCACCAAACTGCTTGAATCGATCCCTCCAGAAAGAAAAGCGCCTCTGGCCACATCACTGTTGCGATGCAAGTAGACGGAATTTTCCAACACGGCTCGGGCTTCTTCGGCCATATCGTCAAACGATCGGGTATGTTCGGGTATAAACTTCACCTCGTAGTAAGATCTCGTCGTCAGTATCCCGTTTTTAATGGTTAACGTATGCCCAGCCATTAGCTTGTGAATGGACCTGAACATGGTCGCCGGCTCTGGTACGTATTGAAACGTAAGATAGTCATGAAACGATTGTCCATCCACTTCCCGGTCGACTTTTCCGGAAGCCAGTAAGGACTTGATTTCTGAAGCGACCATATATCCATAAGGCGTTTCACAGTAATAGATTGGCTTAATCCCAAACGGATCCCGGGCAGCAAACAGCTCTTCAAATCTACTATCCCAGATGACAAATCCAAACATGCCTCTCAAATGTTTCACGCATTCTTGCCCGGTTTCTTCATACAAGCGCAAAAGGACTTCTGTATCCGAATCGGTACGAAATTCATGTCCCTTCTCTCCTAGCCAGGAACGAAGCTCGAGGTAGTTGTAGATCTCTCCATTAAAAACAAGACAGATATTTCTATTGTTATTGACCATCGGTTGAGCGCCCTTAGTTAAATCCAGAATGCTTAATCTCCGAAAACCTAAACCTACATGTCCATCGATCTGCAATCCCTCATCATCCGGTCCACGATGAGCCATCATATTCGTCATGTTCTGAAGCATTTCCGCATTTACGGGAACACGATTGTGATTATATACGGCAACTAAACCACACATCCTTCATTTCTCCTACCTCTCACTTTATCTCTTCTCCCATTCTAATGAGGCTTTCTATACGTTTCGTGATGGAAATATAACAACTCCACTTGCATTTCTTCACGGGTTCTTCATGATGGATTAGTAAACACTACGGAATGTAGTTTTAAAAATGAACAAACTCTCACCGAATTTTAAATGTTTGCGAAATATGCGCAGTATCACTGGATTTTTTCTATCATTTACAAATAATAGTATTTTTTAATCTGATATATTGTTATCAGGCGATACCCCAAGCTATCAAATTCATTTTATCTGGAGGATTACGATGAACAACACGAATAACAGAATCATTAAAACGTTTGCCGGCATTACACTCAGTCTAACTATCGCTTTTTCGGCAGTTTTACTGCCATCTGCTCAGCCCGTTTCTGCGGCTACAGCAAGCAAGTCATCGGTTGCGGATAACGTGATTTCAACAGGGAAAAAATATTTGGGCGTTCGTTATCAATTTGGGGCGCCTGCAGGGCGAACGGACGTGTTTGATTGTTCTTCCTTTACGCAATACGTGTTTAAGAAAAATGGAGTCAAGCTCCCGCGTACTTCTAGACAACAAGCAAAAGTAGGTTCTTATGTGCCGAAAAGTCAAATTCGGGCGGGCGATTTGGTTTTCTCGGATACGAACAGAGACGGGATCATTAATCATGTTGGCATCTATATGGGGAATGGAAAGGTCATTCACACGTACAAAGTAGGTGTGGGCGTTACCATTTCAAACTTTAAGGGAAGCTCTTGGGAAAGGAACTTCGTCACTGCACGTCGGGTCATCTAATTCTTGAAAATAAAGAGGAGTTTGCGTAGTACGCAAACTCCCTTCTCCGTATTAATTGGTATTTGCCTCATTGAGTTCGTCTACTTTAAGATTTAGTTCTTTTACTTGCTGACGTAGTTCATTAAGTTCGTTGTCTTCCGGTTTAGTGCCCTGTTGGTGTTTACCATGCATGTACTTCATCATAAAAAGCATCATGATCGGACAAATTAGCACAATCAACCATGTCCACTCCATATGGGTTCACCTCGCTTTATTACTACGTTCTGTAGTAAAATAATGACGAAAGGTCTATACAAAAAATTCTCGAGTGATACCGGGGTGGCTAACAATGATTCAAGGGCTGGCCATGATGACGATGCTGATCGACCATATCGGCCTGATGTTTTTTCAAGAGCAACCGATCTTTCGCCTCATTGGACGCATCGCTTTCCCGCTATACGCTTGGTTCCTGGTACAAGGTTACTTACATACCAGGAGTCGGCGAACCTATATGCAACGGTTGTTCGTGCTTGCCCTTATCTCTCAAGTGCCCTTTACCCTGGCTCTGGGGACATTCAAATTGAACGTAATATTTACGTTGCTTTGCTCGCTTGTGGCTTTATGGGCAGTTGACCACGTGTCTGGATATCCTAAATATCTGATCACAGTTGTTGTCTTAGCCTCCTCTCTCATCGTACCGATGGACTACGGAATTTATGGGATCTTGTTAGTATTCATTTTCCGCTTTGTAGAAGGATGGAAAATGATTAGCTTCCATCTATTGCTCAATGGACTATACTTTTTGATTGACGGATTAGGCTATTGGATTCAAATGTTTAGTATTTTCGGTACGATCCTTATCTGGATAATGATGTCGGTGCGGCCTCGGAAGACTATTAATAAATGGATTTACCGTACATTCTACCCTGCGCATTTAATGATCCTCTGGGTTATTCAACGACTTCAATTTTTATAACCATGTCCCCATGTCCGGTTCCGCATATGACACTACACTTGATCTCATATTCACCTGCTTTGTCTGGTGTCCAAGTTACGATTTCCGTTTTACCTGCCGCAATCTGCTGATCGATGTTCGTCCCTTCAATTGCAAATCCATGCGAACCTTCTTTTCCTTGGATATTAAAAGCAACGGTTTCTCCGACCTTAAACGTGGATTGGGACAGCTCCCAACTCCAGTTAGTTGCGACAACATTGACTTGGCTGGGTTGCGCTTCTCCAGCGGTGTCCGAGCTTGAACTTGGGGACGTAGCGGTGGACATATTCATATTTCTCATATTATTAGACTTGCCGCAAGCTGCAGTTACGAGTGCAAGTGCAAGAATGCCTGCAATCGTAAGGTAAAATTTTTTACTTGTCATTTTACATTTTCCTCTCTATGGATCTTGTACTTCACTTGAACGTTACTATCCAATTCCTCATGAAACTAAAATGCTTCAGAGTTTCGCAATCACCCCCCTTTCGTGGACATATGAAAAACTCATTTACTACTACGTATTGTAGTTTATTGATTTGTTTATTCAATTGTCCATTCGATGACATCTCAAACGCTTGGAGTACGCGATGAGTTTCGCAGAGGCTATGTGAGCGAATAAATATTCAAGATTTTAGAATTCTAAGCGAGGGAGGTGTCCATAAATGATAGATGGCATGAATATGGATCGTTCGATGATGGTTATGATGTGCACCATGATGTTCATCGGTACGATCTTCGTTATTCTGATTGTTGGAGCAACCATTTACATTATTGTTCGATTGCTGATGATGAAGAGCCGCGTTGTGGATCACCCTTTGATGATGCTGAAAGAACGTCAGAGGTGAAATTAAGGATGATGATTATTTTCGAATGCGAAAAGTTATCAGTGACGTGAAGTGAACAGAAAAACTATTTCCTTTCATTAGTTCAAACTTCGCACTTACGCAGTTACGTTGCCCATGCAGCAGGCTCCCTGAGGGTTACTTCCTTCACAACCACATCGATTCCCCTATATCTTAAGTAATTTTGCATTCACTGCCACTACGATTGTGCTTAACGACATCAGAACTGCACCTAATGCAGGATTTAACAAGATGCCCATCCCATATAACACTCCAGCAGCTAACGGAATGGCCATAATATTATATCCGGTTGCCCACCATAAATTTTGAACCATCTTGGCATAGGTTTTACGTGATAATGCAAGAATGGAAACGACATCTTCCGGATCGCTTCGTACGAGCACGACATCCGCAGTCTCGATCGCGACATCCGTTCCGGCACCGACGGCGATTCCAAGATCGGCTTTAGCCAAAGCCGGTGCATCGTTTACGCCATCCCCCGTCATCGCTACTCGATAACCTTTATTTTGAATTTCGGCGATTTTATTTGCTTTCTCGTGCGGAAGCACTTCGGCATAAATTTCATTTAGCCCCAGCTTGTTTCCGACTAGCTTGGCTACCTGATGATTATCTCCGGTCAGCATCATGGATTCGACCCCAAGTGCCCTCAATTTCTCTATCGCCACTTTACCGCTTTCTCTAACCTGGTCAGCCAGAGCCAACATTCCAGCATATCGCCCGTCTATGACGGCAAAAACAACTGTCTTCCCTTGTGCGGTAAGCTGCTGATACGCTTCATGCGGATGGCCGATATCGTTATCTTTCATATATCCGGGGCTCACCACTTGAATATTTTTGCCACCAACCTTTCCCTGAAGCCCTTTTCCCGTAAGTGCTTGAAACGATTCCGGTTGCTCGAGATTGAGTCCGCGCTTTTTTACTTCATCCATGATCCCCTTGGAAATGGGGTGTTCGGATTGGGATTCCAACGCGCCTACATGTGAAAGTAGGGATGCTTCATCATATTGACTTTTCTCAGGTAGAATATCGGTGATGCCAAATTTCCCTTTCGTTAACGTTCCCGTTTTATCAAATACAACCGCGTTTAATTGACGTGCTTCTTCAAATGCGGTACGGTTGCGAATCAATAGGCCCTTTTCGGCAGCAATGGAAGTAGATGTGGAGACCACCAGCGGCACAGCAAGACCTAAGGCGTGCGGGCATGCGATAATCATTACGGTAACCATTCGTTGCATGGCGAAATCGAAGCTATAACCTAAAATCAACCATGTCGCTAGTGTGATTAACCCTGTTGCCAGGGCAACATAGAACAGCCATTTCGCTGCCTTATCGGAAAGGGTTTGGGCTTTGGATTTAGATTCTTGGGCTTCTTTGACCAGTTGGATGACTTGGGATAAGTATCCGGTTTCTCCGGCGTTCTGGACGGTCACGCGGAGTGCGCCTTCTCCATTCATCGCGCCGCCGATCACGCGATCCCCGGGTTGTTTGATTACGGGAACCGATTCCCCAGTCAACATAGCCTCGTCCACCGAGGATTGACCGGACTGGATGATGCCATCGACCGGAATCCGCTCGCCTGGCTTAATCAAGATCATTTGTTCCGGTTTCAAAGCACTCACCGCAACGTCCTTCGTATCGCCGCTTTCGGTGATCAGATGAGCCTCTGAGGGGATTAATTGGACCAACTTCTCCAGCGCATTTGAGGCGCCCATAATCGATCTCATTTCCAGCCAATGGCCAAGAAGCATAATATCGATGAGCGTCGCCAGCTCCCAGAAAAAATCGACTTCCGTGATGCCGAGCACCATCAGGGAACTATAGCCGTAAGCAACAACGATTGCAAGTGCAATCAGGGTCATCATGCCCGGCAATTTTTGTTTGATTTCACGGTAAGCACCCGTAAGAAACGGAACTCCCCCGTAAAAAAAGATGAAGGAGGAGAGCAGGAACAGGATCACGTAATCGTAAGGGAACCGCCAGTTCACGCCCATAAACATCTGGATCATCGGTGAAAGTAAGAGTATAGGAACGGTGATGGCTACGCAAATGAAAAAGCGGTTTCGGAAATCTTCCACATGATGACCGGCATGTTTGTCTACACCATGGGAGTCATGCCCTTCATGGGCGCTCGCTGTATGGTGATCGTGGTGGCTCATTGGTTCAGAAGAGGAATGAACGAATCGGTTTCGCTGGTTCTGATGTTCCTGATGATCATGTTTAATCACGAATCATCTCTCCTTCGGCTCTTTTTAGGAAGCTTTCTCATTCAAGAGAAATTTATGCACCACCCCCACAAAGCGCAATCTGATAAAAAATTCGTTAGGGTAAGTCCTTATCGTTCGTCCACGATTTATAATTCCCAATACGTGATCGTATCGCTAATGCCAAGAACGATGAGAAGAAGACCCGAAAGCTTGTAAATCATATTTCCCCATTTTTTCGCATGCTTAAACAGAGATCGGTCTAATCCAAAACCAATCACAATCGCGAAAAAGAGCAAAAGCGGGAAAGCCGTGCCAATCGCAAACACCGATGGCAAGATCATCCCATAGGAGGACTGAATTGCAACGGGCATCAACCAGCCGAAAAACAGTAAGACCATCGTGGGGCAGAACCCAA
The DNA here is from genome assembly GCF_003386235.1 of Cohnella phaseoli. GTDB lineage: Bacteria > Bacillota > Bacilli > Paenibacillales > Paenibacillaceae > Cohnella > Cohnella phaseoli. The sequence goes on from NZ_QRDZ01000013.1 coordinate 138,869, forward strand.
GCGAGAACGCTACGCCCATAAGAAAAGCTCCGCCCTTGTTCCCTGCCCGATCAGATAACTTCCGAACGAAAGCGGCGAGCTTGAATCCAAATGAAAGACGCTGAATTTTAAAGAGTCCAAGGAAAAATAGACCCATTAGGATAAATAACGGGCCGATTACTTTTCGTGCATAAACAAAAATAGGTATGGCCTCAACGGAAACATTCTGACCAATAAGCCAAAACAACAAACCAAAAGTCGTATAGACTGCGATTTTACCCAACAGGTAGAGCGAAAATTCGATGCTAGCAAGTTTTTCATTCATATATTTATTTCCGAAATACGTAATGCTCCCCAAGTTCGCGGTGAGCTGGCAGGGGGCGACAGAGCCCGCGAAACCGAAAAAGAGCGCAGCCAGTAAAGCCATTTTGGAATTGATCGCAATATCGGCAAATGGAGAGCTTAGCCATCGGCTAATTTCACTAAAAAATGAATACAAGGTCTCCCTCCCCTTTCGCTCCCCCTTGATCTTACAACCCGACTCCTACATTCGATTGCCGTTGCTTTCTGGCCATCACGAGGATTTGAAGTCGGGACATGAAGCGGTACACCACTTCGGCTAACAAGATTCCGCCGACCACATCCAGTAACACGTGTTGTTTAACAAACATCGTGGAAACAATAATGAAGATCGACATGCCATAAATGAGCATCTGATTAATTTTCGTCTTAAAGGAACTCTTAAACAACGTTTTCATCATTAAATAGCTCGAAAATACATGAATACTCGGAAAGCAATTAAACGGCCGATCGCGCTGATACATATAGCGAACAAGCTGGGATACGATATCGTTATCCTGAATTTCAGGGCGTGGAACGGTCGTTTGAAAAACGGAATATATACCATAGCTTATTAAGGCACTTACCACGTAAGTTGTGAGGGTTAAATAATAAACCTGGCGATCCTTTTTATAATAGAATAACAAGCAAATATAAATATAAAAGATCCAGAACGCATAAGGAATGATGAACCATTTGATAAAGGGGACCATTTGATCAATCGGCGTAACCAAGGAATATACTTTTTCGCCCGGTTGATTTACAGCAGCATAGATGGCACCCAAAAACGGAAAAACCAACATCAAGCCCAAGGGAGAATGTTTTTTTAACAAAAAGGGCAACTTCATTTCAATTTGCCTTGGCTAGCCAGAGGCGCCCAAGTACCGCCTTGATCGCGGCTTATCCAAAGATTCAGTTGTTCCGTAGCCACTACCCATTCCTTTGAATCGATCGGATTTTGTGCCATGTAGGTGATGATTTCCTCCGGACGTTTGTTGGAAAGGAGGATATCCGTCCACCCTTCTTCAGATTGCATCATCAACTTACCGTCTAAAGTACTTACAAGGAGTTCTCCGTTTGGTGCATAGTTTATTGCGGCTATACGAGGATCAAAGGTTATATTCTCGAACGTATTCCCGAAATCCTTGGACTGAAATAAGCCCTGGTCCGTGGCTACACTTACGGTGCCAGCATGGTCTGGATGCGCAGCGAACGCAACGGGTTGACCTGTTACGCCCTTAAAGTCACTCTGCTTCCATGTTTCTGCCTCATCAGTCGAAGAAAAGAAACCGGGCGTCGGCATAAGGGTGTTAGGACTGCTGTTAAAGACATACAACGTATGCGAACGATATCCTGCGGTTAAGCCATGGAAATCGACTTCTCCACTGAGCGCAAGCGTTTCAATGGTTTTTCCATCGTCCGTACTTTTAATTAAACCTAACGGATTGGGTAAATCCGAACCCCTAGCCGGATGTCCACTACTATAAAATCCGTCATTGGTGCTGGAAAATCCCATATAATCATGTTTCTTACCCGGAGCATTCGACCATTTGCCATCACGATAAACAACGATTCCTTCATGGGCTGGAATCCAAACTTCTTTTCCATCCTTGGAGAAGGCTAGTCCGTGCATATGTTCGATCGAATCGGGCGCAGACGATGATGTACAAGCAGAAAGAACGGTAGACAATACGACAATGGCTCCCCATGTGGTCATCCTTTTTCTACGTAGCTTCGAATTATTCATGTGCGGCATAACTCCTCCATTTTCTTGATTCTTCCTTACTTTATCATGACATTGTGTTGGAATTGTGTAGCCTTGGCCGGCTTAACTCGTTTTTCGCTTTTCTTTTATGGCCCATGCAACCATTCCTATAAACAGATTCATTAAAAACCAAAGAACTGTAATGAGAATGCGCCAAACGTTGGTTTCATTCTTGATTTCCAATTCAGGATCTGGAGTTGGTTTCGGCTCTGCAACTTCAATCGGAGATAGTCTGGAGATGATCCGCGATGGATTCACCCCTTCCTTGACGCTTAAATTGCCAACTTCGTCTAGGGTGACTTGCAGTACCTCATCTTTGCGAACCGTGACAATGATTGGATCCTTTGTTACGAATGCGGTAATTATTTCGCCTGCAGAATAAGTTTTGGTTTCATTAGCCGCCATAATCTGCTTGCGTTCATAATTCCCAAATCCATAATCCAACAATTGGGTTATATCCGAATAGGATTCGTTACTCGTTGCCGATTTCATGACGACGCCGATCAATTCCATTCCATTACGCATCGCCGAGCCGACTAAGGTGAATCTGGACTCGTCGGTAAACCCGTTCTTAATCCCCGTTGCTCCGTCGTAAGTCCATAATAATTTGTTATGATTCACGAGATTCGACTTCCACTCTTCCCCATTCCAGGGCTTTGTTTTAGTTGAGACGATGCGGCGAAAATCGGGATTCTTCATGGCATATTGTGCGATTAAGGCCATATCCTTTGCGGTCGTATAATGCTCGGAATCAAATAGTCCATGAGGATTTCGGAATTGCGTGTTTTTAAGGCCGATTTTTTCCGTAACCAATTGGTTCATTCGCTGGGCAAAAACTTCTTTCGACCCATCGATATGTTCGGCGATCGCCGTAGCGGCATCATTCCCGGAGTTCATCAAAAGTCCTTCGATCAGTTTCATCATGGGGACTTGCTCGCCTTCGGCAAGAAAGACTCTCGTCCCGTCTTCGTACCGGGCTTCTTTGGACACGGTCACGATTTCATCGGGACTGGACGCTTCCAATGCCACGATACCGGTTACGATTTTCGTGATGCTTGCTGGATAATAAGTTTGATTTTCATTTTTGGCGAATAAAATGGTTCCCGTTAACCCATCGATCAGGATCGCGGATTTGGCGTGAATATCGAGCTCTTGGGGATCCTGCCGATTTTCCGCAGCCTGCATATTGGTGGGGTGTCCAACCAAACCGGAAAGGAACACAATGACTAGCAGTACACGGAATACATGCTGCAACACAAAAATCATGATTATTGTTTTCCTCCGAAGTTGACGTTGTTTCAAAGACCACTTCTATAGTATCATAATTACTACACAACGTAGTACATAAAAGGACTGATCCATCACATGTTGAGATTTCTCATCCTCTTTAATGCTTTGCTAATTGGTCTAATCGTGGTGTTTGTGTTCATAATCTATAACGCTGAAAAGAAAGAATCCATCCCAAAAGTTAACCAACCGATTCAAGTGGGTGTACCCAAGTCCGCACCATTAGCGGAAGTCAAGACGAAAAAGGTAGAGAAAGAGATCAAGACCGATGAGCCAAAGAAGGCCGTCCATCAAACGGAAGTATTATTAAGCGCCCCTTTAGTCAAACAACTTCCGGAACTGAGAAACGGTTGTGAGATTACTTCGCTTGCCATGCTACTCAGATTCTATGGAGAAAAAGTCGATAAAATGGATCTGGTACCTGAACTTCGGAGAGACCCCACCCCCATTACCTATGGCAAGAATCGAAAAATTCTAAGCTGGGGAGATCCCAATCAAGGTTTTGTAGGCGATATTACCGGAAAAACGATCGGCTACGGTGTTTATCACGGGCCGTTGTTTAAGCTTTTAGAAAAATACATCGATTCCGCAGTCGATTTGACCGGCAGCTCTTTGGAGTCGCTTGAAATCCAATTGTCGAAAGGCGTCCCGGTAATCGTCTGGACAACCGTGAATTACGTTGCGCCCGAGCAGGCGTGGATCACTTGGGATTCGCAGAACGGTTCCATTCAAGCGACCTTCAAAGAGCATAGCGTTCTTCTAACCGGTTATGACCAAGACCATGTTTACCTGAATGACCCGTTAAGCGGAAAAAAACAAGTGAAAATCGAAAAAAGCACGTTTCTCTCCGGTTGGAATGCATTGGGGAATCAAGCCATTTCTTATGATCCCATCCCCTAATGGATCATCCCTTCGGTCACTTCTTTGCTTGTTTGGACTTTATTTTTGCGGTAAGTCATGACGAGCATGATTAGGATACTTGTCACAATGATTACCGCACTGGTCCATTGCCCTGCCGTCCATTCGAAAGCATAACGAGGCGAATCTCCGCGAAGGTATTCAAGGCTGAAACGACCCACAGCGTATAAAATATGATAAGTCAGAAAGAGAAATCCGTGTGGCAGCGTTTTGTTTTTCAACCCGATCAAGATCGCGAACACGATAAAATCCCATTGCCCTTCCCATACCTCCGCCGGCCAGAGTGGCTGCGCACCATATCGATCAAAGGCTTGAGTGCCTTCCGGATAAACCAGACCAAACGAAGAGCCTGTCGGTGAACCGTAAGCATCTCCATTTAAAAAACATGCGATTCGTCCTACCCCTTGTCCGAAGATGATGGCAGGTGCAACGGTATCCGCAAATTCCCAAAAAGAAAACTTATGAATCTTCGCATAGACAATACCCACGACAAATCCGCCAACCAATGCACCTTGTATGGCAAGCCCCCCTTCCCATATGGCGAAGATTTGGACGGGGTTTTTCGCATAATAGCCCCATTGAAAAAAGAAAACATGCCATATTCGCGCACCGATAATCGCACCCAAAACGACAAATACAAGAATATTCGGGATGTGTTTTTGATAAGGCGTATTTCTCGCCAGAAAATAAGCTAGGGATGCAGCTAATAAAATGGCTAACGCAACGATAACCCCGTATGATCGAATGGTAAAATCTCCAATGTTAATCAGCTCTACTCTCATGGACTTGCCCTCCCTTTAGGTTTACGATGAAATAGATCCATAACCCGACGCCAAGTAAGATAATGGAATACCATTGCGAAGCCGTTAGTCCGTACCATGACGCAAGCTTCGGCATAACTAACGAAATTGCAAGCGTTGAGATTCCAATTCCAATGATTCCGGTGTACGCGACCTTACCGATCCCATACGGTTTCATGTAGGCTCGTCCAATCAAAATCCCCAATAGGAGGGCTTGATAGACATTGATCGGGTGGTAACGGTAAGCGGAGTCGGATAACGATATTCCCCATGGCATCATTGTCTGCGTGCCATACCGCCAGTGCGTGATCGAATAGATGAAGATCGCACACATGGATCCAAACAGGAGTGCATCCAACACCTTACGCCAAGGCAACTTCTTCTTTTGGATCGTCAATGCACCATAAATCACGGCACCGAGTATCCCGATGCTTAATCCGTTCGGTGTTCCCGGTGTGACAAGGATAACGAAGGGATTGATCAACAAATCAGGCTGCGTAATGATTGGACTTAGCTTCCATAGAACAAAGGCAAGAAGGATAGCATTTCCAAAAACGTCCAAGTACGGCAAATCACTCGGTGCTTTCTTCTTCAAATAAAGCTTCGTAGCAGTCATTCCCAATGCGATCGTGATTATCAAATACACCCAATCTGAGCGGATCTGAAAGGAACCAAGCTGGAACACTTCCATATCAGGTTGCTCCTCTCGGGGCATTGATGGCTTGCAGAATCTGCTTTTCTAACGAATCGCTCGCAACCAGACCTGTGGTAATACTTTGGATCGTCCCTCTGCCATCGACAAAAAAAGTCGTGGGGATGGATTTGACCCGATATTGCGCCGTAACTGCTCCATTCTCGTCCATCAGGATCGGGAAAGGCAGCTTGAATTCTTCGACGAACGCTTTGGCGCCCGCAATGGAATCATCAGCGGTCATATTGATCGCATAAAATGCAATCTGTCCTTTATATTGTTCGTAGAGACGGACCAGTTCCGGGGCTTCCTTGCGACAGGGGCCGCACCAAGAGGCCCAGAAATTAATTAGCGCAGGTTTTCCTTTAAGATCGGCTAAAGAATATGTTTCTCCGCTTAGTCCCTGTAGCTCAAAGTGGGGGGATTGAAAACCGACTTTGGCGGTTTGCTCCTTATTGAACCCATCCGGTTGCATAAACGCGAATACGATCAGAATGCCTGCAACGATCATCACGATAATCGAATTTCGCAAGGTGCTCCCTCCTTTTTAGAAACCTATGAAACCTCCGTATAACCCGATTAATTTTCGTGAAATCAAGCTGAGTTGATCCGTATACAAGAGAACACCCGTGACTACTGTTATCGCTCCGCCGATTTTCATCAACCGCCCCCCATGCTTCGTAAGCCATTTTATTTTGACGACGGCAAAAGCCATGAGAATAAACGGTATAGCGAATCCGATCGTATAAATCGTGGTGTACCAAAGTGCTTTACTAGGCTCCGTGACGCCTAAAGCGAGAACCGCTGCAAGAATCGGTCCAACGCAAGGCGTCCAGCCCGCTGCATATGTCATGCCTACAAAGAACGATCCGACATGTGACCCGGCTTTCTGCTGAACAATCCATCTTTTTTCTTTGAGGAGCAAACTGGGTTTAAATATCCCCAACATCATCAGACAGGAAATCACAATCAATATCGCGCCTAATTGGCGAATCAACTCTTGCCGTTCCGCAAAAATGCGGCCGATAAAACTTGCGGAAAATCCTAAAGAATAAAAGATGACGGAAAACCCGACGATGAAAAATAAGGCATGCGGGATGACGGTTTGTCTTATGCTCTTCTTACCTTCTTGCAATTCTTTTGCAGAAATGCCGGTTAAATAAGACAAGTAGGATGGATAAAGCGGCAAACAGCACGGCGAAAGAAAAGACAAGATACCTACTCCAAAAACAAACCAAAACGTTAGATCAGCTGCGTTTTCCATTCACCCCCCAATTACTACTACATAAAGTAGTTTGAAAAGCGATAAAAGAAGCGGCTTATGAACAGCCGCTTACCAGAATTCCTGCTAGTAAGGTGAGCATCAAAATCGAGTTCACCACGGGAATAGACTTCAGCACAGGTACCTTAATCTTTTGTTTGGGATGGATGAGTTGTTGAAGCCGATAATTGATGGCGACGTCGGCAAACCCTACGCTCCCTAATGGCACTACCCGAACCTGCTGCGAACATTTCAATAATACGCAAGCCAGATCATGGGGATTATTGAGCTTGCGGATTACATAACGGTCGGCGAGCAGTTCCATCCATACCTGTATATAATGTGCCAACTTTTGAAGAATGGGCAGGAAAGGCAGGCTCGTCTTCATCATTTGAAGAATTAAAGATCGCAAGGGATCGAGGTTCCGACAATGATAGTTCTCGTGCCATACGATGGCTGCAATCTCACGATCTGAAAAATCGTCCAATACTTTTGAAGAGAGCACGATCCGCGGCTGAATGAAACCGTAGGTGACCGCAACGATGCCTTCATGATCAATGACCGTTATTTTCGATCCGATTTCTTCAAATTGATGTCTCATTTGAGCTGTACGCTCGTGATTATATCGAGTTTTTATCTGATTTCGCCAGTGTTTTGCTAATGTAAACTGTTGGATGACGCTCGATATCAAACTCGATGCGCTATAGGCGATCAGGATGTTTAACCCGATGCGTACAACCTGATGAATTAGGGTTTCCTCCTGCAAGGCAGACAAACAATACTGCAATACGCCCCACTCCGGATTGAACTCCGTCGTTTCATGCACCAAAAATAACGCCAACTGCGTCCAGGCAAAGCCACTAATGAGTAAATAAAACCCAAAGGCGAGATGGTTTCTCATCCTCATGAGGGATCACGCTTCCATTCGTTTAACCGCTCTTCTAGCAATTTCAACAATTCGGGGTCGGCTTTCTGAACGGCATCAAATAAATGATTGACGACTAATTCGCCATATTCTTGGACCAGATCTTCTGTAACGGCCTTCGTCTGTTCTTGAAGGAATTCTTCCTTGCTCTGGACGGACTGAAAAACGCTTAATCGATTCCTTCCGGCTCCCGTTGTTTTTTTCTTGAGATGACCTTTTTCATGAAGGCGGTTCATGACTGTCATTACTGCAGTATAGGAAAGCTCTTCGTCTAAAAATTCCTGTACTTGCCGAATCGTGGATTCTTTATGATTCCATACGATCTGCATAATCTGCGCTTCAAGCGGGCCAAAAAAACGATTTAATCCTTCTTCGTTCATTCTCATCCGAGGTACTTTCAAACGATGCACGCTCCTTTCCGCCCCATTTTATCATAAGTTCGGCAACATGTCCTAAATGTGCCTTTGTTCAGCTAAAGATACTGAAACGGGGTCGGTCTTTTCTTTATAATTCCCCCAGAGAAAAATGCCAACGAGAACGATTAAAAAAATCAGCAAAATCAGTTTGATGCCAAGCGCTCTTTCTTTTCTCATGGATGTCTCCTTGAAAGTTATGTACTACGAATTGTAGTTCCTAAGAAGTCGTCCGTCAACATCCAAGATGTGATATTCCTGTGTCATTCTCCCCTCCCCCTTCCTCCTCACAACTTCTACATAATTGTAAGGTAAGATGGACTTGTGCAAATGATTCTTGAAAGGAAGGATAAATGATGAGCATAAACTGGAAACTCAAAGCAGCTGGATTCGTAGGGGCGATTTCCTTGACTTTAGCGGGTTGTTCAAGCGCGATAGGTGGAATGGATCATTCGAAAATGAATATGGGGAACGAGCAAAAAAAGCCGTCCCAAACATCAGATACTAAAACGGGGATTGCTCAAACCGCGGAGTGGAAGGTGTTAACCGGTAAAGAATTTAATTTAACGGCAGTCGCAAGCAATCAAGAGATTGCTCCCGGGACGACCTTGCCGGTCTGGACTTTTAATAACTCTGTGCCCGGTCCGGAACTTCGCGTCAAGCAAGGGGAAACGGTAAAGATCAATTTGAGAAATGAACTTCCGGATCCGGTAACCATTCATTGGCATGGCGTACCGGTCCCAAATGACATGGACGGAATTCCTGGCGTCACGCAGAATGCAGTCCAACCAGGCGAATCCTTCACGTATCAATTCAAAGCCACAGTACCTGGGACATACTGGTATCATTCGCATCAAGACGGCGTAAATCAATTGGATCGCGGGCTTTATGGTTCCTTCATCGTTGAAGGGGTTGCAGAGCAGAAAGTGGATCGTGACTACACGCTCGTGCTGGATGAATGGATGAGCAGCGGAATGGATATGTCTCAAGGAACATCTTCAAACAATGACATGGATATGTCCGACATGGATCATAGCGGGATGGACATGGGAGATTCCAACATGAACATGGGCGGAATGGAAATGGACATGGCTCACGATATGAGTATGTATGACTTGTATACGATTAATGGGAAATCCGGAGACCTGGTGAAACCATTGGTCGTTAAAGAAGTCGAAAAAGTTCGTGTTCGCCTCGTGAACGCCGGATATCTTTCGCATCAAATCCATCTGCATGGTCATGAATTCAAAATAACGGCCACAGATGGCCAGCCCATCAATAATCCGGGGGTTTTGAAAGATAATGTTGTGACGCTAGCGCCGGGTGAACGTTATGACCTCGAATTTGAGGCGAACAACCCTGGAAAATGGTTGATCGAAGACCATGGCGAAAATAATGCCGTTAAAGGGATGAAGGCGTGGATCGCCTACGAAGGAGCGAACGAACAGACTGATACAGCCAACGAGAAAGAAAAGCTTAGTTCTGTGGATTTAGCAAGCTATGGTCAACTCGGCAAAGCAAGCTTTTCCTTGGATCAATCCTATACAATGGAATATACGATGAATTTGAACACGGAGTCCCAAAATGGCGAAACTGTCTACACGATCAACGGCAAAACCTTTCCGGAAACCGAACCGCTTCCAGTAAAAAAAGGAGATACCGTTAAAGTTCGTCTCGTTAACCAATCTAAATCCGATGACCATCCGATGCATCTGCACGGGCATTTCTTCCAGGTATTAAGCAAGAACGGCAAGCCGCTTGAAGGTTCGCCGATCATCAAAGACACAATTAACGTGAAGCCCGGCGAGGAGTACGTCATTGCGTTCATTGCGGACAATGAAGGAAACTGGATGTTCCACTGTCATGATTTGCATCATGCTTCGGCGGGAATGGTAACCCAAGTGAAATACACCGATTACAATACAGACTTTGTTGCGAATCCGAATGCCGGCAATAAACCGGAATAATTAAACGAAAATCTCTCCCTGATGCTGCTTCTGATCGGGGAGAGATTTTTTGAATAACGGATTAAGAATCTATTCGCTCCACGTGAAGTATGGCCTTTCGAGGAATTTTCATTATGATGGTCATCCCTTTGGCTTCATTATGTTTAGGTGCCCAAATGCGCCCCCCATGCGCCTCTACAATGGATTTAGCGATGGCTAACCCTAACCCCTTTCCCCCTGTCTTCCGACTTCGTGATTTATCTACACGATAAAATCGTTCGAATATAAAGGGGAGGTCTTTTTCCGGGATGCCAATCCCCGTATCCTGGATACTTAGGATAACCCCCTGTTGATCTTCTTCAGTATCGATAAAAACTTTTCCGCCCGTGGGTGTAAACTTCAGCGCGTTTGACAACAAATTATTGATCACTTGCGTCATCCGGTTTTCGTCCCAATAGACGTGAATCCTCGAAATTTTACGCAATCGCAAATCTACATTCTTTGCCGTAAATGCTGCTTCATTTAGACGAATGATTTTACTTAATTGTTCAGCTAATTCAAATTCGGACATTTCCAAAGTGAAATCCGGAGAAGCAATCTCGTTTAGTTGCTCTAAATCATTAACCAGGTAGATCAGCCGGTTAATTTCGTCGTGGCAGGAATCAATTCTTTCTTTGGTTGGTTCCCATACTCCATCGCTGATCGCGATCATTGTACTTTTCAAGGTCGTTAATGGGGTGCGAAGCTCGTGCGCAATGTTTTCAGTCATGGAAAGCCTAAGTTCCTGCTGTTTCTGGAGTTGCTCGGCAAGAGTATTCAATGCGTTTCCGAGATCCGCCATTTCATCATGGGTGGTGTTCGATGGGGATCTTACACTTAATTCTCCCTCTGACATCATTAAAGCGGCTTGTTTCATTCGAACAAGCGGTTTGGAGATACGTCGGGCTAAATAAATACTCATTAGTGCGGCTATGATCAATGACAAAATGACGGTGAGCACGATAGATTGTATAATGGCTTGTTCTAGGTGGGCATTCAACATGCTGTCGCTTGGTTTCATCAATGACGCTTCTTTCCCATACAACTGAAAATGGTAATGTGTGGCATTGACGATGACAATACTGGCGATGATTAAAATCAGGCTCGACCAAGCCATTAATAATAAACTTAATCGGAACGATAATCTTCGGGTCATTTGATTTGTCCCCCCGTAAAGCGATAGCCCTTTCCGTATACGGTTTGAATGTATATTGGGTGTTTAGGATCCCTTTCTATTTTTTGACGAATATTTTTGACATGCTGGTCAATGGTACGTGCGTCACCTTCAAAATCCAGGCTATGTACTTTCTCGATCAGCTGTTCACGGTCAAAAATACGATTGGGGTGCTTCGCTAGAACGAACAGTAATTTGATTTCGACAGGAGTGAGATTGATAAGTTCGCCATTCAAAAGCACTTCTTGTTTTAACGAGTCAATACTCAATTCCCCGTTCGCGCTTTCAATTCGATCGGCAAGAAGTCCATCATTTTGAGCACGACGCAATACGGTACGTATTCGAACAATTAATTCCCGCGGATCGAATGGTTTAATGATATAATCATCTGCGCCGAGCTCTAAACCTGTAATTTGTTGGGACTTGGAGGATTTAGCTGTCAGCATAATGATCGGAACGGAATGAGTAGCCCGTAATCGTTTGCATAAATCTTCACCTGGAATGTCCGGAAGCATCAAATCTAACAAGATCAAATCGACAGGATACTGTTGCATGCAGTTATAGCCATTCTCACCCGTCTCAGCGCCAATCACTCGATAGCCGGCATGCTCTAGGTAGGAAGTAATGACTTCGCGAATTTTCGTTTCGTCTTCAATAACCAATATGGTTTTCATGATACCCTCAATCCTGTAAGTTTTATGAAAATAGAACTTACCGTCGCAATTGTAAGTTCTATTTTCATCGATCAAGATTATGCAGTCACTGTCATATTCCTGCATGCCTCAGCACAGGAAAAGCAGGCTTGCGCGCATTTTTGACAATGATCAACATTATGCTTTTTGCACTCATTTCCGCAAGCTTCACAAACTTTAGCGCAAAGTTCGCAAATCTCCTGAACGAATGGACTGTTTCTCGACATGGCTTCTGCTGCTAATGAACACAGGGTTGCGCATTCTTGATCCAGACGAATGCACTCCCTCATCATGGCGACATCATTTTCATTTAAGCATGCATTGTAGCAATGGTAACATTCTTGCATGCATCTCAGGCATTCATCAATACAGTGTTTAAATTGTTCATGTGACACAGAGTATCCCTCCTGGCTGTATAGTTACTACGTGGATAGTTATCCCCACTCACCTCCGTTTTTTATTCATCAGTTGGGGTGTAACCCGAAATTACTTTTTATTTGTATAGAGGCGATAAATGCCATACACTACGCCTAAAAAAAGGAGATAAACCATTGAACTGAAGGCAATCTCTTTATAATTTGTTTCATTGAAGAATTGGTCGCCAATAAGGGTTACCAAGAGAATAAACGGGATTTTTCCAAGAATAGTGGCATAGATATACGGCTTCCATGGCATCTTTGTGATGGCAGCAAAAGCATTTATCGCTTGAGCGGGTACAATGGGGAGCAAACGAGCGAATAAGATCGACATAAATGCTTTTCTCTCAGCAAGTTTGGTTAGGAAAGAAACACCTTTCAAATGGGCGATTTTGTACCTCCCTTCTTCGGTAAAAGTACCTCTTACTAATCCAAAAAGAATGATTGCAGCTGCAACCGAGACGACGATGTTTATTCCCGCACCTAAAAACGACCCATATTTAGCTCCAAGTATCGCCGCGACAATCCCGTAGGGTATGACGGGTATAATCGCTACGAGCAAAGCAATGAGAGCGGTCAGCACATTCAAATACCAGGTGTTTTCCATTTCAATCCAACGAATCAAAGGCTCTCTAAACGAAAAAAGTGCAATCGCCGATCCCGCATATATCCCGAAGAACATGGTCTTCTTTCTCATTTGCTTGTCTTACCTCATCTTTCTGACCGTAAATCTTGATCTTCTCATCATATGGAACAGGGCATTTACTCAGTGAATAGCATACCACAGCGGTGATTATTGAATTGAAGGAGAGGCTTGCTCATGCAAGGGCAGATTTCGATGCCAACAGGCATGATTGGAATGCTCCAAGATTGTGCCGCATTGTGCTGCAAAACATGGGATTTGCTTTTGAATCGCTCGGATGTGCCGATCAGAAGGTACCAGATCAAATTATTGTCCGATTGTGCTTCTGTATGCGATCTTTGCGCTAAGCTAGTAGCGGAAAACAGTGTACTTATGAATTCGATCTGTGAATACTGCGCATTTGTTTGTGAGTATTGTGGAAACGAGTGCCTAAGGCACCATGATCAAGATTCTCAAATGTGTGGCAAGACTTGTTTGAACTGTGCCAGCGAATGTCGTGCATTTGCAATGCAAAATTGAAGTAGAAAGGCAAGAATCCCCTTGGAACAGGACGATTCTTGCCTTAAATTGCATTTAAATTATAATTACTCGCCTAATACCTGAGAATCGTCTTCGCTTGCGTGATCATCTTTAATCATTTCTGCATAGTTTTCACCCGATACAACTCTTCGTGCAGTTACATATCTTTTCGCATAGTAGGTTTCCGACAATTCACTAATTCTTACCCCTTTACTACTGGACGAATGAGCGAACTTTCCGTCTCCGACGTAGATTCCGGCATGTGAGACCCCTTTGCCATTGGTATTGAAGAAAACGAGATCGCCTGGACGGAGGTCATTTTTTTCGACTTTTGTCCCGATTTTAGACTGTGCACTGGATGTTCGAGGCAGTTTCGTCTCATATTGATTGAATATGTACAAGATAAATCCCGAACAGTCAAAACCGCTTGTTGTCGTACCTCCCCATTCATAAGGAGTCCCCACGACTTCGTCAACGGCTTTCCTTAAGTCAATCTGCGATGCGAAGACACTTCCTCCACTGAATACGAAAAACAGAACAAAACTGAACAACGTTAAACCAACCTTCTTCAAAGTTGCTGCTCCCTTCGCCGCCTACGAGGTTAGCTGAGGATTCGGTTGAAGGCTCCCTATAACTCTTGTTTCCAAGGTTAATTCATCCAAAACGGTTCCCCCGTTTCTCCAATCGAGAATTCGGCAAAAATATAGTTTTAATAATACACATTGTAGTATTTCGGCTAAACATGCCAAAACCCTCCATGGAATAGATTAGAATTCATTCATTTTCCGGAATTAACGACTCGAAGCGGCAAATTAAAAGGACATTGTGCCTGTTTCGCACCCAATGCCCTTTAGAACTTACCTAGGTTTTACTTGCTTTGATCAACACAGCTGATTAATCGTTTTTCAATATCATCAGCTATTTCCATAAGTTTTTCATTACCGAGAAGATCAATCAACGCAGTAGGCTTGGGCATTCCAATTGATGTGTTTCCATTTTCTTTGTAAATGACGATTTAACAGGGAAGAATATAACCAACGAGTGGTGATTCAGTTACTACACGCTTTGCTTCTTCTGGGTTACATACCTCAAGAATGTGATAATCTCTTTCGAAATCCACGCCCTTCTCATCAAGTTTCTTCTTCAGATCCAATTTCCAAAGCACTCCGAATTTTTCGTTTTAGAGGTTACTCGTGAGATCGGTTATGACCTGCTTTGGGGATTTTGATGAATAGACCGTGTAATGGAACATATTCAATGTGTACCTCCTTAAATCAACTTGGTTGAATAGGATTATCTCCAGCTTTTATCAGCATTACTCCTGAATCGTGGGGCGAGTTCTGATAGCAAGCACGATACTCGAAGGAATGCCTAATAAGCGTTGAAATTTGGCACATTTTTCGTCTCTCGTTAATGATGATGAGTTTGTGTAATTCAAAAACATTTCAGGTGAATTTGTGCATTTTTAGACGGCAACAAGAACCCCGCATAAAACAGGTATATTCTCACATAACAGGCTTTATCAGTTATTAATGTTGGTGTATAGATTTTATTGGCAATAAAACCTTTTTTTCGTTTGGATAAAAAGTACATATAAAAATCGAATTGGGCTTGATCAAAATTTTGATTGCCTCCGCATGGGTCATATCACATTTTCTTTTTTTTCTGCCTTGAAAGTCCTTCTCATCCTAAGCTACAATCTCAAGAGCAATACACAACTTCTTGCACGAAACCAGGTGCGCTAAAAGCTTCAGTGCAACCGGGTCTAACCGTGGATACTAACGCTTATGGTGCGAAGCCTCTTTGAAAATACGCAGTGATCTGAAACATGATGAGAGTTGATTTTTGAGATCATCTGAGGAGTGCCCCGACTAGGTACTTGACTTGGAAAACAGGCCCGTTCTTAAGAGCGGATCTTCGCTGTATGTTTATTCTTGCGACTGGTGAGCGCTTTAGAAATCATACGATCACGTTTTAGGATTTAACTGTTAAGGAATATCGATAAAGGTATCTACTCCTCTGGCCAAGCGCCACGGGCGACCCCATTCGACGTCGCTCCACTCTAAAATCGCGAACTGTTTCTGGCGCAGCCATCGGCTTCGCCTCCCAAACATCTTCAAATTGAAACCACCAAGCCAGTCAATGATTGTTCGCGACAAACAATGTAGGTTCTTGTCCATAGTCGAGAAACGATGTAAGTTCTTGTCCCGGCCAACGGCTACAGCGTCGAAGAGAAAATCAATGTCCCCCTTTTCCATCCGGACCACGTCTCTGGTGAGTTTAACTCGCGTTTTCCAGTGTAGTACTTCCTCAACTCCTTCAGTTCTCGTTCTGCACGAACGGTTCGTAATGCGACAATCGATGCAAGTTCTTGTCTTCGATCGGGAATGGATGTAAGTTCTTTTCCTTCGCTAAACCCGCGAAACGGTTATTCCGCCAGCCAGCGCAAAGTAAACCCTGCCCCCCTTCTTTTCCACGACTGTAACGAATCGCTTTTACCACTAGCCTTGCGAATATAGAGTACCCGCAACTGCTAAGCGCCGCGGGCGATCCCATTCGACGTCGCTCCACTCTGAATTCGCGAACTGTTTCTGGCGCAGCCATCGGCTTTGCCTCCCCAATCATCTTTAAATTGAAACCGCCAGGCCAGTCAATGATTGTTCGCGACAAACAATGTAAGTTCTTGTCCATAGTCGAGAAACGATGTAAGTTCTTGTCCTTCGCTTTGGACAAGAACTTACATTGCTAAAACAAAAAAGCCGCGATATACGCCGCTTTTAATCGATGTATGTTCTTATCCTCTGACAAATGTCACAAATTTACCCTCAAAGGTGACACAACAATCCCTCAAACTAAAGAGTCCCGCACGTGGTCGGTCGAACTCCGGGTTCTCCTGCAGCCGCGTTGGCATGCCGACCTTCAATTTCGACGGGAAAGTCCTGAACGCGGCGAGCTGAGTCAGCCCGCGGATCGGCTACCGACTGGCCGAATACCTGGTTGCCCTACAAACTGCGCCGGAACCCTTGCATGTAGTCGCAGTTCAAGCAAATCCGAATCTGAGGGCAGTATTTTGTCAATCTCCGAATTTGTGGATAGCTTTGTGACAGTATCAATTGACTCAAATATACCCCCAATGATTCGCGAAACCCTATGCGTCCGCTAAATTATTGGGGGTGCATTTGTGTCATTCTACATCTAGGGTTTAATATTGCGTGTCAATCTAAAGTGTGAGATATTATTTCTCTGAAATCGACCGCTTCAGTTGTTACTTAATGAAACGAATCTTATTTTGTTTTTTGACTACTTAATAAATTTCTTTGCAACGCATTTTTTTATTACATGAAACATTTCGTAATGCAGCATCCTTTTCGCTCGTAGACTTTTGGAATGAGGTTAGATTCCGTTCTTCCCTTAGACTAAGTATTACCCAGGAGACCTCCTGCCATTCTCCCCCTAACAAAAAAAATGAAAAACCCGCAAACGCGGGTTTGAATCCGTTCATGTTCTTGTAGCTCATCCATTATTGGAAATGGATTTCTTTTCCTCGACTAGCTGTGATATGCGATGTGAAACATACCAGGTCGCTCGAGCCACGAGCTCGGATACATTTTTATCGTCTGTACTCACTCCGACCAGACCTTCGAGCTCAGCAAATCCATGAGTCATCAAGTCCTGAACCATGTCGTCTTCTGGATAGGAAATGAAAGAGCCAGTGATTTGGGACTGTAATTTCACCGCCCCAGAGTAAAAAGTGAGTATCGCCATCCTCAATTCATTTACGTAGGCAGACGTAACATGGGTATGTTGCTCCGCAAGTTGACTAGTGCTACGGGAGAGCTGAGCCAATAGAGCATCGGTCCCATCGCCATGCGAGAAACCTGAACCAGTTCCTCTACAAAGTCATCTGGTTCCATAGCATGTTTGACTTCAACATTCGCGGGAAAGGTATCAGGAAACGTCATGAGTAAGGGATCTAACATACCGCTAAGAGATGGCTCCGCTACGAACAATATTTGGTAAGGCCCTTCATACTGGTTTGATATAACGACCCAACGGTTCAATCGTCCTAGAATGACAAGCCTAGCCGCAATTAGTTTGACTGCCGGCACATAATGAACTTCAACAGCATTGAAATCAGTGAAGGATGAAGAAAATGCGTCTACAATATCGACGAAGCGTGGAAATGCGTGAACAGCATAGGAACTCCATTCCCCAGTTCCATATCGACTAAAGTTAAGTATGTCCTGGGAGATGTGTTTCGTGAAATTTGGATCATAAAGGGCCATACACTTCAAAATCGTGTGTAGTGTAGACCGGACTTGGAGTTGAGGATCGATGGAATCTTTTAGTTCCACCGAACCTGCAGGTTCAGAGCTAAACTCAGCCTTACGTACCCAATTACGTAGCAACTCGTGCTCATCATCTCTTAGACTACGCCCCATATTGGATTCGATATCAGGCAATTGTTCTTTCATGAACCTTCGTAAAGTCGGCTTATCAGGAGCACTTGCTTGGAAGTAGAGTTTTCCATCCTCAACTCGAAGGTTAATCAAAGGAGGAGACTCTGGCTTTCCCCCCAGACGGATAACAATCTCCTTCTTCGTTTTAATTGTAGGTGCCTCTTTGTGCCGCTCGCCTTTAAGGGCCCGTACATTCATTATGTACTTCGTATAGGGAAAGAATGCTTTGTCTACTTCGCTGGCGAATGAAGCATTACATGTGTCGCAGATCAAGGAACCCGTCTTGTGCTTGCCGGTCCAGCTTGAATTAAAAATATGCTCTTTATGTTTAGCCGGTAGACGTCCGCCACAATAAAAACAAACTTCCCAACTGCGGTATGGTGGAATAACATGATCGATCATATTGAGCTCCTTCTATTTGTATGTCGTCCCCTTCCTTCTGTACCCCTCTTAACGATCGTAATCAATCAATTCATCATCAACAAGTGCATGGGTTAAAGCCATCTCTTCAGAATCTCCTTATCCATACTTCCGACCATTATTCATATATAAAATACTTACAGTATTTAATATTTGAGCACGAATAGTAATTAGAGCGTTTTCTACCATTCACCGTTTGCCCAATTTTTAGTGTAACGATCCCTTTCTTGCAAACAGGGCAGTATTTATATTCTGTATCGTTTTTATGCGTAGCTAGCTTATATCTAGCCTCTATTTCCCTCAAAAACAACGATTTATTTTTAGTGTCAGCGACTAAGTAAATATGCTTTTTGGCTCGCGTCAAAGCGACATAAAATAATCGACGTTCTTCCCCGTACTCAAAATTCTCCTCGTTGTCATGCAATAATTGCATGACAGGGTCATCCTCGATCTGGCTAGGGAAGCCTAATTTTAAATTCGTATTATTTAAAACAAACACAAATTCTGATTCAAGCCCTTTACTTTTATGAATCGTCATAAACTCAATATTTAAATCTGACCTAAGTGATAATGTGACGGTATATCTGTCAACATTGTTGCTTTTATTCTTAACAGGAGTAAACTTCAATTCATCCGTAACAAATGACTGATAATCCCTTAAATATCGCCCTAAAAATAAAACTTTCGCACCAACAGGTAATTTTGTTAAGGCACTAATAAGTTGTTGTTGAAGTTCCTCTTTAGTGTCTCCTGGAAGAATCGTGCAGGCCGGGGTATTATCATCTGGATCTTTAGGCTTCAGCTTTTTGGGCAATTGAGAAGGATTTTTCGTGATAAAATCTTCCCCGATTCTTATAATGTTTTTATTAAACCTGTAGGTTGTTTCAATATATGATTTCTCTGTATAACCAACATACTTCTCCAATTTCGAAAATAACTGAATGGCACTCCCTGTAAATCGATATATGGACTGCCAATCATCCCCCACGCAAAACAATTTAGCATTAGTTTGGTCTTTTAGTGAATTAATAAGTGAAAAACGTGCAAATGAGATATCTTGGTATTCATCCACGATAATATATCGATATGGACTTCTATACTCGCCTTTTTTAACTTTTTTTGTGGCTTTATTGATCATGTCATTAAAATCAATTTCATTTTCGGCCTTTAACATAGATTCATATTTAAGAAAAATTGGTTCAACTATCTGAATGAAATACAGATTTCTTGCCCTGTGAAAAGTATTAAAATGTTTCTCGTTCTTCTTCCTGATCTCGTCAAAGGAAATATCATTTGCTTTAGCATAGTTTAAAAATGTCCCAATCAGATTTTTGAATCCCACAAAATTACAGATGTGATTTGACTTAATCTTTTCAAACAGTTCATGATCTGACATCGGAAAAAATTGTACTCCTAAGTTTTCTAAACTCTTTTGCAGATTAACGAAAAGTACTCCTTCTTTTTTCTCATAGGAATACGTTTCAATCATTGTTGTTCCACGTTCTTTATGGGTTTCGCGCTTCCACATTATTCCTTTATTATATTTTTCTGTTGCGGTCTCTCCTTTACTTCCGGAAAAGAATTTAGGTACATTTCCATTTCGATCGATGCCAAAATGCTCAATATATATATCATGGTCCGGCAGATAAAAATCTGGACGATAAGGTCCATAGTCAATATTTTGGGTAGGATATTTATATTTTTCCTCGTATATATAGCTGATGTTATTCCTATAAAGGAAGTTAGCAATCTCCATCTCCTCGAAGCTTTTCACACTTTCATTTTTAAATGTCTTAATATTTTTATCACGAAGATAATCATAGTAGTCGGCTAAGGTTTCAAATTCCGAATCTTCTTTTTGCTCCTTAAAATACTCTAGAAAATAAACGTTAACCAACTTCATAAATTTTGGTTCCAAGCTAAAGTCATCTATTACATTGTTAATTACTTTTTCCAATTCAATATTTGTTTTTGCAATCGCCTTGCCTTTAGCTTTTGAAATGATATCTTTTCCCAAACTGTGGAATGTTCTGACTTCAATCTTTTCATTTGTTTCTTTATATAATCTTTCCTTCATTTCTTCTGCAGTCGCTGTTGTAAAAGAAAGTACCAATATTTCATCAGCACTGATCCGATAACGAGATAAGACGTATTTCACTTTTCCAATAATGGTTTTTGTTTTGCCGCTTCCTGCACCGGCAATAACGAGACTATTGATCTCATCTTTTACAATGCAAGTTCTCTGTTGAATATCTAAAGAGCTTCCTTCTATATTATTAAAAAAATTTTCATATTCCACCAACTCATTTGCGATAAATGTTTCGTTGTTTGATTCACAAATATTATCAAAATTTTCAATATTAAATGTGAGAAGCCTGAGATACAATAATTCTTTTTCTGTATGTTTATATTTCTTTGGTAACTTCTCCAAAAGCTCTCTTTGTAGTGTAACAGTCTCCTCTTTCCATCGTGTCTTTATATCGTGATTTATGTACATCGGATTAATTTTCAAACTATTAATTCGTTCGGAAATATACTCAGCTTTTTCTAATAGAACCCGGTATTCTTCAATAATTCTTAGCTTTTGTCGACGCTTTTCATTAAACCATTCGAGTACAGTAGCAATGAAACTATTTATCACATTCTTCATCCTGTTCTTATCCATCCTTGCTTCGCTTCTATGTCAACATGCATTATCACCTATCTACACCTTCCTTGCCAGCGGAGACGGCCGATCAACTGCAGCTCCGCACTCCTGATTCCTCCGGACACGATCGGTCGAGTCCGTTCCTCGCGCTGCCGAAGGCGAAGTTCTGCTAGCTGCAGTTCCGCACTCCAAAGTTCATCCTAACGCCGATCGGATGGCCGCGTTATTAGAGGTTGCTGAACGACAAATCGATTCGATGCTAACGCAACGCCCCTGTTACATTGTAAACTCGGGAAAAACAAAGTCTTTCCGCTGTTCTTCAATGTGGCACTGGATGTACTTTCTTCTCCCTCCTGGTTCGGTTGCTGATTAAGAGTTAATTCGCCCCAAATTTGCCATCATACGAATGCCTCCCCGCCCCTTGGTATAATAAAACAAACATACCCCGCGTTCATAATAGAAGTCAATATTTGGATAGAATTTTTCTATTACTTCTTCTCTACTACTACAAAAGAATAGAAGTCCGTTCTGCAACTTCGGCAGACGGACCATCTTTAACGGCCTCTAGTTGAAAATCCTCCGCTTACGATGGATCATCCCTAGCTCATTGATATTAAAAACTGATCAGCTGTCATATGCTTTTGGCAACTTCGGCTACAACCGGAATGAAGTCGCGGCAAAGTCCCTACCATCATACCAAGGGACTAGGGTCTCCTCACCGAGGGAGAATCTTCTTTAACCAGCGAACCATTATACGCGTTCCTAGACCCTTTCCGAGTATGGATCGTCACAACGCGACTGTATATTGCTACAAGTAACTGGCCCAGTCTACGTTTTGCCCCCTCCTCTATCTTATCTGCTACAGTGATTCTAAAAAATCACTCTAATATGATTCCCCCCATCCCGTCACATTGATATACGTCAACAACTCGATATGTGTCTTGCATTCCGAGAAGTTCAGGATACTCAAGTGTAAACTCTAGGATCTCAGATTGATCGAATGTAATCTTCATGTTTGTGCGAACTTCCCCATCATAGTTAACGCCTTTGAGTGTTCAATACTTTGCTTCATTCGGGTCCACTTTCAAATAAGATAATAAAGCATAGTAATCCTCCTAATATATAATTCCCAAAAAAAAAAGCACTCCAATGAAAGCCAAAAAGGCAATCAAAGGAGTGCTTCTCCTGTTGGTGTATTAAATTAGATTTATTTTATAATCAAAGTCCAACGAAGTCAAACCTTTTGTAAAAGAGCACCTCACCTTAAGTAAATATGTTAAAGATAAATCTCTTCAAGAACCGGTAACCGCATTAGACCAGATTTATAGTATCCCCGGTGCTTTATGGTACAACTAATTCTTGGTTCAACATACACGAAGTCTTTATTCTCTTTTATTATTGAGTTCTGAAGTTTTGGCCAAACCATTTTACGAGCTTTGACTGTAACTCCAAGTTCAATCGTTCCAAGTGGACGAATAATTCCCCGTTCTACCTTGCCAATTAGCCACCGGTAATCCCGCTTTGAAAATCCCGTAATGAGGATGTCATGAGTAATGCTGTAATTAATGACTTTTTGCCAATTCCAACTGCGTTTTCCTTTAGTTCCTGGCTCACAAGGACTTCTGCTACTTAAGTATCTACTATCGGCCCGTTTTAAGACAATTCCTTCTAGTCCAAATGACTTCACGATTTCAAATAATTGGATGGCGCTCCCTTCAAAAGATCGTGCTTTTGAGTAATACTCTGTATCCCTTAACTCTTTCTCCAATAGTTCTAACCGTCGATCAAGTGGTAAGTGCATTACATTATCACCGCGGTAAAATAAAATATCGAATGCACAAACATGGATTTTATTCTTGTCTTTCAGAGAATTAAATCTAGCAAGACATGCTTCGAAATCAGGGTGCCCTCTTTCATCTGTAGAAATTAGCTCAGAATCGATTATTGTACCTTTACTTATCGGTGGATTATGAAGTTCCGGAAAACGGTTGGTTACATCTTGATTTTTACTGTACAATTTTATTTTATTTCCGTTAGATACAAAGTAGCCGGATTCCATCCAATTTGAGTTGTGTCCTAAAATTCTTGTCTTCAAATGGCACATTGTCTTTTGCATATTGCATTAACATTGGAGGATAAAACATAGTAATCACCATAAATAAGAGTAACATTTACGTGAGAATCAGTATTTTGGAGGGTGCTGGGTATGATAACAATTTATGATAATTAGAAATAACGCTTGGCCCCTTCTTTATTCGCGCTATCGTCCTACAGTTTTATGGTTGCGATCGGCATTCTTTTTTCTTTCAATACTTTTCAAGAACAGATGTACAGCGGAAGTCAATATGTTCTGTCGTACAGCTAAGAATCGATCTCCTAGCCGCACCCACTTCATACTGAGATTGAACTAGTTGCGTTTACTTCAGGCCGATGTTGACTTATGCCTCTGAAGAGATGCGCTCTTGCTAGGTTACGGGCCTGTCGGAGATGCTGCAGCTTTTGCTTTGCAAGATCAATGTTCATATCCACATGGCGGTAGCGAGGACAACGACTTTGCCGATGCCTGAAGAACATCTCCCTTTTTACCGGACACGTGGTTCTCTCCATGCAGGTAAACAACGGCCAGCTCAATTGTTGATTTGAGCATTAGGGGTACATATATCTATCGCCGTCAACCAGTTGCCCTTCTCTAACGGGCGTCACAGATAGCAAATAGCTTCACCGCAGACGATCAAAGTTCGGTCCTCTCCGGTCACAGCTAAGTCGCGAGGTCTTGAAAGATCAAACCGATGCAGAACAGTTATGTGCGGATTCACATCAGATGCCAGCCAAATATTCGTCTGAGTTTTGAATTCGAAAGTCAGTTGAGTCGTTACAGAGCAATGGTCAAATCGTGGCTACAGGCTTTATTCTCCCTCCTACTTTCCTGTAGCCGTCTCTCTTGCCCCAAACGCTCATCCTCGTAACCAGGACTTCAGTTATACCAATCTTCGTTTCCAGCCCCTCTCATTCTATGATAGTGGCCTCTCAACGCATATGTAGATCCCTACAACTGATTGTCGTTTATGATTTTCCTCCTTTCTACAGGTATTTTCACTTCATGCCCCTGGTTGTCATCTTTATATATGTAGTGTTTTTAAATGAATGTTTGCACACTTTGTTCTCAATTGACCAAATGATTCATCTTCATGAAACATACTAAACTGGATTGTTTAATTCTCTTTGAGTAGTTTCTCTACTAGTTACTATATTAGAAACCATATTTTTATCCATATTTTAATTGAGAATATTGAATGGCATTTATTCTTCATAGCCTGATTTCAGGCCTATACCCTACTCTTTATGGACCTTTTTGATATTTTGCCAGAGGAAATCGGTCTGATTTGTATTTATAGTATCTAAACTGGATACTATAAATATAACCTTATTTTATATGAAGATACCCCGACTGGTGACATTACATTTCCTTTATAGACACCATTATAGTTTCTATATTGGTATCTATAATTTTATCATGAGCACCCCTTTATTCTTGCATGTGTCCGGTAAAAGTTGATTTCGATCATACGAATAATCACCCTCCCTTTCAGCATGTAGATAGCTACACCTCAAAAGATGTGCCAAAAACACAAATATTCCGATATGTAGACCCTCTACACATCATAGGTATATATCTACACCTATTAATGCATACATCTACATATTTTAATGTATCTACTTACATTAACAATTAAATACACCTTCACTTATGTATATATACATACATCAGTTTCTATGTATCCACATACCCTTATTTTGTAGAGGAATTACACGAGCTGTTGTATTTGTGTATAATAGAGGTGGATACATCTATGCATTGGATATGTAGACCCTCTACATATTGAGATAAAGGAGAGTGGTTTCTCTATGTATGAAAATGAATATTCTCTTGGTCCAGAGGCACTTGATCAACTACGCGCTTATTCAATTAAAGATTTCTCAGAGCTAGTTGGTGTGCCACAAACAACACTTAGAAAATGGGAGGAAGTGTTAGGAGAAGCCTTTCGAGTACCACGAGACGCACAAAATCAAAGATTTTATACAAAAAAACATGAAATATGGGTCGCTAAAATTAATAAATGGCGCGATGAAAAGGACCTTGGATTGCCTTTAATTAAAGAACTACTCCTAGAAATGCAAAGTCTGGAGAGAGATAATCCTCAATTTGAAACGAATGCTAATGAGTTGGCTATCATGGGACAGCAGGGTGGACTGCATCAGAATAATCAACTAGCTGATCTTTCTAGAAATTTTGATGACAAAATCAAGCTTGTTGTGTCACACATGGAAGACCTTCTTTATAAATTTAACCAAGAAAATAGGGAATTCCTAAAAGAAGAACTGAGTCGGATAAAGAACGAGAACAATGATCAGATAGAAAACATTGAAAAGAAGCTGACAACAGTAACAAAAGCACAAGAAGAAACAATGAGATCATTGCTTGAAGAGAACACTGTCATGATAAAGAATTCCCTAACCAAAAGTGAAAATCAAAAATCAGATGAAGAGAGATCAATTGAATTAAGACAGGCCCTTCACAATGAACTCGCGCTATCCAGAAGAGTTCATCAACGGCTTAGAATGGAAGCAATTGAGGCTTGGAACAAGAATCCAGTTAAAACAGGTCTCTTCAAAAAAAAAGAAGATCTATCAGCTAAAACTCTATTTATTGAGGAATTCATAGCCAACAGAATAGAGGAAGAGTACAAAAAGGAAATAACATAACGTTTAAAGGAAAGGCACAGGTTTTGATACCTGTGTCTTTTTTTACTCAGTGAACTATGAGTAGCAGATGGGAGGGGGGATGCGCGATAATCTAGGCCAGGGAGGGAATTGGTTCCAGCAGACTAGCAGTCCTGGGGTTTAAATGAGTCGCGGCGTGCTAGAAGGGAGCCAGAAAAGAGGCAGGAGGGAGGGCTAAAATTGCTGCGGCGCACGATGGTGAGGGACATTTAGCGGATTTGCGCCAAATGTGACGCCGGTATTCACTCACAAGGCTACCGAACTTACCATGAACTACACGGGTGATCGCCTGGAGTAATGGGGGCCCGGGTATCAAGATTTAAAATGGCCATTATTAGACGCCTCGGTTCTCCGGAGAAGCCCGCTTCGCGATCTGCGCCGGTGATAGCTTCCAGCTCCCCGTAACTGGCTGCTCAGGACTTTGTTCGTCTAGGGAAGCCCGGATCCTCGATCAGGGCACCGACGATTGCATTCAGCTCACGCAACTACAATTCAAGACTTTCGTTCGCCAGAAGGGCAAAACCCGGGCTTAGTGATCGACGCGCAGGTGACAGCATTTAGATCGATCGTGCAGCTGTAGTTCGCGACTTGATTCGCCAGTGGCGAAGCCCGACTCCGCGATCAGCGCGCCTATGACAACGGCCAGATTGTGAAGATCCAGTTCACCACTTGGTGCGCCAAGGGGCGAAGCCCGACTTCGTGAAGGGCGCCATCATGTGACGGGATTGCGCCATGTCTTCCCGGAGTTGTTCTCTCGCGCTGCCCCGCATAAGGAACTTCCCGCGGATTCCCTATTCCTGCAGCTCATACTTTTCCAGCCACTCCTTCGCACCCTGCAGCAGCGGCGACTCTTCTCGATGTGCCAAACTTCTTGTTCCAGGCTACCGATCTCCTGTGACAGATTCAGATGCAGCTTCTACAGCTCTTCCGGAGACATCAATCGCCGCATCCGATCGTTCATTTGCTTAAGGTTCTTCGCGTTTGGATAATTCCAGTATTAGGCTACCGGCCTGCGTGGCCAGTTTGTCTACCTTGATTCGCTGTAAAATGCGATCGGCCTGCGAAAGCACATGCCGCTGATCGGCGAGCTGCGCCTCAAATCCGGATATTCCTTTTTTTCGTGAAGTCGATTACTTTCACCTTTCGACTCTCCATGCTTCTCGCGATCTCAGAAACCGAGCGACTGAAGCCTGCTATGGGCTTCCTCTGCCCGCTGTTCGAGCTTCCGGTGCTTTTTCCCTCTCCGATTTGCTGAACACGCGATTCAAGGGCGTAGAGCCTTTCATAGCGTTCCTTGCTAATGATCCAGGGTGCGGCAATGGTAGTCCTCCACTTCAAACGGCTTCAGGTCTGCCTTCAAGCGCTTCTCACGCTCCGGCAGCTGTGTTTCCCGTTCCCGAACGGCTTTGACCGTGGCCGTCTGGCCGACACACTACTCGGCTGCAGTCAACACCTTCTGTTCTTCCGGAGAGACATTGAACCGTTTGTAGTCGCGATACAGTGCCAGATCCACCCGCATTCTCCGCGTGAATCAGTTCGTTCTTCGTCCGGATCAGCGTTGCCTCATCCCGTTTCTCCATCGCGCGACAGCGACGACTTACGGATCGCACAGTTGCACTCGCGTCATTCTTCACAACAGGCGAAGCCCGGCTAAGTTATCGATGCTTCAGTGACAGCGTCCTATCGGACGTATTTAATAAAAAACGTCATATGTAAATACTATGCCATAAAAAAGAAAACCTCCCTGATAAGAAGGGAGGGGGAGGAGCTTGAATTAAAGATCTTCTGGAGTAATATCGGAGAAGTCGAAATCTTCATCAACTTCTGGAGTATCTGAAGAATCAGTTATATCGCTATCCTTTATCTCAATGCCCATCTCTGAGAGCATATCAATATCATCGAAATCAAATTCTTCAGCTGCCACTGCAATCTGAGAGATACCCTCCGTCTTGAACCGAATTTTTTGTTGCTTCTTCATAAACTCTTCGTATTCTTCTACAAGACCGATCGAAAGCCTTGTAGGAAGAGCTTCTGCTTTATAGAAGGTATAAATTGTTGCGTTATATTGATTATGTTCATTCAAGAAACCAGAGAAAATTGTCCCTTGGAGCGGCAATCTGCTGCTAATCTCCTCCTTGGCATCATCAATAAAAGAACTGCCGATATGATTTAACTCAGGAGGAATAATGGCTAACAGTCCAACATGAAACACTTTTGCATAGGATTTGGTTTCCTCGTTTTCAGTTTCTTCTTCAAGTCTAATCGGATCGTGGAAATTGTTCGATTCCAGAGAGGACAAGAATAATTGCTTTAATTCAGTAGCATTTGTTACAGTCTTTGCGTTTTGCTCGACTCTATTAAGAATAAGGCAGCCATTGTGCTCCATAATAACGCGTCTGAAATCATTTGAATCTATCGTAACCGAGGTCCCGCCAATATTTGATCCAACGTTAATTTCATGGAAGATGCTTGAAAGTTCTGCATTGGCAAAATCGCGGTAATTGTTATATCTTCCATCACTTGAAATGCTTTGAAACCGATCATAAAACATTTGATTATCTGCAAAAATAGTAAATGCTATACCTTTAGTTTTGTTCTTAGTTATTTCCCATATTTTTGAAGCAAATGAGCTTACCTGCCTTAAAACATCAGGTCCGTCACTGCGCGTTGGAATCGTGACAATTACGCCTACTTTCTTATACTTTTGTCTTACTTGTTGAAATGCCTCTACCTGGTACTTTCTTACGTTGCGAGAGAATTCCTCGTGTCCAACATTCTCTTTAATCTCGAGCAATTTGGCTTTCAGCAAACTGTTGTTATGATGATCATGAAACTCTTCTATTGCTTTAATAATTGTTGAGGTTCCGGAACCACCACCAAGACCTGCAATAAACAAAGTTAATTCATCAGTCGGTTTTACTTTATTACGTATGAAGTCTCGCAAAATGGCACGAGCGTTTTCATTCTCCTCAAGCACGCGTAACCCTTTCTCCGGATCTTTGCCCATCCCGCCTAGTTTCAACGAAACACGATTTTCCAACGGGATATATTTAAGTTCGGCCAAATCTCCATCATTTGAATTTAGAGCATGAGTTACATAAACTGTTTTTCCGTCAGCAGTCTTAAATCCGGCAAACTTATCAGCAATCCTCGATCCTGCCTGGCCAAAACCTACTACCGTAGTAGCGATAGAAGGGAGGGCTCTTCTGAAATCCATTGAAACATCTCCTTTTCGTTTTCTATTGCTCTTTCTTTCTACGAACAATTTCTTTTGCGATTTGCCGACCTCTACGTGAAATATATATAAGCTTAGAAGGGGGGACGCTAACAAAATAACAAAGGGACATTTTAAGTAATGTATCCGTTATTCGTTCAACGTGCTTTCGATCGATATTCGTTTTTTCAATATTGAACTTTTTGGATTTATTCTTTTTTTGCTGGACACGTCTTTCTAAAACAATTGAATCAGCAAGTCCTTTAATCGAGATACCAGACATGACCTCTTCGTCCTTATTTATATCAGCGTGTTTAGCAATATGTAATAGAACACGTTTTAATGGGAGGTCAGTTTCTACGATGTCAGTTAACATAGCTACTTGTTGTTCGCTTAAATCAACATCACTGTATTTCTGATTGAGATACGCATCGATGGATACCACCCCCTTATCAAGTCTAGTTTCTCATTAAGTTTCTACATAACATATTATAATCGAAATTGTAGCGGAATAGCAATAAATCCCCTTTTATTCTAGGGATTTTTTATAGTTACTACGTTTTATATTCTGAATAGATACTATATATTATTTTGAACAATTTTTCATTATTTTCATTCTAATTTCATCCAGTTATAACCATTCCCTATAATCAATCAGAATTTTTGCTAAGTTTGATAGTGAAACTCATGTATTTCAGAATCAATAGTTACTATTAAGGATCCCTTAATTATATTGAGTTAATTGCACTTTGATGTGCATAGTTTCTAATCAAGATACTTATTAGACGTTATCAAGGAAGAAAAATGTTAGGATTCAAGAAACATATGAAGTCAGAATGAAATGCAATGGGGTGTGCCGATCAGTATGACCATAATGAGCCTCTATATTCAGGTGATCATATTATCAAAATATTAGATCTCTTAAAAAACTCAACTCGCTCCCCAATGCGCTGTTAATAGAGAAGATATTATTAACATTAGCAGCGGATATAT
Source organism: Cohnella phaseoli (assembly GCF_003386235.1). Lineage (GTDB taxonomy): Bacteria > Bacillota > Bacilli > Paenibacillales > Paenibacillaceae > Cohnella > Cohnella phaseoli. The sequence goes on from NZ_QRDZ01000013.1 coordinate 169,192, forward strand.
TTGACCTTCACTAATGTAATAACCAGAATTTTTCATTCATCCGGAAATCAGTGGAAAACAAGTGTTATGACTATATGACAAACTGGGATATCAATAAGAGCAAACAAAATCGCTCGTTTACAGAACAGGAGGATTTCTTAGTTCACATATTCGTATGTCCAGCATCTGAAGTTGCGTGAGTTAATGTTGACCCATTTCAACACCTCTAATCTCTAAGACTCTGGCACTCTAATAGTTAACAATTAAAGAAACCATCTTGACGCTCAATTCAGAAGTTAAACAGATAAAGCAATACTGTTGAACATTTATATTTGAAAAAAATATTTATTATTTTTATTACCTTTCTTATTGCTTGTTTTCTCCCTCCCTAAAATCACTTTCAATCCCATATATATCAAGGGCTGATAGCTTCGATTGAACTTACAATAAGCTGATACTTTTCTGCTTTAATTTTCCTCACCTGTTTTTCTATCTGTAAAGCGCAACTAATTAGGAATCCCCAAAGGGATAAGGTTAATACAGAAAATAGTTTCGGTTGAACCAAAACTAAGACAAAGAAGGAAGTGGCTAGGTGCAATATACACAATCCGACAATTATTTGCTATTTTAGGCTGTAGGTAATATTAACCATGTCTATTTGAGGAGGGTGGTGTACAGATTTGTCAAAAGATGAAACGTTAGGCTCAAACGCAAATGAATCATTATCCCTAAGTAGTTTTTCTGATTCAAAGTCCAAATTACCTAACGCGGGCCATGCTCTCTCGTATCCAGAAATGAAAGATGAGCGGTCGGCAAATACACTTATGATCCATAACGGGACCGCTTCCCGCTCCGGGGGAAAATCCCCATTTGGGGTCGACGACATTCCACTTGGGGGGCACACCCCAAAAGGGAACGATTTACCAGTAGGGGACCGACGTCCCCAGCCGGGGACCGCTAATCCACTCGGGGCCCAGTCCCGCTTCAGGGGCCATGACCACATGGAGCCGTATGATTCCATCGAGGGGTACGAGATCCCACTCGGGGACGAAGATCACTTCTGGGACCCAACAAAGGCAACGGAAAACCAGCCGGGATCTTGGGACCCTAACCCTGACGATGAACCAGATGGAATCGAGGAATCCAATGAAGGGAGCAAGAGAGGAGATCGTAAGAAAGGGAAAACGCGTAAGTATCGTTTTTCGGAGGATCGTGCCATCAAGCTGGTACGACGGAGTATGGAACATACTATGGTGCTTCATTCCCTGTACGTGCATCGGAGACTTACGATTAATCAGATCCACCAGATGTACTTTTCAGAAGCTAATCCCTTCAAAATAAGAAGCTCGATTCGAAAGTTAACAGAGCTCGGGCTATTGGAGCGAAAGCGTATATTCGGATTAGCTCAGTCCTTAGCAGATGCGAGAACTTATCACTATCAACTAAGTCAGCTTGGTTTAAGAATTTATGCTCTGGCTTGTATGCGTGTAAATATGCTCCACGAAGACCCTGATTTGCCTAAGCAACACTTTCTGCATTCCGATCTTGCAATTCGCGCACAAGGAGAACATCACTTCATGTTGCAGTCCTTCTTGTCGGAATGCATTGGGCTACTCTGGGATAACCAAATGTATCTGCCGAGCAGTGAGTGGAGGAGATACCTTTATCTCAATGCTCAAGATGAAGCAAACTATCGGCCAGACTGGATTCTGTTTAAGCCCAATAGCTACTTTACTTCACTGGTAGAGGAAAACCGTGTAGGCGAAGATATATTGAGCGTACCGGTACAGTCTCGAACACAGCAAGACAAGGAAATACTTGCCGGTCACTATCAGCCTATCGTCTCTATCGAATGTGATACTGGCGCAATGCGGGCAGAACGCTTACAAGAGAAAGCTATTCGTATCAAGGATGAAAAGCGCTATATCCCGAAGTGCACCGCCATACTCGTAGGTGATGCAAGTCTGGGGGAAGAATCCCATAAAAAAAGATTCCAGGAAAGTAAGGTTCGCGTCCGGAATGTCGGTAATGCTGTAAAAACGGCTATTGAAAACGAACTGATCCAGGACGAACTCATCTTTCTCGTCTCTCGACAGTCGATTTTAGCCGGCACTACATTTCAATACATACAGCATTCTGGCGACTTCTTTGGATTATTTCCCGATCTTGAGGCGCATTTGAGCTTGAAGTTCCCGAGATCAATCCCTATGAGCATGAAGGAGTGGAAAAACCTTCGCCTGGATCGTGGATTACCAGATTACGCTTTTTACGACAAAGAGACAGGGAATACCATTGCGGTGTTTATTGCTTATCCAGGATGGTTGAATCCGCATATCAAGGTAAACCATCTTCTTGAGCGGACAGAGGATTATGTCGAATGCATTATGTTCTATCCGCAAGAGGCGCACTTCACCATGGATACCCATCACGTCCTTTCCCCGCGGCTGAAGTATGCAGCTTTGGACAAATGGCGTTCAGGGGAACAAACGTTCTATTCCCGTAATATGGACAGAAGCGGGGAACGGTGGGAGGTGAAGCCCTGAGTGAAAGTGCGGAAGTGGCTGCCCCAAATCATCATTGCCAGTTCCTACAGCGTGATTGCCTTACTTTTCTTTTCGAGCCTCGGCATGATTGGAGTGCTCCTGATAAATAAAGGAGATATGTCTCGGGCTGAAGCGGGAAAGTTATTTCGGGAATTGCACTACCTTATGCCGTTTTACCAAGCGCCATTATCAATCCCTGTTTTTCTTGTCTTTGGCGGCTTATTGTTCTGTCTCGTAAGCTGGCTATTTACCACACGCGTACAGACGACCAATAAGGGAGTAGGGCGGAGAGCTTTTTTCTTTCTCTTCGCTTGGTTTACGGCAACGCTGTTGTTTACCAGTGTAGCGGCGGCATGGATGAAGCCAATTAGTTATGATCGGCTCATGAACGTCGATAAATGGGTCACCGAACCACGATACCGCGAATATTTGCATCCAGGTAGCCTGCGTATGCTCGGCGGACTCATGATGATGCTGCCGTTCATTGCATTCATGAAACTCTGGGCACACCTTTTACACGAGTATCGCTCAGATCCTCTTGTCAAAGAGTGGTTTGCGACCTATCAGTTTCAATCCCGCTTCTTGGGTCGATTTGGAGACGAAAAGGCGAACGAAACACCTGACATCACTTTGGCCAAGGACGCAGAAACAGGTGCTCCCGTTGTACTCTCTGGTGAATCACGTCAGTTAGGAACTGGACTGATTGGTCCACCGGGCTCCGGTAAAACGGCTCTGAAGATCATAGTCGGCTTCAAGCAGGACATGCGCCATATGATTAAAGCAATTAATGCTTTCCCTGGTTTAATAAAAAAGCACGGCCTGAATTCAGAAAATTTCCATAAGGCATGGGCGAAATATCTCATAGGTTCGATCGTTATTGAGCCGGCTAAGGATTTATGTGATAAAGCTTACAAGGAAGCTCTTGAAAGCGGTATCCCCAAAGAGCTTATCACATACCTAGACCCTTCGGATCCGGATACGCCGGGTTTTAACAGCATGGTTGGGCCGGTAGAGCAGGTAGCGGAGATGATTGCGCAAGTACTCGACTCTATCAGCGAAACCACAGATGAGTTTTTCAAACAGAGTTGCCGCGTTGTTGTAAAGATGTACGTGTATTTGCTCAAGTTCCTGCATAAGAACGAGTGTACGCTTCCTGACCTAGATGAGATGTATCAAGACCCAACACATACCTTTTCACTTGTGGAGGATCTGGAAGACTTAATCCCGACCGATGAAGTCATTCGGCTAATGCCCAAGGATAAGCGTATCTACTGGATGCTGGCACGCCGTACAGTGCAGTGGTTTTATAACGACGGGCTGGAAGTCGCAACAGATAGGTCTGGGCAAACGATCAAGCACGCTAGCGGTCGACATAAGGGAAGGCCAGTAATCAAGGATAAGCAGTTCGAATTTACTCGGCAAACGCGGAACCTGCTGTCCGGGAATTGCGCTAGCGACTGTGTTGCAACAAACGTCGCAAATTTATACTTCCGTCCTTCTGCAGAAAGATCCAAGAACGGCTTGGTCAAGTAATTCCGGAAGAGTATGGACTACATTCCGGAATCTTTCTTTCAAGCTTTCTTGGTAGACGAATGTTTAGAAAATTTCCCACATGCCTTTTTCCTAGCTCAGAAGGGAAGACGAATCGGCGAAGTAAACCTTCAGCCCCTGCAAATGGATCTGCTCTAGGCCCAACAGGGGCTTCTAATTAAAGGTATATTGGAAAGGAAGTCTCTAGCAAGAAAACTAGCACTATATTCCGAAGGTGGAGTCATGAAGAACGTAAAATTGATAGTTACAATTGATGAAAAAAATGAGTTGTTGAACAGGCACCAGGAGAAGAGAAATAAAGAAAGGCGGTGAGTAGCTTGGATGATCATTACCGTATTGTACTTGGATTACAGGATGAGAGACTTAACGCCATTACTAAGACGGCCTTGGAAGAAGATCTAGTAGGACAAGTCGTCGGGATCGCGCTCACGCGCAAGAACATCGTTCCGCGCGTTATGGAGCATGGCGCCAACATGATCATTGTCGCTGACGAACTCATTGGGGACACGGAAACCGACGACGAATGGCTGGATTTGATCGAGGAACTTAGGCGGTATGACTTTCATATCCGTATCGTGTTCCTCTGCACCCGTTCCGTGGATGATCTCTTTCTCAGTAAACTGGTGCTTTCCAACGTAACGGATATATTCCATGAGGGGAAGCTCCCGAAAGGGTGGACCACCCAGCTCAGGCAAGCTCCGAAATACGAAAACACCGAGTTATTTCGGAATAAATCAGACGCAATCGCGGACGATTTACGAAAGCGAAAAGCCAAACAGAAGGGAACCCCTGAAGAGATCCTTCAGCAGCCGCTTATACCGAAAGCAGCAAAGCAGGCACCTCCTGGTGCAGAATCCACGCCTGCAGCGGAACCTCAGGTTATCACTGAGGTTCGCACGGAAGTGAGAACGGAAGTTCGGATAAAGAAAGAAACGGAATACATCTACGAGCAAATAAAGATTAGCCCGAAAAGTGTTGCAGTCGTTTCCTTGTTCGAGGGAGCTGGATCCTCTACGCTCACACGCTTACTGGCCGAAGAAGCAGCTGCGCTAGACGTGGAAGTCGGTGTGATGGAAGCAGCTTCACCGCCGGCCGCTTGGATGCAAATAATGAATGCTTATGATTTGGTCGAGCAGATCCGCAATCAGAGCAAAGGTAAGCGATGGCAAAGTTGGCATACCGCCGTGTTAGATATGGATGCCGTCCCTGCTTGGGAAGATGCGCTCAGGATACAGGGCGTACGCTATATTCTGCGAGATCCGGACGTAGAACTGCACAATTGGACTGAGACAGAAACAGCGGAGCTCCTGACGTACAGTAAAAACGTCTCGCTCCTGTTCTCCGATATCAGCACGGCCTATCATGACCCTAGAGAACAAATTATATTGAAAAGTGCTGATATCATTCTTGCCGTCGGGAACTATGACGCAATGCGGCTCGCGCGCGGCCGCCAGAAGTACGAATCCTTTTTGAGCAGATATGGGGAGAAGACCCTATTGGTTATGAATAAGAGTACACCGCGGTTGGAGCGGGCACACAGCCCCGTGATAAGAAATAAATACGCGCATCGCAAGCTATTTCACATGCCGGTAATGAATGTATTTTTGGAAACCTATATGGACGGCGAATCTTTTTGGACGAGCGGTTATGTGAGGGATGAGACGCGTCAGGAAATGCGGGAAAGGGCACATGAGATGCTTCGGGCGATTTTAGGTGATGAAGTCTTGAAAAAACTGAAAGCTCGCCGGCGCGGCGGTCTGATAGACCGCATTATGCGGTACTTCAAGGATTCAGATTCGGATATCGAAGCCGATGAGGGAACGGCATAGCACATATCTAACGGGAAATACCATTTAATGGTTAATATTCGTTTTCAGAGATTAATATTTTGATACTACATCGATGCCAGGAATGTACGATATAGCGCTTACATAAATGAATGGGGGAGATAGACGATGAACATAAACAATCCGATGCATGTGGGGCAGTTTGCTGCACTATTTGTCGGATGTGCTGTGCAAGACGACATTATCCAAGCTGCCAATATGTTAGATAGTGGTTTTGTAGGGATAAATATCGTGTACCAGAATCAGACATTGCTTTCTGCTTCAGCAGCGCTGGGTAGAACCCTGATTCTAAAATGGGCAGTTGAGCAAGGCGCAGATGTCAACTTCTTCAATAACCAGCATACCTTGCCGGCCTTGCACCAGGCAGCACAGTGTAATCAGTTTGAGTGCGTGAAGATTTTAGCGGAAGCGGGCGCAAATAGTGGAGCGGGAGAAACCTTTTTGTCAGCAGCCTATTATGCATTAAGACTGAAACACTTGAAGATTTTTCATTATCTCGATGCACGCGATCCAGAGCTCACATACACGTTTCCTCCAGCTGGCGAAAACTTCCGGAAAGTAGTCGATGACGCTCAGGATCTCCTTTGCATTTTATATGAAATGCAGGAGCAGCGGGTTCTTGACTTTTCAAGAACTGATCCCAAGGATCTCTTATACATGCTACGCAAGGGAAAACCCTTTTTCAGAGGATTTAGGCGAAAAACCCAAGAGCAGCGGGATCAAATGGCCCAGTTTCTTTACGGATTACCTCAGCGAGAGATGGAATATTTCAGTAAGCTCTTATATCACATTAATTTGACCATCACGAACAAATGGGACAAATCATTTGCTTAAATTTGGATGAGCTCGAGTGAATCCCGCTCCGGATCGGATTAATTTCATCGAGGTGCATTCCAGGAAAAGAAGCACCACGAACCCGCTTCTATTAACGATCAATAAACGATCTGAGGATGAACGGACGGGAAACATCTTTAGAGAGGAGCTTCGGGAAAATGTTATTTGCACATCGTCCAACTCACCCCACCATTGGGGTCGTTTCCACTTTCCAATTGATCGACTTGCTTATGCTTAGGCTTTCTCGCGGGATGGAATTGCCGGCAGCGATGCAATCCTTAGGCGGAGTTCAGTTTCCTGACTCTCTATTTAATTCACTTGACCTCATTCAGACCGATACGCCAGTCTCTTACCATCAGTTTAGCGATCGTTCCCACTTTTTTGTTGCATTGCTTGAGGTACTTCGCCAAGCCAGATCCTTAGAACCCTCTTCATTATGCGATGTCCTTGTTATTCTTAAAAACAAGTTGTACGTGCATCTCCTTAAAGTCGTTGACTATGGGAATATTGACAGTATTTTCTATAAAAATGGCCAAAGTAATTTATTGCCAGAGGATTTTGCAAGAGATATCCTGAGTTAATCGGGTGTGTGAGCTCCTTTACTGATCCGCAGCCAAGTGCACGCCAGAGAATATGTCCCAAACTTCCGCACAGATAGGAGATTTTAATGGGAACGACTTGGACAATGTTTAAAAGCTATGAAATTGGACGAGATATAGAATGGCCTGGCGGAGACATCATTCGTTATTTGGAGAGAGAGGATCTCTATATGGGAAGCGGGACTGCTTTTCATCTCGCTATGATCTTTGAACACTTTGGCGTACTCCTGCCTGTCTATGATTGGACAGAACCACCAAAGGGTAAAGCTCTTGACCTCATTCATCCATCCTATGTATTAACCGCTGCGGAAAGCGGGCTGATTCTTCTTCGAACAGATAAGAATCCTCAAGTAAAAGCCGGATATTCTGCAGTTGATGATGAACCCCTTGAACCGTTATTTAATGATGAACATCTCCAGCGCCATTCTGTTGAACAATTAAATCATGAGCTCCAATCTTATTTGGAGAAAATCCTACTGCTGTCGGGCAACGGGCATTACCTCGTGAGATCATTCGAATAAGGAGACGATTATCATGAGCAGCCGATCCACCTTGAAGTTAGAATTGGAAGTGAAGGCCCCTCAGAGGAACATTGAAGACTTGCTTGGATACGGCACAATGAAGTACGACCAATCAAAATTCTCTTTTGATGGGCGAGTCTCTGGCGGTCCGGATAATTTTGCAGGACTATTCACTTCTTTGGAGCCTTGCATCCATTACGAGGACTTTACATGCGTCGGGCAGCTCAAATCCGATTGTGGCGGGCAACAAATATGGGACGTTTATGCCTATCAGGATCATCTGTTTATTTCGCAGACGGAGCGGGACGACTTGATGTATGCTTACTGCTTGAGTTTCTTCTTCGACAACCTGAGAGGTCACAGGTTTCTGACCACATCGTCTGAAGCTTTTAAGCAATGGGATATTGATCTTCCTTCGATCCAGAGACCTTACTTTATGAGGTTTGGGATGCTTCTGGAATCGAGCCGCATACATAATTGATTGGCGTGAACATACTGCGACTCAACGTCTAATCTCAAGATCTCTTCCAATAGGATGAACCACTAGGGGGAAAACAAGTTGAATCCCGATCAAGGTAAGTCACTCTTCGCTTCCAGCATGCTGCTTATCGTAATGCCACTTTGCGGAATTCCCGCACTTTATTTGCTCGTAGATTTTCTGTTTGCGTTTGAGTTTCCGCCGCTGCTCAGGATGTTCATTTTGTCGTTACTCACACTGATGATCGTTATGTATACGGCAAAGCAGCTTCGTTCATTTCGTTTCATTTGCTCGCTCATCGGCGAGCTAAGAGAGGCATCAAAACCAGAATCGATATACCCCGATATCATACAGCAAAAGCTGAAGGCAGCGGATCGGGATTACTATCTCTTTCTTGCCTTTGGTTTCTTGACGCTCTGGGTGATCGGAAGCGCGATTACTAGCTTTGAAGAAAAGACATTACTCGTTTTCTATTCGCTGGTCGGTGCCTTTGTACTCTGGTTGGGCCAGTTTTACAGAGAGAAGTATTACCTACATGTAAGTGCCCTGGAGCGCAGCTTACGAGAAATCAGAATTGATCCACGGAAGCGGGATATTCACTTCTAATTATGCCCATTTAGGAAGGATGATAGAATGTGACAACCGAAGTGATGTTGCCAGAAGGAGTTAAGGTTCTATGCTTGGAGGACGGGGAGATCTACACAATCCATGATGCAACACGGACGAACAATCAATTTGGCTACGGAGTATATTTATCAGCTTTGTCGAGAAGACTCCGACTTCAACACGAATGTGTAAGTCGGGGATGAATCGATGCCTTTTTGTTGTGAGAAAAACGAACGTATGTGCCATAATGGATATAATTGGATTAAAAAAAAGGGGGGGGGTGTTGGCTTGCTCGTAGAGAAGGCCTTTCGCTATCGCATCTATCCCAATGTAGAACAACAAACTCGGATTGAGCAAATGTTTGGTTGTTGCCGGTTTGTCTTCAATCATTTCTTGTCCCAATGGAATGACGCGTATGCCGCAACAGGCAAGGGTTTGTCTTACTACGCTTGTGCAACACAGCTTCCTTTGCTCAAGCAAACGCGTGAATGGCTCAAGGTTGTCGATAGCATCGCGTTGCAGTCTGCAGTCCGTCGCCTGGCAGACAGTTTTGATCGCTTCTTTAAGAAGCAGAACCAGGCGCCGCGTTTCAAAACCCGCAAGCATCCGGTGCAGTCCTATACAACGAAGTTCACCAACGGCAACATAGCCGTGATCGGAAATTGCCTCAAATTGCCGAAGCTTGGGCTTGTTCGCTTTGCCAAATCACGAGAACCCGGTGGTCGCATCCTGTCCGCAACGATTCGTAGACAAGCCACAGGGAAGTACTTCATCTCGCTCGTTTGCAAAGTGGAGGTCCATCCTCTTCCGCCAAGCAATACGGCCATTGGCATTGACTTAGGTTTAACCAGCTTTGCAGTCACCTCCGAAGGCCAGTCGTTTGACCATCCAAGGGCGTTCAAGCAACACGAGGAGAAGCTCGCCCTCTGGCAGCGTCGCTTGTCGCGCCGCACCCCAGGGGGAGCCAACTATCAGAAAGCCAAAAGAAAAGTTGCCCGCATTCACGACAAAATCGCGAACATTCGAAATCACTTTCTACACCAGTTGTCTACGCAGCTGATCCGCGAAAATCAAGCGATCAGTATCGAAGACTTGAGCATCAGCAGTATGCTCCAAAACCGTAAGCTGGCCAAGTCAATCAACGATGCGTCATGGGGCGAGTTTGTGCGGCAACTGACGTACAAAGCGTTGTGGTACGGACGCACGCTGAAGAAAGCGGACACGTATGCGCCAACGAGTCAAAGGTGCCACGTGTGCGGTGAAATCGACAAGGCTGTTAAAAACCTAAGCGTACGAACGTGGCAATGCCGATCGTGCGACGCGGTGCATGATCGCGACGAGAATGCCGCCAAGAACATCTTGCTCCTGACAATCGAATAGAAGCTTCCAGGTCAACAAGAACTGCGGGAATCGCAGGGATCGCTTGCTCAACTTCACTTCGGATAAGGTGATTACGCAAGAATCTCCCACTTCAACGCAAATGCGTAAGTGGGGGAGTGTTCAAACAGAGTCAAAGAGCGCCTGAATACAGGATTCGGGCTTTATCGAAAATGGTTTACTGTGCTCAAAGAATGCGATGATTGCGGCCAATTCCATAATGCCACCTATATCCTGTGCAAAGAGTGCCTTGTCGAGCGGAAGACGGCCAATAATGCCGATAACTGTTAACCTTGCTGCACATATCTATGAACAATAGATCGGCTGTTGAGTGAGTGAATCGGATTCAAATACTTCGATCAATAGAGTGGTAATAAGGGAGGACACAAAAATTGAGTGAAAGAAAAACTACAAATGTGGCTCTAAGTGATCCAAATGAATAAAGGACTGTGTATTTATGGATAAACATTATCGTGCAAGTATTAAAAAAATCACAACGAGCTCATGGCTCAAATCCATAACGATAAATAGCTATACCCATACACTTATCGCAAGTGAGCGCCGCATATTCAAAGACAAAAAGAAAGCGGAAAAAATATTTAATATATTACAGGAAAAGTACCCTGATACATTCACTCTCGTTGTTGAAACATAACTGACCACGATAGCCAAACTAAAGATACATCATATTAAAAAATACTTTGTTGCACAGTTCGACCCATTTTGTTCATCAAAATACATGAAAAAATATCGACCAACTGCAACTCGCTTGGTTCTCAGGGTGAAGCTCGGCTTCAGGTTTAGCGCGCGATGTCGAAAACCGTCACGATCAACTGCAGCCCCGTATCCGGGTTATCTCGTCTTTCCGATGAGCACTCGCGACGGCTGACAACGAAAGCAGATGTAAGAGTCGCGCTCCTCGTTTGGGGCGCCGGCATCGACGGCCGGCAACGCTTAGCTGCAGTTCGCATCATCAGATTATCCGATTTGGATTCGGGCTTTTCTATCAGGGATGCTGGCGACAGAGGTCAGCGCGAGCAGATGTAGGTCGCGCTCCTGGTTAGCCGCGGCAGCGACGTCGAAAACCGGTACTCAGTCCGCTTCCCGTTCACTGGTTCGAGCTCGTTTTTTTCGATCGGCGCGACAGCGCATGCCGAACACTGCTGCTACGCACTCCGGGCTCTCCGGCACGGTCAGTGCAGTTCGATCCCGCTCCGCCGGAGACAACGGGAGCTCTCGGTTCGGCTCTCAATACAAAATTCTGGTGATATTATTTTTGGTCAGTCAGAAGGTGAGGAATTGAAGCCTTTACTATGAACAGACGAGGGATAACAATGCAAACCAAACAAGAAATGCTGGCAGTAAATCTTAAAAATAAGGAACATTTTCAAATGAAATATGAGACAGAACGTAAATCTTATCTTACAATCATGCAGGAATTAATGGAGAATACGTTCTGTTCAACAGAACGTATTGATCGAATTGAGTCAGGTATTCGGCACGCTTTGGAGCGGGGCGAATCGAACTGCATAATTACGATCGCTGTTGAATCGCATCTTACCTCTTATGTATGGGATTATAGTTTTGTTCGTGAAATGAGGAAGTATTTTAACAAACGCAATTTGCTGACAAAATTTTTCGATATCAACTGGCTCGATAAGCAAAAGGCTGGTCCGGTAGTTATACAGTTTTTGGATAACATCCTACTGATAGAAACAAAAAATCTAGTTAAGGATTGCCTTTCGAACTCACTGGCTTTTTCGCGTTTTATCAATCTCTTGGAAGAGAAGGGGTTTGAAACGAACATAATATACGAAGATTTCGCTGCGTTTATTGAGATAAATGTAACTTAAGCACAACGATCTGAGTTTTCTTGTTGTTGGAAGCTGTAATCGTGGAATTGTCAGAGGAAAATAGAGATGTAGACTGGGTACAACGGCGCTATCAGTACAGCCCCGACTCAGTCCCAGTTCTCCGGAAGAAGCCCGGCTGATCCACGGAGCTCGGTCGAGAAGGTGCTGAACGTGCACGTGGGGTACTAACTGCAGCTGGTGCAAGGGATATATAGAGGCGACTAGCGGGTGCACGCAAGCTTGTATGGCGGTGGCGAGGCAGATCCATACGGCAAGCAGACCGTCTCATGGGAAGGGGCGCATGTCGATTCTGATCGACATCTCGGCTCTACTTCTTCGGCCCGGCTGGTGGACATTCCGAATTTGCTGCAGGCCAGCAGCGGCATGAATGTCGTAATGGGGAGGGTTCGCCAAGGAGATGTTCCGGGTTGACTTCATCTTCCGGATTCTCCATGCGATCGGCGCAGAACCGAGGCATCCAGAAAGAGGAAGCGGCGACGTTCGCCAAAACGACTGCTGGTGCGGAAGACTCCATTGTTGTCTCGGTCTGCACTCCTTCATATGTGGGACGAGGCTCAGTCGTGGCAGCGCTGGCAACAGGAGCAGTCGTAGCTACGCTCCTAGTTCTCCTGGTGAAGCCTGAAATTTCGGGTTTGGTACTTTAAATTTTTGAGGGGAGGAAGTTGGCATGCTAAGAAAAGTGATTGATAATTCCATGACGAATGAGGAGCTCCTACTAGATCCGGGAAATGGCAAATTCAGAATCGAGATTCCCCCTCACCAATTCGCAGTTCTAGGCAGTAAAAAGTTTTTCCTAATATTGCTAGTTAAACAGTTAAAAATTGCTGGAATTCCGCTGCCTCTTAAGTATAGAATCGCGGTGATCTCTAGGAATGATGATGCAGAAATCGAAAGAGTGTTGAGGAATGAATTTCCTGCTTATGATATCGTAGAACTGCGAAAAGCTACGTGGAAAGTTTATCCTTACTGTCAGATCCATCTGATTGATTTCTCAACCACGTCTACCATTTATTTCGAAACTAAAAATCAGATGGATCAGTGGGAAAAGCCAATTGAACATGCGATCTGCAAGTTGATTTTCACTCCAGGTAAGAGGGTGTGATCTTCTATGAGAATGACAGTTCAGCAAGTAATTGACCCTCCTAGAACCGACCTATTAAATTCCCAGTTGAAGGTATACGAGTGAGTGCACGCCCGTCGGAGAACCGCGGGAGGCGCAAAGCATCAGCTGTTGCGGAGCTGCACGTGAAGACTTCCGTAGCGTGCGCACCACTGCCGGCGACGGCGGCCGGATAGAGCAGCAGCTCGTACTCCAGGATGCCCGTGGCGAAGTCGGGCTTTCCGGTTCGGCGCTCCGGCGAAGCGCAAAGTTTCAGATCGTGCTCCCGCACCGAATGAAATTTAACGGAGCACTTAAAAAATATCGAAAGTGGGAGTGGGCTATCATGAGACAATTTAGCCAATGTCCAAACTGCGGAAATACAAAGAAGTTTTATGCAAGGGCAACCGTAAAAACGGAACTAACTATGGTCCAGAAAGACGACGGCAAGATAGGATTTGTTACTGATGAAGATGCAGAGGGGCTTTTCTTGCGAATTAATTTCAAATCGGCGAACAGCATTCATAACAGCGTTTCGATCCAGAATTATGAAGCGCCATTAAGGTGCGCCAGCTGCCACACAGAATTATTGATTCGGAAAACCCGTCGCGGTCACTTCGGAGAATCAGGTTTGAGGAAATACATTCTTGTCATGAAGGTTTATGACCGCAAACGAGTTTTATTCTGTGATTTCCTAAAGTATCGAGGGGATTCCGTTTTACTTATTAAGTCTGACTCATCAGAGAAGGCAGAGGCAATTGCAAAACAAGTCGTTGATGATTTCAGCGATAAACACTCTGTTAGAAAAATCTCTAAGTTGTTGGATCTTCAGAAACTAGAATTCCAGCATACAGTCGAAGAAGATTACCGAACGAAGAACTACCTCGATCACAGTCTGTAGGTGTATAACGCTTTGTCGCGGCTTCTCAATCGGTGCGCCTGGGCCGGCAACCGGCCCGAGTATCTTCAGTTGCCCGTCTTGTTTGTCCGGCCATTCCGGTTTCGCGATCGACAAGCCGCCAGCTGGTCAAAGGATTTTTTTAAAAGCATGGAACATGGGGGCTTCGCTGGATCCAATCTTCAGGATCCGCAGTTTGAGATAGTTTTACTTTGTTGGGGGGCGTAAGACCTGATTGACAAATCTCTTAAGGTGATTTCCGATTTCTCCCCGCATTACCTCTCTAGTCATCCCAAAACGATCTTCATACCCCCGACAAACGTACTTGTGATAAAAGATGTCGTCTTGAGTCTCCTCTGTCAATAGTTTAATGTTGTGCTGACGAAGCTGACGCCGTAAATTGAACATATCAAGCGTGACATGATCCATCACTACTCGAAGAAATTGTGCCATCACCTGGTGCAAGGTCATTTCGGAACGTTTTACCTCGTCGTGGGCGCGCTGAAGCATCGTCATCAGATGTGGCAATAGGATTGTGTCCCTGATCCAGAGCAGCTCATCCGCGTTTGGCTTCCCCGATCTCTTAGTCAGATCCCGCTGCTCATACTTTGCTGTATGATCAGTTAGGAGCATCTTAACACTCCTTCGACCATTACCTTCAAGTTTTTTGCTCACTTGTAATGCCCCCCAATTTGTCCGGCACGTTCTCGCACAATACTTGCCTCCTGCAGAGCGGAAGCGGGCATTATCGCGGCAGCACCGAAGCGGTCTTTTATTACATCTGTTACATGTTCCAAGTCTTGCATCTTAGCCCGATCTTCAAATAAGGTGAGTTGCGTTGCGTTGGCCTCTCTAAGCTGCGTAAGAGAAACGTATAGATAACAGACAGGCATTCCTTGCCAATGCTTCCTGAAGAGCCTTAGCGCGGCCTCTGCGACCTCACGAGTCAGGTTTGTGGCATGTTGCAACGTGGATTGACGACTGAAGCGGGCTGCCTGTGAACCATCCGTTTCTCCGAGTCCGACCGAAACAGTTTGTCCTTGCTTCCCTTTATGCCGTGCCCGGCGACAAACCTCAGCAGTGAGTTCATGGAGAACAAGCTCGATATCATGTCGTCTAAAATATAAACTCGCCCGAAGTGTCTTACCGTGTGATATTGATTTGACCTCGTCTCGAATCGACGGAACGACTGGAGAATCATCAATTCCCCAAGTCATTTCCCAATAATAACGGGCCTGCACATCTGCCTTTCGGCCCATTCTCAGACGCATTCTTTTCTTGAACTCGTCTAGTGACAATTTGGAAATATCCCCGATTCTATACATTCCCATCGCTTGAAAATGTGCCGACATCTTATCTGCTACCATGAAAAGCTCTTGTACCGGTCGAGGCCAAAGTTCTTGCTCCAAGTTATCGAACCCCAACCGAAATAAACCCGAATCTGTTTTTTTTGCGTAATTGTTGGCCATTTTTGCAAGGATTTTCGTTGGTCCAATGCCAATTCGAGTCCAAACGCCGGTGGACAGAAGTATTTCCGATCGAATTTGCTTTGCAAGATCCTCAACTGAATCATAACGTTTTAAAATCCCAGTAACATCCATAAAGCTCTCATCGATACTAAATACCTCAACAAGATCCGTGTAAGTCTCTAAAATACGAGTAATCTCCAAGGATATTGTGATGTATCGCATCATCCGAGGTCGAATAATTGTGAGCTGAGGACACTTAGCCAATGCTGAAAAGTTACGATCAGCAGTTTTGACACCAAAGGACTTGGCAAGTGGGCATGCGGCCAGGATTATTCCAGACCGGCGGACGGGATCGCCAACGGCGACAGGATGATAGCGGTATTCTGGATGAGCGGATTTCTCGACTGAAGCGTAAAACGACTGGCAGTCCACAAGGAAGATCGTGCGATCAGGAGGCATGCACGATCACCGGTTGCGCAGCCAGAATCCGCTCGACAGTGAACCTTCTCGGCCTATTGCAGGACGTATCGAAAGCATATACCATCCCCGCTTCGATACGGATTACCCGTATCGTCCGTTTGCTGATCCGATCCTTCTTGTCCATATATACGATTTCAACCGTCCGACCAATATACTTGGAAATGGACACTCTTCTTCGCCTCCACAGAACGTACGTTCCTATCATTTATATAACACGAACGAACGTTCTGTACAAGTGGAATAATAAACCAGCCCTGATCATATAGATTTTTTGTTAAGGCCGTTTAGCACGTTGAAAAAGAAGCTCTATTAAAGAATGCGCAAGTTCCTAATTAGATGAGATTATGTTAAAATGATGGAAATTAGCGCTATTAGCGATTACTGACAAGGGAAACACTCTATCGAGTGCTGCCGGCTTTCTACAGCCTGGTGCCGAGAGAGTGTTTTTTTGCTATCACAAATAAAGTGTATACTTAATATTATTGAGTATTTACTTTATTTTTGTTATAATACGTATAGTAAGTGTCGATTTACCAATAAGAGAAGGAGTGGTTACGGTGGATAGACAAGCAAAACAAGCTATATTGGATGTACTTAACAGCCTGGAAGTGATTTCACATCAGGATGGTGAAATGGCGAATGCATTTGTGAGGAATACCCCTGAAAATGTCGCAGCACTTAATAACGTTGGTATTTCAGTTGAAACGATAAAAAAACACGGCGACGACGAAGCATTCTGTATTTTCAGTATCGCAGCTGACTTAGAAATTGCAGACTATAACCGGGGCGAGAAATTGTATTTGTTTGGCCCGGTTGATGATGAACTACGTAATCGCGTAATTGACGGAGAGGGCGACGCCATTGATGCTGAGCGCCTCCTTCGTCTGCTGGAGCCTGAACTTTTTGATTAAGTTGTGCATAGCACGAAGATTCTGTCCAGGAGGAAGCTTAGGATCCATCCCTTTTTCGCACCGCGCGCTGGGAACTGCTCGCGGCGCTTCACTGCATGACTGTGGTCAGTTGATCACATGTATTAAAACTAGGAGGGAAATCGATGAAAAAGAATGATGTTAACAAGAAGATTAAGGAATTGGAGAAATCACTTAAAGCGGCTCGCGATGTAGCCAAATGCTTGGCAATAAACCTTGACGCCAAGGATTCAAAACAAGAACTGTGGGCCTCACTAGTTGCATTGGAACACATCGACTATGCGCTTGATCGGCTTGAGAAAAGAGACTCTATTAGAGTTGTAGTATGATCAGACGCAAGTTGGAGGAAAAAACAGGAGCGGGTGCACAGAACCAAAGTAAGCTTCTTGGTATACTTAAGCAGTAATTCGTTGGATAGATACGATCAAGTATGAGAGGAACATGTCTATCATGAACTTCTTCCGAAAGATTCCGTACCAGTTTTTTTTATTTTACTTTTTGAATATTTCAGCACTGGGTCTTGTTGGGTCTTTCTTAAATCCTTATAAGAAGTCCTACTTATGCTTGATCGCGTTAGGACTTCTTTCATTTTCCCGAGCTCGTTCTAAAAAGAATAGGCTGAAACCCATGAAATGGCTTTTATTATCATTCCTTTGCGGTGCGCTGACAATTTCCTTTTTTATGAACAATAAACTGTAGATATGGGAGGCATTTGTTTTGAAAAAATGGTCGATTGGTGTCATGGTTGTATTCCTTATCTTGACGGGTTGTTATGTTGAGCCGGTTGAACCGTTGTACCATGAAGAAGGGATAACCAACCAGGAAGTTTACGAAGTCAAAGGGATGCTGCTGGAATCATACGAAGAGACGCTGGCAGCATTTAAGGGGGAGAAGTCGGAGAAGTCGTCCCAGGAATTGATCGAGGAAATTGCAACGAAAGTTAAAGGAGATACTCCGACTATCCCTGCTGATGGAACCTACATGGTATTGTCTTGTTATGACGGAGACACATGTACGATTCAGAATGGTAAAAGACGTGAAGCGGTCCGCATGCTGAACATCGACGCGCCTGAAATCAAATCAAAGGATCCTTTCGCAGCGGAGGCGCGAGCGTATCTAAGGAAGCAAGTGGTAAAAAAGAAAGTTATGATTGAGTTCGGTCTGGGTAAGGATCGAACTGGACGCGACAAATATGGACGATTGCTTGGATATTTTTTTGTTAATGGCAACAGCATCAACGAGCAGATCGTTAGAAATGGCCTAGCGCGCGTTGCCTACGTTTTCGAACCGGACACAAAATATGCCGAAGACTACCGGAAGGCCGAAGCAGAAGCTGAGGATGAACAAATTGGCATTTGGAGCATTAAGGGATATGTCACAGAAAACGGTTTCGACCGATCAAAATAAGGTCGATCATTCAAATGTGGGGATGTGTCAGGATGTACAAAGGGTATTGTATGGACAAGTACGGGCGATATTATAGTCCCGTTACTCTCAAAGAAGCAAAGGAAATTTACGACTACTGCCAGTTGCAGAAACATTTCCATTATGAGATTAGAATTGTTGAACCAACGGACGACGCCATCGTTGTCCAAGTGATCGAAGGAATGTTTGTGTTTCCAGAAGAATGGAAGAGGTATAATACTGTGTAGACCATAGCAGAGTTAGCGGGGGTAGGTGAAAGTTCAAAATGGAACATGTCATAAATTGGGTTAACGACAATTCGTTTCATTCACATTTAGGTGCTATTTTTGTGGGGGCTGCTTTCCTGGCTATATTGAAGCATTCAAAAGCCTTAGTGAAGAAAAGGCTTGAACGTAATGTTCTAAAAGTCATCATGGTAATACTCATTGTTGGAATTTCATTGTTAATGGATAGAGGCTTTAGTTACCTACTCGCTGTCCTAGTTATATTCGTAATTGTATTTTCCAACGGAAACATCGCGGTGAAGAGTAAAGAGGAGCCGTGACGGGTCACGGAAAGGTCTGAACAAGATGTCCGAGTTCAATGGAGGTAATGCATATAACGACCCATTTTGTGCAATTAGGGGAGGGTTCGAATGATTGAAGCCATATCAGCCATTCGACTATTTGGAAGATGAAATAAGAGATTTAGAAAAAATGCTGATGAAATACTCATACGAGACAAATCCGGGAATTGTAATGAGAATACTTATGCAATTAGCTGAAAAGAGAAAGCTATTGAAGCAATGCCGCTTGCAGACATGACCCATTTTGTGCAGGAAGAAGGGAGTGAATGAAATGGCTAAAATTGAGATCGAGGTAAAGCAAATCGGTGGATTATCAACTTGGAAAGAGACTTACAACTGCGAAGGAGATCCGCAACAATTCGCCGACAATTTGATTGCAAGATTCAACGCTACGTTGCGAGAGCAAGAAACCCCTCGTGAAGTTGTCGGGGTGAATGTACTCGACGAGAACGAGAACGAGAACGAGCACAAGTGGAAGAAAGTTAATTCATTTACAATTATCCGCGCTGGTCGAGTTTACGACAAATATGAATGCGAAAGATGCGGCATTACGAGTAAGCGTAAAGGCGTCGGAGTGCACGTTCGGGACTCTAAATACAAAGCCAAGAAATACGAGAAATGCCGCATGTCTTAATGCTGAACTTAACGACCCATTATGCGCAGGAGGGCGAATGGATGAAGTATGTCATCTTTTTATCTACCACAAGCGCTTTTGATAGGAACCGCAATCAATATGGATACTGGGCAGGAAAGACATATCGAGTCGAAGGACAGGATTTTCCTTTGTGGGACCGCTCAATTACGGAACAAACGAAGAAGTATACGAGTCAAAAGCGTGCGGAAACAGCGGCGGAAAAACTCATGGAACGGTGTTCGTACGTGGTGGCTTGGCGGATAGAATCAGTTGCTTGATGCACAGTTCGACCCATTTTGTGAGGGAGAGGGCAGAAATGGAAAAGTTAAATACTAAGTCAAATGTTAAGCGTGTCAATGGAATTGATGTATTTTATAGCCGGATTCCAATTGGGTTGGTTGAGGGCTTCGACGGCATTGTATTTTATTTTCAGACAACGGAAGCATTTAATACTAAAGCACATGAAGGTGCAGTCAAGCCTGTTATCGACTCGCTGATAGACCAGAGTCACGATCATGGAGCTTATTGGGAAGTGACAAAGTGCGAAGCTGTAGTTTGGCACGAACGCAGTCAGGTTTCAGTTGTGTCTTTTAGAATCAGGGACAGCTACTGAACAGTTCGATCCATTTTGTGACACAGTGAGGTGTGATTCATGAAACGTATTTGTGGTGGGTGGTCGAATGTTCCAGCTAATTTAAAAACAAAAACTATGCTTTCGCAGATTGGATTGAAACCAATCAGAGAACCGATTGCTGAAGTTTGGGGTGGGCACCAGTGGGTTAAGCTTTATGACAGTTCTTCTGCAGTCGCGAAACGTAAACCAACAGAAAAGCAGCTTGCCGCGCTCGAAAAGGCAAGAGAGTTGGCGCGAACCAAATACGAGATTGAGAATACTTGTTCAGAATGCAAAGAAGTCTGCAAGCCTTCTGAACTTGAGGAATCTGGCGGTACGAAGATTTGTAATCATTGCATTAAGCGATTAACATGGGAAACCCGTTATGAGTCGATGATTGCAGCAGGGGCAGATTCATTCAAGGGATGGTACAAAGAGGATTTTGTTATCTTGGACACCGAAACGACAGACTTGGACGGCGAGATTGTCGAAGTAGGTATTATCAATAGAACGGGAAGAACTTTGTTCCAATCTCTTGTAAAGCCGGTTCGACCTGTTCCTGATGATTCTCCCGCAACACGCATCCATGGCATTACAAACGCCGATCTCGCCTGCGCACCAGCATGGGTAGATATCTGGCTTGACGTTTTGAAGATAATCGAAGGCAAGCTAATTCTATCGTTCAATGCAGCGTTCGATAAATTGATGATAAAAAATAGCTGTCGGAGAACCAAAATTGCGTATCCGGAAGATCTAAAATGGGATTGCGTTATGGAGGCATATCGCCTTACTCAAGGTTCTGAGCGTTGGATTAGCTTAGAGAGAGCAAGTGGAATGTGGTTAAGCCATCGTGCAATTGAGGATTGTAATGCAACGCTACATGTTATTCATTCGCAGTGGTCCGATATCGGGATATTAGTAGATGAATCTGTTTGCTAGAGTACTATGGTCGGGAAAGAAATTCAAATAAGAGGGGAAGAGAGTAGATTGTTGAATCGCGTAATTTTAATCGGTCGCCTGACCAAGGACCCTGAACTGCGCTACACGCCTGCAGGAGTAGCTGTTACCCAATTTACGCTGGCGGTAGACCGTTCATTCTCGGGTAATCGTGAGGAGCGGGAAGCGGATTTTATCCCCGTTGTAACTTGGAGACAGCTTGCTGAGACATGCGCCAACTATCTTCGCAAAGGTCGTCTGGCCGCAGTGGAAGGTCGCATTCAAGTACGCAACTACGAGAATAACGAAGGACGACGCGTCTACATAACGGAAGTAATTGCCGATAATGTTCGATTCCTGGAATCGCCCAACCGTGAAGGCGGCGGACAAGGAACTCCAAGAACGGGTGGAAGTAATGGCGGTAATCGTAGCCATTCCGGAATCAACAATAATGATCCTTTTGCCGGTGAAGGGAGACCGATAGACATTTCTGACGATGACCTCCCGTTTTGATAGGATGAGGATCTGGATGTAATCATCTTTCGGAATTGCAACTCAGGGACGAGGCCCAATCGGCGGCCGAAGTGCCGGCTGCAACCAGGATTGTCTTCCGGAAGCTGTCGATTACTGTCCAAGTAACATGCGAAGTAGTAAACATCTGGGGAATTATGTATAATCTCGCGTCATGAGCTTAGGTTACTTAATTTGGTCCTGACGTTGCACTTTGGCGAGCTTCCATCTTAAGAGCAAAGGGACCGCGTTTTCGACCAGTTTATCTATGCTGCCAAAGCGTTTGTTAGTAAATGGACAGATGTATTGTGTTTTAGTTTCAATGGTTACGACTTCGGCGTCTTTGGGAAATAAGCTGCGAAAGATAGAGTTCTTTACATCGGCGATCATCTCGGCA
Organism: Cohnella phaseoli; assembly: GCF_003386235.1. Classification (GTDB taxonomy): domain Bacteria; phylum Bacillota; class Bacilli; order Paenibacillales; family Paenibacillaceae; genus Cohnella; species Cohnella phaseoli. The sequence continues at coordinate 191,356 of NZ_QRDZ01000013.1, forward strand.
GTGTATGGGTGGTCTTTCTCAAGTCCGTATTTAACCGTTGTGTTGAAGCGATATTCGACAGCAGCCTTGGACATGTCGTACCAGTCAATTGAGTTTAGGTTACCTAAATTGTTCACTGACGGATCCGATGGGAAGATGGGAACGGGATTTAGTTGTTCCTTAATAAAGGCGGCAACGTTGGAGAATCCTTCAAGCTTCGACCATTCTTCTTCCGTTAACGTAAGCGAGACTTTCTTGGTAATGCCTTGACGAGGGCGACCGCCAGGGTGCTTATCTGACATTATCATCAACTCCAGAGTTTAAGTAACTTTAACTACATCCTAGTTTAAGTAACCTAAACTGTCAAGAGATTTTGGTAACTGCACAAAACGAAGACTTATGTTGAGTAGGACTTCTGAGAATGATACACTTTCGTTAGTAGCAGCTGTGCGAATGGAAGGGTGGACAATATGCAAGTTTGGTTTGACCCTGGATTGTCCTTCGGGAAGACGGTCAAACGAATACGGAGAGGAATCGATGGTTTGACGCAAAAGAAACTCGCGGAGCTCATCGGGGTAACTGATGCTTACATCAGCCGGCTTGAGGCGGATAAGGATTCCGTTCCAACTGAAGAAATGATTATTAAGTTAGCGTCTGTGCTTGGAGTCAATAAATATCATTTGGTGTTGGCATCTGGGCGGATCCCGACAGACTTTCATCAAGTGTTCATTGAACACCCAGATCTGCTCGAAGAGATTATCAAACGAATACCGGATTGATTCAGGGGCGTGCCTAAGTGGGCGGCGTCCCTTTTATATAAAAATTCCAAATCTTCCTGATCTCGCTCTCTGCAGGTGGCTAGCAAGATGAATCGGCTACTTCTTTCCTGATGCGAACATATGTGCTATTATAAGGCATATCCTGCTTCCATGGGGGGGAATCGTCTATGCTGTATCATAGGGCCTACAAGTATCGGATCTATCCAAACAGAGAACAAGAGAGGCTGATCCATCGTACGTTCGGATGCAGTCGATTTGTGTTCAATCATTTCTTGACCCAGTGGAACGAAAAGTATGCGGCTACCGGTAAAGGGTTAACTTATAACAGCTGTGCAACTGTTCTGCCCATACTGAAGAAGCAATTCGAGTGGCTCCGCGAGGTGGACAGTATAGCCTTACAGTCAGCCGTGCGTCACGTTTCAGACGCCTTTGAAAGGTTTCGCAGCAAGCAGAATCATGCGCCGCGCTACAAGAGTCGGAAGCATCCGGTTCAAAGCTATACCACGCGATGCACGAACGGCAATATTGAGGTTAACGGTAATCGGCTTAAACTGCCCAAGCTCGGCGTCATCCGGTTTTCCAACTCTAGGCCGGTCGAAGGCCGAATTCTCTCTGCAACCGTGCGAAGGAATCCGGCAGGCAAATATTTTGTCTCTATCGTTTGTGAGGTAGAGATGAAGCCGCTGTCGGAGGTTTCCGGGGATATCGGCATTGACCTTGGACTCAAAACCTATGCCGTTTGCACGGACGGTCGTTCTATTGAGAATCCGGGAGTGTACCGCAAGCACGAGAGACGGCTTGCATGGTGGCAGCGCCGAATGACTCGCCGGAAGAGAGGCGGAACAAATTGGCATAAAGCCAAGCGTAAAGTTGCTCGAATACACGAGAAGATAGCATGCCGTCGAGGGGACTTCCTGCACAAGGTAACGACCATGCTGATTCGTGAAAACCAAACGATCAGCATCGAAACGTTACGGGTGACAAATATGCTGAAAAACCCCAAACTGGCAAAATCGATTTCGGATGCAGCTTGGAGCGAGTTTACTCGACTACTGACGTACAAGAGCGAGTGGTATGGACGAACACTCAAGTTTGCACCGGCATTTGCATCGACTAGTCAGGTGTGTCATGTATGCGGAGAGAATCATCCAGTGGTGAAGGATCTGGCCGTCCGGCAATGGGCATGTCCATCGTGTCATACCATCCATGATCGAGATGAGAATGCTGCCTATAATATCAAGCAGGCAGCAATTAGCAAATAACAGCTAAACAACTGCGGGAACCGCAGGGATCGCTTGGTCCAGTTCGAATCAATAGATTCGATTACCCAAGAATCCTTCACTTCTTCAAGTGGTGGGAGTGTTCAAGTCCGGAAAAACCGGGTTGGTATCATTCAAGACGGGGACTTGTTTATCTTATTGTTTATTTTTTAAATCTGTTTTAAATGTTATATATCTTGTTATGCGATGGCTGATCGTAGACGGGAGTAAGTGGGATATGATCTGATGTCCGGTATAATGGGGTCAAATAGCCGGAAAAACGGGGCGAGATGTCCGGTAGAAAAGGGTGGGAAGTCCGATCATTTGGGGCGAGATGTCCGATCAAAGATGGCCTATTGTCCGCATAAACGGGGTCATGTCCTGAAAAAGAGGGTGACATGTCCGGAAAATAGGGGTCATTAGGGCTAGTATGTAGCAAAGTGACTGAAAAAATTATACACGGAAGCGGGATTTACCATCGAATGTCCGGGTAAAAGGGGTTGAAATTTCCTCATCCTGCTTCTCTCATTGAGTTGTAAGAGTATATTCAAAGTCCAACCTTCGTATGCAGCCCTGTTTATCCGGACATATGAGTGGTAACCGTTTCGTTGGCTCCCTTCAACCCCCATTGACCGGACATATGAGATGTTCATTAGAACACAAAAAAATTTTTTGCCCTGTTTTTCCGGACATATCGGAATATCTTTAATTCCACTTCTGTCATTTGTCTTATGATTATCAGGAGTTTGGATCTAAGCAAAGAGGATAATAGCCCCGTTTATCAGGACATATTGTTGTTTGTGCCAGTGGACTGATTTTTCTCTATTACAAGCTTGAATAGATTGAGGTATAGTAGGGAAAGAGGTGTTGCGTATGCAAGATAACATACCTTACGAAACCGAATTTGAGGATGATGGTCAAATGGCGCTTATCGTGCCAGAATACGAAGCACAAATCAAAGACTACTATTGGATCAATCAGTCCAAAGAGATCATAAACTCGCAGCAGGATCTATCGCTAATGGAACGCCGACTGATATACTCGTTGGTTTCGTTGGTCCAACCTGACGATGAAGAATTTAAAACGTATACAGTCCAAATCAAAGATTTGGCAAATCTGCTAGGGGTAGTCGAAAAGTCATTTTATGAGCGCGTTGAGAAGACGATCGATCAACTGCAGAGTAAGCAGCTCGTGATTGAGAACAATTCGATTAAACAGAAGATAACCTGGGTACAGAGCGCGACTTATGTTAAGGGCGAAGGCAGGGTTAAAATAAAACTATCCGAAGATCTCGCCCCGTTTTTCCGGAACTTGAAGCGGGCATACACAAAGTATCGCATCAAGAATGTGCTAAAGCTTCGCTCGGAATACTCCTGGAGGCTCTATGAGATTCTAAAGGAGCGGGAGTTCCGGAAGGAACGCGTGATCAAAATAGCGGAGCTGCGTTACTTGTTAAATATTCCGGACGACAAGTACAAAATGCTTAAGCATTTACGCGAGTTGCTAGATAGCGTTCAGAAAGAGTTGGAGGAAAAGACTGATATCACATTTTCGTACGATGTACATAAGCGTGTTGGTCGATCGGTAGAATCGTTCATTTTCCAGATCAGCCGGAACGGGAAAAATATTCAATCCGAGCAAGACATGGCCAATTACGACGCAGAGAATGTATTTAATCTTCTGGTCCAAAACGGCGTTCACCGGAAAAAGGCGATTTCGCTTGCGAAATTGTACCATCCCTTTTATATCGAGGAGAATGTTCGGCATGCACTGCAACTGAACAAAGGGCAATCTATTCTAAATTTGGCCGGGTACATCATTAAGGGCATCGAAGATAATTATGCTAACTCAGTACACGATATGCCGCTGGATGATGCGCTCTTTGGGATGGAGCTCCGAAACGTCGAAGAAAATTTGGCAGATCAGACTCGTGAGGAACTCAGCCAATTCAAAGAGATTATTGAGAACTATAAAGATTTGATAAACCGCGGGGTTTACAGTAAGGTCGAAGAATTAACCGATCTTGCTGAATCTAGGGATCAAATGTTGCTCCAGAACTTGGAGGTTATTCAGAAGAACAGAAAAAAAACGAAACGGCCGCCGCTTTTGATGGAGGATCTCGCTCACGATCCATATTTAAAGAAAGTGTACGAGTTGTGGCTAGAAAAGCAGACCGACTTTTAGTACTCTATACAGCTGCTATGACATTCTGCTAATGCTTGCCGGCAATTTCCCTCTATGGTATATTAATCCTAGTTCATATTCTTTCCAACATTCCTCACAAGTAATAAACCCTATGGGTGGTTTGCCATATGAGTAGCTCCTATGGAGTTATGAAGTGGTTGCCTCTCATTGGGTTTTTTTATTCCCCTTACTGTCTTATGGAAAGATGAACAAAGGTTCCATGAATGCAAAATGGATGGAACACTAGAGGAAAGATCAAAAAAAATTTCAAATAGGAGGATCAGTTTATGAAAAAATTACTTATGCTTATTATTTCAATTTCATTAGTACTGACGGCTGCTAGTTCTGTATCTGCAGCGACATCCAAATTTAAGGATGTTAAGGCAAACCACTGGGCGAGCAATGCAATTAATGAGGCAGCTCAGAAAGGATTTATCAAAGGTTACCCTGATGGCACATTCAAGCCAAGCAACAATATTACTCGAGCAGAGTTTGCATCTCTACTGGCCAAGATATCGGGTCTTGTTGGAGAGCCGCATCAGAGCAAGGAAGTGTTTTCAAATGTACCATCTTGGGCCAAGGAAGCTGTCGATAATCTTGTGGAAGCGGGATATATCGATCAGAACGACTACAAGAAAAAGCCTAAAGCTACGGAAGCTATCTCCCGTTATGAGATGGTGAAGTGGATGGTCACCGGGTTAACGATTGCTGAACCGACCTATAAGCAGGCCTTGGATGAAACAAAGGGAACGCTCGTCCCCTTTACTGAATACTATAAGAGCGGCATACCTGCAGACAGAATACCTTATGTGGCTGTTGCAAGAGGCACGCAGTTAACCGTGGGGCTCCCGGATGGATCATTTGGGTTTGACAAGCCTACGACAAGGGCAGAAGTAGCCGTTATTCTAAAACGTTATCTTGGACTGTTAGGGAATAAAGCGGATGATTTTAAGGAGTTAAGCGAGCTTCGGGAAGTTGGAAGGACTGGCACAAACATAATGACTCATGGTGCAAAGGTTGGCTTAAGTCAGAATGATAAACCGTTGTTCTTTGAAGATATTGTAGGAAAAGAGATCAAGACAAAAACAGGCGGAACTGTTACTGTCCATCGTTATGTGGTAGTGGACGCGTCTTCGAAGGAAATTGTTGGCGTTTATGCGAATATGTTTGTCGACAATTCTATCAACCGAATTCCAGACAGTGTTTTAGCATTTATTGAAATCACATATAAACCTGCGTCGGAAAAAATGAATGAGCTATTGTTTCTAAGTGAGGTTACCTCTGTTACTGCACAGAGGTTACAAAATTATAATCTCATAGGAAAATACGGATATAGGTCCTATTACTTCGATTTTATCAAAGGAAAGCAAGAAAGATTCTGGGTAGTAGATCTCGTTGAGAGGAATTATAGGTGGATTGATATAAAAGCAATAGATGGATCTGCTGCATCATTCAAATTTGAATAAAATAGGAAGGGGGGCGCTGTAAAGCGTCCTCCTTTTTTTCTGCAGACAAAAGGGTAAATATTGGAACCGACCGACCATGGGACCATAATATATGACCATCATAATTGCTTGTCGGTGGTTTCGACATATGGTATATTAACCCTAGTTCGTTTTCCAACATTTCTCGCAAGTAGTAAACCCTATGGGTGGATTGGCCATTGTTAGAACCCAAATTTTTGGAGTTCTTTCATGGGCTGCCTCTCGTCGGGTTTTTTTTATTCCTCTCTTTTTTAGAGCCCATTAGTAAATACGATTTCAATTGATTATTAAATAGGAGGCACATTCATGAAAAAGGTTATTTCTGGCTGTAAATTCAGATTTGTCTGCGAGAATATCCTGGTAAATCGAGGAACAGGAGTGAGAGTTCGAGCATGAAGAAGAATCTATCATTGGTATTGTTGTTTGCGATAGCTATATCATTGATCCCGATATTTCCAAGCACTGAAAGTGTGGCGGATGCAGCCACAACAGATCAACTGTTAGGACCCTCCGTATCTCCCGCTGGACCAGTGACAAGTCAGACTATGAAGACCCCTGTTGAGGCTTATGCTCGAACGGAGCCAGGTGTTTTTTGGACACAAATGGATAATAAAAAGTTCCGAGCAAGCGAATATATTGATGACCCCGTACTGGAGCAAATTGCCATTACGGAGAAAGGTGGAACAAGGTTTGATCTCAAAGGGAATATGAATAAAGATTATCCTGCAGAGAACTCAAAATTTCGAACAATAATTGATTCGAACAAATATAAACCCGGGCAGTGGAAAGACAAAGACGGAAAAACATATGCATCAAGTAACGTCACTAGCACTAAATTAAACAAGAATAAGATGAAATGGGTGGTAAGACCAGAGAATCAAACGTATAAGCCTGCACCTCCAACAGAAGATTCTCCTGGTGTCTGGCCTGGAAACGATATGTGGATTGTACATTATACTTACACAGGAGGTCCAAACTGGACATCAAACGAACGATATGGTGATCCTGGAAACTATAAATTTGTAGTTAGTTACGCAACTCCCATGGACCTCTGGTGGGACGGGGAAGTCAAGCAGACTAAAACCATGCGTATGACGCCGATGTCCGTTAGCGTAAACCAAAGTAAGAACATGGTCGCTGAAGTAGAAACGACCGGCTACGGTGCAGTAAACTGGACAAGCGTTTCAGCCAGAGCTGAGAACTGGAACTCAAGCAATACCGCAGTCGCGACCGTTGATAGCAAAGGTAAAGTGACCGGGAAGAAAGCTGGCACTACTGTCGTTTCGGCTGAATGGAAATCGGGTCTTTATCACCTTAAAGCCTCCGCAACGGTTACGGTTGTTGCCGGCACGACGCCGCCTGATCCGGAGCCGACGCCAGAGCCGCAGCCGTACGAAATCACTGGTAATTTTGATATCTTGCCCGATCAGACGATTGAATGGAGAGATACGTTTACTTTCCGGCCGAGAGACTTTGTGATTTCGGCGCAATGTACGTACCAGAAACATCACTATCTAATAGAACGTGACGGCAACTGGTCCCGAAGCAATAATGTCACAAGCCGTACAGCAGATACTGTATATCCATATAGCAGCTACCCAGACATTATCGGTATCGGTGTGCATCAGGTATCTCTAAAAATCTTTGCCAAATGTGACGGCAAAGACGTCGAGACTGGCTGGCTGGGTACTAAAGACTTGATTGTAAATGGTCCGGTGTCCAATAGTCCGCCATATTTTAACGCCGGGTGGTTTGAGGAGTACGATCGTTTTAGCTGGGATGCTCCATGGTATGTTGTTGTAAATAAAAAGGTCAACCTGCGCATTATTAATAAACCGTACCCTGTGGCAGACCCAGCTGAGCCTTATGATCCGGACGGCGATCCCATTACCTACACCTGGGATTTTGCTAATAGCAAGAGTTCCTGGGTGCAGTCGCTTCCGGAAAAATACGGTCTATGGTTAAACGATGAGATGCATACGAATATCTTGGCAGAGGAGCTAGGTCAACATTGCGCTCGAGTAACCGCCAGAGATCCATTCGGGGCTGCAGCAACTAGGAACGTTTGTGTTCAAGTCATACCCGAAAACCCGATCCCGATGATTGATGGTCCCTATGAGGTAGTAGAAGGGCGGCCGCTGCCCAGATCATTTGACGGATCGCGCAGCTTTAGCCCGATTAAGCGGAGTATCGTTAAGTATGATTGGACCAACGTCCATGAGCGGTACTATACGCCCGGCCAAGAGGTTATTACGTTGGAAGTTACGGACAGTGGTGGACTAAAATCAGAAGCTCCGGCATCGCATACCCTTACAGTAAAAGAAGACTTGCCGCCAGTCCCTAAACTAGATTTTGATAATACGGCTCTGCGCACAACTCCGGTTGTAATGACCAATAACAGTTATTCACCGGATAATGATATCATCGTCGAAAATCTCACCACTTATAGATATGACAGCAATAATGATGGCTCCTTTGAGGATGAGACTTCTATCCCAGTGGATTTCGACGAAAACGATATATTCATTTTCAATCCGCCTAGAATTGGAAACTATCGTTTTCATGTGTATGTGAAGGAGGATTGGGGGAAAGAGGCCCAGAAGGATTTTGATCTGAAGATTGTAAATGATAATCCACAAACTTCGTTTACGGTTTCCGGAGAAATCGAGCAGCCTCCAGGGGCTCTGCCAGATGCGCTCTTGCCTAATCAGCTCTTAGGGAGCACATGGAAGACCTCTAATTTTAATGGTGACTTAGCTAAAAGGTTTTACCGAACTGGGAACGAACTGGTGAGCGGAATTACGCATACGCAAGTGGAACCAGTTTGGCCGGTTTACCCTCATGAATACCTAAATAAAGAATCTAGATACTTTGCACCAACTGCTGGCGCTGAGATAAGAGGGGTCGATTTTGATGAACTCCTTCGAGCTGCGTTCGGGGAAGAATATACATTGACTACTAAGGATAATGGCGTCAATGCGCCATATAACAGTCGCTATACCCATCAGATGCGCAAGAATGGGGTCATTGAGGCCGAGCTAAATTCACCTTGGTCCGATGAATATATTAGAGGGCTCGGTTCTTATTCATTTATTACAGACGGTAGATTGGCTATCTATAATTATTCCGGCCAGCTATGTAGCTGGAACAGCTCAGACGGAACGACTGGAACTTATGGCGGTACTAATTATAATTACTTTTATTACAACCCTAGCACGAATAAAGTAGTTATTTGGAATGGTCAGCTATGCGACAGCGACGGAAAGTACAATAATCTAAGCTATGTTACAGGTGATCCCGAATTCAAGGTAAAGACCTCTTATGTTGAAGGTAGTGGCAATGTATATTATATTGCTCGAATGATTGGCCCCACTGAAGCCTATTCTGTATCGTTGCCAAGGGATGCGGTTGAGTATCGAGTTGGGTATTCCACAGCACAGGTTTTACCCAAAGTTTTTCCGGTCTCTACAGACGGAAATCGGATGGCTCATCTCGAATTCAGAAGTGGGGGAAACACTTATTTAATAATTCGAAACAATACAACAGGTGGAAAAATTAGCGAACACTTGGTTTATAGTGATGCTGATAGTGATCCATCAAGTGTAAAAGTTCTACACTACGCACTTAATCGTATCGTCATAAACTACGGATCAACCATTGAAGTGTATGATTTCAACGGTAACAAAGTTTGGGGAAAAACATTATCAGCAATTGGAATAGGGAACATAACACGATTTTCGAGTTCCGCAATTGCCTCGAAGGATGGTAAAGTACTTTGGATTGACCAGACCGGTTCGGACAGCAATTTTAAGCTTTATTACAAGTCGCTTAATCTGCTGACCGGGGCGATCGATCAGTCGGTGGAATTGGGAAGTTATGATGTTGGACATTATTATTACCGCGGTCCAGTGGCATACCCTCCGAGATTTATGGATGACGGTAAGGTCTTCTTAACTTACGGCGCTTATACGGACAGTTACGACTGCTATGGGTGTAGGAGGCACCAAGTTACAAATAAAGTTGTCGATGGACCTGGAATAATACCGGAATATTCATCCAACCTCGGACAATTTTATTCTACCAGTAAAGAAATTATCAACGCTGAGTTTCAATATGCGCTGAAGCTCCCAAAAACTTTTTATAAGACGCGGGAGTCTGCTGGACTCTCATTTAGAATGACAGACAATAGAAACATGTATCGGGTAGAAACAACAAACTATCACGTCCGAATTGTAAAAGTGGTCGATGGAAATCGAACTATCCTGAAGGAAATTAGTCGGGATTCACCACCAGATGTATGGACAAATTATAAGGTGAGGGTCGTCGGGAAGAGGATAAAAGTCTACATCAATGGAGTCCCATTAGTAGAAGTAATCGAGGACTCTCCGCCAATATTTGGCTATTACGGTCCTTACGCAAACCGTGAGTATGTGTCTTTCAAGGATATGTCAGTGTTGCCGTATGAAGTCGATATGATGGACAATGTCGCTTTGGTGGATGAATCGGTTGAATACGAGACATCCTGGAGTGATCCAGAAAATGATCCACAGCTCAAGGAACGAACAACTTGGGATTTCGAGCACATCGACCCTAATAAGTTCCTTAATGCCGGTGACGGAAAATCAGGATTATCGTCCGTACATGGCAAGACGGTGGATTCACCGATTCTGAGCTTCGACAGAGTAGGATTGTACAAAATAACGTATCGCGGATCGGATGATCCGCATCCAGACTACAAGTTCCCGTCAATGACCTTTGACGCGTACCGACAGTTCTCAGATGATTACTGGCAAAATATTGCCGTGCATCGCCGGCCGATTGCACAGTTTACGCTCAGTATTGATCCGGGAACAAAAAAAGTCGTTTGGAACGACACGTCTTATGACCCGGACCGATGGCTCAACCCGACGAATTACAGCTCCGAGGCGACCGGAATCGATTATAAGAATAGCCGAGGCATCACTAAACGGGTATACTACAGTATTTCGCCTTCCGGAGAGGTATCCGATACGCAGCTCATCTCGCCGCGGGAAGCTGGGGTTTATACGGTAGGCGAAGCTGTACGTGATGAATACAATGCATGGTCCGAGTGGTACATCCAAGCAATCAACATTACGCAGCCAATCATCGACGAGCCGCCAATTCCAGGCTTTACACTGAGCAAAACGACGCTCAGTGCGTCGGAGACGCTTACGATTACTTCTACCGCGTGGGATAAGGAGGACGGCCCAGCAGAAAATCTACCGCACCAGTATTTCATCCGTAACCTGACAACCGGCACGGCCGAGTCGCTGCAGAGTACGGATCGCGGAACCTGGACGAAGAGCTTCAGCTCGCTCGGTGAATTTGAGATCCGGCAAGTCGTGCGTGACTCTGTTGGTCAGACAGCGCAACTGATCAAGCGTGTCCAAGTAGTCAATACCCCTCCGGTGGCTAACTTTGACTGGACGCCGAAGCCGGCATGGGAGGGGGATACAGTTCACCTCATCAACCAATCAACAGACGCTGACGGGGATACACTAAGTTCGGCCTGGGTGATTACTGGTCCAAACGGCTACTACCGAACCAGCTCAGAGACAAATCCAAGCTTCTCGGATACGGCTAATCGTCCAGGGGTATATTCGGTGCAGTTGACGGTTCGTGATCCGATCGGCGCATCGGACACGATTACTAAGCCAATCGTTGTAGGAGACTTGACCATTGAAGGCCAGGTTCTTCACACGGCTGATTGGGAAGAGTATCGACTAAAATGGAATGCAACTAATCCAACCAAGAAGAGAGATCAGAATGTATTTTGGGCCGGAGAAGCGTTCGTATTAGCATCGATTGTGACGGATACAGGGCCAACAAGTACAACGAAGCCGCTGCAGGTCGTCGCGCAACTGCTGACACGAACAAACTCCGTGGTGATGACAACGACAGATCGCATTCGTTTTACTGGGGAAATGCTAGATATAGGGTTTGCCAAAACCTTAAAGGATGGACCATACACAATGCGGTTTACTGTCAATTGGAGCAACGGCGTCGTCGATTCCGTAGACGTTCCGATCATTATCAGGGGCAATATAAACGATGTTATTCTAGTTCATAACCGGCATTAATAAAAGAAAGGGCGCCTTGTGGCGTCCTTTCTTGCATCTATAAATGATTGTTATCTCATTAAAATATGTGATATAGTGGACTTAGAATCTAGGAAGAACATTATACGCAAGATTAGAAGCCCTAGCGGCAGAATATCTCAATTGCTTCAGAAACATGAGGCAATCGAAGGTATCTGTCCGTCTAGGGCTTTTTTGCGTTTTCTAGACTCTATTGGCGGACGTAGCGCACCGTTCAATTAAAAGGCTCATGTTCCGAGAGGACATGATTTTCTACCTGGAGGTGAATGCCCGAGGAATTTTGAAGGGCACATATGAGCAACTTACTTGAAATGATGCAAGAGAAAGCTGCAGAAGAGATGACGGTTCGGTTAAAAGTTAGGGACAAGCCAGCTTTTATTCGGATGATCGATGAAACTGCGGGCTTTTGCGCAGAAGTGGAATCAATTCCGGTATTAAAAGGGATGCTTCTGCAAGTTAAAACCAAGGTACCCAAGCGAACCGCAAATGGAATGGAAGAGGTGGACGGAGTCGCATTGTTCACCACTGGTAGCAACAGCAATCAGACCCTTATTAAAGGGTACGCTGCCGAATTTGGGCAAGATATCATGTTCGAAGCAGATGCACCTATCGAAGCGTTGGTTCCTGCAGGTAGGTTTGCGGAGCTGCTGAAAAAATTACCCCAAAAGGCTGAATGGATCTTCGAATTCAATGCCGGAAATGGGGAAGAAGACTATGGATTCCTCAACATAAGGTGTGGAAAATCGGAGTATATGCTTCAGCTACTGAATGTTTCGGAGTATCCTCAGACTCGACCAGAGTCCGTACCCCCTCTAGCGTTTTCGAGCAAGGAATTCTGTTCCGCATTGCATAACAGTAAATATGCATCTGAAAAGAAAACAATGGATTCACCGATCGCCGGCATACATCTGATATGCCGGGAAGAGGGTAAAATCATTGTAGAAACGACAAATCGAAGGCAGGCTTCAGTTGAAACACTGGCAGCCACGACTTTGCGTGAGCTTGACATGATCATATCCCACGATACCGTAGACCGTATATACGAGGTTTTTGGGAAGCACGAAGGTAGGATCGTTGTACAGTTCGGAACGGCAACCATTACAGTAAATGGTTTTGGCTCGACGCTCATCTCTCGGGTTGTCGAAGGTAAATACCCTGACTTGTCTAAGATGGTGCCAAATGGGATAAAAGCAGAGTGCATTGTGTTGCAAAAAGATCTGCTTGGAGCTTTTGAAAGGTGTCTACTGATGGTGGTCGGAGATAAAGAGAACAGTAGTTGTTCGGTTTCTGTGCGCTTCGGTAATGGCGTCCTCGCGCTCAGCGCAAAGGGTCAACTTGGGAAGGCAGAAGATTGTTTGGAAGTAGAGACGGATGGCGATGCTAGCTTTTTGATCGATCCAGCGAGGGCTAAGAATGCCCTAAAGTCGCTGAGCTCGCATGAAAAAGTGCGTATTCAATTCATCGGAGCGCTGAGGCCGATTATTTTCTATCCGGATGCCTCGGAGTATGAGGACTACACCAAGTTTGCATTAGTGCTACCATTACGAGCAGCGGAGGGATAAGATGAGCATCTTTATTCCTACAGATGTTACCTTTACAAATGTGATTAATGGGTTATGTGATTGCAAAGACGATAAAGTCCTTGATCTACTGGGGACAAGATCACTAAGCGAACTGCTTGGATTGTTCAATGGTTATAAACACGAGATCATAGATTGCTACAATCGCGTTTACGGCCAATCCATTGCATTCTATAGCATCCGTTTTAAGCGGGAGCGCTACGAGGATTCAACCGCTCAACTGTTGACATCGCTCCAATTCATCCACTATCAGTTGACGGAAACAGTTCCATGCGATGAAGATCTTAGTTTGATGGAGTCATTGATCTGGAGGCTAAAGTACATCTTGATTGAGCAGTTTCCGGAATACCGGGTCGCTTCATCAGATATCCATGAAGGCAGCTTCCCATCAATTATCTCTTCAATATGCAGGTCTGCATATTGGGAGTTCTCAGGAATATATTGGGACGACTGCAGCCAATACATGATCAAGGATTTTGAAAGCATCCGAAAACGGATGAATCAGATTAGAGATACCAAAGGTATGCGATTGATCGACGAGCCTAGTTACGTTCGGCCCGAGACGGATCTAAATCGCTTCGAGTTATTAAAAGTAATTACGGCTATCGTAGAGGAATTTACGATGCAGCCGCCGTTGCCGAAAAAGGAATGGATGTTCATCCAATCACTGTTGATTCGTGCGCAAAATTGGATTCTGGACATGATTCCTGAATACCATGCTGCCGAATTCAAATGAACGCAAAGAGTGCTAAAGGGCACTCTATTTTTATTATCTTAGGAGGGTAATCCATTGGAGAACAATAAAGTGCTCTTGTTGCAATGTAAATGTGGGAGGGCGCATACCCATCACACGAAAGGAAAGCTCAGTTGTCCAGTTTGCAAAAATGAGAGTATTGAAGAGTTTGTAATCGTAACCGACCGACCCATCTTCAGGGTGTTTATGGTTGTTCTCAACCGGTTAGGTAGGCGAATACCTTATTTCTTTACAGCATCTAGCAGGCAGGGAGACTTCAGACGAGCGCGACTTGTTTACGAAACCTTCGATTGGGAAATTGCTCGATCGATGGTTGTTGAAGATTTGGAGGTGGCCTTGTGAAAATCGGACTTTATATTTGCGAATGTGGCGCGATTCATGTGTTGGACGGGCATTGCCCCTCAGCGCTGTGTATCGAATGTAAAGAGAAAGTACAAAAGCAAGTGGCGGTTACCTGGGAGGATATGAGGAGATTGCAAGTCAAACATCTGCTTCTTGTACTTCGAGGGATCTTCTTGCAGCAGACAACAGAAGAAGGCACTTTAATTGAACCGTATCTCATTTGGGCAACTGGTACTCAAAAGCAAGCCATTATCGATTGGTGCGACGGCCGAATACAGGAACTCCCAATCGAAAAGATGAAGGGAGTAATTTAATTGGATTACAAAAAGATCGCATCGATACTGGTTCCCGGCGAAAAGTATACACTTACTGCACTCACAGATTTCGGATTTCCATACCGTCAGCATATGACCATTGTGGAAGTGTCCGTAACCCCGTACGCACAGTACAAAGAGAGCTTGCTTATCCGATTCAAACGGCCGCGCGGTCGTAAAGTGTTGAGTGTTCGTTTCTATGCTCAACACGAAGAGTTTGTGATTTGGAAAGGCCACGTTTCTCCTAAGACCGAATTGTATGGTGAGCCGGTCCAAGTGGATTCAGGCTTGATCGTGCGGCAGGGGAGATATCGTCCCTTTCATCAAGGCTATTTGCGTGATGCAATTGCTTCGGTAATAGAGCAGCCATTGCTTACCTTTGGGATCAATTGAATTTTGATTTCCTCGATTGGTTTTGTTTTTGCTAAGCGAGCCAATTGGGGAAATCTTTATAAAAACCGAAAGGGTCGAAAATTATGACTAAAACGAATGAGAAGACAGATACAGTAACAATGATCGTTGACAAAGAACAACGGACTGTACGTTTTGACTGTGAGGGAGACGTCTGGAGATGGTTAGTCAACTGGGAAGGATTAGACCTTTGGGGTGCTACTAATGAGGTGCTCAATAGCATCTTGGAAAAGGATGTGCGAAAATTCTATTATGATATACCACTGTTTAATTTTATCAGCAACTTTAGAAGGTTTGTAGACAAAATCGTATTCGTAAACTAAAGAATAAGGCTTAACAGGCATTCAATTCAATTGCGAGTTCTATAAATCGATGATAAAATGGATATAATTGTCGATTCAATAGACATTCTCGCAAACATTAGCCCTATGGGTTCAGGCGTATTTTCGTCTGCTCATAAGGGCTTTTTGTTTGCAGGTTTGAAAAACTGAGGTGAAACAATGTTATGGATACAATTGTGATAGAAACAGAACAAGAAATACTGAATAATTCAAGAAAGAAAAATGAAGCCAAAGAATGGATTAAGGCTCTGCTCGCTGCTGCTATCGTTTTATTTTTAATTCAAAAATTTTTATTTATGCCGTATGCGATCGAGGGGCCTTCGATGTTTCCGACCTTCAAAACGGGAGAGAGGATCGTTGTGAATAAACTGATTTTTGAATTGCGGAGCCCAAAGCGGGGGGAAATCGTTGTACTTCGTTCTCCGGAGGGCAGAACCCTAATCAAGAGAATAATCGGATTGCCTGGGGACCGGATTCAACTGAAAAACAACTTAGTTTACATAAACGGCGAAGTGTTAGTAGAGCCTTATCTGCAGAGTAGTTTGTATGATAAAGCAGGGAATGGCATCAAAATGATCCGAGACTATTCTCAGTATCTGGTACCGGAAAATAAACTATTTGTGCTGGGGGATAATCGTTTACACAGTCAGGATAGTAGAGCTCTTGGTGCAATTTCTTTGAAAGAGGTCATTGGACGTGCTGACTTAGTAATTTGGCCAATCAACCAAGTACGCTTTGTTCAGCACAACTAAATTAGGGGAATTGGAGGTGTAAACTGGACTTATTGCATTTTTGGATGAAGGTCGCCTTATCGGCAAACCGAAAGCGTGCCGGCATCGGGATCCGCGCGGCGAAGGCATCGGCCAGATCGAGCAGTTGCAGCTCGTCCGGGTTTTCAGACGAAGCTGAGCATCGGGACCTCGCAGCGCAGGCATCGGCCAGAACGAGCAGCTGCAGTTCGTCCGGGGGTTTACAGACGAAGCCGGGCATCGGGATCCACTCACTAATGCTATTATTGAAAAATAGTCCAATCAAACAAATATATTTGATTGCGAGTCGTATAGATCGATGATAAAATGGCTTTAATCTCGTCGATATGTATTATCGACATTCCAGCAAGCAAAAGCCCTATGGGTTCAGGTGTATTTATGCCTGTTCAAATCGGGCTTTTTTTGTGTATGTCGAAATTTGATGAGGGAGGGATGAAGAGTGATGTCGCGAGATGGACTTATTACATATTCCTGATGGGAGGGAAGTGGATCAGCTAAAATAAAAAAAGAGCTTTGGATTGGGACCCTTGAGCTCTTGATTACTAAGATATGGTTTTATTGATAAAATCATATCATGTCTGACTTATTGAAGTCAACATTTTAGCGCGCCACAGATTAATGAACTTAAAAGGAAGAGAAGAGAAACTCAAGTACTTTAGATACAGGTCAACGGGAAGGCAAGTCCCCCGAACAGGCATGAGGCATAAAAAGAGCATTCATTATTTTGAAGAAGAGCAGGAAAAGGTGTACTTCCAAGAGTCTGAGGTGGTTCAGTTTTCGCTTGATCGATTCGGGCTGAACTTGCCTCTGATGGAAGGGAATGTGGTGTTTGTTCACCACTATCTTCTAAAATTTTGGAACAGATTCATCAAACCGGAAGGCTTGAACATTTATCTGTTGCTGCGAATGCACTGTTACAACAAGGATTATTGCTGGCTTGAACTTCAATCACTTTGTAATTTCACTGATCGTTCTAAAGAAACGATTCGGAAGTATTTAGATCTGTTAGAGCGCTATGGTTTTATCTATCAATTCCAGTGCGAAAACACCGCTCGTAACAACATGCAAGAATCACCGATTACAAAAGTGAGGAAAGAGTTCCCTTTTCTTACTGAAGAATTGATTGAACAATTGCCGGTGAAGCTACAAACTGAGCATCATCGGTTCATGGCAGATTTGAACCAGAAAATATCTGTTTCTCTACACGTGATGGAGAAGGTTGACTACGAATCGGTCTTTAATGAGGCACTTACTACAGGTGAAGTAGTTCCAATCCGCAGGCCGTACTATGAGGAACAAAAGATTAATCAGCTTAAGAGGGAGGCTCTTCAAGCTGAACGAAATGAAGATGATCTGGCATTTTGGGAACAAGTCCTTGAAGTGCTTAAAGATCAATTTTCGAAACCCTCCTATAATACGTGGTTCTCAAATACATTTTGTATTCGAAGAGAGAATGTACTCTGGGTATACGCGCCCACTCGTTTTCACAAGGAATGGCTTGAAACCCGATATCAAAGCAATATAAAAAATGCGGCACAGTTTATTCTGAAGGACTATATCCAGGTCAAATACGATTCATTTGAACAGTAATCCGCCGGAAACGGCGGTTTTTTTTGTGGAAAAGTTGGGGTCTAGAATTTAGAGTCCCCCGTCTAGAATTTGGAGGGGGGGGTCTAAATTCTAGATGGCGCGTAGTCTAAATTTTAGAGGGCGGAGTTATCCACAATTTTTCGTAGTCTAAATTTTAGAGGGCGATAGGGGGTCTAAAATCTAGAGGGGGAGGGTCTAAATTCTAGACCCGAAGAATTAAGTATTTAAGTATTTTAAAGATCATCAACAAATAAATGATTCTTCTAATATTCAAAAAATGACACAAATATCCCGGCTTTGGGTTTGGTCCCCAGCGATCACAGCCGGATCAAATATCTGCAGCTACGGACTCCTGTTTCTCATTTCTCAGGAGCGATCGGAGCAACTGAGCCCGCGCCGCCGGCGATGCAGCCAGTTCGATTAGCTGCAGGTCGCGCTTCTGGTTCTCCGTGTGAAGCCCGGATTCGTATTTGGCGCGCCGGCGACGATGTAAGGCATGATCAACTGCAGTTCACGTCGGGTTCACCGTGGAAGCCGGCTTTGCGATCTGCGTACGGGCGTCAGCGTCCTCACAATCAGCTGCAACTCGCATTCCGGGTCTCCGGGTGGATCTCGGCTTTTCGATTGACGCATGGTCGGCGGCTTCGCCTTTGGCGCGGCGACGTCGATAAGGTTGTGCCTCCGGTATAGCGCTCAGGATGGGTAGGCCGTACTCCTTTCGGTTCAAATAGTTGAGTGAGACGCCCATTACTTCTTACCTAACTGGCAATTATTGCAATCATGGAGATCCTATCCCATACTAGAATAAAAGATAGGAGATGGTTTGTGATGAAAGAGAGAATGACGATTATTCAACCGAGCAAAATTAAAGCCATCATAAATGAAATTGCAATCTTCCCCTTATTGCCATTGTTTCACAAGGAGAGCGAGCATTCTAACCTTGCAGCATTGGTATTGGACCAAAAACAGAGTAACTCCACGTTAGAAGAAAGGATACAACACTATCAGGGACTTTGGAGGGATACCTTCCACTATTTATTTTTTCGGTTTTTACCTCACTCAGATCCGGATAGCGAATCCATCGGCTTTGAGATGACACCGTTTTCATATATGTTGGCAACAGAGTATTCTCTTGAGTTAAACAATTTGTTTGAGTTAACGGAAAAGGACTTGAACTACATTGACTTGCTTCTCTTATCATGGGCAGAAGCAGGTTGGAAATTGCCTGCCCCATCAGAGCAACTGGACTTTGCATTAAAGATCATATGCTTCCCACCGTTTATGGCCTTGTCGACGTTTTATAGAAAAGCCTATCACTGGAACGTACAAAACGCCGAACACTTGTTGAGCATGGTAGTTAGCAAAGATGTAAGCTTTCCATCATATGAGAAAAATTTCGCGTTTCAATACACAGATCGGTTTATCTCTCAGGAGACATATCGCTCGATTGGCGGAGTGGATGGGTTAATCGCTAATCTTGGTCTTTCGAGCAACACAAAGGAGAAATTAAAACAACTTAAGAACAGTATACCGGAAAGCAAGCAAGTTAAAATAAGGGTAATATGCCCAACATGCGGAGATTATCACGACCAACCAACTATACATCACGATGACATCCTATATGCACATCTCTTGGAAGAGGCCCCAAATGTTCAAATTGAAATTGGGTTTAACTGGTATGAGGAATTCCGTCTAATGGTAAGAAATGAGATTGAAAAACTGATAAGTGATCCATTATCCAAAATCAACAATGTAAAAGATCCGACATGCGTAATTTTGGTTGAAGGTGCAACGGAGGAGTTGGCGCTCCCGCAAATGGCGATCCGGATTGGGATGCCGCTTTCCCTCAAGAACATACAAGTGACAAACTGTAAATCAAAAGAGAAGGTACTTGAACAATTTAGGTATATTCGAAGCAACTTTCCGGAACTGAAAATCTGTGTGCTACTTGATAGTGATGCAGAAAAAGAGAAACGTGAACTTGAAAAAATGATGGAGGGGAAGCGGGACAAATTCAGTTTAACTTTCATACCGAAGGGGACATTCGAAGACTTAGTTCCACTCCCAATAGTTGTGGCCAGCCTGAATGAGCTTTATCCAGCGGAGAATGGTTATGAGGAATCGGATTTCAAATCCGAGAAAGGCGTCTTGCATGATATAAATTATTTAGTATGGCAAAGAGGGAATTCAAAACTGGATAAAGTCAAATTTATCAATGAAGCTGTTAGGCGTATGGAGGAGAAAGATGTTTCAAATTTAATATGGGAGCTAATTAAAGAAGCCTATAAGTTAAGTGGTGCAAATATAGGAATGGAGTGAAAGCTAATCAGTCCCAGCCGGCGCTAGTATCTAATACTTTTAAAAAGGAGTAATGATTTTAATGTCCAAAGTCCATGGTTGGTTTCCCAAAATTTATAGCGCGTACTGTTATGAATGCAAAAAAGTTTCCGTACCTGAAACTCCATCGGAAATGTTCTGCGAGACATGTGAAAGTCCATTGTACATTCGTATGAAATCAAGTACGAAAGGAGGAGTCGATACGAATATCGTTCGTCCAATTCGGGTGCGCGATATGTTAGCTAAGTCTCATCGTTACTCGCGCTACCTCAGTATTCCTCATTCCTTCCAGGGTGAATGGAGGAACGTACTAAATGTTGAATGGCACAAAAGTAAGGTTGGTAAGGTGGCGGTGGCTATTGAAAAGCATACGGCAATTGCTTGTGATCCCGAAGATGTGTTCCTAGAGCTTTTTGGTGGCTGGGGTGGGAGTTGGGAATCCTTAACTAAGGACAATTAGATGTAATTATGGGGGAATATAATGATTAATACTATGTTTCAACGGACAATAATTGATAGTTTATTATACGAGAGACGCAAAAAAATCGACATGATAGCTTATTCAAGCAATATTCAATCTAAAGATATCGGCACTTTCATCAACACTTTAACTAATTGTATTAATTCCGTTCAATTAGATGATAAACCTTTGGAAAGTCTGTTAGAGCAGACAGAAGTCAATATGAATTTGATTTTAAACGAGACATTTAGGGGCTTTACGAATGATGATGTAAATGCTGTAAAAAAAATTAAGGAAAGTTTTCAATGTTTGAAGAAGCAGTTTTCAGAATATAAAGAAAATAGATCGAATAGGGAGAGAGATATAAAAAACGAATTGTCATGCAATCATGATCTCGCAAGGAAAGTAATTAATCATTTAAATAGCGATGATGATGACTTTAAATCACGATATCAAACATATGTAAATTTTAGGTATTATATTGAAGAACCCCTCGCAGCAATTACATTAAGGAAGTGGGAGAATCAACTTACAAAACCCAACGAGTATCGACGCGGATGTAAGTTTAAATTTCTTGTACATGCAATAAACACTACTTTTGAAAATGCTCTTCAACAAGCCAAGAGCAGATCTATCATTTCTACAAGTCTAATTACAGACGAATTTCAAGGGACATATCAAAAATCGAAATTTGGGTTTGTATATCAGCCTAATTTGAAGAATGTTTTGCTTATTAGTAATTCTGATTGCTATGCGAATGATATCCCTTTCTGCGAAAAAAGAATTAATGCTGAATTTTTCTCGCTTACTTATATTCCGTTAGGTCCAAATAACTACTTGCAATATAACAGTATTAAAACATGCAAAACTATGCACATTGAAGAAATTGAGAGTGATTCTAAAAAAAATCAAAATTGCAGCATTGAGAATACCGCTGGACATGAGTTATATAACGAAATTTTGCTACGTAATGATCCTTCTACAAATCCAATTGCCGTCTTTCTCATAGAAACAGAAGATATAAACGATTGGTCGGTAGGTCAGGCAGAAGAACTAGCCACAAGATTAAAGTTACCTTTAATAAGAATTTAATCATAGGCATTGCTCAACTTAAGCGAGGTGTGGGAATGCCGGTAATTGACGACAGCAGTGATCTAAGACTTTAATTTTCAAGTCTTGGCTCGCTGCTGTATCTTTTTTGATATGACACTGAAGCGTAGCGCTTGAATTCAGGAATTTCAGATATGACGGTATGATCCGTCCATCCTTCTTTTCCCCAGCTACTTAGCAATCGACGAGCGTGAACGATTCAGCATTAGCGCAAGAGCTTCCAGGCTCAATCCCAGGTACGCTTCATTTGTGGGCGACATGACTCGTATCCCCTAGGAACAGATCGTTCAACGACGTTGATCGCAGTGATCGTGGCTTTAAAACTGGGGACACCGCTTCACTTTCTGGGCAGACGAGACGACTGCTCGAACTTGGCTTATATCTGGGCGAGTTCCGGCGCGCAATAACATCGCGGATGATGATCCTTATTGTTGAAAAATCTATTGTGCTGTATCATTGATTTGAAAGATTTGGAATCCAAGGGAGTCACGGCATGAATACAAATGTTAGATTAACTACAATGATTGGCGGCGCCTTCCTGATTCTTTCCTCAATGAGGTTAACGTCTGGAATACAGCTAGATCATAAATATGTATTCTCTTTGTCTATAGCAGGCTTCTTATTTATTATTTTTGATTTCCTGTCTTTTGAAGCAAAAGACAGCTATAAGACTATAAAGAAACAAAAGATGTTCGATCGGTTAGCTTATTTTTCACTGTATGCAGCAGTTCTATCTATAATTGTTTTACCTCACTTTTCATTTCTTGATGGAATTAATAAAATGCAAGAAATAAATGATTTCATAGTGTTATTCGGCTTAGGATTAGTAATCATAATGATTAGTAATAAGGATTTGAGGGAGCAACTTGAATTCTATAAATCACAATTAAAAACTCTTGAAGAACTCCATGGATCAGATTTGTTGCGAAAAAACGAAGAACAAGAACGGTTGGATAAAGATAATGATTCAAGTATAGAAAATCCAAAAGAACAGCGCGAATAGGCGTTGTTCTTTTTAGTATCAGGGGTGTGGTGATATGTAGTGGCTAAACCGCGCAGTACGAACCGTACCAAGGCATTACATTATTTTCTTTACACACATCCGTCACCGGCGGAAACTGTGATGCTAAATCGCTATTTTTAAGGGTTAACTCGGTAAACCTAGTTAACCATTGTTATATAAGGGTTTAACAGTTAACTATTCATTTTCCGTTTTGAATCTAACGGGCCGATGGGCACTAAAGCTATTGATTCATAAGGGAGTTAACCTAGTAAACCTGGTTAACCTATGTTAAAATATATATTAAATAGTTAACTCTAATTAATGGAGTGGTAAATGTGAGCGAAGCGAAAATTGTTAAAGCATACAAAGTGAGTTCTGAATTAAAAGAAAAGCTCGAAACTTTGTTTGAAGAGTCGAAGTTGGAGACACAAGAAGCATTTATCGAACATATTGCCGCGCTCTATGAAATGAACCTTTTAAAACAGGGGGAAGTAGGGGCAGGCTATCGTAAGCAGCTTGATGAACTCGAATATCACTCGAGACGAAACGTTGAGTTATTCCTCGGAATGATCCAAACAGAAATTGCAGAACGAATTAGTTTAACGCAAGCGCATGATCAAACCATGCTCGAAAGAGCTGAAGTGATCGGCATTCAGGAACGAGAAATTTCCGAATTGCAGAATCAGTTAAAGGAGAAATCAGAAGAGAACCTGCGGCTAGCGAAAGAAGTTGAGGCCCAATTGAAGCAGGGGGAGCAACTTCAGGAGATTTCGAGAAAAGACAACTTACTCGTAGAGGAGTACCGGGAAAAGGTTGAATCGCTTGCTGGAATCGTAAAGGAATATAAGGGCGCCGCCGACGAAAACAAGGAGCTCAGAGCAATAAATGATGAAAATACGAAGCTTCTGCAGCGACAGGAAGATAAGATTAGAGAGTTGGAGGAACAATTAAGACATCAAGAGAGCAGACAAAAGGATGAGCTGGAGCGTCTTGCAGAAAGAAAGGATTTAGAGAAGGAGCGGGAGATGCTCCAGCTTCGGACAGAGATGCAAAATAAGTTATCGGAAGCGAGTGAGAAAGCGACGGAACAAATCCGAGAGTTGTATGAGCGAGCAGAACAAATCCGTCGAGAGTATGAGAAACAGCCAGGAGAGGAAAAGAAGGCAAAATCCAAGAAAAGTTCAGCAGAGAATTCTGACAGCGACAGCAAGGAGGAATGAACTTGCCGGAGGACATTTCCACGCTAACCATAATTATTGATGCCGTTTTCCTCGCAGTCGTCATTGCCGCTGCCTACATGGATTTCAAGAAAATGATCATCCCGAATGGCCTGATCATATTCGGAATGCCGGCAATGCTGGTTCTAAGATTTTTTGAACATACTTTCCCATTTGAAAGCTATGTCATAGCAGGATTAGTGGTAGGCGCGCTCTTTTTCCTAGCCTCTTTGATCACCAAAAATCAAATTGGGGGCGGGGACTTCAAGCTCTGGATGTTCGTCGGATTTTCGCTCGGTATTCCGTATACAGTAATGGCTCTTCTCCTATTCGCGGTAATCGGTATGGCTTATGCGATCATTCGGATTTTGGCGACGAAAGATATTCATGCGAAAATGGCGCTCGGACCGTTTACGGCAGTAGGCGCGCTTATCGCATATTTATTTGGTGAGCCAGTTGTCAATTGGCTGATTGTCCACGTCTAGGGAAAAAGGCAGATTGCGAATAGGATGTCGAAGTGCTAAGATAAAACTAATTAACTAACGCCATTATGGCATTCATCGCAAGAGAAACGCCTTATAGGTTGTATTGTGTGCAAGGATCAAGCACGCAAACACTCTATAGGGCGTTTTTTTGTGCTTCAAAAATTGATAACAAGGGGACGATCTTATGACGGATGCGCCAAAAAAAAGAATCAGTGATGAAACATTGGAAATGATTCGAAAATTAGATATTAAAGAATTCGCTGAGAATGCACTTGGCGAAAAGTTGAAGAGAGAAGGGACCGCTTATATGGCTTATCGCAATGGAGGAGAGAACAATCCATCCGTTGCAATTGTGCCATCGAAACACTATTGGAAGGATTTTACCCGCGATGACATTGGCGGTATTGAGGTTCTTAGTTATTTTGCCTACAGGATGTGGGACACTGTTGAACTGAAAGGAGAGCGCTTCACGACAGCCGTGCATCAGGTCTGCGCATTGGCCGGCATTCCACTGAAGTATGATGATGGAACTGTCATCCAACCGACAACTGATCGCTGTGTCGGTGAAGTAGATCTTGTCGAAGACGATGGGTCAGAGCATAAGCAAAGCCCGGAAGTCTTAAATGATTATTATCGCGGGCTTTTAAGTCTAATGCATCTCACTGAGGGGCACCGCAAACACTTTGAAGAAGAACGAAGGATCCCGATCGAAACGGTCAAGATTCGCAGCTATGCTTCGATGTCGGATAACCCACAGGACCGGTACAAACTTGCCCGCGACGTCATCAAAAAGCTGGGTAAAAAGCCTGAAGGCATTCCAGGATTCTATTTAGCGCAAGGCGAGTACGGACCCTATTGGACGATGCTTGGGAGAGAAGGGATAATCGTACCTTTTCGAAATCTCTTTAATCAAATCTGGGGGCTTCAACTTCGTCTAGATGACCCGGATACGATCGTTACAACAGGGAGTATAAGGGCTGAAAAGAAAGGCGATCTGGTTGAACTTTACGATTACGGCGGTCAGTTTCTTTGGAGTGGAAAGCGCAGCCAGCTGCCAGTAAGTGTGAGCGGGGGAAGCGCGGAACTGATCTTGGGCAATCGGTATCGTTGGTTCAGCAAAACCAAAGATCTCAAACGTGGCGTTCTAAGAGGAGCAACCATTAGCATGCCTACGCCGGCACCCTATCATGTAGCAGTTCCATCTCGGCTGCTCGAATGTTGGGAAGCCGGAGTGCACTTGGCAGAGGTCTATGATACGGAAACGGTGTGGTTAGGCGAAGGCCCCTTAAAAGGAGACATCGCAGCGGATTTCACTGACCAGATCCATTTACAAACTGCAAGTGTGAGTGCGATGCAATCCCTTTTTGAACCGGCCATGCAGCTCGGAGCAAAAACGGTTATTCTGGCGCCGGACGCTGACGCGCAAACCAAACTTGAGAACGTTGGTAAGACGGTGATCAATTTGGTGGAAGCGGCAAGGGATTATTTTACGCCTCGACGAGTGCAGCTCAAATTTGCCACATGGTCTATCGAGCAGTCGAAAGGACTCGATGATTTACTTAACCTCGGCTTTAGGCCGAATTTTTTGGAGTTAAATTAATCAAGAAAGATAAAATAAAACTTAGATAAGGGACCGAATGCAGCGCTTCATAATGAAGCTCTGTTTTCGGTTTTTCTTATTTCTGGAGGTGTATCCATGAGAGCAGTCCAGCTTGTTCTACCCATTGAGCATTACGGCCCGTGGATTCGGACGTATAAGGCTGATCCTGATTGCGCGGCGCTTGCCGATCGGCACTATACGCGAAAGAAGGAAAAAATAGGCTCAGTTCAATTTACAAGGCCCGGCGAGAACCTAGTCTTACGGACCGCTCGCGGCGATGCTGTTTGGTGCTCCTGGAAGAGTAAGTTCCGAAAAGATGGCTTCGACGCCATTGAAAGCACCATTTTCCGGAACGAAAGCTTCAGGACCAGCTCCTTTCTCATCAAATGGGCAATATATGCCACGCTGATGCACTGGGGGGGAAAGCTGCCGCCTGACGGCATCATCACCTATGTAAGAGATGAATCCGTGAAGTCATCGAACAAAGGATATTGCTACAAACAGGCTGGCTTCGTTTCAGCCGGTAAGAGCAAAGGAAAGGGGTTAACAGCGCTGCGGCTAACGCCAGAGGGTTGTGATCTTATCCTGCAGGAGTTGAGCCTGATTTATCAGCTCAAAGAGGTAAAGCGATGGATGAAGGTCGCACTCATCAGCGGAGAACACATGGAAGCTTATGATTTCCAGCAAGACGCGTTATCCATTGAAGACCGTCTGCAGGAAGTAAAGCGGATCATGAAGGCCCAACGCAGACAAGGTTGGACGGAACATGAACCCCCTGTTCCAACAGAAGAATTTCTCAACCGTTTGTACGGGTGGATTCCAGAGGACTGTTTGCAGGATTGCCTATAAAGAAAACCAAGGGATCTTGAAAAGAGAATAAATACCAATCGAAGGAGTTATCGAAATGAATAACCTGGTGTGTCGTTTTTGCTTTGAAGAATTTGAGTTTCACGAGGCAGAGATCGATCGATATGGCCGTGGATTTTGGTGCCAATGCGATGGCTTTACATACATCGATGAAGGAGAAGGGATTCACCGATTTACATTGCTTTTAGAGGATAAGCAACGGACAAGTACGCCGGCACCGCGGGTTAATCTGAAATTTCAGAAACAGCTCTCGCTGCTCCGCTATCCAGGTGGAAAGTCTAAGTTTATTCCTCACCTCTACTTGAAGTTGCAAAGCAATAAAACCGAAACGATGAGCAGCTCCTACTGCGGAGGCGCAAGCGCTGAATTTGCATTTCTCCAGGCCGGCGTCATAAAGCATCTCAGGCTAAACGATTTGGATTTCGGCATCTATGCCCTTTGGTGGGTCGTACAACACATGCCGGATGAGTTGGTTTATCGAATTCGGCACTACCAACCGACGCACAAATCGTTTTTCCAGGCGCAATCCATCGTGAAATCGGACTACAACGGTTGCACGATTATGGACGCTGCGTGGAATACGCTGATAGTCAACCGTCTAGCATTCTCGGGGATCTATAAGGCTAATCCGTTGGGCGGCCGGCAGGGGACTGTTCAGGACCTCACATCGCGATGGAATCCGAAGGCCCTCATTAAAAGAATCTATACGATTCACGCGCTGGGCGATCGGTATACTGTCAGCAACCTGGACGCGTGCGAATTCATTGAAGAGGAATACTGGCGAGATAACTGCACGTTGTTCATTGATCCACCTTTCTACGAGCAAGGGAAGAATCTCTATCGATGTTATTACGACGAAGAGCAGCACTTTGAACTGAAGGAGCTCCTTGAGTCGTTGTATCACGGCATGCCGGGGGCGGATATTATCCTTTGCTATGATAACGCGCCGTTCATCGAGCAATTGTATTTTTATCCGGAAATCGAGAAGGTGGGGAGGGTTTACTCATGTTAATAAGCCAAAGTGAATATGGAGTAACGAAGAAGTTTATTCCTGAGTATTTACAGGAGTTGGAGGATCTCTTTGCTTTGAATGAAGCACAACAAATAGGTATAGAGCCAGTTCAAGAGCATGTAGCGAATATCCTCAATACTTTTATGTGGGCTTATTACGAGGGATACTCCGCCATTTGTTTTTTCGGGTTCGAACTAGAAGATTTCTACTTGGATGCCGTCGAGAAAATATGCCGGTATTTCAATGTATATTACCTCATCATGCTGCATAACAATGGCGATTACTATTTGGAATTAATTGAGCCCTACTTTGAACTTAACTGGGATGTGATCAGGAGGAGAGCAAATGGTATCAGTTGAACGAATTCGCTTCTTTCATAATCAGATTGTTGAAGAGGCGACGAGCTGGCGTGATGCCAATGACATACTCCGGAAGGAAGCCATTCAACTACAAAAGGAACAGACGTTTCCTATTTCCTTCGAAGTCCTATTTTCGAATGGCGAAAGTCATATAGGGGTATACAAGGTGAGTGTAAATGATGTCGTGTTTGCGAATCTATATGCTCACATACTCGGATTTGTGGAATTCATGATGGGCAATAGCAGACCTGACAATATGCCTGAGACGTTGTACAAGGTGCTGATTGCTTTTGATCGAGAAGAGTGGTCCTCCTTTTATTATCAGACTTTACTTCCGAGTTGTGGTGAAGAACAAGTGAGCTGGCAGCACGATCAGCGCATCGCGCTGCTCGCTTCTATACTCCAACAAGGCAAATGGGAGACATCGTTTCTGCCTCCCAATCATGAGCTTTATAAAGCAGAGAAGGAGCGATATTTTCTGACTGAAGCGGGTACCGCATTTTATCGTGCCAACCAGTTTGAGATTCGCAAATTGATCAGGCAGAACATGCAGATCCGCGCAGCAAAGAGAGCATAAAAAATAAAACATCAATGGAAGCCGGTCATCAGCGCTCATGCGCTGGCACCGGCTTTCCGTATATAGGGGGAAAGAAATATTGGCAATACAATACGAGCAAATGATGTTTTCTTTCGGACTGGATCAGCCCCAAAATGTCCAAAAAGGCGAACCCATTGAATTGCTTCCCTTACATGAGTATGATGTCGTAGTCGTGCATATCTCCGCGGGAAAGGATTCTATGGGGAGCTTTTTCCAGCTCATTAAAAACGGTGTAGACTTGTCAAAAGTTGAATTGTGGCATCAAGCAGTTGACGGCCATGGGGAAGAACATCAAGAATTTTGGGACTGGCCATGCACTGAACCTTACATCGAAGCGGTCGGGAAAAAATTCGGCGTGCCGGTATATTATCAATGGAGGCGTGGAGGGCTTTATGGGGAACTTATGCGTGAAAATAGCTACACTGGAGATGTGTTTTACAAAGAAGGAGAACAGACCATCTGTCTGCCGACAACTAAAGGGACGCTTTCAACGCGAAGGAAGTTTCCAGCGCAGAGCGCAGACCTTAGAATAAGGTGGTGCAGCTCATACAAGGTGGATTCTGCTAAACGGACATTGGGTAACAATCCGAGGATGAGCGGTACTTTGGAGCACCGTAAAAAGATTCTATGGGTGACAGGCGAAAGACGTGCTGAAGGAGGCAACCGTGCAAACTATTTGGAGAAGGAGCTGCACGGATCGACGAGCCGGCGACGCTTGGTGCATCATTGGCGCCCAGTAATCGACATGAAGCAAGCGGACATTTTCGCGCTATTCCGCGAGTTTAAGATCATGCCTCATCCTGCTTACTATTTAGGATTTGGCAGAGTGTCCTGCATGGGCTGTATTTTCTCAACTGCGCATCAATGGGCAGCCTATCAGTACATAGCGCCGGAGCGGGTCGCACGGTTTGCTGAGGTCGAAAAGGAAATTGATCATACGATCGATGTCAAACTTTCTATTCTCGAAAAGGTTGCGATCGGTTCGGTATCCAAGGTACTCCCTATCGGGGATCCGCTGCTGCCCAGGTGGGTTTCTTTGGCACTAAGTCGATCCTTTAGCGTCGATGACCTGGTGATGGAAGATTTTATCATGCCAGCAGGGGCTTTTCGTGGTTGTGAAGGGGGTTCCCCGTAAATGAGTTACAGATTAGCGGACCTTCGTGAAAATTGAAGGCACAGGGATTGTATCATAAAACGCTTGATCATTTTTTTTCCTTTGCTATACTGAAAATATATTATTTATGGCGTTATGCCGTTTCCGCAAGATCGATCACCTTAAGGGTTGATTTTTCTCCTGAAGGATGACCGATTGCGGAAACGGCTTTTTTGCGTTGTTCGCCATATTCCCCTCGAAAAAACACCATTCGCTTTTACAGCATGGTGTTTTTTATATTCTGCCCTTTCACCTGGGCGTATAAAACCGGTGGCACAAGTCGTACGTATGTGCCATCTGGCATACGTGCGCTTGTGGTGAAGGAGTCAATATGTGGGATAAGTTGTTGGATGGAGAGTTGTCAGCTTGGTATGCAAGTATACCAGGTGGTAGGCTCGGCGTATTCATTGGCGGGATCATGATCGCGGCAATTACACTGACTGCGTATGCGTTATTTAGGCGTATTCGCCCGAAGGAGGATCGGACAGTAGATCTGCTTAAGCGTCCGATGCACATTCATTATCCGGAATCGGCGCGCTCTGCAGGACTGCGTAGGAGGCGGGTGTAATGGCCAGGCTTGGATCGGAGTCAAAGGCTGGGTTCTATGCGACGCCGCCTTATGAACTGGAACTTTTGCTGCAAAGAATTCTGCCTGAAGAGGGAAATAAGAACGGGGACTGCCTGTCCTATTTCCTGTATGATCCTTGCTGTGGTGAGGGCGAAGCCCTTCTCATGATCGCACAAGCCTTACAAGGACCCAATCGCAGTGTCATCACGTATGGCAGTGAAATTGAAGCAGGTAGGGCAGAGGAGGCGAGCCGAGTTTTGGATCATGTGATTCATGACGGCTACCAGCGCGTTCGCGCGGAGGCAAAATTTAGTCTCCTCTGGCTGAACCCGCCATACCAAACGAATGTAGACGGTGAGCGAGCAGAGTTGTCTTTTTTGCGTGCGCTTACGGATTTCAAGAAAGGTGTACTTCAAAAGGGAGGATTGCTGCTCTTCTGTATTCCTCAGTATGTGCTGACGGATACAGCAGGTCTATTGAGCGGCAGATTTCGGGATATTTCGGTCTATCGCTTTACTGACGAACACTACGACAACTTCAAGCAAGTGATCGTTGTCGCACGGTATGAGCGAGCGCCTCGCGGGGAGCAAACACGAATGTACAGAGCGCTGCAGACGCTCGGAAATGGGGATCGAACTTTATTACCCACGCTTGAAGAGGTCGCTCCATTTATTGTACCTAGCGCTCTTTCAACGGAGCCTCCCTACTTTCGGCGAGATGCGCTGGATGTCGAGGAATTGAACAAAGATCTGGAGTGTTCTTCGCTATTTCAGGAGATGAGGAAGAGCTTGGTACCAACATCAAATGAAACTAAGCTCAAACGCCCTATGCTGCCGTTGAAGCCTGCTCACATGGGCATTGCCCTCGCTGCAGGAGCAGTTGGCGGGAACATGGGAAGTCACAGTGCGCACTGTTCCTAGTGCACAAACTACTCAGAAATGAGTAACAAAGACTAGGTGATTCTTACGAATCTAACTATGTATCCGAGTTGGTAGGGGAAGTACCTACTTAGAGCCGAAGATCGGCGACTCTACCCTGAGACTCCGGCATGCAGATATCACTGTCAGATACCTGTATGAAGCCCGGTAAAGGCGGAATTTTCCTTCCTGTGATGGATAGGGAGATGCGGGGGGCTAAAAATTCACTATGCCTAATCACCATATGAATCCACGTTTGTACGGCTCGTAAACCCAAGTACACCGAACAAGAAGGTGTATGCTCCTTAGGGAGTCCAGCCGCGGAGTTGTTGTTTGTGGCCTGCAACTCTGTATCACGACATTTAGTCATGATGTTCTGCGTCCACCGATCATGGACAACTGAATGACTGGCGGGTCAAAGTGGAGGGCTAAGGTGAAGATGAAAAGCTAGGATACATGGAACAGTGGAACCTTGATAGAAACTGCTAATGGCGGCAGAGCCAGATGTTTCTAATCGGTAGGAAATGACCGACCAAATCAGGGGGCATCAGCCCGTAGTAGTCCGAGCTAGGGAAAGCCTAGTACATGGCGAAGGGGCATAGTCGTGATTAACAGCAAAAGATTCCTTAACTGTTGAGGAAGCCGTTGTGCATACCTGACTAAAGCCAAAGGCAATCTCCGAAGGGAGGTGGTGCCAATGGAACAAAAATTCAACTATCCGGATAATGAAGCAGAATTACGTTTAATCCTTGACCAACTGTATGAGCATGCATTAACATCATGGGCCGCTGGCACCCGACCAAGGGTAAAAGGCCTACTCGAAATAATCACTGCTGACGCTACCATCCTGACAGCAATTCACAATTTGAAAGCTAACCAAGGTGGAAACACTCCCGGTACTGACGGTCAAACAATGAAGAGAGACATCCTTCAGATGGACGCCGAACAAGTCCTTCCGAGGGTCAAAAGTTTACTTCAACGCTATCAACCTCAACCCATCCGAAGAGTTTATATCGATAAACCGGGTAAGGTTGAAAAACGACCGCTAGGTATACCCGCTATTATCGACCGGATCGCACAGGAATGTATCAGAATGGTCATCGAGCCTATCTTAGAAGCTCAGTTCTTTGATCACTCATATGGTTTTAGACCAATGCGAGACGCACATATGGCAATCGGGAGAGTCGCTGACGTTATCCATAAAACAGGGTACCACTGGGTTGTTGAAGGTGACATTAGTAACTTCTTTGATAACGTAAACCATTCCAAACTGATTAACAAGCTATGGAACATGGGGATTCGAGATCAAAGAGTGCTAATGATAATCAAAGCGATCCTAAAATCAGGCATCAAGGGCGAAATTGAATCCAATGAACTTGGCACAGCCCAAGGCGGTATCATCTCCCCGTTGCTTGCAAATGTATACCTGAATATCATGGATGAATGGATTATCAGAGAGTGGGACAGAAAGAAAACTCGTTCGCAATACAAACGAGGGTTCTCCAGAGGCAAGGAAATGATGCTTCGAGACATTACGAAGGGAAGATGCAAGCTTAAACCAGCATTTCTCATTCGTTATGCCGATGATTGGATACTCGTCACACAATCCAAGAAATCTGCTGAAAAGTGGAAGTCTAGGGTGGCTAAGTATCTCAATACTAATCTTCGATTGAAGCTCTCCGAGGAGAAAACCCTAATCACGAATGTTGAGAAGAAGCCTATTAAATTTGTGGGCTTCAACTTCAAAGTAGTGAAGGGTAAATCCAAAAAGGGGTTTATTTCGAGGATCAGACCAAACCCGGCACGTCTCCAAAGTAAGATTGATGAAATTCACCGGTTCACTAGAAAAATGAGGCACATCCCCCACAAGGATGCTCTAGTTCACCACATCAATGTGTTGAACAGCAAAATACGCGGGGTCATTCAATATTATGAACCCGCCACTTGGGTGAATATCGATCTAAGGAAGTTCGAGAGAGATTTAGCATGGGCTGCGTACCTTTCCTTAAAACGAAACCATGCCGTTCGATGGACACCTGCAAACGAAACGCACAATTTGCTTTCTGTCCATTCTGAATACATCTCTGGCATCCCGGCTATCGAATACCTTGACCGTAAAGTTGGGGTCACTTCACTTAAGTTTTGCAAATGGAAGAATTCGAAGCTTAAAAATCCACTAGAAACCCCATTCACCTTGGAAGGACGTAAACTCTACACCGAGCGAACGGGAAACAAATCTACATTAGCCAGAGCAGATGAATTGATGAGCCTTCATTACTCGCTCGTGATCAGAAGCGGCAGAAAACGTGGACGCGGTGGAAACTACAACTTCGAATTCTACTTAAACAGAGCATATGCTTTCAACAGGGATAAGGGACGATGTAGGGTCTGTGGCCGAGAGGTTCATCCTCCAGACATTGACATCCATCATATTGACCCAAATCTGCCCATTGATCTGGTCAACAAGGTAAGCAATCTTGCTACGCTTCATAATTCCTGTCATGAGTACATTCATAATGAAGTCGAGCTCAGCCAGCTTGGACCAAAGATAAGAAGCAAAGTTCTTCATTTTCGTGAGAAAGTTAAGGGTCTTTTCGCGGTGGAGCTGCAACGCTCTAATCACGATGGAGCGCCGTATGCGGTAAAAGCCGCACGTACGGTGCGAAGCGGGGGAAAATGACTCCTAACCTCTCAATGAGGAAGGATGATCATTACCTATCGCTATTAATTAGCGGTGTAACGAAAAGAAGAACCGAAACGGAGAAAATGACCGATGATGAGGGTAAGTTCGTCGGTACGAAAAAGACTGATTTTTTTTCTTCCGTCATTCGGGTATTTACCAACGAGTACGGTGTAACCGACTTAAAGTAACTGCGCAGGCAGGATAAGAAAAAATCTTATCCTGCTTTTGTTTTTTCATCATCATCAAAGGAGACATTATCATATGAACACCGAGAAGGATTTTGAGCTGAAGATTACGTTAGTAGGGAAAGTCATTGAGGTAACGGTTCACTTCCTGATTTGGGACTGGGGCGGCAAAGGAACACGGAATTTGTATTTTGCATCTTTTGCAGGTCTGCCAGAATCTGTGAAGGCGGTGTCGGCTAGCCTGTTGGAGTCATATGAAGCTCAAATGAATCGTATTGCGTATTCGAGATGCAACGGTGAACCATACAAACGGTTAATGAAACCGATTGGACTTGGAGATGTCGCACATGGCTGCATCTATAACCAATTCTTCGAGCTTTCTTCTATTGAACAGGTGAATGACCCTGAGAAGCATAATCGCGCGCTTCTCATTGCACCTGAAGGGAATATGGAAAAAGTCGTTGCAGAACATGTGATTTGTAGATTCGGATTTCCGCGTGAATGGGAATCCGCCTACTATAATATGTTCCAAGACTACTGCCAACCATTATTTGTTGAGATTAATCCGAATTTTATGAAGTGGAATAAGGTTCAAGCCCTTCTGTTCAAAGCCGACGAAAAGCAAGCCATAGAAAGATTAACCGAGGCGTTGAAGACAAAGAAACTGCTTATACCAGAAAGTGATGTGGTGGGCGAGTTCAATCCGGAGTGGTCCATGTCGGAGTATATGCTGAACAACGCAACCCATCTGGCCGAGAAGTTGGCGGATCTTAAACCTCGTCATTCATTTGACCAGCCCATTGATCCGGCTATCGCAGATATGCTACGAATTCCATTTCCAACACAGGCCCATGTGATCCAAGCCATCGTAAACACAGTAGATTGTGCGGACAGTGAGTCACCCATCCTTGGTGGCGATATGGGTTCGGGGAGTGCGGCACGTTCAGCTATAACCGAAACTTTCATCTGAGTCTGGTGAAATTACGGGAAATGCTGGGGCTTGAATAAGCCTAACTGTTATCCTGAAGTGACAGGTGAAATCCCTGTTAGGAGTCATAACCCGTAGACTCCTCCTTGAGACTCCTGCATGCGTAGCTCTTTCCAACATGAGCGCGTGTGAGAGCCAGGTAAAGTCGTCACGCTGCATATCTCATCCGGATGATATGCCATAAGGCGGAGGTCCTTAAAAGCACTCCATGGAGAGCGAAGACGAACCCTCGACATGTACGCATCGTAACCCATACGCACCTTAGCCGGATTCAGCGGGTGTAACGAGTCAGAGCGGAAGTTTGTTGCCTAATAGCTTCTGCTGGTCCGCATTCAATTTCCTAATGGATAACGGATTGCCTTGGAAGAACAGGGTTATGTTCTCCAAGTGCCCGCACTCGCGGTGTATAGAGGGCTCCTAAAGAGTAGCAAATAAAGGGATAAGGATAACGGAACGTGCGAGATCTCGTATATGGAGCCGTTGGAGGCGATGAAGTATGCGAGAAGTCAGCAGCTCCATAGTGCGTGCGTGGCAGCACGATCATCAGGTGGGTTAAAGTCCCGCTGAGTCTCGGACTAGGAGACTCATATCCAAACTCGGGAGTAACTTCTCGGGGGCCGGTAATTTTTTTTTTTTTTTGCCGGAGGGCAGGGCGTCTGCTGCGAGGCAGAGTCTGAAGGGCTTGAGGAGAAGTACCAGGCCGTAGTGAAACGGGGCTACCCGAATTGCGAACCGGTCGGCCAAAGATGGGGCAAG
>NZ_QRDZ01000014.1 GCF_003386235.1 Cohnella phaseoli
CTGGTGATGACGGCGGAGGGGTTCCACGCGTACCCATCCCGAACACGACCGTTAAGCCCTCCAGCGCCGATGGTACTTGGACCGCAGGGTCCTGGGAGAGTAGGACGTCGCCAGGCTGGATTGATTCCTCTATCGCTGTGTATAAGTAAGGACCATGCTCTCATAGCTCAGTAGGTAGAGTGCATCCATGGTAAGGATGAGGTCACCGGTTCGATCCCGGTTGAGAGCTCCATT
Organism: Cohnella phaseoli; assembly: GCF_003386235.1. Lineage (GTDB taxonomy): Bacteria > Bacillota > Bacilli > Paenibacillales > Paenibacillaceae > Cohnella > Cohnella phaseoli. The sequence goes on from NZ_QRDZ01000014.1 coordinate 235, forward strand.
TCCCTACTATCCATGGCCCCTTGGTCAAGCGGTTAAGACACCTCCCTTTCACGGAGGTAACAGGGGTTCGAATCCCCTAGGGGTCACCATCTTCTTTAATATCGTTATCGTGGAGGCTTAGCTCAGCCGGGAGAGCATCTGCCTTACAAGCAGAGGGTCGGGGGTTCGATCCCCTCAGCCTCCACCATTTATTCCTACCGTTGGGGATTAGCCAAGCGGTAAGGCAACGGACTTTGACTCCGTCACTCCTAGGTTCGAATCCTAGATCCCCAGCCATTCTCGAGCCATTAGCTCAGTTGGTAGAGCACCTGACTTTTAATCAGGGTGTCGAAGGTTCGAGTCCTTCATGGCTCACCATTCTTTCCATATCCGGATCGAATGCAAGCGAATGCGCGCGTATGGCGGAATTGGCAGACGCACCAGACTTAGGATCTGGCGGGCAACCGTGGGGGTTCAAGTCCCTCTACGCGCACCATACTAATAAGACGACCTTTAGATCCGATGAGATCTAAAGGTTTTTTGATGTTTTTGGATTCCCTGATCCCATCTCTCAAGAGGAAAGGTTATATAGAAGGATTATATAGAGCGGAAAATCCGCGTTAAATTCCTCAAATGGGCCGTTGCGGAAGATTTAGAGCTGCTATTCCGCGTTAATTTCGCAAAAAGTAGAGAATCGCGAAATTAGAGCGGGATAGCCGCCTTAAATTGCTCTAAAATGGTGCGACTGCGGAATTAAGCTGGAATTTCCGCTTAAATGCATAATGCTACATACTTCCCTCAAGCGAATCGAACCGGGTAGCAGCTGCGATTGCTGCAAGGGCATGCTGACGGTCGGTTCGACCTTGACGGATATGCGGGGGAGAGGCTCAGGCTCTACGAGCACGCCCTTGCAAAATGTAGTAAGCAAATACGACATAACAGAGTCCCCAGGCGACGGACCCTAGATCGGACACGGCAGGGATAAAATAAATGCCGGGATATACGATGAATAGAATCAGGCTCCAAATGGGATAAACGCGGGCACGGATCGCCGTTATGCCGAAGACGATCTGACCGATCAGCGCCAACACGGAGTTAATGGGCATCAGCGTTGAAATATAGCTGTGGTCCTCCGGCAGCAAGCCTAGCATGTTGTTCCAGACGAGCGCTACGGTCAACGAGCTGCTAACGGAGAGGAGCAATACCGAGACCAATCCGAGCATACCGCTTCTCGGCGCCTGGTACAGGTAAACTCCGATGATGCCGATACCCATCAACACGCAGGCGACGAAGCCGCAAATCAGCTCCTGCATACTGTTGCTTCCCCAGATGTAGGCGGATGGCGCCATGCAGATTCGCGCTATGCCGCCCAGCAGGGCAACGGCGCCTAAAATTCGTGTGATTTGTTTTACTTCCATGAAAAACGTTCCTCCTCGATGAGTGGTGGAAATTCGCCGTTCTGACTCGGAATGGTGAAAGTCCTTCACTCATCGTAGATCGTGTTCACCTGTACGAATAGTTACCTTTTGTCATCATCTTCGTCATGCCTGTCATGATCGTGTTCATACCTCTATACGCTTCAAGCGACGTTTGCTAAACTTTATCCATTGAATGAATAGGGGAACGTAAAGGGTGAGGTAACATGATTTCCATCATCATCGTGGATGATCAGAGACTGCTCAGAGAAGGCCTGCAGACGCTTCTTCAAACCGAAGAGGGACTGGAGATCTCGGCCTTGTGCGCCAACGGAAAGGAAGCCTTGCAAGCGGTCCAGGAACATAAACCTGATGTTGTGCTAATGGATATAAAAATGTCGGGGATGGACGGTATTGATGCTATGAAGCGGATTAAGAGAGAGTATCCCGGCACCGTCGTGTTGATGCTTACGACCTTCGCGGAGAACCGTTATATTGTCGATGCGATGGCAGGCGGAGCCGACGGCTTTCTGCTGAAGGACATGTCATCCCGAATCATTGTTCAGACGATACGCGATGCGATGAACGGGGAGGTGATATTGCCGGCGCCGATCGCGTCGAAGCTTGCTGCCAAGCTGTCCGTTTTATCCGAAGGAAGAGCAGATCGGTTCGATGAACGCAAGCTCAGAGAAAGCGGGTACAGCTTTACGGTGCGAGAGCGGAAGATTATCGAGCTTATGACCGAGGGCTATACGAATAAGCAAATTTCATCATCGCTGTTCATGAGCGAAGGGACCGTCCGGAACTATATTAGCGTCATCTACAATAAAGTGGGTACGAACGACAGAATAGCCGCTGTTGCCATCCTAAGCGGCTTGCTTCTGGAAGACGTCTATTAAGCAATTCATCCTTCATACGCTGCTACGCCGCTTAAGTCTTACCGGACCGCCGAGCGGCTTTTTGCCGTTCCCGCAGAGGAGTCTCGCTGCCAAGTAGTGACAATAACTGTGACAGTCTGTAACTATCGAGTGGACGATCCTGTCCAGTAAAATGGGGGTGTTACTAACTAGAAAAGGAGCACTGTTAATGGGGACAAGCATGAAAGCTAAGGGCCGCTCCAAGGTGGCTGTCTTGCTGACGACGGCGATGCTGTTTACTCAGCTGGCGGTTCCGGGTCCGAGAGCCCTCGGCTCGGAGATCAATCAGCTGAGCGTATTCGACGATCAGTTGGAGGAAACGTTTCACAACAACAGCTGGGCGGGCGTCAGCCTGGACGAGACGGGGACGGTGTATGAAGGGATCCGTTCGATCCGGTTCGAAGCCGACGAAGGGCAAGCCGTCTATTTGTACAAGGATCGCATTATGAATGCGGGGGAGTATGATGATTTCAGCTTCTGGCTGCGCGGAAGCGGCCAGGGGGGACAGTCGTTTAAGCTGGCGTTCACGCTTGGCGGGCAGGCGCTTGCGGAGCTTAACTCCGCCGATTTGCTGCCTGACGGCATACCTGCCGGGGAATGGGTGAAAGTGACGGTTCCGCTTGACGAAGCCGGCGTGCAAGGATGGATGGACGGCATCTTGATTTGGGGTGCAGGGCAGCAAGAGCCGTTGTTCTTGGACAATATCTCGTTTACCGGCCAAGGCGGAAGCCAAGAGCCTGGCGGAAATCCGGGGGGAAATCCGGGAGGAGAACCGGGTGAGGGGCCAGGCAATGAAGATCCGGGCAATGAAGATCCAGGCAATGAAGAGCCGGGAGATCCGATCGAGCCGGTTGAAGGATTTTACCTGTACGACGACAAGCTGGCGGATTCGGTAACGAACAACAGTTGGGGCCAGGTCAACCTTGCGGACAGCTCGGTTAAACGGACGGGTACGCGTTCGATTCGCTTTACCCCGAACGGCGACGGAGCGTTGTACCTGTACAGCACGCAACTGTTGACGGTTAATGCGTACGAGAAGCTGAGACTGTGGGTGAACGGAGGTTCCGATGGCGGACAGAAAGTGCAATTGGCGCTGACTGCCGGAGGCGCTACAGCGTTCGAGCGTCCGTTGGAACACTGGCTGCCGGACGGCGTACCCGCAGGGGAGTGGGCGCTGATCGAGATGGATCTGGCCGAGCTGGGGCTGGAGCACCGCCTGTTCGACGGCATTCGTTTGACTGGCCTGGAGCCGGGTAAACAAGCGCCGCTTTATCTGGACGACATCGCGATTACTTCGAGACAAGCGGCGCAAGCTGCTGTGCTTGAGCTCAGAATCGATCAGCCGCGTCTGGTCATGCTGCCGGGAGAGCACCGTCAGATTCAGGCTGAGACACTCCTGCAATCGGGTGACACGGCTATCGTGACGGGCAACACAGAGTGGACGGTTGACCAACCGGAGCTTCTGTCCGTTGAAGGCGGTGAACTGGTTGCGCTGAAGCCGGGCATTGCGAAGATTACGGCAACTCACAAAAATTTTACGACCGATGGGTTCGTACAAATTACGGAAGTTCAGGCGGAGCAGGTGTACGATGAATCGCTTGCCGCGGGCTTCCATAACTACAGTTGGCACGAAAAGGACTTCGCCAATACGGAGCAGGCCAGAAGCGGCAGCCGCTCGATCAAGTTCGAGCCGGACGGCTGGGACGGCGTATGGGTATCCGGCGAGTCCAAGAAGTCCGTGGAAGATTATTACGGCATTCGGTTCTGGCTCCATGGGGGCAGCACCGGCGGCCAGGAGCTGCTGTTCCATTTTTACAACGGCAATCAGTCGCTCGGTTCGCTTGATCTGAACGAGGTATTCCCGACTGGCTCCCTGCCGGCCGGTCAATGGACGGAAGTAACGGTCAGCCTGGCCGATCTCGGCCTTGATCTCGGATTTTTCGACGGCTTTATCGTCCAGGCTGCAACGGAGCAGAACCAGGAAGCGATCTATATCGACGATATTGCGTTCCTGTCCAATCCGAATGCCGGGCAACTGCCTGAGCCGGAGCTGCCGCTCGTTAACGTGTCTGTCGATCAGACCTCGGAGCGGAAGCCGATCAGCAACAATATTTACGGCATTAACTATGACGAAGGTCATCCGACGACTTCTACTCTGCCTTTTGAAGTGGAACGTTGGGGCGGCAACCAAACGACTCGTTACAATTGGCAGTTGAATGCGGCGAATCGCGCCAGCGACTGGTTCTTCATCAACTATCCTTACGATAATCAGGACTGGGACCCTTCGCAGGGCTCGCTGTCGGATCGGTTTGTTGAGCGGGTGCTTGCACGCGGCAATCAGGTGCTGATGACGATTCCTACGATTGGCTGGACGCCGAAGGACCGCACGGTCAGCTACGGCTTTTCGCAGCAAAAATACGGAGCCCAGCAAGAGGGCGCATGGGAACTGCCGGATGCCGGCAACGGAGTGTTCAGGGACGGAACGTCAGTGACGAACAACGATCCATTCGACACCTCGATTCGCGTCGGAACGGAGTTTGCAACCGATTGGGTTCGCGATATGGCGGCCAAATCGAACGACAAAGTCCGCCTGTATGCGTTGGACAATGAGCCGGACCTGTGGCATGTGACGCATCGCGACGTTCATCCGGAGGCTCCGACCTATGACGAGCTGTGGAACAAAACGGTGGAGTACGGCACGGCGATTAAGCAAGCCGATCCTGACGCTCAATTGTTAGGCCCTGTATCGTGGGGCTGGTGCGGTTACTTCTATTCCCCGGCCGACTGGTGCGCCGACGGCCCGGATCGCCAAGCACACGGCGGAACGCCTTTCCTGGAATGGTACTTGCAGCAGGCGAGCCGTCATGAGCAGGAGACCGGCATGAAGCTGGTCGATTATTTGACCATTCACTATTACTCTCAAGAGGGCGGAGTTCCATCCGAGAATGAAAGCCCGCAAGTCTCGAAACGCCGCTTCCAGGCGCTCAAGGCGCTGTACGACAATAATTTCGTCGATCAATCGTGGATTCAAGAGCCGATTCGGCTCATTCCGCGCATGAAGGAAATCATCGAGCGCAATCAGCCTGGCGTGAAGCTGGCGATTACGGAGTACAACTTCGGCAACGGCTTCGGCGTTACGGCAGGTCTGGCGCAGGCGGAAGCGCTCGCGATCTTCGGCAGAGAGGGTGTCGATCTGGCGACTCGCTTCGGCAACTTCGAGGCGGATACGCCGATCGAGGATGCGTTTAAGCTGTACCTGGATTATGACGGCCAAGGCTCCAAAATCGAAGGAAGCAGCGTTCGCACCAACTCGTCGCTCTTTGACGCAGTAGGCTCCTATACGATCGAAGGAACTGACGGCAAGACATATGTGCTGCTGTTCAACAAGGACACGTTAAGCCGGGATGTTCAATTGGAACTGGGCGAAGGCTTTGACGCTGCGGAGGTTTATAACTTCGATGCGATTCGTCGTCTGGCCAAGACTGGAGACTTGGCAGCAAGCGAGAACGGCTCTGTGTCGTTGAAGCTGCCGAAGCGTTCGGCAACGCTGCTTGTGGTGGACCCTTCGAACTAATTTGAAAGAAGAAGCGGCTGCCCGTTCCGTCGATCCTGACGGAGGGGCGGCCGCTTCTTTCGTACACTGGGTTGTCTCAGATGGATCAACTTAAAAGGGATCGTCCCGGCGGGCGGTGCAATCGCTGCCTGCGGGACGATCCCTTTCGCTTTACTTGGTTGGAGGTCCGTTCTTGACGGTTGGTTTCTGGATGGCTTTCTCCGCTTGCTCGAAGTAGTAAGCGGCGCCGATCTGGAAGCCGAGCCCGAAGCCTACGAGGTCGCCGGCTCCTTCCACCGCTTTGCCCGATTTCAGAATGTGGAACTGTTTGGCCAGTTTATCCGCATCGAAATCCGTGATTTTCAGCTTAAGCGAACCGAGGCTGTATTCAAGCTTGGGGAGGTCCTTGTTGCTCATAAAGCCGCTCAGCACTTCGCCCAAGCCGTACGTGTACGCTTTGGCCGCTTTGATGATTTGTTCGTAATCGTCCAGCATTAACGAGAAGGAGCTGACGTTCCACACCGACGAGCTGACGCCGATAAAAGCGCCGGCCATGAAAGCCATATAATCGTCGCCAGTCGGCGACACGGGTTCCAATGACATCAGATACTCCGCGAAGCTGCCATGCTCGCCCGTATCCGTGACGGAGATCGTCTCGTAAGTGTTCGGGTCGATCTCCAGCCAAGCCCAGCGATTTTCCCCATGAATGCTTGTCGGCCGGTCCGGAATCAGCATGATCGCGGGGGAGCTTTTGGCCCGTTCAGTAAGCGTGACCGGGAAGCCTTTATCCTCCATATGCTGCAAATCCTCTTTCCGGTTGTTCACGAGGCTCAGGAACAGTTTCGTATCCTCGGGGCTGTTCAGCCAGATGTCCATAAAATCGGTTTTGTCTCCCGGCAGGGCCGCGCCTTCGAGCCGGGAAGCGAACAGACCGCTCATAATATGAAAGCCGTGGACGGCCTCCTCCGAGCCCCGATGAATCCGGTTCGCGATCTGCTGCAGGTCGACGCTCGTGCGGAGCTTCGCTTGCGTCCGATCGTTGCGGACGGTTACGAATATGACCCGTTCCTTGTCGACGCGTCCGGCAGTAACGTCCAGCACTTCCGCAAGCTCGTTCTCGTAGGCGGTCTGATTGGCGATGATCCGGTACAGAATGCTCCGGGTATACCAGACGAGCGCAGAGTGGTCATCCGGTTTTTCCGTCGCCTTGTGCACTCGGCCCGCTGCCTGCTGCAGCGCTTCGGCCGCTTCGGCGGACAAGTCGGGGAGATTAACCGCAACCGTATGGAAAATGTCGGCGATCTCTTCTCCGTCCTTGAGCTGTATTTCGTGGAAAAGCTTCTTCTTCGGAAGTTGAACTTCGATGCGCACGCCGACGATCTTCTGTTCGTTCGTATCGATCAGACGATTGCCGACGATCTGCAGCGTCTGGCTTTCCAGCACGGCCGTGTACTTGCCGCCGGAACCGCCCGCGCGGATGTCCACCGGCTCGCGGCTCAACTGATCGAGGCTCACCGCGGTTTCCAGAACGCGAACTTCCTCGAGGAGCGGCCCCTCGTCGCCGCCGCCCCCGCCGAGCGCGCCCCCGATGTCTCCGGTAATGCCGCCGACTCCCCGGTCATCTTTCGCTTCGGCCTTGAAATAGACGCTGATCGTGCTCTGCGCGGACGTCATACGTTTGCTTTCCTGACCGCCGGGGAAAAAGGCCAGACCGTCGAGCTCCGACAGGTCCTTCATGAACGGTACGACGAAGATTTTCGTCTTTCCTTGTTCGTCGGAGTAGGACCATGCGGGCAGATGCTTCAGGGTTACCGCATCTACGGAGCCCAGTTCCTCAAGCGCCGTTCTTCCCCGATCGGTGACCTGCACCACTCTAAGCGCCGGGCTGTAACCGAGCTTGGCGAGCAGGCCGCCGGTCAGGTTGGCCAGGTCGCCTTCCGTTCCCCAGCCTTGGGCCAGCACGGCTTCCGGAGCGTAGCGGTAAATCGAATACAAGTCCGTGGACGGCAGCCATCTGAGTCCGTCCGCCAGCGTCTGGAAGTCGCTCCACGTCTTGACCGCTTCTAACTGCAACATGCCGCGAACGCTTGGCAGAGGAGCCGAAACGCCTTCCTTGCGGCCTTGACCGGCGCCGAAATCGGCTGTCCGCACTGCGCTTGCCGAAGCTCTGGCCGCCTCCAGCGAGCGGTGACGGCTGATCGCTTCCGTGAGCGCCGTCGAAAGCTGGATGTCGAACTTCTCGTCCAGCGGCGGCTCCACCCGTTTGACAAGCAGCCCTTCTTCCTTATAGGTTTCGTTGCCGACGGGAAGGTTCAAGCCGGCGAACAAGTCGGATTGCAGCGTCCAGTTTAAATCCGCCTGATTGTTAGGAATAGAGAACACGAGCAGCCCGCGCCGCGAGGCGCCGTCGAATACGGACCAATCCTTGTCGACGCCAAGCAGCAGCCCGTCGGTAATCGGGTCCGCTCGCAGGTCCGCAACCTCGCGCCCTGCCGGCGCTTGAACCGGCGCAAGCTTCAACGTCTCGCGGAAGCCGGACGATCCGAAGCCGTCGGATTCGTCGGCAACCGTCACGTCGACGATGACGAAGTTGCCGCTGCCGGATTCGAGATCGCGAATGCGGGACAGCGAGTTGACGGTCAGCGCCACTCCCTTGCCGGGAATCGCCGCAGCGCCGCCATCTGCACCTTCCGTACCGCTTTCACTTACGGAGCCTCCGCTTACCGGAAGCACCGTCGCACCGCCGAAAAGATCGACGTATAGCTCCGTCGGCATTCCCCCCAGCGCATTCGGCGTCTGGAAGGCCAGGCGAGCTTTGTTGGAGGAGCCGGGACCGATCAAGACGGGCCGCAGCAAGCCGTGAGGCAGCAGGGCGGTGGCCGTATGCACGGGAATTAGGAAAGGGCCCTTGGCGGTTTTGACGTTCAGATAAAACCGTTCCTGCGGGTTCAGCTTCAGATCGGCCTGAACGAGAGATTTCAACTCGGCTTCCACGATTGTGAACACGCTCGTCTTGCGGGTCAGGGCGACTTTCTCGATATGATCCGTTTCCCCGACTGCCGTCAAAACCAGCTCGAACGTGTCGGAAAGCTTGCCTGTGGCGCTCTTCGGCATACCGGAGAGCGCATCGGGGTCCTCTTTCGGCAGGGGGCCTGCCAAGGCAAGCGACATATGGCCGTGTGCGATGTCGTAGTAGTGGACGGAAGCCTGTTCCATCTTCTCGTCGGGAACGACGAATACGAGCATTCCCCGTACCGTCTCGCCCTTCTTGACCGTGACATCTCCTTGGCCGGGAGGCGCCAGCGGCTGCTCTGTCAGCCAAGTCGCCGTCGAAGCCGGATAGGTTCCCGCGCCGTTGACGTTCATGAAGAAATGCGCGGCGAAATCCGGAATCAAGTAATCGGCGCCGTCCGGATGAACGTTGGTCAGTTCCATCTCGATTGCGGCAAAGCTGCGATTCGTCGGCGCATCCACGCCTTTCAGCTTCTTGAGGAAGAGGAGCTCCCGAGCCGTCCATTCGACCGCTTTATTTTTCCCCTGGCTGTTCAGCGGAAGGCGCTTGTAGATTTTGACCTCCTCGCTCGGGAGATCGCGTCCATAGACGAGCGCAGCCGTCGCTTGTTCATACTGCGCGACCTTCTTGCCCGTCTCGAAGCCGATCGTCTGAAATTCGACCTTATCGCCCGCATCGACGAGTATGGAGAAATCGACCAAACGGTCATCCGCATAAATGCGAGCAGGGCCGTCATCCGCAGCATTGCGAACGGCGAGCGTTAGAGGAATCTGCTTGGAAGGCTGCTTCTGGACTTCGGCAAGCGCATCTTGGAACGCTTGGGCCAATACAGTCGGATCTTCCGAGATCACGTACTTGCCTCCCGACTTCTCCGCCGCCCACTTGAACGCTTTCTCGCTGTCCTTCGTTCCGAGGCCGACCCATAGCACCTGAATGCCTTCCTCTTTAATCCCGTTAAGCATCTCTCCGAAAAAGGTCTTTTTGTCCTCTTCGACATCAAGCGCCGCATCGGTCACATAGACGATGACGCGCTTCTCGGAAGGAATTTGCTTTAACGAACGGTATGTCACGTAGACGGAGTTCAAAATGTCGGTTCCCCCGACTGCCTTCAGATTGCCCAGCGCTTGCAGCAGCTCGGACTTGCGGGAGGTGAACACCTGATCGAACTTCAGCTCTGTAGAGAAGCTGAGCAACTGCATCAGGCTATTGTCCGGAAGCTGTCCGATGAAGTCGTGAAACAGATGCTTCACCTTGTCGATGCGGTAATCGCCGTTGCCCGAAGCGGGATCGACATCCATCGAGCCGCTTACGTCCAGCGTCATGGCGATGACCGGAACGTCGGACGGAGATTGCTCCTTCGGCCGCTCGTAGGTGAGCTCGAACCGATTGCCCAGCCTGTCGTTAATGGCGGCGAACACATGGTTCAGCGCGGCGGTGTCCTGTGCGGAATAATACGTGCCTTCCGACATCGCGGCCAGCTCCAGCAGCGTCGAGTTATCGTGATCCGGGCCGAAGCCGATCGAGTAGATCGGAATCCCCGAGCTTCTCACGGCTTGCTCGACTTCGCTTTTGCTGGCCTTGCTGCCCGTGCCCGCTTTCTCGGCGTTGCTGTCCACGCCGTCGGTAAACACAACCAGCGTCGGTCGCTGTTTCCCCTTCAGCAAGGTCAACCCTTCGATGACTGAATCGTACAGCTTGGTATTTCCTTTTGCTTTGATTTGATCGAGATTTGCCAGCACTTCCTGCTTGCCGCTGCCCTCCAGAACTCGAATCTCGGAATCGAAATCGATCACCTGAATAGGAGCGTTGTCCGGGAGTCGCTGAATAAAGGCGCGGGCGGATTTCAGCACCTGATCCATCGACTTGGACATGGAGCCGGAGGAATCCAGCGCAAGCACGACGCTTGGCGGCGTCGCGATCCGGTCGAGCTTAACCGGCTTGCCCGATCTGCCGCCCTCCACAATATCGATGTCTTTCATAGCGGGCGTAAATTTGGGGTTTTGAGAATCGAGCAGCATGAAGGTCAAGCGAGCCTGGTCGCCGAGCTCGACAGCTTCCTCGATTTTCAGCTTGCTCTCTTCGCCGCTGGCGTCGCCGATTCCGTCGTTCCGGTAGGCGCTCTGCAGCAGCGGCTTGATCTCCAGCTCCGTCATCTCTCCCGCGCTAACAGGAACAAGCCTTGTATTGAGAGGGGTTCTATTTTCCTGCTCGACTACGACGTTCCAGAAGCCGGAGGGAAGCCAGAACAGCGTGTCTCCTTCCGGCGTTTTGTCGCCTTTCAGATGAAGCTCCGGGTGGGTCAGCGTAACTCCCGGCGGCGCTTCGACCGTGATCAGGCCCAGCGCGTCCCCGCGCACCTTGAGCGCTCCCAGCCGTTCCCCATCCTTGATCGGACGGATATCCTCGCCTTCATCAAGCGTGAAGACGATTTCCTTCGGAGCGGAGTCCGGGCTCCAGGTCAGCTTCCACAGCAGCGGGGCGGACGTAATCTGCGGAATATCGTTCAACGTATATTGATTCGTTTTATAGGCGAACAGGTCCTGATTGTAAGCCAAATCTCTGCGATACTGCCCTTGCGAATAGAAGCTTTTGCCCGCCAGTCGAACTTGGCCCTCCGCCAGATCGACTTTAAGGCTCTGATACTTATGCCGTTCGTTGGTCGTCATAAAGTAGATTTCCTGATTCGGATAAGCGGACGTCTGAAAGGTGACGGACTCTCCATGCTTGAGACGAAGCTCACGGTATACTTTCAACAAGTATCCTTCGCCGTACTTCGCCGCGACGGCCCACCAGACGGTGCCTTCCGGATCGTCGGCGCGAAGCACCCAGCTATCCTCGGAGGCGCCCATATAGAACTTGCCGCCGAGCTCGCTAACGTACAGCTTCAGATCCTCCCAGGGGTCAGTCTGCGAATCCTGCCACTGCACCTGCAGCTGCCACAGATCTCCGCCGGTCATTCGGGCCGTTTCCCTATTTTCTTCATCGACGTATTTAAATTCGTGGGTCTGATTGGGGGTGTAGTCGACGAATTGATAGTTGTCCTGGGAGCCGAACGGATTCAAGTAGGGGATCGCAACGTCCCACTTGCCGATCGGATACGACTTTCTGCGGGGCAAATCTTTGACAGTCTCTACGCTTACGGACGGTCCCGGAGCGACGGAACCGACGGCCGCATCGCGCGGGCTCCGGCTATCCTTGAGAAATACGACAACAGCGCCAAACGCCAAGAGCGCGCCGATCAGAAGGAGAAGGGCGATCTTGGCGTTCTTGTTCATAAGCCAGCTTTTCATGGAATGGCGCTCCTCCGTTCCTACCCGTCCGTTGCCGAAAAAGTATGCCCGCAGGACGGACAGAACCGCGCATCCAGAGGAGCGGGTTTGCCGCAAACACAGTCTTTTTCATTCGTGAGCGTTTTGATTTGTTTTTTGTTTTCCTCGATTTCGCTTTCCAGCCGCACGATTTCCGCCACGTCGGATTGATAATTCGCTTCCGCGACGTCCTCCAGCCGACCGACCGCATTCAAGAAAAACAGCCTGCCGATATTCTGATACAGCTTCTCGATTTCCTTCTGCTTGTTGCTGTTTTGCAGCTTAAGCTTGTTGACCTCCACGACGATTTTCGCCTTGCTGCCCGCCTCCGAAAAGCCGGATTTCACTTTGTTCATGAAGCTCATGTTCATTCCTCCCAAGAAAATAAAGTTCCTTATTTTCATTGTAAAAGAATGCCGAGAGCCTCCCTAGTTACAGGCTGTCATCTTTTTTGTCATCCGACATGCGATCCCATTCATTCACTTCGACGGTCACTTGCGTGCCGCCGTTGTCGTGCCACTCCCGAACGAATCGGTCGAACTCGTCAAGCGGCGCGTACCCGTAAACGATTTGCAGGAAGGTCGTCTGTTCCAGCTTGTTCAGCAGCCGCCACTTCAAGGCCATCGTCGGGGTCTGCGGACCGACAAATTGCTCCGGATGGGAAATGTCCGGCTGTTGTTCGACGGCGAGCTTGCCTTCCAGGAACAAGCGGGAAGCGGTGGTCGCCATTTTTTTCTCGTAATAGCTGTCGATTTTCCCGTTATAGACCCGGCGTTCCAGACTGCCTCCCTTGATGGCCTTCGAGGGAGCGCTTCCGGGAGCGACGAGAAAGAAATTGCCGATCGTACTGGTCGTGCCGGGGAAATCATATTCCGGTTCTCCGTCTACGATGATGTAGTCGTAGCCTTCTGCCAGTCCGATCGAGAAATCCGATTCCGGGTCCTCAATCAACATTCCGTACACTTTATCGTAATAGGCAAAGATTTTATCGAAATGGTCGAAGTCCTTGCGGAACAAGTAGCTGCCGTAGGAGGGAAGGGTGCCGATCCGACCGATTCGGCCGTCTTCGCCTGCGGGATAGGGATATGGCTTGAAGACGGCCCCTTCCAGATCGGCTTCGCCAAGCGGCCACCCTCCCATCCAGCCGGGGCCGGAGATCATGCCCGCAATGCCCGAGGTCATGAGCACTGCCGCATCTTGTTCGTCATGCGTGCCGAAATCGCTCGCCAGATAACCGGCCTCATACCATTGCGCCAATCGTTGCAACGCCGATTTGACCGACGGTTGAACGGAGCCGTAGACGAGCGTTCCATCCGGCGCGCGGTTCCATTGATGGGCTTGATCGCCGTAAGCGCCGAACATAAAGCTTACGTCGCCCATCCAGCCATTGAGCGTATTTTGGCCCGCAACGGCAATGCCGACCGTGTCGTCGACTCCGTTGCCGTCCGGGTCCCGATTCGTAAACGCATCCATCACCTTTTCCAGTTCGTCCAGGGTTGCGGGAGCTTCAAGATCGAGGGCGTCCAGCCAATCCTGCCGGATCCATAAAATCGGATCGGCCAAATTGGCGGCCGATATCTGCGGCAGCCCCCATCGCAAGCCATCCAACGTGACCGACTTCCATACGTCCGGATTCAGAGCGTACGCCTCTTTGATCCGTTCGGATGCGTACTTCTCGAATACGGCTCCCATCTCTTGAATCCGATCGGCGTCAATTAGATCCCGCAGGATCGACGGCAAATCCTGACTGCGCAAAAAAAGCACGTCCGGCAACGGCTCGTTGTTCGAGAGAGCGGTGCGAATGCGATCTTCCAACGCATGATCCTGATCGGCGACCAGCCATTGATTCGTTTGCACGACGCATAGCCGATCGCGGGCCCATCTCGTGATCGGATTGTTGTCCGTCGTATCGTTTCCTTTTAAGATATCGAAATCCCGCAACGCCCTCGCCGTTGTGATAACCGTCAGTTCCTCGCATCGATCGCTCGCGGAGGCAACGGCCGTGGGCGCCGATTCTTTCGTCTCCTCCCCGCTGCAGCCCGCCAATGCGGGCAGGAGAAGCACAAGAGCCAATGCGATGCGCGACAATCGCACGCCTGACCGTCCGGAGCGAATCTCCTGATCCGAAAGCCACATTCTGTTCTTGTTCACCTCCGTTGGAAATCTAGTTTTCGGCGATTCTAGTTTCGGAAGATAGCGGCAAGAAGATCGAAAGCTGCGCACCGTCCGGATTGCGAGTCCCCGCGAGCGCCGTCCTGCCGCCTAATCTGGCGATCCGCTCGTTCATGATCGACAATCCGTTGCCGGGACGAGCGCCGTCGAACGGTCTGCCGTCGTTCCACAGTTCGAGGCGGAGTTCCTTGTCTTCGGCATCGAGGGCTAGCCGGAACATCCCGGCGCCGCCATGACGCACGCCGTTCGTGACGCCTTCCATCAATGCGTTCATCAGCGCCTTGATCAGAGCCGGATCCTCGATTTTGCCCGGTAAGCTCATGCGCCGTTCGATAGTGATGTGCACCGCTTGCTCCGCGCCGCGGGCGAAACGCTCGATCAATCCTTCCAGATCGCTTGGGGATTCGTCTTCTCCGTCTTCGTATCCCGGATAACGATTTCGCAAGCGTCCCAAAGTCTCACGAATATCATCGAGACTCTGGCGAGCTAGCCGGCTGGATTGCTCGAGGCGTTCCATCCCCGCTTCGCGATCCGTCAGAAGCTGTCTGCCCGCTGCCTCCAACTGCACAATCATGGCCGTAAGGGCATATCCAACGACATCGTGAATGTCCCCGACGATTCGTTCCCGTTCCGCTTCGGCGGCTTGCTCGGCATCCGTCCGCGCAGCCAGCAGTTCGGCTTTTATACGCGGCAGTTCCATTTGCAGCATATCGCGCATGCGCATCGTTTCCGCAGCCTGTTGCTCCTTCTTCGCGCGCTCGGTCAGAATCCGCTTGACCGCTTCGACGAGCTCCTCGTGTCTGACGGGCTTCAGCAAATAACCGACCGCGCCGATTTCGACAGCCGTTCTGGCGTACTCAAATTCAGCATGTCCCGTCAAGAGCAGACAGCTTGTCGCCGGACTCCGGCTCGCGATCTCCCGAATGAGCTCCAGTCCGGACATCGCAGGCATTCGGATGTCGGTTACGACGATATCGACAGGCTCAAGGTCCAGCTGCTTCAGCGCCTCCGGACCTGAATGCGCTTGCAGTACGCGATCGACCCCGTGCTTCGGCCAGGGGATTGTCGTCGCCAGATCCTGAACGATATGTCGGTGATCGTCAACGATCATCAGCGTTGTCATGTCGGGCCTCCGTTTCCATAGGCCGTTTCTTCCGGCCTTTCTTTCCAGCGCAATTGAACGGTGAAGCCTTGCGATTCGACAGAAGAGACAGTCATGTCCGAGCCTTCTCCGAACTGATAGTGAAGCCTCCATTTCACGTTCCAAAGGCCGAAGCTGCCCCCGTCAGGATCCTGCAGCGACAGTCGAAGCCTCAGCAACTGCAAGGCATTTGCGGACAGCCCCACGCCGTCATCCTCGACGCGAAGCTGGCGCCACTCGCCGTCCGTAATCCCAATGATGGAAATGTGCCCGCGCTCAAGCTTCTCTTCCAGCCCGTGAACGATCGCGTTCTCGACGAGCGGTTGAATCAGCAGGCGGGGGATGCGGCATTCGAGCATCGCCTCCGGCAGGTCGATCGTGTGGCTGATCTTCTGCAGCTGGTCCTCCATGATGGAGAGGTACGTCTGCACGAATGCCAGTTCTTTTCCAAGCGTTGTCTCCATTTCGCTATTTCGCGTTGTATAGCGGAAGTAATTGGATAATTCGTGCCCCATGTTCACAGCCTGGCTTAAGCGGTTCATGTTAACCATGCTAATTATGTACGCCATGCTGTTATAGAGGAAGTGCGGGTTGATCTGCGACTGCAATTGCTTCATGACCGCTTCTTTGGAACGGATTTCTTCGCGGTATACCTTCTCGACGAGATGCTGAATTTGCGCCGCCATTTCGTTAAAACGACCCACGAGTCTTTCGAAGTCGGGACCGGTGCGCGAGCGGACGCGTACCGAGAAATGGCCGTCCTTCAGCTTCTCGACGCCTCGGGTCAGCAGCCGGATCGGCACCTGCACATTGAAGTAAAGAATGATGGCGACGGCAATGCCGAGCAGAATGAGCAGCGCGGCCGTAAGAATGAATTGCCTCTGCGCCTGCGTAACCGGGGCCAAAATATCCTCCAGTGGAACATAATCGACGAAAGTCATGTCGAGAATCTCCGAGCGCAGCATGTATACCCGAATCTGCTTGCCGTCCAGTTTAATTGTGCTGTAAGCCACGTCTCCGGAGCGGTTCGTCAGATTGGCCGCGCCGATCAGCCGGTTGGCCGTCTCTTCGTCGGAGGTGGCGTTCAACACGACTTCGCCCGTGCTGGCGACGAGGAAAGGATCGTTGATGCCCTTGGATTTGAAGCTGTCCAGCTTCTCGATGACATTGTCTTCCATGAGCTCGATTTCGATGACAGTGGAAGCGTTATTTAGATCGGCATAGCCGGAGTAGGGATTGACGAAATAACGGGTAAAAGCCCGCGCGGCGATCCCGTTCACAACAACCGGGCGCAATCGCCATTCGGGGTTAAGCCTGGATGCCAACGAGATTTCGTCGTATTTGGGCGGGCGATCGGAAGACACAGCGATGCGGGACTGCGGGAAATACAGATTGATTCGGTTCACCCACCGGGTCGCCGAGCTGAACAGTCTGAGCTTGCGTTCGGCCCGCTGCAGCAGCTCCGCGAATTCGTAGCGATTCTCGGGCACCGAGCCGCCGGCGAACTCCGCGAAATCCGGATCGGACAGAATGATGCCCGAATAGCCGGAAAATTGCTCCAGCGTGTCTTCGATTTCCTTAAGAAAATGCTCGAGCCGATTCGCGTTCGCAAAGTCGATTTGCGATTTTACGAGATCGATGCTTTGACGATTCGTATGGATGAAGAGGTAAATGACGGGAAGCATCAGCATTGAGATCAACAGAATCATTTTGGTTATTAAACTCATAGGTCTCCGACGTTCCCTCCCGAAATTAGCGGGATTTCTAGCAATTTCTATTATTGTGACACACAATCTCGTCCGTTTACAAGATGGAATGAAAGATCAGGAACTTGGTCGGATGCCGATTCCGGGACTATGACAAGGATGATGACAATGTGTAACTAGCGCGTCATAGGGAGCCGGTATAAGATGGTAACGAATTTCGAGTGCGAGTCAGGTGCGGGAGCAAGAAAAGGAGATGGGAGAATGAGGAAGCTTTCGACGAAGGCGTTAATCTGGCTGTCAGGCCTGCTTCTGGTCCTTACGAGCACGACTTCGTTCGCGATGGCCAAGGATGACGACGTTAAGGTCTATGTGGAAGGCAAGCTGCTCAAATACGAGGGACAGCAGCCGATTATTCGCAACGGGACAACTCTGGTTCCTTTCCGTGCGACCTTCGAGGCGCTGGGATACAAGGTCGAATGGAATGGCGCCAAGCAGAAGGCGATCGGGAAGAAGGAAGGCGTGGAGATCGAGCTGACGCTGGGCAGCCTGACCGCCAAAGTGAACGGCAAAGCCGTCAAGCTGTCCGTCGCGGCACAGACGATTCGGGGCAGCACAATGATTCCGCTGCGGTTCGTGTCGGAGAACAGCGGATACACGGTTACGCCTGAGAAAGTATCCGGGTCGACGGTAATCCACATCGGAAAAGGCGCCTCCGCCGGCCAGCCGCAGGGAGGCAACGGCGGACAATCTCAAGGAGGCAATGACGGGCAGCCTGAGCCGTACGTCGTGAAGGGCAGAGTCGTCAACCCGCAAGGAGAGCCGATTAAGGGCGCTTTGATCACGATTGACAATCAACTGCTGTACAACAGCAATGCGCAAGCGAAGACGGACGCGAACGGACGCTATCGGATCGAGCTGACGAAAATGGCGGCGACGTATATGGCGTATGCGGAATATTCGGTCATGTACGAGGGCGCGAAGCATAGCGTGGATCTGACGCCCGACGACGATAGTCCGTTCGCCGGCAATGAGGGAGCTATCCGGAACTTTACCGTCAAGCTCGACAGCTCGACCGGAACGGGGGGAAGCGGAGAAGTTTTGTTTTACATGATGGATCTCATTCATCCGCTCGACCCGGTCGCCGAGCCGCCGGACCGGGACGACGTCACCCTGACGCTCGAGCCGGTTGGCAAGATGATGGACGGAACCTCGGGCAAGAAAATCGTCAGCAAGGGCAGCAGGTCGAACAACGGCTACGGCGTGCATAACGTGCCGGTCGGCAAGTACAAGGTAAGCGCGGTCTATGCGCCTCCCGGAGCCGAGCCCCAGCAATTGCTGATCAGGGTCGTGAACCCGGGGCAGGACGATCCTTTTCATTCCTCGGTCGTCTCCGGTTTCAGAAGCGTCACGGCCAAGATCCAACAAATGGAGCTCGAGCTGAAGCTAGATGTCGTCAAGCCGCCGGCCGAGGACCCGTCGAAGATAGATTGGGACGCGATCTACGATCTTAACGGCAATCGGATAGACCGGTACGAGGAATGGAACGGATAACGATCCAAATCAAATCCAAATGAGATAAGGGAGAACGCAAAATGAAAAATGGAAAAAAGCTGAGCGCGGCTCTGTTCGCCGTCCTGCTGCTGGCGATGATGATCGCGACAGGCTGCTCGAAGGCCGAAAAGGCGATAAAAGAGGCGGAACAGGGAACGACGACGATTACGAAGGAAGACGGCGAGGAGATTAAGCTTTCCAGCAAAACGGACGTCCCGGATATGTTCCCGTCCGATGTGCCGATTCCAGACGAGATTCAAGTTACTGCGTCCATCAGCGGCAGCGATTCCGTCACGGTAACGATCGAAACGGAAATGCCGTACGAGGACGTAGTCAAATTATATTCCGATTACGCGCAGCAAGCCGGCTATTCGGAGGTTCATAAGCTGGAGGCCGATCAGACGATTAACCATTCATTCCAGAAAGGTACGGAACGGTTCGTCTATACGCTGCAGCTCGATCTGGAGGACAACAAAACTATTACCGGAGCTTTGGTCTATTCGAATAAACCGGAGGCCGAGGAATAAACGAAAATCCATTTTACCGAAGGAAGGAAAATGACAATGAACGCCGAAAATACGGAGCTTCAAGCCGAACCGACGGATATCGCCAACAATAAAGGGATGGCGATTCTGGGTTACATTCTCTTCTTTATCCCGCTGCTCGCGGCCAAACAATCGAGGTTCGCGATGTATCATGCCAACCAAGGGTTGATCTTGTTTCTGGCGCTGGTCGCTATCAATATCGTCAGCACGATCATTCCGGTGATCGGCTGGCTGCTAATCGGCCCGCTCGCCAATCTGGCCTTGTTCATTCTCGCAATTCTTGGAATCGTGAACGCCGCCGGGGGGAAATGCAAACCGCTTCCGCTGATCGGGGGCTTCAAACTCATCCATCACTGAGCGGTAGCGTAGCGGTTGCCGACACGAACCGAGGCTGTTTCATAAGCCAACCAACCAAATTGCTGTAATAGATAATCGATGAACAAGGTGAAAGGTGTATATACCTCCCTCCGATGCTATACGCTCCTGAAATCCTGAATGGGTAAACCCGTGACAAGGTCATTTCAGGAGCGTATGAGGCAGTCTCCAGGCTAATCATGACCCACCATACTTCCAGATAATTCCCAGAAGTTATTCGTATAATTATCGAAGACGCTTTAGTGACATAGAACCCCTGATCTTGGTTGATTTATACGATCTTTCCTACAAACGTTCGTCGTTTGAGTCTGATCCGAGTTGCTTTGTGCGGTTTTTCCTACAAAAGTCCGCCATTTAAGCCTGGTTCGAGCTGCGTTGTACGAATTTCCGACTAACTTCCCTGCGTAAGCTCATGTGTGCAAAAAGATCCGTCGTAAAAGTTTAATATCCAATAAATTGTAAACATTGTGGGTCATGATTAGGTCTCCGGGAGGTACATACACCTTGTTTGTTTAATCGATCCTCTCATGCAACTCTGCTTATGGAACAGCCTCATTTGGCGTTTCATCCGTTCCCGCTCTGCTCCCGGGAATTTCCCGGCGTCGTCGGGAACGGGACTCTTGTGGCCGGGAACGGACCGCAAGTATGATGGAGGTAACGAGGTGATGAACAGATGGTCTCTTACGAGAGCGGATTCAAGTGGACGGAAAGCATAAAGCGTTGGTCGCTTAGCCGGGCAGCGGGAGGACGGACGGCATGGACCGTGCAGAATGCGCTTCCGCAGAGCGGTCTTCAGCCGCCCGATCGTCGCCGGCTCGTATGGCTTGCGATTGCTTGCATGGCGTATCCGTTCGGCGAAAGCCAGCCTTTTATCGGCTTATTGTTCGTGTCCTGCAGCTTGGTCGGGATTCTCGCGATCCGTCTTTATCAAGTTCGCCAAGAAGCGGGACGCATTGCGGCCGAACTGCACGTCAAAAACGAGGAGCTGACGAGGCTTCAACGCAATGCGGAGAGGCTTGCGGAGCTGTCGGTGCAAGAAGAGCGGGGCCGTATCGCGCATGAAATCCATGATGTGGTCGGACATACGCTAACCGCTGCGATCGTCCAGCTCGAGGTGACGAAAAAAATAGCGGAACAGCAGGGCTGCGTTCCGCCAGAGAAGCTGGAACTGCTGAACGGGCTCGTGCGGAAGGGGCTGGACGATATTCGCAGGGCGGTGAAGCTGATGAGATCCGACGAGGCGACGAAGTCTCAGACGCTGGAGGAGGCGCTTCGAGAGCTGATCCAATCTACGGAAGAAACGATGGAAATCGCCATCGAGACGGATATTTCGCTTTCTCCCAGGCCGGAGCTTGGAAGGCTAACCGAACAGGCGCTGTACCACGCGCTGCAGGAAGGATTGACCAACGGCATTCGTCACGGCAAGTGCGCCCGGGCCAGCTTCTCGCTGCGCGCGTCCAACGGGATGTTGAAGTTTCTGCTAGTCAGTGACGGGGAGCCGTTCGGCTCCGCCGCTCCCGGCTTCGGGCTGTCGTCCATGATCAAACGGGTGAAGCTGTTGGGCGGAGGAGTGTCTATCCGCTCCTCCGTCGACGCCGACGGCAAGCCGCTCGGCTGCGAGCTGGAGATCGAAATGCCGCTAGCCGCTTGAGCTGCCGCTTCCTTCTCAAAATCCCGGCTGGCGATATCCCCGCCGAAGATCGCTTCTCCGGAGGCGACGGATCGAATCGCGCGGACGATGTCGTCCTTATCGGCATCCCTGAGAAACCGCTTCTTCCCCGTTAGACGCTTCCGACGATCGTCATGCCTTCCGTGTTTTCCACGACATTCCGAACGCCTTCCCTGTCCGCGATTTCGAGTCGATCATGACAAAAACAATGACAGTCCGTAACTATTGGCGGCATATTCTCTCCATTACAATGAAATAAAACGGCGAGAGAGGAAGTTAAAATATGAAAACCAGCTATGATGTCATTGTAGTCGGGGCGAGGGTAGCGGGCGCTTTGCTTGCCTATGAATTGGCGAAGGCCGGATTTGAGGTATTGATGCTCGATAAGGCGCATTTTCCAAGCGAGACGCTGTCCACGCATAATTTCCTTAACAATTCGTTGGCCATGCTGCGGGAGATGGGGGTGCTCGACCGTCTGTTGGAGACGAGCACGCCGCTTTACAATCGAGCGTTTATCCAATTCGACGACATCGTTATCGACGGCCGTTTCCCGGAGGTTGACGGGGAGACGCAGTGCCTGTGCATTCGGCGCAAATACCTGGATCTGATGCTGCAGGAGCATGCTCTGGCGCAGGGCGGCGTGACGATGATACCGGGCTTCCGTCTCACCGACGTGATTAAGGAAGGAGAAACGGTGACGGGAGTGAAGGGCGTATATCGCAATGGAGAGGCGGCGAGCTTCCGGGCCAAACTGGTGGTCGGAGCGGACGGTCGCTTATCTACGCTGCGCGGCCTCGTGAACAGTCCGTGCTTGATGTCCGTGCCCACAGATTTTGCTTCCTACGTCGGCTACTATGAAGACTATAAGCAGGATGGCGATATTCATGTGGAGCTGTACAAAATCGGCGACACGATGGGCATTGTGTTCCCTACGAGCGACAATTTGTATGTCGTAGGCGCGATGTTCCCGTTAACGGACGAATATTGGATGGGGAGGTTCCAGAGCTCGCCGGATGCCGCCATGCTGGAGATTGCGGAAAGCGGCTTTGTCGGCTCGCCGCTTCAGGCCAGATTGAGAGGGGCCCGGCAGGCCGAGAAGGTTAGAGGATTGCACGGCTACAATAATGATTGGTTCCAGGGCATGGGCAAGGGATGGGCGCTTGTCGGCGACGCGTTATCCTTCAAGGATCCCGTCGTCGGTCAAGGCATGCCGGACGCGCTCTACGCAGCGCGTATTCTGACAGGCATCCTGAGTCGACAGAGCCATTGGTCGGACAACTGGGAGCAAATGGCCGAAGAATATCATCGGCAGTTGGAAGCCAAGCTGATGCCGCGTTTTCAAATGGCCTGCCAATTTACGAAAAACGTTCCGTTCACGCAGGAGCAGCGTATGGTCAATCAAATTATCGCCGCTAGTCCCGAAGCGACCAGCACGTTCCTTGGCGTTTACAATCGTGCCGTAGAGCCGTCGCAGCTCGAATCCATGATTATGGGCATGCTCGCCAAACCGTGACCGCAACCAAGATCAGCAGCGTCGAGCGCCAGACATGATCTTCAGGCAGCCCTGTACGATCCAGCCGGCATCTGCTACAATCTTGCCAACATGGTAGGAAATGCGCCCGATAATTGAAAGGACAGAAGGTGGATACGGCATGATTTCGATCCTTATAACGGATGATCAGCGGCTGCTGCGCGAGGGATTGCAGACGATCCTTCAGGCCGAGGAGGGCTTGAATATCGTTGGCCTGTGCGAAAATGGACTGGAGGCTTTGCAGACCGCCAAGGCATGCAGGCCGGATGTTGTGTTGATGGATATCAAGATGCCGATAATGGACGGCATTGAAGCTATGAAGCAAATCAAGCGCGAGCTTCCGGGCACAATCGTGCTGATGCTGACCACCTTCGCGGAGGATCGGTTTATCGTCGATGCGATGGCGGGCGGAGCGGACGGCTTTCTGCTGAAGGATATGCCCTCCAAGTTAATTGTACAAACCATTCATGAAGCGATGAACGGGGACGTCATTCTGCCCGCCCAGATTGCTTCGAGGATTGCCGCCAAGCTGTCCGTGCTCTCTAATGAAAGAGCGGATACGCTGGACGAGGTCAAGCTGAAGAAGAGCGGCTATTCTTTCACGGAGCGTGAACGGAAAATTATCGTGCTGCTGGTTGAAGGGTATTCGAATCGCCAAATTTCGTCGACGCTTTTTATGAGCGAAGGCACGGTACGGAATTATATTAGCGTTATCTATAATAAGCTCGGCACAAGCGACCGGCAGGCGGCGATTCTTATTCTTAAAGGTTTGTTGCTGGAATGAGAACAGAACGTCGTTCACTCCTCGTGTGGTGCTTCGTCTGCGCGATCGTCTTCTGCACTTTCCTCCCCTCCCTGCTGCTTGAACCGAATAGCCGTATGGATCATCAACGCGAGCGCTTCGCGTCGCTTGTCGAACGGCTGGAAATCGGGTTTGGCCCGGAGCGGCCAAAGGGAAACGAGTGGCGGCCGTTCGATGAAGTGGAAGCCAAGGGCCTGCTGAAGGGGTACAAGGGCACGGTGTGGCTGCAGCGGAGCTTGCCGAAGCTGGCCTGGCGAAGCCCGTATTTATTTTTGACCCGCATGGATCGGTTTGAAGTGTTTGTGAATCAGGACTCCGTATATCGGTATAATTTGGAGCAGGCGCGGAGCCGTATCCATGTCATGAAAATAATTCACCCTATTCCGATCGGTCAAGAGGATGAAGGGAAAACGCTGTTAATACGAACGGAGTGGAACGGCGCCGCTTCTCTCGATGAGGACATGGTTTTGGCAGGCGAGCCGGATCAGATTCTATATTGGCTTATCCGGGCGGAGTTGGCTTTTGCGATTTACGCTGTTCTTAGCTTGGCGGTCGGCTTTGTCGGGTTGAGTATGTTTATGAGGCGCAAGGTGCCGCTGTACGGATGGTTTGCTCTGTTTTGCGTCTCTATGGGCTTTTCCTTTCTGCTTTCCTGCCGGTTTATGCAATGGTTTGCGGAGATGGAGCAGATCTATTACTGGAATGAGCTGTTCATTCCTCTGGCGATATGGGCTTGCATCGGATTTTACACAAGTGCGCTTAATGCCGGCCGTAAACCGATTATTCTAATCGTGCATGGCCTCATGGCTTTGTATTGTCTTCTATCCGTCGCAGCCGCGATCCTGCTGCCGCGGCTCTTCCTGGAAGCGAGAATGTACGGCAACGCAGCCGCCGCGGTTGTCGGTTTTATCCTTGTGGCGTACGCGCTGAACTACTACAAGCTATGGAAGCTCCCGCTCGACAATGGCGTCTCGTCGGTCGCCGAACGTCGCGAGCGGCTGTGGCTGATGCGCGGAAATTCCACCTTTACCGTCTGCGCGACGGTTAGCCTGATTTTTTATACGATGCCGGATCTATTAACCGAATGGCTGAACGCGCACGCCTACGGGTTCAAGGTCATTGAAGGGCTGCTGCCCAACGCCTTGTTTCTTTTCATTATCTGCATGTCCATGGTCATCGTTAGCAGAGTACGCAAGGTTCATCAGCAGGCGGAGCGCAGCGCCGAGGAGCTGCTGGCGAAGAACAAAGAGCTGGAGCACTTTCATCGCAATCTGGAGCGGCTGGTCCAGACGCGAACGTCCGAATTGGAGCAGGCCAACCGCAGTCTGGCGCTGACACTGCGCGAGAAAGCCGAGACGCTGGCCGAAAAATCCGTACTGGAGGAGCGGAATCGCATCGCTTACGAGATGCACGATGTGGTGGGGCATACGCTTACCGCGGTGATTGTGCAGATCGAAGCAACCAAGACGTTGGCTGATCGGGATAGTCGGCTGGCCGTCGAGAAGCTGGATCTGCTAAGCGAGCTTGTGCGCAAAGGGCTGGACGACATCCGCAAAGCGGTTCGGATGATGAAGGTAGACGACGAGCATCCGCGGCTATCGCTGGAAGCGTCGCTTCGGGAGCTGATTCAATATACCGAGGATACGATGGACATTCGGGTTCAGACGGAGATTGCTCTGCCTTCCGATCTGACGCTTGGCGCGCTAACGAAGCGCGTGCTGTATCATGCGCTCCAGGAGGGGTTGACGAATGCCGCACGCCACGGCAAATGTACTTCCGCGCGCTTTACGATTCGCGGTTCTGAGCATACGCTGCATTTTCGACTTATGAACGACGGGGAACCGTTCGGGTCCGCCGTTCCGGGATTCGGGCTGTCGTCGATCGTAGAGCGGGTGGAGCTGCTGGGAGGAGAAGTGTTTATCGGGTCTTCGGCCGATCCGGAAGGCAACCCCGCGGGATGCGAATTATTGATTCATCTGCCGCTGAATTGATTCATTTTCGGCGGCTTGCCACTTATGCAGAGAGTGTTATAATGAAGCCACAAAATTTATCTGCATAAGGAGAAATGAATGGATTTTATTAAGCGTCAATTGCTTGAGCAGGGAGTCTCGTCGACCGTAACGGTGTATCTCGCCAATATCATCGTCATTTTTCTTATTGTCGGGCTATGCGCAGTGGCGAACTTCGTGACCAAGAAAATCGTATTGCGCGTCATCGCCTCATTCATTATGAAAAATCGCTTCACTTGGGACAACGTCATTTTGGAGCGCAAAGTTTTCCACCGCCTGGCCCACATTGTACCTGCTGTCATCATTTATTATTTTGCACAGGTGTTCCCGCACTATCAGACGCTGATCGAGAAGGGGGCGGTCATTACCATTATCATCGTAAGCATGATGGCGATCGACGCCTTCCTGAATGCTTGCAACGACATCTACAATACCTATGAAATTTCCAAAATAAAGCCGATTCGCGGCTACACGCAAGTAATCAAAATTTTTGTGTTCATAATCGGCGCCATTATTATCGTTTCCGGCTTGATCGGGCAGAGTCCTCTTCTGCTGCTAAGCGGCCTGGGGGCGCTGTCGGCCGTTCTGATGCTGATTTTCAAGGATTCCATTCTGGGGCTTGTCGCCGGCGTGCAGCTCTCGGCCAACGATATGGTGCGCGTGGGAGACTGGATCGAGATGCCGAAGTACAACGCGGACGGCGATGTGATCGATATTTCTCTTAACACGGTCAAGGTGCTGAATTTCGATAAGACGATTACGATGATTCCGAGCTATGCGCTCATTTCCGACTCGTTCCGCAATTGGAGAGGGATGAGGCAGGCAGGCGGGCGCCGCATTAAGCGGGCCGTCTATATCGATGCGAGCAGCATCGGCTTTTGTTCGCGCGAAATGCTTGGAAGGTTTCGTAAGATTCAGTTGTTGGCCGATTATATCGAAAATAAAGAGCGGGAAATTGTCGAACACAACGGTCGCAACGGCGTTGACAAGTCGCTGGAGGTGAACGGGAGGCAGCTGACGAATATCGGCGTATTCCGCGTTTACGTAGAAAATTATTTGCGGCAGCATGCGCTGATTCATCGGGACCTGACGCTGCTGGTCAGACAGCTGGCGCCGACGGAGCACGGTTTGCCTCTGGAAATCTACGCTTTCGTACAAGATACGAACTGGGCCGTCTACGAGTCGGTTCAATCCGATATTTTCGACCACATTTTCGCCTCCGCTCCGACCTTCGGCCTGCGCATTTTCCAGAGTCCGACCGGGCACGATCTTAACCAAGGGCTGCGGCGGGAAACGCAGGCGGCAGAGTCCTAATTATATCCGAACAGTAGGGGCTGTCCCATAAGTAGAGTCATTTTGTACGACTCTTTTACTTAGGGGGCAGCTTCTTTATGCATGATTTGGAAAGGAACAAGCCTTACGGGAGAGCGGTTGACCGCGTAATAAGATATGGATGCATGAATCTTGTTTTAAGCGGTCAGCTTCTTTTCCCCGTATCGCCGAATTTGTAGCCAAATCCGCGAATCGTCACAATATAAGCGGGTTTGGCCGCATCCCTCTCGATCTTTTTGCGCAGATGATGAATGTGGACCATGACGGTGCGTTCGTCGCTTACGCCGTCCAGGCTCCATATTTTCTCGTACAATTGCCTGACGCTGAACACCTGATTCGGATGCTCGAGCAGCAGCAGCAGGAGCTGCAGCTCTTTGGCCGGCAGGGTAGTCGGCTTGTTGTCGACGAATACCTCTAACCTTCCGGTATGGACTTTAAGCCAACCGTCCTCCCACAGCTTCCCCTCCTCTTTTTTGC
Source organism: Cohnella phaseoli (assembly GCF_003386235.1). Taxonomy (GTDB): domain Bacteria; phylum Bacillota; class Bacilli; order Paenibacillales; family Paenibacillaceae; genus Cohnella; species Cohnella phaseoli. Next base: position 27,730 of record NZ_QRDZ01000014.1, read on the forward strand.
CCTTTCCCCGTCCTGCTTGGTAGCGGCGAAGTCCGGCCAGCACGCGAGCAACGAGAACCTCCGGCTCGAAAGGCTTGGTGACATAATCGTCTCCGCCGAGCCGCAAGCCGTTCACGATATCCTGCGAGGTTTTTTTATTGGTCATGAAAATGATCGGAACGTCGGAGTCGCGCCGAATCCGCTCGACCAGTTGAAGACCGTCCATGCGAGGCAGCAATATATCGGTAATCAGCAAGTCGTAATCGTTGCGCCGGAACATATCCAATCCCTGCTCCGCATCGGGCGCGATATCGACCAGAAGTCCTTCCCTGCGCAAGTAGATGGCGACCAGGTCGCAGATATCGGCGTCGTCCTCGATCAGCAGTATTTTCCGATTCATAGGCTCTCTCCTTGGGGGGGATGCTCTTGGTTCGCTTCGGACTGACTGATTAGCGCGGGCAGCACAATCCGGAAATCGCTGCCTTGCCCGGGGACGCTGCTTGCTCCGAGCTCGCCCCGATGGCGCGCGACTATCTCACGGCAGATGGCCAGTCCCAGACCGCTGCCGGCTTTGTCGCTGTGCCCGGACGGACTTCGGTAATGGCGCTCGAAAATGAGAGGCAGCTCGGACTCGGGGATGCCGACGCCCGTATCGGTGATATGGATGACGACTCGATCCTCTTCCTGCGGATTTTCGCTTGGCCGGAATTCGATCCAGACCCGGACGAGGCCCTCGCCGGGGGTAAACTTGATCGCGTTGCCGACCAGGTTGGCGAATACGCGTTCAAAACGGTAGGGATCGACGATCGCGCAAATTTCCCCGGACGGGAGGAGAGCAGGCTCCGTATTCTCCCACCGCAACGAGACGTTCGCGGATAACGCTTCGGATTCGTACTTCTGCGTCAATTGTCGAAGGAAGGGCGGCAGAGGCAGCTCTTGGAACTGGAACTGAAGCTCTTCGGTTTTCAATTGGCTTAATTCGAAAACGTTGTCGATCAGCTTCTCCAGAAACAGGCTGCGTTCGTAAATCCGTCGGGCGTATTGAGGCGCTTCCTCCGAAATGACGGACGTCATGATCGCTTTCGAGAAGCCTTTGATTGAGGTCAGCGGTGTCGTCAGATCATGATGTGCATCCGCCAGCAGCGTGCTGCGCACCTGTTCGAGCCGCGTAAGGTCCCGGTTCCCCTGTTCCAGCTTGCGATTGAGTTCCTGCAAAGAGGCTGTTCGGCTGACGATCGTCTCCTCCTGGGCTTCGATGACTTTGGCCAGCTCGCGGGAGAGCGCCTCGGAACGGTTCAGCGCTTTGCCGAACATGGACGAGAGATTAAGCAGTTGAGTCAGCAGGAAGAACAGCATGCCGTAAGAGACAAGCCCTCCGAATGAAACAAACCCTGTGTAGTATAAAATCTCATGAATGACGGAGGCGAAGAAAACGGCAAAGCCGGTCGCATTGACGCGGGCTCCCGTCCTGCGGCGAAGCGCGGCGCGAATGTAGCTGTACAGCACGCAAAGGTAAACGGGGAGGAGGAGCGCCAGGATGTACGGGACCAGGTATTGCGTGTACACCTTCGCCGGTGTCGCCAGCACGAATGCGCCGAAGCCGCCGAGAGCCGCGCCGAAGACGGGAACCGCGAAACGAACGGCTTCCCGCGGATACTGTTTGCGGACGAATACGGCCATGCAGACGAGGGTGACAATCTCCGAGAGATATTCCAGCTTAACTCCCCATTCCCAGCTCAGTCCCGGAAACAAAACATAGGCGAACGAAGGGCCGAGCAGCGCCGACCGAACGCAGACGGCCAGACAGATCAGGCCGAACCAGATGACGGCCGGCTCGCGGCTGCGAAACAGGTAGAGGAAGACCGAATAGACGGCCATAAGCAGCAGGCCTCCCGCGATCAAGGCCCATGTCATCACATCGTTTCGGTGAAGCGAAGCGATTTTCTCCGCATCCCCCAGCTCGATGCCCTCCCAAATTCCTCCCGTGCGCTGCACGAAGTTCGACACCTGAATCACCATTTCGTTTACGCCGGGGCGCGGTTGAAAATAGGACGCCTTAGGGTAGTTTCTCGGAACCATCGATTTGGCGTCCGCGCCTACTTTCCCGTTGCCCATTGCAGGTACGCCGTTAATCCAGAGCCGATAGGCCGTAGCCACGTTGCGTACATACAAGCCTAGCGGGTAAACGGCGGAATTTTCCGACAGCGTAAAGGTCAAACGGTAGGTGGCATATCCTTCGTTAGGAAGCGGCTCGTTATCGAGCGTATAGGATTGCCATTGTGCCGGTATTTCGACAGAAAGCGGAACGTCCGTCAAGCTTCGATCCATCCGGTTCGGCTCAAGAAGACGATTCCAATAAAATTCCCATGGCCCGGTTAAGGCGACGGGGCGATCCGCTCCGGGATTCCAGCCGCGCAGATCGAGTACGCCGGCTTCGGCAGCGTCGTCGGAAGAGGATGCGTAAGAGGAAGGAACGGCGCCCCACAGTATGGATAGAGCCGCAAGCAGCCACACGACGGTGGCGTTCATACCCTTATTCCTATGAATCATATGGGTGACTCTCCGATCGGGTGGGGAGTGAGGTCGAATTAGGCGATTTTGGCTCGGACTTAAACGAAACTTAAACTTAATCGGCTAATCTTGGGGACGAGCTAGTCGTATTATCCATAAATGAGAGGTGGAATTCAAGCGGAATTTAACGAATTGCGGACAGAAGTTCCGGGTATTCATAGAACGGGAGACGGGGGATTTATCTATGCGGTTGGCAATGAGAAAATGGGCGTTGATTGTCGGGGCGAGCGGGTTGCTGTTTCTATTGGGAGCGATGCTGGATACGGCCGCGGTTCGGGCGGAGCCGCAGAAGCGGCTGGCCGACCTGCCGGTCGGGACGGTCGTACAGGATACGAGAGGGTTTACGGAGCCGTGGATCGTGCTGTCGCAGGATCATTTCGGAACGGATCGCACGCTGCTGGTATTAAAAGGACTTCATTCGGGAGGCAACCGTCCTTACTATACGAGCTCAAACTACGTATACGGTACGTCCAAGTGGGGAAACTCGGACATTCGACTGTGGCTGAGAGGAGATTTCTACGGCAGTCTGTCCGATCGTTTTCGCGCCGCGGTGCGAGAGACGACGACGGTCACGTACGGCGACGCGCTGACGGACGAGACAATCTTTTTACTGTCGGCGGCGGAGTGGGGGTATACCGATACCTACTATATGAAGCTTAACCACGGTACCGCGGTTGCCGGAGCGGGGAGCTACAAAACGTTGGGCCAGAACTATTGGACCCGTTCGCCGAGCTACGACAACAGTCCGAGTCTATTGATGGTCAAGCCGAACGGGGATATCGAATATCGGTACTACGCGGGAATGAGCTACGGGGTAAGACCTAGCGCGAATCTGGACAAGAACGCTCGGGTTTACGGCCCTTATACGGGGCCGGGCGGGCAGTTTTACACGCTGTTCACAGCTGATCCGGCCGTCGTGCTGGCCAGAATGCAGCATTATTCCGCTAACGGCGCCGGAGAGCTGACGATGGAAGAGTTGGATGCTATGGACGCCGCTCCGGCTTATGCCGTGAACTTGGAGGCTTATAAGGCCGCGATTGAGGGGGCGGGGACGATAGGCTCGGTGTCTCGGGTTCGGCAGCTCGTGACGGACGTCAATGCTGGGCAGCGTGCGACATGGGTTGCCGCAATAGCCAATTATGCGGCGGCGGGGGATGCCGGGTCGCTGACGATTGAGGAACTGCTCGCCGCCGGTATGGATCGCGTGAAAACAGAGGAGCTGCCCCGGTATCGGGCGGTTGTTGGCGGAGCGGGCGCGATTGGCGACGCGACGGAGCTGCAGGAGCTGGTCGACCAGGCCAACGGGCAGGCGCTGCAGGAGTTGTTCGACCGAATTCGGCAGTACGCGGCGTCGGGGAATGCCGACGAGCTGACGATGGAAGAGCTGCTAACGGTCGGAGCAGTTAGAACGATTGCGCTTCATCTGGCGATCTATAAAGCGGCGATTGCCGAAGCGGGAACGATTGCGGATTTGGCCGAGTTGCAGCGAATGATCGATCGGTCGAACGCTTTGACGATTATCCGCGATTATACGGCCAACCGGAACGCCGGGCCGCTGACGATCGCCGAGCTGGAGAACGCCGGAACGACCGAAGCGGTCGCGGCCAATCTGGCGGCCTACCGATGGGCACTCGTTCATGCCGCAGCGGTGAGCTCTCCGGGGGCGCTTCAACAGCTCGTCGATCGGGCCAACGTGGAGCAAACCCGCGCGCGCAGGCTTGTTCCTCAGCCGATAGCGGCTCTTCCCGCCGGAACGGTGGTCAAGGAGACCAAAGGGTTCGGAGAGCCGTGGATCGTGCATGCGCAAGGCCACTTCAGGGCAGGCTTGACGCTGCTTACGCTGAAGGGAGTTCATCCGAGCGGCGGTCGAGCGTTCCATAGCAGCTTTGATTACGATTTATCCAACTGGGAAAATTCCGATCTTCGGACGTGGCTAAGGAACGGCTTCTATAATAGCTTGTCCGAGCGCTTCCGCAGCGCGATAGAAACGACGACGACGAAGACGTACGGCCAGACGCTGACGGACGAGACCGTGTTCCTGCTGTCGGTCGCCGAGTGGGGATACGCCGATACTTACGATATGTATAAGGATCACGGTACGCTTGTGCCCGGTTCGGAAAACTATCGGACGATCAATGCGGATTACTGGACGCGTTCTCCAAGCTATGACAACAGTCCGAGCATTTTTTATGTGAAAAAGAACGGGACGTTCTCGTACAAGTATTTTGATTCTACGGCTCAAAGCGTGAGGCCTAGCGTCAACATTGGCTCGAATAGGGAAGTCTACGGTCCTTATTACGATGCGGGCGGAGCGGAGTACTATACGTTGTTTGCCGGCGAGCCTGGGCCGGCGCTGGCGAAGATTCGGTCCTACGCCGCGGGAGAGGATGTCGGCGAGCTTGCTTATGCGGATTTGATCTCGGCGGGGATCGAGGGCGCTGTGGACGATTATTTGCATGGCTACAGGGAAGCGATCGCTCAAGTCGGAGTCATTCAGGATTTGGCGGCGCTTCAGCAGGTGATCGACGGGGTCAATGCGGAGAAGTCCGCCGTTAAGACGATTGAAGCTTTCCGTTTTGACGGCCTGACGCCGCCGGCGATCGGGATCGTCGACGAGACGGAGAAGACGATCTCGGTGTCGGTTCCTTACGGGACGAATGTGAAGGCGCTGATGCCGACGATTGCTTATACCGGAGCGTCAGTGACGCCTGCACCCGGGGAAGCCCGCGATTTCACAGGGCCGGTGATCTATACGGTGACGGCGGCGGACGGATCGGAGCAAAGCTATACGGCGAACGTGACGATCCGGCCGGTGGATTCGGCGGATGCGCCTGTTCTCATGGCGGCGGAAGCGGGAGACGGTCAGGTGAGCTTGACATGGTCGCCTGCAGCGGGGGCGACCGACTACAGAATCTATTGGCGCACGGGCGAAGGTTCGTATGCTGCGCCGGCGTACACCGTAACCGGCGCTGTGTATGGTTATACGGCAACGGGATTGACGAACGGAACAGCCTACTTCTTCGTCGTTCAGGCTTCGTATGCGGGCGTGGACAGCGAGCTGTCCAACGAGCTTGTCGCCGTTCCGAGAACGGTTCCGGGAGTTCCGCGCGGCGTCGTCGCGACGGCCGGCGACGGCAGAGCCGAGGTTAGATTCGAGGCCCCCGCCAGCAACGGAGGCAGTCCGATTGTTCGGTACGAAGTGGCTGATGCAGCCGGACGAATGGTCGCCGCAGGAGCGGGAAGTCCGATCGCCGTGACAGGATTGGAGAACGGAACGGCGTATGCCTTTACCGTCACCGCGGTTAATGTTGCCGGTCCGGGCTTGCCTTCGGCGCTCTCTAATGAAGTGACGCCGAGAGCGGCTTCCAACGGAGGCAATCCGGGAGGCGGAGAAGGCGGGGGGAATGGCGGTAATGGAGGCAACGTCGGCGGAGGAGGCGGAGGCGGATCGTCCGCGCCGCAGACGCCGGCGGAATCGAAGGAGAACCCGGCTGCGAGCGTACAGGTTTGGGTGAACGGTCAAGTCGCAAGTCTGGGAGCAACGGCGAAGGAACGGCTGGGAGATCGGGAGGCGACGTTGTTGGTCGTCGATTCCGTCCTATTGGAGCGCGTGCTTTCTGCAAGCGAAGGCGCCAACGCCACGCTCAAGGTCGCGGATCGCTCGGCGGGCGGGTTAGTCGTGGCGTTGGACGCGCAAGCGCTGCGAATGCTGCAGCAGCGACACGCCACCGTCGAGCTGGATATCGGGACAAGCATATACCCTGTTCCCGTCGAGGCGATCGATCTGGCGGACGTAATGCGGCGTCTCGGCGGTGCAGCGGTGCAGACCGGCTTCAGCCTGCGGATCGAAGCTTTCCTTCCGGCGGAGGCCGCTCAGGAGCGGCTCGCGAAGACTGCGGCCGCAGAACGGCTTGAACTGCGCGGCTCGCCGGTTGAATTTGCGATTCGCGCCGTGCAGGGGGCGAAGTCCGTGCCAATCTCCCGCTTTAATGGCTATGTAGAACGGCTGATCGCGCTTCCGGACGGCGCTGCCGGGGCTGGAATATCGACGGGAGTTGTCATGGACGATAACGGAAGCTTGCGGCATGCGCCCACTAAGCTGATTAAGAGAGACGGCAAGCAGTATGCAAGAATAAGCAGTCTGACCAATAGTGTGTATGCGCTCGTTTCGCGCCCGGTTCATTTCTCGGATATGGCGGGCCATTGGGCGGAGGAAGATATCGCGGAGATGAGCGCCAGACTCGTAATCAACGGGGCAAAGGGGACGTTCGGACCGGATCGGCCGGTTACCCGGGCCGAATTCGCCGCGATGCTCGTACGCGCGTTAGGGCTTCCGCAGGCGGAGGGGACGACGATTCCATTTGCAGATGTGAATCCGGGCGTCTGGTACGCGGATACGGTGCATACGGCATACGTTTACGGAATGATCGGCGGATTCGAGGACGGTACGTTCCGTCCAACAGCTCGCATGACCCGCGAGCAGGCGCTGGTCATGATCGCCAGAGCGATGTCCTTAACCGGATTAAAGACCGACGTAGCGACAGGAACGAAGGCGAGCTTTCCTTTTGCCGACGCCGCCGAGGTGTCCGCCTATGCGAGAAGCGGCGTTGCCGCGGCGACGCAGGCCGGAATCGCGTCCGGCGCCAAGGACGGACGTCTGGCGCCTAAAGCCCAGATTACCCGGGCGGAGGTAGCCGCTCTTCTGAAGCGGTTGTTGGAGAAGTCCGATCTTATCTGATTATCGTTGAAGCGGTGAACGGCTTTTGCGCAGGCAGGCTCTTGGTCTGCCTGCGCAAAAGGACGCCGACTCCGTTAACGTCAACGGGAAGGGTGGCGGAAAAGCGCGTTGCCGAAGGGTCTAAAACCGGTGAATGAAAAAAATAAAAAAACTTTGTAAAAGGGGCTTGCAATTGTTTTAGGTATTTGTTATATTATTTCTTGTCGCCTCAAGTGATACGAACTAAACGGGCGGCGGCGGAAATGCCCAAAATCATGCGGAAATAGCTCAGTGGTAGAGCATCTCGTTGCCAACGAGAAGGTCGCGGGTTCGAATCCCGTTTTCCGCTCCATATGCGCCCTTAGCTCAGCTGGATAGAGCGTTTGACTACGAATCAAAAGGCCGGGAGTTCGAATCTCTCAGGGCGCGCCATTTTTACTCATAATTGTCGGGACGTAGCTCAGCTTGGTAGAGCACCTGGTTTGGGACCAGGGGGTCGCATGTTCGAATCGTGTCGTCCCGACCATCGTTTTGCGGGTGTAGTTCAATGGTAGAACTTTAGCCTTCCAAGCTAATAGCGTGGGTTCGATTCCCATCACCCGCTCCATTTATAACAAACAAGACGACAAGCCTACGGGCTTTTTTTTGACTCATGTCGCTTGTTGGTCGAGGCACTAATTTCATATTTGTCGGGACGTAGCTCAGCTTGGTAGAGCGCTTGGTTCGGGTCCAAGAGGTCGCATGTTCAAATCGTGTCGTCCCGACCATTACACAATCACGGATTGCGGGTTTTTGCCCGCAATTTTTTTGTTTTTATATACTGTGCTAGCGATCATGATTTCATCGAGAGTTCGAATTTGCGCGTGCAACGGTCTGGCAGACCGAAAGAGAGGGGCGCCCGCACGAATTTGCGCGTGTAACGGTCTGACAACGTAAGAGAGGGGCGCCCGCACGAATTTGCGCGTGTAACGGTCTGGCAGACCGTAAGAGAGGAGCGCCCGCTCGAATTTGCGCCTGTAACGGTCTGGCAGACCGTAAGAGAGGGGCGCCCGCACGAATTTGCGCCTGTAACGGTCTGGCAGACCGTAAGAGAGGGGCGCCCGCACGAATTTGCGCGTGTAACGGTCTGACAGACCGTAAGAGGATGGCCGCACTCTCGAATCGGTTACCTGAATGTGCGGCTACGCGTTCACAACCAAGCCTCGCGCTGTCCATGGCGGTTCTCTCGGCACGATTCGCATCGCTTTGGAGGTTTCCAGCCGCGCATGCGGAACTTGTCCTGCTCCTCGACAGTCCACTCGAATCTTTTGCCGCACTCCCAGCACTTCAGACGCTCGCTGCCACGCGGCTCGATGAGAGGCTCTCCAGGCGTGTAGTAGAACGACCTGTAAGCGCCTTCCAGCATTAACGGCGACTCAGAATTCCCCTGTTCCAGATAGTCGATTACTTTTCCGATTGCTTCTCGCACCTTCCGATAGTCTATCGGTGCCCATTGTCGCAGCAGCGGGAGGTACCGAGCGTCGTGCGTGCGTGCGACCTTCTCGAGAAACAGGAGGATCATGCTGCGGTTCAGATCCTTTAAATAGGTCATATCCAGATCCTGCGGAACTGTATCGGCCCACATCTCCCACTGTTTCAACATTAGCTCCGTCATATTCTCGATCTGGATTTCCCAGCCTCGGTCCGTGAATACGAGCAGCGGCATATCCCGATCGTAATCAATCGCAAAGAAGTCGTGCAGGATCATCCAGTCGACACGCTCTGTAATCTGGTCCAACGTCAGAGACCGAAAGTATCCGTACCCTGCGCTTTTGTCCAGTCCAATCGCAAGCAGCTTCTTGTCGCGCGAGCCTTTCAATACTTTTGCCAGCATGCTTCGGCCGGCTTGTCCGACAATGCTGTCCCCTGCAAGCAGCATAGCCCGCACATCGTCTTCCGTCACTACAAGTGCCTGATCTGCCATATCAATTCCTCCCGTAGACTGTGCCTTGGCATGAGGTCCCCTGGCCGAATTTTCACAGAAGAATAGATCGTCCCTTCAATTCATTAGAAAGCACTATTATGTATGTAATTATAAAATTAAAACAGCTATTCGGCCAAATCTAACTTGATTTTAGCTAACTGAAACTGATTCTCTACCGCAGCGTCCTTCGCCAAATTGAAATCGTATGTTATATTATGATTGAAATTGAAAAGTTGAGGTGCATGGCGTGCTTCCCATTCAGCGCAAATCCGCGATTATCGAGCATTTAGCCAATGAAGGCGGATGTACGATTAAACAGCTTAGCCAAGTGTTGAAAGTGTCCGAGATGACGGTTCGCCGCGATTTGAAGCAATTAGAATCCAGCGGGAATGTGATCCTGTCGCATGGCGGAGCGATACTTGCTCCGGATTATGTAAAGGAACCGCAGGCAACCGATAAAGAAAGCCGGAATAAGGATGTCAAGGAACGGCTGTCTGCTTATGCCGTTAAGCATTTCGTGCATGAGGGAGACGTGCTCGTTCTCGAGGGTGGAACGACTGTGGCTCGCATGGCCGCGTATTTGCATCCGTTCTCCCAATTGACTGTGCTGACGAACGGATTAAGCACGTTAAATTCGTTGCGGGAGAGAGCGGGGCGGCATGTCGTGCTGAGCTGCGGAGGGACGCTGCGGGAGCAATCCGGCACATTCGTCGGTCCGGTCGCGGAATCGTTCTTCGAGCAGTTTCATGCCGATAAAGTGTTCTTGTCCGGGCTTGGCTTTACTTCGGACACCGGCTTCACCGACCCTAATTTGCTGGATACCCGAGTGAAGCAGGCGATGGTTCGTTCCGCTCGGCAAACCATTATGCTGCTGGACTCGTCCAAGTTCGGGGCCAGGTCGTTCACGACGACGGTCATGGCGACCGAGGTTTCCGCCGTGATAACGGATAGCGGAGTACCTGCGGACATAGCGGATTACTTCAATCGACACAATATCCCCTTGCACATCGTATAGAGACGATAGACGAGCTATTAAATCTGCCTATTCTATTATAGGGCAGATTTTTTTTAAGATTACATGTTATAATGTGATAATTAATGTTAATATATGATATAGTTTGATTGACTATGATTAAGCTGAAGGAGGCGCTTCGTACAAATGTCATCCAATGCGAACAATAAAAAAAGCTATAATCTGACGCCTACCGTGCCAATCAAAGACTGGGATCAATATGTGTGGCAAAGCTACGATCAGATCGCATCGGAGCTTCAAGACCGGATCAGCCGCTCGCCGCGCCGTAAAACGGTGCTGGTCGTCGAATGCTACCCGACAGTCCGGCAAGAAGAAATCATTCAGGCGCTTCAATCGCGGCTTAACCTCACCAAGGTAATCCGTTCCGAGCAGGCGGCGATGCCCGGCGAGCAAATCAAGGCGCTAATCCAGCGCTATTTGACCGACGATAGGGTATTCGGGTATATGTCGCCTTGTACGGTCGACGAGTTTTATTCGCGGGAGCTGCTGCAAGATTTGAAAAATGAAGCGGATACGGTCGAGGACGGGCTGGTCGTCGTCATCGGCTTTGGCGCATCGCTGGTTGCGGAGGGGGATATCCTGGTCTATGCGGATATTGCCCGCTGGGAAATTCAGCAGCGCTATCGATCGAAGGAATTCGGCAATTGGCGTCTGGACAACCGGGAGGAGGAAACTCTTCGCAAGTACAAAGCGGGTTTCTTCTTCGAATGGCGTATGGCTGATCGGCTGAAGCGCCAACTATTTTCCCGAATCGACTATTATCTGGATACCAACGCCAAGGACGATCCGAAAATGGTGACCTGGGATGCCCTGATGGCCGGGCTTCGGCAGACGGCTTCGCAGCCGTTCCGTCTCGTTCCTTATTTCGATCCAGGCGTATGGGGAGGCAAGTGGCTGGAGGAGAAGATCGATTTGCCGCCAAGAGAGAACCCGTATGCATGGGGCTTCGACGGCGTCCCGGAAGAGAACAGTCTATATTTCCAGTACGGCTCGGTTCGTATGGAGCTGCCGTCCATCAATCTGGTTTTTTTCCAGCCACGCGAGCTTCTTGGTGACAGAGTGTACGCCCGCTTCGGGGCGGAGTTTCCGATTCGCTTCGATTTACTGGATACGATCGGGGGCGGAAATCTCAGCCTTCAGGTGCATCCGACGACGGACTACATTCGCTCAACGTTCGGAATGAATTATACGCAGGATGAGAGCTACTATATTCTCGATTCCAAGCCGGGCGCTCTCGTGTACCTTGGTCTGAGGGAAGATGCAGACGGCGAGGCTATGCTGCGGGAACTGCAGCTCGCTCAGGAGGGAGAGATCTCATTCCCGGCGGAGCAATACGTAAACACGTATGCCGCGAACAAACACGACCATTTTCTCATTCCGGCAGGCACGATTCACTGCTCGGCATCGGATTGCATGGTTCTGGAGATCAGCGCAACGCCTTACATTTTCACCTTTAAGCTGTGGGATTGGGGACAGATCGGGCTGGACGGCAAGCCGCGTCCCGTTCATCTTGAGCATGGCGAGAAAGTGATTCAGTGGGATCGCACGACATCCTGGGTTGAGAAACAGCTCGTCAATTCGATTGTGCAGGTCGGAGGAGGAGCGGGCTGGCGGGAGGAACGAACGGGCCTGCATGAATTTCAGTTTATCGAAACCCGTCGGCACTGGTTCTCGGAGCCGGTTCTGCACGAAGCGAACGGAAGCGTGCATATGCTGAATCTCGTCGAAGGCGAAGAAGCGGTCGTGGAAAGTCCGAGTGGCGAGTTCGAGCCTTTTGTTGTACGGTATGCGGAAACGTTTATTGTTCCGGCGTCTGTCTCAAGCTACACAATTCGTCCTAGCGGCCCGAGCGAAGGCGGGAAGATTGCTACGATCAAAGCCTATGTTCGGTCTTGAACGCTTGAGGGGGATACGCAGATGAATAACGGGCTTTTGCTTGCTTTCGATGTCGGGGGAACCTATATCAAAGCCGGAATTATCGCTGCGGACGGCACGGTGCTGGAACAGTCGCTGACGCAATACGAGTCATGCGCGAACGGGACCGCCGAGGAGATCATAGCTCATTTTATTTCGATTACACGGGAATTGGCGGCGAAAATAAATGGGGATCCGAAGGCGCGAATTAGCGGAATCGGTTATGCGTTTCCCGGGCCTTTCGACTATGAGCGCGGGATCAGTTATATTCGCGAGCTGAATAAGTTCGAGGCGATCTACGGGGTAAATATAGGGGAGAAGCTCAGGAGCGGCTGCGAGCAAGATGCCGGCATCGCGGCATCCCTGGCTCCGGGCTGGCGGCTCGCGTTCGAGAACGACGCCTCCTTGTTCGCCCTCGGCGAGGCTGTGCACGGGGCCGCCAGCGCCTACAATCGCGTCGTATGCATGACGATCGGGACCGGCTTAGGCTCCGGCTTCGTCGAGAACGGACGACTGGTCAAGCGGCGTTCGGACGTACCGGAGAACGGGTGGCTGTATCATGTGCCTTACGAGAACGGCGTAGCGGACGACTTCGTATCCCGTCGGGGCGTGCTTGGATTGGCTGCGCAACTGGGGCTGCGTCTCGACGAAGGGCAGGATGTCAGGGAGCTTGCTCAGGCGGCGTTAGCGGGAGATGAACCGGCGATTCGGGTATTCCGGCTGTTCGGAGAACGGATGGGGAGCATTCTGGAAGCGCCTCTGCTAAGCTACCGGCCGGATGCGATCGTAATCGGAGGCCAGATCGCGAAAAGCGGGGAGCTATTTCTTCCTGCCTTGGCCGCCAAGCTTCGCGGCGCCGGTCTGAACGCTCCCATTCTGTTGAGCGAGAATACGCTGCTCGGCACTTTCCGGGGAATTTACCATCTGGTGGCCGGGGCGGACGTTTATTTGCCGGAGCAACCTTTTTAGAACGGTCATCGCATAAGGTCGCAGAGGGAGTCGAACAGCGGTTCGGCTCCTTTTTCTACTTGTCTGCTCGCACGTACCAGTCGCTCCTCGCATAGAGGCATGCGACTTTTTTAGGTTTATCGTTACTTATCAGTCGTTTCCTCCGAGCTTATTGAAAATGGTTTCGGGCGGATCTACGATAGGTTCGTACAACGATTGGGGAGAAAATTGCGGCTGAACGATATGGATTTTATCAAGGGGAGGAAGAAGCATGGCGCTTATTCAATGCGGTTTTTATTCGGATATTTTGAGCTTGTCCGTTTCTATGAATGTTATTGTTCCGCAAGCGCTCGCGATGAACGCCGGGGGGACTGGATGGGAAAACGGAGGACGCCGACTGCCTGTACTTTATCTGCTGCACGGCTTGTCCGACGATCATTCGACTTGGCTGAGACGCACGTCGATCGAACGCTATGCGGAGGAGCGCGGTGTGGCTGTCGTGATGCCGGAAGTTCATCGGAGCTTCTATTCCGACATCGGCAAGCATCGTCAATACTGGACGTTCGTCAGCAAGGAACTTCCCTCCATCGCGGAAGCGCTGTTTCCCGTTGCGACCGACCGCTCAGGAAGGTTCGTCGCGGGCTTGTCGATGGGGGGCTATGGGGCGTTTAAGCTGGCGCTGCGGTTGCCCGAGCGTTATGCTTCGGCAGCCAGCTTGTCGGGAGCGCTCGATTTTGCGGGTATCGGCGCCTTTATGGGAGACGAAGCGCAAGAGGTGTTCGGGGATCGTCCGGCAGCCGGATCCGACAACGACTTGTTCGCCCTGGCGGAACGTCTCGCGCGGGGAGCGGCAGATAAGGAGGCTCTTCCGGCCTTTTATCAGTGCTGCGGCACGGAAGACTTCCTGTACGACGACAATCGGCGGTTTCTGGACCACGTCCGCAAGCTGGGGCTGTCGCTGACCTATGAAGAGGGTCCGGGCACGCACGCTTGGGACTATTGGGACGCACATATCCGCAAAGTGCTGGATTGGCTCCCGCTGGAGAAGGCCAATCGCCCAATATAGTGCGATAAGCTTGACAGGTTTCCATATCGGGCGACGGAAGCGCCTTGCTATAATGAGGCCAGGCAACGCGCGAAGCCCGGTAGTCATTATGATCCAGGGGGACGGATATGAACAGAACCGTGAAAACGTTATCTTTGCTGGCTGCGGTCAGCCTAATGCTATGGCTGGCCGGCTGCTCGGGAAATCAGGCTGCGAAGCCGAGGGAAAGCGAAACATCTTCGTCGCAGCCGTCCGCGACGGCACAGGAAAGCTCGTCCTCGTCGGACGCCGGGGACTGGAAGCGCAAGAAGTTCGATCCGCCGGTGACGATATCGACCGCTTTCGCCATTCGCGATCTGGATAAGCTTCGGAACGGCGACACTTACGAGGACAATCCGCTGACGCGCTGGTATCGGGACAATCTCGGCATTCAGACGAAGTATCAATGGCTGCTGACCGACCAGGGAGACGCGTTGAATCAGAAGATCAGACTGGCGATGGCCAGCGGAGAGAAGCTGCCGGACCTGCTGCCGATCAGCGATAACGTTCTGCTGAACGAGCTGATCGAATCCGGACAAATTATGGCGATCGACGAATCGTTCGAGAAGTACGCCTCGCCGCGTACGAAGGAAGCCTATGCGAAAAATCCGGACGTGTGGATGGCCGTGACCAAGGACGGGAAAAAGTGGGGGCTGCCTACGATCTCGGACGGAAATATCGGCGATACGATTATGTGGATTCGCCAGGATTGGCTGGACTCGGTCAACCTGCAAGCGCCTCAGACGATGGAACAATTCGAGGCTTTGCTGGAGGCGTTTAAGCAGAAATACCCGGACAAGGTTCCGCTGGCGCTGTCCGGCAAGGCGCTGCAGCCGCTTGCAGGCTATATGGGCGACGCGCAATTCGTATTCGGCGGAACGCAGCCCTATATTTGGGACAAAGGGGAGGGCGGCAAGCTGCGATACGGCTCCGTGCAGCCCGGATTTAAAGACGGCCTCGCCAAATTAAAGCTCTGGTTCGAGAAAGGGTACCTCGGCAAGGAATTCGCGACGCACGATGAGCAGAAGGCGGCTTCGCTGTTTACGTCGGGGGAGGCCGGCATCATTTTCGGACCGGGCTGGATGGGCGCCTGGCCGCTGGAGGATACGGCGAAGAATGTCCCCGGGGCGGTCGTTAAGCCGTACGAGCTTCCGTCCGGCGTCGACGGTACCGTCGGCCGCATCGGCACCAAGCTGGTGTACATTACGTACGTGTTCCGCAAGGACTTCGAGCATATGGATGCACTGTTTCAGTACTACGACGTGTCGATGGGCGTATTGCTCGAAGATCCGGACAGTCCGTTCGCCGCCGGACAGGGCGAAGGCTACGACTATGTGATGGTGGACGGCAAGCCTAGCTGGGACGTCCCGGACGGCGCGATTGATCTGAGGTATACGATGGCGACGGTCGGCAATACGCCTCCTGGAATGATCGAAGGCCCGAACATCTATGAACGCGTAATTGCCGGGAAGAGAGATACAATCTATGAGCAGAAGCTGGCTTTCTCCAGCACGCCGTTATTCCTTGAAGGCATGCTCGTCTCGCTCAAGCAGCTGGACAAGGCGCGTCGCGATATGTTTATCGGCGCTCCGGTGAAAACGATGGTCAGCAAGTGGCCGCTGCTCACCCAGATGGAGAGCGAAGTTACGATCGGGTATATCTATGGAAAATTAACCGACGCCGAGCTGGACCAATTCATTCAGGATTGGTTGTCCAAGGGCGGACAGCAAATAACGGACGAGGTTAACGAATGGTATGCCTCGGTCCAGTGATCTAGGGGGCACATGAACGAAGAGGGGGAGGGAGCTGTCCCCCATAAGCAGAGTTGCTTGAGAGGATCGATATAAAAAAGAGATGTATGTATCTCCCGGAGACCTAATCATGGCCTATAACACTTCCAGATAATTACCGGTAGTTATCTGCAAAATCATCGAAGACGCTTAAGTGATTTGCAACCTTCGATTTCGGTCGATTTGTACGAATTTTCCTACAAGCTTCCGTCGTTTGAACCTGACTCGAATTGCTTTGTACGAATTTTCCTACAAATTTCCGTCGTTTGAGCCTGATTCGAATTGCTTTGTACGATTTTTCGAACAGCGCCTACGTCGTTTGCTTCTTATTTAAGCTGTGGAAACGTTGTGGGTCGCGATTAACCCGGGGACTGCCTCATACTCTCCTGAAATCACCCTATCATGAGTTTACCTATTCAGATTTCAGGAGTGTATAGCACCGGAGCGAGGTACATCCCCCTTTCACCTTTATCATCGATTATCTTTCACAGCAACTTGGGTTGGCTTATGAGACAGCACCCTGTCCTTCTTTGCGTCCATGTGAGCCGTTACGGAGGAGGGAGCATATGCAGGCTTCGGCGCAACAAGCGAAACGTTCCGGACAAGGGGGGCTTCGCAGAAACGGGATGCTCCATCTTTTTTTACTGCCGTCCGTCATATTGCTGATCGTATACAGCTATATTCCGATGGCCGGTATCGTTATCGCCTTTCAGAATTACAAAACCTACAAGGGCATCGGCGGCTCCGAGTGGGTAGGGCTGGAGCATTTCCGCACGATGTTCATGGACGAGAGAATCGTCCAAATAATCGAGAACACGCTCGTGATTGCGCTATCCAAAATGGCTGCCGGTTGGGTGGCGCCGCTGATCTTCGCGCTGCTGCTGAACGAGGTTCGCATTCTGCTGTTGAAGAGAGCCGTGCAGACGCTTGTATACTTGCCGCATTTTCTGTCATGGGTCATTCTGGGAGGCATTCTGACGGATATGCTGTCGGAGCACGGAATCGTCAACGCCGCGATGCGCGCGCTCGGTCTGCCTTCCGTCTTCTTTCTTGGAAGCGGAGGATGGTTCCGTTTTACATTGGTGGTCAGCGACATCTGGAAGGAATTCGGGTTCGGCACGATCATTTATTTGGCCGCTCTTGCCGGCGTAAACCCCGCGCTCTACGAGGCTGCGGAAATCGACGGGGCGAGCCGCCTGAGACAGACGTTTCATGTAACGCTGCCCTCCATTATTAAAGTGGGAGTCGTAATCGGCACACTCTCTCTGGGCAATGTGCTGAACGCGGGCTTCGACCAGGTCTTTAATATGATTAATCCTATCGTAGCCGGCAAGGGCGAGATTATCGACACTTACGTCTACAAGGTCGGGCTGCTGCAAGGCGCATTCTCGTTCGCGACGGCCGTCGGTCTGTTCAAATCGGTCGTTTCATTAGTGCTGATCGCGCTAACCTATCGTCTGGCTTACAAATACGCGAATTATCGGATATTCTAGAGGGAGACGGTCCCATGTACTATAAATCACCAGGCTATCGAGCGTTCGCCTTCGCGAATACCGGGCTGCTCCTGGCCATCAGCATCGCATGCGTGCTGCCGCTGGTTCACGTCGTCGCGGTGTCGCTCAGCTCCAGCGCGGCGGCTACGGGCAATCTGGTGTCGCTCTGGCCGATCGGCTTTACTCTCGACAATTACGCGAAGACGTTCGGCAGCTCTCAGTTTCTCCAAGCGCTCTGGATTAGCGTGCTGCGCACGACGCTGGGAACGCTGCTGAGCATGGCGCTATGCGTATTGGCGGCCTATCCGATGTCCAAGGCGGACGAGAAATTCAAGGGACGTTCGCTGTACTCCTGGTTTTTCGTTGCGACGATTCTGTTTAACGGCGGCTTGATTCCCGCTTATATCGTCGTTGTCAAAACCGGCATTAACAATACGCTGCTCGCGCTGATTTTGCCGGGGGCGGTCGCCGTGTTTAACGTCGTGCTGATGATGAACTTTTTTCGCGGCATTCCCGCCGAGCTGGAGGAGGCGTCGCAGATCGACGGCGCTTCGCACCTTCGTACCTTGATTAACGTGTATTTGCCGATATCGATGCCGTCGATCGCCACTCTGTCGCTGTTTTCGATGGTCGGTCATTGGAATTCGTGGTTCGACGGCTTGATTTATATGGAGGCGGCCAAGCAGCCGCTCGCCACGATGGTCCAGGCGCTGGTGGCCAATCTGGATTTGACGCGGATTAATCTAAATCCCGAGGATATTAAGAACCTCTCCCAGCGGGGGCTGCGCTCGACGCAGATCTTTTTGGGAGCGCTTCCGATTCTCGTTGTGTATCCGTTTCTGCAAAAATATTTCGTTAAAGGAATGACGCTGGGAGCCGTCAAGGAGTAGCCGTCGGCAAGCGGCGGAGTTCGGCGGGAGGACGAGATCGTGCAAATTCAAAGGGACATTTTTCGCAAAATGCTGGCGGTTATCGTTTCCTTGCTGCTGCCGATGCTCCTGCTGCTGTTCTACTCCAATCAAACCGGTATCGCCGTCGTGGAGAAGGAAATCAAAGCTTCGTCCGTTCACAAGCTGAGCTTCCTGCTTAGCCAACTGGACGCGCAAATCTATCAGCTTAACGCCAATATGCTGACGCTGGTGAGGGATGTCGAAGCCCAGAAATACGCGACCCGGTTCACGGAAGATCCCTACGATCGAAGCCGCCTTCGGGCGGAGCTGGAAAACAAGCTGCTGCTCCTCAGCATCACCAGCCCTTGGACGAACCGGATCGCGCTATACGCGCCGATGCTGGACATCGTAGTATCGAGCGACGGCAAAAGCGGCTTCGACAAATCCGAGCGCGAAGAGGACAAGCCGACCTCCTGGAGCTTCAAGGGAGAGCCGTCCCAGCCGAGTACGTGGGCTTTCGTAAGAAGAATGACGGACAGTCGGCCCAAAACCGGCGACATTCGCAATGCGTCCCTTGCAGTGGAGACGACGTTCTCCGGGCTCAGTCTTCGGAGCATGCTGGATCAATACAAGGCAGGCAGCTCGGGCAATCCGTTTATCTGGTTGCCGGAGGAGGAGATTGTCATCGGCAATCGACACTCTTTACCCGAGCAGGCGCGGGAGGTGGCAGAGAAGCTTGAGGCCGTATTCCCGGATCGAAGCGGTTCCGTTGTCCAGACGCTTACGGATGGGGGAAAGGTTCTCTCTACCTTCTTATACTCCGAAGCTCTGCAAGGATATCTGATCGATTACGTGCCCCTGAACGAGTCGCTGGCCCCGATCGCCCGCCAGAGAGGGCTTTTTTACCTGGTATCCGCCCTGATGCTCGTCACGGCTGCTTTGTCCGCCCTTTTGCTCTATCGCCATGTGAGAGTGCCGATCAGACGGCTGGTCGAAGGCGTTCAGCATATCCGGTTGGGCCATTAC
Organism: Cohnella phaseoli; assembly: GCF_003386235.1. GTDB lineage: Bacteria > Bacillota > Bacilli > Paenibacillales > Paenibacillaceae > Cohnella > Cohnella phaseoli. Next base: position 47,138 of record NZ_QRDZ01000014.1, read on the forward strand.
GGAGCCCGGATCCACGACCGGGCCAGCTCCGAGTTCACTTTCCTGTACAATCGGTTTAATCAGATGGCCGAGCAGATTCAGGAATTGATCGAACGCGTGTACGAGGAGCGAATCCGCACGAAGGATGCGCGCGTGAAGCAATTGCAGTCGCAGATCAATCCGCATTTTCTGTACAACTGCTTCTCGCATATTATTCATATGGCTGAAATGGGCAATGCGGAAGGCGTTGCGGCGATGTCGCACAATTTGAGCGATTATTACCGCTATACGACAAGGGCGGACAAGCCGGACGCGACGCTGGCGGAGGAGCTGGCGCTGGTCGTGAATTATTTGGAGATCCAGAAGATTAGACTCCCCCGACTCGATTACCGGATCGACGTGCCGGAACGGGCGCGAAGCTTGCCGTTTCCCCGGCTGCTGCTGCAGCCGCTGGTGGAAAATGCCGTCGTGCACGGAATCGAGCCGTTCTCCCGCCCCGGCTTTGTGTCCGTGAGCGGAGAAATTCGCCCCGGCGAGCTGGCCCTATACATTGCCGACACCGGACCGGGCATGTCCGGCGAGGAGCTGCGGTCGCTCGCCTCCGATCTGGACGGTTCCAGGTCGGAGGACAGCGGGTACGGGATGTATAACGTGCATCAGCGGCTTCAACTCGTATATGGCGCGGCAGCGGGATTAAGCTTCGACCGGCTGCCGGAGGGCGGCTTCCGCATTGAGATGCGCATTCCCTATTCCGGAGAAACGGAGGAGCGGCCGAATGATCCATGTGATGATCGTTGACGACGAAGCTCAAATCGCGCACGGAATCGCGGCGCTGCTGCCTTGCGAGGAACTGGGGATCGGCGCCGTGCATGTCGCGTATTCCGCCGAGGAGGCGCTGCGGAAGCTGGCGGATTCGCCGATCGGCATCGTGCTGACGGACATCCGGATGCCGGACTGCGACGGAATCTCTCTGCTGAAGGCGATCAAAGAGCGATGGAAGAGAACGAAGGTGATCATGCTTACCGGGTACGCCGATTTCGATTATGCGAAGGAGGCGCTTCAAGGGCAGGCGACGGATTATTTGCTGAAGCCGGTGCGCAAGGACACGCTGGAGAAGACGGTCGGCCAAGCCATTGAGCAGCTGCGCGGGGAATGGGAGGAGATCGCTTCGGCGGAGCGAGCGATGCGCACGCTGCGTACGTACGAGCCCGAATTGAAGGCGAAGCATCTCAACGATCTGATCGCGGGTCTTCGGATGGCCGAGTCCGAGCTGGCAGAGAAGCTGGCATGGTTCGGGCTCCCTTACGGCAAGGGGGACGGCTGCATTCTGTTGCTGGCGAGAACGGAGCATTCCGAGGGGGCGGAGGATCGTGAGGATGCCGCCTTGTTGGCGTACGGGCTGGAAAATATCGCCGAGGAAACGTTCTCCGACGATTTTCATTTCTGGCGCTGCCGCGACGCCCACGGCCATCTCGTGTTTCTCGTCAAGCCTGTGGGACGTGCCGACTCCCTTTCGCCCGAGGGCGAAAGGTCTGCGATCCGGGACGCGGAACGCTGCGCGGTTTTATTCCATAAACATGCGGAGCAATTTCTGAAAGCGAATGTTACTTTGTATATGAGCGGAATCGGCGAATTTCCTTCGGAGGTTCCGGACATGTACGAGTGTACGCTGTCGGCGATTCGCGACGGGAGCTCTCCACAGGGACAATTCCTCATTATGGCCGACGAGGCGAGAACCGCCGAACCCGGCTATTTGCGCTGCTTGCATGAGCCGCCGCTGCTCAGGCACTTGTTCGAAATTGGCGATTGGGACGCGATCAGAGATAAGATGAACCGCGCGCTGGAGTATACCGATGCTCCTGACGGCTCCAAGACCGAGCAATCGGCAGAGGTATATTTAACGTTCGCCGCCGCTTTGTGCACGCATTTGCACAAACGCGGACGACGGTTGACGGAATTTCTCGGCAGGGTCCCCGGGCCGAGCCCGGACTCGGCCTTCTTGTGGACTCCGGTGCGGTTGAAAAGTTGGATCTCCGAAATTTTGGATTTGCTTCGCAAGGAGGGGGACGAGAGGGCGGGGGGAAGGACGGATGCGATTGTCCGGCTTCAGCAATTCATTGCGGAGCGGCTGGCCGAGGATCTATCGTTGCAGAGAATGGCCGATTACATCTATATGCACCCGACGCATCTGTCCAAAATCTATAAGAAGGAAACGGGAGAGGGCATCAGCGAATACTTGACCCGTCTGCGGATGGAGCGGGCGGCCCAGTTGCTCGGCAGCACGGACGTTAAAATCTATGAAATCGGCTGTATGACGGGCTACTTGAATGCCAATTATTTCATTAAAGTGTTCCGCCGGCAGTTCGGCGCGACGCCGCAGGAATACCGCGAGCGGCTGCGCCGGGATTCCTGAGCGAGCGGTCTGCGCGGACAATGGGCTAAAAAAAACGGCTTCCCCACTCACAATAATGGGAGGAAGGAGGTCGTTTTTTTTGTTGTCCTGTGGGATTTAGCCCGAAAAAGATGAATTAAAAGGAGATTTTCGTCGCTCATTGTAGTATGATAAAAGTTAGAGCTTTTGGTGAACGATCGGTGAACAATGAGCTGGATGATTCAGAAAGTATAAAATTCGCTATACTTTTCCGAATCGCCTCCGACAATATGCGGTTTGGCGTCGGGAAGACGTCGAGGGCGTTTTGCTTGGCAAGGCTTGTTTTCAAAGTTGATCGCTCGGAGCGTCGGCAATTCCCGTCCTAAAGGGCGGTTTGACATCAATTTCGAGAAGCAAGGTTTGGGGTGAGTGAGATGACGGAAACGACTGTAGGTCAACGTTCTCCTTCCAATCATCTGCTGCGTAGAGACGTGCGCTTTCTAGGCAACATTCTGGGAGAAGTGCTCGTGCATCAGGGTGGTCGGGAGCTGCTGGAACATGTCGAGAAAATACGGGAAATGAGCAAAGCGCTGCGCGCGGAGTATTTGCCGGAACTGTACGAAGGGTTTATTCAAAACGTGAGAGGCTTGGAGCCGGGAATCCGCCACCAGGTCATTCGCGCGTTCGCAATTTATTTCCAACTCGTGAATATCGCGGAGCAGAATCATCGTATCCGTCGCAAACGCGACTACGAGCGTTCCGCGGGCGAAGGAGTTCAACCGGGATCGATCGAGAGCGTCGTGCAAGCGTTGAAGGAGAAAAATCTGCCGGTGGACGAAGTGCGCCAGATGCTGGACGGCATTTCGCTTGAGCTGGTCATGACGGCCCACCCGACAGAGGCGACCCGCAGAGACGTGCTGGACATCCATAAGCGGATCGCGGACGAAGTGATGGAGTTGGACAATCCGACGCTCACGTACCGCGAAAGAGAGAAGCTTCGCGAGAAGCTTATGAACGAAGTGCTGACGTTGTGGCAGACGGACGAATTGCGGGATCGCAAGCCGACGGTGCTCGACGAGGTACGCAACGGCATGTACTACTTCCATGAGACGCTGTTCGAGGTTCTGCCTAACGTATACGAGGAGCTGGAACGCTGTCTGACCAAGTACTATCCGGAAGAGCAGTGGCACGTGCCGACTTATCTGCGCTTCGGATCCTGGATCGGCGGCGACCGCGACGGCAACCCTTCGGTGACGTCCGATGTGACGTGGCAGACGTTGAAGATGCAGCGCAATCTGGCGATTCATAAATACGAGAACAGCCTGCGCGAGCTGGCCCGCCATCTCAGCTTCAGCAAGACGATTGTGAACGTGTCGAATGAGCTGTTGGCCTCGATTAAGATAGACGAGAAGTTTGTGGAGTTGCGGACGGTCGAGCCGTGGACGAACGATAATGAGCCGTATCGCGTCAAGACGAGATTCATGCTGCAAAAGCTGCAAAATATGAGGGAAGAACAGTTCGTAGGCACGAAGCAGCGTTATAGCTCCGTGGACGAATTCAAGGCGGACCTCGAAATTATCGACCGCAGCCTTCGCCACCACTACGCCGACTACGTAGCGGATTCGCATCTGAAGAAGCTCGTTCGTCAGGCCGAGCTGTTCGGCTTCCATCTGGCTGCGCTGGACGTTCGCCAGCACAGCAAGGAGCACGAGAACGCGATGTCGGAGCTGCTGGCTAAGGCCGGCATAGCGAGCGCGTACGCGGAGCTGGCGGAGCAGGAGAAGATCGATCTGCTGCACGGTCTGCTTAGCGGCGATAAGAAGCTGCTTCAGGACGGAATCGAGCTTAGCGAGTCCACTCAAGAGTGTCTGGATGTCTACACGACGATCTATAAGGCGCAACAAGAGTTCGGCGTCGGCTGCGTGACGAGTTACCTGATCAGCATGTCCGAAGCTGCCAGCGATATTCTGGAAGTCATGGTTTTCGCGAAGGAAGCCGATCTGCTCGGCCGCGACGAGAGCGGCAACGTTTTCTCCACGCTGCAGGCTGCGCCTCTGTTCGAGACGATCGACGATCTGCATGCCGCTCCGGAAATTATGGATACGCTGTTCAAGCTGCCGATCTATCGGCAGAGCGTGGCCGCAATGGGAGACCTGCAGGAAATTATGCTCGGCTACTCGGACAGCAACAAGGACGGCGGTATGGTGACGGCCAACTGGGAGCTGAGAGTCGCATTGAACGATCTGACCCGGATGGGCAAGTCGCATAACGTCCGCCTGAAGTTTTTCCACGGCCGCGGAGGCGCTCTTGGCCGCGGGGGTATGCCGCTGAACCGCAGCATTCTAGCCCAGCCTCCTCATACGATCGGAGGCGGCATCAAGATTACCGAGCAAGGAGAAGTGCTGTCCTCCCGCTACTCGATGAAGGGGATCGCTTACCGCAGCTTGGAGCAGGCTACCGGCGCATTGATCACGGCGGCTTATCTGTCCCGGGATTCGGAGCAGGAGCGCTCGAACGAGAAGCAGTGGGAAGAAATCATGCGCGGCATTTCCGTCGACGCTCAGACGAAGTATCAGGATTTGATTTTCCGCGATCCGGACTTCATGACGTTCTTCAAGGAATCGACTCCGCTTCCGGAAGTCGGCGAGCTGAACATCGGTTCTCGTCCGTCCAAACGCAAGGGTAGCGATCGGTTCGAGGATCTTCGCGCCATCCCTTGGGTGTTCGCTTGGACGCAGAGCCGCTATCTGCTGCCGGCCTGGTATGCCGCGGGAACGGCCTTCTCGAAGTTCGTGAACGACGATCCGGCCCGCCTGGAGACGCTGCGGACGATGTACCGCGAATATTCTTTCTTCAAGTCGCTGATCGACAATTTGCAGATGGCGCTTGGCAAGGCCGATCTCATGATCGCCCGGCAGTATGCCGGCATGATCGAGGACGGGACGATCAAGAACCGTATTTTCACGCAAATCGAGGAAGAGTACGCGAAGACGCAGGCGATGATTCTCTCCATTACGGGCCAAGACGATATTCTGGACAACGTTCCGGTCATTCAGGAGTCGATCCGGCTGCGCAATCCGTATGTCGATCCGCTGAGCTACTTGCAGGTTCAGCTGCTGACCGAGCTTAGAAACCTGCGCGCTCAGAACGAGGACGACGCGGAACTGCTGCGCGAAGTGCTGTTGACGATTAACGGCATCGCCGCCGGGCTTCGCAATACGGGCTGATTCATAAGAGGAAGAAGGGCCCGGGCAATATACCCGGGTCCTTTTGTGCTTGAACGGAATCGCCTTGATTTTTCGGTTTCCGTGGATTACGATTTTGCTAGCAAGCATTCGCGAACTCCGAAGTCCGCGGTCATGGCGACCGCACCCTCGCTAAGTACTCATACTCGCAGGCACCATGACAGCGCAACGCAAGTCCCAGCAGGCTGCGGACGGGAAAGAAGGTGAGTCGCAACATTGAAGCCAGTTGAGACGCGATTGATTCGTTTGGCCCTGAAGGGGGACCAGCGGGCCTTCGCGGAGATCGTTGACATGTACAAGGACAAGCTGTTCCACCTGGCCTTTCGGATGACGGGCAACCGTCAAGAGGCGGAGGACGCCGTGCAGGAGACGTTCCTGCGAGTGTACAAAAATTTGGATAGGTACGACGAGAATCAGAAATTCTCGACGTGGATCTACCGGATCACGACGAATTTGTGCATCGATCGCCTCCGAAAGCGGAGGGCGATCTATTCGCTGGACGCGGAATCGGCGGATCATGAAGGGCTGGACGGCTACGCTATGCTGCCGAGCGACGACCGGACGCCGGAAAGCGAGCTGCTGCTCTCGGAGACGCAGCGGCTGATTCAAGAGTCTATTGCGACGTTGCCGATCAAGTATAAGTCGGTGATGATTTTGCGCTATTTGCAGGATCTGTCCCTTCAGGAAATTTCGGATGTTCTGGATATGCCGGTGACGACCATTAAGACACGGGTTCACAGAGGGCGCGAATTTCTGCGGAAGAAGCTGGAGCATAAGCTTTAGGCTGGTTCGAAGTCGAATAGGCTTCTGCGCACAGCTTCGTGATCAAAAGCGGACTTTTTGTACTGCCTCTACAAAATAGGTGAAACCGTGTCGCTTAACCGCACGTACAGTATAGAAGCATCGATAGCGGGGTAAGGGGATCCCGCCGAGGAAAGGGATGGCTGATATGAATTGCAACGTCGCCGTCATGTACATGCATGATTATTTGGACGGAGAACTGGCGCGCGAGGAAATCCTACAGTTGCAGCAGCACCTGCGTGAATGCCCCCAGTGCTGTTCTCGTTATGAAGCGTTGGAGCGCACCGAAGCGCTCGCCAAAGCTCAACCTATAGAGAAGGCTCCGAAAGAGCTCGGAGACCGGATTATGAAAGCATTGCCCAGCTCAAGGCGTCCAGCGGCCTGGACTTCCTGGGTGCGCCGTCATCCGGCGGTATCCGCTGCGGCTATTTTCCTGGTGGTCATGTTGTCCAGCTTCGTGTCGATGTGGAACCAGAGTCAGGAATTTTCCGTATCGGGACCCGATCTTGAGCATGTTGTGATCGAAGGTAAAAAGGTGATCGTACCCGAAGGGCAAAAAGTATCGGGAGATTTGACGGTCGTAAACGGAGACGTACAAGTGTTGGGCGATCTGGACGGCAACCTGACCGTGATAGACGGCCATTTGACGCCGCTGGCGTCTACGGCTCATATCGCGGGCGAGATCAAGACGATCGACCGGGCGGTCGATTGGTTCTGGTACAAGGTGAGTTCCTTCTTCGGAACGCTCGCTTACGGCTCGCATTAAGGGCGCGGAGGGCGTCCGACAGAGCGTCTCGCACGACCGTAGACCGGGCAAGAGGAGCCTCTCCGATGTCGGGGAGGTTTTTTTTGTGTAAATGACAGGATTTTTGGGCAATAGTAGAGAAGATAATTAAGGTTTAGAAATTACGCGCATTTTCGACATTATTCGTCGCAACTAATCCAGCGCCGGGACGGGGGGTCGCGTCTTGGACTATTTTGCCGGGCTGACATTGAAGAATTCAATAAAAGATATCGTCGACGTGCTGATCGTCAGTTACATTATTTACAAAGTGCTCATGATGGTGCGAGGAACGCGGGCTGTACAGCTGCTGCAAGGGATTTTCCTGTTGGTGCTCGTCTGGGCGCTAAGCAACCTGCTTAATCTATATACGCTCAAATGGTTGATGAACCAAATGTTCACCTTCGGAGTCGTGACGGTGCTCATTATTTTCCAGCCGGAATTGCGAAGAGCGCTTGAGCAGATCGGGAGAAACAAGCTGTTCCAACGTTCGTCGCCCGAGGAGCAGGACGTCAGCCACAGGGTGAACGAGGTCGTTAAGTCGGTGAATTATTTAGCGCGTCGAAAAATCGGGGCGTTAATTGTGTTCGAGAGAAATACCGGTTTGAACGACTATATCGAATCGGGCATCAAGATGGAGTCCAAGCTTAGCTCGGAGCTGCTCAGCAACGTGTTCGTTCCGAATACGCCTCTTCACGACGGAGCCGTCATTATAAGGGGCGGGCTGATTATGGCTGCGGGCTGTTATTTGCCGCTGTCGGAGAACCCTTTTATCAGCAAGGAATTGGGGACTCGTCATAGGGCCTCCATCGGCATTACGGAAGTATGCGATGCGGTCTCCGTAACCGTCTCGGAGGAGACGGGACAGATTTCGCTGGCGATCAACGGACAGATCGTGCGGGACATTAAGGAAGAGTCGCTGATTTCCAAGCTGTTCGAAGAGCTTCGGCCGCAATTCAAGCCGAAGAATACGGATTGGGCCTTCTGGAAGCGGAAAGAAGGTGGCAAGCGTGGATAAATGGCTAAACCATCCTACCATCGCCAAGTTTGTCGCGCTTGCGCTTGGCATTCTGATGTGGGCGGTCGTGCACTACGATCCGGACAATTCTGCACCGAACAACGTCGCTTCGCTGTACGATACGAAGGTAATCGAGGGAGTGACGGTTCAGCCTTTCGGACTGGACGAGAGGAACTTCGTGCTGATCGGCATGGAGCCGCTCAAGGTGAATCTGACGGTTCGAGGGACGAAAAGCGATCTTAAAGTCGCTCAGACGAAGGACTATCGCATTCGGGTCGATTTGAGAACGGTGGGCGAAGGCCAGCATACATTGACACTAGAAGAGAATCTTCCTAAAGGGATCACTTCGGTATCGATATCGCCCTCTACGGTCGTTGTCAGTATCGAAGCGCTTCAGACGAAGGAGTTTGAAGTGGCGATCCAGACGAAGGGGAACCCCGCGAAGGGATATAAAGTCGGTACGCCGATCTTAAAGCCGGGCAACCGGGTTCATGTAACGCTGCCTAAGAGCCAGTTGGCCGAGGCGGAGAGCGTCGGGGCGACGATCGAGATCGACGGGGAGAAGGAGACGATCAAGAACAAGAGCGTTAAGCTGGTCGTCTACGATAAGCAAGGCAAGCCGATGGAAGGGGCTACGATCGATCCGGCGGTGCTGGAGGTCGAGGTGCCGATTACCAATCCGTTCAAGACGGTGCCGCTGCAATTCAAAATGGTCGGACGCGTGCAATCGGGTCTGGGCGTCGCTTCCTTCAAGCCGGACGTGGAGCAGGTGACAGTGTACGGACCGCAGGACGCGTTGGACAAAATCGAGTTTATCGAAGTAGAGGTTCCGCTTGGGGACGTGCGGAATTCCGGTAAAGTTTCCGTGCCGCTCAAGGTGACGCCTCCATTGATCGAGATTTCGCCGGCGACGATCGATATTCAGATCGAAGTGCTGCTGTCTACGACCCGTAAGCTGGAAGGGCTGCCGATCGAACTGATCGGGCTAGGCGAAGGCTTGCTCGCCAAGATCGTCGATCCGGAGACAGGCAAAGCGGACATTACGATTCAAGGCGCTCCGCAGACGCTGGATCGGCTGAGGCCGGGAGACGTCGACGTGATCGTCGACCTCAGCGGAAGAGGACCGGGCGTCTATACGCTGCCTCTCGTTGTCAGTCTGGAGAGGTTTATGGAGCAAGTAGGCGGTACGAGCAGCATCGTCGTGGAGATTGTCGACGAGGCAGCGCAGGAGACGACTACGGAGGGGGAGGAGCCCCCGGAGGAAGGCGTGCCTGAGGAAAGCGAGACTCCGCCGCCGGAGAGCGGCGGCGGAACGCAGGAGCCTGCGGTATAACATTACAGAGAAAAGACAGGCTTGAGCAACAACAGGAGAGCAAAGGGGCAGGTAGCGGGATATGGGGAAATATTTCGGAACGGACGGCGTTCGCGGTGTGGCGAATCAGGAATTGACGCCGGAATTGGCTTATCGGATTGGACGCTGCGGAGGCGTCGTATTGGCAGGCAAGGTTAAACGCCCGAAAGTGTTGATCGGGATGGATACCCGGATTTCGGGACAAATGCTGGAGAGCGCGCTGACGGCGGGATTGCTGTCTATCGGGGCGGACGTCGTCCGGTTGGGCGTGGTCAGCACGCCGGCGGTTGCATATTTGACTCGAACGATGGGGGCCGATGCGGGCGTTATGATCTCCGCATCCCACAATCCGGTGGCGGATAACGGCATTAAGTTTTTCGGCGGCGACGGCTATAAACTGCTCGACGAGACGGAAGCGGAGATTGAGCGGTTGATGGATGCGGCGGAAGATACGCTGCCTAGGCCGGTCGGCGGCGACATCGGTTCGGTAACTTCCGATAAAGGCGCCAAAAGCTTATATGCCGAGTATTTGAAGTCTACTGTGGGAAATTCCTTCTCCGGCGTGAAGCTGGTGCTGGATTGCGCTCACGGTGCCGCGTACGAGCTGGCTCCGGATATTTTCCGCGCCTTGGGGGCGGAGGTTATCGCTTATGGAGCCGAGCCTAACGGACTGAACATTAATGAAGGCGTCGGGTCGACGCACCCTGAGATGCTGGCCGCTAAAGTGAAGGAGCACGGAGCCGATCTTGGTTTGGCGTTCGATGGAGACGCAGATCGTCTGATCGCGATCGATGAGAACGGCGAGGAAGTGGACGGCGACTATATTTTGTGCATTTGCGGCGACGCGATGAGGCGCGCGGGCAAGCTGGCGAAGGATACGGTCGTGACGACGGTTATGGCGAACATCGGGTTCTTCAAAGCGGCTGAAAAGCTTGGATTGCGCTCGGCTAAGACGGCGGTCGGGGACCGATACGTTATGGAAGAGATGGTGAACGGCGGTTATAATCTCGGCGGCGAGCAATCCGGGCATGTGATCTTCCTCGATCACAGCACGACGGGCGACGGGATTCTGACCGGCCTGCAGCTGCTGGATACGATCGTCGGATCGGGCAAAAAGCTGGGCGAGCTGAAGCAGATGATGCGGAAATATCCTCAGGTGCTTGTAAATGTGCGTGTGGCCGATAAATCCCGCTATCCAGGCAATGAAGCGATTGCTGCGGCCGTTACGGCCGCCGAGGAGGCGCTGGGCGACAACGGGCGCGTACTCGTTCGTCCTTCCGGCACGGAAGCGCTCATCCGCGTCATGGCCGAAGGGCCGGAGCGCGAAGAGATCGAGCGCCACGTGGCCTCGATTGTCAAGGTTGTGAAGGTGGAGCTGTCGTAAGCGAATATCGGACGGGTGCTGGTCACAAAGGAGAGAATGTTCTATCCGACAAGGGTGGACATTCTCTCTTTTTCGCATACAAAAAAATGTAGAATATCGTCATTTCCAAGGAAATATTTGCGCCCAAGTTGCATCGTTCCGACAAAACGAATAAGATAAGGAATAGATTCTGGAATGGAAGGGCAGGGTAGAGGGGAAAAGCAGCGATAGCGCCAGAACTTGCAGATGGGTGGAAGGAAGTCGAAAAGCGCGTGGATCAGGGACGGGAAAGCTGGTCTGAGCGATTAACTTTGACGGAGAGCCCTATGGATGCAAGTTGACGAGGTGGAGGCGTTCGAAACGTTCGGCGGGGACCTCCCGGCTCATCATCGGAGCCGATAGTCGGAATCAAAACGCTCAGGGCGACCGGGCGAACAAAATTCCGGCACGATGCTTGAAAATGACAAAATTAAAAGTATCCAGACCTTATCTGCGGCCTGTAATCGGTCGCTTGAGGGCATAGTATCGAAGAGGGGAGAGCGGGCCCCTTTATTAAAAGATTGCCAAAAGACGGGGGCGCGTCCTCCTCATGTAAAATACTGCTCACTCAGCCCGGTTGCGGGTGCTCGGAAAGCGTCGAGGACCCAATAAACGGAGGCTTATATAATTATGTGCGGAATCGTTGGATATATTGGTTTTAGAGAGTCGCAGCCCATTCTGATCGAAGGACTCAAGAAGCTGGAGTATCGGGGCTATGACTCCGCCGGCATCGCAGTACAGACAGAGCAGGGCTTGGAAGTCACGAAGACGGTAGGGCGGTTGGCCAATCTGGAAAGCCGGCTAAGCGGAGATCCGCTGCGCGGAACGGTCGGCATCGGACATACGCGTTGGGCGACCCATGGCAAACCTTCGGATGTTAACTCTCATCCGCATACGGATAACTCCATGAAATTTTCGGTCGTTCATAACGGCATTATCGAAAACTACCTGGAGCTTAAGGAAGAGCTTGTGCAGGCGGGGCATCGTTTTCTGTCGGAGACGGATACGGAGGTTATCTCCCACCTGATCGCCATTGAATACGATGGGGATATCGTGAAAGCCGTTCAGCGCGCGGTCAAAAAAATGAGAGGCGCATTCGCGCTTGGCGTGCTGACCGAATACGAGCCGGATCGGCTGGTCGCGGTGCGTTACGCCAGTCCGCTCATTATCGGCGTCGGGGACGGGGAGAAGTATATCGCGTCGGATATTCCGGCGATTCTTGAGCATACGCGCGACATCTACATTCTGAACGACGGCGAGATGGCCGTGCTGACTCGGGATGCGGTGGAGCTGCTGACGATTGAGGGCAATTTTATTGCGAAGGAAATTTTTCATGTGGATTGGGATTTGATGACGGCGGAGAAGGCCGGCTTCGACCACTTCATGCTGAAGGAAATTCACGAGCAGCCGAAGGCGTACCGCGATACGATGCTGGGTCGGATTAGCGACGACGGACGTTCCGTGGAGCTGCCTGAGTTGAAAATGACGCCGGAGCAGTTGAAGGCAATCAACCGCGTGCATATCGTTGCCTGCGGTACGGCGCTACATGCCGGACTTGTCGGGAAAAATGTGATCGAATCTCTCGTCCGAGTTCCGGTCGAGACGGATGTTGCCTCGGAGTATCGTTATCGTTCGCCGATCATTACGCCCGATACGCTCGTTATCGTCGTGAGCCAATCCGGCGAAACTGCCGATACGCTTGCGGCTCTGCGCGAGGCACAGCGGTGCGGCGCACGAGTGCTTGCAATCACCAACGTTGTAGGCAGCTCGGTTGCCCGTGAAGCCGACGATGTGATCATCACGCTGGCGGGACCGGAAATTGCCGTGGCTTCCACGAAGGCATATTCTTCACAGCTGATCGCTTTCTTCCTGTTCGGACTTTACTGGGCGCAGACGGTTGGCTCGCAGGATGAGGCGGCTATCGCACAGGTGCTTGCCGCTATGCAGGCGCTGCCTGAGCAAGTAGAGAAGATTCTTGGGCAATCCGAAACGATCAAGGAAGTGGCGGAATCGATCTCGCATCACAGCAGCCTGTTCTTCATCGGACGCGGCGTCGACTATGCGGTCGCGATGGAAGGCTCGCTGAAGCTGAAGGAGATTTCCTATATTCACTCCGAAGCTTATGCGGCAGGGGAGCTGAAGCACGGAACGCTGGCTCTGATCGAAGAAGGTACACCGGTGATCGGCCTTCTCACGCAAGAGGACCTGTACGAGAAAATGCTTAGCAACATTAAAGAAACAAAAGCGCGCGGTGCACACGTTCTCGGTATCGTTAACGAGGGGCACGAGCAGGAGGTAGCGAAGTCAGTCGATCGCTTCTTCGCAATCCCGCGCACGCTGCCGCTGCTGACTCCGGCCCTGTCCGTCATTCCGCTGCAGCTGTTGTCTTACTACGCTTCTCTGGCGTTGGGCCATGACGTAGATAAGCCGAGGAATTTGGCTAAGAGTGTTACAGTGGAGTAGGAGATACGGAGAAGGAATAGCTTCTGGTGTCCGGGATTTTTGTCTGGTGATAAAAAAGTCATTAACCAGTAAAGAAAGTCGTTAACCAGTAAAAAAAGTCATTAACCAGCTATGTCAGTCCCGATGAAGCAAGTGCTCATCGGGACTGTACTATTTTAAAGGGGGGTAATTCGAATCGAAACCTTAGGCGGGCGTATTAGGAGGATAAGGAAACTCAACGAATTGAATCAGATTGAGTTTTCAAGTCGAGTAGGTATACCACAAGCAACTTTGAGTGAATTGGAACAGGACAAGTACTTCCCTTCCGTTGAGATAATAATTTCCATAAATACTGAATTCCAAGTCGATTTAACATGGCTTCTACTCGGGAGCTCTAACTATAACAATGAGAAAGTGACTACGAGCAAGGAAAAAGAAGCAGAGTGGTTAGTGCATTTCAATAAATTAAGGGCAGTTGATCAAAATGAAATTATAGACTTAATTAAAATGAAGCTGAACAGTGATTGACGTGCAAAGAGTACGGATACTCGGGTATTTGAGTAGAAGTGAGTACAAGGTTGGGCAGGTATTATGGACTAATGTAAAGGTTTACGATAAAATGGAAAAATACCGGAAGCGCCGGCATAACCTCGAAGCGGTAGCACCGCGTCGGGGTTTTACTTTTATTAAGGATTTTTGAATTGTTGATCTCATGTATGTGTTGTTAAATACAGATGTAGAGGAGTATGAGTTTCTTGTCATTAAGTGAGAATTCTTTACCTCAGGATGATGAGATCGCTGAGCGGTTCAGTTTAGAATTGAATGATACAATTGAGGCAGTAATAAAAGACCCCCGAAATCAAAAGATACTCCTGTTAAGGTTAGGTCTATTTGATGGGACATCTCATACTTTGAAGGACATCGGAGATCAACATGGTATTTCCCGTGAAAGAGTTCGACAAGTTATCAATTCCTCCTATCGGAGAATCAGATTTTCATGTCACTCTCGATATAGTAGAAATGATTTTTCACATCCGAGTGTGATATTATTCCAAACAATTCGATCTTGGATAATGCCAGGAAATAGTCAAGACACTTTTTACTTTGCATGTTTTTTGATGAGATTGTCATCCTTTCCGTCAATTCGACTTATTGAACTAATATCAGAAATTGTTTTTGATAATGATGACCGCAGTGCAAAGAAAAGAGAAGTAGCTCAGTTATGTGAGAGAATGCAACAGGTATACATATCGTTTTCAGGTGATCAAAAGAGGCAGAGAAAAATCTTTGAACGTATGTTTTCACATACTATATGGCCTAAGAATCTTAAAAAAACAAGTCAAGCTGAATGGGTTAAGCTGCAACCAAAGAGAACTGTTAATCAAGAGGGGGATGGCCAAGCCGGCTCATTCTTCAGTAAAAAGAATAATGCGAAGGTAGAGTATGAATCGCTATTAGAGTACTCGTTTTGCCAGTATCTCGAGCATTTGGGTGATGTTATTAAATATGTGCAACAACCATTTGCAATTCCCTATACAACTGAAGGCGTAAATAGGACGTATTATCCTGATTACTGCGTATTATTCTCTGATGGCAAAACTGTAGTTGTTGAAATAAAACCAAGAAATCAAATGGGTCTGTTTGTTAATTTAAGAAAATGGGATAGTTTGCAAAAGTTTTGTTCAAATAATGGTCATGGCTTTTTAATTATTGAAAAAACAAGAACGATAAATCACTATTTATCGCGCATTGTTGATCAAAGAAAAGTGGATGCAATAATCAATGCAATCAATGATCATGATGTTTATTGGGATGAGTTTAAGAAAATTAAAGTTGAACATGCAATTGAATGGTATGACTTCGTGGCAATCGTCATTCAAAATGATATCAAATGGACATTGGGGCCATTTAAATTAGAGACGATATCTGAACCAACGTATGAGTTCATAGCTAATAATAAAGTACTTCACTTTCAAGAAAAGAGTTCTAGTGAGAACAATAACAAGAGTAATCACAAAAAGAAAAATGAGCCTTACGCACGTTGGTCCGTGGAAGAGGATGAACTACTAAAAACGAGGTTTGTATTAGAGAACAAAAGCATTAACGAAATGGCCATATTGCATAATAGGACATTAGGAGCGATAGAAGCTAGGTTAAGAAAACAAAAATTAATTGAATAGGGGGAATAGGACTTGGAAGCGACTTCGCAGAACTTTTTTCAGAAATTATTAAAGAACTCTTTAAATCATATTAAGATAGACCAAGCTTCTAGTGATTACGAAAATATGATGTTGGATCGAATCCATTCGCATATTGATGCAGTTCTAAAATTAATAGAGGATAATTTCTTTATTGAGGCCCCTATTATTTATCGTGCAGCTATTGAGAGTGTGGCCAAACTTCACTACTTTGTGAACAACAAGCATCAGGTAACAATCACATATCCAGATTTTGAAATACCAATGGGAAAAGGACCTAGCCCATCAGAGCTTATGAAGGAGCATAAGATATACCCGCTGTACCAATTATTATGTTCCTTTACTCATCCAGATACCCTTCCTTCATATCTCTCAGGGTGCGATTCAAAGATGAAAAGCAATATTTCTGTGTCATTACTTGTATTGTTTCAACAAATTGTCCTCGACATATTAACAAGTACATATGACATTAGAGACTTTTTGAAGGTTGATGCAGAAGAGATTATGACTCATATGAGTGAACATCAAAAGAATCTTTATCTATATTTATTAGAGTTGAAGAGAATATTTCCTAAAGAGATGCTAAGTTTATTTCAATCGAATGCATTAGTACAAAGTAAATTTATCTCGGACAACCTGGAAGAGTTCAGTGAGTTCATTGAAAGTGATGAATTTAGCTTAGAGGAGCTACAAAAGCGTTTTGAAAAACCTTGATTAAGGAGACCAGCTTTTATTGGCTGGTCTCTTCGGTTATTAAGTTATTTGTTAATGTGTATAATGATTGGCAAGTTCCACTCAATCCCCAGTACATAGATCCATTCACATGATACTTGGATTGGGGGACAACTTGACCAAACTCAACAAGAATTTTATATGTAAGGTTAGAGATTGAATACAAGTTATTATCTGTTCTGAGTAGTACTTCCTATCGTTTTTTTGTAAACATACGAATAATTATACTACTTGATTTGATTGAATTGAGGTGAAATAATTGAAAATTAACAATGAAATTGCTCGGCATATTCGATTGTTCCATTACTTAACAGGTCATTTGAAAACTTGATTATTAAACTGGATTTTAGTCAATTAGATTAAAAACTATGAGAGTTTGTTGTTGTAATATATTTAATAGATTAAATGCTCACAGGCGAGATTCGCAACAAGGTTGATAAAATGTAGACGGATATAGAGCAGCTTACATACCTTATGTTTAACCGCTCAATGACGAGAAGGAATTGGAGAACGAGAGCATTGAAGCTTTGGGCGGATTGGCACCAAAGTTGTTCCCTCAAGACGGGCAAGGGCAGATGATGCGCTGGAGCAAGTTCAAGACGAAGGATCCGCGTGACATTTTTGATATCTTAGGCACGTAAGTGTTTCCTTTTTTCAAAGGCAGGAATATGAGGCAATCTCCAGGATCGTCTACCTATAATCAAGAGAAAAATGGGAGCCCTTTTTATCAAGGAAATGCGGACTTTGGAGTAATACACCCACAGACGCGGTATTATTGTAGTCAACCTACTAAAATTGCAGAGAATGAGGATATTTTGCTTTTAGTTAGATCTCCAATCGGTGCATTAAATATTGCTACTGAAACTTTCTGTATCGGTCGTGGATTAACTGCGATTAGAGTTAATAAGGGAATGGCAACAACCGGTGTATGCGGATGAAGGCCAACGATTTCGTACAGTGGTAAATGGCTTTCTGGTTTCCAACTTTCTTTCTATGGAAATTTCCGGTGGTTCCAGACTTTTTACTTTTCTTGTTTATCACGTACCGCGAAAAACCCAATAGAATCATCAAAATTAGTTCCACACTTTTTTATCACCTGACAGGATTAAAGTTGTGTACAGAATGTTATTAGTTGTGGTCTAAGTTTGTTTGAATATTACTAGATGATGAAACGTCAAAACTCTTAGAGGTAACCCACAGTGAGGGTTACCTCTTTCCTTAGGAGAATTTTCAAATGGAGCTCGTAACTTCATATTCAGGCTTGGGCTTATGAGCCATCTCGATCCGGCCGATGCAGAAGTGTTGAAGGTGAATTCAGCAGGACATAACCGCATCGACTAACCGCTAGCTTCCTCTCCCGAGGAGGAATATAGTATTTTTTGTCGAAAATATGCTTATGATAACCAAAAGAAGAATTTTTTTCACAGTCGGCTGCTTTTTCCTAATCTTAACGGCAATGCGAATCATATGGATACTTTTTCAAACTACTCCTGATCATCTTAATGCCATTAAGGGTGAATTGGATTTACGAAATTGGGACTTCACGGACAATCGTACGTTATCACTCGATGGGCAATGGGAGTTTTATCCTCGTGTATTGCTTCAACAGAAGAACAATAGCGAGCACTTCATCCCCGATGATAAAGTGTTCATTGATGTGCCGGGAACCTGGAACAACGCTATAGATGACGATAAAAATCCAACCTTCGGTTACGGAAGCTACCGTTTACGGCTCCTGATCCATCCTGATAAAGACCAATTGATTATGATTGAAGCAGGCCCTCCCGGCGCCTGCTTCAATTCGTTGAAGTAACGGGCAGGATAGTTCAATCACTTCACGAATAAACATATAAAATTACGAACTTCGTTTATAAGTCGATCGAAGATTGGGGGGAAATTTCTTGAATGATTTAAGTAAGTCTTTAGAGGAAATCGATGGAGAAAATTGGGGTGATCCTGATTCGGGAGAAACAGGATTGATCAGAAAGTGTCTTGCATTAAGAAAAAAACCTTTGAAGGATTTTACAAATGATGATCTTACCAGGATGATACTACAGCAAATTGCTCTTGAATACCTTGTACCAATTGCCATTAATAGATTGTATAATAACCCATTGAACTCTGGGGATTATTACAGGGGAGATCTATTATGCTCTTTATTACAAATAAACAAAGAATTTTGGTTAGAGTGCCCAGATCTACAACATGGGTTAGATGTTGTACTGGATGACTTAAATGATGCTGTAGAAACAGTGAATGAATTTCTTGCCAAATATAAAGAGACATAAATCATTGTAAAGGTTAGCAATGAAATCCACCTCTATTTATTCACTTTTGATCATTCGACCTCTCTGCCTAAGGCATATTTCATTGAACTAAAGGGAAACTATAGCTCAATGATGACGACGGCAGCCGGCCAGAACGATCGGCTGCCGTTGTTGTGCTAACGGGCAGATTGCTTCAACAGGAAAACGACATTATAATAAAAATACATAAAAAGGTACTGGAGGAATTTTTATGTCATTCAATTGGAGTAACGCTATAATTCAGCTAATAGCAATCGGATTCTTTGGATTCATTATCTATATGTTGTATCTGGTAATA
This sequence comes from Cohnella phaseoli, assembly GCF_003386235.1. Lineage (GTDB taxonomy): Bacteria > Bacillota > Bacilli > Paenibacillales > Paenibacillaceae > Cohnella > Cohnella phaseoli. The sequence goes on from NZ_QRDZ01000014.1 coordinate 66,062, forward strand.
AAAAAACTAAAAAAGTAGTAGCTTGTATTATTACGCTAACTGGGAACGATAGCACAATGATAACAGGCTGCTGACATCGGCAGCCTGTTCCGCTAACGGGTAGTTTTCTTTTATTCCTGTAGATAGAAGACCCATTTCTACACAAAGGGCGAATAAGGAGCGGAAAGCTTGATTAAGCCGATATTGAAGAATCTTATCATTACTGGAAACCCCAATATATATGGAAAATTACAATTTACAGAAACAGAAGATATTGGGGATGATTTTTATTTATCAGGAACAGCATGTATCGGAACAGAAGACTCTGAAGGAGAAGATAATTTTGATTTTGGAATTATTACTCCAAAAGCGTTAGAAAGAGAATTGAGAAACGAAAAAATAGTTCTGGGAATGCAGTACTTTATTGTAGATAAGTTAGATTTTGAATTGATTATTGGAAAGATTAATCAAATCCTATCGAAGCAACAAGGTGAGACTTGGAAACAGGTTGCTGAATCACTCAGCCCTTATTTTCGATGGGAGTATACTGATTCTACACAATTAGATTTAGTCGGATTATTGGAAATGATTAAACATTCAAAGAAAAACAGGGAAGACAGTTGATGAAATAAATTGTATAACAATTTTAGTTTATGAACAGTAAGCTAACAACTATTAGTTGGAAACTTAATGATTCTAACGGGGAACGTTAGTTGAATGACAACAGCGGCAGTCTAAGACTTTACTTTTCAAGTCTTGGTCCGCCGCTGCTGCTATTAATGGATCTTTTTTCAATTGCTGACGAAAAAACCGTGTTAAATCAAAGACTCCAGTCTAATACTTTCTTTTCTTCTGACAGCGGCCGCGCTGCGGTCAGGAGAAAACTGATGTGATAGTTCTGCGCCCATAATAGGAGGGAGGTATATAGGCGCTCCTGATTCTCCGAGTGAAGCACTGCTTCGTGTTTGGTGCTGCGACGTCGACGGCCCGCACGATCAACTGCTGCTCTCTTGATACTCTGAGTAGAGATTGGTTTTTCTATCGGAGCTCCGGTGCCGGCGAACAGCAGATCAAGATGCAACTCGATTGGTTCTCCTGGTTTAGCGAACTCGCGCTTTGCTCGCCGCTAAGACAGCCAGGGCTCGAGCAGTTCAGTTAGGGGGGATTGATAAGCTAATCAGGCATAAGCGAATATAAACGCAAGGGACAGTCGCCTTCAATCATGGCAAATATCGCAGGAAGAAAAAGAAATGACGCCTTGACAAGGTTGTTGGCGGATCGGACAAATCTTACACCAAGCATGTTTAAGGAGATTGCAAAAAAGTATTTCAAAAATTGCTGCGCTTATTGTAACGATGACCAGAAGCCCCTAACTAAAGAGCATGTGGTTACTAATAAGGATTTTGGAACACTTGAGCCTAACAACGTAATCCCTTGCTGCCGGGAATGTAACGATGACAAGCGTGAAAGAGATTGGCGCGAGTATGCGAAAGAAAAGGGAAGCCGGTTCATTAAACAAATTGAGGCAAGGATTTTGGGATATAAGCCGCTCGATCTTGAAGAACTCCGAAATAGACCTGATCCTTATATAAAGGTGTCAGACTGATAATTAAGTGTTAGAATTGGAAAATAAAAGGTTTCCACTGACTGTACTTAGTTAAGTTTACAGGCAAGAGCGCGTGGAGGTAGCCGACGTGTTTTGAACTATGGGTTGGAGTATAAAAGGTAAAAAAGCGAAGAGGGTAATCGTTTAACTACTCTGCGTATACACTAGGATGACGGATTTATGAAGTACGCAAATGAGACTTTAGCTATTAGGAGGGATAACATGAAAAAGACAATTTGGTTCCTTTCACTTGTTGTTGTTCTCCTTTGCAGTGGCCTCGCTTATTCGATTCGATTGAATGTAATGAACAAAGATGATGACCTTCAAGGAATTGTTCTTAGAAAATTCGATCAAACTGCTTTGAACAGAATGAATATACTTTATGAAAGATTTTTGGATAATAAAGATGATTACTTAATGATAATAGGACCTAGTATAGACACTGGGCCAGTAATAACTAACATCAATTCAAACGGCAAGGAAATTGTATGGATAAACGATACATCCAGAGATGTATACACGAATGGAGCAGTAGAAGTTTATAAATGTAATAAATTGAATAGAGTGGAGGAGGACGAAAGAACAGTCTTTTCAGTTTCAAATTGTGAGGGGTATTTAGAAAATGATTTAAAGGGATCGATTGTATTTCCAAATAAATAGAAAAGAAAAGTAATCGAGAGAGTAATTACATAACACAACGTTTATCTTGTCTTCAAAAGAAAAAGCCGCGTAATCGCGGCCTTTTCTTACAATGTTATTTGACATCCTTGATTATCCTCTTTACTTCATCATAAGATTTATTATCCAAATTCGAAAATTCTTTGGTGCTGTTAAACATCGGTTTGACTATATTTTCCGGATCGACTTTTAAATAACCTGCGATTGGATGCACGTCGATAAACCTGTCTATTGTCTTGTTGAAAGCCAAGTTAAAGATAAATTGATCGCCGATGTTCATTTCTGGACGGAGGCTTATTCCATCTTCCGTTATATACATTGTGATTTCCTGATAATCAAGCTGTCCCTTTATTACATCCGACACCTTAATGGTATAGTTTATACCCGAACGGATATGAGTGGGATTTCCGCCCTGCGCTTCAACTGCTGCTCTTTCCGGACTTCCTTCCAACAGTTGAATTTCTTCTTGAACATTGTCAGCTTTAATAATTGTTCCTTTGACAATCAATGTTGAATGATCAACTAATTCTTTCAAATCCTTGGGATCCGTTATTTGGATTAATCTTCCGCTTGTGGTTTCAACGATTCGAGGTTTTACAGGGGACTCTTCTGCCGCCATACTTTTAGTATCTGTCAGCTCACCGCTGCTATAAACAGTGATGGCCAATGCCACAAATGCCGCACAGACTATTAAAATATATCTTTTCATTCGGCCTCTTCCTTTCTTTTGATTAGTATCCGTACATGTTCTTCACATCATTTACTTCATGAGTCTGAGGTGAGTAACTTAGTCCTAAGCCAAAATAATCATAACTCATTATTGAAGGATCCGTACTCGTATTAGCCGGTGAATATTGGGGTAAATGAGAATGACCTAGAGCAAGAACATGCCCGAGCTCGTGGCTCATAGTAAACCGATAAGTAAATGCAGTGGTAGAACTAGGGCTTGGATTTAAATAAATGTTTGCTCCTTTGATCTGTTTGGTCGAAGCATTTGCTGTAGCGTAGGAATTAATAGCTGAACCATTTGTATCATATAATTCCGTAACTCCTAAGGTTTCCGAAAATGGCCCATCTGGGTACATTGCATCCCAATATTGCTGAGTGGTAGTAACCATATAAGTGTTTGGTACTGGAGTTGTGGTAGTAGTCGTAAATTCTCCAGGAACTGAGGAAGAGTGCCACGCCGTACGGGCATCCTCAAAATAGGTTGCCCAAGATCCGGTAAGGCTTTGTTTATTTATCAAGACTTTCAGACGGCCAGTGGTCGTGTTTTTTGGAGTCCATCTAAGTGGAAGCGTGGTGATGGTCGAGCCGCTTTGTGTAAAATACATTTCGTGGGCAAGGGCATTTGTACTTGTTAAGAACGCAAAGAGTGTGAACATAGTTAGCAAAATAGATATTTTCTTTTTCATCATAAGAACACTTCCTTTGCCTTAATAGTTAATAAATGAATTGGGTTCAACCATACCTTTCAAACGGAATTTTAGTGCTGCACTTTTGATTATTAGCGAAACAGAAGAGCGTTCAAGGCCTATGACCTCATCTTTATCACCCCCCCTGCAATAGAGTTGTATTATTCACCTTATATGGTATATGATCCCTTTTTATTTGGATATAGTTCGTTGGAATTATTTATTATAAATATAAAATTAAGGTGTTAATTAGAGAGTGAAGTTGCAGGATGAACTGGACACACCAACGCTTTACCTCTTTGTAGAGTTCCTGAAACTCACTCAGTCTGTTGAATATTCTGAAAACGTTCTGGAGTAGCGACGGCCCCTTTTTTATCCAGACACGCTTGTAAGGATGCCTGAATGACTTCGGCGGTTTCGTAGATCCGAATGCCGGGCAAGTCTAAGGGAGGGGTTCCATCTTCCAGCAATACAGAACGGACGGCTGCCAAGTAATCCTTTACGACTTCGGAATCTTCAGATTCACTCTTGTTGAGTTTTCTTTCCATCTCTCGAATGCCACGGCGACTCTTCTTTATACCAGTCTTAAGCTTGCGGTCTAAATCGACGATGGGCTTAGCGATGTCTTTTAAATATAACTCCTTGGAGTGTAGAGATGTTTTTTTTCCATGCTGTATGACTTCTCTTCAGCTTAGCGCCGCAATGGAGACACTGCTCAAATTCCGGTCTGAAGTATATTTTATCTTTGGGCACGATACGATTCTTCGGCAGTGGCAGAAGAGAGAAACCTTCATCAAAGTGATAGTTAATACTTCGACAGAGGCTTATGGAAATACTTGTTAGTTAATTGGTCGGTCGAAGTTTTTTTGCCTTTAAAATCATGGAACTTCTACGAAAATAAAAGTATTTTCCTCTTAATTCATTCCTTCCTCCTTTAATCATCCATTTAAGAAAGTACTTTATTTATATAAGCTTATACGGAAGCGAAAGCTTTTTTAAGCGGTAAAAAAATAAATAAAGGAGATTGTTTCGTGAACTCAAACACTGCTCTTATAAGTAAAGCCGGAGTAAATGTGTCTTCTTCCAAACGTCTTCCGTGGGTCGGGCTGCTGGCCTTAGCCATGGCGGGATTCATCTGCATTCTTACGGAAGGTCTGCCTGCTGGATTACTGCCGCAAATTGCACAGGATCTTGGGGTCACAGAAGCTCTTGCCGGACAATTGGTCACTCTGTATGCGGTTGGATCTCTTCTGGCCGCCATTCCTTTGACAACGGCTACCCGCGGGTGGAGGCGCCGACCGCTTCTGCTGTTATGCATCATTGGCTTTCTTGTATTTAACACCATCACCGCATTATCTTCTGCTTATGTGCTGACTCTTGTCGCGCGTTTCTTTGCAGGTGTCTCGGCAGGTGTTCTGTGGGGGATGACGGCCGGTTATGCGCGGCGTATGGTGCCTGATTCGCTGAAAGGAAGAGCGATGGCCATAGCCATGGTTGGCACCCCTTTGGCATTGGCGCTGGGCGTTCCGCTTGGCACTTTTTTCGGTGCTTATACAGGTTGGCGTCTCATTTTCGGAGCTGTATCTTTATTGGCTGTAGTCCTTATTGGCTGGGTGATCTGGAAAGTGCCGGATTATGCCGGCGAGCCAGCCGGTGATCAGCTCCCTCTTCACAAGGTTTTCCTGATTCCCGGTGTACGGCCGATTCTGTTCGTCGTTTTGGCATGGGTACTAGCTCATAATATTTTGTACACTTATATTGCACCGTTTCTGGCGGAAACCGCGTTTGCTCAGCGAGTGGATTTGGTTCTGCTTATTTTCGGAATTACCTCGGTTGTCGGCATTTGGGTGATAGGCATGCTGATTGACCGTTTTCTAAGAATGCTGGTTTTAATCAGCATAACGGGATTTGCTTTGGCTTCTGTAGCCTTGGGAATCGGAATGGATCAGCCTGCAATCATCATCCTTGGTGTTACGGCATGGGGGCTAACGTTTGGCGGGGCAGCCACTTTACTGCAAACAGCAATAGCACAGGCTGGGGGAAAAAGCGCAGATATAGCCCAATCGATGCTGGTTACCGTGTGGAATGTGGCAATCGGCGGAGGAGGCATTATCGGCGGGTTTCTTCTCGAGCTGCTTGGAGCCGGATTCCTTCCAGGCTCTTTAATCCTCCTGCTGCTTCCCTCCTTGCTTGCAGCTTGGCTTGCCAAAAAGCATGGCTTTCCTTCCTACAAGAATCCATAAGTATGTGTAACATATGAAATTCGACAGATGCGATTGTGATCAAAAACCACCCATGACGCATGTGCGTCATGGGTGGGCGTTGGACAGAGTATTGCGTGAAATTGGCCACCACCAACCGGGAACGGTCATTCTTCGTATCCATTTCCGAACCCGACTTACTTAACCGGCCCCATCCAGGTTGAAATCGTCTTTTGCTGGTGCGGCAACGGCGGTTTCAACTTCCCGTTATCGTTCAATCCACAATTGCCTCTGTAATTCCTGACAATCAAATAGTGTGCCAAACGGAATAAAGGTTGGGATATTTTCAAAAAAATTTGGACGTCCTACCGGATCACTCCTACATGTACTATTACAAACATCGAGAATTTACATCTTATGCGAGCAAATTCGTTTCTCCAATGAGATTTTTATAAGCGATCGGTGAAGACATTACAATCAGGGTTGTATAGGTTCCGTATTGATCGCACCGGTTTTCGAACTCTTCCAGCTCCTGGGTTGTTTCCATGAGGACCTTCAATAAATAATTATGCTCTCCGCTTATCCGATAACATTCCGTGACCTCCGGTGAAGAACGGCAAAAATCAAGGAATGGGTAGCAGTTCCGCGTCCGAACAAGCATATAGGCAGTGCATTGCTTACCCAATTTTTGCGATGAAATGACGGTTCGGTATTCCTCAATCGTACCATTTTCCTCCAGGCGTTTTACACGTTCTGTTACGGCTGGCTGAGACAGTCCCACACGCTTTCCTAAATCTGTCATTGATAATCTCGCCTGGTTCTGCAAATGGAGCAAGATGTTTTTATCGATTTCGTCCAAGAGAATCGACCGCCTTTATTTTAAATGTTATTTATTCTAAATACCTTAGTATTCATCGTGAATCTCTTCATATAACTTGTTTGCTTTATGTAATGCGGTAGAAATTATTAATATAATAATCACACTTGCTATAAATAATCAAGTAAATTACAGCAGGTGAGGATAGAGAGGATGAGAAGCGTGAGGAAAAATGATCTGGAATTGCTGCATAAAAGCGTCAATGAGGTAATTGACCGCACACTTGAGGAAAAAAGGATCGTGGGTACCGTCGTCCAAATTGCTTTAGGCGGAGACCTCGTTTACAGCAGACCTGCTGGTTGGGCCGACCGCGAGCAGAAACGGCCGATGCAGGAAAATACATTGTTTAGATATGCTTCGGTCACCAAGCCGGTCGTGTCCACGGCAGCCTTAGTATTAATTTCGCAAGGGAGATTGCAGTTAAACGATCTGGTGGAAAAATGGTTGCCCGCCTTTCGTCCCAAGCTGCAAAACGGACAGTATGCCATCATGACCGTTCACCAGCTGATGACGCATACCGCAGGCTTAACCTACCGTTTCTTCCAGGAAAAAAAGGGAACTTATGAGCTTGCGGGGGTATCGGACGGCATGGATTTGGCGGGAATTACACTTGAAGAGAATCTGCAAAGACTCGCTTCTGTACCGCTTTTATATGAGCCGGGGAAAATGTGGAGGTATTCCATAGCAACAGACGTGCTGGGAGCAGTCATCGAGAAGGTTACTGGAATGCCGCTTAGTGAAGCTGTACGGATGCTTGTCACTCATCCGCTTTCCATGATGGACACGGATTTCAAGCCCGTGGACATGGACAGATTGACCGCAGCTTACGCAGACAGCGCTGAAGAGCCCAGGCGCTTGCACGATTTTGATACCGTTCCTTTCATCGAGGGGACGGCAGGATTTCTTCTTTCACCCAACAGGTTTACCGATATGACAGCTTACCCTTCCGGGGGAGCCGGCATGATTGGCAGTGCAGGAGACTTTCTTAAACTGCTGGAAGCTTTGCGGCAGGGAGGAAATCCGATTCTGCCGGAGGCTCTTGTCAGGGAAATGACAACCAATCAAATTGGTAACCTTGAGATGCCCTATTGGCCGGGGAGGGGATTTGGACTTGGTTTCACGCTGCTTAAAGACCCGGCGGACGCCCATACACCGGAATCGCCGGGAACGTGGCGGATGGGCGGCACCTATGGTCACTCCTGGTTTGTCGATCCGAGTGAGGAGCTTAGTGTTGTAGCGTTCACCAACACGGCTCTTGAAGGTATGTCAGGCAGGTTTACAACGGAGCTGTGCGAATCTGTCTACAAGGGTATTCGAGGAGTTAAGTAATGAGTAAGAATGCTATTTTGAACAAATGCAGATCCTGAATGGAAATCGGATTACTAACAAAGTTAATTGGAAAATAGATGGCGTCACATAAAATTTAAATGAGCCCATACCCGTAATTTGGAAGCTTCTTATTTCCAATTTTACGTGGGAATGGGCTATTTATGTTCAATGCAAGGCAGTGTAAGATACTGTCGTTTATAAGTGCACTGGAGTCGGCCAGTCCGGTCTTCTACATTCCGATGCGATATTGGCGCGGAGATAGGCCGACAAGCCTTTTAAATGTGTTCTTGAAATGCGTCTCGCTTTGGTATCCTACGAGCTCCGCGATCCGATACACCGGCAGGTCGCTGGTCAGCAAATGGTGCTTGGCCACCTCCATCCTGTACGCAACAAGGTACTGAATAGGGCTCACCCCTTCAGCCTGACTGAACAGTCTGCATGTATAGCCCGGGCTCAAAAAAGATACTTTGGATAGTTCCTCTAGCGACAGCTTCTCCGTATAGTGGCTGTGGATGTATTGCTTGACCATGGTGACCATTTGGTCGCCGTTCTTGGCCGGATAAGCGGCGAACCCGGAGTACACGATCCTTGCCAATTCGACAAGTACAATCGCCATATAATGGCCGACAGTAATCTTGGAGGGGGCATAAGAATCGTCCATCAGTCGTACGATCATACTCATCAACGCATATAGCTCCTCGTAGCGATCGCCAAGCGCGATCGCTGAACTGGCCGGGCGTGCTATGAAAGTACTTGGTGGCAGGCCCGATAACTGGAATCCGGAAAACGTCAGCGACAGCGCTTTAAACGGCTTGTCGGCATCGGACTGTTCTTCGTGCCATACGCCAGAATCGTATACCAACAGCGTACCCGGACCGCCTTCATAGTTACGCCCGTCGATCTGGAACGTGCCTCCGCCGTTGCAGATGAGAAGCATTTGTGCCAGATCGGGGTGGTTATGCAGCGGATAGGCGAAGGGTTCGCCCGGAGGTAGATCGTACAGCGTCGCTGCATGCACGACAGGTAACAGTGGTTCGATAAACAGGGATTGGGACACCCTCCAGCCTCCATTCATCAAAAAGCAAGAAGCCATATGTTATTGACAGTATACCATCTGTAAAGCGCTTTCGAAATTGCCTATACTTGATTTTAGCCGGCTGCTGCAGACTGATAGAGGTATGAATATGAAGGGAGTTTATAGACGAATGGATCTGGCGGCATCATCGATCTGCTGGCATCGAGACACACGTGCCGGCATGCTGCGTAAAGCAAGTGAAAGCGGGTTCAGGTTTGTGGAAATCCTTACCTTCCCACCCGAATTAAACGTGCTGCACGGCAATCTATGGCTAATGAAGCCTAATGAACTGCGTGCCGAGTTGACGGAATACGGGCTGGAGCCGGCGGCGCTCCACCTTGGCGCAATTCAGACTTCGACCGAGCAGCGTCGACAAAGCCTGACAGACTATGCCAAACGGGCGATCGATTTCGCGGCCGAACTCGGTTGTGCTCTTATCGTTGAAGGAGGGCCTGATCGTGCGACTGAGCCGTTTCAACCTTTTCTGCGCTCGCTGGAGCATCTGGCCCGATTTCTCGAAGGCTATCCGGTGCGCATTGGTCTGGAAAACCATTATAACAATTGGATTCAGTACACGCAGGATTATGAGCATATCTTCGACCGCATCGATTCGCCGAAAATTGGCATCACGCTCGACAGTGGCCATTTCACCAGCGCCGGTGTCGATCCGGCGCTCTTCGCCGGAAAGTTTGCAGATAAAGTCATTCACGTCCATGTGAAGGATCACATCGGTATCCATTCGGTCGCACTGGGAAGCGGTGAGACCAACAACAAAGGCATGGTACGGGCACTTAAACAAGCGGGCTACGATGGTTTTCTGAGCCAAGAGCTGGAGGTGGCGGACGCCGATCAGGCCGATCATTATGCCAGGGAAGGCTTGAAATATTTGCGAATGCTTGCGGACTTATAAGTTGTCGCCGTAATCTCCCCCAACATGGAAAGGAATGACGTAAGAATGAACAAAGCAAAAATCGGCTTCATCGGCTGCGGCACACACGCCACAAACAATCTGTACCCGATGCTCGCTTACACCCGCGCCGAGTTGGTCGCCGTCTGCGACCTCGACGAGCAGTTGGCGCATCGCAACGCAGCGCTGTATGGTGCGAGCAGCGTTTATACCGACGCCGGGCGGATGCTCGATGAGCAGCAGTTGGACGGCGTCATCATCGTCGGCCCTTCGACAGTCCATTACAGCTTGGGCATGCAGGCGCTGACGCGCGGCATAGCGGTGTTCACCGAGAAGCCGCCGGCGCCGAGGCTTGCCCAAGCCGAAGAGATGGTCGCTGTAGCACGAGCCGGCGGTACGTTCTTGATGACAGGATATATGAAACGGCATGGTCTACCCTACAAAAAAGCGCGGCAATTGATTGATTCGGGCTTGTTTGAGCCCGCCGTCGGCCATTTCAAGTACGGCCACTGGGGAAACGACAATTTGAATGAAATGCTGCTAACGATGTCATCGCACATCATCGACCTGGCGATCAGCTTCTTTGGGGAGCCAATTGGCGTCACGTCGACAATATACGAAACGGGGCGAACGATTTCGCTCGCAGCAGTGTTGCATTTCCGGTCCGGCCAATGGGCGCAGCTGACACTCGACTCTTCGCAGCCCCGCATCCAGGAGCGCGTTGAACTGTCGGGCTCGATCGACGGCGACAATGCGTTGATCGTGGTCGACAACGTGCAGCAGATGGAGTTGCACCGCCAAGGTCATCACGGCATCGACCTGTTGAAGCCTGAGTTGTACGAGATTGAGCCGACATTTGATCTCGCCGATATCCAGATGTGGAGGCCTGACTACGGTATTCCGAATATGGGTCAGACGCGCCATTTCGTACAAGGGTTTGCCGGAGAGTTGCGCGAGTTTGTCGATGCGATTATCGAAAGACGCCAGCCGTACCCCGGCACGGACGACGTGTTGAAAGCGATGCGCGTGATCGACGCTATCGCCGCCCGCCCGAACGGATACAGCGATCTGCAGCCGTAGCGACATGCATCGCTCAGGAGGGAAGATTATGGGGAAAGTGGATAAACGGGAAGCTGTCGTCGGCTATTTATTTATTTCACCGTGGATCGTCGGTTTTCTAGTGTTTCTGCTCGGCCCGTTGCTGATTGCGCTGTACGTCGGCATGACCGACTGGGACTTACTGACTCCGGCCGAATGGATTGGCGGCGACAATTACGCTAGGCTACTCCAGGACAAGCTGTTCTGGAAATCACTGCAAGTTACAACCCTTTATGTCGTCACTGCCGTGCCGCTAGGCATTGCCTTCGGCTTCGCCATCGCACTGCTGCTCAACCGGAAGGTCAAAGGGCTGTCGATGTGGCGGACGATCTACTATTTTCCGGCCATCCTGTCCGGCGTCGCCGTATCCCTCATGTGGATGTGGGTGCTCAATCCGGATTTCGGCGTCATCAACCTGCTGCTCTCCTATGTGGGGATCGAAGGCCCAGGCTGGATTGCGAGCCCGACTTGGGCACTGCCTTCGCTTGTAATCATGAGCTTGTGGGGTGCCGGAGGCGGGATGATCATATACTTGGCTGGACTCCAAGGTATTCCAACTGAGCTGTACGAGGCTGCGGAAATCGACGGATGCGGCAGATGGCGCAAGCTGTGGCAAATTACGGTGCCGATGATGACTCCCGTCATTTTCTTCAACCTGATCATGGGGATGATCGGCGCCTTCCAGACATTTACCGAGGCGTATGTGATAACGAAAGGCGGTCCTGACAACGCCACTTTATTCTATGCGATGTACCTGTACCAGAACGCATTCAAGTTCTTCAAGATGGGATATGCCTCGGCGCTCGCTTGGGTACTATTTCTAATCATTCTGCTGGTGACGCTGTTTGTGTTCGCGACGTCTCGCAGATGGGTGTATTACACCGCAGGAGAGGAGAATCGCTTATGAGCAGAATGGCGCGTATCGAGCGAATTCTGACCTACTCAGCGCTGGCGGTCGGTGCCGCAATGGTGCTCATGCCGCTCTGGTGGATGATCGCGACATCGGTCAAGCCTTACGCAGACGTGTTCATTTTCCCGCCAGAGGTAATCCCGCACCGTCTTCGGCTTTCCAACTATACGGACATTTTTCGCATATTGCCGTTTGGCCGATATGTTCTCAACACGCTGCTGATCGCTGTATTTGCAGTCTGCGGCACTGCCTTCACGTCGGCTTTGGTCGGCTACGGCTTCGCCAGACTGAGATTTCCCGGCCGGGGCGCTCTGTTCGTCGTTATGCTGTCGACGCTGATGATTCCTTATCATACTACGCTAGTGCCGCAGTTCATCATGTACAAGGGGCTGGGCTGGATCGACACGTACTTGCCGCTGATTGTACCCGCTTGGTTCGGCACGCCGTTCAGCATCTTTTTGTATCGTCAGTTTTTTCTGAATATTCCGAAGGAGTACAACGATGCGGCGAAGATCGACGGATGCGGCTACTGGAACACGTTCATCCGCATCATCATGCCGATGTCGCTGCCGGTCGTCGGCGTTGTGACCATTTTTGCTTTCAACAGTGCGTGGAACGACTTTCTCGGTCCACTCATCTACATTAACTCCGAACGACTGCGTACGATTCAGCTTGGCATCAACGCGCTGCGCGGACTGCATACGGTAGAATGGCATCTCCTGATGGCGGCGTCCGTCATTGCGCTTGTGCCGACAGTGATGATCTTCTTCTTCTTTCAGCGACGGATGATTCAAGGCGTCGTTGTGTCGGGGATCAAGGGCTGATCGCCGACGGGCGGCCGATTGCGGTACGACGAGGGGAGTGATGCCTATAAGACGCAGACGGTTGTTGCAAACGGATATTGTATGCACGATCACAATAACGAGGGGGTTTGCGCAAAATGAACAAATTACATGGAATATGCCGGTGGCGCAGCGTTATCGGAATCGCCGTCGTTGCGTTGTTATTGTTGACGGTCGCCTGCGGCGGGAATAACGGGAACAATGCTGGCGATCCAAGCGGCAGCGAGAATCAGGCGAAGCCGAAAACGACGATCACGATGACCTACGCAGGCGACGAGAATGCAGCCAAAGTGCTGAAAGCGAGGGTCGACAAGTATCTCGACAAATCGCTTAATATCGACTTGCAGGTGACGCAAATTCCGGGCGGCGAGTATTGGGACAAAGTGACTACGATGTTCGCCGGCGGCAGCCAGCCGGACGTACTGTTTATAAGCGAGCCGCTGAAAAAATTCGCCAGTCAGGACAAGCTGCTCGACCTGACCCCGTATATTGACGCCAGTCCAACATTCAACAAGGACGATTTTTATCCGGCATCACTCGAGTTCTATCAATACGACGGAAAGCAATACGGCGTGCCGCAAGATCTGAACACCGCATTATTCTTCTACAATGAGGACTTGTTCAAGGAAGCCGGACTGAAGACGCCGTGGGAATCGTATGAGGAAGGCAACTGGACGTGGGCCACCTATCTCGACAACGCGCAAAAGCTGACCAAGAAAGACGGCAACCGGACAACCCAGTTCGGCACCAGTTATCCGGGTATCGGGCCTTGGTGGTATAGCGCCTGGGTATTCACAAGCGGCGGCGAGTATTTGAACGCGGACAGTACGAAATCGGTGTTCAACGATCCGAAGGTGATCGACGCGCTGCGGTTTACGAGCGAGCTGGCAAATAAGTACGAAGTCGCGCCGTCGCCTGCGGGCGGCGGCCAGGACGTCACCGGGATGACATTCGCCACCGGGAAAATCGCTATGGAGCAAAACTTTTCCTGGGCAATCGGATCCTACAAGGTGCTCCCGTTTAAATGGAACGTCGCGCCACTGCCTGTTAAGGATAGCTCGATCGATCCACTTACCACTTATATCCACAACTCCGGCTTCTCGATCGCCAAGGACACGAAGCATCCCGATGAGGCATGGGCAGTCATCGAAGCGCTGACAACACCGGACTCTTATGCCGAAGACGCAGCCTCCCGCGGCATTATCCCGCCGCGCCCGAGCGTCGTGGCCCGCGAGGACATTCTAACCGCCGAAGGAATGCCGTCTAACGCAGCAATCATTTCCCAAATGCTGCAAAAGGGGACACTTTACCCGTTCACGGAAACGACCGCCGAGGAGGATCAGGTGTACGGCACAGTCGGCGACCAAATTTTGTTTAAGAAAATTACGCCGGAAGAAGGCGCGAAGAGCATTGCCGAACAGATCGACGCGATTCTGGGCGGCAGCAAGTAGCGCAACGAACATGGGCAAGGCGCAGCGAAAGGCAAGCGACAACCGTATGGGGTAACGCTTGCCTTTTTTTGTGCAAATTGCCGCCGTTCTCATCAACATTCGGGAGGAGAATTTCATTGACCATTCGTATTCGTATCGCCGCTGTTATTGCCGCTATGCTGGCACTTCTACTCGGCGCAACCGGCCAATCTTCGGCGTTTAATCAGAACCTTGATGTAGCGGCTGTGACAGCCTCATCGTCGCAGACTGGCAACGAACCGCAGAAGGCTGCGGATGATGTGTACGACACGTCGCTTAATCAATGGGCCGCCGCTGCCGCCCCCAGCTCTCTGACGCCGCAATGGATAAGGTTCGATCTCGGCGCGGTAAAATTCGTCGGTGCGCTTGATTTGTACCCGGAGCCGGGATACGGTCCGAAGAATTTTGTAATTGAGACGTCCGTGGACGATTCGGACTATACCGTGCAGCGGACGGTTAGCCTGACTGCGGACAAGCACGGTTTTTACGATTGGACGCCTCAAAAGGCCCGATATGTTCGGATTTCAGCGACCGCCGGATTTAACGAAGCCTTCAAACTGCGCGAAGCGATATGGTTCGCGGAGATTTACCCTCACCGGGTCATGGAAATCGGCGCACTCAATCTCTACGACTTCTCACGACTGACCGACGCCGGCTTCGACGCGTTGAAGGCCGCCAACGTGCAAATTACCGGCGTCATTGCATTGGCGGAGAATTCTTCTAAGGTCGAATCGCTGCTGCCAAGCGGCGGCGATCCCGACATGGATGCCAATTACACGTGGACGAACCTGGACGCGATCGTCGACCGCTTTACCAGCCACGGCCTTGATGTCCTGATGGGCCAGTCCAAGTTAAGTCCAACCAAGTGGCCGGCACTGTATCAGCCGCTTGTCGACGAAGACGGCAACACGTGGTCGATCGGACCCAATCCGTTCATCGACCAGGCGCTTGACTACGACAAAAACTTCACTAAAAAAATCGCGGCTCATTTCGATTTGAATCCAAACGTGCGGCTGCAGTCGATCAACGGTCCCGGCTTTTATGGGGGAATGGAAGTATTCACCGGTGCGTTCGGCGCAGGTACGACGCCGAAGATGAGTGTCTACGACAGCAACGCCAAGGCCAAATTCCACGCCTGGCTGCAGACGAAGTACGCGTCGCTGGCGGCGCTCAATACGGCCTGGGGTTCGTCGTACGCCGCCTGGAATGACGTGCAGCCGCCCTATCCGCAGCGTAGCATGAGCGGCGACCTCGATACGCGGCAGAACTGGTCCGACCTTGTGTTCTGGTTGCGCGACTTCATCAGCGATTACGCCCAACAGAATGCCGCCGCGGTCCGTTCGGTGACCGACAAGCCGATCGTGGTCGAGGTTGACGGCGCCTATCTCGGTGCTTCAACGGAGAGCGGCTCGGCGATGGGGTGGATTGCACGGACGATGCAAAATTACAAGCCGATCGTGTTCGCCGCAAGCAGCGCCGAGGAAGTGTACGGCGCTGCACAGGTGGCCGCGACCGCTAGGCTATATGGCTACGACACGGCGATGGACAACGCTTCGTATCAGACGGAGAAAATGTCAGAAGACAGCATTTTTGCGCTACAGGCGAAAGGCATCGGTACTTACAGCCATAGCAATATCGGGATTAGCTTCGAAGGGACAGGATATGACCCTGTGACCGATCTGTGGGACCCGAGCGGCACTTATGTAGGTACGAAGGAATTGACTCAATATGCAGATCGGACAGCCCGGTTGCTGGCTGTCGCACCGCAGCCGGTTCAGGCCGACGTGTTCATCTACAATTCGGTATACTCTGGCAACTATCGCAAAGGATTGAACAACTTTGATTATATGTCGGTGTACGACGCCGATCACGGAATCGGCTGGATGGTTAAGCCGTTCGCCAGTTGGGCGCATTACCTCGATACGCCGGACGTGCTCGACGATTTTACGATCGAAGACGGCGCCCTGGACGGCTACAAGCTAATGGTGGCGCCGAACACGAGCCTGACGCTAACGTCCGACGACGCCGAGACGAAGATCAAGAACTGGGTAGCGGCCGGCAACGCGATTGTCAGTTTCGGCAAGGATGCCTTTAACTACAAGGTCAATCTGGCCGATCGCTCCGTCACAGGAGGCACTGCCGTGACCGATTGGATGATGGGTATCTCCGGCGGCACGGCGGCGACGACAACATCGCAGCGCTATGCGATCGTGGCATCCGGCAAACCGTCCTGGCTGACCTCACTGCGGTCAGGGGAAGGAGCTAATTTCACGGTTTCCGATAGCGGCCAGGCTCAGGCGTTCACCGCTCTAGCGGCTGGGGCGACACCGGTGTTGGTCGATGCCGATGGCAACGTCCTCATGTGCGAGTATACCTACGGCAGCGGACATGTGCTGTTCAGCACAATTCCGGTCAGCGACAGCGAAATGTTCCGCGACTCGTTTATGGGCCGGATTTTGCGCGATTTCGCCGATTATGCCGGCATCGAACGCGAAGTCCAGTATGACGGCGATCGTTTCCATGCTGCCTATATGGGCACGAACAAACTGAACGACGAAAAAGTGATTGCTGTAGCTAACGTCAGCGATATGTCGCATGGACAGACATTCGTGCTGGGCAGCGACTCGTCGCTTGCCGGATTATCGGTCATAGCGGACATTCCCGCGCCGTGGAATACGGTGACGGGCGCCACGCTGCGCGAGTTGTCGCTCAAACTGCCGCAGAAGCAGATGGCGTACACCGCTTCGGCGTCGCAGCCGGTTACGCTCAGCGCCGAGCCCTATGGTACGCTGCCGGCGCACTCGGCAACCGCGGGCATGTTCCGTTACCCCTATACGCCGGTCCGGGCAATCGACGGTTCGCGCAACGATGACGCCGGCTGGCGTGGCGGCAAACCGACGGCTGAGGCACCCCAAACATTGACCGTTGACTTTGGCGGCGTGTTCCCGGTCGCGGGCATGCAGCTTTTTCCGTACACTGACGGTGTTGACAGCCCACTGTTTACGTTCGAGAACGGCCGCTACACTGGCAACTGGAACTCAACCGGGACGGCATTCGGCGCGGCGCCAACAATCGACTCGCACGGCGGCATCGTATCCGGCTGGAGCGGCTCGTTCTGGGCCGATTCGTTCCATGGCGGCGAGATCGCTACCGGCACGTTGCGCAGCCGCAACTTCGTCATCGACAAAGAACTGTTCAGCTTCAAGGCAGTCGGTTGGGACGGACAGTTTGGCGAGAAGAACGAGAACTATTATTTCTTACGGCGAGCGTCTGATAGCGCGATACTGTTCTCGGCCAAACCGCCGCTCAGCGATTCGTTTGCGACGATCAGTTGGGGCGTCGGGCAGCTGATCGGCACCGAGGCATATTTTGAAATCGTCGACGACAACGACGATCCCGGCCATGCCTGGCTCGGCGCCGACGATTTGACGCTAAGCGATTACAAGGAGAACAAGGAGACAGCCGATCTGTCGTTCGAATCCGGCACATTCGCAGGCTGGAACACAACCGGAACGGCTTTTGGTGCAGCGCCTTCGAATTCCGACAATGCCGGCGTCGTCAAGGGCTGGCGCGGTACGTATTGGGGCAATTCACGGACGGCAGGCGAGACGGCAACCGGTACGCTGCGTTCAGCCAACTTTGTTATCGAAGACAATTTGCTTTCTTTTCGCGCCGTCGGCTACGATGGCGAGTTCGGTACCCACAACCAGAACTACATCTACCTGAAGCGGGCGTCGGACGGCGCGATATTGCTGAGCACGAAGCCGCCGCAAAGCGACATGTTCACCGACATCACGTGGGACGTCTCGACGTACAAGGGCGTCACCGCCTACCTCGAGGTTGTCGACAACGACAGCGACGGAGGCTTCGCCTGGCTCGGCATCGACCATGTTGTGCTCGGACGCAACGACAATTTCGAGCGCGGCAACTTTACCGGCTGGACGGTAAGCGGCACGGCGTTCGGGACGAATCCAATCACGACCCGGCTGCACGAAGGCGTATACGGAAATGAAGGCCGCTATTGGGCTGACTCGTCGATTGGCGGCGAAGCGGCCACAGGCAGCCTGCGCAGCGCCGACTTCACAATTCAGAAGCCGGTGCTGGCGTTTCGCGGAGCCGGCTTCGACGGGCAGTTCGGCACCCACAACAAGAACTGGTTTTACCTGAAGCGGGCGTCGGACGGCGCCGTGCTGCTGAGCAGCAAGCCGCCGCAAGGCTCGTTCCGTACTTATTATTGGGACGTATCGGCCTATATCGGCACAAGCGTCTACATCGAAGCTGTCGACGGCAACAGCGATGCCAGCTACGCCTGGCTGGCAATCGACGACGTCTACCAGCTGAATAATTTCGATTTCGAGGACGGCACCTACGGTGGCTGGACGAAGACGGGTACGGCGTTCGGCGGCGGCCCGCTTGTTACCGGGCACGCCGACATGGGCGGCTGGCGCGGGATCTACCATGCCGATTCGTTCGCTGGCGGCGAGACGGCGGTCGGCACGTTGCGCAGCGCAGATTTTATATTGGAGGAAGGCTTCTTTACGTTCCTGAAGGCGGGCTACGACGGCCAATTTGGGACCGCCAACAAGAACTTCTATTACTTGAAGCGGGCATCTGACGGCGCCGTGCTGTTCAGCACCAAGCCGCCGCAGAGCGACCATTTCGTTGCTCATACCTGGGACGTCTCTGCTTATGTCGGAACGAAAGTATACTTCGAGGTGGTCGACGACATCGCCGCCAACGGCTTCGCTTGGCTGGCCGTGGACGATATCAATTGGCGCGGGCTAGGGCCGAAAAGCTTTACAGTACAAACATCCACCGACGCGGTCAACTGGAGCACCGTCTACACAGTGACAAGTCAAGGCAACCAAGCGGCGCAATATACCTGGTCCCCGGTAAACGCCCGTTACGTCCGGGTAAACGTGACTAGCGGATATAACGGCAGCGCATTCATTAAGGAACTGACGTTTAGCCGGCCTATAACCGCTTGGACGATCGCCTCTGCGACCGCTTCTTCGCGATTGACCGGTTTCGAGGCAAGTAAGACGATCGACGGCATATTCGATAACGACTTGAATTATTGGTCGCCAAACGGCAGCTTCCCGCATACGCTAACGCTTGACCTCGGTAGCGCAAAGGATGTGACAGGCGTCGAGCTGTTCTCGCGCAACAACACACTGGCGCAAAAGCTTGGCCCGCAATCATTCGATATTCTTGTATCCTTGAATGGCACAGACTGGATTAACGTCTACAGCGCGCTTAGCGACAGCGAAGCGCTGGCCCGCTACACATTTCCGACTGTCAGCGCCCGATACGTACGGCTGGCGATTACCAGCGGCTGGAATGGCTCTTCGCAGATCAAGGAGGTACGCCTTTATCCGTAATCGAATTTGACAAGGCACGGGTCAGGCTCCGCTTCGCAGCTCGCAATAGCCGGAATCCCGTGGCAGTCGGGGTTTCGGCTTTTCATGTACGTGGGTATCATATTTTACCCGGGTAATATTGACTTTTATTTTTACCCGGGTATAATTAATGCAGGTATTCAGAGGAGGAGGTACAGCATGAAAAATGACCTGACGACCTTTTACTGCACGGCATTTTTGGGTGTGGGAGTCGTCGCCAGTGGTTCTTTACATCACGTTGTTTCTACAGTGAAGGATGCTCTGGATGACAAAGATCTCATGCAGTTGCTTATATTTGACGATTCCACGGGGAAACAAATAGATGTTGATTTTCGCGGGAAGACAGATGACGTGCTCAAACGATTAGGAGAACAGTTTGGTGACTTGCCCAGTAAGGATGTGAAACACCAACCTACACGGCGGGTCGGTCGACCCAATCTGGGGGTTGTATCCGGTGAGGTTACGTTATTGCCGCGGCAATGGGAATGGCTCAAGAGTCAACCTGGAGGGGCGTCGGTAACATTAAGAAAACTCGTTGACGAAGCTCGCCGTGCTGGAGGAGAACAGAGCAAGATACGAGAGTCACAAGAAGCAACCTATTACTTTATGACGGCTATGGCCGGGAACTTCCATCAATACGAAGAAGCTCTGCGGGAACTGTATGCTGGCGATTCGGATCGTTTCTACCACTTCATAGATGACTGGGCACCTGATATCAGAAACCACATCAAAAAATTAGCGGCTAATGCATTCCCTGAAGGGAAAGAACTACGAGAGGAGCAGTTATGACGGAGTTTGGATCTATTCGTTACATCGAACCATCGCAACGCGCCGGCATGAGGTTCATGCAGCGAGGCATTGAGGGCAGCATCGTCATGTTGAACCTGCTTCGTTTTCGTGACGTTGCCGATTACACAGCCAATCCTGAACTAACGCCGGAGGACCCAATCAGCGGTGCCGAAGCTTTCAACCGCTATATTGAGCACACCCTGCCATTTCTCCGTGAAAGCGGAGGCGAAATCATGTTTCTGGGCGATGGCGGAGAGTTTCTTATCGGACCCGAAGACGAAAGATGGGATCTTGTTATGCTGATCCGCCAGACCAGCGCGCAGTCGTTTCTTGCTTTTTCAAGTCATCAAGACTACCTGGCCGGTATCGGGCATCGGACTGCAGCGATCGAAGATTCACGCCTTCTGCCCATGGCAGAACTTACGATGCCGAATTAATTGAAGGAGAATACGATCATGAACATTCTGAAAGTTAACGGCATTGATTTGGCCTATGACAGTTTCGGTAACGAAAAGGACGAGGCTATTATCCTAATCGCCGGGCTTGGAACCCAGATGATCCGATGGACGGTTCCGTTTTGTCGGTTATTAGCATCGCGAGGCTTTCGCGTGATCCGCTTTGACAATCGCGACGTAGGTTGCTCGACACACTTTAGCCAATACCGGGCGCTGGATTTTGATGCACTGGCGACTGCTCTCATGTCAGGACAGCGACCGGACATCCCTTATACTCTCGATGACATGTCCAATGACGCTATCGGACTGCTCGACGCCCTTTCAATTGATCAGGCACATTTCGTAGGCAGGTCGATGGGCGGAATGATCGCCCAGATTGCAGCCAGCGAGTACCCTGAACGAGTTTTGTCACTCACCTCCATTATGTCTAGTTCCGGGAACCCCAGTCTTCCACAAGCTTCCCCTGATGTCATGGCGATGATGACTAAACCGGCGCCGAACCCCTTTGAGGATGAAGCGAAATTTTTGGCGCACAGCCTCTCTTTTGCCAAACGCATTGCCGGCAATGGCTATCCATTTGAGGAAGACGCTTATCGAGCCCTCATTCTGGAGGAAGTCCAGCGAGCCTATGATCCAGGCAGTGTAGGTCGACAAATTGCTGCGATCGCTGTCTCCGGTGACCGTCGTCCGCGGTTAGCGACCCTAAAAGTGCCGGCACTTGTCATACATGGGACGGACGATCCCCTGTTCGTCCCGGAGTGCGGCGAGGATACGGCTTCTGCCATCCCGGGCGCCGAGCTAATGCTGGTTGACGGCATGGGACACGATCTGCCGCATCAACTGTACAAAGTAACCGCTGATGCCATAGAGCGAACGGCTCGTCGCAATTGAATCCTGAATTTACTGGTTGGCAAGATTATTAATTTAATGTACATTTCGGTCGCAAGATAATACTTGCGGCTTTTTCTTATTTTAAAGACATTCTATGTGGGGATGTGAACCGATTGCCGGGTGGGACCAAGAAAGTGACGAGTTTGTATAAAGACGATCGTAGAGAATGTGTATTGAGCATGCAATGCAATTTGGGTACAATCTACTAAAGCGAAATGATAATGATTATCATTATAAATAAGCGAACTGTTTTGCTACAAAACCTAAAACTTGTGGGAGTGAATTTATTTATGGCAAGATCGGGAGTTATGAAGACAGGATGGATATCGCTTATAACGGCAGCAATGATTACGGTGACGGGTTGCGGCTCGACAGGCGATCAAGCTGTGGCCACGGCGACTGTCGACGGGCCTGCACAGGCAACGGCAGCGCCAAGCCAAGCTCCGTCTCAGAAGGAAACGCGCATCGTAACCGATGGTTTCGGAGAGGTAGAGATTCCGACAAATCCGAAGCGAATCTCGGCTCTTTATCGCGAAGATTATTTGGTTGCGCTTGGGGTAACGCCTATTGTGCAATATTATAACCCGATGTGGGGCAAGCAGGATTATTTGAAGCTGGAAGTGCCGTTGTTTGACGTAACCGGCAGTATCGAAGCTTTGCTTGTGTCCGAGCCGGACTTGATCATCGGCGCCGGAGAGGTCGATGCAGAAAAATACGAGATCTATTCCAAGGTTGCGCCGACGTTCCGTTTGCCGGATGACGTACTTGCGGATTCACGCAAAACATTGACTTTAATCGCCGATTTGCTTGGTCTCAGCGACAAGGCGGAGCAGGTTCTTGCCGATTACGAAGCCCGTATTGGCGATATGAAGGCGAAGCTGAACGCGGCGATCGGCGATGAGAAGCTTGTTGTTCTGCGGATGAACGTCGTAGACAAATCGGTTAATATTTTCGGCATTCATAACACGTTTGTCGGACAAATCTTGTATGAGGATCTTGGGCTGAAAGCGCCGGGGTTCGCCGAGGCGATGACGGAGAGCAATATCGTCTTGTCGAAGGAGGTCATACCGGAGCTTGACGCGGACCATATTATTTTGCTTCCGTCCAACGGGACGTGGGAGGAAGAGAGCAACGCGAAAGCGCTTGAGGAAATGAAGGCGGATCCGTTATGGAAGAACGTTCCTGCATTTAAGAACGGCCATGTATATCCCGTAGAGAGATCGTATTGGCAGACGGGAGCCATTACGGCCAACGGCTTGAAGATGGATGATTTACTTCGATTGTTGGTTTCTTAGCAGAAAATAGAGTAAGTTCATTGGCGGGACTAATCGCCATAATTGGGAAAGAGCCGCTTATCAACGCAGGTTGATGGGCGGCTTGTGTTGATTTATACTGTATTCATTGAGAATGAATATCAATTAGAGGGCGGTTGATAGTAACGATGGATATTGAACAGCGCAAACAAGCGGGGACTGCTCCTTTAGTCCAATATGCGCTGCGATCGATCCGCTTAATCGTTGCGGGCGAGCAAGCGGAAATGAGTGAATTGGACGATAGCGATGGGAACGATAAGGAAAGCTTTGAACTGCTCGTTATCATGAGCGGGACGGGACAAGGAAAATGCTATTTGCAGAGGTCTGGAAGATCTTTATGTGTTGATCAAGAGGTTATGAGCGGCAGTTATTATCGAGTACGCTTCGTAGCTAGCGGTTATGATGCAGTCTCAAGCTTGCTGCCGGATAAGCAAGAGCTTACCTGCGTACCCTTCGCGAAGACGATGGAGCTGCTTGATGAGTTATATGGACTCCGCGAGGCGAGCGGCGAGCTTGAGCTGTTCCAACGATTTGTGAGATTTCAAGAGCTGCTGCTCTTTCTATTTCGCCAAAATGCTCCTGCAGCGGAGGATAAGGGAACGGATATCGAGCGGGAGGGGGTAGAGCTTAGCATACGTCATATTCATCAGTATTACCGTGAGCTTCTGACCTTGGAGGAGCTGGCCTCCCTCGCAGGCATTGATCGCTGGAAGTATACCCGTCTGTTCAAAGAGGCTACGGGTCAAGTACCGCTCCAGTACTTGAATGAAGTACGGATTAATCAAGCCAAGAAGTGGCTGGCAAGCGCCGATGACAAGCTGCTCGATATTGCGCTGAATGCAGGCTTCAATAATGAGTATTATTTCAATCGTCGCTTCAAGCAGACGGTAGGCATCTCGCCCGGACAATACCGTCGCAGCCGCAAGGGACAGCTTAGAGTAGTTGCGCCGTATTTGGAGGATTTCATAGTCGCACTGGATATGCAGCCTATCGTCCAGTATTGGCATGCGAAATGGGGAAAACAAGACTATCTAGGCTTAAACCATATTCCGACGTTCGACGAGAACGGCGGCAATTTTGACGCGCTTTCCGGGTATAAGCCTGATTTGATATTACTTGCGGATCGTTACGAGCAACAGCAATATTCTCAGTGCCGACGGATATCCAACACGTGCATCCTGCGTGAGCAGACCCATAATTGGCGTACGCTGCTGCGTACTGTCGCCGATTATTTCGGTCGGACGGAGTTGGCAGACGAGGCTATCGCAAAGTATGCTTTCAAAGCACGGAGCGCGAGTCATAAGCTGAGTCGGGCCATGAAAGGTGAAACGGTCGCTTTCTTGCGTATCTCTGCGGACCACATCATCCAATATACGGAAGAAGGGCAAGGCTTTGTTTCGGCTGTTCTTTACGACGACGTTGGTTTGCGCTCCCACCCCGCAATAGGCGTAGCTTCAAAAGCGAATAGACCGGGCATGTTCAATCTCTCTGTAGAGGACCTGCGTGCGTTAACCGCTGATCATCTGTTCATTACTTTCGATAAGTGGCATAGCCAGGCAGAAGGAAAGGAGAGGGAACTGCTGGAGCAGCCAGAGTGGCGCGATCTTCCCGCTGTACGAAACAACCGCGTTTACGAGGTTGATTTTCTAACCTGGATGAATAACGGAGTTATTTCCAACGGCAAAAAAATCGATGATATCTTGCGATTGTTAGCTTGATTTGGTTTTGCTTGCGATTAAAAGGTCTGCATCCTCCATTTTGTATAAAAATAACCGTCGATTTTGTCCATTGTTATCGTCACGTCGCCGAAGCTACAATTATATTGATAATGATTATCATAGCATGGCCGTCACATGAGTCGGCTGGAGGAGAACATCAATTGACTGAGCAGCTTGAATTATACGATGTGACGATTATCGGCGGTGGTCCTGCGGGAATGTATACTGCTTTTTATAGTGGAATGCGCGATTTAAAGACGAAGCTGATAGAGGCCAAAGACGAGCTGGGCGGGCGGATGCTTATTTATCCCGAGAAAATGATTTGGGATGTTGGAGGGGTTGCGCCGATCTTATGCGAGAAGTTAATCGCCCAATTGTCGGAGCAGGCGAAGACGTTCGACCCGACAATTGTATTCGGACAGCACATTATCGGATTGGAGAAACAAGCGGATTCGACGTACATTCTGGAGGCGGCAACGGGGGAGAAGCATTGGACACGCACGGTCATTCTGGCTATCGGCCGCGGCATTCTGCGAATGGCGAAGCTGGAGCTGGAAGGAGCTGAGCGCTATGAGGTGTCCAATCTGCACTATACGGTGCAGGAGCTGGAGCCTTTTAGGGGAAAACGAGTACTTATTTCGGGCGGTGGAAACTCCGCTGTCGATTGGGCGAACGAACTGGTTCCCATCGCTGCTCAGGTCACAGTCGTGCATAGGCGCGACCGCTTCGGCGGACATGAGAAAAACATTGTTCGAATGAAGGAGTCTTCTGCCGATGTGCTTACGCCATATGAAGTCACGCAGTTATACAGCGGCAACGGAAAGACGATTGAACGGGTGACGATTACCCATATCGAATCAGGGGACTCGCGCGAGCTAGAAATAGACGAGGTTATCGTCAACCACGGTCTGAAGTCCGATTTTACAGGCATCAAGGATTGGGGGCTGGATATGGACGACTGGAACATCTTCGTCAGCCCGAAACTTGAGACGAACTTGCCGGGCATCTTCGGGGCCGGCGACTTCGCCAATTACGAAAGCAAGCTCAACCTCATTGCGGGGGCGTTCATGGATGCGGCCTTAGCGCTTAACAGCGCCAAACGGTACATGGATCCCGAGGCGCCGAGAATGGCTTATGTATCGTCGCATAACGAGAGGTTTAAAGAACGGAACAAAGCGCTTGGCATATCCGATGAATAGTAGGGTCTGCTAGCATTTCGGGGCTGTGCCCCTCGGTCCGGATCGGAGTTGGAGAGTACTGGTGTAACTTAGTTACAGATAACGGGAATAACTATATTACGAGAGATTGTCGTTGAGGAGCTTGCCATGTCAAAGCTCCTTTTTGGTTTGTTGAAGTAACTAGCAGTTTAGTGTAATGATAAGATGATGATTAAGGAATGAAGGGGGTACCGAAATGAGAATGTATGCTCTTCTTACAGAACCGATCGGGAAGATAAGAAAGGTAATGATTTATGAATCTAAGAATGGGGTTTATGTATTTTTATTTGATTCCCATGAAGATAAAGGTTGCTATGCGGATCATTGGTTTGTAGAAATAGAAGATGCAATGGACTATTGCATGGAGGAGCTCAACATAAATGAGAGTCAGTGGGTTTGTATAAACGACCCACAAGATGGAGACCAACACGATATTATTGGTACAATAAGGATTAACAACCTTAATTGATAGATCGCATCAGCCCGAAACGTTTAACCAGTCGGGCACGCAATTACAAATTACTTGCTAAAGGAGCTAACGAGATGACGAAACAAATTCCAAGCACGAAATTTCCCGGTCTAGAGTACACATCCGGCGACGATATTTGGTTAGATAACCTTAAGCCTGATAGTAAGATCCCGTTTTATTTTCACGTGTCGGAAAAGCTTACGCAAAATGAGGCCGCTGTCGCCCGTGCTGCCTATGCGCTTGATCGCATGGATGAGTTGGTGAACAAAGCTCGGGCACATCTAAAAGATATTATTCAAAGTAAACAAGACACGGATTATACGTTGCTGCACGACTTCTTTGATTTTCATCTTTCGGAAATGGATGAGGAAAGCCTAAAAGAAATGCTCGGGACGGAACAACCTAAAACATTAAGCGAGCCGGAGCTGGTTGACCTGCTTATGTTGAAGAGCTTGGGAAGCGGCTTAGGCGAAGGGTGGCTAGGAAGCAGCTTTGCAAAAGAGCAACAAGAACAGATTTTCATTATTGATTTTACTTTTAACCCGGAGTTTACGGATCAATTGATTGTCGTTTATTTGGATGTTAATGAAAACATACTGACTATTAGCCATGAAAGTTAAATCGGAGAGGAGCAGACCACAATGGAAGATATTCTAGCACTCTTAAAACCTTATTCATGTATCACGGCAGACATAGAGCAACTGACATTTCCACTCGGCGGCCCGGATGGGACGGGACAGTTGTTGATTTTGCCTAGCGATAATATTCTGGAGATGATGGAGGAGGCAGAGGAGGAGGAGGGATCTCTGGCTTCGTTTGTCGAGAAGCAGTTGGAGCAAGTTCATCGCCTGACTAAGCTTGATGCATTGCGCAGTATTGTAAGCGCCTATTTGACATATAGCGAATTGCCGATAGAGGTTAAACAGATGGATGGAAAAAGCTTTGACGAGGTTTATGCTGCTTATGCCCGCGTATGGGAAGGCAATGAGTTGGTCGATGAACAACCGACTCGCGGGTCTTATACGTATCCGGAAATCAATATAGATTGGATAGAGGCTCGTATGGAAGATGGAGCGCTGCTGATACCGATGAAGGCGGAAGAACGATACCATGCTCCCCTTATTATACCGATGGGCGGTTATAATGAGTGTCCGCTTCCGGTTTATCAAGCTGCTCTGTTTAAGCATTGGCAGGAGGAATTTGAGGCGGCGCCGCTTGTGGTAACGCAGGATACATGGGTGGTTCGAACGGGCAGGCTTCCCGCAACGGATGATGAAGCGCTGCAACTGGCCAAAGAGCATTTTATGTTCTGTCAGTATGTACTAGAATCCTTTGATTCGGTGGGGCAATATGCCAGCTATCTGAAAAATAATGAGATTTGGTATTTTTGGTGGGATTGACGGGAGTGGAGGAGTTTCATGACTATCGATAAGCCGGCATTTCGAATTCGCGACGTACAGGAAATTTTGTTGCCCTTTGCCAACGTGCAGATGCCGCTGTCTCGCTATATGCGCAACAAGCTTTCCACGGTGCCGTTGGATATTATCCGGCTTGTGGAGGTGCTGCAGATGCTGGCGGGTCAAGAGATTGCTGCCGAAATGGTGTTTGAGGACGATAAAGGCGACAATCTGTATGGTGAAGATGAGTATTTGAAAAACAACTATGTACAGATTGCCGCTAACGGTCAAGGCGATGCGTGGCTAATGAACAGGATGGACGGGAAGCTTTCTTTTTTTGACCATAGCCTGACCGAGCCGAAAGCGACACCGCTATTCATCGATTTTTGGCAGTTTTTGCAGTTGGCCGATTTGATTCATCAATATGAGGAGTGGGCGGATCGGTTAGAGAATTTTGCAGAAAGCGACTTGCCCGGGCAATTGGAAGATTGTCTTAGAATGTTGCATCCGGATTTGCCTGAAAATTATCCTTTCGCTTTTGTTTGATAGGGGTTATTTACAAGGAGGAGTGGAGCCAATGACCGATTTTACAGCCATCCGCAGCCTATTTCATATCACGGAACCTTGCGGTCTCGAAGAGAAGGAACTGCAACCGTGGATCAACCGATATGGAAGTATACCTGAAGTGCTGAAGGATTATTATCTGGAATTGGGAGCTCATCCGCAACTGAATGGTTCCCAGGATTTTTTGATTCAGCCCAAGGATTTTCATAAATATGTGTATGACGATTATTTGATTTTTTATACCGAGAATCAGGGTGCTTGCCTTTGGGGCATACGCCGGGAGGATGCGGCCTCGCCCAATCCCCCTGTGTACGAGAACTATGGAGAAGAAGAGTGGTACCAGACGAGCAAGTCTTTGATGGAATTTTTGATTGCGATGGCCCATTTGCAAGCCGTGTTTTCGATGGAGCTCAGCAATGAGGAATACTGGCCAATCGATGAACAGGTTGTTGAAGAAATTAAGAGGATGTATCCATCCAAGCAAGCGGATTCGGACTTGTATACGGGCGTTCAGTTTTTTGGCCAAGCGGGCGAAGTGATTGTGGTTATGAACAATAGTGACGGATATCTACTGATGTTCTCGGCGGAAGATGAACAGCGATTTGATGCGTTGCATGAGACTTTGCTGCGGTTGGCGGATGATGTTTGAATGGGGGTTCCGGGCCGAGCGAATTTCAGGTATTCACTCCTGATCTTTGCTCGGTTTTTTATTGTTATCCTAACCGGAAATGCGAAGTCCGGAGGTCTCTACCGCACTACGGGCTGGAGGAAACGCATAGCCAACAGGCAGTATGCATCCCGACAACAAAAGACAATAAATAAAAAGCTATGCCATTATTTTGTCCTCTCATTTTCGCTATAGTAAGGCTAGTGGTACCGCTGAATATTACGAAAAGGGGAAAGGGCATGAAGAAATGGACAACGCTTACACTGGTTTCAATGATGACGCTCGCGCTGCTGACTGGCTGCGGCAGCGGTAATTCCAGCAACGATTCTAATGCCGCGGCTTCTTCGAACAAGCCAAGCGCATCTAACGGGAATTCGGCTTCGCCCGTCGCATCCGAATCGGCGGAACCCGCGGAGTCGGAGATCAAAGGAGAAATCTCCTTCGCTACGCATCGGGTTGATCAGATTGAGCATCTCGAGCGCTATGCGGAGGCATTCAAGAAGAAGTATCCGGGAATTACGGATGTCAAGATTGAAGGGATCAAGGATTACAGCGGCGTCATGAAGGTTAGAATCGCGGCCGGCGAGCTGCCTGACGTATTCAGTCTTATCGCGATGCCTCCGGCGGAATATCCGAATTACTATGAGCCGTTGGACGATCTGGGGTTGAACGACAGAATCTGGTTCAAGGAGTTCACAACATACGACGGCAAGCTGTACGCCATCTCCCAGCAAGCGGCAATTAACGGCCTCGTCTACAACAAAGAGGTATTCAAGACGGTGGGCATCGAAGGTCCTCCGAAAACTTTAGCCGAATTTTACGACATATGCGAGAAGCTGAAGGCTGCGGGTTACGTTCCAATGGCGACGGGCTTTAAGGACGCCTGGACGCTGCAGTATTACGAGAAGCTGTCGGAGTTCATCTACGGCAACGCCAATCTTCGCAACGACAAGCTGAAGACGGAAACTCCGTTTACGGTGGACGGCCCATACGGACAAGGTTTGACGATTTTCAAAACGATGTATGACAAAGGCTACTTGGCGAGCGATATTTTGTCCGAGACGTACGACCAGAATTTGCGAGACATGGCTTCCGGTAAAGTCGTAATGTCCTACATCGGCAACTGGGTCATCCAACCGATCGTCCAAGCGGGCGGCAAGCTGGAGAACTACGGTTTTGCGCCGATGCCGCACGACAACAGCGGCAAGCTGTACGGCAACATCATGCCCGACTGGTCCTACGCGGTCAACAAAGACAGCAAAAACAAAGCGGCTGCCAAAGCTTTCATTAAATTCATGCTTGAGGAATCGGGCGACAACGATGAGCATATGACGGTCTCCCCATTAAAGGATGCGAAGCCGAACACGCCATATCTCGAAGAATTCTACAGCTACAATCCGGAGATGATGGAATCGCTCCCTGTTCCTGACGACGTTGATGCCGTCGAGAAGAAGATGCAGTATAAGTACCGGGTTCTCCTACAGGAAGCGGTTCTAGGGGACATGAAGGCCGTATTCGACGATTACAACAAAAAGTGGAACGAAGCGAGGAAGGAGCTCGGCAAGTAGAGCGACTCCGCTAGCATGGAATGGATGCCCCGTTGCTTGTAACGGCGGGGAGTCCATTCCGTATTGTTGCATTATCGTGCACATCAAATATAAAGCGCTTACAAAAATCTATTTGAGGAGCGGTAAATATGCGTAAATGGATGCAGCGGTGCTTCATGGTCGTTATGGCTGTATTGATCCTGCTGCCTGGGAGCTTCGGTGTCGTGACGAAAGAAAGTTCCGTTCACGCCAGTTCGACAGTCCCGGATTTGACGGTAACCGAAATATTGGCCAATTCCAGCGGAGATTCCGGGTCGGCAACAGATTCGTACGAATATGTGGAACTGAAGAACAACACCGGCAGCATCATCGACTTGAGCCATTACAAATTCATTTTCTGGTACACGCCTACCGCTTTCGTAACATGGGACCTGACGACGAGCCAGACGCTGGCCGCGGGCGAGGCACGCGTAGTCTGGATCAAGAACACGTATGCTCAAGGCAAGACGCTTGCCAATTTCAACGCTCACTACGGCACAAGCTTCACAAGCTCCACTTTGTATACGCTTGATCTCGGGGCGAACGGCGGCTTGGGCAACACCGGGATCAAGAAGCTGATTGTCGCGACGGATGCGGGCGCAGAGATTTGCATCGCCAAGTTCAACGACCGGATTTTCAATAGTACAACCATGAACGAGGATGCGACGGTCGAGAACAGCAGTATTGTATTCGAGTTTCCGGACTATTTGGTGGACGGCAACATTACGATGCGCAAAACGGCGGTCAATCAGAAGCCGACACCAGGGACAGTGCCGGCGCCGCCAAACCTTTGGATAACGGAGTTGATGGTGAACTCCTCCAGTCCAACCGATTTGGGTGAAGCGTTCGAATTCATCGAGTTGTACAACAATACGGGCTCGGCGATCGATCTCGCCGGCTACACCATCCGATACTATTGGAACCACGCCAACTTGGCGGATTATTTTGATTTCAATCTAACGGCGAGCAAGAGCATTCCGGCTTACGGATACATGATCATCTGGACGAGAGGGACGCAGAGCAGCGGCTATACGCTTGCACAGTTCGCCGATCACTACAATTTGCCCAGTACTTATCTGACGTCCTCCAAGGTGTATGAACAGACGGTGACGCAAACGCAGGGTATGGGAAACGACGGGCAAAAGACGGTGGAGCTCCGAACGGACGGCGGCACCGTTGTCGTCAGCGCGACCTACAATGACGGCACGACGAGCCCGGGCAGCACGACGATCGACACGGCGTCCGATACCAGCGTGACCTACGGTTATCCGGTCGACGGCACGGTAAAAATGCGCAAGCTCGTGAGCGGCCAATATCCGACGCCTGTTAGCCCATACAATTTCTACAATGGTCAGCTGCATAACCATACGAAGCATTCCCACGAAGGCTCGACCGCGGTTACCAACACGCCTGCTAATGCCTACATCGCAGCCAAAGCGCAAAACGGGGATTTCTATGGTCTCAGCGATCATTCGGAACGGATGGACTGGGGGGATCCGAATGTCGCGAATGGCGAGTGGGTCGATAACAAATACCAAGCTGGATTTGCGACGGTGCCGCATCAATTCTCGGCCTTCGCCGGCTTCGAGATGACTTACAATACGGATTCCGGCATTTGGGGACATGCGAACGTCTTTAACGTCCCTTGGATCGTAGATCGTCTCGATACGATCGGAGGCGTGCAGTACAATATGCACAATCTGTGGGACGATCTCGCTGAATACCCCGAAGCGGTCTTACAGTTCAATCATCCGAGCGCGTATTGGGGGGATTTCGAGGATTTCGATTATTACAATCAAGCTGCGGACGATCAGACAGCGCTGTACGAGCTGCATAGCAACGCATTGATGCAGGAACACTTCGACAAATACTTTCGGGCACTGGACAAAGGCTGGCATCTGTCGCCAACGCTGAACAGTGACGAACACTACGAGAAGTGGATGCAGAACAACGACCGGACCATCGTTATAGCGGAGGCGAATACACCGGAGGCGATCATGGATGCGATCCGGGCTCG
The DNA here is from genome assembly GCF_003386235.1 of Cohnella phaseoli. Lineage (GTDB taxonomy): Bacteria > Bacillota > Bacilli > Paenibacillales > Paenibacillaceae > Cohnella > Cohnella phaseoli. Next base: position 98,930 of record NZ_QRDZ01000014.1, read on the forward strand.
ACGCACTTACGCCACATTCGGGGATCGCGATTTCAAGCTGATCTTCGAGATCAATGGCAAGCCGATGGGTTCTCGACTGACGAATCCCGGCTCCGCGCTGAACGTATCGGTAATGGCGTCGAACCCGACCAACGATACGATCTCTAAGATTACACTCTACGGTCCGGGTGGTACAGTCATCGGCTCTCAGACGTACAGCTCACGGATGGCGCATTACGCGGCTTCCATCGCACCGAGCTACAAGTATTACTTCGTCAAGGTCGAGCAGACGGATGGCGATTGGGCGGTATCCGCTCCGATCTGGGTGAACGACTCTCCAGCCATGGAGCTGACGATGAGCACCCAAACAACGGCGACAGCTGACGTGCCGGTTCAGATTAATGCGAATGTGAAGAACTTGACCGGCAGCGCGCTCTCGAATGTTCTGGTGGAGTTCTTCAAGGACAATTTCACAACGTCCACGGACAATTACGCAGCGGCGAACAAACTGGGCGAGGTGACGTTAGCCTCGATCGGGTCAGGTGCGACCTCAACCGCCTCGTCAACGTGGGCGCCTCCAGGCGGAGCAGGCACCTATACAGTGCTTGCACGGGTGACCGCAACGGTTGGCGGAATTAGTAAGTCGGTGACGGGCGGCATTCATTTGCCGGAGATCTACATCACCGAGATTGTAGCTAATTCTCCCGGGAATGTAGGGGTGACTGCGGTTGAGAAAGACTTCTACAAAGCCGGCGATTACATGGATGAAGATTATGATTTCGTCGAGGTGTATAACAACTCGAAGAACACGGTAAATTTGAAGGATTATAAGCTAAAAGATACGTACGAGGAGCCGGTGGACATTGCAACCGACTTCTACATTCCGGCCAAGAGCGTCAAGGTAATCTGGTTCAAGAAAACGGGCAGCACGAAGACGCTGTCGCAGTTTAATGCCGTGTACGGCACAAGTCTGACGAGCGACGACGTGCTGGAGCTTTACCAGACGAGCACCAAACGCCCCAGCAATCCGCTGCGCAACAGCGGTATGGCGCGAATCGAGCTCGTGCGCGATTCGGACGGGGTGAGCATATTGCAGGCACGTTACAATAACGGCACGAACGTAAGCGAAGTGTACGGCCCTGTCGGTACTCACGGCGAGGACAGCTCTGTAGACGGGAAGGCGCTGAAGTTCAAGTATTCGGTTAACGGCTCTTATTACATGGAAGAGATGGCTTCCAACCTTACGCCTACCCCCGGGACAGTCGATAGCGATCAAATTGCGCCTTAACTAATAGAGGTTGTCCCATAAGCCCTTCAAGTTGCTGTGAAAGTTAATCGACGAAAAGGCCCAAGGGGTATGTACCTCCTTCCGATGCTATACGCTCCCGAAATCTGAATGGGAAACCCGTTACAGGGTAATTTCAGGAGCGTATGAGGCATCTACAGGAGGTACATACCCCTTACCTTGACTATCGATCTTCAAGCAACTTTGCTTATGGGACAGCCTCATTTAATAAAATCGATGAGACCTAAGAACAACCCACCTTCGTACTGTTCGAACTGTACAACCAAAGACAATAAATAAAAAGCAGTACCATTATTTCGTAAGTTGATTCCCGCTATAGTAAAGTCATGCGGTACTGCTTAGTATAACGAAAAGGGGAAAAGGCATGAAGAAAAGGACAACGCTTACAACGCCAATCTTCGCAACGATAAGATGAAGACGGAACCTAGTAACGGAAGAAAGGAGTGGAAACCGACATGTTCGGCCTATCGTATAAACAACAAAAAATGGTGATCGTCTGTTCCTTTCTGCTTGCGCCGTTGTTTTTCCTGACCGTGTTTTCCTTGTATCCCGCCAGCTATCTCATCTATTTAAGTCTGACGGATTGGGACGGCATCAGCAAAGTGAAGGAATGGGTAGGATTCGCCAATTATCGGGACGTCTTTCGAATGGAGGATATATTAAACGCATTCTCCCATAACCTTATCTACTTATTCTGGGGAATGTTCCAGATCGCGCTTGGCCTGTTCGCCGCTTTAATCGTCAATTCCCGATTGAAAGGCCGCAATATGTATAGGGTCATTCTGTTCATGCCTTACATTATGAACGGGGTAGCGGTTGCCTACATGTTTAACTACGTCTATCACACAGAGTACGGCTCCTTGAATGCCATGCTGCGCTTCATTGGTTTGGACAATCTGACGCAAAGCTGGTTTGGTTCCCCCAAACTCGTTAATCATGCTCTGGCTTTCATCAGCGTATGGAAATACACAGGGTTTAATATGGTCATCTTCTTGGCCGCTTTGCAATCCATCCCGTCGGAAATGATCGAAGCGGCAAGGATCGACGGGGCGAAAAGACACCAAATCGTATGGCACATCATTCTTCCGAATTTGATTACGGTCATTGAATTGTTGCTGTTCCTGACGATTATCGGTTCCTTGGAAGTGTTCGATCTGCCCTTCCTGCTGACCGCCGGCGGACCGCTCGGAGCCAGCGAGACGTTCGTCACGATGACGGTGGATACCGCTTTCGAATTCGCCAATTTCGGCTTGGCTTCCGCGATGAGCACGACGTTGATGGCGGTTGTCACGCTGTTGATCTTCACCCAGAGAATGCTGATCAAGAGGTGGGAATCATGAACATTCGGAAATTTTCGGTTTCTTCCATTGTGAAGCACGTTCTACTGCTCGCGGCCGTGCTTGCCGTCTTTTTCCCGATCGTCATCTTGGTGCTGAACGCGTTCAAAGGCCATGAGGAATTCGGACGGGCCGATCTGTTCTCGCTCCCGGACAGCTTCTTCTATTTCGGTAATTTCTCCGAAGTGCTGCAGCGAACCCAGATGGGCCGAGCGTTTCTGAATACGGGAATCATCATCGTCCTCTCGGTGATCGGCAACGTGGCGATCGGAACGATGACGGCTTATGTGCTGGGCAGGTTCACCTTCAAGCTTCGTAAAACCGTACTCGGCACATTCATCGCGGTCAACTTCATTCCGATGATTACGGTACAGATCGCGACGTTCACAGTCGTTCAACAATTGGGTTTATACAATACTCTTTTTGCCGCGATCGTGTTACATTTGGGCGCAGACGTCATGCAAATCTTCATTTATTTGCAGTTTGTCAAAAACATCCCGTACGAATTGGACGAAAGCGCGATGATGGAAGGGGCTTCACTCTTCAAAATCTATTATGCGATCGTATTTCCGCTCTTGATGCCCGCGACCGTAACCTTGATCATTATCAAGTCGATCAAAATATATAACGATATGTTTATACCTTATTTGTACATGCCTTCGCAAAAGCTAGGCGTCGTGTCGACGAGCCTTATGCGGTTTTCCTCGGAGCGGAGCACGGAGTGGGAGCTCTTGTCCGCGGCCATCTTAATGATTATGCTGCCGATGGTCGTTCTCTATCTATTCTTTCAGAAATACGTCTTTGCCGGGATTGTGACAGGTGCAGTAAAATAATAGATAAGCTTACAGCACCGAGGGGGAACGGTCGGCATGGACGACGACAAGCAGCAATCGAGAGGTGCCGTATGGTTTAAGCTCCGCGGTTCCTTTGCTAATTTGAGCATGCAGACCAAGCTTCTCGTCGTTTTTTTGTTTCTTGTCACTTTGCCGATCACGGCCGTCAGCTTCTTGTCGTTCCGGGATTACTCGCAATCCTTCGAGAAAAATACAACGGAGTATGCTGTAGAAATGACCGCCAAAACGTTACAAGGCTTGGACGATTATATCGAGGATTTGTTCAACCTTTCGTCGATGCCCTTGTACAACGCGGATTTTCTTCATCTATTGAACGATCCCGATACGGGGCTTGCCAAGCTGAAGAGCATGGAATTGTTTATCATGAATCTAAACCGGGTCAAACAGGATACGGCATCCGTCTACGTATTCGATAATTTCGGTCATATGTTCTATAACGTCAAATCCCGGGGAACCCGCAACAATATCGATGAAATGCTGCCGATCTGGTCCGACTTAGCGAAGAAAAGCAATGGCCGACCAGTGCTTGTCAGCACGCGGGAGGTCACGACGGACTATAGCAAGCCCTATTACGCTTTTACCGTCATTCGAGGATTGAAGGAACTGGACTTTCTGAAGCCGATCGGGTTTATCGCGTTCGATACGAACATTAGCGCGATTAAAGACTCGATTCTCTCCATGGACGCCGTCACCCAAGGGAAAACGATACTTCTGGACGAGAACGACCGGGTCGTGTTCGATAGCGATCTTAAGCTAATCACGAGAGATTTGTCCGACGATCCGGCGGTCCGACTGGCTACGCAGAAGCGGGGAGATTTTCTCATCGATAGAGATGGGACGACCTACCTATGCGCGTATTCCGTGTCCGAACTGACCCGATGGAAGATGCTCGTGTATATTCCGCTTGAAGACGTCATGCGACAGACGACGACGACGCGCAACGTCACCCTATGGACGACAATCGCAATCATTTTGGTAGCGCTATCCGCTTCCATTGGAATTGCCTTCGCCCTGACGTCGCCGCTTCGCAAGATCAAGCTACTCATGAGAGAGGTTCAGAGAGGAAAGCTGAACGTCAGGTTTAAAGTGAAGCACTTGGACGAGGTAGGGTCGCTGGGCAGGCATTTCAACATTATGCTGCAACGCGTGCAGGATTTGCTCGAAGAAGTGGCGGTGACTCAGGCTCGCAAGAGGGAAGCGGAATTTAACGTACTGCAAAGCCAGATCAATCCGCATTTTATTTATAATACGCTTGAGACGATTCGAATGACGGCCGAGACGAACGACGACGAAGAGGTAGCGGAAATGACTTATACGCTCGGCAAATTGCTCCGATACGGAATTAACCGGGGCAACGAAATCGTCTCTGTTCAAGATGAAATGAATCATCTACGGGACTACGTCTCGCTGCAAAACTATCGTTTCGCTAATCGGTTCGTATTGGAAATCCGTATTCCGGAGCACCTTCTGCTCTGCAAATGCATCAAGCTCATTTTTCAGCCCATCGTTGAGAATGCCATTAACCACGCGTACAGACAAACGACCGGAGCGGGCACGATTATCATTGACGCGATTGAAGAAGGAGAATGGCTGCATTTCCGGGTTCAAGATAACGGTGCCGGCATGGATAATGAGACGATGAGAACGATGGATGAGCTTCTCGCAGGCACGCGCAGGCTGGAATCGGGCAGAGGAATCGGGCTGCAAAATGTGAACGAAAGAATAAAAATCCACTACGGCAGCACGTACGGATTGCATGTGGAAAGCACGCCAGGTCAAGGAACGACCGTGACCCTCACATTATCGGCCAATGGAGGCGCGACATGCTGAATGTGATGATCGTGGACGACGAGGAACGTATCCGGCTCGGAATCGAGAAAATATTGTCCCGTTACGGGGGAGAAATTCAAATCGCAGGCTCGTACGCCAACGGTGCGGACGCGATGCTCGGCATATTAGGGATGACTGATGGGGAATTGGACGTATTGCTTACCGATATCGAGATGCCGAACATGAATGGGCTGAAATTGATCGAGCAAGCCCGAGTGGCGATGCCCCGGCTATTCGTCGTTATTCTAAGCGGGTATAACGAGTTCGAGTACGCTCGGCAGGCGATTCGTGCGGGAGTTACGGATTTCCTGTTAAAGCCTCTCGATAAATCCGAGCTTTTTGGACTTCTTGATCAGTTCGAAAAAACCAAAGCCGAGCGGTCGGAGCCACGGGAAAAGTCTGCGGGGACGGCATCGGAGCCTCGAGCCGAGATTTCAAGAGGTTTGGAGCAGCAGGTTAGGAAACTATTGGAGAGAGAATACAATCAAGTCTTCGATCTGAGGAAGCTTTCGGAGAAAGTTGGGTTCAGTCCCAGCTACGTAAGCAAAATGTTTAGGCAACAAGCCGGCGAGACGATTACGGATTATTTAAACCGGCTGCGGACGGAGAAGGCCAAGCAGTTCCTCGTGGACCATCCGGATTTGAAGGTTTATGAAGTGGCCGATCTCGTAGGATTCACCGACAACATGTATTTCCAGAAAATTTTCAAAAAGCTCGTCGGCATGACGCCGAAAGAATATCAACGAAACAGGTGACCCTAATGGCTCCGTCAAGCGGTAGACTGCCCAAGCTTTTTATTACGGATTTGGACGGAACAGCTTTAGGCGGCAGCGGCCAGCCCTACGCTAGATTTTCCGACGAATGGTCGTCGTTCCTCGATCGGCTCACCGCTAATGGCTGTAGGTGGGCGACCAATACGACCTGGGAGGTTAAACAACAGCTTCAACTCTTCTATGCGAGCGCAGCCTCGAGCCGTCCTTCATTTGTCGTCGGCGGATCAGGGGGGCAATTGTGCACAATAGAGGACAATGAACTCCGCAAGGTTGAACCGTATTCGGGGATGATGGAGCAACGGTTGGAGGAGGCTCACCGACAGCATACTTATCCTTTGATGAGGGATGTTCTCTCCAGGTTCGACAGCGGCAATATGTTTTTCAACGGGTATTGGTTTGCGATGACGGCTCTGCCGGAACAATCCGAGCATTTGTTAAAGCACGTAGAAGAGAATTACCTCGCGAATAGTGGGCTGCGCATAGTGCTTATACCTGAAGAGCAACGGTTTTACACCCATCCCGCTTTCTTAAGGAAAGGGACGGCCGCTAAGGAAATTGCAAGAATCGAGGGCCTGCATCCCGACGAGATCGTCGTAGCCGGCGATGAAATCATGGATTTGGATATGATGGATCCGGAAATCGCGACGCATGCGATTTGTCCCGACAACGCCCATCCCGAAGTGAAGCAGAGAGTACTGGAAATGGGCGGAGTTGTCGGCACAGGCCGTTATGGGAGCGGGGTTCTCGAAGCTTTTACGAAATTGGCCGAAATCAGAGGGTGGAATTATTCTGATTCCTAGGAGAACCAAAATGAAAGAATATCAACCTATTACAGATCAGTTAGATCGCTTGCTGAGCGATTATTTAGCGCTGGACAAGGCAGTTGCAGGAATGGCTGTAGGGATTGTATATAACCATCAGCCATAGCGCGCAGTAGACACGATTCGGGGCCGCCTTCGGGCGGCTCTATTTGCGTTGCCCGGATCAAAAAAATGAATTGACAAGTACAACGATGTCCATTAAATTTTAATTAGTTGCTTTCTGAAAGAAACTAAGATAAACAGGATGGAGCCTTATCGATTATGAATGTTGGGCGTGAGCTTGCCATTGGCGTAGATATTGGCGGAACGAACTTGAAGCTTGGAGCGGTCCGGCCTAACGGAGAGTTGCTTGCGCACGAATCCGTTCCTCTGCAGAAGAACCCGGACGGGCGAGCCGACATCCGCGCTTTGTCCGTTCACGTTGATCGCTTTATCCAACGGTTGCCGCATGGTTGCCGCATTGCCGGAATTGGCGTGTCGTGCCCAGGCCTATTGGATACTCGCAATCGCAAGATTTTGCACGCGGTGAATTTGAAATGGGAGAATGTCGCGCTCGACAGCTTCGTGAAACCGCCCGGAGGCGTTCCCGTTTACCTGGAATACGATGCACTCGCGGGAGCGCTTGGCGAGAAGCACTACGGTGCGGCCCAAGGTTTGCCGAATTTTCTATATGTGTGCATAGGAACGGGGATTGGAGCCAGCTTGTTCGTGAATGGCGAGCCGTATCGCGCCGGCCTTGTATCCTCCTTGAATTTGGGCCATATGAGCATCGCATTCGACGGCCTCTCCTGCGCGTGCGGCAACAAGGGGTGCCTGGAAAAGTACGTCTCGGCTCCCGCCATGCGCATGCGACTGAACGGAAAAAACCAAAGTTCAGGCGACGGCCCGGACTCGGACCTCCTTCAATTGGCCGCACAGGCGGCCGCATCGGGAGATCTCCAAGCCGCCGAATTATTTCGCGACGCAGGGCAGAAGCTGGCAATCGGTCTCGTAAACTGCTTGCAACTGTTCGGCGCAACGACGGTCGTAATTGGAGGCGGCGTCAGCCAGGCGGGGAACCTGTTACTCGATCCCGCTCGCGATGAGCTCGCGGCGCGTTACCGATATGCGGTCAGTCCCGTCGGACTTGTCCAGGCGAGGTTCCCAACGTTGGCCGGCGTCATGGGCGCGGCTGCGACCGTCTTCGCGGAAGAGAAACTCATTTAAATTTATTGCGGGAGGATACCCATGACTTTAATGGAACGTTATTTCGACCGAATGGTCGAGCTTATCGCAAGCATTCGAACGACACAGCACGATCGGATTGAAGAAGCTGCCGAACGCGTTGCCGATTCGATCGCCGGCGGCGGTGTGCTTCATGTCTTTGGCAGCGGCCATTCCCACATGATTGCTGAAGATGCGTTCAATCGCGCAGGCGGTCTGGCTTGCGTCAACGCCATGCTCGAAGATTCGTTGATGGAGCTGAACGTCGGCCGAGCAACGCTGCTCGAGCGGCTGCCGGGGTATGCGGAAGTTCTGCTGACCGGCTACGATCTGAAGCCAGGCGAAACGATCGTTGTCGTGTCTAATTCGGGCATCAACGCCGTGCCGGTTGAGGTCGCCGAGGCCTGCAAGAAGAAAGGTCTCCATGTCGTAGCAATCACTTCGATGCGCCATTCGACGACGACCGCTTCACGCTCGCCGAGCGCGAAGAAGCTTTACGAAATCGCCGATATCGTGCTCGATAACGGCGGAGAGCCGGGAGACGCATTGCTCGAATACGACGGCTCCGGGCGGAAAACCGGTCCTTCGTCGACAATCGGCGGCATATTGCTCATTCAGGCACTTATCGTATCGGTGATCGACAAGCTCGTAGCCCGGGGTATTGAGCCGCCGGTGCTGGTCAGCGCGAACCGGGATGGCGGCGACCGGCATAACGAAGCGTTGCTCGCTCGCTATCGCTCGCGCATTCGCTACTCCTGATTACTGGCCGACAGCGTCGTCAAAAGTTAACTTCATTAAAGATGAGGGAGCAGATTACGATGGAACTTCGATTTCACGGTTTATCCGCCGATCTGGAGCAAGGCGTTCGGCTGCTCGAAGATAAGCTCGGTTTTCGTCAAAGCGAGGACGGTTACCCGATTCGCGTTACTCATCGGGCGGGCCGCATAGAGGTTTGCGCCGACACCCACGGAGCGGAGCTTCGGTATGAGCGCAAGATTCATTTTTTTCGCGGTCCGGGATTATTGATCGAAGCGCTGCGAAATGCCGGGGAGACGGTCGCGGTGGATCTTTGCGAAGAACCGCAATTCGTCGCGTTTCTCTTTCTGCACGGGCGGCCGATTCGACGATTTCATGCTGCTAGAGAAGCCCGATTTAATCTCGGAAGAAGAAGGGAACCGTCTGACCCTGTACAGTCCGCCGAATCCTTCGAAGTTTCTGCTTTGGCAGGACCCGCTTCTCGGCTTGTTCGACAAGCATGCGGAAGGCCGGAGCTTGGGCGCCTACTATGCCGAGCTGGAGCGCGAGATCGAGGCGGCTTGCGAGAGAGGCGGGATTTACGAGCCGTTGTTCCGTTTCTACGCCCGATTATGCGGCGTTCCATCGCGCTCAATTACGCTCCGCTTGGCTTGAACAGCCGGGACAGCATCAGGGAAGCTGAGCCTATGGCAATACTTTGCTCTCCGAACCGTGCCGGCTGGATACTTGGAATATCGTCGGCATAATTCGGCTGCATGGACTGGTACGCGGAACGTACAAGGTCCAGAAACTCGCTGCTGGAAGCCAGGACGTTTCCGCCGATTACGATCGCTTGGGGATCGTATACCCGAACCAGATCGCAAAGCGTCTTTCCGATATAATCCGCGGCCTCCTTGATCATTGCGGTGATATCGGAATGCCCTTGGCGAAACGTCTCATAAATGAAGCGAATATTCAGCTCTTCCATCGTCATCTTACGGTTGCCGGCCGATGACAGCGAATGCTGTTGGACGTAGCGGCGAACGTTGTTATGGATGGCTTTTTCGCTTGCGACGGCTTCCAGGCAACCTTGTCTGCCACAGCTGCAAGGAGGGCCGTCAGGGTCGACAATCACATGGCCAACATCTCCCGCAAGCTGATGGGCCCCCCGATACAGCTCGCCGTTAAGAACGAGTCCGAGTCCGATGCCGCTTCGGAAGCCAAGGCACAGCATATGATCGTATTCGTTGCCGAACCACATTTCTCCGAACGCCATGGAACGCATATCATGCTCGACATATACCGGCAATTGAAAAGCTTGCTCCAACTGTTCGCCGATCGGCACATTAAACCAATCCCGAAAATTAATCGCTATGACGGACGTACCCGTAACGCTGTCCACTTTTCCCGGAACGGACACGCCGATACCTATAATTCGATCAGCGGACACGGTAGGTTGGGCAAGGAGCGCTTCGATCGATTGTTTAACCGTATCCAGGACAGGATTCGGTCCAGACTCCGAGGGACAGTCTGTCCGAACCTCGGCAACAATGGCGCCGCTCAGGTCGAGAAGCACGGCAATGACTTCGTCGGCATTCAGATCGACGCCGATGGCATATGCGCCGTCCTTGTTCAGTTCCAACAAGGTTGCCTTTCTGCCTCCTTTGGAAGTTGTCTGGCCCTGACCGACAGATACGATCAGTCGTTCTTCCAATAACTCGGTTATGATCCGCATAATCGTCGAGGGTTGGAGCGCCAATATTTTTGCAATATCCGCTTGCGAGATCGGCCCCGTCCTCCGCATGACATCGAGCACGCTGGAACGATTAATATCGCGAATCAGTGACGGGTTGGCGGAGTTGGCTTTCCTCATCCGGAACGTTCGCCTCCCTAACAAATTGTTCATTTATGCGACTTACGCAGAGATTGGTTCTGCATTCAAATGGATACGTTTGTATCGGAAAGCAACTAACCGACAGAAGAATTATAGGTTCTGTTAGAATCGTTGTCAAGGAAGCCACGACAGGAAGCCGCAACAGGCTTGTCGTTGTGCGACAGCTGTTGCGGCATGGTGCGATACGATGGTAGCCGTGGAAGCTACTAGCTACTCCGAATCGCTGATTTGAAGCTTGCTTCGATAGTCGGCCGGCCCGTAGCCGGTCCGGTCCTTAAAGGTGCGGCTGAAGTGCTTCCAGTCCTGGTAGCCAAGCTGTTCGGCTACATCATAGATTTTGATTCCCGGCTCCGCCAACAGCTTTTTGGCTTTCTCCATGCATATCGTATACGGTCTATTGGCAATTGTTCTGAGTGCTATTCTATCGCCAATTCTGAGCGGTCATTTGCAAGGTCCGATCACGAACCCGTTTGCCATCGTCAGCGTGCTGATCACCAACGCGATATGGGGCATCATTGCCGGTCTGCTTGCCACTGTTCTGATGCGGGTATTAAAACTTTAGGATGTGAAATATCACGTTATACAGTGGAATGTCGAGTTATCAACAAGGTTATGCACATCTTAACGGTATCAAGATAAGGTTATACCGACCTCCAATAGCAATCGTCCACATATCCACAGCTTTTGTTATCCACACGTTAACAAATAAGCGATAAAGCAGGTCCAGGGATAGTTATCCTCAGGCCTGCTTTATTATTTTAACTTATCGTTTTCTCGCCTTGATGACAAAGGTTAAAGGAAGCATCTTTGCTTTTTTGGCAAAATCGCTGGTATCCTCGTCCCGCGACAGCATAAGTTCATCATCAGGCTGCTCGACCATTTGCTCAATGACAAATCCCGCTTTTGCCAACGCGTTCACAAAGGTGGATAGTTTACGGTCCGATAAAGTTAGTAGACCTTCTCCCGATAAATCCAGAGGTACCGAATACCAGGACTCATCAAAATAACTCTTGTTAAAAACAAGGCTATTATTTTCTAAAGCCACGCATTTGTGTATAGGATGAGACCAACTGAAAATGAATACGCCGTCTTTTTTCAAGTAAGAAGCGATCCGGCAAAAAGTACCCTCGAGGTCGGTGGTCCAGCCTATAGCATAAATCGAATAAACAAAGTCGAAATAATCCTCCGGTATGCCGCATTCTTCCTCCATGGGAGAACAGATCAATCTTGCCGAAAGATCACACGACGTCAAATGCTGCGTAGCCTTTTCAATTTGTTTTTCCGAAATATCCATACCCCATAGTTCAGCTGCTTTGCGCTCTCCCTGATACTGCAAAGATTGCCCGTTTCCACAACCAATCTCCAGCATCTTTTTTCCCGAGACATCGCCAAAGAGTTGGCATTTCTCTTCGGAGACAAACGCTCCATACAAAGGAAGTACGATTGCTCCTAAATGGTCATTCCCTTTCGTATTCCAATAGAAGCGGTTGGTTTTATGAACGGTATTCTTGTCCATCCCGGCGCCATCCCCCATCAACGATTTCCCCATACCTCACCAGAACGTGCCACATGAATTTCAATTCCTGAAGTGCTTCTTCGTAACTTCCTCTGTCGCGCCAACGTTCCGGATTGCGTCTCAAATCATTGACCGCGATTCCGATCGCACTCGCGTCAATCCGATTGTCGATGGCGATTCGTCCGGCGAGCGAGGGCATGGATGGCCCCCCTGAAATCAGAGGGTACTTCATCGGCCCGGATCGAATATCCCTTATGCCAATGCAATTCTATTGCATAGGTTGTGCACAGCTTTTCTAGAGTTCTCCCTATGTCTTTTCCTTGAAAAGAAGGGTCGGCTACCAAAATATCCACATCGTCTTGAAGAGAAAGATCACCGTGGACTTGAGCCTCGATAAAGTGATTAAGATTGTGAGTTGGCCTCTGTTTCAATCGTTCAGTCACAGGCTGATCTAAGCGATACAACAGTCGATCGATCACTTGTCGGGGCGACAAATCTTTTTCTCCAAGGGCGTACTCTCGGAAGAAGGCATCCCTAAGAACAGCGGCTAAAATATCATCGAATTCCTCGTAGGTGCCTTTTTCCGCAGGATCATCCTGAGAACCGCCGTAAGTATAGGTACTACGATAGGAGGACTGCGGAGCGAGCAGGAAATAGCACGAGCCGAACCTCGGAGACGGACCGTCGGAATGCAGCATCAAATCCAACGCCCCGTATTTGGGCCTGTCGCTATTGGAGCTTCCCTCCGATTGATAGGCGCCTCCAAACAACTTCATCTCCCACAGATCCCGAGCGCCGCCCGAGTACGCGGACACGCTGCCATTAGAGATTTGCGTCTCAAACTGGCTCTTATAAGTTCCTTGCTCAAGCAAGGCTTGCGCCACGCTTCTCATGTCCGCAAGCGGGCGATCGGGATGAAAATGCAACGCTACTCGGGCATGCGTTCGGAGCTTTGAGACCGCCTCTTCCCAGCGGCTCCAAGGGATATTCGACATCTGGAGAATTTCTCGGATGGTAGCCTGCGCAGCTTCCCTTCTCGAAGCGGCAATCTGTCTGATATGCTGAATGGCCATGGTCTGAGAGCTCGTAAGGCGAAAGTTATGGGACATGGACCTGACACCTGCCTTAAACTCATTTCTTAATAGACTCCCGATACTCGGAAGGACTCATCCCGGTCATATTCTTAAATACGCGGGAAAAGTATTGCTGCTCGGAATAGCCAATAATTTCGGCAATGTCTTTGAAGTCCAGCTCGGCCTGTCTCTCAATCAATCGCTTAGCCTCGTTGATTCTTAACGAAGTTAGGTATTTCATCGGCGGCTCTCCGCAGCATTTCTTAAACACCCGGATGATATAAGAAGGGTTGAAATTGAATTTCTCGGCCAGCGAGGAAACCGTGATCTGCTCGGACATATTCATCCGAATGTATTCCTCCAGCTTATTGTACAGCTCTTCCGACGTATCGCTGCCCTTCTTGCGCGAATGACTATACGGGCCCATATAGCTGTTCAAGATCTGCAAGGCATCGTTAAACAGACTTTTGCTGTCGGTGGAGATCGCAACGAGGTCGTACAGCTCTTTTTCGATGGATCCCATCATATCGTCGTCTTCATGCCCGATCAGCGTCATAAGCTCATCAGCAAGTTGGGTGAGCAGCTTTTCCAGCTGCCGCTGGGTCATGTCGCTTTTCTCCCATTGAGAGAATAGATGCAGCAGCTCGTTTTGCAACGAATCGAACTGCTGCTGCTTAACGAATAATTTTATCGAATTCATGTGATTCGAATCCTGATGAGACGGTCTATCCGGCACTTTACGATCCTTCGTCGTAATAAGCGAGGACAGACAGCACAGCAAATTTCGTTCAAGATAAGTTCTCATCCTGCGCGCGGTATCTCGAATCTGCTCTAAGCTTACCGGCTCTTCTTCAGTACAGACTGTAACAGGAACGGAGTGGAGAAGCGAGGACGAGATCGCATTCATCAGTTTTTCCGCATGACAAGCTTGCTCGCTGCCGTTCAGGATAAGGAATTTTTGATTAAAAAACTTATCGTCAATTAAATGCCATGACACGGCTTCATTCGTGCAGTTAGCTGTTATTTTGGACCAATCGATCATCGACCAAAGACGGTCAAAATAATCGGTATCCAGCACATCGGCGCTGTAAGTATACTGATTTCCCAGACAGATTAAATACATGTGGCGTTGTGTTGCTTTGATCGATTCGGTTAATGCGGGCGGGGACTTGACCCCATGCACCATTTTATCAATCAGATCGCTTTCGAGCCTGCGGGTCTGGAGATCAAGTCGAGCTTTAATTACCACAATCGTCTGCCTAAGCAAATCTTTCTTAACGGGCTTAAGAATGTAATCGGTCACGCCTAAGCGGATCGCTTGCTGCGCGTAAGAGAAGTCATTGTAGCCGCTAATAATCACGATTTCCAGGTCGGGTCTTATCGCTTTGGCGCGCTTGATCAGCTCCAGACCGTCCATAGCGGGCATATGAATGTCCGTAAATAAGACATCGGGCTTCATCTGCTCGACCAGCAATAGAGCATCCTCTCCGTCTGCCGCCGAAGCGATCACCTTGAAATTCAGATCGGCTTGATCGATTTTTTGAATGATGTTGTCCAAAATAATTTGCTCGTCCTCGGCCACGATAACGGTGTAGCTTTGTCTGGATGTCATTTCATCATTCCTTCGTCTAATCGTTTTCCGCCAATGATAATCATCGCGCCGTTGCCTGGAGCGTTGGAAACTTCAAATACGACATGATGATCGTAGAGCAGCTTAAGCCTGTAATAAATGTTGCTTAATCCGATATTGTTCAATAGCTCCGAATCATCGCCGTATTTGACGGATTGGCCGTTCACTTTACTCATGATCCGGTTAATCGTATGCGGATCGAACCCGACGCCGTTATCGCGAATGGTTACTTTCCAAGACTGCTCGGAATATTCGCCCTTTACGGAGATGGACCAAGGCGGTTTCTGGGTGAAGCCGTGCTTAAAGCAATTTTCGACGATCGGCTGAATAAGCAGCCGAGGGACCGGAATCTCGTTCATTTCCGCAGGGATATCAATGTCGTAATCAAAATGGTTCATATAGCGTATTTTCATCAATTCCAAATATTTTAACGTATAATCGATTTCTCGTTCTATCGTTACGGGTTTGGAGCCTTCTACGGCAATATAACGCAGCATTTCGGATAAATTGTGGCACATCTCGACGATATCGTCCTGATTTTGGTTCTCCGCTTTAATGCTGATAATGGCCAATGTGTTATACAAAAAGTGCGGATTCATCTGCGCTTGCAGCGCGAACAGCCTGGCCTGGATTTCGTGCGATTTGGCGGATACGACTTCTTCGAGTGAAATTTTTAAGCGGTTACACATGTCCAGGAAGGATTGATTAAGCTCTTCCAATTCATTTAACGAGACATTCTGGCTTAGCTTAGGTTCCAACGTTTCCAGGCTGAGCGCTTTAATCGATTTTCGGATCCGTTTAATCGGCAGAGTGAGGCCCTTGGAGACGAAGAACGTAACGATCATCGTAATCAATAAAATCATGACTCCAAGAAAAAGCATTTTACTGCGGAAATTAACAACGGGCTGAAGCAGGCTGGCTTCAGATTGCACCAACGTAACGGTCCATCCCGAAAATTCGGATTTCGTGAAGGACACGCTATCGGTTTCGTGATTATAGCGGTTTTTGACGGAAAAGGTTTGCTGAGCTTCAGAACGCGGTTGAATGCTATCCCAGTAAAAAGCGGATAACTCTATCAATTTCTCATCCTCAGGTTGATAAGGATATACGAGAAAGCCATCGGAATTGTATATATATACGTTCGTGTTCAGCGATGACTGGGAACGGTCTTGATTCACGGCTCGTTCGATAAGATTCGCAAATTCCTTATATTCTTGCTGGATTTCCACGATACTGTCAACCTTGGCACCAAATACCTCGGAGAATGCCCGGGAAAGCGATATAATGAGCGTGCCGGAGGCATCCCAATCGTTAGGGCGAGGGATAGAGATACTCCGTCTGCCGTCCAGCTGCAATACGGGATCGATCCATGTTTTACTTTGTATGATAGCAGGGTCGAGATCCTGAACGTCGTATTCTTTTCCGAACTTAACGAAGTGGCCGTCCTGGGCAAACAAATTCATTTGAAAAAATTGTAAAGGGATGCCCGTTATTGAAAATAGCATGCTCGTAATATCCCATTTATTGTGAAGAACGGTAATATCTCGGTCGGCGCTTTTGGAGAAAAACAATTGTTTGACCGGCTCTGCGCTAATCACTCTTTCCGCAATCGAGTCCATATATTTGAATTGAGAGTCAAGCGTATCGGACAGATTTAACGAAAGCTGCTGATGGGATTCAGCAGCTTGTTTTTTTAATGTATTTGCCGTGAAAACGTAGAAGGAGATCCCGAGTCCGGTCAATATAATCACAATCAGACTGGAATAACTGATAAATAATTTGGCTTGTATGCTCTTGAATTTAAACACTTTAACCTCCGGCAGCCCGTAATCACGTTGATTATAACACAATCTTTTTATTTGTCTTTTTGAAAGTGAAAATGCAAGAGGTCAATAATGTCCACGGTTTTAGGTCAGTAATCGATATTCAACCTCAAATTGAAAGGGGTTACAATTTAGATGCAGCAACGAGATCAGCTATTAAAGGGAGGATCAGAAGTGAAAGGAATGGGATCGAAAGGATGGATGTCCAGTCTGCTTATGCTCTGCGCCATGGTTATTCTGACGGCTTGCGGATCGACGGCAGGCAATTCGGCTTCATCGGGTCATACAGAAACGTCCGCGACGAGTAGCGGCGAAGAGAAGAAAGATGTCACACTGACCTTTGTCGCCTCGCAAAACTGGGTGAATAAAGGCTCTAAAGTAGACGCGGAATTAATAGAGGCCTTTACCGAGGAAACCGGCATTCAAATAGATTTGCAAGTCGTACCGGACGATCAGTACGCCAACGTTCTGAAAACAAAATTGTCTTCAGGCGAAGTGCCGGACATCTTCATGGTCGGTGCGGGCTCGGGAGCGTACAAGTTTTTGCCGGAGAAATATTTTGCGGATTTGTCCAATGAAGAATGGGTGTCGCGCTATGCGCCTTACGCCAAAGCAGGCACAACCATAAATGATAAAATCAGCGGCTTTATGACGTGGAACGTAGACGGCTGGGGCATTTTGTACAACAAAGAGCTGTTCGCGCAGCATAACCTTCAGGTTCCGAAAACGATGGAAGAGCTGATGGGGGTTATTGATACGCTGAAAGCGGCCGGCATGGATACGCCGCTCTACATGGTCGGCAAGGAAGCCTGGTATTGGGCCATCTGGTTCTCGCAATTCGGTTCCAAGGCGGCGCAAGCGAACCCGGGCTTGTACGACAAGCTGAACAATCAAGAAATGAAATTTGCCGACGTTAAGGAATTCGAGACGTTCCTGGCAGAGTTCAAAACCTTGTACGACAAAGGCTACTTCGGTAAAAACTCGTTGTCCAACGCTTGGGATTCCAGCTATGAGGCGATGGGGACAGGGAAATCGGCGATGATTATGATGTATCAATCCTACCAAGGCGAGGTTGCCGAGAAGTATGCAGATTCGAAAGCAAGCGAATGGGAGATGTTCCCGATTCCGCTTGCCGGCAATGATATGTTCTCGCACTCGGCAGGCGGCATTATGCGGGTGGCGTACAAGGATTCCAAAAACCTGGATAGCGTGAAGCGGTTTTTCGACTTCCTGGCCAAGCCGGAAAACTTGAATGCCTTCTACGACGGTCGTTCCGATCTGCAAGCGAATCCGTCGTTCGCGGATGTGGCGGGCAAGCCGTCGCAGGCAGGCAAAACGATTCTGGCCAACGCGCCGGGCGGCCAAGGGCTGGATATGGAATACGGCCTGCTTCACTGGGATAACACCATCATCGGCAAGTACATTCAAGAGCTGATGCTCGGCAGCAAAACGCCGATCCAAGTACTTGAGGCGATCGACAAGGACCGCCAAAAGCTGTTTGACGCACAAATCCGGTAAGTATTCTAAATTGTGGAGGCTCGAGATGTCTATGAAAAGAAGTTTGGTTGTAATAACAATGTTCTGCCTTGTATTTACCCTTGTGCTGAGTCCGCTTGCGACTGAGAAGGCTCTGGCGGCGGAAGCGGGTTCTACTAATCTGGTTTTGAATCCGAGCTTTGAGGATGGTGAGGCTCACTGGAGCTTCGTACCCGATAAAACGGGCATTGCCGAGAATAAACCGCGTACCGGAAGCAAGCATACTTGGTTCGATCCGGGGACAACAAATACGATTTCGCAAAAGGTGACGATCCCCGAGTCCGGCTTGTATAGGCTGTCGGCCTATGCGGCGAACTGGGCTGCGGGCGGTTCAATGACCATCAAGGACAAATCGTTTGCCTTTAAAGCATACAGCAATACGTATAATTTAGCTGAGCTGACCGACGTGGCTTTGGTCAAAGGGGAAGAGGCCGAGATTGTGATTCGGAGCGGGCCTGACGGTTGGCTGAACGTCGACGATGTCGAACTGGTGAGCACATCGTTGAATCAGTTGTCCGAAGTGCAGCTGGACGGCCAAGCTGCGGCTGCCTACAATCCGTTCCAAACTTCCAACCAGATCATTCTGGCTAGCGGAACCGCGGCAGCGCCGGCAGTATCGGCTACTTTGGCGGATTGGGCTGTGGATAAAGGAGCCGCAATTACTTACGAACAGGCTGCAACGCTTCCGGGAGAAGCGAAAATTCATGTCACGATCGACGGCGTGACGACAACTCATAAGATTTCTTTTATCGCGAAGAGCGACAATCCGCTAGCTTCTATCTCCTTGTCCGCAACGGAGCATGCGCTGCCTCTTGACGGCGAGACTCAGTTTGTCGTCACAGGCACGCTGGAAGACGGCGGTACAATCGATTTGTTGTCCGATGCTTTGTCTACCGTGAAATTCGAAGCGCCAAGCAAGCTTTTCGTAATCGGAGAGAACGGTCGGGCCAGAGCCGGAACCTACGATATCGGGAACGTCGAGGTTAAAGTTACCGTACTGCGCGACGGCGAGATTTTTACGGACAAGATGAATTTTACGATTAAGCCTGAGCCGGCAAGACCTTATATGAGAGACTATACGCAAACCTTAACGATGAAGCTGTTTTTGGGCAAAAACGGACAGGTCGATCTCAATTTGGAAGAGGCGCTAGAGGCCATTAAGAAGATGGACGGCATGACGCGCAACATTCCGAAAATCGTCTATTTGGTCGGATGGCAGCATGACGGACACGATTCCAAATATCCGGATTGGAATGTCGTTAACCCGAAACTCAAACGGGCAAAGGACGCAACGGCGCTGGACAGTCTGAAATGGTTAATGGACGAAGCTCTGAAGTACAACACAACGGTGAGCCTCCACATTAATATGACGGACGCCTATGAGAACAGCCCGCAATGGAACGAGTTCGTCGAGAAGGATCTTATTCGCAGGGAAGCGAACGGCGATCTGATCAAGGGCGGGCTATGGGTTAGCGGTCAAAGCTACCGCATTAATCTTACCCGTGCATGGGAAGCCGGCGTCTTGCAAAGAAACATCGACAATTTGCTGGAGATGCTGCCGCAGCTCAAACGCGGGGGCACGATTCATATCGACGCATTCGTAACTAATTATGTGCCTAGCGAACCGAATCCGGAAGACTATTCTTCTCCGTATCATCAAACAACCTTCCGTCAAGACACGGAAACGCAGAAAAAGATCATTCGATATTGGCGCGATCAAGGAGTAGATTTCACTAGCGAATACTTCCAGCTCTATCGTGAGGATCCGCTGTACGGCATACAGCCGATGGCCTGGTGGGCCGACTGGCGTACGCTGCAAAGCCAGATCGAACTGCCTGCGCAGGTTGCGGTCGGAGGCCGGGGCGGCAATGATCTATTAGGGATCAGTATGCACGGCGAAGATATTGTGATGAAGGACAAAATTCATTTGCCAGGCTTCCTGCAGGAGTTCAGTCTTACGACGCTGCCTTGGCAATATTTGAATCAGTTGGATCGCCTTTCTTACGACAGCGCAACGAACACCGTGACGTTCTCAGGCGGAGTGACCAGTTCTAAAGTGGGCAGCAAGCCAGTCATTAAACAGGGCGAAGCGTTCCTGGTCGATGGCACGGACGTATTCGTTCCGGCCTTGTGGAAGAAGGATGCTCGCGAAATTATCGCATTCAGCCAAGCGGGCTATACGGCGAGAAGCTGGAAGCTGCCGACGGAATGGGCGGACGTCGAGAAGGTGCATATCTTTGAGATCGGCATGGGTCTGCCTCGTCTGCTTCAGCAGGATGCGGCTATTGTTAACGGCGAGATTAGCTTATCGCTGCTGCCAGGTCAGGCGATCTATTTGACGCCGGCCGATGCGCCGGTAGCTCTCGATCCGCTGCAAGAGCTTGCAGCCGGTATCGCTTCTATGCCGACGATTGAGAGAGACGTGCAGAAGCTGAAATGGCCGACGGTTCCGGAAGGGTATAAAGTAGAGGTGGCCAAGTCGGATTTGCCGAAAGTCATTGACTTGAATGGAAGAATTAATCCTCCATCGGCGGATACAACGGTCACGATTGTGCTTCAGGTAAAACGTCTCTCGGACGGAGCAGTAGCTTACACGGCGCCAATTACCGTGATTGTGCCAGAAGGAAGCATTAAAAATATCGAGCAGGTGTATAGTCCGCAAGATGCCGTTCTGTCCGGGCAAGCCAATCTTAAAGCCGATAACTACTATATGACCGGATATGCTCTCGGATATGTAGGCGGCAATCCAGGAAATAACAACACTGCCGCTTTCACGAACGTTACGTTGCCGGGCGACAGCTTGTATGAGCTTACGCTGGAATACGCGACTGCCGTACCAAGAACCGTATTTGTTCGAGCCAATGAGGAAGAAGGCATAGCGGTTCCGTTAACGGGCGCCAGCTGGCAGGATGTCCAGAAAAAGACGATTAGAGTGCCGCTCAAGGAGGGCGTGAATCGAGTCGAGCTCTATAATCCGGATGGCTACGCTCCGGATATGGGAGCGATTGTCGTGAAATCCATCACCCCTTATACGATTGCGGACGAAGTGGAGACGATTCAGGCGCCTGCCAAAGGCGACAAAGCGCTGACGCTTCCCGACATGCCGTTTGGGTTTACAGTTGGCGTGAAATCCTCCGATCATGAAGAGATTATTCGGCAGGATGGATCGATTGTAATCCCTAAACGCGATACGCTTGTGAAAGTCGTGCTGGAGGTCACTCGCGTCTATGATAACAGCAAAGCGGAAACCATTGAATTCGAAGTGAGGGTGCCGGGCGTGGCCCAGATTGAAAATATCGCCGCCGTAAACGTCGAAACGACGAAAGGAACCGCACCGGTTCTGCCGTCCAGCGTCGTTGTCACTTATTCGGATGAAAGTACGGCTAATGCGGCCGTCGTATGGGAGGCTGTCTTGCCTAGCGCCTATGCCAAAGAAGGGATTTTTACCGTAAACGGAACCGTTGAAGGAACGGCCATTAAAGCTGTAGCCAAGGTCACCGTAAAATCGAATGGCGGAGGCGGCAATACGGGATCCGGTCCGTCAACGCCGTCGGTGAACCCGGAACCTAAACCGGAACCGAAGCCGGAGCCGAAACCCGAACCTAAGCCGGACACGAAAGCGGGAACTGTGGAGCTTACCTTCAAGCCGACGGCTGAACAGCTTAAAGTCCCAGGTTTCGTATCGGTTGTAAAAGTGGGCAAGGATGGAACGAGAACGCCTGTCGTGTTCAGCCAATACGATCCTAAGACGGGAACTGTGACGGTACAAGGTTCTGCCGATGACAAATATGAAGTCGTATATTCGGCGAAGAAATTTAACGATCTATCGAAACATGGATGGGCGGAGGAAGCGATAGAGGCTCTTGCGGCCCGAGGTGTGCTGAACGGAGTAGGGGCTGAACAATTCGCGCCTGAGAAGGGCCTGAAGCGTGCCGATCTTGTCCTTATGCTCGTGCGGATGTTCCAATTGACGGCAGAGACGGATTCCAACTTCTCCGATGTCAGCAGCACGGCCTATTACTATAATGAAGTTGCGATCGCCAAACAATTGGGCCTTGTCCAAGGAGCATCGGCAACAGAGTTCAAGCCGGATGCGCAAGTGACGCGCGAAGAGCTGTTCGTGATCTTGGATCGCGTGCTGCGCCATACGAAGTTGATTGAGGAGACTGCGAACCAGACTTCGTTAGATCCATTCAAGGATGGAGAGCGGGTTGCCGGTTATGCGAAATCGAGTATAGCGTCGTTGGTTAAATTGAACCTCGTTACAGGCAGCGACAAGCAATTGTTGCCGAAGAAAACGGCATCGCGCGCCGAGACGGCCGTTATCCTCTATCGCGTCATTGCCTTGGCATTCACCAAATAAGCGAAATAAAAATAGGGCTGTCCCATGGGCAGCCCTTGATTTATTTACTCGATTAAGTTTTTAGCGGGGATGTATCTCCTTCCGGTCTAATCATGACCCACAACGTTTCCAATTTATTGGATATTAAACTTTTACGACGGATCTATTTGCACACATGAGCTTACGCAGGGAAGTTAGTCGAAAATTCGTACAACGCAGCTCGAACCAGGCTTAAATGGCGGACGTTTGTAGGAAAAACCGCACAAAGTAACTCGGCTCAGACTCAAACGACGAACGTTTGTGGGGAAAATCGTATAAATCAACCAAGATCAGGGATTCTATGTCACTAAAGCGTCATCGATAATTATACGAATAATTTCTGGCAATTATCTAGAAGTGTTGTGGGTCATGATTAGCCTTCCGGTTGCTGTTCCACCCCGCAAAGTGAAGAGACGCTATCGACGCCGATTCCAATTACTTTGCGGGGACCCCGGGTTGGAATCGTGAAATCGGAATGGGTAAACTCGTAACAAGGAGATTTCACTATTCCAAAGGCAAACGCTCCGCTCCTCCAGGAGAAAACCACCTACCTTGTTCGTGTTGTCAACGAAGCAGTTAATCGTCTAGTCGAGGCATCTTTGCTGTAAGGATCTACTCCCACGTCAACAGAAGTATCAACATCACCAAGAAATCCTTAGCTAAACCGCCACTTTTCAACTATAGATCATTTTTTCTGTTTTATGAAAGAAGAAATGCAAGAGGTCAATAATATCCACGGTTTTAGGTCAGTAATCGATATTCATCCCCCATTTGAAAGGGATTACAATTTAAGAGCAAGAGCTTAGATCAGCGATTAATGGGAGGATCAGAAATGAAAAAAACGGGAACGAAAAGATGGGCGACCAGCCTGCTTATGCTCTGCTCCCTGCTTGTTACGGCGGCGTGCGGATCAACGACAGATAACAAGCCAAGCCCATCCGGCAATGCGGAATCTCCAGCGGCGACGAGCAGCGGCGAAGTGAAGAAAGAAGAGAAGAAAGATGTCGCATTGACTTTTGTCGCTTCGCAAAACTGGGTGAACAAAGGCTCAAAAGTGGACTCGGATTTGATTGAGGCATTTACCAAAGAAACCGGCATTAAAGTCGATCTGCAAGTCGTGCCGGACGATCAATACGCCAACGTGCTGAAGACGAAAATGACCTCGGGCGAAGTGCCGGACATCTTCATGGTCGGCGCGGGTTCGGGAGCGTACAAATATTTGCCGGAAAAATATTTTGCCGATCTATCGAATGAAGAGTGGGTGTCGCGCTATGCGCCATACGCTAAAACAGGCACGACCATTAACGATAAAATCAGTGGATTCATGACGTGGAACGTAGACGGCTGGGGCATCTTGTACAACAAAGAGCTGTTCGCGCAGCATAATGTCCAGGTTCCGAAAACGATGGAAGAGCTGATGCAGGTTGCCGACACGTTGAAAACAGCAGGTATCGAAACGCCGCTCTATATGGTCGGCAAAGAAGCTTGGTATTGGGCGATCTGGTTCTCGCAGTTCGGTCCGAAAGCGGCGCATGCGAACCCGGGCTTGTACGACAAGCTGAACAATCAGGAAATGAAATTTGCCGATGTCAAAGAGTTCGAGACGTTCCTGGCAGAGTTCAAAACGCTGTACGACAAAGGCTACTTCGGTAAAAATTCGTTGTCCAACGCTTGGGATTCCAGCTACGAGGCTATGGGCACAGGCAAATCGGCGATGATTCTGATGTACCAGTCGTACCAAGGCGAAGTTGCCGAGAAGTATGCGGACTCGAAAGCAAGCGAATGGGAGATGTTTCCGATTCCGCTAGCCGGCAACGATATGTATTCGCACTCCGCGGGCGGCAATATGCGGGTCGCGTACAAGGATTCCAAAAACCTGGATAGCGTAAAGCAGTTCTTCGACTTCATGGCCAAGCCGGAAAACTTGAATACCTTCTATGAAGGCCGTCCCGACCTGCAATCGAATCCGTCGTTCACGGATGTGGCGGGCAAGCCGTCACAAGCCGGCAAGACGATCCTCGAGAACGCGCCGGGCGGTCAAGGCTTGGATATGGAATACGGCTTGCTCTACTGGGACAACACCATTGTCGGCAAGTACATTCAAGAGCTGATGCTCGGCAGCAAGACGCCGATCCAAGTGCTTGAGGCGATCGACAAGGACCGCGAAAAGCTGTTTGCCGCTCAGAATCAGTAACGGCATGAAGGACCGGCGAGACGATTAATTCAGGGTTACTCGTCTGCCGGTCTTTTCTCCAATTGCCGCAAGATCCGTACGAGAAATCCACAAATGAGGTAACGGCTATGTACGTAAATAAAATCTACTCAAAGAAATTTATTTTGCCCGCGCTTATTCTATTTTTCTTGTTGTTTTTGCTTCCGAGCTTTATGGGTTTCTATTATTCCTTAACCAACTGGAATTCCATGAGCGAAAATATCAAGTTTATCGGTTTGGACAACTTTAAAGAGATTTTTAACGATAGCGGCAGCTTTATGTTTATTAAGAACACGCTTATGTACGCCTTTTTTACAACGGTACTGAAGGTTGCTATCGGTTTGGGATTAGCTCTGATGCTCAACGAGGGGATTAAAACCAAAGGGCTTCTGCGCACGATTTATTTTCTGCCGATTATTATCTCGAATTTGATTGTGGGTTTAATGTTTCAACAAGTGCTCCATCCCTCTAACGGGATTTTGAATCATGCTCTTGAATTCATCGGATTAAGCTTCTTGACGCAGGCTTGGTTGGAGGATCCGCAATGGGTCATGTGGTCGACGATCGGCGTTGAAGTATGGAAGGCGGCCGGTTTTGTCATGATTATCTTTCTGGCCGGACTGCAGACGGTATCGAAGGAAACAATCGAAGCGAGCGATATGGACGGGGCCAACTATTGGAATAAGCTTACCAAGATCATTATTCCTTCCATCGCGCCTTCTATTTTGATTAATACATTGTTAAGCGTGATTTCCGGGCTGAAAGTATTCGACGTTATCTTCGCATTGACCAACGGCGGGCCGGGAAGATCCTCGGAAGTTATTAATATTACGATATTTAATCAATTTTCGATGGGGAATTACGGCTACAGCACGGCGCTGGGGGTTCTTATGTTTATTTTCCTGGCCGTCATTTCAATCGGGATTATCATGATCTTCACAAGAAAGGAAACGAACGGATAATGGTTAAGCACAGACGATTGGTCAACCTCTCTAAGGAAGTATTCGCATGGCTGCTGAGCCTGGTCATCCTCGTTCCTTTTTTAATGGTGCTACTCAATTCGGTCAAGTCCGTTACGGAAGCGGCAACGATGAACCTGTCGCTTCCGTCCGAATTTTTGTTCAGCAATTACCTGGAAGTGTTAAAGGACAAACGGATTTACTCGTCCTTCTTTAACAGCTTGTTTTTATCGACGGCCGCTTCCCTGATTACGCTGGTCGTCTCGGCCATGGCTGCGTTCGTCATTTCCCGGAACCGAACGCGTCTTAACATGGTGGTGTATTCGATCTTCCTGCTCGGACTTGTCGCTCCGATGAACTACGTGACGACCATGAAGGTCATGCAAATGCTGAATATTATTAACACGTATACGGGCGCTTACTTGCTCTATTCCGCCATCTTTATCCCGTTTACCGTATTTTTGTACTTCGGTTTTATCGGCAGCATCCCGAAGGAGCTGGACGAGTCCGCGGTGATTGACGGCTGCGGCGGCGGAAGACTGTTTTTTCAAGTCATTTTTCCGCTGCTTAAACCCGTAACGGTCACTGCGATTATTATTAACTTCTTAAACTGCTGGAACGATTTCATCATCCCGCTTTATTTCCTGAATTCCTCGGACAAATGGGGAATGATTATGGTGATGTACAACTATTTCAGCACCTATATCAGCTCCTGGAATTTGGTGTCCGCGGCTATGATTCTAAATCTGCTCCCGATCATTGTCGTGTATGCGATTGGGCAGAAGTATATTATTTCGGGCATGACGGCGGGGGCTGTTAAGGGCTAGCGCGATGAGCAACGAATTTTATCCGACAAGCGCGATCCCGCTGGCCATGTTTGCGGCCAGATGGGATCGCGCTTTTTTACTGTTGCTGGGAGCATCAGGCTTTGCGAGTCGGTACCGTTCGGAGTACGGAAATTTTCTCGACACCTGCGGCAACGTATCGTTAGAATAGGGAGGAAAGTTAACCAGGGGATAAGCGGCGATCGACGGCTGCTGCGGCGGGAGAAGTATAATGACGAAATACTATTGGCTTAAGCTTCTGGGGAGCATTGTTTTGCTCACTCTATTGCCTTTGTGCTGGATTGTGGCCGAGCTCCGCAGTGAAGGAGACCGATCGGTGCCGGCTGAGAACGGGATTGTTAATCTTCATGATCGGGATATGACGACAAGCGGCGCGGTGCGATTGAATGGAGAATGGCTGCTGTATCCGGGGCTGCCGCTGACGGAAGCCGATTTCTCGAAAGCCGACAAATCCCCACTGAGGCAAGGAGTTGCGGTGAACGTACCTGATGTCTGGAACGGGCTTCCCGGCCTGGAATCGGGGTTGGGCACCGCTACCTACCGGCTGCGCGTACACCTGCCGGATGACGCTTCCGGCATTTACGGCATCCGCACGACCAATATTCGCATGGCCAGCCGAATTTACGTGAATGGCGAAGAAGTCGGCGGGAGCGGCCGTCCCGGCCTGGATCGAGAGGGCACGCTGCCCGGCAATACGCCGAATGTCGGCTTTTTCAAGCTTCAGGGATCCGAGGCGGACATTGTCATTCAAGTTGCCAATTATAGCTACGCTTCCGGCGGAATCGTTTATCCGATCTGGTTCGGGACGCAGGAGGCGATCGTGAGCAGCCGCGAGCTGGGACTGTTTGAATATTGGCTGACGGCCGGCGGGTTTCTGATTCCGGCTTTGTTTTTGCTGCTATTCTTCCGGCTGCGCAGGCGGGAAGCGCCGTTACTGCAGCTTGGCGGATTTTGCGTGTGCAGTTTGCTGTTTGTGCTGACGCATGGGGAGAAAGCAGCGCTTGCGTTGCTGCAAGCGCTGAATTACGAAAGCGTGCTGCGGGTGCAGCTCATATCCTCTGCATTCGTCTATTATTTTCTGGCTCGTTATATCGTTCAACTCTATCCCAAATTCGGGGTTCGCTTGCTTGATCGGCTAGTCCTGATAATTTCCTGCATCATTACGTTCGCCGGCCTTGCTCTGCCGACCGCCCAATTCTCTCGCTTCGAAGTGCTGCTTCTCGTCTGTTCGCTGCTCTCGATTGCTTATGTGCTCTACGTGTTGATTCGTGCTGTCATGACCCGCCGGGAAAATACGCTGGCGCTGACCGCCAGCATCCAGAGCGTGCTGATTATTTTGCTCGTCTATTTGTTGAACGGCTTCGGCTATTTGGAGAATCAGGCCATTCTCCCCTTTACGATCGTTGTCTTCAGCGCTGCGCAGGCGTATCAGATCGTTTCTCGCTTTGCGCACTTGCTTGGACATGCGGAGAGGATGTCCGAGCGGCTGCTGCAACATGACGAGTGGAAAGACGAGTTTATGTTAAGCACATCCTACGAGATTCGGGAGCCATTGCGGAGCATCGCGAATTTGGCCGCCGCCGCCGAGCAGCAGGAAGCCGGAGGAGGCGGGAGCGAACGGCTGACGATGATTACAGGGATCGCGAGACGGCTCTCTTATTTGGTTGACGATATGATCGATTTCAGCCTGCTCAAGAGCGGGGAGGCGGAATACAAACGCCGGGTTGTGCTGCTGCCGCCGGTCGTCCGTTCCGTACTGGAGCTATATCCGCCGCAAGCGCTGCCCGGGTGGGAGGTGGAGGTTCTGTCCCCCAATCCTCCACCGCTGCTTGCTGATGAACGCCGGGTGGGACAGATCATTCACAGCTTGGTCGCCTACGCTTTGCAGCATGCCGGCGGAGCAGCCGTCCGGCTTGCGATACAAGCGGAAGAAGACCGTGTCGCATTGATAATCGCTGCGCCGGGTATAGGTTCGGCGCTGTCGACGGAGAGGGAGGAGCCGGAGTTTTACCGTGCGGACGAGTCGGCGACCGAGTCCGCCGAGCGGGTGCGGCTGTCGGTGACCCGACGTCTGATCGAATTGGGCGGCGGCGAATGGCGGGCTCGCGGCTTGGAAAGCGAAGAGGATGAGGCGCTGTCCATTTCCTGGCCGATCGCTTCTTCCGAAGCGATAGCGGCCGCAGCGGGCGCTAGCGAGGCAAGCGGGCGTACGCTTCCGGCCTTCGATGGGGATTATCGTGAGGAGCTTGCCGCTTCCGCTGCCCCCGAAGCTCCCGGGGGCAGCGGGTCCGTCCTGATCGTCGATGACGATCGGCTTGGCTCGCAGGTGATGAGGCAGCTGCTTGGCGAAGAACGGCTCGCCATCAAGACGGTCGCGAGCGCAGAGGAGGGGCTGTCGCTGTTGAAGGAGGCGGGCCCGTTCGATCTCGTCATTGTCGATCTGGTGCTGCCGGGTATGTCCGGCCTGGAGCTGGTCCGGCTCATCCGCGAGCATGCCGCGATTTCCGAGCTGCCGGTTCTGCTGCTCAGCGAAGGTCGCCTGCCCGACGAGACGCTGGCGGGCTTCCGGGCGGGGGCCAACGACATTCTGGTTAAGTCGTACGAAACCTCCGAGCTTCGGGCCCGTGTGGGCACTCTGCTGGAGCTGCGCAGCTCGGTGCGTCGTCTCGTGCGCACGGAGACGGCGTTTCTGCAGGCGCAGATCAAGCCCCACTTTTTATTTAACGCAATTAATACTATTATGGCCGTCTGCCGACTGAACCCGCCTCAGGCGGAAGCGCTGCTGCTGGAGCTTAGCCGTTATTTGCGCGCCAGCTTTGACTTCGGCAATCTGGAGCAGCGGGTGCCGCTTCACAACGAACTGGAATTAGTGCGTTCTTACCTCGCGATCGAATCGGCGCGTTTCGACGATCGTCTGCGGGTCGAGATCGAAGTCGGGAGCGGCGAATGGATTCCGGTGCCTCCGCTCTCGATTCAGCCGTTGGTCGAGAACGCGGTTCGTCACGGCATTATGCGCAAACCCGAGGGAGGCAAGGTGCGCATACTGATCGAGCCCGCGGCCTCCGGCTGGAGGGTGACGGTCGAGGACGACGGCGTCGGCATTTCGTCCGATCGGCTGTCCGAGATCGGGGAGTCGACGGGAGATTCTGGAGGGGTAGGATTGGCCAACATTAGCCGTCGGTTGCGTCTTATGTACGGCGAACAGTTGCACATTGAGAGTTGGCCGGGAGAGGGAACCCGGGTCAGCTTTAATATTCCGCGGGAGAGTGGAGCATGAGAGCGATTCTGATAGACGACGAAAAGCATGCGTTGCTGCAGTTGAAGTGGATGCTGGAGGAAGCGACGGATATTGAAGTGACCGGCGCTTACCAGACTGCCGCGGAAGGGCTGTCCCATCTGGCGGAGCAGCGGACGGAAATCGTGTTCCTCGACATGGAGATGCCGGGCATGAGCGGTTTGGAAGCCGCAGAGGCGATCCACTCTCTTGACAGAGCGATTCAAATTGTATTTGTGACGGCGTATTCCAGCTATGCGGTCGAAGCCTTCGAAGTGAATGCGCTGGATTACGTGCTGAAGCCCATTGATCCTGCGCGTTTCGCGAAGACGCTCGTTCGCCTTCGCGAGTCTATCGGGAAATCCGCTTCGGTTCGTCAGGAAGAACAGGAACGGCCGGAAATGGAGATGCTCGGCCAGCTTTCAATTGTCGAGCCGGGAGGAAGGCGAATCGTCAAGTGGCGTACGCTGAAGGTGAAGGAGCTGTTCGCCTATTTGCTTCAGCACCGGGGACTGCGACTGTCTCGCGATGTGCTGATGGAGGAGATCTGGCCCTCCTTCGACTTGGACAAAGCGCTTGTTCATCTGCATACGGCTGTGTATCAGATCAGACGCATGCTGCGCGAAACCGGCATAAACGCCGCTCTCGAATTTTCTTTGGAAAGCTATCGGCTGCACGGCGACGGGCTTGTCACGGATGCGGATCGATTTCAGCAGGCGGCCGACGCCGCGGCGGAAGGACGGTTGAGCGATTCGGAGGCTGCGACGGCTTGGGGGCTGTATTGCGGGCATTATCTGGACAAGGAGGATTATCCTTGGGCGAAAGCGAGAAAGGAGAAGCTGCTGCAAGGCTACGTGTCTCTGACCCTGCAGCTGACCGCTTCGGAACGGGCGTCGGGGGCGGTAAAATCGGCGCTGCGGAGAATTAGGCGGGCATGCGAGCTGTACCCTTATTCGGAGCGGCTTGCCAAAGAGCTTCTGATTGGCCTGTTCGAAAACGGGGAGACGGAGGAACTGCGGCGCAGCTACGACTCCTATTGCGAGCTGTTCGAGGAGGAATGGGGAATCAGGACGACGGCCCCGTTTCGGGCATACGGGCAGCGTTTGCTTGATCGCAGCGTCGGCGAAGGCGACGTCTCGGGAAACGATTAACCGCAACGCCGGCCGAATCGGTTGGAGGAACGAACCCGACGGCGCTTGCGCCCCGCCCTTTGGGCGATTACGGTCAGCCTCCACTGTCCCGTATTTGATATGCGCTTGACCAGTCCTCTCCTTTCGGGGTGAGGGCTATTTGCCGTTGGCCAAGCCACTTCCTTGCCTGCGCCGCGTCTCGGTCGGCCGATGCTCAGAATCGGTTCAATGCATCTTGATATAGTAAAAAGCGCTAAAGATCGGCACGTTCAGACAGGGGGATTCATATTACGATGATGGGTAACAAAAAGTGGAGGGCGGCAGTACATTTGCTGCTGGTATTTGTGCTTGCAATTTCGGGGGTAATGTGGGGAGAGCGGCAGGCTTCGGCTACCGGCACGCAATGGCGCGACATTACCGCCAACGCCACCCTCGGTTCCAGCGGGATCTACGCCGGGGCGGACGGCAAGCTATACTTGCTGAACGAGTTGGAGAAAAAGATTTTCGTTAGAGGGGCAAGCGACAGTCAGTGGGAGAAGCTTGTCGATTTGCCGGGCAATCAGTTTACTTCCCCCTATAAGCTTGCGATTCGCAATGGCGTGTTCTATATCATCGACCGCGGGAGCATTGGGAATTCCCCATATGTTTCTTCCAAAATTATGAAGAGCGACGACAACGGAGCGACCTGGACCGAGGTTGCGGGTCCTTCGGGCGGGTATTCTGCCGTTCAGAACGGGGCCTACCTGATGTCGATATTTTTCGACGGTTCTGGCAATCTGTACGTCGTCGATTACTTTGCGATTTTTAAGCTGGACACTCAAGGCGTATGGACGAAAATCTTGCCTTTCCCCGAGGACGCCTCATACACATATCGGTTCTCCAGCGCGGCGGCCGACGGGTCCGATCAACTCTATGCGACCATGATGAAAATCAATAAGATGATGCCTACAATGGGCCAGACGGCTGCATTGTACAGCTATAACGGAACGGTTTGGACATTGTTGAGTTCACCGCCGCTTCCGGCCAGCAATATGGAGCTCAGGTCATTTGCGGATGGCACCATGCTTCTTGCTCAAGGCCCTTATAATTTCATGCTTACACCGGCTTCAAATATTTATTCGTTCAACGGCTCGTCGCTGAGCATGGAGGCTACAACGAACAACTTCCAATGGACATCCGGCGGAGTGGCGTTCGATGGCAGCTACTATTATATTCTCGATTATTCCCAGGGTATCGTGCGTACGGACAACCCGATATTCGGCAACGCCAAAGCATCGCCGACGCTTGTTGCCGATACGAGCGACAACGATACGGACCACGCCATCGAGCTGACGTTCGCCGACGATGAGGACTGGCGGGAAGAGATTACCGAAGTAACGGTTACACGCAATGGGGCGATCGTTGCCGCACCGTTCTTGGTAGACGTCGGTACGATCACGCTTACGGGGCTGAGCTCGCCCGGAAGCTATCAGATTAAGGTCAAAGCGACCGGCTACACGGATGCGACCGTCGTTCAGCAAGTCAATTTGGTGCCTTCCGTCTGGTACGATATTACGGATAATTTGGCGCTTGCTACACCGACGCTGTCTTATGACAACGACAAAATCTATGCGTTCAGCATGGGGAGCTCCGCTGTATATTACAGAAGCGAGTCCGATAGCAGTTGGAGCTCCGTGGAGCTGCCGCAGGGACAATTCGGAGTTGCCTACTCTTTTGCCGCTCGCGACGACAAATGGTATGTGGCCGACCTGTACATGAACACGAATCCGATGACGACGGAATATAAGATTCACATCAGTGAAGACGAGGGCCTTACCTGGTCGCCGTATGTGATGCCGTCAAATTTTACGCCTGCAGGAGCTTTGAATCCGATCGTGGTCGATGCGGCAGGAACAGCGTATATCCATGACGGCAAAAAGATTTTCATTCTGGATGCGAATCGTCAGTGGTCCAGCATATCGGTGCTCCCGAATGCCGGCAGCTACAGCTATGCCATGTCGGGAATCGCAATCGACGGGGCGCAAGGGCTGTATGCGAATATTCGCCAATACAATCCGGGTCTTCCTTTCGACAATGCGGCGAAGCTGTACAAATATAATGCGGGCACCTCTCAATGGGACATCGTTGTCGACAGTCCCGGAGCTATGATGCAGTTGTACGGAGATGCGGAAGGCAATGTTCATGCGGGTATGTTCACGACGCTGAACGGCGAAACGCCGAAC
Source organism: Cohnella phaseoli (assembly GCF_003386235.1). Taxonomy (GTDB): domain Bacteria; phylum Bacillota; class Bacilli; order Paenibacillales; family Paenibacillaceae; genus Cohnella; species Cohnella phaseoli. Next base: position 132,263 of record NZ_QRDZ01000014.1, read on the forward strand.
ACCTCGCTGTACCGGATACAGGGCAACGAGTTCGTGCCCTCGGCGACGCTGGACAGCTTTGGACAAGCTCGCTTCGGAATGATTAACGGAGGAGGCTATTACTATACGGTAGAGCAGGATTTGAATGCGGGTGCGACCATCGCGACGATTCGTACGACCAATCCAAACTATCCGTATATCCCGACGTATAAAGTCCTCTATCAAGCCAATGGAGGAACGGGCACGGCTCCGAAGGACGGACAAGCCTACGAGTTAGGCCAGACAGCGACAGTTGTCGGATCGGGAGCATTGGCAAAATCGGGATATACGTTCGCCGGCTGGAACACGGAGGCGGATGGAAGCGGCGAGTCGTATGCCGAGAACGACACGATCACGATCGACCAAGCGGCCAACGTCACTCTATATGCTCAATGGGCGGCTAAAAACTATATCGTTGAGTTCGACGCGGACGGCGGTACGGTGAATCCTACGATGCAGTCGAAGCGATTCGATGCGCCGTACGGCAAGGGAGCGGACGGCAGCACCGATGAAGCTCTGCCGACACCGGAGCGGGAAGGCTACGGGTTCGCGGGCTGGTATACCCAGGCGAGCGGAGCAGGAACGCAGGTGACGGATACGACGATCGTATCGATGACTGAAGCTCATGTGCTATTCGCGAAATGGCTGGCCGGCGTCTACACGGTAACATTCGACGCGGACGGCGGCACGGTGAGCCCGGCAACGCAATCCAAGCTGCACAATGCCGCATACGGCGTTGGTGCGGACGGCAGCACGACGGAAGCTTTGCCGACGCCGGAGCGGGAAGGCTATGCCTTCGCGGGTTGGTATACGCAAGCGGACGGAGCGGGAACGCAAGTCACGGATTTGACGGAGGTCACGGCGACGTCGAATCATACCCTGTACGCGAAGTGGATCGCGAACGTTTACTCTGTGGCGTTCGAGAGCAACGGGGGAAGCGCGGTTGACGCGATACAGGCGGATTTCGATACGACGCTTGACGCTCCGGCAGAGCCGGCGCATGCAGGTTATCGTTTTGCAGGATGGTACAAGGAGGAGGGCTTGGCGAACGCTTGGGACTTCGCTTCGGATAAAGTACCGCTGAACGGAACGACTCTGTATGCGAAATGGACGAAGCTGTACGCGATCACGTACGACGGCAACGGCCATACCGGCGGCAATCCGCCGGCGGCAGGTGCTTATGCAGCGGGAGAAACGGCGATATTGCCGGGGAACAGCGGAGAGATGACGCACGGAGGACTGCGCTTTGCAGGCTGGAACACGAAGGCGGACGGCAGCGGAGACAGCTATCAAGCGGGAGCGGCCTTCGTTATCGTAGAAGGGGATGTTACGCTGTTCGCGAAATGGACTACACCTCCGTCATCCGGCTCCGGAGGAGGGACGCCGGCGGCGCCGTCCTCGGATACGTCCGACGCCATAGTGCAGGTAAACGGCAAGTCGGAGACGGCGGGCAAAGCGGTGACGACGGAAGCGAACGGACAGCGAACGACAACGGTTCAAGTGGATGAGGCCAAGCTTGAACAGCGCTTGGCTACAGCGGGAGACCGCGCGATTCTGACGATCCTCGTGAATTCCGGAGTCGACCATGTCGTTGGAGAGCTAAACGGCCGCATGGTCAAAAATATGGAGAACAGACAGGCGTTCGTACAGATTCGCACAGATAAGGCGACCTATACGCTGCCGGCGAAGGAAATCGACATCGACGCTATTTCCGAGCTGATCGGCAAGCAAGTCGCCCTGCAAGACATCAAGATTGCCATCGAAGTCGGGAAGCCGTCGGACCAGACGGTCGAGGCGGCGAAGAAAGCGGCAGCGGACAACGGATTGGAGATCGTCGTATTGCCGCTCGACTTCACCGTTAAGGCGACCTATGGCGGGAAAACGATCGACGTGACCAAATTCAACGCGTATGTGGAGCGCACAATGGCTATTCCGACCGGCGTTGATCCGAATCGGATTACGACGGGAATCGTCGTGGAGGCCGACGGCAGCGTGAGGCATGTGCCGACGAAAGTTGTGCGGCAGGACGGCGTCTATTACGCGCAGATTAACAGCCTGACGAACAGCGCGTACGCTGTCGTCTGGCATCCGGTCGCTTTCGCGGATATGGCTTCGCATTGGGCGAAGGACGAGGTGAACGACCTCGGCTCGCGGTTGGTGGCGAAGGGGCTGGAAGACGGTCTGTTCCATCCGGAGCAAAAGATGACCCGAGCCGAATTTGCGGCGGCTCTCGTGCGGGCGCTCGGCTTGCGCGCGGAGAAGGGGAAAGCGCCGTTCAGCGATATTAGGACGAGCGATTGGTATAACGGAGAGATTGCCACGGCGGCTGCTTACGGTCTGATCGGCGGCTTCGCGGACGGCAGCTTCCGTCCGAATGCGACTCTTACGCGGGAACAGGCCATGAAGATGCTCGCCGGCGCGATGGAGCTTACGGGCCTGCAAAGCAAGCTGTCGGGTACTGCGGCAGAGCAACGGCTATTCGTCTTCGAAGATGCGGATCGGCTGTCGCCATGGGCGAGAAGCAGCGCAGCGTTGGCTCTGGAAGCGGGGATCGTCAACGGACGCGGCAACCGGCTTGCCGCGAAGGAGAATATGACCCGCGCCGAAGTGATGGTCATGATCAGGCGGCTGCTGAAAGCGTCGGACTTGATCTGATAGTAGCGATATGAAGGACGCAGCCCAAGCGAAAGCGAGGGAGCGTCCTTCTTCTATGTTCTGACGCGACTTTGTGTTGGGTCGGCACAGCACGTCAATCAAAATGAGCGTACTGGCTGATCAGAGCGAGCAGATGGTTGCACATCTACCTGATTTTTCCCAAACCTCCGACGAATACCGTTTCTCCAAGCTCTTCGGCCTCTTCCCGCAGCATTTCGCTTTAGCGAATAATCGCATTAAGGGGCGCATATTTTTCTAACGCAATAATTAGACAAAAACCAACAAATTACTGCATTCAATTGGCTGGCTCTTGTAGAAAAAGGGACCCTTTCTCCCATTCCCTCACTTTTGATTAAATGGTAATATTAGTATGGAAAACAAAACTAATAATAGAGGTGAAGAACTATGATGATCAGATTAAAAAGGGAATTGCAACCGAAAAACCTATTGTCCTATGTTCTTGCATGTATTCTCACTATTTTTATTACCATTTTCTTATTTGGTAATAAAGCGTTTGCAGAACTTCATGCAGTCTTTAACCTTAGTCAATACGAAACGATTTACTCAGCTTCGATTAGTGGAAGTTCGATAATAAGCACACCTTTGACATACAAATATTGGAAGGCGGAAACTATTAAAGGTAATCAAGCTCAACCAACATCAGCGACCTTTTCCAAAGTCGCAACAAGTATAGGAACTAGTAACCCAGCGGGTGCTCAATATGGAGTTTATAAAATAGTATCTGGATCTTCGAATCAAAAGACTTTTCTGGACTGGTACTCGGAAAGTGTTGCTGTTGATCGGAGCGTAACCATGAATTATTCAACAACCACTTCCAATCTATATACCGAAATGGCTTTTTATGCAAATACAAATGGAGTAGGTGGATCACAATCAAATGTTAGTTATGACAAATTTGCCTACACCTCTAATTAATAATCAGAAAGGGGAATCCACTAATGAAAAGGTTTATTATTTCGACAATCTTTCTAATCTCAGTCTCTATTAGCGGTATTGTATTTGCATCTTCGGGCGATATTTCAACAAACAACGGAGTAAAACATGAAGTTCGCAGTGATAATAATATAGTTACTAAACCATCAACAATTACAGTTGAAAAAGCTAAAGAACTCCTTACCAATATAGAATTCCAATTACCAACTTATGTTCCAAATAATTTAATAGTTGAAAGTGTAATTTATAATGAACCACCTTCTCAATTTCCAAACGGTGTAATGCCTAATATTGATTTAGATAAAGAAATCACAATTAGATATAGAGACACGAGTAATGAGGAGAATTGGATAGATTATACTACAAAGAAAAGAAGGATTGAACTGGCGGATGACGGGGTAAAAAGTATAGTGCTTAATGGTTTGGAAGTACAATATCTTGAACTTACAGGAAAAAATATTGTTGCCTATAATTGGTTTAGCAAGGGGGCAAGTCATATGGTTATTGCAAGGGGTGATATATCAAAAGATCAATTAATTAAATTTGTTACATCATTTAATTAATATTGGAAATAAATAGCCGGATTTATTCTGGCTATTTATTTATCCATGAAAAAATCGACTATGACTGAACCATCATTTTATATGCCTTTTTCGTTTTATCTATTGTTAATGCTAGTCCAAAGGAATTAGTGACAGCTTGAAAATAATAGTATTATGTGAAAAGATCGCTCTTAAATGTACTTTTTTTTGATAAATTCTATATATTTAAGACGATGGATATCAATTCAAGTTGGAGGTCGAATTCTAATAAGATGTGACCCTGGTCCCAAGCATTATTTAACGTTTTACGGAGGAGGAATTATGGTTAAATACTTTGGATTGATATTTATGATGATGATGTTGGTCTTATCTGGCTGTAACACGAAAAGCGAATCATTGAACAATTTGAATCATGAAATTATAAAATACGGCATAAATACTTCAATTCCTCAAATTGATGATCTCATCATTAGTTATGTACATGTTGTCTTACCTCCAAAGGATATGGGCAAAAATAACCTTGGGGATGTTAACACAGTAGTTGTATCCTATACAGAGGAAAAGGGTAAATTAATTAAATTGAGGTCTGATCAAAAGGAAAAAAACGACATAATAATTTTATATGGGCCATTTGAGGCTAACAGCATACTGAATTTATCAATCAGTAATACAGAAAATTCAATTGACGGTGCATCAATCAAAACAACTCACGGTAAAGAAATGTACTATAAAAAAAATAACAATAATTTAATATTACTAGCAAATCATAAGAAAATGTCGTTTATTATCGAAGGACAAATAACAGATAAATACACCGAAGAGAGATACGTAAGTATCATGGATGATATCCTAAGTTCGAACTAATGAAAGAATTATGTCTGCATGCCATTATCGAGACTTCATTGAAAGACTGTTACAGTACAGTATTTGGGAAACGTTTGATTGATCAAACGTTTCATTTTCCTAGAACGTTCCGAAGTCTCAACGCTAATAGATAATTAGGTTGTGGTTCGCAAGCAGCATCGAAGAGATATCCATCATTACCTTGATACAGCCCGAAGAGTGACTTTAAACGCTTTTAGTCTGCTGGGGACAATAGCCATCCAATATCTAAACATGCAATTTCGCCAACTCTCAGCAAAGCCAAAGTAATATCACCTGATTCATCTAAACTATACCGCTATGGTTTCTTAAAGTGAAAGTGGACGAGGCTATTGATGCATGTGATCAATAGTCTTGTCCTTTTTGTGTTCAATAATCGTCTTCTGATAGTTGAGTGTGAATCAGATTGGTAATACGGCCAAGAATCTCAACGTTGACATAGAACCCCAAGCTCTCATATATTTCTATGGTGTGTAGGATATTTGTCTTATAAGAAATTTATCAGTATTGAGCAGGCTCTGGAGGGAATGTGTTGACAAATTTCAATGTTAATCAGGTTTTTCAATAGTAACTTCTGTTTCTGATATTGCTTGTCAAATATCACTGAGGGATAATACTTGACAATAATCCTACTTCGTATGAAAAAATGAGTGGAACTCCATCAGGCTCGTGCGAAGCGCAGAGATTTTCTCGACACCTACGGTACCGCATCGTTAGAATGAGGAGGAGATCATCAAGCGATACGCAGCGATCGCATCTGTCTGGAGGAGAGCCGCATGAATCCCGGAAAGCTGAATCGAGCTTATTGGATCGATACGCTGAGACGTATCGCAGATCCGGTGCTCGTTCATCTTGCAAAACGTGAGCTCAAGTTGAAAATGCCGATCGAAACAAATGGCGAAGATAGGGAGAGATATGCCGGTCTGGAAGCGTTGGGGCGGCTGCTGTGCGGTCTGGCGCCGTGGCTGGAGAGCGGAAGCGACGAGGGGGAAGAGGGGCGATATCGCAGGGAGTACGCAGAGCTTGCTCGCGATGCGATCGATGCCGGCACCGATCCGAGTTCTCCGGATTATATGAATTTTACATATGGAGGTCAGCCGATCGTCGACGCCTCGTTCCTCGCGCATGCGATTTTAAGAGCTCCAACAGAACTGTGGGATAAGCTGGACGAGAGGGTCAAAGCGAATGTGATCGCCGCGCTGAAAGCCACGCGAACGCGCAAGCCGGTGTACAGCAACTGGCTGCTGTTCTCGGCGATGATCGAGACGTTCCTGTACCGGGTAGGCGAGGATTGGGATCAGATGCGCGTCGACTACGCGATCCGCTCGCACGAAAACTGGTACATGGGGGACGGAGTATACGGAGACGGTCCCGATTACCATGCGGATTACTATAATAGCTTCGTAATTCAGCCGATGCTGGTCGATATTTTGGATGCGGTACACACGCTCGACCCGGAATGGGCCGCCGTCCGCGAGCGCGCGCTGCTGCGGGCCATCCGCTATGCGTCGCAGTTGGAACGCCTCATCGCGCCGGACGGAACTTATCCGCCGTTGGGCCGTTCGCTGGCCTATCGCTTCGGAGCGTTCCAGCATCTTGCGCAGATGGCGCTGCAGCACCGGATGGAAGCAACCGTAGAGCCCGCCCAGGTGCGCTGCGCGTTAACGGCGGTCATTCGCCGCACGATCGAAGCTCCGAATACGTTTGACGCGGAAGGCTGGCTGACGGTTGGCTTTTGCGGGCATCAACCGGACATAGGCGAGCCCTATGTCTCGACCGGCAGCTTGTACCTGTGTGCGGCAGTGTTTCTGCCGCTCGGTCTGCCGGAGAGCGATCCGTTCTGGCAGGGAGAAGCCGCATGGACGCAGGTAAAGGCTTGGAGCGGACGCGACTTCCCGATGGATAAAGTGTTGAAGCTGCCGTTTTCTAAGTAGAGTCGTAAAGGTTAACAACCCTTGATCTTGGTCGACTTGTATGGTCTTTCCTACAAACCTCCGTCGTTTGAGCCTGAATCGAGTTGCTTTGTACGATTTTTCGAACAGCGTACGTCGTTTCCTTCTTATTTGAGTTGCTTTATTTGATTTTTCGACTAACTTTCCAATCAATTGGAGTATGAGACAGTCCCTTCAGTACGAATATACTTGCTAATCGTATCGATGAGCTTGTCCCGTTCGGACGGCTTGGTCAGAAATTCGGAGACGCCCAAGGCGTAGCCGCGCTGTCTGTCGCTGAGCATCGTCCAGACGATAACCGGAATGTCGGCGGTGTCCGGGTCGTCCTTCAGAGCGGCGAGCACTTCCCAACCGTCGGTATCGGGCATCAGAATGTCGAGGCAGATGACGTCCGGACGTCGTTTCTTCGCCAATCGGATGCCCTGCGGCCCGGTGCCAGCGTAGGCCATGCTCCAGCCGGTTTTGGCGATATACCGCTGCATCAGTTCGCGGTTGGAGGCTTCGTCGTCAATAAGCAGAATATTGATGGACGACGACGCTTCTTCCGCATTGCCCGGATCGGCTTCCACACTTGACTGCTGAGCCTCCCTTGGCTTTTCCTCCATAATCGGGAGCCAGCAGATGAAGCTGGTGCCGACGTCCGGCTCGCTTTCCACGCGGATATCGCCGCCTAGCATCTGGCTGATTCGCTGGCTGATTGCCAGCCCTAGACCGGTGCCGCCGTATTTGCGCGTCGTCGATGCATCGGCCTGAGTAAACGGAAAGAACAGCTTTTCCATCTGCTCCGGCGTCATGCCGATTCCCGTATCCTGTACGTGAAAGCTGTATCCGTCCGAGCCATCGCGCGCTTCTCGGAAGATGCGCAAGGTGATCGTTCCCGCATCGGTGAATTTATTCGCGTTGCTCAGCAGGTTGATCAGAATTTGCCGCACCTTGAGCACATCGGTCGTAATGATGTCCTGCGCTATACATTCATAGTTAAGACGGTTTCCTTTTTCCTCCGCCAAAGGCCGGATCGTAGTGGTCACGTCCTGAATCAGGTCGGGCAAGCTGCACGTTTCCAGATGAAGCTCCATTTTGCCTGCCTCGATTTTGGAAATATCGAGAATATCGTTGATCAGAGCGAGCAGATGGTTGCCCGCCTTGCTGATTTTGCCCAAGTCTTCGACGAATACCGTCTCTCCGAGCTCTTCGGCCTCTTCCCGCAGCATTTCGCTATAGCCGATAATCGCATTAAGCGGCGTGCGCAGCTCATGGCTCATATTGGCGAGAAATTGGCTTTTGATCATATTGGCCTTGACCGCTTCGTCCCGAGTTCTGGCTAACTGCTCGGTGCGCTCGGCCAACGCTTCCTCGGCCTTCACCCGATCGGTAATATCGGACCGGATCGAGATAAACTGACGAGGCTGGCGATTGTCGTCGAGGAAGGGAACGATCGTCGTATTCATCCAGTATTCCGTGCCGTCCTTCGCCCGATTTTTAACCTCGCCCCTCCACACTTGTCCGCTCTTGATCGTGCCCCACATCTCTTTGAAAAAAGTTTTCGGATGATAGTTGGAGTTGATGACCCGGTGCGTTTTGCCCAACAGCTCGTGCTTCTCGTATTTGGAAATCTCGCAAAACTTCTCGTTAACGTAGGTAATAACCCCTGCACGATCGGTAATGGCGACGATCGACGATTCGTCCAGAGCTTTCTCGATGTCGCGCAGGTTTTCCATCGTCTGCATAAGCTTAAGCTTATTTTCTTTGCGCTCCGAGATGTCCGTGCCGATCGAGACCGATTGCTGCACCTCTCCGTGCTCATTGACAAGGGGAATGATGGTCTGCGCAAGCCAGGCGCCGCCGCCGTCCTTGGACGCAATTCGGATTTCGCCCTTCCATACCTTCCCTTGCTCTATCGTCCGCTTCATTTCTCCCAAAGTTTTATCGGAATTAAAGTCGGCGGCAGTCAGCGATTCATAAGTCCGTCCAATCAACTCTTCGGGAGCGTACTTCGATATGGCGCAAAATTGCGGATTGACATATGAAAAAGCACTATTGCGATCCAAGATTGCTACGATAGAGGATTCCTCAAGAGCAGATACCGGGAACATGACATCCTTGATTTCCGAAAACATGGTTGTCCACTTCGCTTTCAGGCGTTATGTCAATAATAGATTCCATTCTTTGGAGAGACTTAACGCTTCCATTGTAGCATACGACAAATTTCTGCAAAAGACGGCAGAAAGGCTTGGTCACGCGTATTGCATCTGTATAAAACGAGGCAGCTTCATGCAGTACGGCCGGACAGGGTTACCTCAGCAGCTTGAGTTCCTTGGCCTGCTCTATTGCCTTAATGCGTCGATTGACCTTAAGCTTGGCGAAAATATTTTTGACGTGCACCTTTACCGTGCCGACGGCGATGATCAGACGATCGGCGATCTCCTTGTTGGACAGTCCGGCCGCAAGCAAGGCGAGTACCTCCAGCTCCCGTTCGGTAAGCGGCTCGTCCATCAGACCGGGGGCGGGAAAGTCATCCTCCGCTTCCGACTCCGCATAGACCGGACTCGGCGAGCTTTGCAGCACGCACAGCATCAAGCCCTGCGAAGCCATAGCGAGCAGGACGGCGAGACGATCCGCGGCGAATAAGCCGCCGGCCAGTCTGTTTTCCAAATACAGCACGCCCAGCATAATACCGTGTACGACAACGGGGGCGCATAGCACCGATTGAGGTCGGCGATTGCCGATATACGGATTATGGATCAACCAGCTCTCCTCGTCGGCAGAGTAACGGACGTTCTCGCGCGTCCGCGCGACATAGCGAATGAGGCCCTCCGGCACCAAGGAACTGTCCAGCACTTCTAGCGGTAGAGAAGGAACTTTGCCCATGCCCTCGGCGTCGGTCTCGGAATCCGAGTATGCCTGAATATACAGAGCCTCCTGACCGCCCGTGATCAGAGCGCCTTTGCTGGCGCCTGCATGCTTCAGAATCGTACTCAATATTTCGGCGAGCACAGCGTCCATGTCTATGCGATTGGCCATCGTTTGGCTGGCTTTCACAATTGCGGTAAGATCGGCGCCGTCGAGCGTATAAGATTCGCCTGGCTCGCTTGTCGCCGCGACGACGTTGGCGACATCGACAGGAAGACCTGTCGGATCCGCCTCGTATTCCGCCGCGGGTGCCGCCGCTTGCTCTTGCCGCCGCAACGCCTGCAGCCGCTCCTCCGCTTGCCGCAGCTTCAAGGGAAGCTCCCACTGTCCGTACCCGTCGACGGCCACCTGCCAATAATAGAGCGCCGTCGTTCTTTTGCCGCACCTGTCGTAATGAACGGCGGCCAGCTCACCCGCCAGTCCGATGATTCGGAAGTCGTCTTGCTCTCTGGCCTCCCGGATCGCTTTATCGTAGATTTCCTCGGCCAGCGCGAATTTTTCTTCAGCCCGCGCATACTCGGCATCCAGAAGCAGCTGTTTAGAACGAAAGTTATCGGAGCTCCACCTCGTCCATCTTTTAAATCGCCGAAGAGCGCGAACTAGCCTTTTTCTCGTTAACGAGCTTCGTCGGGATCGGGCATGGATTTCCGCCAAGGCAAGCGCCTCGTAGAACTGACATTCCGGCAGATGGGGCAGATGAGTGGCATAATCCTCGTAGGCTTCCGCATGGCGAGCCCAGCGGGCGGATTCCTCGCAATTGCCCAGCAAATAGTAGAGCTGCGTCTTATACGTACCATATTGAAACAAGGTAGTGGCCGATGTCTCCTCCCGGCGAATCCGCTCCAGAAACGCCTCCTCGTCAAAGTCGGGACTGCTGAACGAATCCGGCGCAGCCGTTCTTCCTTGAAGGGCGAGAATGACCTGCTGATACAGATAAAAATTTTGCCTGACGAATTCGTCCTTTGTCGTATCCAACACGGCCATGTAATCGGCGATTGTTCTCGCAAGTTCGCTTAAGGACGCCCGCGTGTATAACGAGTTGACGTGAGCGCCCATCGCATAGCTTACGAAGACGTAATCGCCCGAATCCAAGCCGCAGCGCAGCGCCTTGGCTAAATAAGCGTCGCCTTCTCGGGCGTTCCCGGCAAACTGGCATAGCACTCCGCCGAATACAGTGTAGGTTTTGCTCGTCACCGAGGGGACGTTGTATCGTTCGGACAGCTCGACGCCGACCTTGCCGATGGTGTAGCCTTTGCCGAATTTGCCCATTCCGCTCCCGAGAAGCATGCCGTAGGCGGAATAGACGGCGGCGGATACGGGTGTGTTGCCGTAGCGAAGCGACAGTTGAATGGCGCGGCACATAAGCAGGAAGAAGATATCCTTATTCGTAAAAAACGTGGACGGAATGATGGCGAAGATCAGATTCATCGCGGCGATCCGGACTTTATCCGACATTTCCTCCATCTGGGCAAGCCGGTCGAAACGACCGCGAAGCAGCGCCTCGATCCGAATTCCTTCCATTAGAAGCGTTAATTTTCCCGGATTGTAAGAGACTCTAATTTGCAGCTCGTTTAGACTTTGCAGGCCAAGAGCGGTTCCTTCCACATATTTGCCTTGATTAATCAGCTGCATAATTCTAATCATCTGCGCCCGGCTTCGTTCGACCGGGTTGCGCGCCCGATCCAGCACGAGCTGAATATCCCGTTCATATTGCTGATGATTGCCGCACAGAAACTCGCACTCCGCTTTCCGAGCGTGCAGCTCGAAGCAGAGCTCGAACTCCTCGTTCCAATCTTCCGCGGATAGCAGCTCGACGCCCTTGCTGAAATACTCCAATGCGACGTCATAGGCGGAAGTCTCCAGCGCACGGTTGCCCGCATCGCAATTTTTTACGGCCAGCAGTCTTAACTCCCGCTTGTCGGTCATTTGCACGGAGCCCAGATTCAGATGGTTTATTCCGTCAAATAAGCTTCCTTCGGCTCCGGAACCCTCGGAATTCGCCGCGATCAGACTGCGGCCGATTAACAGATGGATATTCTGTTTAGTTCGCTCGTCGAGCTTCCCGTAGATCAGCTTCTGAATGCTGTCGTGCGCAAAGCGGAGCTTGCCGTGCTCTCCTTGAACAAGCATGCCCTCGGCCTCCATCGCCGACCATTCCGATTTAGCATCTTCCGACGTCAAGTTCGCAACGGGCGCGACTAAACGGGGATCGAAGACGCTTCCCGCGCAAGCGGCGGCTTGGAGCAGCTTCAGTGCGGCGCTAGACAAGCGGCTCAGCCTATGCTCTATCAATTCGTGAATGGCGTACCCGGGCAGGCGCTCGATAATTTCTCCCAGACTCCACTGCCAGCTCTGCTTTTCGCGGTTGTAGAGCAAACAGCGGTCGTCCTGCAGGCGGAGCAGAATCTGCTTGAAATGAAACGGATTTCCGCCGGATTGCGAATACAGCAATTCCGTCAGTGGCATCGCCACGTCTGCAGGGCTGCCCAGCGTCTCCATCACAATCCGATTGATCTGCTCCGGGCCAAGTGGAGATAGAGGGATGTGGCGGATGGCCGCCTGAACGGCAACGCTCCCGTCCGACTCGTAACCGGGAAGCTTGCTGCGATCCGTCTCCGAAGGACGGTAAGCGCAGACGAACAGGAAATACTGGCTTTCAGGATCGGAGAGCAGAGCGCGAATCAATTCGAGAGATGAAGCATCGGCCCATTGCAAGTCGTCGATAAACAGGACGATGGGATGATCCTTGGATGCCAGCGCCTGCGCGAATTTACGAAAAGCATAAACGAATCTTGTCCCCGATTCATGATTGGATAGCTCCGACTCGCTCTCGGAGGAGGTAACGTCCAGAAGCAGATCGGCTTCCGGAATCATCGCCGTAATGAGGCCAGCGTTAGCCCCCAGCGCGGTTCGCAGCTTGTGCTTCCAGACCTCGGACCGCTGCTTCCTTTCGCCCAGTAGATGGCGGACAAGTCCGCGAAAGGCTTGTATGATCGGAGGATAGGGGCTTTGCTTGGGGATTTGCTCGAACTTTCCGGTAATGTAGTAGAAGTCCCGGGTCTGCGGCTGCTTTCGAAACATTTCGTCCAGTAGGCTCGATTTTCCGATTCCGGCTTCTCCCGACACGTAGACGACCTCTGCCGATCCGAGGCAGGCGGAATAGAAGGCTTCGGTCAGGACCGCCATTTCGGCCTCTCTGCCGTAAAAGCCGGGCATGGTGAAGAAGGTATCGTCGGAGCGTCCGATCTTGTCCAGGTCGGCAATGAGAAGTCCGGCGTTCTGGTAGCGGCGATCCGGGTTTTTGTCCAATAGCTTCATTACAATCGCTTCAAGGCCGTCCGGCAGTTGCAAATCCGCGCCGGTTATCGGGGCGGGGCTTTGTGCAAGATGCATATAAATCCATTCCAGCGGATGATCGGTATCCGCCAGAAAGGGCAAGCGTCCGGTCAGCATTTCATAGAAAATAACGCCCAAGGAGTACAAATCGCTGCGTTCATCAATTTTTCTTTGCATTCTGCCGGTGTTCTCCGGGGAGCAATACGGCAAACTTGCATGAAAGCTGCCATTATAGGCCGGGCGCGCATAACCATCGGGCGAGCCGCTCGCCTCGTAACCTGTGTCGATGAGCGCCGCCTCTGTACCGTTCTGCAGGATTTCGATCCTCTCGGGGCGCAAATCCAGATGAAGCTTATGCATGCGATGAAGATTTTCAACTCCGGCCGCAACTCCTCTAGCCAGAGGGAGAAACCGTTCCGCGCTCATCGCGCCTTGCTCTTGTATCGCGTCTCTTAATGTCAGCCTTGTTCCCTGCATTTCCGCACACCTCTAAACTCGATTAATGCCACTAAATGTATTGTACTAGAAACAGCGGCGCGCGATATAGAGAAATCGTCTGCGGCCTCCGATTACAGTAAAAATATCACTTCGGAGGTATAGAGAAATCCGAGCGGCTGATTTATGCTGATTTTGCGAAATGTAAGCTCATTAAATAATCATTTTCGGGAAGCGCAGGTGGGGTTAGTGTTTAATGCTTTTATTGCTTTTATTTCCGTTATGCTGCTGGGGGCAGTCATCTACGGTACAGTTTGGTGGCAAGGCTCGAATATGAGCTGGAAATTCACGAAGTGGTTTTTCATCGTTTTTTTCATCGCGGCGTTGATTACGGGGGTGCTTACTTTAGCGGGGGTTATCCAATTTTAGCGTCATATTCGCAGGCCGCCAGCGGGTTGTCCAGCGATTTGAATTCGTCCCCCATCGAGTTTAAAATAGAGTAGAAACCATTTGGGGAGGCGTAATCATGTATCGTAAAGCGGAGGATTTTTTGGCGGATTGGGCGGCATCGTCGGCGGGAACGCTGGCTGTGATGAAGGCGATCACCGACGACAAGATGAATGTGGCGATCGTTGAGGGACATAGCTCGCTGGGTTGGCTGGCGTGGCATCTGGTCGGCTCGGGCGGAGGGTTCGGCCATTTCGCAGGCCTGAATATTCCTGCGATCCCACGCGACTCAGAGGTGCCGTCGACGATGGCGGAGATTGTCGCTAAGTATGAAGAGGTTATCGCCGCTTATAACAACGAAGCAAAGAATCTGTCGGACGAGCAGTTGGCCGAGGAAATCAAAGGCTTCATGGGTCCGACGAAACGCGGCCAGTTTCTGCGCCAGTTCATCGATCATCAGACGCATCACCGCGGCCAAATGACGGTGCTGCTCCGTCAAGCGGGGCTGCCTGTTCCTCCTGTGGCGGGACCGACGAAGGAAATGAAATAAAGGCAAGGCAGAACAGGCGAGCTTTCCCATAACGGGGGCTCGCCTGTTTGGTGTTTTCAGTCGGTATCGCCCCAATCGCCTATTTGTACGGTTTTCCCTACAAACGTCAGTCGTTTGAGCCTGATTTGAGTTACTTTATACGATTTTTCTGACAAATGCCCGTCGTTTGGATCTAATCGGAGTAGCTTTGTATGGTTTTTCGGCTAACTTCCCCCACGGAAGTCGCCTTGTGGATCGAAAAGCTGTAGTTTCAACAGGAACAGTCGAGCGGGCACAACCGTCGAGCAGACACAACAGTCGAGCGGACACAACCGTCGAGCGGACAAATCGTCGTGTACATTATTAGAGCAACTTGACATGTCTATATGGGCAGCCTCTTCCGTATTGTAGATTATCGAAACTTTTTGTAGCTGAGCAGCCTGCCCAGAGTGTCGCGCAGAAGGCTACAATATTGATTATTGAGTTTCATTGTCGAATGATGCAGAATAATGTAAGCGCAAACATAATAGATCGACTACAAGTATGGGGCTGTTGATATGAAGCGTATAAGAGATGCCTTTTTGGAGCTGAGTTTGGGCAAGAAGCTCGTCGTCTATCTGCTCGTATTTATTATGATCCCCCTAGGTATCGTGGCTTTTATTATTCAGCTGAAAGCTTCCAACGTCGTCTATGACAAGACCCGGGACAACCTGCTTCAGGTGCTCAAGCAAACCCGGTTCGGCATCGAGAATATCGTTCGAGAGGCGGATTATCTGTCGCTTACGATTTTGTCGGACGATTATCTGCAAGAGCTTATTCATTTCCATACGGAGAAAAACTATCTGGACGCAGAGCGCAACAAGGCTAAGCTGTTCGTGTCTTTCGATTCCCTGCTTCACAGCAAGCCTTATATTAATTCGATTGCCGTTAGCCGGGGGCGAGAAATCATCTTCCAGTACGGCGATTCCGTTCAGGTGGAGGATACCCGTTTTCACGGGACTGCGGAGCAGCTAGGCGGCAAGGTGTTCTGGACCCCGCCGTATCTATTGAACCAACGGTACAAGCAGACTTCTCCCAAACCGGTTATTTCGCTTGTGCGAGCCATCAACGACTTGAATGCGCCGCGGCAGATCGCTGTTGAGCGAGTAAGCGTGGATGAGAGTTATTTATCGAATATGTATGCCGGCATCCACTCGTGGAACGGCGGGGGTATCTCTATCGTCGACCGGACCGGCAAAGTCGTTTCTTCCCCGAATAAGGATCTGCTGGATGCCGATCTGAGCGATCAAGAGTATGTTCGATACCTTCTTCAATTCGAAGAAGGTTATTTCGACGCGCGAATTAACGGCGCAGACAGCGCGGTCTTTCATTACCGGATCGAGGATACGGGCTGGCATGTCGTCGAGATCGTTCCGAAGAGGGAGCTGCTGTCCCAGCTTGAGGTCGTCAAGTTGTTCATCCTGATCGGCATGTCCTTGTGCGCGTTGTTCGGCATTCTGTTTTTCATCGTCCAGAGCAAGAGTGTGGTCAAGCCGCTTAAGCGGCTGACCAAGGAGATGGCCAAAGTGAAGAGCGGCAATCTTAATGTACATTTAGAAATTCGATCTAAGGATGAGATCGGAAGAGTGTCTTATATTTTCATCGATATGGTAGGGCAGATTCAGAACTTGATCGAGAAAGTATATAAAGGGCAAATTCGCGAGAAAGAAGCGGAGCTGAAGGCGCTGCAAGCGCAGATAAACCCTCATTTCCTGTACAATACGCTGGACTCGATCCGCTGGATGGCCGTTAAACGCAAGGCTTACGATATCGGAGAGCAGATCGAGGCGCTGTCGGATCTTTTTCGCCATACGCTGAATCAAGGCAGGGAAACGACGACGATCGGCCGTGAGATCGACCATCTCAAAAACTACCTGCTCATTCAACAGAATCGCTTCGCCGACAAGCTGAGCTGGGATATTGAGGTCGATCCGACGCTCATGGAGGAACCCGTGCCGACTCTGCTTTTACAGCCGCTCGTCGAGAATGCCATTATTCATGGAATTGAGCCTAAAATCGGCAGCGGGACGCTTCGCGTATCGGTATTCGAGCGCCTTGCGGGCGAAATCGTTCTGAGGGTTCAGGATGACGGCGTCGGGATAGGCGCAGGGCTGATCGACGAGATTCTCAAGGTGGAACCGGAGGGGCACAAAGGGTTTGCGCTGCGTAATATCGCGGATCGGCTGCGGCTGCGATACGGATCGTCCTCCAAGCTTGAGGTGAGGAGCGAACCTGGACAAGGAGCCTGCGTAGAACTAACGATACCAAGACATCGGGAAACGGGGGAATCGGAATGAAACTGTTGATTGCCGACGATGAGGTGCAAATCCGTACCGGCCTAGCGGAAGGGATCGACTGGTCGATGTTCGATATCGATCAGGTGTATTCCGCGGCCAACGGAACGGAAGCCTGGGAGCTGTATAACCGGCATCTGCCGGATATTGTCATCACGGACATCCGGATGCCGGGGATGGACGGCCTGGAGCTGAGCAGGGCGATCAAGCGGAAGACGCCTTCAGCGGCGGTCATTCTCCTGAGCGGTTACGCGGATTTTCAATACGCCAAGGAAGCGATCCAGATCGGGGTTGCCGATTACGAGTTAAAGCCGGTCAAGCTGCGCAGTCTGATCGAGATGGTCAAAGCCGCGCAGCATAAGCTGTTGGCGCATCGGCAGGAGGAGCGGGAGCGCAGGACGCTCCAGGCGGCTCGCTGGCTGGAGAAGCTTGCCCTCGGGGAGCAGAGCAATTTGTCCATGGGCGCATGCGAGATTGTCCGTTATTTGACGAACACGGACGGAAATTTTGTCTGCATGGCGCTGGAATGGGACGGCTACGCTGTCCGACTGTCCGCTTTAAGTCCGGAACGGCGGGAGCAGATGTATGCCGAGGTCGGAAAGCAGCTGCTCTCTCGGTTTGCGAGCGAAGAGTATGTCGCGACAGATATGAGGGAGCGAAGATTCTATGTCTTGTGCAGATTGGCGCAAGTCTATTCGGCGGATAGTTGGGAGGCGTCGGTCCGTCAGTGGCACTGGGATCTCAACGGCACCCTGACGGACAAGTTCGGCATTACCGTAAGCTTGGGTATGAGCGCTCCGGGGTCTGTAGAGGCGCTGCTTCGATTAATGGGCGAAGCATGCGGCGCGCTTAACGGCAAATTGGTGCATGGGGGCGGAGTTGTATTCAGAGCTGTGTCTGGCTTCGTTCCCGTGCGCCATTATCCGCTGCCGTTAATCGTGGAACAGAAGCTTGCGGAGGCTGTGCTCCATCTGGACGTCGCTGCCGTTAATGCGCTGATCGACCGACAATTTGAAGAAGCCGGGCAGATTGCCGGTCTGTCCAGGGAAGGGGTGGAGGAGCTATGCGTGGAGCTGCTGCGAATACTGTACGGCGTTTGGCCCGAAGAGCGGAAGGAAGAGCGCCGATCGGATCGGCCGGAATGGAGCAGGGCGATCTTCCTTCATTATGAGATCATGCAAACGTATAAAGAGGAGGTGCTGCGCCGTTACATGATGACGCTGGAAAGGCAGCGGAACGGGAGCGGCGGCAAGCATACGTACCTGATCGCGCAAGCGACCGACTATATCCGGAGCCATTATAAATCCGAATTGACGGTGGAAACTTTGGCGGAGGTGACGGGGATTACGCCGAATTATTTCAGCCATCTGTTTAACAAAGAGGTCGGCGTCCCATTCCGCGAATATTTGAATCGACATCGCATCGATGAAGCCAAACAATTGCTGAGAAGCACGAATCTGCTGGCCTATGAAGTTATGGATCGCGTCGGTTTTCAGAATTACAAGTATTTCTGCCAGGTGTTCAAGAAGAGCGAAGGATGCTCCCCGTCCGATTATCGTAAACATGCCGTCCCGGGCAAATTGTAGATTTGCGGGAACAGTTTGTAGATTCGTTGCCTGTGGGAGCGGGATGTTGCTCTCTATAATGAAAGCGTAGCCAAAATAAGCGAACGAGTGAAGGCTGCAAAACAACCCGGGAGGATGGAAAGAACAATGAGGAGCGTTAAGAAAACAGGGGTGCTCGGCAGTATGTTGTTGGCTGCAATTTTGCTTGTAACCGCTTGCGGCGGAAAGGGCGGCAATGCGGGAAGCGCCATTCCGAGCGCGGAGTCGTCCGCTGAGGCGTCTTCCTCGACGCCGGCCGCGACTACTCCGGCTGCGAAGAAGAATATCAAGTTCTACGGAAAAATCGTGGAATATACGTCCGGCGAGAAAATGGTAAGCGAGCTTCAGGAGCAGTTGAAGGACAAGTACAATATCGAGGGCATTCAGGTCGATTGGGCGAACCTGGAGAAAATCATCAAGACGGGCATCGCCTCTAATACGCCTGCGGACATCTATCAATTCTGGCCGCAAAACATGAAGACGTTCGCGGACGCCAATCAGGCGCTGGATTTGACGCCGTATCTGGAGGCGGACAACGGCGCATGGAAACAAACCTTCAACCCGACGCTGCTGGAGTTGGGCAAATTCGACGGGAAATATATTGCGGTTCCGCTGGGCTCCAATTTCTCCGTCATCTACGTAAACAATGCCATTTTCGAGAAAGCCGGAATTCCCGTACCGACGAAATGGACCTGGGAGGAATTTATCGCCGCGAGCAAGACGATTAAGGAGAAGACGGATGCGTACCCGTTCGCGATCGGCAAGGAGAAGGACATTCAGCCTTGGCTCGCGCGCAACGGCATATTGAGCCTTGGGAAGAGCGAAGGGAAACTCGAAGACCTGGCGGCCGGCAAAGTGCCCGGTACGGATCCGATCTTCTCGAAGGTGTTAAGCAATATTAAAGCTCTGTATGACAACCAGTATTGGTATCCGGGCAAGGGAGCTTTAACCGTGAGCCGCGACGAAGCGAAATCCGCATTCTATCAAGGCAAGGTAGCAATGCTTGCCGAGGTATCGGCCAATGCGGGAGGAATTATCGCGGATGCCAAGGATTTTGAGGTGTCTGTCGCAAGCTGGCCTTCCATGGGGGCAGAGAATGCCGTCCTTGGCGGTGCGGACGGATTGTTCATTCCTGCGAATGTCACGGATAAAGATGCGGCGGTCGAGGTGCTGAAGACGTATTTGAACGAATCGATCCAGAAGATCCATGCAGACGAAGGTTACGCGGCCGCGAACGTGAACGTAAAGGTCAGCGATCCGGTCATCCAGCGCATTATGGAGCTCAGCGCGGATGTGCAGGCCAAGGAATTTTACAATTTCGGGCCGAAGATCGCCGCATTCTTCGAGCAGGAGTTTATCCCCAACCATGTATTGGTAGGGCAGAGCGAAGCAAGCGTATTGGACAAGCTGGAGAAGGTTCGTCTGGATACGTTAAATAAATAAAAAGCAGAGCTTTTCTCATAAGCAAAGACGTACCAGAGGATCGATGGAAAAAGAAGAAGCATCTATCTCCTGGAGACTGCCTCATACGTTCCTGAAATGACCCTATCATGGGTTTACCCCTTCAAAATTTCAGGATCGTATAGCAGCGGAAGGAGATAGATGCGACTTGCACCATTCCAACGATCATCGTTCGATACGGATCTTTGTACTTATGGGACAGCCCCTTGTCGAAGAGGCAATGTTTTTCAGGGGAAGGAGAGAGACATACAGACATGACGGCTCTGAGCAGTCAACGCAAAAAAATGATAGGAACGGGCATTTTGTTTATGCTTCCGGCCCTTGCTTTTATCGCTTTTGCCATCTTCATTCCGACGATCTGGAACGTGGTGCTTTCCTTTCAGGAATGGGACGGATTTCTGCATCGAGAATGGGTGGGTTTTCACAATTACAAGGAAGCTCTTCTAGAAGAGAATGTGCGCAAGAGCTTGTTTAATTCCATCTATCTGGCAGTCGCAATGACGTTTGCCGCTCTTGTGATCGGAACCGGGCTGGCAGGGTTTATTTACCGGCTCGGCCGGCGCGAAGGCGCCATATGCCGCTTGATTCTGTTTATGCCGGTG
The DNA here is from genome assembly GCF_003386235.1 of Cohnella phaseoli. Classification (GTDB taxonomy): domain Bacteria; phylum Bacillota; class Bacilli; order Paenibacillales; family Paenibacillaceae; genus Cohnella; species Cohnella phaseoli. The sequence continues at coordinate 152,923 of NZ_QRDZ01000014.1, forward strand.
ATGCTGCCGGTTGCCATTATCGGGCTGCTGTTCACCTTCATGTACAATCCGGAGATGGGCTTGATCAACCAGCTGCTGCGTACGATCGGACTCGGGTCCTGGGCGCAAGCTTGGCTGGAAAATCCGGATACGGTGCTTCTAAGCATTATTATTGTAGGCATCTGGCGCTTGACGGGACTGACGATGATGCTGGTCTTCGCCGCGATGCAGAATATCCCGGTATCCTTGTTCGAATCCAGCAAACTGGAGGGGGCGAGCTACGCCCGTCAATTTTTCTCCATCGTGCTTCCGTTGATCAAACCGATCGTGCAGCTGTCGGCCATCTTTACGTTGGTGCTGGCGTTCAAGTCCTACGACCTCGTATTCGTCATGACCGAAGGCGGACCCGGCATTCTGTCCCGTACGATTCCGCTGCAGATGATCGATACGGCGTTCACTTACAGCGAGTTCGGATATTCCGCCGCAATGGGTTTCCTGCTGACGATTGCCGTTATGCTCATTATTCTGATTACGAGTCGGATTTTGCGGGGTACGTCTTATGAATATTAGACCCGGTCTGACCGCTAATCTCGCCGCGCATCCGATCAGCAGAACGGTCGTGGTTCTGTTTATCGTGCTTACCATCTATCCGGTGCTGTTCGTATTGAATACTTCTTTCAAGTCGACGGCGGAGTTTTTCGTTAACGTATGGGGTCTGCCTAAGAATGTACACGCCATTAATTATCCGAAAGCCTGGCTGGATGCTCATATCGGGGAGTATTTCTTAAATTCCAGCATCGTCGTAGGGATTTCCGTATTGTTCATCGTCATCTTCGGAGCGATGGCCGGTTACGCGCTTGCGCGGCTGCACGTGCCCTTCGCAAGCGGAATCATGTTCCTGATTCTATCCACGACAATGCTGCCGTCGGAGTCGGCGATTATGCCGCTATATATCATGATGAGCAGGCTTCATATGATCGGCGAGCTTCACTCGCTTATCATTCCCTATATCGGTTGGGGCTTGCCGATGACCGTCTTCATCTTCCGCAGCTTTTTCCGCACGCTGCCCGAAGAGTTGCTGGAAGCGGCCCGGGTGGACGGCTGCAACGAAACGAAGACATTTTACCGCATTACCGTACCTCTGATGCTGCCGGCGATTGCCACTTGCGCCATTTTCAACTTTGTCAGCTTCTGGGGCGAATTGCTCTGGGGTTCGATTGCGCTCTCTACCTCGCCTCTAAAGACGATTCCGATGGGCGTTATCGCGTTCAAGTCGCAGTTCGCAACGGACTGGGGGCCTTTGTCGGCGGCGATCTGTCTGGTGCTGATTCCGCTGGTAGCGATGTTTCTGTTCGTGCAGAAGTATTTCGTGCAGGGCCTTACCGGCGGAGCGGTCAAGGGTTGACGGGGCGCGGCGCGGCAAAGCGTCAGAGCGGCAAGAAGCAGTCGCAGGACATGCATACTGACACTTGGGGAGGTTGTTCGCATGATTAGCCGATTAAAAAGAATGGTGCTCGCATTTGCGATTCTGGCGCTTATCGCGCCGCCTGTCATGACCGGGGGACCGTCGATCGCGCAGGCGGCGGAAGGGCAAGTCGAGGGAGGGAATCTGGATTTCTTCTCGAACGCGAAAATGGGCCTCTTCGTTCACTACACGTATTCGTATCCCGGCTATGAGTATGGTCACACTTACGACAGCCCGGGGGGGAATCCCGTCGCCGACGTGAACGCGCTGGCGGATGGCTTCGACGAGGAGAGGTTCGCGGACGTGGCGCAGAGCATGGGTGCCGAATACGTTACGTTTACTGTATTTCATGCGGGGATGAGCGCGTTGTACCCCAGTGAAACAATGAATGCGATCATGCCCGGCAAAGCTTCGAACAGAGATGTGATCGGGGATTTGCTCGCCGCGCTGACGGCTCGGAATATCAAGCTGGTTCTGTACTTCCACCCCGTTGACGGCCACGATCTGACGACGGAGCAGCAGGCGTTGACCGGCTGGGGAAACTATGAGTTATGGAATAAGTTCATTAACGATTTAATCGTTGAAATCGGGGATCGCTACGACGGGCAGATCGCGGGCTTCTGGTTCGACGGCGCCCCCGGCTCCGACCGCATTGACGGCGCGAGGCTTAAAGCTTCCGTCCGCCAATATAACCCGGAAGCAGCCGTATGGGTGAATTACGGCATCCGCTATAACGACAGCCTCGTATTTCCGCATCTTTCCGATTTTGTCGCTTCCGAAACGATGGGCGGCATCGACGCGAATACGGACAATTGGCTTACCTCGTCCGGCCAAGAGAATAATAGAGTGACCCAGGAATGGTGGGCCCGGTACAACACTCCTATTCTTTACAACGCGGAATCCATGCTGAGATATACGGTTCGCTTGGCCGCAACGCTTGGTCAACGCAACGGCGGTATACAGTGGGCGACGGGACCGTATGCCAACAATGAGTGGGAGCCCGGCGTCGAAGCCGAGTTTGCAAGATTGGGCGAGAAGATCGCCGAGATCGGTCCGTCCTTGTTCGGTACGCGGCCCAGCACCTCCTATATCACTTATCCGCACACGACGCAGAACGATACGTGGGGAGTGGCGACGGATTCGGCGGACGGGCAGTACGTGTACCTTCATGTACTGAACTCTCCCGTTGGACAGACACTGCAGATCGATCGCGCTTTCGATGGCAGAGAGTTTCATGAAGCCCGTTTGCTGGCGAGCGATGTCCCTCTGTCTCTAGTTCAGAATGCCGGGGGGTATGCCATTACCCTTCCGGAGGGAGAGACCTGGAACGAGACGGATACCGTCATTCGCCTCGGCGTAAGCAAATCTTCCGATTCCGAGCAATGGAAGCAGATCGAGCATGTTCGTTCCATTGGTATTGCCGAGATGGCGCCGACGTCTGCGCCTAAGCAGTTCAAACCCGTTTATCGCGGATATATGGCGGACGGACAGAGCATCGTGCTGGACAATCGGTTCGTTAAATTATCCGTAGAACCTTCCAGTGCTATTACAGCCGCGCCGGACGGTACGTTAACCGGGTTGAAGCCGGGGGTGACGAGCCTGACGTTATCTCTGGATCAGGCCGTCGTATCCGCGCTCGTTCCGGGCATCTCGGTTCCGCAGCTTGCCGAGGAATACCATCTGATTTTTAACGGAAGAGCGTTCGAATGGATCCCCGTCGATTTCAGGGATTCGGGCGCATTTTTTACCAAGGCGGACGTAACGACAGGTCCCAACAATGAATTGTTTAACCACGTAACGGTTCCGCAGGGGTTGGGCTTCGCTTTCAGAACCGGGGCAAACCCGATCACGGTCAGCCAATTGGGGAGGTATTACACGGCGGGGAGCAATCGCATTCATACGTTGTTTATTTACGATCATGCAATGAACAAAGTGGCCGAGACGGATATCGACATGGCGAAAGGCCGGCCGGACGAAGCGGGCTTCAAGTATAGTCCTCTTTCCGAAGCTGTTGTATTGCAGCCCAACCAGGACTACTATATGACTTCATCGGAAGAGGCGGGCGGCGATTATTTCCATAACAGCGGCGTAGCGCTGACGTACGATTCCTCGCAAGGCACGGTTCTCGGACCGTATCATGCCGGGGACCGGATGTTGACGGGCTCCGGAGCGCGAAGCTACGGGCCGGTTAACTTCAAGATGGCGGAGATCAACCTAGGGGACAGAGTTGCACTAAGCGTTGAAAATATGCAGCAGTCGTCCACCGAAGTCGGATATGTCGAGGTGCACGGTTTAAGGGCGGACGAGCAGCGGGAAATTGTAAGCAATCGGATGCTGACGTTCAGCGTGGAGGATCCGTCTGTCGCTATCGTTAGGAATAACGGGACGGTTCGGCCCTTAAAGCCAGGCACGACGATGGTTACAGTGCGCGCGGCCGAGAGGCCGGAGCTGACGGCACAATTCCGGATTACGGTGACCGATGGGGAAGCGGGCGTGGAGCTTGGCGCGCTTGACGGCAATCTGGCTCTGTCCGCCTCCGTTACGACTTCCAGCACGGTTGAGGCCGAGGTATGGGGCAAGTCGTTCGCCGTGGACGGCCTTCGGGGATTGGACGGACAGCCTCCGTTCGGCTGGACAAGCGCCGACCAGCTTGGCGTAGACCACTCGGAATGGATCAAGCTGGATCTGGGACGCATCGTGCCGATGAACCGAATCGATCTATATCCGCGCAACGATGCGGATCGTGAAGGCTACGGTTTTCCGATCGATTTTACGGTTCAAGTGTCCAATGACGATGCGCATTGGGAGACTGTAGTCAGCGAAACGGATTATGCGCTGCCTGCGCCAGGGGAGGTGCAGTCGTTTGCGCTTGACGGTATTACAGCGGCGAGATACGTCAAGATCGTCGGCACGAAGCTGCGTTCGGCTCCGTTCGATGCCGATCAATACCGCATGCAGCTGGCCGAAGTCGAGGTATTCGCGCCTTCAGCGACGGAGGTAGCCGCCGGTATTCGGAGCTTGACTGCGCCGTCGGCGCAAGATACGCTGCTTAAACTGCCGGGTGTGCCGAAGGGGTATGGAATTGAGATCGCGAGCTCAAGCCGAGAGGAAGTCATCGCGCTCGACGGTCGGATTGCGGTTCCCGAAGCCGATGCCGCGGTCGAACTGGTGCTGAAGGTGACACGGAATTCCGATCAGCAGACCGGGCTGACCCTTCCGATTATCGTTACAGTAGCAGGTAGCGCAACGAACGGACCGCCTGCCGCTCCTGCGATCGTAACGGCGGCCGCGGCAGGAACATCTGCCATCAACCTGAATTGGGCGGAGTCAGTTGGGGCAACCGGGTATCGGATCTATCGGGCGGTTGCGGCGGACGGGGAATATGGCTTCGTCGGCACCAGCGCGACGGACAAATATGCCGATACGGGACTTGCATCTGGCAAATCTTACTTTTATAAGGTTAGCGCCGTTAACGATCATGGGGAATCCGGGTTGTCGCATGCGGTATCTGCAACCACTTCCAGTTCAGGCGGAACGGGAGGGACCGGGAATACGGGGGGCTCTTATGGCGGCCCAGTTGCGTCGCCTGAGCAGACATCGACAGAAGTTAAGGGCAGCACAATAAAGCCGGATTCCGTTCTCGCTGCGTCATCCGGCAACTCCATCTCGACGGTCGATCAAGAAAGTATCGAGCAAGCATGGGCGAATGCGATGGCCAGCGGTGCGGGGGCGATTTCCATCGAGGTTCCTCATAAGGCGGGGGCGGCAAGCTATGTTGTTTCGCTTCCGAAGACTGCCCTTGATCGGAAGGAGGGGGCGCAGCGGATTCATGTTCTCAGCGCTGCCGGCGATTTGAATGTTCCCGTCACCCTGCTGGGTACGATGAATACCTCAGGCAAGCAAACGGTAAGCCTACAGATCGGATCGGCGGATAAATCCGCATGGAGCGAGGCGGTTAGAAAGGCTGTCGGAGATAGGCCGGCCATCGACTTAAGCGTGCGGTTGGACGATTCAGCGGTCGCTTGGCGGAACTCTAACACTCCAATCCACGTACAGATTCCCTATGTTCCGACAGCGGAAGAACGGCTGAATCCCGAGCATATTATCGTATGGTTTGTTGACGAGGCGGGCAATGTCTCGCCGGTACCAAGCGGTAAATACGATGCGGCAACGGGCCGAGTGACGTTTAATGCCGTGCAAGCGGGCAAGTATGCCGTTACTTATGTAGAGAAGTCTTTCGCGGATTTAGACCGATATCCATGGGCCAGGAAGCAGATTGAAGCGATGAGCGCCAGAGGGATTATTAACGGAAGAACGGAGGCAACCTTCGATCCAGCTGCTTCAATTAGCAGAGCGGAGTTTATGAAGCTGCTCGTTACGGCGCTGGAACTTCACGCGGTGGCAAACCAGTCGTTCGACGATGTCTCCCCCGCCAAATATTATTACAATGAGGTTGGCATTGCGAGAACATTGGGCATTGCCGGCGGGATTGGAGGCAACCGCTTTGAACCGGACGCCGACATTACCCGGCAGGATATGATAGTTCTGGCCGAGAAGGCAATGCGAATCGTCAACAAGCAATTGGCCGTGGGACGGGCGTCGGATTTACGGCAGTACGCGGACAGCGCGCAAATCGCCGCTTACGCGGCGGACAGTATCGCAGCGTTGACAGCTGCCGGAATCGTAACGGGAAGCGACGGTTCCGTTAAACCGCATGCTTCTTCGACGAGAGCCGAAGCGGCCGTGTTGATCTACAAAATCATGAGCAGCTTGTACTGATCGCGTGCGACGCGATTAGGAGAGGCGGTCTTGTCGTCACGCGATTGACGGAAAGGCCGCCTTTCTTTAAGGGCGCGCGGCAGGGGCGATAACCAAAATATTTACTTAACGGGGGGCAGTTCGGGAACTCCTTTTGGAAAAGTATGACGTTTCTGAGTAGGCTATGCTATAATATACTCAGAATGAGATTCATGGTAAAGGAGCCGTGCGGCTAACACGACTCCCCACAACAGCCGCTTTTAAGGGCGGTAGGCTTATAGGAAGTGCGGCAGAAATAGACCGATTCCTTTGCGGGGGGGCGGTCTATTTCCGTTTAAAGGACAGTATCGCAACGATCAGCGAACCGAACATTTGTTAATTGAGCGACGAAAATTGTCGTTCTTTTTTATTGGTCAAATCCGGTCATCGGATAAAAAAACAAGGCGATCGGGCATGTTGCCGGCGGACGAAAAGAGGTAGGGTGGAGGAAACGTTACGATGGAGGTCGAGGATCATGTCGGATCAAGCCGAATTTCAAGCGGCTCAGACGACGATTGTGCGCAATGAACGGTTCATTCGGATTGCAGATGAGCTTAAGCCCGAATTTTATAGCGAGGAGGTCGAACCAGCTCAGCTTGCGAGAGTCGAAGCCGACGATACGGCGATGCACGGATGGCGTGCGGTGCGCGATGCGGAGATCGGCTCGCTTGAGAGCCGGGAGCTCGGGAAGGGGCAGTCGGCGATCACCGCGTCGGATACTTGTCGTTCGAGGTTAGGCCGGCCGGCAGTCCTCCGGATGCGCCGCTGAAGCTGAGACTGACGTTCGGAGAGATGCCGGTCGAGATGGCGGTGCCGTTCGCAAGCTACGACGGCTCGCTCAGCAGCTCGTGGCTGCAGGAGGAGACGCTGTACGTGGACGTACTCCCGGGAAAAGTGAGTTTGCCGCGGCGCTACAGCTTCCGGTATGTGAAGCTCGAAGTGCTGGACACTTCCCCCAAGTATCGCGTAAGCTTTTTTAATCTGAAATGCATGACCGTTACTTCGGCGGACAGAGCGAACGTTATCCCGTTCGATCATGTCGATCCGCTGCTGCGGGACATCGACCGGATCAGCGTGAGAACGTTGGAGGATTGCACGCAGGATGTATTCGAGGACGGACCGAAGCGGGACCGCCGATTGTGGCTGGGCGACTTGCGCTTGCAAGCGCTGGCGAATTACGCGACGTTCCGCAACGACGCGCTCGTCAAGCGTTGCCTGTATCTGTTCGCCGGGGTGTCCGACGAACGCGGGCGGGTGTCCGCCAATCTTTTCATTGCGCCGGAGCTGATCGCGGACGATACGTATCTGTTCGACTACTCGTTGTTTTTCACTGTAACCCTGTACGATTATTATGAAGCGACCGGGGAGAGGGATACGTTGCAAGAGCTATGGCCGACTGCCCGCCGTCAAGTGGAGCTGGCGTTGGAGCAGCTGGACGACAGCGGTATCGTGCGGGACGAGGAAACGTGGTGGTCGTTCATCGATTGGCATGAATCGCTAAATAAGCAAGCCCCGTCGCATGCCGTGCTTATTTATGCGCTGAAACGCGCTATTCGTTTGGCCGAGGCGGTCGAATGCGATAGCATCGGCGAATTAGAACGCTGTCTTGCCGACGCGCGGCGGACGGCGCTGGACTTGCTGTGGGATGCGAAGCAGGGCTTCTTCGTCAGTGGGGAAGGACGTCAGGTATCCTGGGCCGCGCAAATCTGGATGGCACTTGCCGAAGTTCTGCCGTCGGAAGAGAACAGAACGCTGATGCGGCGCTTGCTGAGCACGAAGCCGGATATCGCACCGACGACGCCATACATGTACCATCATCTCGCGGAGGCGCTTCTTGTTGTCGGCTTGAAGGACGAGGCGGTGGACCTCGTCAAGCAATACTGGGGAGGCATGCTGAAGAACGGGGCCGATACGTTCTGGGAGCTGTACGATCCGGGCAATCCGGACTTCTCTCCATACGGCAGCCCCCTGATCAACAGCTATTGCCATGCCTGGAGCTGTACGCCGACTTACCTGATCCGCCGTTACGGATTATAAGGCCCCGAGCGTGGAGCGTTGCGGAAATCATGGGGCGTCCGGCCGAAGCGGGCTTTGAACTTCCGGTAGAAAAATCCAAGGCTTTCGTACCCGCACTGTCTGGCGACCTCATCGACGCTTGCGTCGGTTTCCATGAGCAGCCGAGCTGCCCGGTTCAGCCGCTGTCGCTGCACCCAATCCGTGTAGGTGAGGCCCGTTCGGCTTTTCAACAGGCTGCCCAAGTATTTGGGACTGAAGTGGAAGCGTTCGGCCAGCTCGGCCAGCGTGCAGCTTCCCGGATTTTCTTCCATATAGAGCAGCACATCCCGGATCACCCCTTGAGGAAGCGACGGCTCCGGCTCATAGTTGAGATCAAGGTCGTAGATACGCATCAGCTCGATGAGCAAAATAGGCACGCAGTGACGCAGTAGATCGGCGGAATGTCCGTCCGGGTCGAAAAATTCGCACATCATATCGCGCATCAGACCGTGCAGCTTCGCATATGGTCCGGGACGAAATACGATGTATCTTCCGTGCCGCTGCCGCTCGGACAGGGCATGGGCGATAAAGCTTGCGACCGCTCCTCCTTCGGGCATGCGGTCCGGGTAAGCGGATGCGAGCGCCTCCTTGCGCAGCAGCAGGTTCACAAGGATATCGTTCTCTTCCAACGGCGCGATGCCATGCGGCACATTGCGATCCATTAAGCAGGCGTCGCCCTGGCGCAGCGTCACCTGCCGGCCGTCGATCCGCTGCTCGCACGAACCGGAGTACATATAGTTCAATTCGATAAAATCGTGCTTATGGACGGGCATGACGGCGAATCGGTGATGCTTGTGTACGGACACCGAATCGTTTCCGAAAAAATACTTGCCCTGCATGCGGGGAATTCCGTCGGGCTCGTCTGCAAGCTCTCCGCCGTCGAAGTCGTTGACATTCTCGCGCGTACGGAGCTGAATGCGTTCGACCGCATCCAGGCCTCGAAGCAGCTCCTCCAATTGAAGATGGTTCATGCTCAACCCTACTTTTTTGAATATTGATCAAAATATAACATATGCGGGGCGGGATTGCTTCAATTCGTCCCCCCGGGGATCGGTATCCATTCAGTGTGACGGCAACGTTGCAAAAATGCGGCTGGTGATTTACACTTAAATCATAAAAAAGAACGGTGCGCCAACACCGTTCTCCCGCACAACGCTTGAGTGGGAAGCCTCCGAGCAAAGAAAAGAAATTTGAGTATGACAGAAAATAACCTGCCCCCTTGGCGCTAACCTTAGGGCAGGTTATTTTCGTTTTAGGTAAGTTAGTAGGGCTAAGAGGAACATTCCTAGTCCGATAACTTCTAAAAGCGAAAACGACATATACATCACCTCCTGCTGGAGGTATGTATTTCCTACCCAAGGCGGTTGTACATGGAAAATTATATCATAAAAACATCCTCGTAAAAAATGTCGAACTGCATCCATCCGTGCTCCTCCTGTTTTTGTATTAATCCTCCATGAATCTTAAGTCCTATGAATATTTTCATGCGAAATAAAGGAATTTTAGGGATTTTTGTTGAATATAGGGATATACGTCTCAACAAAAGTGAGAAGGTGATCCCTTGGTCGCAGAATATGTCGCACATGTACGAGCCGGCGATGGAGCAAGTCAAAGTGTGAAGGGGCACTTGCTGGAGGTCCGGCAATTGGCGGAAGGGTTCGGAGAGAAGATTGGAGTTAAGCATATTGCCGGTCTAGCGGGAGTACTTCACGATCTGGGCAAATATACGCAGGAGTTTCAGCAATATTTGGAGGAAGCAGTGAGCAACCCTGATACTCCTCCGAAGCGAGGAAGCGTCGATCACGCCACGGCGGGAGGGAAATTGCTGTACGAGAGACTGCATTCGGGTCAGCAGGATCGTTATCCGTGGATTTTGGCCGAAGTGGTGGGGAATACGATTATTTCTCATCATGCGTATCTTCACGATTTTCTGAATGAAAGTCTGGAATCGGATTATTTGCGTCGCGTTCGCGATAAAGAGCTGTGTGAATTTGAAGAAGCCAAGGGGCGGTTTTTCGAAGAAGTAATGGGCGAAGCGGAGTTTAGGCAATACGTCTCAAAGGCTGTTGAAGAATTGGAGGCATATCTGACCCGGTCATCCTCGGAAAGCAATGAAAGCAAGCTGATGTTTCTCGCAAAATATGTGTTCAGCGCCTTGATCGACGCCGATCGTTCCAATACGAGAGCTTTCGAGGAGGATCAGTCGCCGGAGCCGGAAGAGGATCGAAAGGCTCTGTTCAGCGCGTATTACGATAAATTGATGGAGAGAATAGCCGGCTATGCCCAGCATGAAGATGCGGATTCGTCGATCAATCGATTGCGAAGAGAGATGTCGGAGCAATGCGAACGGTTTGGGGCAAGGCCGTCCGGCATTTATACGTTGTCAATTCCGACAGGCGGCGGCAAAACGTTAGCCAGTCTGCGTTATGCCCTGCGGCATGCGATAGATTACGGGATGAAGCGAATCATCTATATTGTGCCTTTTACGACGATTATTGAACAGAATGCTGCCGAGGTGCGTAGCATTCTGGGAGACGATGGGAACCTGCTGGAGCACCATTCCAATGTCGCTCAAGACGACGATGAGGACGAGGAAGAAGACGGTAGAATCACGGTTCGGCAGAAGCTCAAGCTGGCGAAAGACAACTGGGATTCGCCGATTATTTTTTCAACGATGGTGCAGTTTCTGGACATTTTCTATGCCAAAGGGAGCAGGAGCATACGCAGGCTGCACAATTTGAGCGAAGCGGTCATTATTTTCGATGAAGTACAGAAGGTTCCGGTCAAATGCGTTTCCTTGTTTAATCACGCGCTTAATTTCTTGAAAACGTATGGGAAATCCAGTCTGATTCTGTGTACGGCAACGCAGCCCGCACTGGACTTCGTCGAACGCAAGCTGGATGTGAGTGAAGATAGAGAGATGGTTGAGCGTCTGGATCGGGTCGTTGATGCTTTCAAACGGGTGGAGATCATCGATCGAGCGACAGAAGAGGTGTATGACAGCGACAAGCTAGCAGATTTCGTTGCGGAGAAAATCGGTGAAGTTCAGAGCGTACTGGTCATTTTGAATACGAAGACGGTGGTCAAAAGATTATTCGGATTGTTGGAGGGAAGCGACGTACCGGTGTTCCATTTGAGCACTTCGATGTGTGCCGCGCACCGCAAACAGATTCTGGATCAGGTGAAGGAGCATCTGTCCAACGAGGACAAAGTCATCTGCATTAGTACACAGTTAATTGAAGCGGGGGTGGATGTCAGCTTTGACTGCGTCATTCGTTCGCTTGCCGGGCTGGATTCCATTGCTCAAGCGGCCGGAAGATGTAACCGCCATGGGAAGCGGGGCATACAGAATGTGTACGTGATTGATCATGCCGAAGAGAATTTGAGCCGGCTGCCGGAAATCGAAGTAGGGAAGAGGATTACACGGAAAATTTTGACGGACCTCAAGCTCGACTCTAGCAAATATAGCGGACAGATTTTGTCGGTGGGGGCGATGGAACGATATTTTAAGGAGTTCTACAAGGCATTTGAGTCCAGCTTGAACTATTCGGTTCGTAAGCTTCAGAAGAATATGGTCGAGCTGCTGATGACGGATAGAAATAGAAACTCCTATAACCTTGAGTATAGAGGAAGTAAGGGGCAGTCTTTGCCGTTGTTTATCGTCAACAGCTACCGAACCGCAGCCGAGTATTTTGAAGTGATCGAGAGCATGACGACATCGGTTCTGGCTCCCTACGGGGACGAAGGTAAAGAACTGATTGCCGAGTTGAACGGAGCGGGAACAATCGAGAATCTGTCGCAGCTCTTGCGCAAAGCCCAGCAATATTCGGTTAACGTGTTCAAATACGAGTTGGACAAGCTGGCGCAAAATGACGGCCTGGTCAGCCTGCTGGATGGGAAGGTATGGGCGCTACGAGCGGGGGCATACCATCAGAAGTTCGGGCTGGATGCGGAGAATGATAGTGGATTTGATCTCGGGATATTTTAGAACGAAAACATTAACATTTGAACATATTCCATATATTATGTAGAATTTAATTGTCAGAATAGTGAGAAAGGAGGGGGATTATGAGAAACGCAGTAGAATTTGTCGTTCACGGCAAATACGCTCTATTCACCGACCCGCTAACAAAGCTTGGGGGCGAAAAGCTTTCCTATCAAGTGCCAACCTACCAAGCCATTAAGGGAGTGCTGGAATCGGTTTACTGGAAGCCCACCTTGCTCATGATCGTGGATGAAATCCGGGTGATGAAAGCGATCCGAATGGAGTCGAAGGGCATTCGACCAATGGAGTACGGCGGAGGCAACACGCTAGCCAACTACACGTACTTGAAGGACGTGGAGTACCAGGTACGGGCGCACTTCGAGTTCAACCTGAACCGTCCGGACATGGCTTACGACCGGAATGAACATAAGCATCACAACATCCTGAAGAGGGCTTTGCATGTGGGAGGACGCCGGGATATTTTCCTGGGCTCCAGGGAGTGTCAGGGTTATGTGGAACCTTGCACATTCGGAGAAGGAGAGAGCTTCTATGATGGCTACGGCGACATCCACCTCGGCACGATGGTTCATGGCCTTAACTATCCCGACGAGACAGGCAGAGATCAAATGGAAGTCCGTTTGTGGAGCCCGGTCATGAAGAACGGCATTATCCAATTTATCCGGCCTGAACAGTGTCCCCAGGTGCGAACGATCGCGAATATGCTGCCCAAGCGCTTCGATCCAGCTCAAGTCGAATCGGCGGACGAGTTGCTTGCACAATTGGAAGTGGGGGGGAATCCATGAGTTGGCTGTTAAACCTGTATCAAACCTATGAGTCCAATCTGGACCTCGTCGGCAAAATCGAGAAAAAATCATACAACGATCAGGAATTTACGCTGCTGCCGATCTCCCATACAACGCAAAATGCGCACATTGAGGTGCAAATTACTCCGGACGGAGAGTTCCACTCTGCAGAGGTGATCGATAAAAGCGATGCCAGCACGTTAATTCCCTGTACCGAAGATTCCGCAAGCCGCGCCGGAGCGAAGGTGGCCCCCTATCCGCTGCACGATAAACTGAGCTATGTTGCAGGCGATTTTGTCACCTACGGAGGGGAAATCAAGAAGGAAGATCCCTTCGCAGCGTATATCAAGCAGTTGGGAGAGTGGGTGGAATCCCCTTATGCCATTCCTAAAGTGGTCAGTATCTACCGCTATTTGCGCAGAGGCAGGCTAATCGAGGATTTGGTGAAGCACCGGGTTTTGTATGCAGATGCGAATAACCGACTGCTCGACAAGTGGGAGCAGGAGGGTGTGAAGCCCCCTATTTTCTCCGTAATGGTTGGCGGTCCAGAGGGCTTGTTCGTTCGGTTTAACGTCCGTTCGGACGATGATTTTAACGTCGTGTGGAAAGACCCGGAAATGTACGATTCTTTCATTCAATACTACGGCAGTCGGTTGGGCGACGAGGACTTGTGCTATGTGACGGGGCGGCGGCAGCCGGGAACGGACAAGCATGCGAATAAAATCCGCAACGCAGGCGATAAAGCGAAGCTGATCTCAGCCAACGATACGAGCGGGTTTACATTCCGGGGACGATTCGCTTTGAGCCGGGAAGCAGCGAGTATCAGCTACGAGGTGTCCCAGAAGGCTCACAATGCGCTGAAGTGGCTGATTAATCGCCAAGGCAAAATTATTGACGGACGCGTGTTTCTCGTCTGGGGAAATACCGAACTGGATCAGCCGGGGATGACCGAGGATTCGTTCTCGCTCGCGCCGGAAACCGCACAGGTTAAGGAAAGAATATCATACACCTATCTCGAGTATGCGAGGGAAGTCGCCAAGGCGCTCGACGGGTATCGGAGCCGGATTGCGAAGGAGTCTGGCGAGAACGTCAATATTCTGATTTTGGACTCGGCGACAACGGGACGTATGGCTGTACTCTATTACCGCAATATGGACAAGCAGTTGTACATCGATCGGCTGGTCAAGTGGCATTCCACGCATGCCTGGCTGCATCGTTACCGTAAAAATGAGGCGGGAGAGTTCATTCAGTTTTACGGGGCACCGGCACCGAGGGATATTGCTTTTGCGGCGTATGGGCCGCGTGCGGACGATAAGATTGTCAAAGGGCTGGTGGAGCGCATCTTCCCGTGCATTGCGGATGAGCGCAAAGTTCCCGAGGACATTATCGGAAGCGCAATTCATAGAGCCTCCAATCCGGTTGCGCTCGACAACTGGGAATGGGAGAAAACGTTAAGCATCGCCTGTGCTCTGATTAATGGGGAGGAGGAATTAAACGTGGCATTAGACGAGGGCAACAATCACCGGGATTACTTGTTTGGCCGTTTGCTGGCTGTTGCCGATGTACTTGAAAGGCGAGCATTAGGCTCGGAGGAAACTCGTGCGACCAATGCGATTCGTTATATGAACGCTTTTGCCAGACATCCGGAGAGAACCTGGAGCACGATTCAGTCCTGCTTGCAGCCTTATCAGGCTCGACTGGGTACGAAGGGGACTTATCTGTCGAAAATTATAGATGAAGTGGCTTCAAGGATTCAGATCGCCGATTTCAATAACAGGCCGTTGTCCGGGCTTTATTTGTTAGGCTTCTATAGTCAGCGGCATGAACTCTATCAGAAGAAGGACAATCCAGAGGGCAGCGGAAACATCCAAATAAGAGGGAGAGATCGAGATGACGATTTTGGATCATAAAATCGATTTTGCAGTTGTTCTGTCCGTAACGAAAGCGAACCCGAACGGAGACCCGCTGAACGGCAATCGCCCACGGCAAAATTACGACGGCTATGGCGAGATTTCGGACGTTGCGATCAAGCGAAAAATCCGTAACCGGCTTCAGGATATGGGGGAAGCGATTTTCGTGCAGTCCAACGATCGGAAGTCAGATGCCTATGGCAGCTTGAGAGAGCGGGCCGACGCTAACGCCGAACTGGAGAAGATTTTGAAATCGAAGTCGGCGTCCAATGACGAGTTTGCCAGAATCGCTTGTCTGGAATGGCTGGACGTTCGCAGCTTCGGCCAAGTCTTCGCTTTCAAAGCGGATAAGGGCGGTTCCAGTGTATCCGTTGGCGTTAGAGGCCCCGTGTCGATCCATACGGCGACAAGCCTGGACCCGATCGATATTACGAGCACGCAGATTACGAAGAGCGTCAATTCCGAGCCCGGCAAGGAGAGGGGCTCCGATACGATGGGGATGAAGCATAGGGTCGATTTGGGAGTCTACGTTTTCTACGGAAGTATCAACACGCAGTTGGCTGAGAAAACAGGTTTTACGAACGAAGATGCCGAGAGGATCAAGCAAGCGCTGATCACCTTGTTCGAGAATGATGCATCCTCGGCCAGACCGGAAGGGAGCATGGAAGTTCACAAAGTATACTGGTGGGAGCATCGCTCCAAAATGGGCCAATTTTCATCCGCGAAGGTTCACCGTTCCCTGTCTTGGGAGAAGCTGTCCGAGGAGCCAAAAGGATTCACCGACTACGAGTTTAAGGTGCAAACGCTGGAAGGGCTAACTATCGAGATGATCGATGGACAATAAAGAAGACGATTATTTGATGCTGTCGGGCATTCAGCATTTTCAGTTTTGCAAACGGCAGTGGGCTTTCATTCATATCGAGCAGCAATGGGAGGAAAATGTTCGAACGATTGAGGGCCAGCACTTGCACCGGAAGGCGGATCAGCCGTTCACGCGGGAGAAGCGGGGAGATCGGTTGATCGTTCGGGCGATGCCGGTCAAATCGAATCAGTTGCAAATTTCGGGCATCTGCGATGTAGTCGAGTTTATCCGCGATGATCGCGGCGTGGAGATTGCGGGTACGGAAGGGAAATTTCTCGCGTATCCGGTGGAGTACAAGCGGGGCCGGCCGAAATCGAAGGATGAAGATATTTTGCAACTGGCGGCACAAGCGATCTGTCTGGAGGAAATGCTGCTCAGTCCCGTCGATACCGGCTACTTGTTTTACAACGAAATCAAGCAAAGAGTCGAAGTTCCGCTAACGATCGAAGTCAAGGAGAAGGTGAAATCGGTCTTTGCGGAAATGCAGGATTACTATCAACGACGATATACGCCGAAGGTGGCAACCGGTTCCTTCTGCCGAAGCTGCTCCCTCGAATCGATCTGCCTGCCGGAATTGATGAACAAACGAACGGTAAAAAGCTATGTCGAAGGGAAAATCAGAGAATGAAAAAGCTGCTTAATTCTTTGTTTGTAACCCAGCCGGACGTTTATTTATCGCTGGACGGCGACAATATCGTGCTGCAGAAGGAGCAGGAGAAGCTGGGCAGAGTGCCGCTGCATAATCTGGAGTCGGTTGTTTCGTTTGGATATACCGGCGCCAGCCCTGCCCTGATGGGATACTGTGCGGAGCGCAATATTTCCCTGGTGTTTCTCACCATGAACGGTCGATTCCTCGCCCGCGTTATTGGGGAAAGCCGAGGCAACGTCGTTCTGCGGAAGAAGCAGTATCGAGTGTCGGAGGACGAGACGCAATCTGCGCATATCGCGCGTAATTTTATCGTCGGCAAGATCTACAACCAGAAGTGGATGATTGAAAGAGCGACCCGGGATTATCCGATGCGCGTGGATGTGGAGAAGTTCAAGGAGGTTTCCCAACAGCTTTCCGCTATTATTCTGGAGGTCAGAGCCTGCGAGGATTTGGAAAGATTGCGGGGATTGGAAGGACAAGCCGCGATCAGCTACAACAAGCTGTTGGATCAGATGATTCTTCAGCAGAAGGAAGACTTTTATTTTCACATTCGTTCCCGGCGCCCTCCTCTCGATAACGTCAATGCGATGCTGTCGTTTGCTTACACACTCTTGGCCAACGATGTGGCATCTGCGCTGGAAGGTGTCGGTCTGGACGCTTATGTTGGGTTTCTGCACCGTGATCGCCCGGGTCGAGCTTCCTTGGCTTTGGATGTTATGGAAGAACTGAGAGGCGTCTATGCGGACAAATTCGTTCTTACTCTCATTAATAAGCGTATGGTGAGCAAGGACGATTTCCTGAAAAAAGAAAACGGCGCCGTCATCATGAAGGATGAAGCAAGGAGAAGCTTCCTGAGTGAATGGCAGAACAAGAAGCAGGAGAAAATCACACACCCGTATCTGGGGGAGAAAATCTCATGGGGACTGCTGCCTCATGTGCAGTCATTGTTGCTGGCGAGGTATTTACGAGGGGACCTGGATGAGTATCCGCCTTTCTTATGGAAGTAGGTGAATCGGTATGCTTGTACTCATTACGTACGATGTCAGCACCGTGAGCAGCGCCGGACAGCGTAGGCTGCGGCAGGTTTCGAAAGCCTGCTTGTCTTATGGCCAGCGCGTTCAAAACTCTGTCTTCGAGTGTATCGTAGACGCTGCACAGTTTACGACATTAAAGCTTAAGCTCATTGATCTTATCGACGAGGAGACGGACAGCCTCAGATTCTATCAATTGGGTAACAACTACAAGAGCAAAGTGGAGCACGTCGGAGCCAAACAGTCTCTCGATTTAGAGGGCCCTTTGATTTTCTGACAGATGGGGTTGGCGGGGAGTCTATGCTTCTCTTGGTGCTACAATCGGTGCGAATCTCTGGTGCGAATGTGAGGCTCACATGATTTCCCCGGGGGATTCGCACCAGAAAACAGTTAATTTATTGGAATTTAATTTAATTTTCTGAGTGATTATCTGTGAATTAAGTTGATTTACGTGATTTGAAGCAAGAAAATAGGCTGTTTTCGCCTTTTTGTGCTCAAAATCGCTGTCGCATCCCACGCGGATGCGTGGATTGAAATTTGAAAGAGATTACCATAGAGCACCTCGTCAAGTGTCGCATCCCACGCGGATGCGTGGATTGAAATCGCGATGTGCCTTTCCACATGCTCCTTGTCGGAGTCGCATCCCACGCGGATGCGTGGATTGAAATCTATCCGTACTGATCTTTCCATTTAGAATTAAACGTCGCATCCCACGCGGATGCGTGGATTGAAATAACTGCTGATGCGGAGATTTATCGTAACCTCGCCGTCGCATCCCACGCGGATGCGTGGATTGAAATAACCAACACCTAATGAGCAGTTAATAGAGTTAGGTCGCATCCCACGCGGATGCGTGGATTGAAATCTCAATAGGTGATGTTAAATCCAACATCGATAAGTCGCATCCCACGCGGATGCGTGGATTGAAATTTATCCCATGCCTCATAGGTCGGGTCGGTAAGCGTCGCATCCCACGCGGATGCGTGGATTGAAATTTTTTGTCCGGTAGGCATATCCGCCTCCCCCTCCGTCGCATCCCACGCGGATGCGTGGATTGAAATAAAATCCGCAGCGCGCGGAATTATCTATTTTTTGTCGCATCCCACGCGGATGCGTGGATTGAAATCTTATCATCCCACGCGTTACACACGAGGAGGAAGTCGCATCCCACGCGGATGCGTGGATTGAAATACGATCGAGCGGGTATGGTGCAGGAATCACTACGTCGCATCCCACGCGGATGCGTGGATTGAAATAAAAACAGAGGTTGAACTGACCACGAAAGGAGAAGTCGCATCCCACGCGGATGCGTGGATTGAAATCCGCTCCGGTTGATTAAAGGCAGTTGCAGGGACGTCGCATCCCACGCGGATGCGTGGATTGAAATCCTGTAACAAGATAAACAGTAGCAGTCGCAGATAGTCGCATCCCACGCGGATGCGTGGATTGAAATGTTCTCGATGTCGGCTTTCCCAAGGCTGTCAAGAGTCGCATCCCACGCGGATGCGTGGATTGAAATATTACCCGAATTGGGCAAACCGGATATGGCGGAGTCGCATCCCACGCGGATGCGTGGATTGAAATGCAGACTGGAAACGGAAGACGCCGGACGAGATCGTCGCATCCCACGCGGATGCGTGGATTGAAATTCAATTAGATAATTTACTTTACTTTTTTGGCATTGTCGCATCCCACGCGGATGCGTGGATTGAAATACTTAATGATGATACTCTTCCCTTTCCAACAGTGTCGCATCCCACGCGGATGCGTGGATTGAAATTACTTCACGCATGATTGGATCTCCTGAAACGTCCGTCGCATCCCACGCGGATGCGTGGATTGAAATCTTCCTACGCAAAAGAAAAAGCCGCCTATTGGCGGTCGCATCCCACGCGGATGCGTGGATTGAAATTAATAAGTACCGAAACAGGGCCGGGGAGCTTTTGTCGCATCCCACGCGGATGCGTGGATTGAAATCTTTTCCGGAAAATCTGTTGCCGAGGACATTCTGTCGCATCCCACGCGGATGCGTGGATTGAAATTACAGCAATGGCTCGTTGGAGCCATACTGATGCGTCGCATCCCACGCGGATGCGTGGATTGAAATTGGAACTTAATATGAAAGAGAAAAAAGAAGCAATGTCGCATCCCACGCGGATGCGTGGATTGAAATCATTTAACTAGATTGTAGTATCACATTTCACCGGTCGCATCCCACGCGGATGCGTGGATTGAAATGCGTTAACATCGGCGGCGGCTCGTCCCCTTCCAAGGTCGCATCCCACGCGGATGCGTGGATTGAAATGGGTCTGGCAAGTCCCCGATCGCATCCCGTAAAAGTCGCATCCCACGCGGATGCGTGGATTGAAATTCCGCCTTAACGAATCATCAGCCTGATGTATAGTCGCATCCCACGCGGATGCGTGGATTGAAATATGTATTCCGTGTTGAACGCTTTAGATCCGTTAGTCGCATCCCACGCGGATGCGTGGATTGAAATTTTTACTTAACTAGATTGTAGCATCACATCTCAGTCGCATCCCACGCGGATGCGTGGATTGAAATTCTCGAGCAGTCTCTCAGGACGAGACGACGAAGCGGTCGCATCCCACGCGGATGCGTGGATTGAAATGATCTGCCGACGGATCTCTTGCTCGAGATGCTGGTCGCATCCCACGCGGATGCGTGGATTGAAATTTCGGCTCCCGCACCCACTTTGGCGTGTTTTTGACGTCGCATCCCACGCGGATGCGTGGATTGAAATATCTTGGACGTACTCAAGAGCGGCAGCAAGGTCAGTCGCATCCCACGCGGATGCGTGGATTGAAATTTGCGCTCTGTAAGCGGCAACGTCCGCAGATCCGTCGCATCCCACGCGGATGCGTGGATTGAAATTTTGGCCGTTTGATAACGGGCTTTCCCTCGTTAGTCGCATCCCACGCGGATGCGTGGATTGAAATTGTGGAGGCGGTCGTCATGGAGGAGTTCTTGATCGTCGCATCCCACGCGGATGCGTGGATTGAAATTTCCGGCTTGTCCACACCTTCCATTGGATTATTGTCGCATCCCACGCGGATGCGTGGATTGAAATTGCCTCTTGTCGACGGTATCCCAGCTGCCTGCACGTCGCATCCCACGCGGATGCGTGGATTGAAATTAACCGAAGATAAACTCCACATTCCCCGGCTGTAGTCGCATCCCACGCGGATGCGTGGATTGAAATTATCGGCAAAAACTATTAGAGATTATCGGCCAGGTCGCATCCCACGCGGATGCGTGGATTGAAATCAGACCTACGGCCTGGTGTGGTTAAGCGGGGGGAGTCGCATCCCACGCGGATGCGTGGATTGAAATCGGGGCTGTCACAGCATCCGTGGAGGACTGGGAGGTCGCATCCCACGCGGATGCGTGGATTGAAATGGGTCAACATCGGCGGCAGCTCCCCGTCCAAGGGGTCGCATCCCACGCGGATGCGTGGATTGAAATGATTACGCCTTGAAGCACGATCGCCTTTTCCATGTCGCATCCCACGCGGATGCGTGGATTGAAATTACAAAGTGCTTTGAACTTTTTCAAGGAATCGGGAGTCGCATCCCACGCGGATGCGTGGATTGAAATTATCTCAAGTTTCACGAATGGGGGACGACTAAAGTCGCATCCCACGCGGATGCGTGGATTGAAATCTAAATACATTATCACACAAGATGGTTTCTCTTTGTCGCATCCCACGCGGATGCGTGGATTGAAATGTACTCAGTTTCAACGTCACCAACGTCCAAAATGAGTCGCATCCCACGCGGATGCGTGGATTGAAATCGAAATAAACTCTCCATCCTTGTACAATCGGTAGTCGCATCCCACGCGGATGCGTGGATTGAAATTTAAAACGAGAGCAGCTTACAGCGTTGAGGAGAAGTCGCATCCCACGCGGATGCGTGGATTGAAATGACCTAGCTCCCGCAGTATCTTGTGCTGAACCACGTCGCATCCCACGCGGATGCGTGGATTGAAATGTTATAGCTGATTTCAATTACGCCCTCATTGTTGTCGCATCCCACGCGGATGCGTGGATTGAAATCTGACGCCGGTCTCCCGGTCCGCTCCCCTGAGTTGTCGCATCCCACGCGGATGCGTGGATTGAAATAGTTCAAACGAGGAGGGAAAGGCGATGGCAGGACGTCGCATCCCACGCGGATGCGTGGATTGAAATTAAGCGTTCAAGACGCGCTAACCTTCGGTCAGAGTCGCATCCCACGCGGATGCGTGGATTGAAATACAACCCCCGTAAGAGGGCAGGAAGCTCTTAAAGTCGCATCCCACGCGGATGCGTGGATTGAAATTCTATTAACTGCTCATTAGGTTGGGTCATGGGAGTCGCATCCCACGCGGATGCGTGGATTGAAATACATATGACGGAACGACAAGCGCCAACTCTGTAAGTCGCATCCCACGCGGATGCGTGGATTGAAATCAATTCATGATGTTAAAAAGGGCGTTTATCAGGGTCGCATCCCACGCGGATGCGTGGATTGAAATTTTTGTTCCGCCCTTGACATTAATAAGCCAATCAGTCGCATCCCACGCGGATGCGTGGATTGAAATCGCCGACTTGTTCCTGACGTTTCCGACGGCCGTCGTCGCATCCCACGCGGATGCGTGGATTGAAATGTTGAGAACAAGCTCGATATCTGGACGGCGATAGTCGCATCCCACGCGGATGCGTGGATTGAAATTTCGTCTCGGCCAGTGTCAATGACGAACACGTAAGTCGCATCCCACGCGGATGCGTGGATTGAAATACCTGGTCTACGTCACACGCACCAGGTACAGCGGTCGCATCCCACGCGGATGCGTGGATTGAAATTACGAAAAGGAGAGGTTAAGATGAGCTTACAGGGTCGCAACCCACGCGGATGCGTGGATTGAAATCTACAATGGAACGTCTTCGCTTAGAGGAAGATGAGAGTGCCCCAATGCCATCGGCGTTACTGATCGCCGAAATAGCATAAGATAAATTGAGAGAAGTAACGGACTATGAAGCCATAGACTGGGAATAATACCGTGGGTGTTGAATTTCTACAAAAGGGAGGCGATTTGGATGGCAATGGACGATCGGCTTTTTAAACAGCGTTCTGAAATGATTAATGGTGTAACCATTATGATGTCACCGCGTCCAGTCGTTAACCATAATAAGATCATCGTAAATTTGTCTATATTATTTGGTGTTTATTTGAAAGGGAAAAGGTGTATCAATCTTTCTGACGGCGTGGATGTTCATCTGGATGAACAAAATAGGGTCGTACCGGATAGCATGATTATCTGTAACCGAGATAT
Source organism: Cohnella phaseoli (assembly GCF_003386235.1). GTDB lineage: Bacteria > Bacillota > Bacilli > Paenibacillales > Paenibacillaceae > Cohnella > Cohnella phaseoli. Next base: position 175,793 of record NZ_QRDZ01000014.1, read on the forward strand.
CATCAAACGAGATGGCGTATATGGCGCACCTGATTTAATCGTTGAAGTACTTTCACCGTCTACAGCACGTAGGGATAGAGGCGACAAAAAGATACTATACGAACAGCATGGCGTACAAGAGTACTGGATTATCAGCCCGGATGAAAAGTCTGTTGAAGTTTATCTATTGAAAGACGGCAAATATGAATTAGATGATGTTTATACCGTTATTCCCGATGGAGATTGGGAGGAGATGACTGAAGAAGAAAAATCAGAAGTTGCCCTCAATCTCAAAGTGTCGCTTTATGATGATTTCATTATCAACGTTAAAGACGTATTCGAAAATGTTATTACTTACTAACGAACCAAACCGCGTTCATCAAAACTATGCCCGATTGTGCAAAGGATTGTGTTAACACCCTGATGAGTTTGATCCGCTAGGTTTTTTTACGTTGGCAAACGCGAGGCTCATGCAATTGCGCATAAGCCTCCTCGATTTACACACATTAGAACAACTTCTTAATAGAACCGAGCATGTCGCCGGCCTTATCGGCGGTCAGCTTCGCTTTAACGCCGTCGATGAGCGCATTGATCTGGGCGTCCGGAAGGTCGATTCCGATCACAGATTCAACGGCTTTTACGGGATCGCTCATGAACTTGGAAGAGAAATCCTTGTCGGCTTTGACGCGCTCTACGATCTCTTCGATTTTTCCCTTGATATCCATCGGGTATCCTCCTAATATCTTATTCTCTAACGCCTCTATTATAAGCCTATAGAATGCAAGCCGGAATGGAGCAACATTCCAAATACGACATGAAAATACCCCTTACGAGGTATAGAGAAAATCAAGAAGTTGCTTTATGTTGTTTATGCAGCAACTCAGCAACTAATCGCGGTACGTCGCGGAGTGTATTTATTCGAGAGAGGCTTAGGTGGGCAACATGTTCAATGCTTTTATCGTGTTCCTCAGTGTCATGATTCTTGGGGCGATTATTTTCGGAACGGCCTTCACAGCTACGTCGGGGTTCAGTACGAGGTTTATCAAATGGTATTTCGGTATCTTTTTTATATTGGGCATCGTCGCTGCGATTCTTACTTTAGTCGGAGTTATTCAACTCTAAGGTATCGATCGGCAGATGAAACTTCCAAAATGAACTCTAGAAAGAGCCGATCCGCAGCTTTGGCGATGGATCGGCTCTCTTCCTTCCGTATTAAGCCAGCACGACTTCCGTCCGATACAGATCCGCCAGCTTGACCGCCATTCCGTCGTTCAGTCGCGAATGCTCGGAGGCGAAGGCCATCAGATGGCTTTGCAGGGAGGCGGTCGCCGATGTCAGGCCCTGCGACGGATTGCTGTCGAAGCCGCGCACGCCGCGCAGGAACGAAGCGACCATGCGCTCGTCGCCGCCACCGTGTCCGTCGCCTTCCACATTGCACCGAATCTCGACCTGCTCGCCGGTCACATATCTGTACAACGTAAAAGCACCCTTGTCCATGTCGCCGATAATCTCGCCCTGCGTGCCCATAATCTGAACCCGGCGCGTACCGCTTTGCGTCAAGCCGGACATAATGAACGAGGCGTTCGCTCCATTCTCGAAGACCAGGTTGACGACCTGATGGTCGACGACGTTGTTGTCGCAGCGATACACGCACCGACCGAACGGTCCTTCCCGCAGCGCGGTCAGGATGCCTTCCTGCGACAGATCGTTCGTCATATAGCGCGCCCACGGATGATGCGGCGGCTGGATGTACATTTTCAACGCGGAGAAGGCGCACTCTCGTTCTACCTCGCAGCCGTCGATGCAGCGCGCGGTCGAGCCTGCCGGAGCGTTCTCCTCGCGGAAGTGCAGCAGCGAGCCGAACGAGCTGACGCCGGTGCAGGGCTGATCCATTAGCCAGGAGATAATGTCCAGATCGTGGCAGGACTTGGCCAGAATCATCGGGCTCGTCTCCGCGGAGTTGCGCCAATTGCCGCGCACGTAGCTGTGAGTCATATGCGGATAGCCGACATTTTCGGTGAGCTGAATCGTGCCGATGGTGCCGAGCTCTCCGTCCGCGATGCATTTCTTGATGCCCGACCAGAACGGAGAATAACGCAGCACGTGCGTCACGGCGAGCAGCCGCCTATACTTATGCGAGGCACGCTCCAGCCGAATGCATTCCTCTAAGGAAGGCGACATTGGCTTCTCCAGCATCACGTGATAGCCCAGCTCCATCGCCGTCATCGCAGGCACGTAGTGCATTCTGTCCAAGGTGCAAATGATCATTATATCGGCTATGCGGCCTTGCTCGAACGCCTTCTCCCAAGAGTCGTACACCCGGTCCGGGGCGATGCCGTGAATAACCGCAAACTTCGTTCTGCGTTCCTCGTCCGGCTCGGCTACGGCCACGAATTTTAACTCGTTCGGAAATTTTTCCGCATACGGTCCGTAAATATACCTTCCTCTACTCCCTGCGCCGAGCAGTACCGCCGTCAATTGTCTCATACCCATCCTCCTCGTACGCTTTACGTACTCCAATTGTAAGGGGGACGCACGGGAGGCAAAAGAGATCGTTGCTTACATTCCATATACATTTATTGACCTTGCTCGGTCGGTTGGGAACGCATGGAACGAAAATCCTGCGGCGTCATATCGTTCTGCTTCTTGAAGAAGCGGATAAATGCCAGCGCCGAATTGTAGCCGAGCGCCGCAGCCACCTCGTTTACCTTCATCGCCGTGTTCAGCAGCATTTCCTTCGCCTTCAGATTCCGGTAATCGTTCACGTATTTCGACAGCCCGACTCCCGTAATTTGCTTATAAAGTCTGGACAGATAGGAGGGATTCAGGCTTACGTAATCCGCCAGCGCCGTTAAGGAGATATCGGTGGCAATATTCTCTTCGATAAAGCTGTGTACCTTGTTCACGACTTCGGCCGGCAGCTCCGTGCAGCGTTGGGCGTTCCATTCGAAGAAGCAATCGGCCATCTGCCGATAGTACTGAACGAGCTCCGACCAGGAGATCGACTCGTCGTATCGGAACAGCTTGTCGAGATCAAGCAGCGTATTGACGTATTCGCCGACATCCCGATTCTGGTGAATGAAGAACAGGAAAACCGCCGAGAGGGAGTGGTACAGTTCGATTTTCCGCTCTTGCGGCGCCGTCTGATCGTTCCACACTTCCGTAAGCTCGATGAAGAGCTGATCGAATTGCTCGCGATGATTGTTCTCCAGACAGCTCATCAGCAGTTGAACCCGGGCGTGGTAGAAGCTGTCGCGCGGCACTCCGGCGGACTCGGCGGACGGGCTCCGCGGCACATCCTTATCGGTAAGAATAACTTCGTTAAACAAGCCGTGACCGAGACTCAAAGCGTATTTATTCGTGTGAAAATGATCCGACAGTGACGACCAGTCCGTCGTCTCGCTCGCCAGCAGGAAGGAGACCGACAGTCCGAGCAGCTTCCGGCAGTTGGCCTGCACCGATTCCAGAATGCCGCTCACATAACGGTGGGCTTTAAGCCATTCCGCGCTGCCCGGATCGCAAGAGAGCTCAACGGGCCCGCTTGAGGCTTTCGGCTGGATCAGCCAGACGACCTTGGACAGCTCGAAGACGACGGAGAAGCATCTGACCTGCGCCGACAGCATCTCATCCCCTATGTTCTGCATGGCGTAGCAGAGCAGCGCTTTGTCCGGGGCCGTAAACGTTTCTTTCCACGCATCCAGCCTTCCGATAAGAAGGTAGGCGGGCAAGGAAGCGTCAAGCGGGATGTCCAGCTCCCGAAACATTCGATCGAGCTGGCTTTCCGTGGCATGCTTGCCCAGAAACAATCCCCACATGTACTCCTTCTGAAGAGAAGGCAGCGCCTGCCTCATCTTGGACTGCGCCCGGACGATCATGTTTGCCTGATCCTGTTCCTCTTCGATTTTGACGACAGCCCGCTGTACCGCCTGCACGATTTTGTCGTCGCTCTCGACCTTCAGAATATAATCGAAGCCGCCGTACGTCAGCGCACTCTTGGCGTATTCGAAGTCATTGTAGCCGGTCAGGAAAATGACCTTGCAGGCCGGCCACTGGGATTTGATCTCCCGAAGCAGCTCAATGCCTTCTATGCCCGGCATCTTGATATCGGACAGCACGATATCGATGCGCTGGCTGGAGAGCACCTCCAGCGCTTCTTCTCCCGAATAGGCGGTCACCGTCTCGAGCGCCAGATGCTCGTTCAGCTCGAACAGCTCCACTAGGCCGTCCACAATAAGCGGAAGATCGTCAACGATCAGCAGTCTGTACATGCTCGTTCCCCCTCTGGCTCGCGCATAGTTGAATTCCGACCCGCAGCCCGCCAAGCTCCGAGCGCGCTACGGACAGGCCGTACTCTTCTCCGTATCTCAATTGAATCCGGCGGTGGACGTTCAGCAGGCCGGTCGTCTCCTCGATCCGGCTCGTGGAATGCCGCAGCTTCTTGCGCAGCAGCTCGATTTCTTCGTCCGTGATATTTTGTCCGTTGTCCTCTACATAGATCGTAAATTCGTCGCCTCTAAGCTCGGTATGCACCCACAGCTCTCCCGGAAGAAGCATATTGCCGAGCGCATGCTTGTAAGCATTCTCGATAATCGGCTGCAAAATCAGTCTCGGCACCGAGATAGGGGGGACGTCGCCGTCGAACCCAACCTCGATACGGTCCCCGTAGCAGATCGTCTGCATTTTGACGTAAGTCCGGGAATGCTCCATCTCCTGCGTCAACGGGATCTCGTCTTCGTCGTTGCGTGTAATGAATTGGAAGTATTGTCCGATATACAGGCAAAATTGATACGCCTTCTCCTTATGCTTGTCGGATTTGATCAGCCGGCATAGCACGAAGAAGCAGTTGTACAGAAAATGAGGATTAATCTGCGACTGCAGCCGCTTCAGCTCGGAGCGCTGGTTGCGGATTTGCTGCTCGTAGTTTTCCTCGATTAGCTTTTTCAGCGAGCTTATCGTGTCGTTAAAAGCTTGGTACAAATAACCGAATTCGTCGGCTCCGCGATTGATTTGAATGGGCTCCAGTCGATTCTGTTGCACGCGGCGGAAAGAGTGAACCAGTTTCATCAGCGGCCGATAAATCAGGCGCAGCAGGAAATAAGTAAAGAACAGCACAATGGCGGCTGCAAGCGCGCAAGCCCACCAGAACAATGTCCGGTACATCTGCAAAGAGCCAAGAATCATCTCCTCCGGAATACAGGTGACCGAATAGGCGTTCCATAGGGCGGAATATTTGTAGACGGCGAGCAGCCGCTTGCCCTGATGAACGATCGTGTCATAGCCTTCTTTGGAAAGCGTTTCCTGCTGAGCCGACACGAAGGCTGCGACCTGACCCAGCAGCTCGTCGTCCATGCCGGTGTCGATATGCCAACCGCGATTCAGGTTCAGCAGGACGCTGTGGCCTCCGCGGTTGCCGCCGATTTGCGCCAGCGTGTCCCTGATTTTGGTAGCGGACAGCTCGACTCCGACGACATACAGCGGGCTTCGCGACGTGTTGACGGGATACTGCATCGTGATAAAAAAGCGATTGTTCCAGTAGATAAACGCTTCGTCATAAGACTTGGCGCTAGTCTGCATCGAGGCGTACTCCTGTTCATCCAGATGGGTTTCGAAGTTATTGCTTAGCACGGTGCGGTTAATGAGCGGGATGTAGGCCTTGGCCTCCCGAATGTACGGGCTGGAGTTCTTCATCAGCTCAAGCCTGCTCTGGATGTCCAGAATTTTGCTTGAACGCTCGTAAGAGCTCATCTCTTTCCCTGTCGTCGCAACCTCCATCAAATCCTGATCCATCACGTAGTTGGGCAGATAGCGGCTGATCCGATCGGCTTCCTGGTCCAGGGAATCCATATAGAAGCGGGTCGTATTCAGCACCGACTCGGAAATTTCGCTACGGATGTTGGCCGATCCCCGTTCGTTGATCATCCAGGTAATCGCCAGCATAGGCAAAAGGGCTGCCAGGAAGGCAGCCATAATTTTCTTGAATATGGACGATTCGTGCATGGAGAATAAGGTTTTCATCGCTCGAGCTCCCGGGTTTGCTGTCGCCAAGTTGTGAGTCACTCCGATCTTATTCTTTTACGCTTCCCATGACAATGCCTTTAATGAAAAAGCGCTGAAGGAAAGGATAAACGATCAGAATGGGGAACGCCGCCACGAAGATTTGCGCCGCTCGGCTTGTGCGGTCGGACAGCTTGACCATCAACTCGGCTTGTTCCGCCTTGATAAAGCGGAAATCCATCTTGATGATGACCGTCTGAAGGAACGTCTGCAGCGGGTAATTCTCGGTATGGTTCATGTATAGCATGCCGTCAAACCAGCTGTTCCAATGTCCGACGACCGTGAACAGTCCCGTTGTGGCCAGAGCCGGCAGGGAGAGGGGAACGTAAATTTTCCACAGCGTCTTAAAATGTCCGGCGCCGTCGATTCGCGACGATTCCTCCAGCTCCTTGGGCAGGTTGCGGTAGAAGTTCAGCAGCAAGATGACGTTGAACACCGGGATCGCGGTTGGAAGCACGAGCGCCCACATCGTGTCGATCATTCCGAGATTTTTGACGGTCAAATAGGTCGGAATCAGTCCGCCGCTGAACAAAATGGTAAACACGAACACCCATGCGTAAAACGTTCTGAGCCGGAACTGGCGGGGGTCCTTGGACAGCGGATAAGCGGTGACGATCATAAGCGCCATGCTTAGGGCAGTTCCGAGCAGCACGCGTTGGATCGATACCCAGAAGGCGCGGAGGTATTCGGGCTTGCCGAACACGTTGTCGTAAGCGGCGGTCGTGAAGTCGACCGGCCACAGGGACACTTTGCCGGCCGCCGCCGCGGCTCCGGAGCTGAACGAAATGGCCAGAATATGCATAATAGGCATCAGGCAGAGGAAGGAGATCAGAAACAGGAACGTGAAGTTTCCCGCAATAAAAACTCTTCTGCCGAGCGAACGGTCAGTAATCATGGTAAGTCTCCCTTCTGAACGGCGGGCGGATCATTAGAAAATACGGTAATTCGCCAGTCGGTAGGCTAGGACGTAGGACAGCGACACGAACAGAAACGAGACGATCGATTTCAGCAGGCCTACGGCTGTAGCAAACCCGAACTGCGCTTGCTGCACGCCCATACGATAGACGAAGGTGTCGATGATGTCCGCGCTTTCGTAGACGGGAGGGCTGTACAGGTTAAAAATCTGTTCAAAGCCGGCGTTAAGCACGTTGCCGATGTTGAGCGTCAGCATCAGCACGATAATCGGCATCATGCCGGGGAGCGTGACGTAGAACGTCTGCTTGATCCGCCCGGCGCCGTCCATGGCGGCCGCTTCGTATAGAGAAGGGTTAATGCTGGTTAACGCGGCTAAGTAAACGATCGTGCCGAAACCGAACTCCTTCCATACATCCGATGCCACCATAACGTACGGGAACCAGTCGTTGCTTCCCAGGAAGAAAATCGGTTTGACTCCGAACCATCCGAGCACTTGATTGAAAATGCCGGAGGAGGGGGACAGGATATCGACGAGTATTCCGCTCAGCAAAACCCAAGACATAAAATGAGGCAAGTAGACGAGCGTCTGGAAAGTCCGTTTGATCCATTCCCGGCGCAGCTCGTTAAGAAGAATCGCTATCGTAATCGGCACGAACAGTCCGGCCGCTATTTTCATGACCGCAATAAACATCGTATTGAAGAAAATGCGCCCGATATCCGGGTAATCGATCAGCAGTTGGAAGTTTTTCATGCCGATGAAAGGGGAACCGAACAAGCCTTTGTTAGGCACGTATTTCTGAAAAGCCATGATGATGCCCGCCATCGGGACGTAGCTGAACAGCAGCACCAGGAAAAGGCCCGGAATCAGCATAAAATGCAGCGGCCATTCCCTCTTCCATATCCTCGTTAGTCCATTCATGCCATTCACCTCGATGTTAAGCTGGAGCCGGGCCGTCAACGGGAAGTTCTGTTCCGAAAGCGGTTGAAAGATCTCGATATCTGAATAGTAAACGCGCATGTATCTCCATCTGAGTCTATACGCTCCTGAAATCCGGAATGGTAAACCCGTTGCAAGGTTATTTCAGGACCGTATGAGGCCTTCTCCAGGAGACACATGCGCACTTTTTCCTAACGATAATCTAGATTGGCTTTACTTTCGGGACGCTCTTCCGCGCGCATCCGGGGTTATTTATTAGCGGCGTACCATTCATTAACTTCTTTCGTAATCTCGTCTCCGCCAAGCTTTTTCCACTCTTCCACGAACTTGTCGAATTCGTCGACGGACACTTGGTTCATCATAATCTTGAAGTACACTTCGTCGCGCTTCTTGGTCAGAATTTCCTGTCTGTCGACCATTGTAGGCGTCGGAGCGCCGTAGAATTTGTTCTGCATGTATTGCTTATTGTTCTGAATTTCCGGATTGAGGGACAGGGCGCCCTTCGGACCGGAAATCAAGTATTCCCACCACATGCTCGTATCGCCGTCGACAAATTTCATTGCGCGCTCGTAACGAGTTTTTTGGTCTTGCGTTTGCAGGATGCTCTCGTCCTTGGTTTCGATGGCTTTAGGCAGAATCTCTCCGTTGTTGTCGAGCTGCTTGCCGACGCGAAGCGGATTGAGCAGCCAGTAGTTGCTGCCTTTCTCGACCAAGTCCTTGCCTAACGTATACACTTTTTGCTCCGGAGTCGGATGGTTGTCGATAACGATCCATTGATTCATCAGCTTGATAACGCCTTCCGGATGCTTCGCTTTTTTGGAAATGACGAAGTATTCGTCTACGCCGATGCCGATTTGCGGACGAGCCGGGCTGCCATCCACCGACGGAATCGGGAAGACGCCCCACTCTTGCACGACTTTGTTGTCTTTGACCGCGCCCTTAACGAGCTGCGCAGGAGTCCAGGATGCGCCGAACACCATGCCGATGCCGTCGTCGTAGAGCAGCTCGGCTGCTTTCTCCGTGTCCTTGACGGCAAATTCCGGATCGATCAAGCCTTTCTTGAACATATCCTGAAGCCCCGCGAGCGCTTGCTTCACTTCCGGTTGAATATCGCTGTTGACCAATCCGCCGTTGCCGTCGTCGATCCAGATATTCTCATACGCATGATAGCCGTTGAGGAAGGCGCGCAATCCGGTTACGCCGGTTTCGATGTTGAACGGATTTTTGCTGACTGCAAGTCCGTAGGTCGTGCTTTTGCCGCCCGGGTTTTTCGCTTTGAACGCTTCGGAGATGGTCACCAAGTCGGCCATCGTTTTTGGCTCGGGAAGGTTTAGTTCCTTTAGCCAGTCCGTGCGGACGTAAAGGTATTGGTACTGGTACGGGTTATAAGAGCTTGGAATGCCCATCAGTTTGCCGTCGAACGTGGCCGTCTTCAGCTGCAGGCCGCCGTCCATCGTCAGAAACTTTTTCGTTTCTTCCGTCGCATATTGATCGTACACTTCCGTCAAATCCATAATCATGTCGGCTTCGGTCAGCTCTTTGAGCTGAGTCGCGTTCACCAGCAGGAAATCTGGCAGATCGTCGGAGGCAATCGTAATTTTTACTTTTTCTTTGAATTGGGTGATGTCGGCGATCCATTTGTTCGTGATTTTGACGCCGATGTCTTTCTCGTAAGCGTCGTACACGGAGTTCTTTTCCCAGCTCTCGCCTTCGTCGAACTTCAGGTAAGGATCGCTTTGGGCTACCGTCGATACTTCGATTACTTCGCCGCCTTCAACGCCGCTTGAGTTTGTCGCGCTCGCTGAAGCCGATGGAGATGCGCTTGGAGACGCCTTCTCGGATTCCTTCGCCGTGTTGCCGTTGCCGCACGCGGTCATCGCCACGCTGACAATCAAGGTTGTGATCAAGAGGAACTTTCTTCCCAGCTTCATACTACCCCTCCGCCATGTCTAGTTATGGTCAGCCCTGCTGCTCGGGGCAGCTTCGCTTCCTAAGTTCAAGTATAGGAGGGGGGAGAGGCTGATACCATATACTAGTCTTTACCTTTCGTATACACCTTTTGACCAGTCGGAAAGAGTTAGCTTCTCCAAACGATTGAAGAATAAAGCGAAAAATGATAAATAAATAGGTAGAGAAAAATCGAGAGGGACGGGAGCGGCGATCGTGGAAATCAAAGAGGACGATTTGTCTGGAGCGGAGGTTCGGGAGCTTATCCGGCAGCATCTATCGGCGATGGCCGAGGATTCTCCTCCGGAGAGCGTGCATGCTCTGGATATTAACGGGCTGAGAAGTCCGGACGTGACGTTCTGGAGCGTATGGGAACAGGGAGATCTGCTGGGCTGCGGCGCATTGAAAGAGCTGGACGAGCGGCACGGAGAGATCAAATCGATGCGTACGGCGACGAAGCATTTGAGGAAAGGAGTTGCCAGGCGGATGCTGCAGTGCATAGTAGACGAGGCTGTAAGTCGGGGCTATCGACGGCTAAGCTTGGAGACGGGATCGCCGGAGTCGTTCGCCCCGGCCAGAGCGCTGTACGAGAGCTTCGGCTTCCGCTACTGCGAGCCCTTCGCGGATTATTCGGAGGATCCGTACAGTGCTTATATGACCAAAGAGCTGGAAATAAAGAGATGAGGTCGCATGGCGTCTAAGGCCAGAACGAATGCGGATCGGAGCTGCTTGTCGGACTGCACCCCCGATGCCGGAACGACACTTGCGGCGGCGATTCTGAAGCATACTCGGCCTCCACGCCGTTAGTCCGTAATATTTCGCGTGTAGTATTCAATAATGTCCTTGCGCCTGACGATCCCCAGAAACACGCGATCGTCGTCGACGACCGGAACGAAGTTCTGATCGGCGGCCAGAGTCAGCATGTCTTCCATATGGGCGTTAATAGCGACGCATTCGTTGTAATTTCTTTTCTTGATACCGGAGACGGGGATTTCGCCCATATTGTCAAAATTCAAACCGGAAGTGCATTTCAGCTTCCAGAGCAGATCGCCTTCGGATAAAGTACCGATATATTTTCCATCCGTATCGATGACGGGCACGGCGGAATACTGAGAGGCCTCCAGCAGCTCCAGCGCCTCTGTCATGGATTGCGTGGTCGTCAAGTAAGCGACTTTGTCCTTTGGCAGCAAGAATGATCTGATTTCCATCTTGTTATTCCTCCTTGTCGGGTCGGTTGGATTTGCATTATTGAACTGCACACTTCTTAATTAAAACATATTTAGGCCCGCAGGTCTCCCCTGCGTGAAAATCTGGCAGCCTAATCGGCCCGATAAGGCGATACAAAGCATTGACAGTCACAAATGACAATGATAATCTTTATCAATAGAAGAACCAGGTTGTTACATAGGCTCGTGCAATCATGCAAATCTATTAGACTGGAGACCTCATCGTGGCACTTAGAAGGAAAGAATCCAATGAGTCTAGTTTGCCTTCCGGCGCTTCTACGGCACCGGAGGCTGTCGGCGAAGCCGGGGCGGCCGATGTATTCAAGCGAATTCATTCCCGTCCCCATGTAGCTCTGCTGATCATTCTAGGCGGAATTATAGCGTTGGTCTTGGGAATAGGCGTGTCGGTAACGTTCGGCGCGAGAGATATTCGTTTCGAGGATGTGTGGTTGGCGGTATTCCAGTACAATTCGAATTTGACCGATCATCAGGTCATTCAGGAGCTGCGCTTGCCGAGGGTGCTCGGATGCGTGCTCGTCGGAAGCAGCTTCGCGGTAGCGGGAGCGATCCTGCAAGGAATGATGCGCAACCCGTTGGCCGATTCGGGGCTGCTGGGACTGAACTCGGGAGCGGGCTTCGCTCTCGCGATTTGCTTTGCCTTTTTCCCGGGGATGTCTTATTCGTCCCTCGTTCTGGTCTGCTTTATCGGCGCGGCGCTAAGCGCCCTGTTCGTATTTGCGCTGGGCTCGATCGCGAAGGGCGGACTGACGCCGGTTCGTCTCGTGCTCGCGGGCGCGGCGTTATCCGCTTTGCTGACCGCGTTAAGCGAAGGCGTAGCTCTTTATTTCCGCATCGGTCAGGATTTGGCTTTCTGGTACGCCGGAGGCGTGGCCGGGACGAGATGGATTCACTTGAAGGTCATGTCGCCGTGGATTATTGTGGCGATCGCCGGCGCAATCGTCATCTCCAGATCGATTACGCTGCTTAGCCTCGGAGATGACGTGGCCAAGGGGCTGGGTCTTCGTTCGGGCTTCACCAAGTTTATGGGGACGGTAATCGTTATCGTACTTGCGGGTTCGGCCGTATCGGCCGTTGGAGCGGTCTCGTTCGTCGGTCTGCTCGTGCCTCACTTTGCGCGCAAACTGGTCGGCGTCGATTACCGTTGGATCATTCCGACATCCGCAGTGCTCGGCGCGGTGCTAGTCGTGCTTGCGGACTTGGCCGCGAGAACGGTTCGTCCGGGCTTCGAGACGCCGATCGGCGCGCTCATCGCGCTCATCGGGGTGCCCTTCTTCCTCTATCTGGCTAACAAGGAAAGGAGGGAGCTGTAGAGATGGGCGAATACGTCAGATTAAAATCTCCCGAAGAGCTTGCCAAGCGCAAGCGAAATATCATCGTACTTATCGTTCTGTTCGTGGCCATCATTCTAGCGTTTATGGCAAGCATGAATACTGGATTTATCCGCTTGTCGCCCTCCGATCTGGTGAATACGCTGTTCGGAAACGGGACGGCGCAGCAAAACTTGATTCTGTACGAGTTCCGGCTGCCTCGGATCGTGATCTCGGTTTTGATCGGGGCGGGGCTGGCGTTGTCCGGTTGCGTTCTGCAGTCGGTCTCGCGCAACGCTCTGGCGGATGCGGGCATTATCGGCATCAACTCCGGAGCCGGCTTCATGATTCTTATGTACGTCGCCTTTTTCCCGACGATTACCGCAGTTTCCGCCTTTGTGCTGCCATTGCTGGCGTGGGTCGGGGGCGGAATAGCGGCGCTGCTCGTCTTTGTCATGTCGTATCGCAAGCATAGAGGGCTGTCGTCGAATCGGCTTATCTTGAACGGGATCGCGCTCAATTCGGGCATTTCCGCCGCTACGATCGTAATCACGCTGAGAATCAGCCCGGAGCAGTATCAATTCGTGGCGACCTGGATGGCGGGAAGCATCTGGGGCAAGGACTGGAAGTTCGTTATGGCGCTGCTGCCTTTCATTTGCGTTCTGCTGCCCTATGTGTATTTCAAGTCCCAGACCGTGAACGTACTGGCTCTGGGTAATCAACTAGCGACCAATCTCGGCGCCGCGGTGAGCCGGGAGCAGCTTCTGCTGCTGGGCGCAGCCGTCGGCTTGGCCGGCTCGTGCGTGGCGGTCAGCGGAAGCATTGGCTTCGTCGGGCTAATCGCGCCTCATCTCGCGAAGCGGCTAGTCGGGCAGAGGTATCAGATTTTGCTGCCGACGACCGTGCTGGCCGGCTCGCTGCTCGTTCTTGTGGCGGATACGCTCGGCAGGTGGGTATTTCAGCCGTCGGAAATTCCGACCGGCATCGTCGTCGCCGTCATCGGCGCTCCGTATTTCCTTTACTTGCTCGTTCGTTCCAAAGGGTAAGAGAGCTTCAATCGTAGAAAAAAACGGCCTATTACGGCCGTTTTTTCGCGAAAAAGCCCTTTTGTGTGAAAAAGTTAATCTTTTAAGCTCCCGGTATTGTGATATATTTTTCAGTAGCAAGAAAACGCTATCGATACATTTTGTACCTTCGGGAGGTTCTCATGCTCCATAGAAGTAAGCAAATTCGCGCGATTTTGCTTCTGTCGCTCGCCGTCCTGCTCTTGCTCGGCGTCGGGCTGACTTCGGCTGCGGCCGAGAGCGAGGAAAACATTACGGTTAAAGTGAGCGGGAAAACAGTAAAGCTGGCAGAGCCGGCACAAATTCTCGGAGGCAGACTGTTCCTGCCGATCGCCAGCCTAACCGGCCATCTGAACGCTAAAGCCGATTGGGACTCCGAGAACGAAGCGGTAACGATCCATACTGCGCATAAAGATACAATCATCCTGACGAACGGAGTGCCCGTCGTCTACTTTAACGACTCGCGTTATGTGATGGAGAGCGCGCCCTTCTTCGCGGACGGCAGAATCTACATTCCGGTTCGCTACGTTGCCGAGCTGCTTCATGCGAAGATCAAGTGGAGCCCGGAGGAGCGGCTCGTCGAGATCGAGCCGGTCGCCCAGGCGGTCGTGGCGGAGGAGTACGGCTTGAAGGAGATCGCCGAGGAGAACGACGTCAGCAGAGCCGCGCTGTTGAAGCGCAACGGACTAAAGGCCGATGACGTTGGGATCGGTACTAAGCTGCGGGTTGTCATTCCCTCGGTTTTCGAGAACGAAGCTAAACCGTACTCCGAGGAGGACTATCGACTGTTGGCTAAGCTCGTGCAGGTCGAAGTCGGGTACGAGTCGTACGAGGCGCATCTCGCCGTGGCGAACGTCGTGCTCAATCGCGTGGCAGACTCGCGGTTTCCGGACACGATTCGCGACGTCATCTATTCGGGCAAGCAATTTCCGCCGGCTCATAATGGACTGCTCGACAAGAGCAAGCCGAACGCAACCGTCCTGCGCGCCACCAAGGACGCGCTGAACGGGAAGAACAACGTGAAGGACGCAGTTTACTTCTATGACCCGCGAGTAACCAAAGGCTCGTTCTGGTCCGATCTCTCCACGATCGCCACGATCGGCAGCCACCGGTACGCGAAATAACTTTGGGGTGTCGCGATGGCGTAATGCGCCACGCCAAAACCTCCGCAAGGCCAAGTCGGCCAAGCGGAGGTTTTTTTGGCGATAACAACTTCGAAACAGGCTGCCAACTGTTTGTAGCCTGTCTACTGTAATTCAGGTTGGAGGGACGCTTGTCGTTTTCTTAATGAGCATCCTGCCGGCGAACAGAATTTTCTCGTAGTCTTCATGGGGATGCGCAACGCGTCTCTGCAGCATTTCTACGGCTCTTCTGCCCAGCGCGTTCTTGGCGCTGTGAACCGTCGTAATCCCGAGAGCGTTGACATCCAAGTCATCGAACCCGGTCACGGAACAATCCCGAGGGACTTGAACTCCCAATCTCTGTAGCGAATGAATAACGATGTCGGCCATGTAATCGTTAATGCATACGAAAGCCGTCGGGAGCTCATTGTTGGAATGAAGCTCCTTTAATTGATTCAAAGTCTCTTCATGGATTTCTTCCGGGCGCAGCACGAAAAGATTCAACAATTGAGGATGCTGGCGAGAAGGTATGCCGTGATCCTCCAAAGCGGCGGAGTAACCTTTCCATCTGTCGTAATAGCTACGGATCAACGACGTTTCGCCCACGAATTGCAAAGAGCGATGACCGAGCCCGATCAAATGAGAAGTCAGTTGCCTCGAGCAATCGAAGTTGTTCATGAAGATCGAATCCGATGGAATTAACGGATCTTCATGATCGACTAACACGATAGGGAGGCCAAGATTGCTAATCTCCAGCACGATCTGCGTGGGAATGAACCCGACGCAAATATAGCCTAGCAGACCTTGCTGATTGATCGCGGAAAATAAATGATCGGAAAGCTGCTCCGTCATAATAATCATGTTTAATCCCGCTTTTTCGACGCTTTCGGTTATTCCGTCGAGAATTTTTCCCCAATAAGGATTGTCCTTGGTTTGATCTCTTAAATTCGGAATGACTACGGCGATTACTTTCTTCGCGGGAGAAACGTTACGGTCCGATCTATCGTAGGGCTTCGGCTTTTGATCTTTGGAGCGTTGCGAAAAATACCCCAGCTTCGTTGCGGCCTCGATGATTTTATCCCGGGTATCGGGGGTTACTCCCGATTTGCCGGCAAGCGCCCTTGAAACGGCAAACTTCGAGAAGCCGACGGTATCGGCGATTTGTTGCAGAGTAACTTTGCGAGACATCCTTCTTTCTCTCCCTTGGCAATCGACGAACGATTCGAAATATCTACCTCTAATCATATCCAATACCTAACAAAATAACAATGAGACAAACGTTATTTCTATATATTTTATGATTTGTTAGATAACAAAATGAGCATTGTAATTTGAAATTAACGGTGGTTTCTTGAAAAACTTTTGATTGTGGGTTTTAAGATGAAGCACGATCAATTGAAATAACGTATTGACATTTGTTTTGCATATGTTATTCTTATTATCAAAATGTTAGATAACATTATGTAGTATTTTATTTTTAGTCTAGCATTTTGTTTTTTTGCAAGGAGTTGGGATGCGAGGCGGATAAGCGGTGACGAAAGGAAGCCAAGCGTCGGTTTCAGGGCAAGGAACGGCCATTCATACTTAAATGGGGGTAAGGGAAATGAAAGCTTTGAAAGCGTTTTTATCGACAAGTTTGGTTATCGCGATTCTTCTGGTTACGGCGGCCTGTTCTTCCGGAAATTCCTCTTCGGAATCCAGCGCGGGAAGCGGCGTCGAAAGCGGGGCGCAGCAAAGCAAAGAGAATGGCGAGGAGAAGGAAGTTACGCTCAGATACTTGAGGTGGGCTTCCGGGGAAGAAGAAGTCAACTTCCGGAACTGGTTGGACGAGTTCGAGAACGCCTACCCGAATATTAAGGTAGAGTCTGAATTTTTGCCTTACGAAACCTATAGCTCCAAAGTGAAAACGGACTTGATTTCGGGTAACGCGCCGGACGTTATCGCCTTCACTTCAAGCGAATGGGTTGCTTACATTTATTCGAACGTTTTCCTGGACTTGAATACGATGCCGGGAGCAAAGGAAGCTTTCGGACAATTGACCGAGGATTCGGTGTCGGCGTTTAACGTGGATGGCGCGCAATTGGGAGCCCCGATCGGGGTGGGCCGAAGAGTTCCGTTCATTAATAAGGATCTGTTCGTCAAGGCTAACGTACCGCTTCCATCCCAGACCGAGCCGATGACCGCGACCCAGTGGGTAGAGATGATGAAGAAGGTTCAAGCGGGTCTTGAAGGGGATATGATGGCCGCTAATCTGTTCCCTGAAGAACTGTTGTACTCCCTGGCGCTAAGCGCCGGATCGCCGATTCTGTCGCAAGACGGCAAGAAGGTGAGGGCCAATTCGCCGGAAGGTGTAAAGGCTATTCAGGCGTTCAAGGACATCATGGCGAGCGGGGCGCAAGTGCCGATTCTCGACGTATGGAAAGGCGCTTACGGCAATCCGGACAGCGCGCTAACGACCGGGAAAGTGGCGATCGGCTGGACGGGAACCTGGAGCGTGAAGGCGATGAAAGAAGCCAACATCGACTATATGTCCATCCCGGCGCCGATCATAGAAGGCGGAAAAACGACGCAGGTCGGTTATTTGAACTCGCACGCCATCCCTACCTCCTCCTCGAATCGGGAAGCCGCGTGGGAACTGGTTAAGTGGATGATCTCCAAGGAAGGGCAGCTTTCGTTCGGCAAGTTCTCCGATCTTCCCGTTCACAAAGAAGCTCTGGACGAAACGCAGAAGGCGCTGGAGGCGGAAGATCCCAATGCCTATACCGGATTCTCCGCGGCCAAGGCGAGCGTCGTTCCGACTCCTCCGTTCCCTTCGGACTTCGATACGTTGCGGACGGGGTTGCAAAGCAAGCTCGTATCGGACAAAGTGACGGCGCAACAATTCGCCGAACAATTGGAGAAAGAGGGCCAGCCTATGCTGGACAAGTATCAAGCGAATATCGGCAAATAAGCGGTATAAGGAGAGGGATGCTCTTCCATCCGGAGAGCATCCCGATTTTCGGCACGAAGTTAGGAGGGAAACAACTTGGGATCAGGCACAAGAAAAATGGGGATTGAAAAAAGGGAAAAGATTGCGGGTTTGCTTCTGGTCTCCCCATGGATCGTGGGGTTCCTATTGTTCGGACTTTTTCCGATGGGAGTCTCCGGCTATCTGACGTTCGTCAAATGGGATTTCTTGAGGGACCCGCAATGGGTAGGGCTGTCTAACTTCCAAGAAGTGTTTAGGAATCCGATTTTTTATACGGCGCTAAAGAACACGTTGATCATTACGTTCGGAAGCAGCCTGATCTACCTCGTGTTCGGCGTTATTATCGCCGCGATGTTGGCCAAAGACTACCTTGGGTCCAATGTTTTCCGCGCGATCATCTTTCTTCCTTCCCTTGTGATCGGGACGGCATTAGCCATGATGATGCAACCGGTATTCGGCAACGGGAAATACGGCCTTTTGAATCAAGTTCTGAATTTACTCGGTTTGCCTTATCAATCCTGGTTGACCGAGCCAGGTCAAGCCGTATGGGTAATCGTCGCCATGAGCTTCTGGTTTTTGGGCAGCGGCGTCATTATTTATTTGGCGGGGATTAAAGGGATCGATCCATCGTATTTCGAAGCGGCCATGATCGACGGAGCGAATGGCTTGCAACAGTTCTACAAGGTCACGATACCGCTCCTTACGCCGGTTTTGCTGTTCCAATCGATCATGGGAATTATCGGCGGCTTGCAAGTGTTCGATTTGGCGTTAACGCTGGCTTCCGAATTCAAGACGGGCGGAATGGGCAATGAAAACTCGTTAGCCACGCTTGTTTTCTACTTATACACTCTTGCTTTCCGCGACTATAACATGGGTTCGGCAGCCGTTGTCGGGTGGGTCATCTTTATCGTCAGCCTTCTGCTCAGTTTGGTCATCTTCAGACTATCCAAAAAGTTTCAGCTGTTCGGCGAGGAGGAGAGCAAATGAAATATAAATCGGGTCTTCTCGCGAGCAAAATATTCATTTTTTCATTCCTGGCTTTATTGTCGTTCATTATTCTCGTCCCGTTCGTTTACCTGTTTACTTCGTCTTTGAAGACCAGCGCGCAATACTTCAAGATTCCAATCGAGTGGATACCGTCTCCCGCCTTGTGGAGCAACTATTCCTATGTGTTCGTAGAATTGAAATTCTACATCTACATGTGGAACAGCACGTTCCTTGCGGTTAGCTCGGTCGTGTTATCCGTGCTCAGCTCGTCGTTGATCGCATACGGTTTCGCGAGATTCAAGTTTCCTCTCCGCAACGGTATGTTCATTCTTGTTATCGCGACAATGATGCTACCAGGTCAAGTTACCATGCTTCCGCTGTTCATTTACTTCAAGTCGATCGGCTGGCTCGGCAGCTACAAACCGCTACTCGTGCCGCAACTGTTCGGCTCCGCGTATTTAATCTTCCTGATCCGGCAGTTCTATATCACGCTGCCGCGGGAGATCGACGAGGCGGCCAAGATCGACGGATGCGGCTATTTGCGGATATGGTGGAACGTGATCATGCCGCAGGCGAAACCGGTTCTCATCGTCTCTGCGTTGTTCGTCTTTCTCGGTTCATGGAAGGACGTCTTCGGGCCGCTTATTTACTTGAGCGATAGAAGCTCTTATCCGCTTGCGGTAGGGCTGCTCTACTTTACTTCGCCGACCAGCAATGCTTACACATTGATTCTGGTCGCGATCGTCATCGCCTTGGTCCCGACGCTGCTGTTCTTTATTTTCTCTCAGAAGTATTTGAACAAGGGTGTCAACATCGCCAACTTAAAATAATAATCGGAGGATGATGATCGCATGCGCAAAAAGTCGATTGGCTTAGTTGTCAGTTTGAGTCTTCTGGCGGGGGGATGGCAGACCGGAGGAGAGGCGTCGGCAACCGCCCCGTCGCCTTACGCTTTCGACGGGAAAATGTCGCAGGACACGTTGAATCGTTATTTGTCCCGATCCGCGCAGATCATGGATATGTTCTGGTTCGATACGGACGCCAGCAAGAAGCAGGAATGGCTGCGTTTCGTTGAGAATACCGGCACCAAGCTGATCGGGCGGGCGGCGATGATCTGGACGAATTTCCAAGACGACGAGACGATGTTCTATCACTCGGGCCGGATGGCCGATGCCGTTCATGCTCAGGATCCTGAAGTCATCCTGCAGGCGGCCATCTTTGAGACGACGGCGCAATCGGTGAATCAAATACCGGTACCGGCTTGGGTGTTCGAAGAGTTCGGGCTGCAGCCGGAAACCCGCAATTTCAGTTACGAGGCGATGCTTTACCAGGACGGGAGGTATTCGAATTACTGGGGAACGGGACAGTCCGTTCCCGATATTACGAGCCTCGAAACGCAGATGTTCTTCTTCTACCGGGCGAAGAGATTCATCGATCTCGGTTACGAGTCGATCCATTATGGGCAGGTCAGGCTGATGGGCGAAGCGGATCCGTTTTATTTGAACTGGAACCGCCTGCTGAATCGCGTTCGCGCATATGGGGAAGTTCATGCCAGGAGGCACAACGTTTTATTGGACGCCCACGTGAACGAAGTGTACGACAACGCCAATCCGTTATGGTATACGGCCAAGGGGCAGTTCAGATATGAAGCGCCGGGCAATACGGGCAATTATTATAATGGCGACGCATCGAGATTGAACCGCGCCGACGGCGCCCAATCGGCCGACGGGCACTATATCGTGTACAAGCTGGCGAACGCGACCGGCTTTGAGGTCGTCTCTGCGAATTGGGCGGGAGCCGGCGATCAGCCCGACGGTTTCGATCTGTACGCGTCCCCGGACGGCCGGAGCTGGACGTCGGTCGGCAAGACGATTCAAGAAATCCAGCGTACGGAATATACGTGGCCGAATTACAAGACGACGAACGCGAGTCCACTCCCGGCCGGCACGAACTATGTGAAAGTTAGTTGGAAGACGATGCCGAACATCTGGACGGTGCAATTGTTGGACGTGAAGATCAATGCCACCGGGGCAGCTCTTCACGATACTTTGGAGCAGCCCAATCCCGCCGTGAAGAAACTCGCCTTCGACTTCGTGGGTTATCCCGCCAGGATGAAAGGAGTTCCGAATTTCCCTCAGGAAACGAAGCTCGAAGTGAATTACATGGACAGCCTTTACCAAAAAACGATCGGAGGATTAAACCCGCAAGGTTGGGTTACTCCTCATTCCCCTTATTTGATCGAGTTGGACAATTACGGAGGAAGTAACGGTTCCCCGGGAATCGATTCGCCGTATTGGCCTTGGGGATACGATGAAATCGCCTGGTTCGCGCATCAGAACGACGACTATCGTCGCTCTTGGTTGAAATATGCCTACGATTGGTTTAGAACGAACGATTCATACGGTCACTTGCAAATGCCTGCCTACCGAACGTTGGGCAATGCGCCGGTTAACGGAAGCAATGTTTATAACGCGATAACGGCGAGTCTTATTTATCCGAATACGCTCGGAGACGAAGAAGCGATCAAAGCGATATGGAGCTCCGCGGCTCAGAGCGGAGCGGTCGAAGACGATTTGCGCGACTTGACGAAAATCTATAGGCTCAGCACGAATTTGGCCAAGGACGGCAGCAATCCCGGTTCCTACGGAGGAGACGGCTCGCGGCTGACGAGAACGTCGAATACGAGCGAATATGTCGTTTACAAAGCTCCATACGTAACCGATCGTACGAGACTGACCGGATTCGCGGTCGATACTTGGTTTTCGTCCGCTTCGCCCGTCGCCGACTTTAAGTTTTACGTCTCTTCGGACGACGTCAACTATACGCACTATACGCCTAAAAAGGTTACGGTCAACGGGAGCATGACAAAGATCGCCTACATCGGCAGCAGGCTGCCGGTCGGAACCCGATACGTGAAAGTCGAGTTCGACAGCGCCTCTTCTTCCGCGGCGAGTCCGCAGATCGGGAAGGTTACGACGTTTTATGCGGACTCCGGTTCCTATAGCGATGGCAGGATCGACGATTTCGAAAGCTACGGGGGATCGGACCTGGCTCTTAACGCGGCCTACGAGGTCAATCCCAATGCGGATCCGGTAACGGTTTCGTTGGATGCGGCCAACAAAAATGACGGCGATTACGGAATGAAATACGAGTATAACGTCGGGGTCTTAACCTATGGAGGGGTAGCGTTGAATCTCGGCGGCGCCGATTGGTCCGGGTACGACGCGCTTCGCTTCTGGCTCAAGCCGGACGGCTCCAATCGCAATTTAACGATTCAAATGATAACGGCCGGCGGAGATTATTGGGATAAAGTTCTGGATTTATCGGATCCGACGGCCAGGATGATCGAGATTCCTTTCAGCGCTTTCGCGAGGCCGTCCTGGCATAGCGGTACCGGACCGATGAACTTGTCGGCGGTCGCGAATCTCACGCTCTACGCGGGCGTCGGCACCGGGAGCCCGGGAGCGGGCACGTTGTATTTCGATTCTATCGAAGCGATCAGTTATTAAAGGAGGTGTTCCGTATGGGCATCGATTGTTACAAGCTGGAGGATAAGTTCGTATGGGATTTTTGGTATGCCAGACAAGGGGACGAACATCATGCCTTTTATTTGCAGTATCCAAGAGAGGGCGACCCGGAATATATCCATTCCCGCCAGAGCGTAGGGCATGCGGTCTCGAAGGATTTGCTGCATTGGGAAGAAAAGCCGACTGCGCTCCAACCGATTCCAGGGACGTGGAACGACCAGGGAATCGCCACGGGCAGCGTCGTGTTCAAGGATGGTGTTTGGAATATGCTGTACACCGGAAATTCGAGTCGGGACGGAGGAGGGATCGGCCTAGCCCGAAGCGACGATCTGACGAATTGGACCAAAGTCGGTGAAGCTCCGGTATTTTCGAAACCCGACCCCTTCATCGCGAATTGGGACGGAGAAGAGATTCAGGCGTCCCCCCTTGCCGATCCTTACGTTTATCCCGAGGCGATGGATGGCTTTTACTATATGGTCATTAACGCGCAAGAGGTCAATGCGCCTCAAGGCAGTCGCGGGTGTCAGCTCATGCTGAGGTCCCGGAATCTGACGGATTGGGAGGCGCATAAGATAGCCGCTTATCCACGGAAATTCGAGAGGATGGAAACGTCCCAAATCTGGAGCCGCAACGGATTATGGTATATGTACTTCGGGGGCGTTACCGGGGACGAGAAATTCGAGAATTGGATTTACGTTTCAGAGAGCTTCGACGGGCCGTACGAGGCTCGTCCGTGGTCGCGAATCTCGCTGCCGGGAGATTGCTATTTCTATATCGCGAAGGTGGTGGAGGATACGAACGGACAAGACGTTTTTCTTGCCAATAAAGCGATCGAATCGCTTCTTGGCGGATACAGAATGGTTTA
Organism: Cohnella phaseoli; assembly: GCF_003386235.1. Classification (GTDB taxonomy): domain Bacteria; phylum Bacillota; class Bacilli; order Paenibacillales; family Paenibacillaceae; genus Cohnella; species Cohnella phaseoli. The sequence continues at coordinate 198,711 of NZ_QRDZ01000014.1, forward strand.
CGGAGAAGACGGCTCCGTCATCTTGGCGGAACGGGGGCGGTAATCCGTGCGGAAATGGATCATCGTCGTCGCGGCGGCCTTCCTGTTAGCCGGGATTTGGGCGATGACTGCGGATAAGTTCAGAGGCGGAGGGAAACAGGCGGTTTCCGGTTACGCGTTCGACGGTCGCATGTCGCAAGATACGCTGAATCGTTACTTGTCTCGTTCCGTGCAGACCACGTATTTATTTTGGGAGAATTCAGATCCGGAGAAGATGCGGGAATGGCTGAGATTTATCAAGAATACCGGCGCGAAGCATATCGGAAGGGCCGCGATGATCTGGACCGAATTCGAATACGACGAGACCATGTTCGCCAACGCCGGGCAAATGGCCGAAGCCGTTCATGCCCAGGATCCGGAGGTTATTCTGCAGGCCGGCATCTTCGAGACGACGGCGAAATCGGTGAACGATATCCCGATACCGGCTTGGGTATTCGAGGAATTCGGACTACCTCGGGAAAACCGGAATTTCAAATATGAAGCTATGCTGTATCCCGACGGAAGATATTTGGATAACTGGGGACCGGGACAATCGGTGCCGGACATTACGCAGACGGAGACGCAACTTTTTTTCTTCTATCGGGCCAAAAGATTCATCGATCTCGGCTACGAATCGATCCATTTCGGACAAGTGAGGCTGGTAGGAGAAGAAGATACCTCCTATGCGGAATGGAACCGATTGTTGAAACGGATTCGGGCATACGCAGAGGAGCGCGGCCGGCGGCATAACGTTCTGTTGGACGCGCACACGAACGAAGTGTATGACGACGAGGATTCCTCTTCTTCGAATGCATCCGATCGGAAGCTGGCGTTCGATTTCGTGGGGTATCCCGCGCGTGTCAAACCGCTGCTTCATTTTCCCCAGGAAACGAAACTGGAAATCGACTACATGGATTCCATCTATCGGAACACGATCGGAGGATTGCATCCTCAAGGATGGGTCGCGTCCAACTCGCCGTATTTGATCGAATTGGATAATTATGGAGGCACGAACGGTACGCCAGGCAAGAGCGAGCCTTTCTGGCCTTGGGGGTATGACGAGATTGCCTGGTTCGCTCATCAGAGCGACGATTACCGCCGTTCCTGGCTGGCTTATGCTTACGATTGGATGGAGACGAACGATCCGAACGGACATATCCAGATGCCCGCATACCGAACGCTCGGTTACGCCCCCGTTGGCTCTAACAAAGAGTACAACGCGCTCATGTCTAGTAAGTCGTACCCTTCATCGTTTGGTGACGAGGAAACGATCAAGGCGATATGGGAAGACGCCCCAAAATCAGGCATGATCGTGGATGAGCATAAGGATTTGACCCGCACGTACAAGCTGAGCAGACGCGTGATCTACGATCAACGTCCGTCTTCTTCGTTCGGAGGGGACGAGAAGAGGCTCACGAACGAATCCGGCAACAACGAGTACGTTATCTACAAAGCGCCATTTGCGTCGGGAAAGGGCGTATTGTCAAGCTTTACAGTCGAGGCTTGGCTTGCGGAAAGCGATCCGTCCGCGGATCTGCGGTTTTACGTCTCGTCGGACGACGACGGGTATGAGCCGTACACTCCGGGTAAAAAGACCGCCGAGAGCGCGGCAAACAAAACGATCTATACCGGCGATCATTTTCCGAAAGGGACAAAGTATTTAAAAATCCGGTTTTCGGACAATCCCGGGGCCGCACAAATCGGCAAAGTTACGCTGAACTATGAAAGTATCGATGAATAGCCAATATGAAAAGGATGAATCCCTTCAATGATAAACACCATTGTATTTTATGATCCCGCTTTTCCCTACGACGGCCAGCGTCCGAGTAACGAGACTATAAACGAGCTTCAGAGCAAATTCAAGGTAGTCGACGCCGAAGGCTTGGCCGATGCTCTTCTCGCCGCGGATGTATTGATTCAACTTCACGGGCCTTATTTTCCTAAACTGGCATGGGACTCCCTCGTTCGATTTCTTAAGCAGGGCAAAGGCCTCATCCATATTGGGGGAGCACCGTTTCGAATCCCCGTCAACCGCAATCAGGAAGAATGGGTGGCGGAGGGGGTACAAACGGCCTATCATCGGCAGCTTCGCATTCACGAGGTCCTGAATACGGACGCGAATCGGATCACTGCGCTGGAGGCCAATCCGGACGTTCCGTTGGCGGCGGGCTGCGAGCAATTGCTAACGATCGAGCCGACCTGTTCGTTCACGCTCCACATGACCCGGACGGACGATCGCCCCGGCGAGCTAGGGTCGAGCGGTCCGATGGACGGTCATATTTATCCTTTGTTGTACGGAGTGTCGGACGAAGGTAGGAAGCTGTCCGCTCCGATAACGATGATAGAGAATACGAAGGGGGAATACGCGGGCGGACGGTGGTTGTTCGTTAATCAGCGAATTGGACCCGCTTTCTGGGAAGGCGGCGGCTTGTCCGCGCTTCAGGTTTGGGGGGCGTACTGCGCGGAAGGCGTCACCGAATTGTGGCTTAAGCCGAATTACGCCTGTTACGAGCCCGGGGAGCAGCCTGTCTTAAGTCTGCATATGCAGACGTTGGGAGCTGCGAACCCTGACGCTGTCGCCAAAGAATGGCGAGTTTCTCTTTCCCTGTACGAAGAGGGAAGCGACGAGCCCATTTGGACGACCCAGTATAGCTTGCAGTCTTCCCGGGAGCTTAAGATCGAAAGGATGTCCGTTCCCGTTTCGGTCGCTCCGGGTTTCTACCGCGTCGTGTGCGAAGCGGTATCCGAGTGTGGCGAGCGGCGCGTGCTGAGACAAGGTTTCTGGGGCCGCGACAATCAGCTGCTGAGCGAAGGGGAAAGACTGACGGTGGGACGCGATTACTTCGTGAAGGCGGGCAAGCCTATGCCGATCGTCGGAATGACGTACATGACTTCCGACGTTTCCCGAAAGTTCCTGTTCATGCCGAATGCCGGGCTCTGGGATGCGGACATGGCGCATATGAGACGGGCCGGCATCAACCTTATCCGCACCGGAATATGGACGGCTTGGCGCCAGGTGATGTTCGTGGACGGCCATCCTTACGAGGAAGTGCTCCGATCGATCGACGCTTTTATATTGACGGCTAAGAAACACGGTTTGGAAGTCGTCTTCACGTTCTTCTCGTTCACTCCGGAGTTGTGGGAGGGAGTCAACCCTTATCTGGATCCACGAAGCGTGGCGGCACAGAAGCGGTTGATCTCCGCGATCGTATCGCGTCATTCCGGTTCGACTAACGTTCACTGGGATTTGATCAACGAACCGACGATGTTCGATCCCAAGCGCTTGTTCTCAGGCCCTCGCACAGTGGGAGACACATACGAGCAGGCGGCTTTCGCGGAATGGTTGCAAAGCCGCCACCGCGACGTTCGCGTACTGCAAGAGCGCTGGGATATGACCCCCGACGAACTTCCCGGTTTCTCTTCGGTAGTCTTGCCGCAACCTGAAGAGATCAGCTTCAGTATTATAGATAACGCGATCCCGAAGAGGAACGGGATTTGGTTGGATTACACCTTGTTCACGATGGAGATGCACAATAGATGGGCTAAGGACTTGATCTCTACGATTCGTTCGCACAACGGTTCGCAGATGGTGACGGTCGGCCAGGACGAGGGGCTCGGCTCCCAGAGACCGTCGCCGTTCTTCTATGCGGAAGCGGTCGACTATACGACGGTGCATTCGTGGTGGCTGATGGATCATCTGTTGTGGGATAGCTTGTTCTCCAAAACTGCGAACAAGCCGAATCTAATTCAAGAGACGGGCATCATGTACGTCGAAACGCCGAACGGGCGGGCGAAGCGGACGGAAACGGAAATTCGCAACATTCTGGAGAGAAAATACGCTTACGCTTTCGCGGCGGGCGGAGCCGGAGCGGTTCAGTGGATATGGAATACGAATTATTACATGAACAACGTCAATGAATCCAATATCGGAGCGCTGCGAGCGGACGGCACGGAGAAACCCGAAGCGGACGTAAGTTATCGTTACGGCCGTTTTATGGGGGAGATCGGACATTTGTTCAAGGACAGGGAGCTCGAAGACGTCGTCGTCGTATTCCCGTATTCGAACGATTTCTCGAACCGGAAGCTGGCCTTTGACGCGACGACGAAGTTGACGAGGGTTCTCGCTTACGAGATGAAGGTTCCGTTTCGCGCGGTCGGGGAATATCATCTGGATTCGCTGGAGCAAGCTCCGCCTAAGCTGATTATCGTTCCTAGTCCGCATAATTTCAGTAGACAAGCGCTCGACACAATCGTTAATCATGCCAAGGAAAGAGGAGGCGTCGTCTTGTTTACCGGACCGCTAGGATTGGACGAGTATTGGCGGCCGGAGTCCCGCTATGCGGATGAGCTTGGGGAATACGAGTTAAGCAACGTCATGAGAGAAGAGGCGATTGAGGTTGACGGCCGCGTGCTGCCGGTCTCTTACGGAGCGAACCGCATTTCCGAAGTGAATAAGGAATTGCCAAGCGGGAGAGACGGCTCGAATGCGTCCGGGCGTACAACGGAGCCAGCTTCGCTGTACCGGACCAAGCTTGGCAAAGGGACATTCATCCGTTGTCCGCTGCCGATCGAATTAAACGAGAGATCGGAGGTTATCGCCGAGGTGTACCGGCATGCCTTGTCTGTCGCGGGGTATCTAACGCCAATGGAATGGATTCAAGGCGGGGAGCTTCACGGAGTGTTCGGATCCAAAGTCGCTTTCGGCGATGGCGCGCTGTACCTGTTCGTATCCGAGTATGGCCGCGATGCCGAGATCGAGATCAGGGATGCCAAAACCGGCCAAGGGTATGCGTTCCTGTTAGAAAGCGAGCGAACGGTGTTGTTTGCCGCCGACGCAGAAGGGCGACTTGTCTCGGTGTTAGGAGGAGACGAGCTTCTAATCAGGGAGACGGAGCAAAGATAGTAAGTGCAAGAAAGGGACTGTCCTATAAGTAGGGTGTCGATTTATACGATTTTCCCTACAAACGTTCGTCGTTTGAGCCTGGAGCGAGTTGTTTTGTACGGTTTTTCCCACAAACGTCCGCCGTTTAAGCCCGGTTCGAGCTGTGTTGTACGAAATTTCGACTAACTTCCCTGCGTAAGCTCATGTGTGCAAATAGATCCGTCATAAAAGTTTAATATCCAATAAATTGGAAACGTTGTGATTCATGATTAGTATGGAGACTGCCTCATACGGTCCTGAAACCTGAAATCACCTTATTACGGGTTAACCGTTCCATTTCAGGATCGTATAGCATCGTAGGGAGATACATGTACGACAACATTCTCTATCGATCATCCTATCGTACGACTCTTTTTACTTATGAGCCAGCCCCTTTAAACCCGCGAGTAACCAAAGGCTCCTTCTGGTCCGATCTCACCACGATCGCCACGATCGGCAGCCACCGGTACGCGAAATAGCTATTCGATACCGAGCTCGCGGGCTCGCGCATTCACTTCCTCGATCATTCGATCGAGGCCTTTTTCTTTATAGCCGTCTATAATTTCCTGCCAGGCGGCTTCGACCGGCAAATCGCTGATCATGACGCGAATCATATCGTCGTTGTCGAAGATGGTGAAGCCGTCCTTGGTCGGGGTGGACAATTGCGTCAGCCGCGGCTCGTAATCTTGCTTGTGGGTCTCGCGCATCGAATAGTCGACCAGCCCTCGCTGCGCCGTCCGCGCTTTCGGCGAAATTCCCACGTAGTCCATGTTCAGCTTAAACATGCCGTCCCAATCGAGCAGGTTGGCGAACGTAGAGAACGCTTTGTATTTGGTCATGACGCTGACGTCCGGATCAAGCGGCTTAACGCGTCCGTCCTCAATAACGAAGTCCGTGTTTTCCAGGCCGAAACGTCGCATCTCCTTGAACTCGTCCGTATTCATATAATCGAACAGCTCCAAAATGCGAGACAGCTTCCGGTCGTCTACCTTGGCGGAAATATAGCTTTCGGACCAGAACGTTTTGAATACGGAATGATATCTATTGCCGTCCATAGCCGGCAGCGGCTTAAGCAGCTTGACTCGATCGTAGAAGCTGTCGTCCCCGGGATGGAGCTTCAGCCATCTCTCCTTATAGATGTGAACGTCCAAATTTTGCACTCCGCCCGCGATGATCAGCGCCGCTATTTTGCCTTCGGCGAACTTGTCTCTGGCCATATCCCCCCGGGTGACAGGGAGATCGGAATCGATCAGGCCGGCCGTGTAGAAGTCTCGGAGCAGCTTCAACGATTCGATGGACTGCTTCGAGAAGACGGCGGGAATGTAGCGTCCGTCCTCCTTGATCCACTTGAAATCGCTGCCGCTGCCGTCGCTGGTGGCGGCGGGAGAGCTGTACAGCCAGAACAGCCCGCCAAGCAGCAGATTGCCGACAGTGGACAGTCCCCTCACGCTCTTCTTCTCCGGATCATGATCGACAATCGCCTTCAGCATCTCGCGGAACTCCTCCCAGGTCTCGGGTTCCCGAGTAATGCCGGCTTGCTGGGCAAGGTCCCACCGATAGGCGACGATCCGGTCCAGAACGTTGTAGTCGGTGCTGTCGTACGTCTGGCGCGGGATGAAATACAGCTTGCCGTCGTCCTTCAGGTCGTCGGTCCCAGGCAAGCTCAAATAGACCTGCAAATTCGGATAGGCAGACAGATCGCCGGGAATCGGCTTGATAACCCCGCGGTCCCGCCAGCTCCTGTAAGATTGGGTATTCATCGCGTCGACGGAGAAGATATCCGGCAACTGGCCTGCCGACGCCCACATTTGAATTTGCTGCATGTAATTTTCAAGCTTGATCGGAATCGGTTTAATCGTAATATTCAGTCTTTGCTCCAGCAGCCGGAGTGCCGGATCGTCCTGCGTCATGTTCTCCGCCAGATCCCAGAAGGCAACGGAAATCTCCAGCGGTTCCGAAGGAGCGGGGAGAGCTTTGCCTTTCGAGGACGGGCCGGAGCACCCGGAAAGCAATGCGGCCAGCAAAAGGGAGACGAGCGGCCAGACGGCCAAGCGACGGCTCATGCGTTCCCCTCCCGCGGCGACCCGGCTTGCAGACGATACTGCCGAGGCGTTATTTTCTCGTATTTCTTGAACAGCCGAATGAAATAGAAGTAGTCTCGGAACCCGACGCCATCCGCGATTTCGCCGATCGTTAGGCCGGTCGTCTCAAGCAGCAGGCGAGCCTGCCGCAGGCGCACCTGAGTCAAATACTCGGTAAACGTAATGTTCAGCTCGCGCTTGAACAGCTGGCTCAAATAATTGGGATTCATATAGAAGCTTCTCGCGATACTCTGAATGGAAATGTCGCTGCGATAGTTTTCGTTAATATGCTTAACGATTTCCTTCAGGTTGGCATGCGCCGTCTTGCGCTCCCCCGAAGTTGATCCCGGCTCACGGAGCTCCTCCCGCAGGCTGTCGATCATCGCGTCGAAGCTGCGGTACAAGTGATAAAGCTGGTCTCGGCTGAAAATGTACTCCTCCTCGGGCGGAGCGGACGGATCGGAGGAAGAGTGGAAGTAGACGATATTGTAGACGATAAGCGCAAGTACGATGGTCATGCCTCGTTTGTTGGCAGGCAGCGCCATCTCCTTGAGCAGCTGTCGCATGGCGGCGATATCCTTCTTGGCGGCGCTGCGTTCGAGCTGTCGCACCAGGAGGCCGGCCTCCGTATCGCCGGCAGCCTCTTCGCGAAAATGAACCGCATCCCGTCCATGGACGAAGAAATCCCAAGCGTGCTCGGTCGCCGCATCCAGCGCTTTAATGGCTCCCGACAGCTCCCGTCCCGCGCGCGCGGCTCCAATGCCGAGAATGTCCGCCGGGATCGGCTCGCGGATTAAACCGCGCAGCTGCTCCGCTTCCGCGCATTGCACGAAATAGCCGATTCGCGAGGCGCCCAGATGGACAGCGACCGAGTGCACGCCTTCTCTGAAGCTCAATCGGCCCTTGCCAAGCGAGACGAGCGCGTACAGACAGTCCGCATCGAGGCCGTTCGCCCGCAGGCTGCGATCGAACGCCGCATCGGCGCGTTCCGAGGAAGGCTCCTCGATCAGCTCCAGCAGCTCGTTCTCGCGCTTCTGTCGGATGTCCTCGATTGCCTTGGCCGCCGTCTTGAGCAGGCCGTCGATCTCATGGTCGTCGAACGGCTTCAGGCAGTAGCCCAGCACGCCATAGCTTAGCGACTTTTGCACGTAAGCGAACTCGGCGTAGCCGCTGATCACGACGATCTGGACGTCGGAGTCCATTTCCTTAATTTGCTTAATCAACTCAAGCCCCGACAGCCCCGGCATCCGAATGTCCGTAAATACGATGTGGGGCTTCAGCTCCCGAACCATCTGAAGCGCTTTGGTTCCGTTATTGGCTTTGCCCGCAACGGCAAACCCCGACTTGCGCCAGTCGATTCCGGCCTCGAGACTTTTGAGCACCAGATTTTCGTCGTCGACGAGAACCGCTTTATACATCCGTATCCCCTCCCGGCTGCATAGTATCCAAAGGAATGTGCAGGACGATTCGTGTTCCTTGCCCGGCTTCGCTGTCGAAGGTTAAGCCGCCTTGCTCTCCGTAGGCCAACCTGAGACGGTTATGCACGTTCAGGACGCCGAGGCCTTCCGCGGGAACGGCCGGCTCCCGACCGTTGCGGCCGAGCGATGACGGCAACGCTAAGCGCCGCCGAATCTCCGCCAGCTCCTGCTCTTCCACGCCGACGCCGTCGTCGACAACGGAGAGAAGCAGTACTCCGTCATCCACTCGGCCAGTGATTAGCAGCCGGCCCGGCGTCGTTTTCGGTTCGAGTCCGTGGAAGACGGCGTTCTCGACAAGCGGCTGCAAAATCATTTTCATCACCGGGGCCCTTAGAGCTTCCTCGGTAAAATCGTAGCCGACTTCAAAACGGTCCTCAAAGCGAATCAGTTGCAGGAAGACGTACGATTGTACGGCGTTCAGCTCGCGGTCGAGCGTCACCCAGCCCGGTCCCTTGATGCTGTAGTGGAACAGCTTGCCGAGCGCCTTGGTCATCTCCACGACGCGGTCCGCACCGAGCTCCAGCGCCACGCCCTTGATCGATTCCAACGTATTGTACAGGAAATGGGGATTGATCTGGCTGCGCAAATAAGCGGAAGCGGCTTTCTCCTTCTCAATCTCGGCTTCCAATAGATGCGTCGTCGTCTCGACGAGCTTGTGTGTCAGGCTGTTCAGCTCGTTCAGCATACCGTTCAGCTTCTCGGCTACGACCTTCATTTCCAGATTGCCTTCCAGCTTCAGATCGTTCCTCGCTTCGCGAATCGCGCCTCCGGATTTAATGCTGTTAATGAACTTCACCAGAACTTGAATCGGATGGACGATGTTGTTGATGATCATCGCGAAGGGCAGAGCCATCAGAAGAAGCGCGAACAGGACGATAAAGACGCTTTGCGTACGCACCTTGTTGAGCTCGGCCAGCAGCGCTTCCTCCGGAATGAAGCTAAGCAGGGAGGCTTGAACGTCCGGGAGCGAGTGAAGCTGCACCGAGCCTTTGATTCCCCCGATGGAATCCTTGCTCGCAGGCAGGTCTTCAGATGCGCCGGCAAGCGCCTTGACGTTGCGGGCGATGTCGGGGACGTTCGTCTCCGGGAACGCGCGGCCGTACCGATCGATCAAATAAAAGCCGGCCCCGGGCTCCGACTGCGGCGTATCGGTATCGAAAAACATCGTCTCCACGTTGGCGATGACCGCAATATAGCCGATTCTTTTATCCGCTGAGCCGTTTGAGCCGTCGGCATAGATGCTTTGGGCGAACACGAGAGCGTTCTGCAGCGTGCCGCTGTAGCTGAATTTCTGCAAGCCGCTGACATAGACGCCGTCGGCGGCCAAGATTTCCGGCTCCAGTCCCCGCACGTATTCAATGCCTCCGTTAAGACTGTACTTTGTTCCGCGCGCGCCGATGAGCACGATATCCTCGATGCCCTGCCGTCCCGCCTTCAGGGAGATAATTTTCCGATCCAGCTCTTTGCTCATCTCGTACAGCAGACTAGGGTTAACCTGCGTCAAATATTGCTGAAGGAACGGGTCGAAGCCGAGATTCAGCATCATCTGTCCGACCTCTTCCACCTTCTGGGACATGCCGAGTTTAAACTTGCGGACGAGATCCTCGGTGATCTGGCTGTTGTTGCGGATTACGATTCGCGAGGTTTGCTCGTACAGCGAGTAGATGATCAGCAGCATAACTCCCAGTACGCATGCAACCGCTATCATAAATTGCGTTTTGATTTTCATTTTCTTCAATACGCCCACGAGGTCACCGCTTTCCGCTGCAGGTACACCGATTATATCACTTTCCCTTAGTTTTTAGAGTCGCTGCAAAGGGCACATCTAATTGGAGTCCATGTTTATCTAACGAGAAGACATACTTTGGGCGCGAGCGGAGGCTAATCGTCGTCCATTTTTATCTAAGGCGGCGCTATACTTCGGGATTTGCTGCCGATCTATAATCGTTATTGTAAGCGTTAACAACAAATTTATAGGGGGAATCGAATTTGAATAACAGAAGAAAGCTCGGCACGCTCGCATTGCTTTCGCTTATTTTGACGGTCGTATTGCTGGCAGGCTGCAGTAAATCGGCTGCGCCATCGGCATCGCCAAGCGAGTCTCCGTCCGCTACTGCGACTCCGTCGGCGTCGGCCTCGGAATCGGCGACGGCGTCTGCTTCGGAGAGTCCGTCCGCCTCGGGGCTGGAGGGCAAAGTCGTATTCTGGTCGATGTGGAGCAATACCGAGCCGCAAGCGAAGGTCATTGAGGCAGCGATTGCAGAATTCAAGGCGAACAATCCCGCCGTCGAGGTCGAGCTGAAGTTTAACGGCCGGGACATTAACAAGCTGATCAAGCCGGCTCTGGAGAGCGGACAGCAGATCGACATCTTCGAACAGGACCCGGGCTCGGCGTTGGCCAATCTGAAGGACCACGTGATGAAGCTGGACGATCTGCTGCAGCAGCCGTCGGTCGGAAGTGACGGCAAGTCGGTGAAGGATTCGCTCATTCCGTCGCTGATCGAGTGGGTCAAGACGCTGTCGACGGAAGCGGGCCTGGAAGAGGGCTACTACGCGATCCCGCAGCAGCCGTACGCGGTGTTGTTCTTTTATAACAAAGCACTGTTCGAGAAGGCCGGAATTACAGCGGTTCCAACGAGCTGGGAGGAGTTCCTGGCGGCGTGCGAAGCGCTCAAGCAGATCGGCGTAGATCCGATTACGTTCGACGACGCTTACCGCGATCTGTTTATCGGCGGATACTTAGGCAGCGCGATGGGCAGCGATTGGACGGACAGCCTGGTGAAGGACAAAACCGGCGAGATGTGGAAGGACCCGATCGTCAAGCAATTCGCTTCCGATATGCAGCAGCTTCAGGAGAAAGGCTATCTCTCCAAGAAGATCGCAGGCAACAAATATCCTGCCGGACAGCAGGATCTGGCTCTTGGCAAAGCAGGCATGTACTTGAATGGAACATGGCTGCCTAACGAGGTCGCTGCCACGGCCGGACCGGATTTCCGTTGGGGTTCGTTCCAATTCCCGACTGTGTCGAACGGCAACGGCGAGGGCGGACTGCAAGGGCTTACCTTCGGCGCTCAAGGCTTGCTGATGAATAAAAACAGCAAAAACGTCCCTGCAGCGTTCGAGCTCGTCAAATATTTGGTCGGCAAGAAGGCGCAGCAGGGAATGGCCGATCAAGCGCTGGCTATTCCGGCCACGCTCGATACCGAGTGGCCGGCTCCGCTGGCGGAAGCCGCGACCGCATTCGGCAACGCCAAGGTGAATATGCCGTGGGGCAACGGCATCGATAACGGCGGCGACTTCTCTACGGGCACGGTTATCCCCGTGTTCATGGAGCTGGCGACGGGCAAGCTGAGCCCGGATGCTTACGTCGACAAGATGAGCGGGGCGGCGAAGAAGTTCTACGGCGGCTAACTCTCGGTGGGGGGATGGGGCCGGGCGCGGCGGGCGGGTTAGCCGCTTCGCCCGGCTTTGTGCACATTATAGAATCCTGCAAATACCGTGATTTTGTTGGCCGATGCGTGCATTTCATCTGATTTATCGTACAAAATGCGGCGTTGTAAAAGTCGGATCGATAGATTTATACGATAAAACGTACAACTTGATTTCCAATAAGCGAAGAGGGATGAGGTTTGTACGAAATTTCAGCTAAGTCTAAGCCGACTTGCAAGAGTTTCAAACGGGAGGTGTCTCATGAAGCTGAAGAAATCGGTCATCGCCTTGTTTTTGGGGCCGGCCGTCGCGATCTACCTCGTCATTTTCCTGTATCCGACGCTGCGGACGTTCGCGATGAGCTTTTACGATATTCCTTCGCTGTCCAGCAAGGTGGCGGAGTGGACATTCATTGGCGGGGACAATTATGCGACGCTGTGGCGCAGCCCTTATTTTCTCGATTCGGTGAAAAACGTGTTGGGCATATGGGCGATCGGGGGCGCGCTAATATTCGCGTTCGCTTTTCTATTCGCGGTGATTCTGACCTCGGATGTGCGCGGGAAGGGCTTCTGGCGTTCGCTGATCTTCCTGCCGAACACGGTTTCGGCCGTCGTTCTGTCCGTCGTCTGGCTGCATTACGTCTTCAATTCCAGCTACGGGTTTCTGACGACGCTGTTCGAGAAGCTGGGGCTGACGAAGCTGGCGGAAATCCAATGGACCGATAACGAGCATATCTACTACTCGATGATCATTGCATTCAGCTTCGGATCGATCGGCTATTTCATGCTGATATTGAACGCGGGCATCGGAAGAATTCCGACCGATTATTATGAGGCGGCGACTTTGGACGGAGCAAGCGTCTGGACGAAGTTTATCCGAATTACGATGCCGCTGCTGCGCGACGTGTTCCGGACGACGCTTGTCCTGTGGACGATTACGGCGTTCAACTTCTTCGTCTGGTCGGCGACGTTCGGGCTGGACGATCCGCATACGGTGACCCCGGGCTATTACATGTACCAGAAGGTGTTCGGCAAGGGCGGCAGCGTGTATTTGGAGGAGTCGTTCAACGTCGGAGCGGGCGCGGGCGTCGGCATTCTCATTACGGTTGCGACGATTCTCGCCGCTGTACTGATCGGCCGCCTGTTCCCTAAGGATCGGCTGGAATATTAAGCGAGGAGGCGAATCCATTGCGCAAAAAAGGGCTGCAGCTGCTTCCTGCCTACGTACCGTTGGCGGCTTGGCTGGCGTTTTCCGTCGTGCTGTTCGGCTGGGTGATTCTGGCGTCGCTCAGCACGACGAGGGACATTTTCACCAATACGCTGTTAGGCAGCGGCATTCAATTTTCCAACTACACCGATCTGTTCGAGCAGCAGGAGATGGGTCGCTATTTCTTGAATAGTATCATCTATACCGTCGCCTCATGCGCCGGCATCGTGCTGGTCGCCGCGCCCGCCGCTTATATTTTGGGACGGGTCAAGTTCAAGGGCTCCGGTCTGATCCATCTGATGTTCGTGTCCGCAATGTCGATTCCGGGCATTCTGATCTCGATTCCGCTGTTTTCCCTGTTTGTCGGGATGAAGCTGACCGGCTCGATTGCGACGCTGGTATTGATCTATATTTGCACGAACGTGCCTTTCGGCGTGTTTTTCCTCACCGGATTTTTCTCGTCGATTCCGAAGGAGTTCGAGGAGTCGGCGGCGATCGACGGTTGCGGCCCGATCAAGGCGTTCGTGAAGGTCATTCTGCCGGTCGCGCAGCCGGGCATCATTACGTTGACGATCTTCAACTTCCTGGGCGTCTGGAACGAATACTTCTACGCGCTGATCTTCGCCAACGACGAAGGCACGCGGACGTTAGCGCTGGCGCTTCAGTCGATCGTCTACGGCTATTCCAACACGGGGAATTACGGCGGCATTTTCGCGGCGTGTATGGTCGTGTTCCTGCCCAGCTTTATCGTCTACTTGTTCGTGTCCAAAAGAATTATCGCCGGCATTACGATCGGTTCTGTTAAGGGGTAGAACTACAGTCAAAATCGGGTTTGTGAATTACCTATAAGGAGGAGAGATCGCCAGAATGAAGGTTTACACATCCATTGTCGAGCTGGAAGGAGCGCCGCTCGAGGGGGAGAACCCGCTGCCGATGTTCGCGAGCCGCAATCCGCATCGGGAGGTTATCGAGGACGGCAGCTTTACGCCCGAGCTGAAGACCGGTTTCGGCGACGACACCGGCGAGCGCTACTTGCCTTACCGGATGCAGGACCGTTATACGCGTCGGAGAAGACCCATGGCGCTAAAGACGATCGTGCTGGAAAACGAGCTGCTTCAGGCCGTATTTCTGCCGGAATACGGGGGACGGCTGTATGCGCTAAAGGATCGGCGGACAGGCCGGGACGTGCTGTACCGAAACCCGGCGTTCCAGCCGGCCAATCTGGCGATTCTCAACGCCTGGTTTTCGGGCGGCATCGAATGGAATATCGGCCAGGTCGGTCATACGTTCGGGACGTGCTCGCCCATCCATACGGCCAGAATGCGCGATCGCGACGGCCATGAATTCGTGCGGATGTACGACTACGAGCGCTGCCGCAACGTGTTCTGGCAGATCGATTTTCATCTGCCTCCAGGAGCGAAGGAGCTGCAGATCTATGTTCGCATTATCAATGACAACGAGCGTTCCGTGCCGATGTATTGGTGGACGAACATCGCTGTGGAGGAGACGGAGCGTTGCCGGGTGTTCGCGGCGACGGGCAAGGCGATCTACATTTCTCCGGAGCTGAGCGGCCACGGCGTCGGCGAGCTGCCGAGTCTGCCCTCGCTGCCCGGCGGGGACGCATCCTATCCGCTGGAATTTCCGTTTTCCAGCGAATATTTCTTCCTGACGCCGGAGGAATGCCGTTCTCCGTGGGAGGCGGTCGCTTATGAGGACGGGCGGCTGTTCTACGAGCGCTCCACGGCCCGGCTGCGCTATCGCAAAATGTTCTGCTGGGGCCACCATGCGGGAGGCCAGCGTTGGCGCGACTTTTTGGCGAAGCCGGGAGAGGGCGGCTACGTGGAAGTTCAGGGAGGCTTCGCTCCGACGCAGCTGCACGGTCTGAAAATGCCGGGGAACTCGGTGTGGGATTTCACGCAGTTAATCGGCATGGATCAGGTGGATCCGGAGAAAGCGCAGGCAGCGGATTGGCACGAGGCGCAGGCGACTGTGGAGAGAACGGTGGACGCGCTTCTGAACGAAGAGCAAGTCTATGCGATTCACGAGCGGTTGCGGGGGCATGCGGATCAGGAGGCGGGCGAGCCGCTGCATGCCGGATCGGGCTGGGGCGCGCTGGAGCGGCTTCGCCGTTCCGAAAGGGAAGGTCGCTCCGTACCCGAAGGACTCTCGTTCCCGGACGGCACGCTTGGCGAGCCGCAGCATGCATGGCTGGCTCTGCTGAGGGAAGGCCGAATGCCGGAGACGGCTGCATGGGACGTACCTGCGTCCTGGATGGTGCAGGACGAATGGCGCGAGCTGCTGGAGACGAGTCTGCGCACGGAGGACGGCCGGGGACGGAATTGGACGGCCTATCTTCATTATGGCGTGATGCTGCTGGAGGTCGGTAAGGAGGAGGAGGCGAAGGCAGCTTGGGAGACATCGCTTCGTCTTCGTCCTTCCGCATGGGCTTACCGGAACTTGGCCCGGCTTGCCGTGCGCCAGGAGGACGAGGAGCGGGCGGCAGCCTGCTATGAACAAGCCTATCTCTTATCCAACGGCTTTCCGGATCGCGCTTTCGCCGAGGAGTATTTGCAGCTGCTCGTACGGCGCGGGGAGTACGAACGGGCGTGGCGGCTCTACGAATCGCTGCCGGACGAGTTGGCCGGGGGCGATCGGATTCGGATCGTCGTCGGAGCGGCGGCGTTGGAACTGGGCCAGGACGAGTATATGCAGAGGCTGTTCGAAACCGAGTTCGCGATCATTCGCGAAGGAGAAGTGTTGATCATCGATCTGTGGTATAAGTATCATGCGACGAAGCTGGCGCAGGAGCGGGGAACGGAGCTGTCGGACGCACTTCTGACCGAAGCGAAGGCGAAGTTCCCGCCACCGGGTCCGATCGACTTCCGTATGATCGGGGGATAAGAAGCAGGCCGCGAACGAACAGAGGGAACACCTCTGCCGCTCGCGGCCTTTTTTGTATCGCCGCACCATTGGCTAGCGCGATCAGGTTTGTATTAGAGCCTGTTCAACAATTGCGTCGGCTGATCAAATCTGGACGTACGGATTCGCCGACACAATCGTCGCCGTCCGCTCTGCCAGCTCCGAGATCTTCACGAGTCCGAAGCCGTCCACTCCGGATACGATCTTATCGTTTAACGGAGCGATCCATTTTTCCGGTAGCGCCTGCGCTCCGAGAATCATGCCGACGATCGAGCCGACGGTGGCTCCGTTGCAATCCGTATCGAATGCGGCCGTTACCGCGAGTCCGATCGACTTTTGCAAATCCGTATCTCCGTACAGCAGCCCCATAGCGACGATCATGGCATTCGGATTCGTATGGCACCAATGGTGCGACTTATGCTCGTCATATTGAAGATGGATCCGCTCTATTGTTTCTTCCCAGCCAATGCCTTCCCGCCTCCAACTGAGCACTGTGCGGATATCTTCCGCCAATCGGGACTGCTTCGGAATTTCCGCAAGCCCCGCTTGAACGATCCGCTCGATGTCGTCCGTCACGGCTGCCGCCGCCAGCATGGCCGCTACCCACATTTCACCGTAAATCCCATTTTTCACGTGCGAGATTGAGGCGTCCCGCCATGCCATCTCCGCCGCTTTCTCCGGATGGCCCGGGTTTGCATACCCGAAGAAGTCCGCCCGGATCTGCGCGCCGATCCATTCCCGGTAGACGTTGCGGCAGGAAGCGGACCGAGGCGGCTCGATGCCGTTAACCAAGTTTTTGTATGCGACCCGTTCCGCCGTGCAAGTACGCAAAATCGGCAAGTTCATCAGCCACGAATCCGCCACGTCGTCCGGCGTAAAATCGAATCCGTACTTTTCCAAAATGGACAGTCCGATAATCGTATAGTTCATATCGTCGTCCTCGACCATGTGCCGGACGTTGTTAATCCAATTAATAAAGCTGCTGCCGTACACTTGCCCTTCATTTATAATCTCGTATTTGCCGATCAGCGCTTCTGGAACATCCGAAGACATATAGGATTGCAGCGGATAGTTGCCCGTTTCTTTAAGGAACCCGTGCAGCCGTTCGCGCTTCCAGCCTTCCACCGGCTGGCCGAGCAAACAACCTGCCGAGCGTCCGAGCCAAGCCCCGTAAAGTTTGTCATATAGCTGCCGTCCGGTCGGAGCTTTCATTACCGGAAAGCGGAGATCAGGTCTTTCCAATTGGATGCCCTCGAGATCGGAAGGCTCGCGATAGGCATATCCGCTTCTTCTTGGCAGCTGAGCCGTACGATCCAGCAATTGGCCTGCTCGTTCCTCGCGCTCCGGTTCCGAAGCTTCAAGTGCCTGAATGGCTGCAATTTCCGCTTCCAACCCTTGGGTATCATATCCTTCCTCGTAAGCTTGCAACTGCTCGACATGCAAATCGTCCGCATACTTCAACCATGGATATCGGCGCAATGTCATTTTTTCTCCCCCAAAGCTCATTTCCTTCATCTTATCTCGACCGGCCCTGTTTTTCTTCTTATTTTCATCTCATTAGTTTCTTAAAAACGGCTATTTCAATCGAAAAAATGTGGGTGGCGCTGACGGTAGTGTAATGAGGTGAGGCTGATGAACGAATTCGACAAGCGTTGACAGTATTATGATAGCAATGGCATAATTGGAAATATAAGAAATGGGGAAGCACCTCGCCAAAGTCGGACACGGGAATGTGTGGCTTTGTCGGGGTGTTTTTTAATTTGAGCGGGGAGATGAAGTAGATGGGGAGGAAAAAAACGAATAAGGATCGGATCATGGAGCATCCGGTAACTTACGAGGCTTATGCGGAAATGCCGGATGACGGACTGCGTTACGAGGTGCTGGACGGGGAACTGGAGCTGATGTCTCCGGGGCCGTCCACCGTTCATCAGGTCATTGGTTCAAGCTTGCATCTTCTCGTGCAGAGCTGCGCCTCGGAATATTTTATTCTGATAGCTCCACTGGACGTCATTTTGAGCCGAACGAACGTTGTTCAGCCGGACTTAATTATGATTCATCGCAGCCGCGCCGACATCGTGACGATACGCGGAGTGGAGGGGGTGCCCGATCTCGTCGTCGAGGTGCTCTCTCCAGGTTCTCGTAAGAGGGATCGCCTGCACAAGTTCCAGATTTATGCCAGGCACGGCGTACCAGAATACTGGATCATTGAACCTGTGGCGCAGACGTTGGAACGGTTTGAACTGAACAGTGAGCTGCAATATGAGCTGCGCGATTTGTTCGAGAACGACGACCGCGTGTCGTCGGACAAGCTGCCTTGTATCTCGTTCCCGGTTAGCGACCTATTCAAGGATGAGCTGGTTCGGAGGCTGTTGGCTTTGAACTGAAAGGCATCGGAGGATTGTGAGTCAAAGGAGGCCGAGGGGATGACGGATAAACGGAACGATGGAAGCCAAGCCAGAGATCCTGAAAATTACCTGATTGACGAAAGGCATGAAATGATTGAAGGGGTGCGGTATGATTTCCTTTCGTCTCCGGTATATGCGCATCAGCAGGTGCTAGGGGAGCTGTACGCCGCTTTTCGCACCAACTGCTTGACGGAAGGGAAAGTGGTGTTCGCACCGCTAGATGTTCATTTTGACAAGGACAACATTTTTCAGCCGGATTTGATTTATATTGCCAACGCGAATCGCGGCATTATCCGGGATGGGTACATCTATGGCGCGCCCGATTTGGTTGTAGAGATTTTATCTGCAAGTACGGGAAGCCGGGATAAAACGATTAAGAAGAACGGCTATGAGAAATTCGGCGTGCGCGAGTATTGGATAGTAGATCTCGCCTATCGGCTCGTGGAACAGTTCGTGCTTGTGGAGGGAAAATACGCGGCGGTGGCGACACTGACGGAGGAGCAGACACTGACCTCGCCGACCGTACCTTGCCTCAGCTTGAAGTTGGGCGACATCTTACGGGAGGACGAGGGGGACGACGAGAGCGAAGCCAAGGACAAACAGGGGAAAGTGAAGGAGACTCCGGAAAACTACCTGATCGACGAGAGATACGAGATTATCGAAGGAGTGCGGTATGATTTCCTGACGTCTCCAATATATGCGCATCAACGGATACTAGCGAAACTCTATCTTGCTTTTCATAAAGACTGTGCGGCAGACGGAGAGGTGCTGTTCGCTCCTCTCGATGTTCATTTCGACGAGAATAATATTTTTCAGCCGGACTTGATTTATATTGCCAATGCGAATCGCGGCATTATCCGGGACGGGTACATCTACGGCGCGCCTGATCTGGTTGTAGAAATTCTATCCTCGAGCACGGGACGTCGGGACAAAACGCTTAAGAAGAACGGGTACGAGAAATTCGGCGTGCGCGAATATTGGCTGGTCGATCCCGTTCACCGGTTCGTAGAGCAGTTTGTTCTTCTGGACGGGAAATATGCGGCGGTAGCGACGCTGACGGAGGAGCAAACACTGACCTCGCCAACCGTGGCCTGCCTCAGTTTAACGCTGAACGAAATCTTCCCGCCGGAGAATGAGTAGAGCGATCCCGAAAAAACGTAATGTGCTGCAAGCCTGCTGGCCGAGCTTAGAGCGTCCAACCGCGATGTTGGGCGGCTGCAAGGGTGCAGGCCAAGCTTAGAGCGTCCAACCGCGATGTTGGGCGGCTGCAAGAGTGCAGGCCGAGCTTAGAGCGTCCAATCGCGATGTTGGGCGGTTGCAAGAGTGCTGGCCGAGCTTAGAGCGTCCAAACGGCGATGTTGGGCGGTTGCAAGAGTGCTGGCCAAGCTTAGAGCGTTCAACTGCGATGGTTGGGCGGTTGCAAGAGTACTGGCCAAGCTTAGAGCGTCCAAACCGCGATTGTTGGGCGGCTGCAAGCGTGCTGGCCAAGCTTAGAGCGTTCAACCGCGATGTCGTGTGGCTGCAAGCGTGCTGGCCAAGCTTAGAGCTTCCAAACCGCGATGTCGTGTGGCTGCAAGGGTGCTGGCCGAGCTTAGAGCGTCCAACCGCGATGTTGGGCGGTTGCAAGAGTGCTGGCCAAGCTTAGAGCGTCCAAACCGCGATTGTAAAAATGGTGGTTCTCAATCGCCTAAAAATTATACGGCCGCTTCGCTACGTTATTTCTAGAGCACGCTGCTAGGTTACCAAATAGAGTTCCATCGCCCCGCCGTTGTCCGCTCCAGCCAACACACCCGGTCCCGGATCAGCCAACACGCCGTGCCCAGGATCAGCCAACACACCGAGTCCCGGATCAGCCGATACGTCGAGCCCAGGATCAGCCGTTCGCGAAAGAAATCTTAATTTGCACGATCTCCGAGCGGCTGCCCAAGCGTATCGGCGGTCCCCAGAAGCCGTAGCCGGACGTGACGATGGAATGGAATTCACCCTTCTGCACATGGCCCCAATCGTTCTCGTATATCGCTCTAGTAATCAGGTGAGCAGGGGCGATCTGGCCGCGATGCGTATGTCCGGAGACCATCAGGTCGACTCCGTTCTCCGCGGCAATATCGAGCCCGTAGGGCTGATGATCCAACAGCAAGATCGGATTGTCGCGCGGAAGGTCAGTCATCAGCGAATCAAGCGAGGCCCGGTCGCTTTCCGTCTTGTCCTTGCGACCGACTAACGTCAGCTTGCCGTCCAACGAGATCGATTCGTCGTAAAGCACGTCCATCCCGCTCTGCTCAAGAGCGGAGATCAGCTCCTCCATCCGGCCTTTATATTTGTCATGATTGCCGAGCGATGCGTATACGCCGTAAGTCGCCTGCACGCCGGAGATAATCTCGCCGATGCCCTTGTCGAGATACACGTCGAGATTGTCGTCGATAATATCTCCTGGATACAGTACGAGATCGGGCTTCAGCGCGTTGATCTCCTCGACCATGCGCTTGGCATGGGCTTGTCCGGAGAGCAGACCGAAATGCATGTCCGCCGCCATAACGACGTTCAACTCCCGAAGATCGCCGGCCTGCTTATCGATGCGTATTTCATAAGTGCGGACGACGGGGCTGTATGCGTTAAACGTTCCGTAAGAGAGCAGCGATACGAGAATGAGCAGGGTAAGAGAGCCGGCCCATTTCTGTACGCGATGTCTCGGCAGGCTCGTTAGACGAAACAGCCAAATTCCGAGATGGACGATCGGCAGCAGCATAAGCAGCAGACAGAAAGCGGCCAGCCAGTAAGAGCCGATGATGCCCAGCGCGGGAAAATTGCCGACGAAGCGGCCGAGGATAAACGACGAGGCCAGAAAGACGAGCGCGACGACGTACAGCCATTTGAATCTGGAGGAGACCATCGGCCTCATCCATGTCCAGCCGCTCCAGCCGATATAGAAGACGAGAACGCCGTATACAGCTAGAAATAACAGTCCAATTAAGATAAACATAAGCTGCTCCTTCTTGTTGGATTAACCAGAATTTTAACACATTAACGCGACGATTAAGCAATCGGTTAAAATTTTCCTCCTATTTCCGACTGAATCTATGGTATGATACATCCTAAGAATTGACATTGGGAGCGTATACATGGAGCATCTAATCGGACGAAAAGTGCTAGCGGATGTGATCAACAAATACGGAGTTACGATTATTCCGGCGATGACCGTACTGAATGAAGACTCCGTCAAGCTCTTGTATAATCATAGAATCGATGAATCTACGCTCGCGCTAGAGCCGCTCCCCGCACAGCGGGAAGCTAGCTCGCAGAACCGTAAGCTGTTGAAGCAAACCGTGACGAGGTCGAAGGAATTGTTCGAGTCTATCTCCGATTCCGGACGCATTCCGCTGACGAACATTCGTCAGGAGATTTTGCCTGCGGTCCGCGATCTGTCCGGCAATCCGGATCTGTTCGAGCTGTTCGAGATTGTTAAGGCCAAGGACGATTATACGTTCGAGCATAACATCGGCGTCGGCATTATCGCGACGCTGATCGGCAGCTGGATGAATCTGAGCGAAGAGGAGCTGTCCACGCTCTCCCTGGCGGCCACGCTGCACGACATCGGCAAGGTGAAGGTGCCCGCGGCGATTCTGAACAAGCCCGGCAAGCTTACCGACGAAGAGTTCGAAATCGTGAAGAAGCATACCGTGTACGGATACGAGCTGCTGAAGGACGCTGCGGGAATCAACCCTCGTGTGGCGCTTGTCGCCCTGCAGCACCATGAGCGGGAAGACGGGCGGGGATACCCGCACGGGCTGGAGAAGAGCCGGATCGATCCGTTCAGCGCGATCGTGGCGATCGCCGACATTTTCCACGCGATGTCCTCCAAACGGCCCTATCGCGAGGCGACACCGTTTCACGAAATCGTCGCGCAGATGAGGCAGGGCAAGTTCGGCGACCTGAATCCGCAGATCGTATCTCTGTTTCTGGACAATCTGATGAAGAAGCTGCTTGGCAGACAGGTCGTTCTAACGGACGGCAGAGCTGCCGAAGTCGTCTATCTGAATCCTCACAACATGGAAGCTCCGCTCGTGAAGGCGGGCGAGCAGTTCATCGATTTGTCCAAAATCAGGAACGTGCAAATTCGCGAAATCGCCTTGGTCTAAAAGAAAGTAAAATCAAATCGCATAAGAGATCAAAATACCGTCAAAAGCCGACGGTATTTTTTATTGGAGCGGGCTGCTGCTGACTCCTTCGCGAATCCTCGACGAAGTGAATTGTCGACCCGACACTCGCGTTTGTTCCATAAGATGATTACGGTTTGAAACTCGATCGGTTTCAATCGGATGATCCACAAGCTGGCATGTCAACCTTGTGAAGCTGACAAACGATTTTCATCGGAAAGCAAGAAAACGAACAAAGAGCCAATTATGCCGAAGATTTGACTAAAACGCAGAAATGGAAGCGATTACAATCAAGGGGAGAATCTAATCCGAAAGGGGAATTCATAATGAGGACACAACTGACGGTACGAGGTAGAGCTTTATGGGGGCTGCTGTTGGCGATGGTCGTCGCATTGAGCGCGACGATGCCGGGAGCAGCCGTTCAGGCGGCCGCGGTCGCGATCGTAAATGCAAATCAGTGGAAGGATATGTCGGGCAACGTCATTCAAGCCCATGCCGGAGGCGCGATCAAGGTTGGCAGCGTGTACTACTGGTATGGAGTCGAACGAAACGAAGACGCAGGGTGGACGTTTAAGCAGATTAATCTTTACAGCTCGACGGATTTGAAAAGCTGGACGTTCGTCCATGCCGTTCTCACGCAGGGCTCTCACCCGGAACTTAACTGGAGCAAGGTCGAACGGCCGAAAATCGTCTACAACGCAGCAACGGGCAAATTCGTCATGTGGATGCACTACGAGAACGGAGCCAACTATTCGCTGGCCCACGCCGCCGTTGCGATTAGCGACACGGTGGACGGTGATTACGAATTTCTCGGCCATTTTCGGCCCGAGGCGGACGGGGTGGAGCACCAATCCCGCGATGCAACGCTGTTCGTCGACGACGATGGGACGGCGTACTTTATCTCCTCGGCCAGAGGCAACGCCGACCTGAACGTCTATCGGCTGAACGCCGACTACACGCAGATTGACGCATTGACCGCGACGCTGTTTCCCGGCAACTACCGTGAAGCTCCCGCGATGGTCAAGCGCAACGGCTACTATTATTTGCTTACCTCCGGCGCAACCGGCTGGTCGTATAACCAGGCGAAGTACGCTTACTCTACGAATATCGCTTCAGGCTGGTCGAGCCTCTACGACATCGGCAGTCCTTCCACGTTCGAAGGCCAAGGCAACTTCATCCTTCCCGTTTCCGGAACGGAAGGCACCGACTACATTTACATGACCGATCGTCATGCGGGAGCGTTCGGGGAGCATTTTAACTACGGAAAATATGTATGGCATAAACTGAATTTCGTCAGCGATACGAATTTGAAGCTCGATTGGTTTCCGAAGCTGTCTATCGACACGGCGGCGGGCAAGGTCGAGAAGGCCGCGCAGAACAACGGAACGGGATTGGGACTCAAAAAGGACTTCGCGCCGATCGACACTTTCCTGAGCGTGGGCTACGAGGATGAATACTTCTATATGAGCGACAAATTAAGTGCGGAATCCGCCTGGGAGAAAATCGACGTCGACGGCGTGTATTTTATTCTCAAGCATAAGCGGACGGGAAAATATTTGCACAACGATCCGGCCTTGGGCAATAAGCTGAATTTGGTCGATCCGGTTTGGACGGGGCACAACGTGCAGTGGAGTCAGACCGATGCGGGCGGCGGCTACGTCCGGCTGATTCACAGAAGCTCCGGCAAGGTACTGACCTCGTACCCGTATGGGGCGAATCTGAGTCTGCAGCCGACGACGAACACCTCAAACCAGACGAAATGGCGGTTGGTCGAGTAACTCGCGGCAGCGGGAGGCGAGCCGCCGGATTTCGCCCGGGCAAACGGTCTCCCTGCAGCTAGAATAAAAAGTGGACACCTCATAAGAGCAGACAGATAATGAAAACAACAAGAGGAAGAGGTGTCCGGGATGGGTGAGAAGAGACAG
>NZ_QRDZ01000015.1 GCF_003386235.1 Cohnella phaseoli
GAATGGGTCATGAGTCTAGATGACCGGTCAAAATTCTTCTGGCCGAGAAAGAACGTGAAATAAAGAGCATAACTGCGACATGAGTCGGTTTGATACGGAAGACTCCGGAATTAGGGGGTCGCACCGTTAAGGCGGAAAATCCACCTTAAATCTCCCGGAAAGGGTGTCGCAGCGAATTTAGAGCGGATTGTCCGCTTTAAAAAATCAATAACTAGCGTGTGCTCCCTCTCAAGAGGATCGAATTAACGGGCCAGTAACTGCGTTATAATGAAAACCACTGTCAGAGGTTACCCGAGTACTACGAAAGGCCAAATCTACTAACAAGGGCGGTTCCTACAAAACAGACATCGACTTCAAGAACGGGCAACTTGCTCGTTTTTTCTTTTGTCTTATAGGACCAAAGACCTCCAACTCTCAGCGAATACGACAAGAGAAGCGAATTTCCATCATCGTAATTTATCCCGAATCACGGAAATTTCCCCCTTTTTCTTCCTCTTATTTTCACAGACAATATAGGCAGAAACCGATTACAATTGCATCCAATCTATGTAAACGTTTTATCTCGATGACAGATTCGTAGCTTGCGCCCTCGCTTATTTTTCGACAAATTTACTCTATCAAACTGTCTGATGCAAACGGCAAATCGGTCAATTGGAGGTGAGGAACAACAAACTGTGCTGAGGCAACGGGAAGTGATTCAAAACATCGGTTTTGAAAGCGTTGTCATTCGATTTTCCAATCTAAAGGAGGCAGAAAGTAGTGGAATTAAGAGGAGTGTCGTATCGTAAAAGCGCCATGATTTCGTTGATAGCAGCTCTCGTGTTTTCGTTGTTTCAGTTTCTGGGTTTGCCCGGCGTGAAAGCAGAGGCTTCGGGTAACGATTACAAGATTGTAGGCTATTATCCTTCATGGGGCGCTTACGGGCGCAATTATCAAGTGATGGATATGGACGTTTCCAAGGTAACTCATATTAACTATGCTTTTGCCGACATTTGTTGGAACGGACGGCACGGCAACCCCGACCCGACGGGGCCCAATCCGGTAACCTGGACGTGTCAGAATGAAAACAGCCAATCGATTAACGTCCCGAACGGAACGATCGTGCTGGGAGACCCGTGGATCGATACCGGTAAAAGGATGGGCGGAGATCCGTGGGATGCGCCTTACTCCGGCAATATTGCCGAGCTGAATCGTTTGAAGGCGGCCAATCCGCATCTGAGAACGATCATCTCTGTGGGCGGCTGGAGCTGGTCGAACCGCTTTTCGGATGTGGCGGCAGATCCGTCGACTCGGGAAGTGTTTGCGAATTCCGCCGTCGACTTTTTGCGCAAATTCAATTTTGACGGGGTGGATCTGGATTGGGAGTACCCGGTAAGCGGAGGACTGCCGGGGAACAGCGTGCGAGCGCAGGACGGGGCGAATTACGTGCTGCTGCTGCAAAAGATAAGAGAAAAGCTGGACGCCGCAGGAACGGCGGACGGCAAGTACTATGAATTAACCATCGCATCCGGAGCAAGCCCAGCTTATGTGGGCAACAACGATTTGGCCGGAATCGCACAGGTTGTCGACTTCATCAACATTATGACTTACGACTTCAATGGGGGATGGCAGACGGTCAGCGCCCATAACTCTCCTCTGTATTACGATCCGGCCGCGACGGCGGGCGGGGTTCCCAATGCAGCCGATTTCAACATCGCGACGGCGGTGCAGACATACTTGGATAACGGCGTGCCGCCGACCAAGCTCGTGCTGGGTACGCCGTTCTACGGCCGCGGCTGGGGCGGCTGCGCCAATGCGGCAAGCGGTCAGTACCAAGCGTGCAGCGGGGTAACGACGGTCGGAACTTGGGAGAAAGGTTCGTTCGATTACTCCGATCTGGAGAACAACTATATTAACAAGAATGGCTACACTCGTTATTGGAACGACGTGGCGAAGGTTCCGTACTTGTACAATGCTTCTAACGGCAATTTTATTTCCTACGACGATACCGAATCGTTCGGCCACAAGACCGACTATATTAAGTCAAAGGGACTGGCGGGCGCCATGTTCTGGGAGTTTAGCGGCGATCGAAATAAAACGTTGCTGAACAAGCTGACGAGCGATTTGAGTGGTCCGCGCATTCCGGTGGAAACCGTGCCGCCAACCGTTCCGGGCAATCTCCGGACGACAAATGTAGGCTCTTACAGCGTAAGCCTGGAATGGGATGCTTCTACGGACAATAGCGGAGTGGCAGGCTACATTGTATCCTACGGAGCAGGCGGCGCAACCGTAAACGCTACGTCGACAACCGTCGGCGGGCTGACACCGGATACGCCGTATACTTTCACCGTCAAGGCGGTGGACATCTTCGGCAACGAATCGGGAGTCAGCAATGCGGTTTCCGTCACGACGGAGCCATCCAACGATATTACGCCTCCGACGGCTCCGACGAATTTACAGGTCGGCGCGAAGACGGTAGACAGCATTGCTTTAAGCTGGTCGGCTTCCAGCGATGACGTCGGCGTTACAGGCTATACGGTGACTTATGGCACGAATAGCATCGATGTGAACGCTACTAATGTAGTCATAAACGGTTTAGATGCGGACACTTCCTACACCTTCAGCGTTACGGCTCGCGACGGGGCAGGGAACGTGTCGGCTCCGACTACGATCCAGGCAAGCACCCAGCCGGTAAATGCGTGCACCGAGCAGGAATGGAGTACCGGAACAGTCTATACGGGAGGACAGCGAGTGTCCTATAACGGCAATGTGTACGAAGCCAAGTGGTGGACGCAAGGCGAACGGCCCGATTTGAGCGGCGAATGGGGCGTATGGAAGCTGATTGGCGCCTGCGGGGCTATCGGTTAAAACATAGTGGCCGTGCAGGAGGATAGTCAATGTTCTTGGTTACTGAGTAATTAAATAATCGTCCTTTCGAATCAGGCGCAAGCGCTGCTCGGGAGGACGATTTTTATTTTTCGGAATTGCGCGTGGGGATTCGGCGCTTATCTCTTCATTATCCAATGATGCAAATCTACTGCGCACTCTCTATAAGATCCAAGTCTATGGTTAACATGTCTTATTTCCGAATAATACTGCGAGAGTCCGGAAGACAGTTTATTCAAGCACAGCTCCTCGTTCAATTCCTCCAAAGCATTCGACTTCAGAAATTTGTTTAAGTCGCGGAAGTAGGATCTCGGCAGAAATTTAAGATCTGCGTCACTAAAAAGTTCCTTCCTCTTCGGATGAATCACGCTGAAAACGACAAATTGATTGCACTGTAGGTCGCAGTTCACCATTTTCAAAAAATCGTTTTCAATAAATCTGCCGATCCTACCCGTCAGGAAGTAATGATCCCACATGAGATCCCAGGAATACATCAGCTTGAATTCAATTAAATCGGTTACTTCTTCTGCCACGTTGTAGATGGCTAAATCAACCTGACTGCGCACTAGATTCACAAGAATTGGAAGTTCTCGTTTCACCAACTTACCGTTTATGTGCATCTTCGAAGCTACTTTATCCCGGATTCCGCGTTCCTCTTTGCCTGTCAGTTGAATAAATGCTTGTTCGTCCGGTTCAAATTGGTAGTTGAAATAAGAGACCAATTCATCGATGTTCACTTCTCGTCACGTCCTCAACCCATACATTATCCCACTATATCCCAAATATCACCCGATCACAAAGCTTCTAGTTCCCAGGAGAATAATTAAAATTATTTAATGTTGTCAAACAAAATGGATTTATATATCCTAGAAGGAAATAGGGATTTTATCATACTTAATATACATGCTGTTTAGACCAGAGGAGATATAAATGGGCACATTTCTTGGGTATATGATTTTCTCTACGTTTGATGGTCTTGCAGTATACGCCTTTATTTTATACATATTCAGAGTTGATCTCATGAAATTTATAGGGCCGATTCTGTTGATGATTACAGCGACGAATGTTCAGAGCTTTATCATTCGCGACGAGCTTGCGTTAACGGCAATCTCTCCGATATTTAACATCATTTTAACGATCTTGTTTCTGGCGATATTCATACGGATTCCGTTTATTTGGGCGATCGTAATGACCGTTACAGGATATACGGCTTATGTTTTGCTTCAAACGTTGATCATATTGTTGTCAGATGACTATATGTCTATTGATCAGATACAGGAATTTGTTTGGAGAGGCTATTTGCTTCAATGTATTACAGGGATAGTGGGCGTAGCAATCGGCTGGTTGCTCTACAAAATGGGCTACGGATTTTCTTTTGAATTTGAGAAGCTGCGACTTAAGTGGGAGAGAGTTTTCATTATTTTATTCTTGTTATGCTTCCTTAGCGTTCTTTGCGTCATCATGTACTTCAAAGTTGTTTTTACGAATCTAATCGTTCTTGCAGTTGCTTTATTTATTTTTCTAACCTACGCCTTTCGTAAGGAGGAGTCCAAATGGTAGATGGACTTTCCAGGCAGCTTGCAGTAGGAATTAAGAAAGTCGTGCCCGAATCGCCGCAAAGTGTCGAGGTGCTTAAGTACTCGATTTCATTTATTCTTAACACCTTATTTATTATTGGTTTCTCTTTGTTGATTTCTCTATTTACTGGGAAAGTGAATGAGGTTATTATTGTATTAATTGGGTACGCAATCCTGAGACAAGTGTCCGGTGGAGTTCATCTGAAATCCGGGACGTTATGTATTATTGTTTCGACTGCGGGCGCTACGGCTTTGTCGTTCGTCAGTTTTAATTCGATGATCTTGCTTCTGGTAACGGCGCTACCTTTGCTGCTCGCGCTGGTGTTTGCACCTTCTCGGATCGAAAAGCAGACGCGCATTCCTGCGAAGTACTATCCTTTACTCAAGCTTGCGTCGCTAGCTATTATTGCGAGTAATCTGGTTATCCAATCGGATGTGCTCGCTGCGGCTTTTCTCCTCCAGACGCTTACCCTGATCCGAGGAAGGGAGGTGGAAGGCGAATGAAAAAGAAGCTGTTTCTTACTCTAGCTTCATTGCTAGGCGGTTTGGCTACGATCATCGTAAGTACGGCAAG
The DNA here is from genome assembly GCF_003386235.1 of Cohnella phaseoli. Classification (GTDB taxonomy): domain Bacteria; phylum Bacillota; class Bacilli; order Paenibacillales; family Paenibacillaceae; genus Cohnella; species Cohnella phaseoli. The sequence continues at coordinate 5,017 of NZ_QRDZ01000015.1, forward strand.
TTGGTCGTATGTTCATCAAGAAGAAACTCCAGCAGAATTGTTGAAGTAAATTTCGGAGATGGTGAGCCATGCAATTAACTGTTACAAGGGACATCGAAGGAAAGAGCGGGATTTCGAATCTTCCGGTTCGCGACATCCTGTTCCTTCAATCGGATCTGACATCGAAGTGGATAGCTGTTCACACGCTGGACGACCAGTTCTACATTCCTGGTACTTTGATCTATTGGACGGAAGCGCTCAAGCAGGGCGGCTACCAATTCGAGAAGGTGGATCGGAACATCGTTGTCCATGTACCGAGAATTTGCAAAATGGATCGCATCTTTGTCAAAGCCTACTTTGAAATAGAAACAACCAGCCAATCGAAAAGTATTACTCTGTCTCAGAAACATTTTAAGCTTTTGGACAAGCAGTTAAGAGGAGTGCAGGGAATCGTATATATATAGTAAAATGCTGAAAGAGTAGGGAGCCATCGTATTTGATGCGGTGGCTTCTTCGCGTTGGAATCGAACTGTATATTCTTTTCCCTAATCATCGTTTTTTCTTGCGGAAGAGCGAAGCGACATACAGCAGCACGACGCTGCCTCCTTCAATGGACAAGGCGATGACGGGGAACCAGAAATCCAGATAAGGCGGCCACTGCCCAAAGCTTTCCGTGGCGGTTAGTACGGGAAGGACGATAAATATCGGACTTAACGCGTAAACCCAAATTTTGTGACTCTTGGTGCGGAACAGCTCAGAGCAACCTTGGGAGATCGAATAGTACAGCGTAGCGTACGTAATAAACGAACCGGAGACAAACACCAGCAGTGTCAGCACCTCGATTCTCTCGAAAATGATTAGCTGAGTGACTCGAGTGAAGACGTAAATCGGGTTTTCCATCTGGCTGGCCATAGGGATGCCCAAAACCGCGATACTGTACAGCAAATATCCGGTCATGACAAGCGCCCCTAGAAACACCGCATTCGCTTTGACTCTAAACGTCTTCCTGGGATGACGCAGATAAGGCATGAGCATCCCCATCAAGATACAGATACCGAACCAGCTGCCGGGATAAATGGCCCCCATCAAAGCCGGACGTACCCCGTTCTCGAATTGCGGTAGCAAATTACGGAGTTCTAAGTCCGGCATAGAAGTGGCGAACAGAATTAACGAGGTAATCAGCATGATCGTTCCGAGAATCTGGCTGAGCCGGGCGATCGTTTCAATCCCTTTGATTGCCGCCCAGCCCGAGCACAGAGTCAGCGTCGACGAGAAGGCGATGAGCGGAGTGTCGGGGAGCAGCGAGCTGGACAGAAGGTCGCTGTAGATCCAGATAGCCGTCACGCACACAGCGATGAAAAAGAGCAGCACGATCACGCTGATCAAATTGCCGACAGGGCCCAGAATCGTCCGCGAATACTGAACAAACGATTGATTGGGATATTTAAGGCCGAGACGGTACAGCAGCAGAGCGACGAACACGTCGATTGTGATGCCTAGCGCCATAGATAGCCATAGATCCTGCTTCACCTTCGGAATAAGCTGCGAAGGCACGGAAAAGAAGGTAAGCGACGCGATGGATACGAAAATGATAAAGAAGAACTGTCGCTCTGAAATTTGCTGTTTATTCATGCTTATCTTCCTTTTCGGGAGCCGATCCGGGGAACGGGGCGGCTCCTATTGGAGCAGTCCCGTTCTTCTAATCCGGAAGGAGACGGAAATTTCCGCGTCTACTTGGCGAAGCTCCTTGTCCCAGTTGGATTTACGTTTTTTCCATTCCGACGGCATGCTTCTGTGCAGCGCTTCTCCGAAGCCGATCACATCGCTGGCATAATTAACGAACAGCTTATCGATCGTATCTTCCACCGCTAACTTCACTTGCTTGTTTAGCGTATCCCGGAGCATCGCTTGCTCCGTACCAAAGTGCAGCGGCAGAGTGGCGGTCAGAACTTCGGCTTCTCCTTTGATCCGTACCTTCATGGCAAGCCGATCCCCTCTTATCAGCGGCGTAACTTTGACTCGAATCGAGTTCAGGCTGTAGCTGACGCTTTCTTCCTTGGCGAAGTCGGTATGGAAGCTGCCTCGCCGACTGACGCCGGTCAGCCAATTAACGATCTGGCTTTCCTCCCCGCTAAGCCATCCGACCATGCGATCGTTTTTGAATACGGCCGTATCCCCGATCTCCATAATGTCGGTTTTTCCGCTTGCGTTGAACGGTCCGATGCCCGGACTGACGGCCTGATAACCGATTTGATTCAGCCGGGGCAGGAACTGGTACATCTGGACGTCGACCTGGAGCGGACGTTTCCAATCGCCCTGCAAATATTTTCTCCATTCCTCAGACGGGACGGGTTCAAGCTCCATCGCTTTATCGAGCACTTGGCGCGCTGGCAGTCTTGACACGAGCACCCAACTGTTCAAATTCTGATTTGTCTCCCGCCAGAAATAATCCAGCGTATCGTCCAACCCTCGGCGGGCGAATTGTTCGTTGATCAGTACGACTTTCGTTTGCGGGAAAAACAAGCTCTTTTTCGCTTGATGCTGAATGCGCTCCACCGCTTCCTGGATCGTGACTCCGATGGCGTCGTAGTTGACGTAAGGCCTGCGCTGCTGGCTTCCTCCGCCGGCAGCGACCGGCAGCGTCGGATTGGACAGCTGGAGCGTCACCCGAACCATGCCGTCCTTGGCGGGATCGAGTCCGATCGCCGATACGACGGTCAATTGGTCGAAGTTGATCTGTCCCCAGCAGCCGCTGATAAGCATCATCGCCAGCAGGCAGATGCCGGCTTTGAGAAGCTTCATAAGAGGCATCTCCTTCAGGCCCGTCGCCGCGAATTTTTTTTCTTGCTCAGCATGAACCAAGGAACGCGAAAGATCGTTTTCAGAAATTCTTTCTTGCGGAATGGGGCAATGGGTGTCAAATACGGCACGCCGAGCGATTTGATTGAAGCCAAGTGTATGCCGAGCAGGAACACGCCGATCATGATGCCGTACAGTCCGAACATCGAAGCCAGCAGCACCATTCCAAAACGCAGAATTCGCACCGTGCCCGATAAAGCGATGGACGGAATCGTAAAAGAAGCGATAGCCGTCGCCGCGACGACGATGATAGCGGGAGAAGAAATAATGCCGGCCTGTACGGCCGATTCCCCAATGACCAATGCGCCGACGATGCTGATCGCCGAACCGACCGAACGCGGCATCCGGACGCTAGCTTCCCTCAGCACCTCGAAAGTCGCTTCCATCAGCAGCGTTTCCATAAGCACGGGGAACGGAACGCCTTCGCGGGCGGTCAGAATACTGCTGAGCAGCTGCGGCGGCACCATTTCCGGATGGAAGGTCAGCGTTCCCACATAAAGGGACGGCAGCAGCAAATTCATAATAAAACCGACGTAACGGAGCCAACGGATAAACGTTGCTACCGGATAAGCCAAATACAAATCCTCGGTTGTGATCAGAAAATGAACCAGCGTCGTGGGCAGCGCAAGCGCAAACGGAGTTCCGTCCACGATAATGGCGACCCGGCCGTCCAGCAAAATGTTGGCGACATCGTCTGGCCTCTCGGTGCTGTATACGGTTGGGAAGATGGAGGCCGGATTGTCCTTGATCAATTCCTCGATATATTGGGATTCGAGCACGCCGTCGATCTTCACGTTGCGAATCCGGCTTTTGACCTCTTCGACTATGGACGGCTTCGCTCTCTGATCGATGTACATCACGGCGACATCGGTATGCGACAGCTCGCCTACTTTAAGCTTGTCGACGCGGACGGCAGCGCTGCGCAGTCTGCGGCGGACAAGCGAAATGTTGATGTCGAGCGATTCTACGAAACCGTCGCGCGGACCGCGCACAACGGTTGAGGAGGGCGCTTCTTCGATCCCTCGCCTGTCCCAGCCGCTCGTCTGTATTGTGGCAATACCTCTGGCGCCGTTCAATAAAAGCAGCGTCCAGCCGCTCATGAGCATAGGGAGCGCTTCGTCTATCGTGTCGACGACTTTAGCCTCGGGAGCGGAGACGAAGGAGCGGCACAGCTCATCCAGACATTCGGACGGATCTGTCGAAGGAAGAGGCGAGGTCTGCAGGGACAGCAGGGGCGTGAGCGTCGTCAACTGCAACGTACGCTTGTCCACGAGACTGTCGATCCACATCAGCAGCGCCGGAGTCGCATCTTGGCCGATACGGCATTCCCGCGCGATCAGATCGGAGCTTTCCCCCAGGCGAAGCTCAAGCTCCCGCCTTCGTTCCGGCAAGGCATACAGGTGTTGTTTCTTCATCTTGTCTCGCCTTTACAATGTGATGGTCAGAAAGCTGACGCCTATTCTCTTTCATTCTCTGTATCTCCATTCCGCAGGTCTCTAATTCGGTTGCTCCTGTTTCCAGTAAATAAAAAATCAACTAAGCTCGGTGTTCACTCGTCTATATGGGTACAATTGATTTTTGGAGTGATGCCAATGAGGATTAAGCTGGCTGTTGCCGCGGCGATTCTGCTATCCGGTACGGCGTGCAGTTCTGCCCCGGCTCAAGAGAGACTTATCGAGGAAAAGGCGAGCGACCGTTCTGCGCTTGCGAATAACGAAGGGGTCGTCCAAGCCTCGATCGTACAAGCCGCCGATAAGGCGGACAACGAAGGGGATGTCCCGCTATCGTGGGAGAACTACTCGAATCGGGGTTCGGTTCAATTGCTAAAAGGAGGATTAAAGCAAGCGGAACGTATCGTAAAGGAAACGAGCCTGTATGCGGTTGACGGTTCGCGGGAGCCCAAAGTTGTCATCTATGCGCGCAAAAACGACACCGATCATCTTTATGCGGCCCTGATTAAGGGAGAGGCTGCATACGATTTAGGAGCGATAGCGGGCTATTCTTACGATCAAGACAATCAGCTGACGGTGCGCAATCTATGGCTATTCGGCAAAGAAGCGTTCAAAATACAAGGCTCTGTCGGAGCGGCCGCCTCGATTAGCCGCTACTTCGAGCTGGTAGACGGCGTTCCGAAGCCGCTGCTTGTCGTGGATGAAGGGCATGCTTTGGAGATGGACGTCGACCATGACGGGCAGTTGGAGGTGGTTTCTGCCGCCGGAACGAGTCCGCACATGGCGGTATATCGGTGGAATGGCGGGCGCATAGAGCGAAGCTCGTTGAACGATGCCTTGCAGACCGATGCGGTATCTATTACCGATGAAGGCGCGATTTTGGCCGCTTACGGACAGGATGATCGTTCGTCGTATAAGCTGTACTGGCTGCAACGGAACGGATTAAAGCATTTTCAGACTTATTCGAGGGAGGAGTACGAATCGGAGCGCTTCGTTGCAATCCCGTATACGAGCGAGGAGGTGCTTCGCATTCGTGAGCTTGCCGACGGCTTGCGCGTTTTCGAGCCGTTCGTACCGCGCAAAGGCATTGCGACCGATTACGGGGTGGAGGCGGAACGGGAACGGGATGGCGTACTGAAGCTATCGTACCCGCATTTCTCGATTCGTCAATCGAAGACGGATCTGCGACCGAAGGATAGCGGAGGCGTATCTCCCGAGAAGCGGTATTTTCCCGATTATACGGCGGAATGGATCGGATTTCCCGACAGCGAGGCGGGTGGGAGTTGGTATTTGCAGCGAGACTCGACGTATCTGTCGATCAGCACGGCCAAGCCGTACAGCAAGGAGCAACTGCTGTTCGTCGCCGCGTCGCTTGGGCCTCTGGAGGAGCTGACGCTATCCGACGGGTCCTCTCCAGCCGTCGTCAATCCGCCGCAAATTACGCGAGAGTATTTGTTTGCTCTAAAGGCGGTTAACGAGTTTGCTTCGGCATGGGCTCGCCGAGATCCCGAGGCCGGGCTGAAATGGGTAAGCGAAGATTGGAAGGCGGGCAAAGACCCTGAACAATTGGACGCATTCTTTCGCGGAACTTCCAATCCGCACCATATGACCTTCGAGTTGTCCGGCAAGCGTCGCGTCGACGATCATACGTATTTGTTTGCTTTGCGGCTATACGAATACTACTCGGGCCAGCCGGATTCCATCCTCGGCTTCCCTGCCGATTACGGCCGGGGCTGGACGATCGAAGCGGTCAGAGAAGGAGAGAACGAAGCGGGCGAAGGGGTTTGGCGAGTTCGACCTTAGAGGCGTAAGGCAGACCTCACGGGGCGCGCAACGATCTGGGAGGCCGTAATAGGAGCGGAAACGATCGTCCGAACTGGCAAGTGCCGGACAAAGAAAAGCCCAAGCGGCAAGGGAAGCGATTTTTCGCATCCTTATGTCGATTGGGCTTTTTTACATCTCATTCCGATAAGAAGTCGTTACGCATAACTGACGATAGTATGGCAATAATCGCATTCCTTGCTTTCTCCGGGCCGCAGCACGGTTCTTGCTCCGCAGGTGGAGCAATTTAGGGTTCTTGGCGGAGACCTATCCGCCGCATCCGTTGGAGGATTTGCCCGATCCGAGATCAACACTATCGTATGGGTAATCGGATCGATATGAACGTTCGGCAGCAGTCCCAAATAAGCCATTCTCTCCAGCTCGTGACCGACGACAATCGGCTGCAATCCCACGTTAGCTGCGATTTGCGCCATGGAAGTCAGCCTCTGTTCGTAAATCATGGAACGATACTGATCGTAGCGCAGCAGCATAGCTTTATTCGATCTGTTCGCCTTGACGTACATGAAAATACTAGGCAGTAAGAGGAACGCGATACACACCAGATAAACCTCTAAAATCGGGCTGCCATCGGTCGCCAGGCTGTTTATGTAAGAGACGGTCATTAAGATAAATAGAACTAAAAGGGTGTTGGCGCAAATTTTGTAATCGAGAAGTCTAAGATGAGGATAATTTCTATGTTTAGATGCCCGCAAAAAAATAAGAACGAAACCTGCGGGGAAAAATACGAACAGAACCAGGAAAATCACCCAGCCCGGATAAAACGGTCTTCCGTTGGCAGCCACTAACCTCTCTCCTTCGACATGTTGTTTCCCTAAATCTGACATAAACCGACTTCATTATATCATGCAATAAACATTTCACTATACCTTTACGGAATCGAAAAATGTTGGTTGCAACGGTTTCGATTCGCAGATTCGGCGCTGACGGTACGGACGGGATTGGCGTAACCGTCCTTTCTCTCATTGCCAAAGACGCAGGGATGTGCCATACTGTACGTGACGTTTGGAGTGACGGACGAGAGAAAGCTCCGAATGGCAAAGGGACGCGACTATTCGCGGTCTGTTTGCCGTTCGGAGCTTTTTGCCGTTCCAGGAGCGTTGTCCGACTCACATTCAAACAATTTATGTCCGAAAAAGGGGGAAAACGGTCTTGCATAGAGAATTGTTTTATTCATTCCAAGCCTATTTTTTCGATCTGGACGGCTGCGTCTATTTTGGCGACGCCCTTGCGCCGGGCGCGACAGAGGTAATCGATGCTTTAAAACAATCCGGCAAACGGGTAATTTTCGTGACCAACAATTCCCGTTCGTCGGCCAAGACCATTGCCGAAAAGCTGCGGACAATGGGATTGGAGACGCCGTCCGCGGATGTTGTAACCGCAACAGATTGCGTCGGGACGTATTTATCGGAGCGTTATGGCCGGCTTTCAATCCGGGCGGCGGGCAGCGATGAGCTCTGCGCGGCGCTGAGCGCCGCCGGGCACATCGTCGTCTTCGATAACGAAGAAGCTGCGGTCGATGCGGCCGTCATCGGATTGGATATCGCCTTTGACTACCGAAAGCTGGAAATGCTCGGCGCTGCCGTCGGGGCCGGCGCGCGCTTGATCGCGGCCAACGCCGACTTGTCCCACCCTGGGCTCGATGGCGGCAAAGTGCCGGAGACGGGAGCGCTCGCCGCAGCGGTCGAAGCGATAACCGGGCTGCGGGCGGAATATGTCGGCAAGCCTGAGCCGCACCTGTTTGCCTATGGGCTGGAGCGATGCGGAGCGCGGCCTGAAGAATGCGTAATGATCGGCGATAATTATAATACGGACATTGTCGGCGGCCGCGGCGCGGGAATGCGCACCATATGGTTAGACGGAAGGACGGCGGCGGAACGAAGCCGAACCGCGGACGAGTATCGCGCTGCGGACTGGATCGTGGAGGATCTGGCGGAGCTAAGGCGAATCATGGAGGGATTAGACGTATGAGAATCGAGCATGTGCCGGTTCCGAATCAGAAACAAGCGATTATTAAAATCGAGGGCTTAATCCGGCCGCTATCGCTGCTGCATGTGACGGATTGCCATATGAACGAAACGGATTTAAAAGACGGGGAAGAGGCATTCGCGGAATCGATGCGTCTTTACGGATTTGACGCACTGGCGACGCGAAACCACTTTGACGATGCGCTGCGTTATGCCAACGACAAGTCGTTCGACTGCGTCGCGCTGACGGGCGATGTCGTCAACGGGGCCACGACAGGCAACTTGGAGCATCTTGAAGGGCGTCTGAAGAGACTTGCCATGCCGTATCTGTACACGCCGGGCAATCACGATTGGGAGTATCCGCATCAGAGCTGGGGCGAGCGGACGCGCGCGGTCCAATATCCGAAGTTCGACCGGATTACCGGAGGACAGCCTGCGTATCGGGCCATTGCGCTGCAGGGCGTCAACCTGGTCGCGATCGACAACAGCACTTATCAGATTACGGAAGAGCAATTGGCTTTTTTCCGGGAGCGGTTGGCCGAGGGGCTTCCGACGCTGTTGTTCTCGCATATTCCGATTTACGTTCCCAGCCTGCTGCCTGAAGTCGTGAAAATTTGGGGATCTCCGATTATGATGGCGGCGGAAGGGTGGGACGAGAAGCTTCGCAAAGAATGGATGGTCGAGAAAACGACGGCCGCGACCCGAGCATTTTACGAGCTGCTGCTGAACAATCCGTATGACAATTTCGTCGGCGTTTTCTGCGGTCATGTTCATTTCGGCCATGCGTCGCCATTCGGACGAGGCTCCTGCCAATATGTGACAGAGCCCGGATTTGCCGGCGGCTATCGCGTCATTCATCTATTGCCTGCCACTTCACCATAGGAGGATAAAAAGATGTCGTTGCTGCATCTTCTTGCCGGAAGGCCGGTCATCGCCGCACTGCGTACGAGCGACGAACTGGATATCGCGTTAAGCAGCCGCGTCGACCATCTCTTTTTTATGGGGGGAAGCTTAACGGACGTCATTCATGGCGTACGGCTGGCGCGGGAGCAGGGCAAAGGCGCGTTCGTGCATCTCGATCTGATCCGCGGCTTGTCGAGCACCGATCGGGAGAGCGTCGAGTTTGTCCGCGACTTCGTCGGCGCCAACGGAATCGTGACGCCCAAAAGCCATCTGATCAAGGAGGCGAAGCAAGCGGGCTTGTACGCGGTTCTTCATCTGTTCGTGCTGGATTCGTTGGCGCTGGCCAACGGGCTGAAAATGGCGCAAACGATGAAGCCCGACGCGGTCGAGTTGATGCCCGGCGTTATTCCTAAGGTGGTTAGCGCGTTCGCGGACGCGCTTCCCGACATTCCGCTGATCGCCAGCGGTCTGATTCAGACGGAGGACGAAGCGAACGGCATTCTGGATGCAGGGGCGACGGCACTCTCCGTGAGCGAACGCGCTTTGTGGAATTTCGAGTATGGAAAGTAGGCGTACTTGAACTGTGAAAAGAAGCGAACGTCGGCCGGATGAGGAAATTTGCGAGTTCCCCCTCTACGGCTCGAAGCCTTCGCGACTGACGAATATCCGCTCGGAGGGGAACGCTCGGCCAAGCCGCTCCAGTACGGTTCGATAAGCTGTCGGACGGTTCCATTCCTGCAGATCCAGCCTGTCGTACAGCGAATGGATACCCAAGCTGCGCGTGCGCTTACCTCCGCTGCCGTCGCCCATAAAATAATCGTCCACGCACACGCGATCCGTAGCTTGCGCCAGCAGCTCCGGGAAAGCTTCGGTGCTAGGCAGCACGGGAGCGACCGCCGCTTGCGTCAGAATTCCGGCGGCGGTCAGCTCGCGCAGCGCATGCAAGCGAGCGGGGATCGGCGGGGCGTAAGGGGAGAAGGCTTTGCGAATGTCTTCCCGGTCGGTCTCGACCGTCATGCTGACGCGCACCCGATCGCCCAAACGTCCGAATAGATCGATATCCCGGGTCACGAGCGGGCTGCGCGTCTGCACAAGCAGGAAGTCGGGCGGCTCATCGGCCATTGCCTCCAGCAGCGATCTCGTCACCTGCTCCTTATGCTCGATAGGCTGGTAAGGGTCTGTGCTGGACGACATAAAGATCGTCACCGGGCCTTTGGCTTTAGCTTTGCGCAGCTCCTTAAGCAGCAGAGCGTCAGCTCCCCGTTTTACGTCCACCCATGCGCCCCATTCGCCTTCCCGGAACAGGTTTACCGGCATTTGCCGCACATAGCAATAGGAGCAGCCGAATGTGCAGCCTGTATAAGGATTCAGCGAATGCGTGTATCCGCCGAGGAATCCGGTTCCTTTGTTAAGCAGCGTCTTCGGATGTTTGTCCTGTATATCCGGCTTCATGTCGTCTCCCCTTTCTGCGATATTTCCTATATCCAGTATAACTCCGAATGTGAACATATGTACGCTTTTTGGCATGAAAAGGCAAGATTGCATAATTCCTATTAGTCGGAAAGCGGTAAGTCTGATATGATATGGATAAGGCCCTTTTCGCGAGGGCCTATTTTCTTATAGGGAGGAAACGGTTTATGAAATCGTTGTTTAAGCTGCTGACGGAGTATGTATCTGCGGGCAAGGAAGGTGAAACTCTGTATGAGCCGTAGTGTCGAGACAGCGTTTCGCGAAGATTTGCTGGAGCAGTTGACCTATTTCGAGAAGGAAACGTCCGAGCTGCTGAGAAAAGCGCATCCCGACGCGGCTAAGAGAGATGCGATTCACGCTTTAATCTCTGCATACTGCGATCATATTCAAGCCTATTTGGATGGCGATATTATCGGCGAGACCGATGCTTGCGTATGGATCGGCTCAACCGTCACGATCGTCGATGAGCTCGACGGTTCGGAGGAGCAATATAAACTCGTATTGCCGCACGAGATCGACGCCGACCTGGGCCACATCTCCTTTTTGTCGCCATTGGGCAGCCGCTTGCTGCTTGCCCGCAGAGGCGACCGGATCGAGGTCGATTCCCCGGCGGGCAGCTACGGCGTTATGCTGTTTGAAACCGTCTACAGAAAATAACGCTGTCGGCGCAGCTTGCAGACCCAGAATAAGGGACATACAATATGGATACGAAAGGACCTCAATCCGCTAAGTCGGAAATGGGGTCCTTTTTGAAGGCTGTTCTACACACCTAGTTGGTTTAACCTATAATTTTTAGTCGATATTCCGCGTTCGTTGAGCTCCTTTTCCGCATCGCGAGCTAGATGTTCGGATACCCAAGCATTTAGACTGCTCCCAGCAGACATTGCGGCTATAGTTACAAGTTTATGTTGTTCTGCAGTTAATCTAACAAGAAATTTTCCCGAGAAGGGTTTCTCCGGTTCTTCTCCTTCAGATTCGCAAAATTCAAGATAATCCTCGATTGAATCCTGAAACGCTTGCCGAATGTCGTCTACAGTTTTGCCTTGAAAAGTGACGACATCCCGAAGATACATTACCTCTCCGTGCAGAATGTTTGCATCTAAATCCACTTCAACTTTTCCGACATAACCCTTGTACTCTAAAAGTGTAGTCATACAGGTACACCTGCTTCCTCTAAAAATCTCCGTACTGATTTTACAGCGCCTTTGTCCGTCACATTTTCTGGATGAGGGCGATGAAAGACGGCTTTGCGGCCATTCAGTTTAACGCGAACGCGAGACCCTTTGCCTTCTGAAATTTCTCCGCCAAGCCCACGGAATAATGACTCTATATCATCCCATGCAATGTCTGCCCGAACCGGATTCTCAAGGATTTTGGATAAGGTATTCAGTTGCTTATTATTCATATTCCGTAGTATCACCACCTGATACTATTATATGCCTTGTTCTTAGACGGAGTCAAAATTATTATATGAAGTTTGGCCGAACGTGCGTCTATGCTATGATGATACTCATCCAAAAGCCTGCGACAAGGAGCCGATAGCGATGAGGGACGGAACTGGCAATTGGTTCAGAAACCAACGAATTCAAAATAAAATCATTTTCATTTATTTTCCTCTGGTGTTTATTCCCCTGCTGCTGCTGGGCGTTCTATCCTACCAGATCAATACGGAGGCGATTATCGCCAAAACGAAAAAAAATATGCAGGACGAGTCTCGCCTGATCACGACGAGAATCGATACGATTGTCGCCAACGCGGAGAGCTTCGCCAACAACGCCATGCTGGATTTGAACAAGGAGGTCGAGCTGAAGGCGTCCGAGACGCCCGACGAGCTCGGCGGCTCCCAGCCGCTTAGCGAAGATCACGCGCTGCGCAGTCGAATCGAGAACAAGCTCGATTTCGCCCAGTTGATCTTTCGCGAGGTTGAATCGGCGGTGTTCGTCGATCGCTACGGCAACGTGTACACGACGGACGCCGAACTGACGCAAGGAACCGCCGAAGCGCTGGACAGCGCGATGTTCCGCGAAGTGCAGGCGAGCAACGGCATTATGAAGTGGTTTCCGATGGAACGCAGAGACTACTGGGTGATGAATAAGGAGAAGGCCGTGCTCACCGTCGGCAAAAAAATATTGGATACCGAGACGATGGATACGCTCGGCTACCTGTTCGTGAATGTCAGCGAGAAGACGCTGTCCTCCGTCTATCATCCGGTCGGCCCGTCTCCGGCGACCGGCTATTATATTGCCGACGAACGCGGAGTCGTTATTTCCTCCTCTGATGAGAGCCGGATTTTGCAGCCGCTCGAGTCGGAACGGAAGGCGGAGATTTATTCTGAGAACGCTGTGCTCAAAGAGACGAAGGATGCGAACGGCAGCAAGGTTTTGCTGATGGCGACCCCCTTCGGGCAGACCGGCTGGAAGCTGGTCAACGAGGTTGCGCTGCGAGACTTGACCCGGGAATCGCGCCAAGTGTCCCGCATCATTCTGATTGTCGGCGGCCTGTGCTTATTGTTTGCCTTAGTCGGCGCGATTGTGCTGTCCCGCGCGATCGCTACGCCGATTATTTCGCTCGCCAAGCATGTCGGACGCATACGCGACGAGAACATCGACCGTCCGGTGGAGGTGAATAGCCGCGACGAGATCGGCATTCTCGGCTCCGGTCTTAACATTATGCTCGGGCGCGTGAACGATCTGTTGGTCAAGGTGAAGGAAGAGCAGCAGCTGAAGCGCGAATACGAATTCGCGCTCGTCCAGAACCAGATCAAGCCGCATTTTTTTTACAATACGCTCGATCTCATTTACGTGCTATGCAAATCAGGGGAGAACGAGGAAGCGGGCAAGGCGACGAAAGCGCTGGCCGATTTCTACCGGATTGCGCTGAGCAACGGAAAAGAGATCATCACGGTGCGGGAAGAGGCGCGTAATTTGGAAAGCTATCTGTACATCCAGAGCGCCCGCTATTCCGATCTATTTGATTTTGGCATCGATATTCCGTCAGAACTGCTGAACTGCGCAATACCGAAGCTGACGCTGCAGCCGCTTGTGGAGAACGCTATCTATCATGGTCTTAAGGAGAAGGGCAGCTTCGGGCATATTCGGGTGACCGGCTGGCGCGGCATCGACCGGATCGTGCTAAGCGTGTCCGACGACGGAGTCGGGTTTCCGCAAGAGGAGCTCGACAGGTGGAGAGACGGCAAGCCGGAAAACAATTCCTTCGGACTGAAAAGCGTAGACGAGCGGATTAAGCTGTACTTCGGCGATCGGTTCGGCCTGCGGATTCGCAGCGCGGCAGGAGAAGGCTCGGAGGTTACGGTGGAAATTCCTTTGACGAATGGAGAGCGGGAACATGTATAAAGTTATTTTTGCAGACGATGAGGCGGTATTCCGGACTTATTTCAAAAAGGTAATCGACTGGCAAGCGCACGGCTTCGACCTGTGCGGCGAAGCGAAGAACGGGCTGGAGGCGCTGGAGCTGATCGAACGGGATACCCCGGACATCGCCTTCATCGACATTAATATGCCCTATATGAACGGAATGGATTTGGCGGCGAAGATCAAGGAGAAGCATCCTTCCGTATTCGTGCTGCTCGTCACCGGACATAGTGAATTCGAGTACGCAAGGCAGGCGCTGAAAATCGGCGTCGACGATTACATTCTCAAGCCGTTCGACGAGGAAGAGCTGATCGTGGCGTTGGCCAAAATCAAGGGCGAAATGGAGAAGCGCCGCATCGAGCGCGACAAATCGCTGAAGGAACGCCGGGTATGGAAGGAGAGCTTCCTGAACCTGCTGATCAGCAACGAACACGCCGACGACAACGAGACGATACGCGAGCAGTTGGAGACATTCCAGATGGGAGCGGGCCGTATTTTCCAAGTCGCCTCGGTCGAGATCGACAATTTGCACGAGCAATGGCCCGATTCGGGAGAAATCCGTCTGCGCAAATACATCATCGCCAATCTGCTGAACGATCTGATCCAGATCGAAGGCACCGGCTTCCCTTTTAACGGACCGGAAAACCGCGTCGTCTCGCTGCTGCAATATTCGGACGAAGAGGCGGCGGAGCGTTTTACTCCGGACGGTTACGCCAAGCTGTGCGCGCTCATTTCCAAGCATTTCGGCTTCGGCGTGACGGTAGGCGTCGGAACGGCGGGACAGGGAATCTCGTCGATCCGTCATTCCTACAAGGAATCGGTCATCGCGCTGCGCAACAAAATTTCGATGAGCCGGTCGGACGTACTCGTCTATCGCGATATGACATCCAAGGCGGCGAACATTGGCTTTTATCCGAGCGAGATAAACGAGAATTTGCTGATTCATCTGCGGCTGCACGAGGAGGAGAAAATCAAGAGCGCTCTTGAGGAGATCCGGCAGTACATTCGCGATCGGCAGTTGTCCGGCGAGTACATCCACATGATCATGGCCGGGCTGGTATCGTTGTGCCTGACGTACATTTACGAGATCGGCAAGCAGGTGGACGATTTTCTGCCGCCGAGCTTTTCCCCGTTCGAGGCAATCACGAACAAGTCATCGCTGGACGAGGCGTTCGAATGGATCGCCGACCTGTATTTGAGCGTGGCGGGACACTCTAAGAGCATGAAGCGTTCCAAGTCCGGCAACCTGCTGACGTCGGCCAGAGAATACATCGATGCGCATTATATGGACAGCCAGTTAAAGGTGGAGGACGTCGCCAAGCACTTCTACATTCAACCGCGATACTTGCTGAAAATTTTTAAGGAAGGGCTCGGCATGAGCGTCAGCGATTATTTGTTCGAGACAAGGATGCAGAAGGCGAAGGAGTTGCTCTCCTCCGGGCGCAATCTGCGACTGACGAACGTCGCGGAGATGGTCGGCTACGGCGATCCCGCGCATTTCAGCAAAAGCTTTAAACGGCATACCGGACTGTCTCCCAGCGAATACGAGGCAACCCGACAAAGAGGTTGAAATGTACAAATGTGTTCCGATTCTTCCCTCACGGCGGCAAGAAAAAACCGTTTACAATGAAATTGACCACAAGACAAGGGGGAAAAATACAGTGAACCATTTTTTGAAAAAGCCGGCAACGATGCTGGCGCTGCTGTCCATGGTCGCGCTCTCGTTGACGGCCTGCGGCTCCGACAATAAGGACAACAACGCGCAGCCGAGCGCATCCGTTTCGCCATCCGCAACCGCGAGCGGCTCCGCTCCCGCAGAGGAGACGAAAGCTCCGGAGCCCGGCTCGATCAAGCTGAAGTTCTATGCGCAATACAGCGGCGTCGAGATGCCGGTCTACGATGCGGCCAAGGAAGCTATGAAAACGATCATGCCGGAAGTCGACGTCGAATTCGAAGTGGCGGCGCAGGATGACGAGCAGAAGATCAAGACATATGCGGCGGCGGGAAGCCTGCCCGACATCTTCTTCGCTTCCAGCGGATTGATCGAGACGTTGAAGAAATCCGACAACCTGTATGTGATGGACGATGTTGTCAAGGAGCTGAACATCGAGTCGTTGCTGAACGAAAGCTCCAAGCCGATGCTGTGGAACAAAGACGGCCACTCCTACTCCGTTCCGAACGTAGGACAATGGGCTGGCGTGTTCTACTACAACAAAGATTTGTTCGCGGAGCATAACGTCAAAGTTCCGACGAACTACGACGAGCTCCTCGAAGCGGTCAAAACGTTCAAAGCGAAGGATATCACGCCGCTTGCGCTGTTCGCGAAGGAAAAATGGCCAGGCGTGCTTATGCTCGATATGGCCGTCGTCGGCTCTGCCGAGCCGGGCGGGTTGAAGCGTCTGGACAACGGCGAAGGTGACTTCTCAGAAGAAGTGTATCTGAAAGGCGCTCAGAAAATCGCCGAGCTCATCCAGGCGGGTCTGCTGAGCAAAAACGCGTTCAACACGACGGCAGACGACGCCGCGGCGCAATTCAAGTCCGGCAAAGCGGCGATGCTGCTGAACGGCGCTTGGTCGATGGCAGCTCAGTACGAAAACCTCGGCGATAAGCTCGACATTATGTACAACCCGCTCGCGGACGCCGACAAGGCGGACCAAGTGCAGTGGAGCATGAGCGGAGGAGGCTTTAACCAAGGGTTTGCGGTATCCAAAAACTCTAAAAACGTCGAAGCCGCAGCCAAATACGCAGCGCTGTTCTCGATCGAATTCGCCAAGCAGCGCGTCATCCAGTTGGCTGACCCGAACTCGATTCTCGTCGAGAAGGTCGTTCCGACGAACGGCCTGAACCCGGTGCAGCAGAAGTATGCGGACGATTCCGTCAACTTTAAATCGATGACGACGTTCGCATGGGGCTACGAGAACGCCAAGTACAAAACGTCCATCGAAGACAATACGCAGAAGCTGTTCGCGGGACAAAAGCCCGAGGACTACATCAAGGACATGAGCAAAGCGCTCGAGAACGCTCGCAAATAACCAAGCTCGAAAACAGGTTGTCCCCGGCATCTTGGGACGACCTGTTTTTCGGAAAGGAGGATTTATGAATTCCAAAAGAAGCTACAACATTGCGCTGCTCGTGTTTACTTTGCCTACGCTTCTGTTCTTTACCGTCATCGTCGTCTATCCGATCCTTCAGACGTTCCAGAAGAGCTTCTTTGATTGGGATGGACTGTCTACGCCGAGCTTTATCGGCTTCGATAACTACGTCCGGCTGCTGGACGACGACGATTTCTGGGTATCGCTTAAGAACGGCTTGATTTTCGCCCTCGTCCTCGTCGTCTACCAGATCGGTCTCGGCACGCTGCTCGCCATCGCGCTGAGCACGAAGAGCTTGCGCGGACGCAAGTTTTTCCGGACGAGCTATTTCGTACCGGTCGTATTGTCCGGCGTTGTCGTGTCCCAGCTGTGGATTGCAATCTACAACGCCGACGGAGGCTTGATCAACAGCCTGTTCCACCTGTTCGGCATCCAGTACGAGCAAGCCTGGCTGAGCGGCGAGCATACGTCGATCTGGGCGATCGCTTTCTCCGGGGCATGGCATCATCTCGGCATCCAGCTCGTGCTCATCTACACGGCGATCAAATCGATTCCCGAGCAGCTGTACGAAGCCGCGACGATCGACGGCGCGCCGTTCTGGAAGATGCATTGGAAAATTACGATTCCGCTGCTCAGCGAAACGTACAAATTCTGTCTCGTCATCGCGATTACAGGCGGTCTTAACGCGTTCCAGAACATGTTCGTCATGACCAACGGAGGACCGGGGAACATTTCGTACACGCTGACGTTCATGATGTACAAAGCCGCGTTCCGTTCGGGCGAATACGGTTACGGTTCCGCCGCTGCCGCGGTTCTGGTGCTGGAGTGCCTGATCTTTACGATTCTGATCAACAAGTTTATCGCAAGGGAAAAAATCAGCTACTAACGGAGGGGATCCTATGTTCAAACGGTTGGCTTCTCGAGCGTTGACTTACGGTCCGCTCTCGTTCTTCTTGCTGGTCAGTCTGTATCCGCTCGTCTGGCTGCTATTCTACTCGTTTAAGGATAACGAAGAAATTTTCTCGACCAACGTATTCGGCATTCCAAATGAGTGGCGCTGGGAAAATTACAGCAACGCTTTCGGCGTGTTCGACATTGTCGCTTATTTCAAGAACAGCTTGATCGTCTCGATCGGAACGGTAATTTTTACAGTTATCCTGGCGCTTATGTTCTCTTACGCGGCGGCCCGGATGCGCTGGAGATTCGCGAATGCGAGCCGGATCTATATGACCTCGGGCATGTTTATTCCGATGCAGATCATCCTTATTCCGCTGCTCATTCTCGTTCGCGACATGCATCTGCAGAACAGCTATTTCGCGGTTATCGTTCCTTACGTCGCCTTTCAGCTTTCGTTTGCGACGATCATTTTCTACGCGTTCTTCCGGTCGTTGCCCTATGAAATCGAAGAGTCCGCTGCGATTGACGGCGCTAGCATATATACGACGTTCTTCCGCATCATGGTACCGCTCGTGAAGCCGGCGATCGCGTCGGTCAGCATCTTCGTCTTCCTGTTCGCCTGGAACGAATTCCTCGTCGCGCTGATCATGATCAGCGACAACGCGCTGAAGACGCTGCCGCTCGGCCTGCTGTACTTCCAGACGCAGTTCGGCTCGGATTGGGGCGCGATGGGCGCGGTAATGGTCATCTCGACCATTCCGACGATTCTCGTCTACCTGCTGTTCTCCGAGCAGATCGAGAAGGCGCTGACCGTCAGCTCGGCCGTCAAAGGGTAAAGGGGGATTGGCATCAAAATGGTACGAACAGATCGAATAGATATCGAGGTTCGGAGCGGGAGCGAGGATAGGGAGTTCAGATTCTCGGTCGAGCCTGTGGCGCATGGCGAAGGCGAGGGCATCGCGTACTATCGTTTCGCGATGGAAGGAGACGAGCCCCGCATTCCTGAGGCGGTCCGGCTGAGCTGGATGTTTCCAGCCGTCGACATCGCGGGGTACTGGGATCCGGGCGCGAACCGGGAACGGGGCATTCGGATCGATTTTAACGAGCCGTTCCAAGCCAAAGCGACGTCGCTTGCCCCGGTCTGCTCGCTCTATAATGCGGCTGGCCGCAATCGGCTGACGGTGGCGTTGTCCGATGCGATGAGACCGATCCGCATGCGCGCGGGGCTCCACGAGGAGACGGCCGAATTCGAGCTGTGGCTGGAGCTGTTTACGGAGGCTTGTCCGCCGATGGATCGGTACGAGGCGACGATTCGCATCGATACGAGAGATATTTTCTATGCGGACAGCCTGCGCGAGGTGGGCGAATGGTGGGCAGGGCTGCCCGGCTACGAGCCTGCGGCAGTTCCGGAGATCGCGCGGCTGCCGATGTATTCGACCTGGTACAGCTTCCACCAGCAGCTTGACCCGGCGGAGATCGAGAAGCAGTGTCTGCTCGCCAAGGAGCTTGGCTGCGAGGCGGTTATCATTGACGATGGCTGGCAGACGCTGAACAACGAGCGCGGCTACGCCTATTGCGGCGACTGGGAGGTGTCCCCGGACCGAATCCCAGATATGAAGGGCTTCGTCGATCGGGTGCATGCGCTGGGCATGAAGTTTATTTTGTGGTATTCCGTTCCCTTTGTCGGACGGCACTCCAAGGCATGGAACCGTTTCGCCGGAAAATATATCAATACGTACGACGGGCCGGATACGGCGGTCTTCGACCCGCGTTTCCCCGAGGTTAGGGAATATTTGATCGGCATTTATGAGAGGGCGCTGCGGGAGTGGGATATCGACGGATTTAAGCTCGATTTCGTAGATTCCTTTAACTTGTCGGAGGAGATGAGGTATACTCTTGGCGAAGGAAGAGATTACGACTCCGTACCCGAGGCGGTCGACCGTCTATTGTCCGATGTAATGGAGCGGCTGCGGGCGGTTAAGCCGGACGTCATGATCGAGTTCCGGCAGAAGTATATCGGCCCGCTCATGCGCAAATACGGCAATATGTTCCGCGTCGCCGATTGCCCGAACAGCTACAGCCAGAACCGGATCGGATCGATCGATATCCGGCTGCTCAGCGGCAATACAGCCGTGCATTCCGACATGATGATGTGGCATCCGGGCGACAAGCCGGAGAACGTCGCGCTGCAGTTTATTCACGCGCTGTTCTCCGTTCCTCAGCTTTCCGTGCTGATCGATCGCATTCCCGAGGAGCATCGGCGCGTTGTCGGCTTCTGGCTGTCGTTCTGGCGCGAGTACCGGGAGCTGCTGCTCGACGCTCCGCTGCATCCGTCCGCGCCCGATTTTCTGTACCCGGTCGTCTATGCGCGCGACGGGCGCCGCTATTTAGCCGCGGTGTACGGGCAGGGCGTCGTTGCGAAAGCGGACGAGCGGTCGGACGATTATTTGTTCGTCAACGGAACGGCGGACGACGCGATCATCGTCCAGCTTGGAGAGAAGCTGGTGGGAACGATGACCGTTCTCGATTGCGGCGGCTCGGAAATCTCTAGAGTAAACGTCCGTTTGGACGAGGGCGTGCATCGGCTGAAGATGCCGCCGTCGGGACTGCTTCATATGCGGCGGTCCGACACTTCTATCGATGGGGAGCGATGAAGAGCATGAAAGTCCGTTTTCTTGGAACTGCCGCTTTCGAGGGCATTCCGTCTTTGTTCTGCGGTTGCGCGCTGTGCGCGAAGGCTAAGCAAATCGGGGGCAAAGAGTTACGCACGCGCACATCCGTCATGATTGACGACGACCTGAAGGTCGATTTTCCTCCGGACACCTTGTTGCATATGCACCGCGACGGAATCGATCTCGATCAAGTCAAGGATTTGTTGTTCACGCACTCCCACTCCGACCATCTGTACGCGGAGGATCTTGTCGCGAGATTTCCGGGATATGCGCAGGCGCAGGAGCGTCCGATTCACGTATACGGCAACGACATTACTTTGGCGAAGATTCGCCAGGTATTCGAGGCGAACGGAGGAGTAAAGGACTGCTACAAGCTTCATCGGCTCCGTACGTACGAGAAGGTAGAACTGCAGACGGGAACCGCCGTTCCGCTGCTCGCTGCGCACGACCAGAACGAAACTTGTCATCTCTACTATATCGAGAAGAACGACAAAGCGATTTTCTACGGCCACGACTCCGGCAAATTCCCCGAGGAAACCTGGGAGTGGCTGAAGGACAAGAAGCTGGATCTCGTCGTTCTCGAATGCACAGTGGGCAAAGTCGACTACTGGAAATCGCATATGAACGTCGACGCCGTGCTGGAGGCAAAAGCCAGAATGGAGCAATACGGCATGTTGAATGCGGACGCTCGCATTGTCGTCACCCACTTCTCGCACAACGGCGGCCTGTCGCATACCGACTTGTGCGGAATTTTCGAGCCTCACGGCATCGAAGTGGCTTACGATGGTTTGACGGTCGAACTGTAACTAACTATTGGAGATATAAGCGGAGCTGTTTCGCGGGCCTTACGGGGTCTGGCGAGACAGCTCTTTTTTTGCGACCGATGGGCGACTGCCCGTTACGGCCTGGCGGACCGTTACGAGAGGGAAATCAAGGGTTTGCCTGCTTCTAACGGTCTCCCGGACCGTTACGAGAGGGAAATCGAGGGTTTACCTGCTTCTAACGGTCTCCCGGACCGTTACGAGAGCGAAATTGAGAGTTTGCATGAC
The DNA here is from genome assembly GCF_003386235.1 of Cohnella phaseoli. Lineage (GTDB taxonomy): Bacteria > Bacillota > Bacilli > Paenibacillales > Paenibacillaceae > Cohnella > Cohnella phaseoli. The sequence goes on from NZ_QRDZ01000015.1 coordinate 26,566, forward strand.
TCTAACGGTCTCCCAGACCGTTACGAGAACGAAATTGAGAGTTTGCATGACTCTAACGGTCTCCCAGACCGTTACGAGAGCGACTTAGACCAGTTTTGGCGCTGAGTGGAGGGGATTGAGCGAACAAAGTTGTCGAGCAAAGGAAAAACATCGAGGTCAATACAAAAGAAGGAAATTTCAGGGAATCTGTCGAAATATGAATCATCAACTCCTGGAGTATCCTACAAGCAAATTGATTGCTTTGTACTGCTTTTCCTGCTGTTCCGTATAACGCCAGTATGCAGCGAAAAAATACAGCCAGAAAATACAGCCGGCTGAGGGGAGGACTCGAGATGATTCTATGTTTTCGGGAGAAGGCCTTTAATGGCGGGAGGATAGAAATCGTCAACGAACATGAAGAGCCGGTCGGGGTAATCGGCTTGCTCAGCGTATTCAGATCGTCGATGGCGGTGTTCGGAAGAGACGGCGACGGTCCACTGTTCGGCGGCAAGTTCCGAATGCTGTCCCATAAGTGGGCCGTGACGGACGCAAGCGGTGAAGAATGCGGTATGCTCAAGTGCCAATGGTTGTCCCTGTTTGAGCGGTACGAATACGACCGTTACGGAGTAGGGGGATTCAAGATCAAGGCTTCTTTGTTTTCGCGGAAATACGAGATTAGAAACGACAAGGGCGAGCTCGTCGTATCGTTCCAAAAGGTGAACCGCTGGTTGGAATCGCCCGCCTTTCGTCTGACGGTGCATAGAAGATGGATCATCGACGGCTATGAGTGGGTGGTCGTCGTCATGGGGATAAACGAGATTCAGAAGCGGATGGACAGGACGGGGTGATGTAGCGTAAGCTTCTTTCCGCCAATGACAAAATGAAGGGGGGCCAAGAGATGATTTTGTATTTTCGCGACAACTTCTTTAATGCCGGCAGAACGGAAATCGTCAACGAAAATCAAGAGGCAATCGGGGAGATAGACCTTCGCAACGCGTTCGGATCGTCGTTGGAGGTATTCGGAAGAGACGGTGGCGGTCCGCTATTTGGCGGCAAGTTCCGGATGATGTCCAACAAGTGGCGTGTGACGGACTCAAGCGGAGAAGAATGCGGTGTGTTGAGATACCGGTTCACGTTTATGTCCAAGAGATATGAATACGACCGATACGGAGAAGGGGTATTCGAGATCACCTCTCCGGCTTTCTCTCGGGACTACGAAGTGAGAAACGCCAAGGGCGAGCTCGTTGTATCGTTCCAAAAAGTAAGCGGCTGGTTCGAATCGACCGCATTCCGCTTGACGGTACATAGCGGGCGGATCGTCGGTTACGAGTGGGTGTCGGTTATTATGGGGATGAACGAAATCCGGAAGCGGCATAACAGTGCCGGCGCGGGGTGAAGCGGGCGGATAGTTGAACGATCCAGGAAAATGATTGTTCCGCTGTAGGACGGCACAATTGTCTAGTAGCGGCATCATGACGTATTTTACTACTGTAGGACAGCTCAGTCGTCTTGTAACTCCGTCACACCGCACTTCTCTGTTGCAGCCCGACTACAATGGCATGCGGCCGCCGTATCTTTACGTTTTCAGTTCTAACCGGACCGAATCGGCTTGCAGTTCTCCGGCCAACTTGATTGCGTGAGCTTCTTTTTGCCCGATGACAAGCATAAGCTTGAACCAAGAAATCCCGGGACGACCCTGATCAGGGTCTATCGTAGGGAGGTTTTAAGCGATGCGAAGAAAATGGGGCAGAGGCTTTCCGATCAACTTTCTTGGGGAAGGTTCGTCGTTCAAGCCGCTTCCTCGACGGTGGGGGAGAAAATCGCTGTTTCCTCGGCTTGGCTCATCTCCGGTCAAAACCGTTCCGCGCAAATGGGGAACGGGACGACGTGTTTCCGTCAAGGGCGGCGGTTCAAGTTCAAGCTCCAACTCAGGCTATGCGCCGGCCAAACGGTGGGCGACAAAGCGTCAGGGTCCGAAGATGAAGCGCAAACATGTTTGGCTGATCGTCGTGCTGCTGCTTATCTTCGCCGTGATCCAGGGCATGATTTTCCTCGATCGGGAGCTGCGTCAGCCGATGATGTTTCTGGCAAAGGTGAAGGTGAATCAGTTAGCGGCCGATGCGATTAACGCGGCGATTAAAGCCGAATTCGCCCGAGCGGCAGAGTCGGACAAAATGATTTTGTGGCGAACGACCGACGAAGGCAAAATTACGGGATTCGAGCTGGATTATAAACAGCAGATGGCCATTACGGCAAAAACAATCGAGGTCGTCGAACGCACGTTGAAGCAGCACGAGGATGTTCCCGAACGTATCCCGATCGGCCACGCATTGAACAGTCCGCTAATTTCGTCCATTGGTCCAAGCGTCGCCGTCAATTTTCACCCGGCCAGCGTGGTCAAAGCGGAAGTCGGTTTGCAGCAGACGGAGGCGGGCATCAACATGCTGCTCGTCGAGGTGTACGTCCGCATTCGCACCGAAGTCGCCGTCGTTATCCCCTTTGACCGGGAGCCGGAAATCGTGGAGACGAAAATTCCGCTCTCCTACGCTCTAGTCGTCGGCGAGGTGCCGTCCTACTATTACGATGGCAGCGGCAACCCTGTAGGTAGCGGAGCTTCCCAGGCCCCGGCTATCGCTCTTCCTCCGCCCGACGCAACGATCGCGCCATCGACTCATACTCCGTAACTGAAACTAACTGGATGAAGTCACTGTTGCTCAGTAGAGAGAGAGTTGCGTTAGGTCAGCAAAATCGGACTAGATTATACTGGTCAGAGCCCTGTTCTTTTTTCTAAGGGGGAGAAAATTTAAAGAGGATAAACCGCGTTAATTTCGAGACTGAGGAGAAAAACGCCCATTTAGAGCGGAAAATCCGCATTAATTCTCAAAAAAAGGGGAATTTGCGAAATTAAAGCGGAGAACCCTCCTTACTCGGCTCGAAAATGGCTTTGATGCCTATTTAAGGCGGAATATCCGCTTTAAACCAACATGCCGTTTACTCCCCTGAGCAGACTTCGCAGATCAAGCTGAGCAGACCCGCGGATCGAGCTGGGCAGACTTCGCAGATCAAGCTGAGCGGACCCGCGGATCGAGCTGAGCAGACCCCGCGGATCGAGCTAAGCGCTCCATAAACCGGAGTTTGAAGGCCGGACTTGCAGACACCGGAGGAGCGTCGGTCCGCAAGAATGAACACAGCAAAACCCGCCCTCCCAACCGGAGGAGCGGGTTTTGTTTTTGCATCTTACCAACTACTGATGAACCCAAATCCCCGAAACCGTCATTACGCCCGGAAGCGCGGATTCGTCCACCGGCACGTTGTCGAACCAGCCGCCTACCGCGAGGTTGAGCACCAGGTAGAACGGTTGGTCGAACGGCATGACGCCCGGCTCCAGACGGCGCTCGGCGTAGCAGTGTCCGTCGACGATCCAGCGCATGGAGTCGGCCGACCATTCCAGCACGTAATCGCGGAACTCAGCAATCGTTCCCCCGTTGTCGAACCGATAGGAAAACTCGTCGATCTTCTTATTCGCCCAATCTTTGCCGTAATGCAGCGTCCCGAAGACATGATCGGGCAACCGGCCTTTGGCTTCCATCATATCGATCTCCCCGGAAGCGGGCCAATCTCCGTAAGCCCGGTGCTGAGGCATCAGCCAGATCGCCGGCCACAGCCCCTGTCCCACGGGCAGCTTGGCCCGAACGGTCAATCTGCCGTAGCAGAAGAAGAAGCGGTCCTTCGTATCCATCCGCACGGACGTATACCCGAAGCTCCTGCCGTCCTCCGCCACAACCGTTTCCCGGCAAGCCCGCAAATTCAATCCGTTTTCATCCAAATAGAGATTTTCCGAATTTCCCGTATAAAACTGCTGCTCCCCGTTGCCCCAGCCCGGTTGGATGGCGTTGCCCTCTTCGTCGAGCAGGTCGTTCCCCTTCCGAATGTTCCATGCGCTCAAGTCGGCGCCTTGCTGCGTAAAATCCTGCTGCCAAATCAGCTTGTTCAACTCGCACACCCCTCTCCGTTTATCCCCAGAATACTGAATTTCCGCGGCGAGTCAAACAAACCTAAAAAAATGGGATAGTTTCAAAAACAGTGGCCTTTTTTTCGCGCGTCTATTTTTCTACGATGGAAGAGAAGGAGGCAGGCAAGATGGGCCAACATAAAACTGGACAGATGAAAGCGTTTTTTAGGCAATGGCAATTACAGAGCATGGTCGTTCCCGGCATCGTCTGGATGTTCATTTTTTGTTACATTCCGATGTTTTGGCTCATTATTGCTTTCATGGATTACAGCATTGCCAAGCCGATGCTACAGTCTCCTTTTGTCGGATGGAAGCATTTTGAGGCCTTTACCTCGGATGAGCGCTTCTGGCGTTCCATTCGCAATACGCTGGGGATGAGCGCGATCAAGCTGGCGCTGGGCTTCCCGATTCCGCTGCTGTTCGCTCTGCTGCTCAATGAGGTTCGCAGCATGCGCTTTAAACGCACCGTTCAGACGATTTCGTATCTGCCGCACTTTATTGCCTGGACGATTTTCGGCGGCATTATGCTGAACTGGCTGGGCGAGGGCGGCGTCATCAACCAGATCCTGATCGGGCTTGGCTTTCAAGAGCGCGAGATTCTGTACATCAGCGATCCGAAATATTTCTGGTGGATTACGTATTTCTCCGACACGCTCAAGGAAACCGGATGGGGCGCAATCATTTATATCGCGGCGATTTCCGGCGTCGACCCGGGCTTGTACGAGGCCGCGGAGCTGGACGGGGCCAACCGTTGGCAGCGGATGTGGCATATTACGATTCAATGCATACGCCCGACTATCGCGATTTTATTTATTCTCGCAGTCGCGGGAATGCTCGGCAGCAACTTCGACCAAATTTTTATTCTCAAGAACAACATGAACCTGAAGATGGCCGAAAGCCTGGACCTGTACGTGTACAACATGGGTCTCGTATCCGGTCGCCACTCCTTCTCGACGGCCGTTCTGTTTGCCCGCTCTATCGTGGCGTTGGCGCTGTTGTTCATGGCGAACTCGGCATCCAAAAGACTAAGCGGCGAAGGCATTTTCTGATAAGGAGGGAGAACGATGGGAAGGCAGGGGAAATTCGGGCGCTTCGGCGTCTTTGATCTCTTCAACGGTTTGCTGATGATTCTCGTCTGTTTCGCAACGCTGTATCCGATGTGGTTCGTATTCATCAACTCGTTTAATGCGCCCAAGCAAGCTTTGCTGGGCACGGTCAACTGGTTCCCCAAGGAGTTCTCGCTGGCCAGCTACAGCGTCGTATTTAACGACAAAGTGCTGATGAACGGCTTTGTCATTACGATCTTGCGTACGGTGTTCGGAACCGTCGTGCACGTCTTGTTTACGGCCATTGTCGCTTACGGCCTGAGCAAATCTTACCTGATCGGCCGCAAGGTGTACATGAAAATCGCGCTGATCACGATGCTGTTCTCCGGCGGATTGATTCCGACGTTTATCTTGATGACGAAGCTGGGACTGTACGACAACTTCATGGTGTTTATCATCCCGGCGATGTATTCCTTCTTTAATATGGTCATCTTTATCAGCTTCTTCCGCACGATTCCCGATAGCCTGGAGGAGTCGGCCAAAGTCGACGGAGCTTCGGACTACGGCGTTCTGTTCCGAATCGTGCTGCCCAACAGTATGGCCGTTCTGGCGACGATCGCGTTATTTTCCGCCGTCTATCATTGGAACGATTATTACCAAGGTGTGATCTACATTCGTTCTCAGGACATTTTGCCGATGCAGACGATCCTGTTTAAGATTATTGCGGAAAATTCGATGTCGCTTATGCAGCAGCAGGCGATGGCGCAATTCGGCGCGAAGCTGCCGGGCAACTCCATCAAGTTCGCTTCCATGATGGTCGCCACGCTGCCTATTCTGGTGTTCTATCCCTTTATTCAGCGCTATCTCGTCAAAGGGGTCATGATCGGCGCGATTAAGGGGTAAGCAAAAATATATAATGACAATAAAGAGAGGATGAACATGCAATGAAGCGCAAATTATTTCAACCCGGCATGGCTCTGATTTTAGCGGTAGTACTGGCGCTCAGCTTGGCCGCATGCTCGAAGTCCGACAATGGTGAAAATAAGCCGTCGGCTCAGCCGTCCGCGAGCTCCGCGCAGCCGTCCGAGAGCGCATCAAGCGTGGCGAGCGCTCCGGCGCTTACTGCCGACGAGGCCGCATGGAAGCTGGATACGAGCCCTGTCGATCTGACCTGGTTTGTAGGCGCTTCCTGGTACGGCCGCACTTGGGGCGACAGCTTGAACTCCAAGTACATTACCGAGAAGACGGGCGTTAACGTGAAGATCGAAGTGCCTTCCGGCGACGCCAACGAGCAGATGACGCTGATGATGACCTCCGGCAAGCTGCCCGATTTGATCAGCATGGGCTCTTGGGAAACCGCTGTCAAAAAGCTGTGGGAAGGCGATCACGTCTATGCCCTGAACGAGCTGGCGGACCAGTACGATCCTTATTTCTTCAAGGTGGCGGGCGACGGCACGCTGAAGTGGTATCGCCAGGAAAACGGCAATACCTATGGCATCCCGAACGATTCCTACAGCCCGAATCTGATGCATGAGACCGGTATGACCGCCGCTAACCAGACGTTCCTCGTGCGCAAGGATTTGTACGAGGAGATGGGCAGCCCGGACTTGTCGACGCCGGATGGTTTCTTGAACGCGCTGCAATTGCTGAAGGATAAGTACTCCCAGTACAAAGGCCAGCCGATGAGTCCGTTCTTCGCACAAGGCAACGTTCCTTACGGAATGACCGAGTATTTGCAAAACCTGTTGGCCGTTCCGTACGAGAAGGACGGCAAAGTATACGACCGTATGACCGATCCCAACTATATCGCATGGCTGAAAACGTTCCGTACCGCCTACGAGCGCGGACTGATCAATGTCGATTTCCTCGTCGATTCCGATACCCAGGTAGAGGAAAAAACAAACAACGGACGGTATTTTATGATGGTTCGCGAATGGAACGGCATGGCGGCGGTTAACCCGATGCTGGCCGCAAGCGAGAACCCGGATTCCTATTATATCGCGGTTGACGGACCGCAAAACAGCAACGGCGACAGCGCCAAGCTGTTCCCGGGCAACATGGACGGCTGGATGGTCACGATGATCAGCAAATCGACCAAAAGCCCCGAGCGCGCGATCCGTTTCTTAACTTATCTGGCCAGCGAAGAAGGGCAGAGAGACCTGTTCCTCGGCAAAGAAGGCGAGATGTGGGATATGGTGGGCGACAAGCCGACACTGAAGCCGGAAATGGTGCAATTGCTGGATACCGATATCGAAAAGCTGGAGAAAGAATACGGCATTATGGATACGTACTGGATGATGCGCAACCCGGTTATCGTCAATCAATGGCGTCCGGAGAAAGCTCCTGTCATCAAGCAGATGGAAGACTTCGCCAATGCGCAAGCCGATATCGACAGCGGTATCTACAAAGGTTTGGACCCGCTCGGCGATTCCGAGGTTGCGGTATCGTGGTCGCGGATCGCGCAAACTTGGGAGGAAGTCGTTCCTGAGCTGATTACCGCCAAGGACGATGCCGCCTTCGATAAAATTTTCGAGAGCTTCCTGTCCAAGCGCGACAATTACGGCTTCGAGCAGGTCATGACCTACCGTCAAAACGAGCTGGACGCTCGCAAAGCTAAAATGGCGCAATAACCTGAATATCAAAGAAAATGAGGCCGTCCCGCATACGAGTTGTCCGATTTCGATTCGGACAGCTTGCGGGGCGGCCCGTTTCCCCCGCATCCCTAACGCCTTGGTTGGATTATATGGTACGATTACGGGGGTGGGGAGGGACATCGAGTTGAAGGCTTCGCTGACTGGAATAAGGAAGATTTACCGCAATTCTCGGATCTCGCGCAAGCTGTTTCTGGCTTTCAGCATTATGATCGCCGTCCCGGCCATCGCGATCTCTTTTTTATTTATCGGGATTAAGCAGAACCAGCTCTACAAGGACGCGATGACGACAGGCAGCGGCCATGTTGCTCGATTAAACGAGCAGCTGCGCAGCAAAATGGCGATGATTGAAAACGTTTCCTCCACAGCGCTGACCCAGAAGGCGTTCGTGGATTTTATTCATTCGAATATGCGCGGGGACGGCCTGCGTCTCGTTAAGTTTAGGCAAAATCAGTTCGAGCAGATGCATAACATCATCCAAAGCAACGAGATGATCAGCGAGCTCAGCTTTTATGTCGATAATCCGAACGTGTATGAAATCTGGCCTGAAATCTACCATTACGACAAATTCTGGCCTCAGGATTTCTGGGTGACGCTGCGCGAGGAGGGCGGTTCGGCCTACCGTCTGTTCGCGCTTAAGGACGGCGAGCATACGCTGTCCTACTATCGGCTCGTGCGTCTCCCGGGGCAACAGCAGAAGCGGCCCAGCATTATGGAAATCCGCGTTGAGCACGGCGCCTTTTTCAGCGATCTGCTGGCGGAGGGCGGGGGGGATTTCTTCTCCGTGGTGATGGACGGAACGAATCCGTCCCGCTACGTGTACAATCGGGAGCATTCGTTTGCCCAGAATGCCGGGGACGAGTTGGACACGATTCTTGGCCGCGTACATCAACAGTTGGACGTGCTGCAGCAGAAAAGCCCCGTCAAAATTACCGAGGGAGATCAAACCTATTATGCGATCTACCGCTATATTGCTCCGCTGAACGCTTATGTGGTGGACATCGCTTCTCATCAGGCGCTTATGAAAGGACCGCGCAGTTGGTACGTCTGGGTGGTGGCGATTGCCGCTTGTGTGCTTCTGCTGATGCTGCTGCTGGTATCTCATACGACACGGCGTATTTTCCGGCGACTGGATCGCGTGCTGATCTCGATGCGCAAGGTTCGTCAAGGACAGCTGGACGCGAAAATCAATACCGGGCTCGGGGAGAACGAAAACGGCGACGAGATCGACGAGGTGGCCGTCAGTTACAACAATATGCTGGACGAAATCAAGCGGCTGATGACGCAGGTGGTGGATAAACAGCTGATTGCCAAAAACGCGCAGCTGCATTCGCTGCATTCGCAAATCAACTCGCATTTTCTGTACAATGCGCTAGAGTCGATCCGCATGCTGGCGGAGGTGCAGAAGCAGCCCGCCATCGCCGAAGCGCTGGTGTCGCTCGGCTCGCTGCTGCGCTACAGCATGAAGTGGCGCAGCGACACGGTTGCCCTCGGCGAGGAGCTTGCCAACATTCAAAGCTACATTCAATTCATTAACTTTATGGAGAGCGCAGATTTCACGCTGACGGCTGAGCTTCCTCCGGAAGTGCTCCGCTACGCGATTCCGAAGATGTGCATGCAGCCGATCGTGGAAAACGCGGTTCGTCACGCGGCGCCCAAGGGAGGCGGCGTGCCCATCCAAATTTCCGTCAAGGTGGAAAACGAAAGTCAGCTTATTGTAGAAATACGCGACGACGGAACGGGTGTCGATCCGCAGACGTTGGCCGGTCTGCAGGCCGCGCTGCGGGGCGATGCGGACACGCCGATCGTGGCAAGCAAGAACGGGCTGGGTTTAGAAAACGTGCACAAGCGTCTGCAGCTTCACTACGGCAAAGATTGCGGTTTGTGGATCGACAGCGTGCAGGGTGCCTTTACAAGCGTGACGATACGCTTGCCTTGGGAGAATACCAACCTTGGGGGGTGGTAGAGGATGATCAACGTTCTGATCGTGGACGATCAAAAGCAAATACGCGACGGGCTGCAAGCGATGCTGAGCCAGTTTCCCGTGCAGCTTGACGGCATTCATAGCGCCGGCAACGGGATCGAGGCGCTCGAACTGTTGAAGCAAGAGAGCATTCAACTGGTCATTACCGACATCCGCATGCCGGACATGGACGGACTGGAACTAATGGCGCGCGCCAAGGAGGAACGGATTAAGGCCGATTTTCTGATCATTAGCGGCTACAGCGATTTTGCATACGCGCAGAAGGCGATTAGTCTCGGAGCCAAAGGCTATCTGCTCAAGCCGGTGAAGCGGGAGGACCTGCAAGCTTCGGTAGAGCATGTCCTGCAGGAAATCATAACGCGGCAGGAGCTGTCTCGCAACATTAAGCGCATCTCCCGACGAGCGCGCGAGACAGATCGGAAAGAGCTGGTCATGTTTATGCAGGGCGCGGCGGGCGACGACGAATGGATCGGCCAGGTGGAGGGACAAAATCCCGAGCTATGGGCCGGATACCGGCTCATTCTGCTGCGGGAGGAGCTGCGGATCAACCAGCCGGGAGCGGACAGCGCGCACAGCATGGAATCGATCGCTTATCGCATATACAGTAGGCGAGGATGCGTCTGTCTGCAGCATCGTCCGCATCTGATCCTTGCGGTGGAGGTTGGGGAGGATCCGGGTGCTTTGCTCGCCGCGCTTCAGGCCGAGCGGATTGGCGCGATCGCTGCCGTATCCGGCCCGCAGTCGGGACTGAAGGAGCTGCCGAACGCCTATGCGCAGGTTCAGGAGCTGTACCGCCACAGCTACCTGCTACCGGAGAAGCGCTGCATTGTGCCCGCGGATATCGAAGGGCTGGATCAACAGTGGCAGGTGCCCTACGAGGAACTATACGCGCTGTTTCAAATGATCGGCGCTCAAAACAGCGGGCAAATCGCCGAAGGCATCTCTAAAATTTTTCACAAGAGCGTGCTGCAGCGCTATCCGATTCGTTACACGCAGCAGTTGTGCCGCGCCACGGTACAGATGCTGGAGGAGTACGAGCGCGTCATCCGCCCGTACATGGGGGAGGAGGCGCTGGATGTGGACTGCCTGCGAAACCTGTTCGATTATCCGGGCATTCGCGATTATATTCAGGCGCTGCAGCAGCAGCTGCTCCGGCTGAATCAATTTTATTACGAGTTCAAGTGCAGCTATCGCAATTCTCAGGACTTGAACGAAGCGATCCGCTATATCCACGAGAATTATCATAAGCCGTTGGACCTGGCGATGGTGTCCAACCATGTCTCGCTGAATTACGCCTACTTTTCCAACCTGTTTAAGAAAAATATCGGCAAAGGCTTTGCGGAATACTTGCGCGACGTCCGACTGGATAAAGCGCGGCGGCTGCTGGCCGAAACCGAGCATAAGATCGTCGAAGTGGCGGCCATGGTGGGTTACGAGAGCTACAAAAGCTTTATTCGGGCTTTCCGCGACGTGATGGGCGTACAACCGACGGAGTACCGGCAGCGGATAAAACAGCAGGAGGAGAGGGAGGCGGACCGTCGCGGCTCGGCGCTCTGACGACAGATATAAAATATTGGGTTAAAGTGCAAAATATTGTACCTTTTCTCCCGGCATGCCATTCGTTAGAATGAAATTGTCCTGCAGGAACAAGCGTCTGTAAGCGTTTACTAGTCGTCGGCTGGCGTCGCCGGCGCAAGCGCAAGGAATAAGCTTGATCACAAAGGAGGGCAATTAATGACGAGAGCATGCTATGCGGAGCATCGGTTAATGCAGAAGGTATTCACCCTTATGATGGTGGCAGTTCTGTTGGTCGGCGCAGGTGGGCCGGCATCCCGGGTTCAGGCGGCGGGCACGACGATTACTTCTATGGCTTATTTCTCGGCGGCCGACGGCCCGGTCATCTCGAAATCGGGGGTAGGCCAGGCCAGCTACGGCTTTGTTATGCCGATCTTCAACGGAGGCTCCGCGAATTGGGCGGACGTGGTCGACGATCTGGGCGTCAAGGTGAAGACGGGCGGCAATTGGGTCGATATCGACAGCGTCGGCGGTTATGTCTACAACCAGAATTGGGGACATTGGAGCGACGGCGGAGCCAACGGCTTCTGGTTCATTCTCTCAGCCACGACGGAGATTCAGCTTTACTCCAAGGCGAACGGAGTTACGCTTAACTACACGCTCGCTTTTCAAAACATCAACGAAACGACGATCACCGCGATGTCTCCGACCCAGGGGCCGCAGATTACGGCAGGCTTTACCGGCGGAGCGGGCTTTACCTACCCGGTGTTCAACAACAACCCGGCCATTCCCTACGCGGCCGTAGCCAACGATTTGAAGGTGTATGTCAAACCCGTAAACAGCAGCACCTGGATCGACATCGAAAATAATGCGGCCAGCGGCTGGATTTACGACAGCAACTTCGGTCAGTTCACGGACGGCGGAGGCGGTTACTGGTTTACGGTAACGGAATCGATTCATGTCAAGCTGGCTTCCAAAACTTCTTCGGCAAGCTTAACTTATACGATCGTTTTTAACGAACCGGTTAGAAACTCCTACACCCTCACGCCTTATGACGGAACGACCTATTCGGCCGACGCGAGCGGCGCCATCGGCATTCCGCTGCCCAAAATCGACGGGGGAGCGCCAATCGGCACGGAGTTGGGCAATTTCGTTTATCAGATCAACATTGGCGGACAATGGGTCGAGCTAGGCAACTCCAGCCAGAGCGGCTTCCTGTACTCCGGCAACGGCTACAACAATATGTCGGCCTCCAATCAGTGGGGATATTGGGCCGATTATATTTACGGACTGTGGTTCCAGCCGATTCAGGAAAATATGCAGATTCGGATCGGTTATCCGTTAAATGGGCAATCCGGCGGAAGCATTGGCAGCAATTACGTCACCTATACGCTGATCGGCAATCCGAACGCTCCCCGTCCGGATGAAACCGATCAGGAGGATATCGACATCGGCACGCCAAGCGATCCGGCCATAGCCGGCATGACGCTGGTGTGGCAGGACGAATTCAGCGGCAGCCAGCTCGATGCGGGCAAGTGGAACTACGAGCAAGGCTATTATATCGGCAACGATCCGAATAGCTGGGGCTGGGGCAACGCCGAACTCCAGCATTACACGAACAGCTCGCAAAACGTCTTCCTGCAAGACGGCAAGCTGAACATCCGGGCGCTTAACGATCCGAAATCATTCCCGCAGGATCCTAACCGGTATGCGCAATATTCCTCCGGGAAAATCAATACGAAGGATCATTTCTCGTTCAAGTACGGCCGGGTCGATTTCAGAGCGAAGCTGCCAACCGGCAACGGCATTTGGCCGGCGCTGTGGATGCTGCCGGAAGATTCGGTGTACGGCGCATGGGCGGCATCCGGCGAGATCGACGTGATGGAAGCGAAGGGACGTTTGCCGGGCACGACCAGCGGCGCGGTGCACTTCGGCGGACAATGGCCGGTGAACAGGTACATTGCCGGAGAGTATCATTTCCCGCAGGGACAGACGTTCGCCAACGATTTTCACGTCTATACGTTGATTTGGGAAGACGATAATTTCAAATGGTATGTGGACGGCAAGTTCTTCTTTAAGGTGACCCGGAATCAATGGTATTCCGTAGCGGCGCCGAACAATCCGAACGCCCCCTTCGACGAGCCGTTCTACATCATCATGAACTTGGCGGTCGGCGGCCATTTCGACGGCGGTCTGTCGCCGGACCCTAGCGATATTCCGGCCACGATGCAGGTCGATTATGTGCGCGTCTATGAGGAAAACGGTGGTGGCGGCAATCCCGGCAACGTTGCGGTAACCGGAGTTTCTCTGAATCAGAGTACGGCGCAGCTTCAGGTCGGTCAGAACGTGCAGCTGAATGCGACCGTAGCTCCGTCCAATGCGACGAATAAGCAGGTGACCTGGACGGTTTCCAACTCCGGCGTCGCTTCCGTAAGTCAGAACGGCGTCGTAACCGGAGTGTCTCCTGGCACGGCAACCGTGACCGCCACGACGGCCGACGGCAACAAAACGGCGGTCTGTAACGTTACGGTCGTTTCGACCACGATCGTCATCGGCGATTCGGTGCGCGGCCTCAAGAAAACAGGCGACAATCTGCTGTTTTACGTCAACGGCGCTACGTTCGCCGATCTTCACTACAAGGTGAACAACGGCGTACAGCTTAATGTGGCGATGACGACGACGGGCAACGGCAACTTCACCTATCCGGTCAACAATCTGCAAGCCGGCGATACGGTCGAATACTTCTTTACCTACAATCCGGGGCAAGGAGCTCTGGATACGCCTTGGCAAACCTATGTTCACGGCGTAACTCAGGGAACTCCGGAGTAACTGCCTCAATTGCACCGAATCCCCCAACCGGCTTGAGCCGGTTGGGGGATTTTGCTGACGGCCGTTTATTCTATTTTAATTTTGACCGCCATGACTTGAGCAGGATCAGTTAGCTGCATTATCCCATACGTCCACGCGCTTGCTTGTTTACCGATCAGAGAATCGTCGAAGGGGTGAGCGGATTTGTCCTGGTCTTTCACAAACCATTCTCCATCCTCGGCTAACGTGACCCAGGATGCGATTTGTTTGTCCGCATTCGCGATCAGTATCCGCTTTTTCTCCACATCGACCTCCTTAACCGTTCCAGTAATATCCGCATCTCTTGTACAGCATTCCTTAACGGCGACCTCTAGCGGGAACGTCGTTCCGGCGGCTTGGAAGATCGCGTCCTGAATGGCTTGAACGTCTGCACTCGAAATTGTCCTCTCAATGTCTCCGTAGCTTCTGATTTCAACCCAAAACTGTTCGTCCGTATATTCGAAAAAAATGATTTGGATTGCATTTGCCTCTTCAACGGCTTGTTTATGCTTCAAGACGGTTCCAATGATTTTCTCAATATCGGGTTTGTCCGTATCCGGATTGCCCAAAACCTGGTTGCCCGAAGAGGGATCGCCTGATGCGGGATCACCAGAAGCGGGATCGCTCGGCCATAATGAAACGACAACAGGATTCGGCGTGTATTTAAGACTCAGCCCCAACGCATTGGCGGCAAAACGCAAACTGACGTAGAGAGAGCGATTGTGCAGGAAAGGAGCTTGCGTCTGCGTATACTCTGCTTCGTTTACCTGTGCGGCGAGGCTCGATTGAACGATTTTAACGCTCAAGTTTCCTTTTGTTGCGGTTGCGGCCTTTTCGCTCGGAATCCAGGATACTCTCGCTCCGAAAGCTTCGAAAAGTGGCCGAAAAGGAACCATGATATGATTGTTATAGATGATGGCATCGGCTGAGACGTCCATAAGCTGATCTTGATGGGTAATAATGATCGGAACCGCGTCCCTGTTTGGGGACTGAGCGTAGGTGTAAGCAGACTGGCAAAGGATCAGCAGGGAGAAAAGGCTGATGAGTAATTTTCTCATTCGAGTCCCCCTTTCCAAAATTTTCTTGTTATTGACCAAACACTATTGAACCTGGAACCCATGAAAATCCTCGAAAACAGCTTGATAGCGACTGATTCTGGCAGGCTTATCCTTGAGACTGGAGCCGATCGGCATCAGCATCCCTTTTTCACTGAGTTTACGCAAATGCTTGGCTGCCGTTTTACGATGGATGCCTAATCGATTCGCTGCTTGTGAAGGAGCGATCGGATCGTTGCTTCCGCAAGCCAAATCGTAGAGAGCTTTCTCCACAGGGGCTAGCTGAACGGGAATAAGACCGCTTAGTTTACCGAACAGCTGCTGAACGATTTGCTGGCAACGCCTAGGTCTGTCTCGAACGTCATCATAGGAAAACCTTAACACAATCCAACTGTCGAGCACCAAGTGGTTTTGGCGAATCAGATGGTCGGAAAATTTGTGTTGATCGATGTTCTTCCAATGCGTTCCATAGCCATCGATCTCTATGCAGATTTTAAAGCCCACTGAATGGTAGGCAAAATCTAGATAACGACGTCCATCCTTGAAATCGTTCACCTCATATTCCGCGCTCAAGCCGACGAAGTTTTTGAATGACAGCCACCATACATGATAAAGAAACAAATTCTCCGCATGGCGGTCCTTCTCAGCAAGCCTTTTCCTTCGCTCGTTCGTACTCCTCGCTTGTTGTTCATCCATCCACTTCCCATACGCCGTCTCAAATTTCTCGTCTGTAACTACTTTCGCTTTCTGTTCCATTGATCCACAACCTCTCATGGATATAGAAAATCAAAAAACCGCCCAAAACCGGCGATTGACCGGAAGGAGCGGCGTGTGCTTCACGACTGGAGTTACATTTATGTATATACATGTAAAATAACATGCGTTAGATGGGTTTGCAACATTTTTATGAGCTTGTGGATGAAATAAATGGAGAGGCGAAAATGTCTATGGTTGAAATGGCGGATGAGAGAGAGCGGAGGCCAAAAAAGTGCCTCGACAGTGGTCGGATGGGGGAGCGTAGGCCAAAAAAGTGCCTCGACGATTGAGCTGTTTAGCTTAAAGAGGGACGATACGTTCAAATGTGTTCACAAATGTTCGAAAATGTGTGTTATAATGATTTCGAACGATAACGAACTTATTCGGAGGTAATCAAACTCATGGAAATTAGACATTCGACGAACCCGGCCGACGCCAAGCATTACGATACCGCGAGACTGCGCCAGCAATACTTGATCGAGAGCCTGTTTCAAGCGGACGAAATTAAAATGGTGTACGCGCACGACGATCGCTTAATTATCGGAGGAGCGAATCCCGTTAACGCGACACTGACGATTGAAGCGGCCGATGTGTTGAAGACGGAGTATTTCTTGGAGCGCCGGGAAGTCGGCTTTATTCACGTTGGCGGCGGAGAAGCGGTCATCGAGGCGGATGGGGAGCGCTATTCGCTGAACAAGCTGGATACGCTCTACGTTGGCAAAGGTACGCGCAGCCTGACTCTGTCCAGCGCAAATGCGTCCAATCCGGCGAAAGTGTATTTTACTTCGGCGCTTGCTCATGCGACATACCCGACGCGCAAAGTATCGGTGCAAGAAGCGAATACGCTGAACCTCGGCTCGCTCGAATCGTCCAATGAACGCACGATCCATCAGATCATCCACGAAAACGGAGTGCAAAGCTGCCAACTGATGCTCGGAGTGACGCTGTTCAAACCGGGTAGCGTCTGGAACACAATGCCTGCGCATTTGCACGATCGTCGCATGGAAGCGTATCTGTACTTTGACATGAATGCCGATGCCAGAGTGTTCCATTTTATGGGCGAACCGAACGAAACTCGTCATATCGTCGTTGCGAACGAACAGGCGATTATTTCTCCAAGCTGGTCGATTCACTCCGGAGCGGGCACAAGCAGCTACGCATTCGTGTGGGCGATGGCGGGGGAAAATTATACGTTTAAGGATATGGATGTCGTCCCTATGGATGCGTTAAAATAGCAGCAACTGCTTAATCGGGAGGAACTGCCCATACATGCTTGCGATAACGCGTCATCAACTGATTTTGGAATTGCTGCAGGAGAACGGGACTATTCAGGTGTCCGAGTTGAGCGACCGATTTTCGGTCACTCCGAAAACGATTCGCGAGGATCTGGAGAAGCTTGAGGAGAAGGGCTTGCTCTCGCGGATTCACGGAGGGGCGGTCAGCCGCTCCGATGTGTCCGGTTCGATGCTGCCGCTGCAAATTCCGAATACGAAGCACGTCCCCGAAAAGGAAGCGATCGCCGCGCATGCGCTGCGCTACGTTCAACAGGACGATGTGATTGCTCTAGATGCGGGCAGTACAACGCTTGAGATCGCAAAAATGCTGCCCGACATGCCCCTGACTGTACTGACCAACGATTTGTTGATCATGCGCGAGTTGATGGGCAAGGAGCAGATCAGACTGGTAGTCCCGGGCGGCTATCGTCACCGTAACGTGCTTGTCGGCAACGATGCTCTGGAATGGCTGGCGCGTCTGAACGTGCAGAAGCTGTTTCTGTCGGCAACGGGCGTACACGACAAATTTGGCTTGTCGGTGTTTACAGGGGAGCTGCTTGATCTGAAGCGGGCTTATTTGTCCGGGGCGAAGGAGGTTTACGGAGTGGCCGATCATAGCAAGTTCGATCGGGCCGCTCTGCAGACGTTCGCCGCTCTGGAGGATTTGGACCTGCTGATTACGGACGACGGACTTTCCGAGGAGGTTCGCCGCCGTTACGAAGAAGGAGGCAAGGTGAAAATTGAACTCGCATCAACGAAACCGATTTGATCTGGCAGGCAAAACCGCCATCGTCACCGGAGCGGGCAGAGGGCTCGGCCAAGCGATTGCCGTAGGTTTGGCGGAAGTCGGCGCAAACCTTGTGCTCGTCACGAACCGTACCTCCGCCGAGGAGACCAAGGCGAAGGCCGAAGCATACGGCCGCAAAGCGATTATCGTGCAAGCCGACGTCGCCGATCGCAGCAAGCTGCCATCCGTGATCGACGCTGCCGTCGAAACGTTCGGAGGCTTGGATATTCTTGTGAACAATGCCGGCATTATCCGCCGGGCGCCTGCGATCGAGCACGCTTATTCCGACTGGCAGGAAGTGCTTGATGTCAACCTCAACTCCGTGTTTGTCCTAAGTCAGCTCGCGGGAGAGCTGATGATTGAACAGGGACATGGAAAAATCATCAACATCGCGTCCATGCTCAGCTTCCAGGGCGGCATCAACGTGCCTGGATACACAGCTAGCAAGCATGCGGTCGCAGGTTTGACCAAGGCGCTCGCCAACGAATGGGCGCCCAAGGGCGTACAGGTGAACGCGATCGCTCCGGGCTACATGGCGACGGACAATACGGAAGCGCTTCGCAACGATCCCGTCCGCAGCCGCCAAATTCTCGATCGCATTCCGGCAGGCCGCTGGGGCGCGGACGAGGACCTTGTCGGTCCGGCGGTTTTCCTCGCTTCGGCGGCTTCCGACTACATGAACGGCCACGTGTTGTGCGTGGACGGCGGTTGGATGAACCGATAAATCGGCCTGCCTGACCGAACGGGATACCGACAAATATCGGCCCTAGCTGCACCTGACCGAACGGGATACCGACAAAAGCCGCCCCCCGGAGCTACAGCCTGACCGAGAGGGATACCGGCAAATGTTCGTGCAAAGAGGGATAAATAAGGGGAGACGGTAAGCCGCAACAATCCGCGGCTTAACGTTTCCCTTTTAACATTTTGTATTCCTCGCGTTCCCAACGGTGCAGAAGCGGGTAGGGGTCGAACGCCCATTCAACGAGACCTCTGTCCCTGTAGATGCCGTAATGCAGATGCGGAGGGAATTTGCCCTGCGTGCCGGGGCGCCCGTAGCCGGAGCTGCCGACCCAGCCGACTACTTGCCCGGGACTCACGATGTCTCCGGTTTGTATATTTTTGTCGAAGCCGGACAGATGTGCGTAATAATGATACAGATTGTTCAGGTCGCGAATGCCGATTCTCCAGCCTCCGTAGGCATTCCAGCCTTTAATTTCGATAATTCCGTAGCAGGTGCTCCTGACCGGAACGCCATGGCCGGCGAAAATATCCGTTCCCTCGTGGATCCGTCTGCCGCCCCAGCCGCGCTTGTTGCCCCAAGTGCTGCGATAGGAGTATGTGCTTTTCAGAGGTAGAGGAAAGGTGTGTCCGGACAAGTCCAGACGATTGAAATGCCGGTACAGCTTGGCAAATTGCATTATGCGCTGCACCGCGCGCGTGTTATGGTAATACTCCCACAGACCGATGCTGAAATCGTCCTCCGCGCTACCGTACTGTAACGCCTGCACCGCTACCGAGTAGAGCAGATCCTCATCCTTGCCGCGATCCGCGATTTTGTCCCCGGAGCCGTCTTGACCGATCCCGCGAAAAAAACGGATAGACGCCGGGTTCGTATCCTCCTTAGTCGGGTTCAGATCGCCGCTCCAGCGTTCTTCCGGAACGTATACGCCGGCAACCGCGCCTTGGCGAAGCGGCCTCGTTTTCGGATGGGCTTGCGATATCGTCCGTTCGTATTGATCGATGGCCGCGATGTATGGCCATTCCAAACCGCTTCTCAGACTGATCGCTTCGTATAGCCGCCTGCGCTTAGCGTATTCGTCGGACAGTGACGGCCGATCCGTATCCGCTCCGTAAGCGGCGGGCGCGTAATCGCTCGTTCCCAGCGTCAGGAGACCGACAAAGGCCGCAATAAGCGCATAACGGAAGCCGCCGCCGAATCTCCGCCAATCGTGTAGCAACATGACTCCTCCTCGAGCTCGACTTCAAATCCATTAGTTCAGCCTATATAAGAAGTATGGTTTACAGATCATTGGTTTTTATCCGAATCGTGCTATAATAAGGAGGACAGAAAGAGGGGAATTCCTATGACGACCGGCGCAAAACCGCGCAAACCCGAATGGCTGAAAATCAAGCTGACGACAGGAGAACCTTACCAGGAACTGAAGCAAGTAATGAGGAGCAAGACGCTGCATACGGTTTGCGAAGAGGCGCGTTGTCCGAACATATATGAATGCTGGGCGAATCGCACGGCGACTTTTATGATACTTGGGGATATTTGTACGAGGGCTTGCCGTTTCTGTGCGGTCAAAACCGGGCTGCCTACCGAGCTTGATTTGCAGGAGCCGGAGCGGGTGGCGGAAGCCGCAGACCAGATGGGGCTTAAGCACTGCGTCGTCACCTCGGTGGCGCGGGACGATCTGAAGGATGGAGGAGCATCGATCTTCGCGGCGACGATCAAGGCGATCCGCAAGAGAATGCCGTTCTGCAGCGTCGAGGTGCTGATCCCGGATTTTCTGGGCAACCCGGATTCCCTTCAGATCGTAATGGACGCCAAACCGGACATTTTGAACCATAACATCGAGACGGTCGCCCGGCTTTCGAACCGCGTGCGGGCGAAGGCCAAGTATCCGCGTTCCCTGGAACTCATCCAGAGAGCGAAGGAAATGCAGCCGAACATTCCAACGAAATCGAGCATTATGCTCGGTCTCGGGGAAACCTACGAAGAAGTGCTGCAGGCGATGGACGATTTGCGAGCGGTGGATTGCAACATCTTAACGCTCGGACAATATTTGCAGCCTTCCCCGTCGCATCTGGACGTCGTCAGATACGTTCATCCGGACGAGTTTGCGGCGCTTAAGGAGGAAGGTTTGAAGCGGGGCTTCTCCCACGTGGAGTCCGCGCCCTTCGTACGCAGCTCGTATCATGCGCATGAGCAAGTCAAATCCGCGGAGGCGAGAACGAACGGTCTCCAGAAGGAGAGCGTAACATGATTTTCATGGCAGGAGGCAATGCGTACTCGCTGGTCCATGAATACAAGAACGGCTGGAATCCCGAAGCATTCCGCGAGAGGTATAGCGAAGTTCTCGAACGATTCGATTACGTCGTCGGGGATTGGGGCTATAATCAGCTCAGGCTCAGGGGCTTCTACCGGGACGGGCACCCGCGGGCAAACAAAGAATTCGCGATTTCCAACTTCGTCGATTATATTAACGAATACTGTAACTTCGGCTGCGCGCATTTCGTGCTGGCCAAGCTGGATATGAACGCGCTGCCTCCCGATGCGGTCATCGTCAAGGAGGAAGATGCGGAAGTCGTCGTCGCCCTGAACGAGACGGGAGAACAGGCTGCGGAGACGGCAGCCGCTTTAAGCGGCCCGATTTTGCGCTGGCCGCTTAAGGAGCGCGCGGGCGGGCCTGTTCGCGTCCCGAATATCACCGTTTCCGCGGTCGCTCGCGCGGCTGCGGATGCGGAACGCCGCGAAGCGGAACGACGCCATTCGGGACAGGAGAGGGAGCAGAGAGGGTTCGGCAGCTCCTCTTTCTCCGGTCGGGGAAACCAGGCGAGGAACGGGCAGGAATCCGGCTCCCAGCGTCAAGGACGCTCGCACGGTTCTTCAGGAAGCGAGCGCAGGGCGCAGGGCCAGGGTAGCGGACAAGCTTCGAACAAGCCCCATTTTCGAGGCGGGAATAAGACGAACCATCCGGACGCTGCATCCTCGAGAGAGGGAACCCGTCACGATGGAAACCGCAAAGAGTCGCCTCGACAAGGCCAGGAAGGCTTTCGCGCAGACGCTCCGCGCAAGGAAGCTCCGCGCGGCGAAGGCTCCCGCAACGAAAGTCATCGCAATGAAAACCAGCGTAGCGAAGGCTCTCGCAACGACAGCCACCGCAGTGAAGGCTATCGCAATGAGGCCCAACGCAGCGAGGGTTCCCGCAACGAAGCCGCTCGCCCCGACAATCGTTGGCAGAACCGGAACCGGAGGCGCAAAAGCTTCGGAGGCAAGCCGGGCAATCGCCCCGAAGGCGGCTCCCGCCCGGATTCGGGCGCTTCCAAATCCAACGATTAGCCCAGCAACGTCTAAATACAATTCAAAAAGGCGCGTATCCCCTCGGTAAGCAACGAAGGAAGATACGCGCCTTTTCTGTTATTAAACCGAACCGATGAACGCCTCGCGAACGCGATTCCAAAACGTAAATGGACGGTAACGGGCAAAGGTGACTTTCTTCTCGGCGACTCTGCAAGTCATCGAACGAACGCCGACCCGCGCCATTAGCATATGATCGACTCCGATGATCAGCTCCTCCTCCGGATCCGGAGGCACGATGTCGCAATGATGATGCTTGGGCAGAATCACCGACGATCCGAGCGTTCTGTAAACGCGGTTGTTGATGGAGGCGATTTCGGCGATTTGCAGCGCCTCCAGCGACGGGTGGATGACGGCTCCGCCGAGACTTTTGTTATAACCCGTGCTGCCCGTCGGAGTAGAGATGACGATACCGTCGCCGCGGAACATTTCGAACGGCTCGTCATTGATCTGGATCGCCGCCACAAGCGTTCCTTCCGCGCTCTTCAGCGTAAATTCGTTAAGTACGAGATGCGTTTCCTTGCCTTCAGCCGTATCGATCTCGACATGCAGCAGAGGATAATGGATGTTGCGCGGCTCGGACGATGCCATCAGATCGAGCAGCTCCACGATTTCGTTCTTCTGCCAATCCGCATAAAAGCCAAGATGCCCGGTATGAATCCCGATGAAGGCGATTCGATCCAACTGATTCTTATAGCGATGGAAAGCTTGCAGCATGGTGCCGTCTCCGCCGATGGTAACGACGGTTTCGGGCGCTTCTTCGTCATAAACAAACCCTCGCGTACTCGCTTGGGCTTGGAACTGTTCCGATAATTCCCGGGACAACCGATCTCCCCGATCAAGCAATGCATACTTCAAACGTCGGCCGCTCCTTCCGAATGGACCTTGATAACCGATGCCGATTCGATGCACGAAAGGGATCGTTGTCTTGATCATACCCAATAACTTGACCGAATTCAATCTTTGGCGGAGTCGGAAGCAAGCCTGGACCAGATGCGCCGCATCCCGATCGCGGCTGTTCCTAAGACGACGATCAAGCCGATGGCGCAGGCGAATAGAACGGGCGGCCATATCAGAGCGGCTTGCCACCCGAAGCGAATACCGACGGATTCGGACGACACATTCGCCCAAGCAGGAACGACGGAGGACCAGCCCGCAGCTTCTCCGGCTTCTCCCCGATAGAGAAGCGGCCAGAACACGTACACAAGAAGCATCGCAATTAGGCCGTGAATGAATCTCGTCCGGGCGAACGGCCAGTATCTCCAACCGGAGCTGCTCATCAAGCCGGCCACTTGCGCATGAACGGACAAGCCGGCCCAAGACAGCACAAAAGCGGCGACGGCGATCCGGTCGACGAGAGGGAGCGCCGAATCGGCTGCGGCGGCTTTGGCTCCCAGCGTCACCTCGAAAGCTCCATGCATATAAGCCTCGGACAGCTGCGGAGGTAGCCCGAACCACGGCAGCAGCTGCGCCGCCAACTGCCGTACGGGCGTCAGCAAGCCACCGTGTACGAGCAGATCGAGCGCAGCGGAGAAGAAGACGACCAATCCGCCGACGATCATCATGAGGGCAAGAGACGACTGCAGCGACTGCTGCAGCAATATGCCTAACGGCCGTCCGTCCTCCAGCCGGGCACGGTGCATGGCGGTTAGCGCTGCGCGCCATCGGCCGGTCTTCGCCGCTCTATTGTCCGTCCGCGCCGCAATTTGGAGCTTATCGCCGCGGCGTTTCCCAAAGCTCGAAGCGATGCCGAGCAGGAGGGCGCCGCTATAGTGGGCGGCCGCAAGCACGGGAGCGGCATGCGAATTGCCGAAAAAGCCGATACATACGGCTCCGATCAAGAAGATCGGATCGGACGTCGTCGTCATTGCCACGAGCCGCTCTCCCTCGTCCCGCGTAACGAGCTTTTGATCCATCAGGCGCGAGGTTAGCCGCGCGCCTACCGGATAGCCCGATACGAAGCCCATCGAGACGATAAAGCCGCCTACGCCCGGAAGGCGGAACAGCGGCCGCATGAACGGGTCCAGCAGCGTTCCCATGAAATGGACGATGCCGAAGCCGAGCAGCAGCTCGGACAGAACAAAAAAAGGGAACAGGGCGGGGAATAGTACCTCCCACCATACCGATACGCCTCTAAGCGAAGCGTTGAGCGCGCCCGAGCCGTCTCCCAGAGCGAGACAGCCGATCAGCAGAGCCGCTCCTCCGATAGCCAGCGCGCCGGCCAGCGCGAAGCGGCGATCTTTATTTTCCGGATTCGCGCTTAAGGGAACCACGGTCATACCTCCATTCGTACATGCCTTGTCCCAATATATGACGGCTTCGGGACAATGTTTCCGATCGTCTGACAAGCTGCTATAATTTGTTGAAACCGCTTGCAAAAAACAGTGCAAAAAATCGCGAACATATGCTACAATAGAACTAGATCGAACGGATCTAATCCGCGTAATCCAAATTCATCGAGCTGGAGTGATGAGTATGGCGGCAGTGGTCGCAGGACTAATTGTATGCGCTTTCGTATATGTCATTCGGGAATCGTTGACTCCTGTGGAAGAGGAAATATAAATTCATGCGCAGTCGGCAAGCCGCCGATTCTAATCGCCCCTTTGCGGGCGATTTTATTTTTTGCCGAGAGGAGGGCGGGAGCGTTATGGTATAATGAAACGGAATGCATGACGTTCAACCTATTCTAGGCTATCGCGCGCATGCCGATGCCGCGATGTGATACAGGAGGCGCAATTGTGTCCAGCTACGCAACGATTTACGATGCGATCGGGGGAGCCGAGACGATCCGGGAGATCGTGACCCGTTTTTATCCGAAGGTTCAAGCGCACCCGCTGCTCGGTCCTCTATTTCCGGAAGATATTCATCCTGTTATGGAGAAACAATTTTTGTTTCTATCGCAATTTTTGGGCGGTCCGCCGCTTTATTCCGACGAATACGGGCATCCGATGATGAGAGCTCGTCATTTGCCGTTCCCGATTACGCCCGAGCGCGCCGAGGCATGGCTGGCGTGCATGGCTGAGGCGTTGTCCGAAACCGGCGTTCCCGAATCGCTGCAGAAGCTGACGATCGAACGGCTGTCCGGTCCGGCGCATCATTTTATCAATACCGAATCCGAATCATCTCACTCTTAAGGAGGCCCGTTATGGAACCGCTCTTCCAGATTAAAGTGACTTGCATCTGCTGCGAACAGAGCTTTCAAACCTCTAGAGTTCGGCCAAGCTTGAAGAGAGCGGTGAGGGCGGATACCGATTTCTGCTCCTATTTCAAAACGGTGAACCCGGATTATTACGTCGTAAGGGTATGTCCGTATTGCGGATTCGCATCGACGGAAAATTTTTCGGAAACGATCAACGAGAAGCAGAAGGCGATCTATTACGATAAAATGGGAAGCCACTGGAAAAATCGGGACTACGGAGGGGAACGCAGCGCGCAGGATGCATTGGAATGCTACAAGCTCAGCCTGCTCACGGCTCAGTCGATCGGGGAGAAGGATCGGGTCATCGCCGCTCTGCTTCACCATATCGCCTGGCTGTACCGTTACGACGGTAAGAAGGAGCAGGAAGACCGCTTCCTGCAATTCGCACTGGACGCTTACGTTCGGGTGTACGAGACGGCGAGCGACACGACCAGCCCGGCTCGGTTGATGTACTTGATCGGGGAGCTGAACAAGCGACTGGGCAATTATCATGAAGCCGTCCGATGGTTCGGAAGGGTCATTCACGATAAGAAAATCGTCGACGCTGCGATGATTCGCGCATCACGCGAGCAATGGCAAGGCATTCGGGAAGAGATGACCGGACAAGGTCTTGAGCTTCCGGAGGAAATGGTCGAGAACGGGGCGTCGTAAGCCCTGCTGCTGTAGCTGCTACCGAATGGCACGGTTGGCAAGCAGGTAGTCCCGATCCGCATCGATAATGCGCAGAGTCCCTTGGCAGCAGGGGAAAACGATCGTTCTTTTACGGGCGCCGCCGTACATATCCCTTACCTCTTCGGGAGTAAGCGGCAGGCGGACGTTGGAGCTTCGGCAGTAGGGGCATTCCTGAGCGATGACGTCCTGCATCAGTATATCGTAGGGCAAACTATGGCTTAAAGGAATCAATGTAGTCCTCTCCTTGTCTGCTTCGCGATCAAAATTGGGCTCTTTGAATAACCTCTTAAAGATACCTTACGGCAACGCCCTAACGCAATAAGAATGGAGCAGTGAGATGATGACAAAACCGATATGGAACCTGGAGTCGCTCTTCGCGGGCGGCTCCTCTTCGCCTGATTTCGCGGCTTTCGTGGAGGAAGCCGAAGCGGGCTGCGCCGCTTTGCTCAAGGAGCTCCAGACCGGCGGTGACTCCGTTCCCGACGAGCGGCTGCTTGCGGGCTGGACGGCTAAGCTGCAAGAGACGCTCGCCAGACTGCGGGAAGCCGATTCCTTCGTCGCCTGCTTGACGTCCCAAAATTTAAGCGACAAGCGGGCGGTAGGCTGGACGGAGAAAATTCAGACGTTGGCGGCTCGCTACAAGCAGGCTTCCGATCTGTTCGACGCGAAGCTGTCGCTCGTGCCCGATTCCAACTGGGAGGCGTGGATGGCGCAGTCGGAGCTTGCCGCTGTGCTGTTCCCGCTTAGCGAGAAGCGAGACTTCGCGAAGGAGAAGCTTCCTCCGGCGCTGGAGGCGGTTGCCAGCGAGCTTGCCGTGGATGGCTATCACGGTTGGGGCGAGCACTACAATACGGTTGTCGGAAGAATCGCGATTGCTTGGGAGGAGGATGGCAACACCGTTCATCTCTCCGCAGGGCAAGCGGCCAACAAGCTGGACGATCCATCTCAGGCCGTGCGCGACGCAATGGCGGCCAAATGGGAGGCGGCCTGGGCGGAGCAAGCGGACCTGGGAGCGGACGCGCTGAACCGGATCGCCGGCTTCCGGCTGAAGCTGTACGGTCTTCGCGGGTGGAGCGATCCGCTCAAGGAGCCTCTGGCAATTAATCGCATGAGCCGCCAAACGCTTGATGCGATGTGGGAAGCGGTGGAGGGCAGCGTCGAGCCGCTGAAGCGCTATTTGGCGCTTAAGGCTCGGATGCTGGGCAAAGACAAGCTAAGCTGGCACGATGTGGACGCTCCGGTCGCTTCCACCCAGTCTAAAATCCCGTACAATGAGGCGGCTTCGCTCATTACGGATGCCTTTGCGCAGTTTTCGCCCCGATTGGCGGAATTGGCGCGGACGGCGTTCGCCGACGATTGGATCGAAGCGGAGGATCGCCCGGGCAAGAGGCCGGGAGGCTTCTGCACAAGCTTCCCGATTGGCCGCCAAAGCCGAATCTTCATGACGTATTCTGGGACGCCCGGCAATGTGTCCACGCTGGCGCATGAGCTCGGGCACGCCTACCATGCGCGGCTCGTTCAAGAGCTGCCGCCGCTGGCGCAGGAGTACGCGATGAACGTGGCCGAGACCGCCTCCACCTTCGCCGAGGCGATCGTCAGCGACGCGCTGCTGAGCAGAGCCGAGAGCGACGCCGAGAAGCTTGCTCTGCTGGACGAACGGTTGCAGCGGGCGGTCGCCTTCTGCATGAACATCCGCGCGCGTTTCCTGTTTGAGACGCGCTTCTATGACCGCCGCGCTTCGGGTATGCTCGAGGCCGCGGAGCTGGGAGAGCTGATGACGGAAGCTCAGCGAGAAGCGTTCGGCGATGCGCTGGGCGGCTGGCATCCCCATTTCTGGGCGTCTAAGCTGCACTTTTATTTGACGGACGTCCCTTTTTACAATTTTCCGTATACGTTCGGGTATTTATTCAGCACCGGGCTTGCAGCGGTAGCCGCCAAGGAAGGCGAAGCTTTCGCCGAGCGGTACGACGCTCTGCTGCGCGATACCGCGGTCATGACCGTCGAGGAGCTGGCGTTTCGCCATCTTGGCGTACGCCTGGACGAGCCGGAATTTTGGAACGATGCGGTTGCCAAGGCGGTCTCCGATGTGGACGCATTCGCCGCTTTGTGTAAGCCGTAAGGTAGCGACTGCGCACGCCGTTGCGGCGGGAAAAGGCATGAAACGCTTCGTTTCGAACGATTTCATGCTTTTTTCCTATTTTATTTACTTTCGAGTAGACAAAATCATTGAAATATTCTAAAAATTCAATTATACTGAGTCCGAAGTCCCGAATGGAATACTTTGGATTTGTCGGAAGTAATAGAGAAACCAAGCGCGAAGGAGGAGTATAATGTCATCTAACCAAATTTCTTTGGCCCGTCAGATCGACTTGGCTTTGGAGAGACTGGGAAGAGAATTGAAAGGAATGACGGCCGGCACGATCGTACTGCAAATTCGGGAGGATTCGGTCGGCAGATTCGGCATCCGCCATCTTCCCGTCGATTGCGGCAATCGCTCTCCCGTCGCTGCGGGGATGACGGCTGAGCAGGTGCTTGAATTGCGGCAGCTGGCTATTGAGGCATTAAGGCATAAGAGCGGTTGGACGCATGGAGAAATTTCTTACGATTTCGTGTTGAAGCAGGGGCGTGTACTCGTCAGTGTTCAGTTCGAATCCAATTATAACATGGCGAACCTGATGTTTCGCTATTCCCCGAAGAGTCGCGAACGCAGAGAGGCTTCCAACGGTTAACGGTTAAACAAAGAAATACATAAGAAACACAAGGGGCTATCCGTCAATGGTCGAATATCGACTTGACGGATAGCCCTTTCGTTGCGTTAGCGCTGCTCCAATCCGAAGTCGAAGTCAGGGGACACGTAAGGGTCCTCCGGGGCCGGAATTTTAACGACCTTGGTAATGTCGATCTGAATAATGTCTATGTCATTATAAGAAGTCGTTCCGAGCGTTCCCGTTACGGACACCCATTCGTCGGTCTCAAGCGTATCCGCATGTCCGAACTTGGCCATAACGCCGTAAGGGGACGCATCCGCCGAGCAGCAGTTGATGGCAAAACGACTGACGCCGAACTGCTTGGGCCCCATGCCGGCTTCGCGGTAGACGAAGCCGCTGATCTCGATCGTTTTGCCGAGGAAGGCGTCGCGGTACAGATCAATCGTGGTGAGCGTTTCGATGTACCATTTGGGTGTCACGTGAATGAGATCGCGCGAGTACAGCTTTTTACCGTAAGCGGCGTAAGCCTCGGTAAAATTGTCGGACGGGAACAGAAGGTCAAGCTCTTCAGGCGACAGCTCGCGATCTGGCGCGGCAGCAGCAGAGCCGGGAGACGAGCTCTCCTGAGCGGTCGACTTCGGTTCTGCTGCGGGTTTGCTCGCGGTAGGCGCGGGCGTATCGACGTAGCTTTCGCTTGCCGAAGGAACGGGCAGCTCGGGGGACGGCGCCGGCTCCGACGCTCGTCCGCCCCGAGGCTCGCTTACGACCGTTGTCTGGGGCGCAAATTGAACGCCTTTGGCCGAAGCCATGCTGCTGCCGAGCAGCCCGTCCGGAACGGCGTAGCCAATGAGCAGCGGAAGCGCGAACCAGCCGTAAAGGAGCAGGCTTTTGCCCCAGGACGCGGGCATTTCGTGCTGGCAGCCGCAATCCGGGCCGTGGCTTTCTTTCTCGAAGAAGGCGCGGATGGCCGAATACAGCTGCTGAGCGGCGACCGCATAGAGCCCCAGCGCCGACAGCTTGACGATGAATTGCATCCGTTCGGCGATATACAGATTCAGATTGCCGGAGCGGACAAGATGCACGATCAGCAGCGCAAAGCCGGTTAGCACGATGGCTCTGGCAGCGTAATGGAATGCAAGTACGGTTGATTTGGACATAGGAGCCTCCTTAGATGATCCTTAGACGAATCCCAGCCGATCGAACGCAAGCGAACCGAGGAGTACAAGCACGGCGATCAGCAGGCTGAATTTCAGGACGAATTTTTTGCGGAAGACGGCAAGCATCATTAGCGTGTTTTTCAAATCGAGCATCGGCCCCACCACAAGGAACGACAACAGCGCGGCGGGCGGGAACACATTGCCGAACGAAGCCGCCACAAACGCGTCCGAAGTCGAGCAGAGAGACAGCGCGTAGGCGAAGGCCATCATGAACAGATGGGATAACAGCTCGTGGTCGGCGACGGCGGCGAACGACGAACGCGTGATGAACGTCTGCATCAGACCGGTAATCAACGAGCCGAGAATCAAATATTTGCCCATCTCGAAAAATTCGTCGGCGATGTGCGAGGGTGTCGCGGCAAGCTTCTTGACAAACGGCGCGTTAGGGTCGCTATGATCGTGATGATGGCTATGAGAGCTATGGTTATGATGATGTTCATGATGGAGATGGCCGTGAGAGTGTTGATGATCTGCATGGGAGGAGGCTGCGGCAGTGCCAGAACCAGGGCGATCCTCCTTCAGCGGGCTGCGCTTCAGCCGGGCGTACAAAATGAAACCCAGCGCGACGGACACGAAGAACGCCAAATAAAAGCGAGAGTAAGCAAGATCCTCGTTCGAGCGGAAAGCCTGGAATGTGGCGCCGAATACGACGGGATTGATAATCGGACCGGCCACGATGTAGATAAGGCCTATGTAAGCGGGCAAGCCTTTGCGCATGAGTCTGCGCACGATCGGAATCATGCCGCACTCGCACAGAGGCAGAACGATGCCGAGCAGAGTGCCGAACAGTACGCCCGCCACCGGATTGCGGGGAGTCAGCTTGCGCACGAGCCCGTCCGACACGAACGCTTGAAGCAGCGCCGATATGATTACGCCGATCAGCAGGAAGGGCAGCGCTTCGAGGATAATGCTGATGAATACGATTTTAAAATTTTGCAGCCTCGTACTGTCCAAAATCCAACCTGACCCATCCCGCCCGAAAAAAATGAGCGCCAAAAGCAAGGCGCACACGGCCGAAGCCGCAGCGGTAGTCCATTTCATCCACCTGTCGTGCACCACTTCACATCCTTGTTTTTAATAGTAATTATTACGATTATTATACACTATGCTTGTACATTTGGCATTCATGACTTTTGATTTACCTAAAGAGCCGCACGCGAAGAATCGCTCATCCGCATCTCGCCAACGAGGTTGACAACGCGGTGCGGCGGGGTATAATGGGTAACAACTAAAATATATTCAGCGACGAAGAGAACAAGTACGTCTGGACGGAGCGCTCACAGAGAGCCGGTGATTGGCTGGAAGCCGGTACGCACGGCATGCGGAATGGATCTTGGAGCTGGAAGAGGAACGATGGAGATAAACCGCGCACGAGCACATCATGCGGCGCAGACCTCCGTCCGATGCTTTCCCGACTGTTCCCCGTTACAGGAACGCTAAGGTATCGCGCTAAGCCGGAAGGCGTCGCGATACGAATAAGGGTGGTACCACGGCTTTCCTCGTCCCTTGCGGAGGAAGGCTTTTTTTATTTTCTCGAAAAAAAGGAGCGAATTGACTATGTCCAAGCAGCAACGCGTACTATCCGGCATTCAATCCAGCGGCAAGCTGACGATCGGCAACTACATCGGCGCGATGAAAAATTTCGTGGCCCTGCAGCATGAGCACGACTGTTACTTCATGATCGCGGACCTGCACGCAATCACGGTTCCCCAGGAGCCGGCGGCGCTGCGCGAGCAGACAGAGTCCGTAGCCGCGCTGTACGTGGCCGCAGGGCTTGATCCGTCGCAGGCGGCAATTTTCATACAGTCGCACGTACCCGCGCACGCCGAGCTGGGCTGGTTGTTGACGACGATGTCGTACATGGGCGAACTGGAACGGATGACGCAATTCAAGGACAAATCCGAGGGCAAGGAAGCGGTAGGAGCGGGGTTGTTCGTCTACCCGGCGTTGATGGCGTCCGATATTTTGCTTTATAACCCGACGCTTGTTCCCGTAGGCGACGACCAAAAACAGCATTTGGAGCTGACGCGCGATTTGGCCGGAAGGTTTAATCACCGCTACGGCGACACATTCGTTATCCCGGACCCGTTCATTCCAAAGCAAGGAGCGCGCATTATGTCCTTGGAGGAAGGCACGAAGAAAATGAGCAAGAGCAGCCCGAGCGCGGGAAGCTACATCTCGATGCTCGACACGCCGGACGAAATCCGCAAAAAAATATCCCGAGCCAAGACGGACATGGGCCGGGAGGTCGTGTACGATGTGCAGAACAAGCCGGAGGTCAGCAACTTGATGACGATCTACGGCCAATGCTCGGGCAAGACGGTCGAGGAAGTTCAGGCCGCTTACGAAGGCCAAGGCTACGGCGCGTTCAAAAAAGATTTAGCCGAAGTCGTCGTCGCGGCGCTGGAGCCGATGCAGCGCATCTATTCGGATGTGCGCTCCTCCGGCGAAATTCACCGCATTTTGCGCGATGGGGCCGAGCGTGCGAACGCCGTGGCCGAGCAGACGCTGGCCAAGGCGAAGGAAGCGATGGGTTTTCTGCCGCTCAAACGCTAAACGGATTTTTTTCTTAGCTTCGCCTTGACGATGAATCCGAGGCCCGTAACAAACAGGGTTACGACGCCGAGAAGCAGCGCCAGCCAGCCGTTGTAGCTGATCGAGAAAGCCGTGGCCAGCATGCCGATCACGGACAAAATGGCGAACAAGAGTGACAAAGTTTTACTCATCAATTTCACCTCGCATATTTTTCTTCGTATCTAGCATACTAAGTTGGCAAGCTTGCAAACCAATCATTAAGGCGAAGGGAGACTTCAATCATGGCATCAAGCAACCAACTTGTTGTACCGCAAGCCAAAGCGGCATTGCAAAGCATGAAAATGGAAGCTGCACAATCTCTGGGGGTACAAATCCCAGCGGACGGATATTACGGTAACGTAACATCCCGCGATGCAGGTTCCCTCGGCGGTTATATCACCAAGAAGCTTGTTCAAATGGCCGAGCAACAACTTTCCGGTCGCTAAGAACTTCGGTTCGGACCGAAAGCCCGAGGAAACCCCTCGGGCTTTTCATATTGTGCCCCTCCGGCAAACAAACGTCAAGAGGCCGCCCCCGATCCGACGGATTCGGGAGCGGCCTCTCAATAAACCCTGGGTCTCAATAAGAGTTCATTCGCAGTCGTTTTTCCAGCCTGTCGTCGCTCAGCCAGCCGACATACGATTGAAGCGGAGCGAGGTTCAAGTCCATCAATACGACGGCTACGAACGGGTATTGCTTGCGGTAGCGGTAACGGACATCCACCCAGCGCACCTCATATCCCCACGTATGCGTCTTTACCAATCCGCAGGGGAAGGGCGTCACGCTTAGAAAAGCTTGAACGTCCTGATGCTGCTTGGAGGCGTCGATGGCCGGGTGTTCATCGCATTTGAGCACGTCCACCCATTTCATTTTCCCGTTGTTCCATTCCCCGATGCCGTAAGTGCAATCCTCCGACACCCGGACGACGTTCCAGCGATACAGCGAGATGGTCGGCAGCAGCGTATAACGATCGCGGGGCTGTCCTTCGGGATCGTGGCCGGCGATCTTGCCGGACAGTCTGCGATGCGCGAGCGTTCGCCATCCGTAATAAATGCCGAGCAGCACGTACAGCACGGGAAAAATGACCTGCGGAACGGCGATTCCGGATATCCAGAGCAAGATCGCAAACAGATGGGCGAAAAAAATAAATGGATCGAAGATGTGGATGATGTTCCACGCGACCCATTGCTTGCTCAGCGGACGATAAGCCTGAGTTCCGTAGGAGTTGAACAGATCGCTTAGCACATGGACGACGACGGCCAGCAAAACCCAGAAGGCGATATGCCACCAGGGAATGCCGCGGAACGAAACTGCGATAACGGTGGTAATCAGCGCGGTCCAACCGACGATTGCCGGAAAAGAGTGAGACAAGCCGCGATGGTTTTTGATATAATCGGCATTGCTTTTGAAGCGGAGCAGACCGTCCAGGTCGGGCGCGTTCGAGCCTGCGACGGTGCCGATCAGAATGGCGATCGGACCGTAGGCGTGCGAAGCGATGACGGGATCTGTCATGGCCAGTCCTCCCAAGCCCAGGCCAAACACGAAATGCGTACCGGTGTCCATTACTTTAGCCCCCTTATCTGCTCAGTATGGACGTAACGGCTATAAAATATGAAGGGAGATGAAGCGCCTTGATTTTGTTTTGCGAGTATGTCATTCCGGAGGAGACGCGCGAAAGGTTTCTCGAATGGGCCGACGCTCGTCCGGAGCTGTGGAGGGACGCCGAGTTCGCCGAGAATACGGCGCAGCCGGGCGTGTTTGTGGAAATTCGCAGAGCGGAGACGGAGGTCGAGGCGGCGAAAATGGAACAGGAACGCCGCGACGGGCGTTCCTGGAGGGAAATGGAGCAATGGGTGAAGGGAGGCCGCAGCGGATTGAGAATATGGATCTTCCGTCAGCGGTTGCTGCCGAAGGGCAGCGTGTAGTTCAGCGGCTCGTCGAACGTAATGTAGTCCAGATTCAGCATAAGTAGCAGGTAGCGCTTGCCCGTTACCGGATCGCTAATAATAATGTGGTCTCGGCCGGCCGCTTCCAATATGCCCTTGAAAATTTTTGCGTTCCACTCGGAATTGTTCTCGTAGGTCATGTACAGCGTTGCAACTTTGCCCAAGTTCATGCGCAAAATATTTTCAACGTAGGATTCCTCCTGCTGGCCCGGCATCACGGGCAGAGCGGCTCCGGTCGGGCCGATCGGCGAGCCGGCAGGGATCATCGGCGGAGTCATCGCGCCCTGCACCATCGTGTTCGTCGGCATCATGCCCTGCATGCCGGCTCCGGCGGCGTTCACGGGCATCGGGACGGCGGCGTTCATCGGCATCGCGGCTTGAGGCTGGGCGTAACCGCCCCAGGGCATTTTGTTATTTAACATTCGTATATCCTCCTTATAATGTTAATACAGGTTTGGACAATCGGCGCTTGCCAATCATATGCCACCCTCTTTTAATCAAGTCGCCCATGTCGGTCGCTGAGGCGCTGGGCGATTGTCGCAATACAGTGTATTGAAAAAGCCCGGATTATGTGACTGGGCGAACCGATTTATCGCGCCGGCTTGCCCGGCTCGCTCCGATGTAGTGGCGATTTGATGAACTCGGATAGGCGAACATTGTCAATGCTTGAAGATTTGCGGTATCATTGAACAGACATCAGGAATGCCGCTTGCTTGCATAAAGGAGGAGCTCCGTGCTTAAAGATCTAGTGGCCTTAACCAAGCCGCGAATTATACGCTTGAACCTGATCGCCGCTTTCGGCGGTTATTGGGTTGCTTCCAAGTGGGAACCGGATATATGGATTCTAATTTGGATGCTGGTCGGATCGACCTTAACGATGGCTTCGTCCTGCGTCATCAACAACTACTGGGACCGGGATCTCGACTTGAAAATGGAACGTACGCGCGACCGGGCGCTTCCGCAGCAGAGAGTGTCTCCCGGCTTCGTGCTCGGATATGGAATCGCGCTTGGTCTCGCCGGTCTCGCCGTGCTATTCCTGCTTGTTAATCCGCTTACGGGCTGGTTGGGCTTGCTCGGCATGTTCGTCTACATAGTTATCTATACGATGTGGCTGAAACGCAGCTCGACCTGGAGCACGTCCGTCGGGGGAATCTCCGGCGCGATGCCGCCGGTGATCGGCTATTGCGCGGTGACGAACGATGTCGACGCGGGGGCCTGGATCTTGTTCGCGCTTCTGTTCCTGTGGCAGCCGGCCCATTTCTGGTCGCTGGCGATTCGTCGCAAGGAGGAATACAGAGCGGCCGGATTTCCTTTGCTGCCGGTCGTCAAAGGCGTCACGAGAACGAAATGGCAGATGCTTCCGTACATCTTGCTGCTCATCCCCGCATCCATACTGATGTACTATTACGACTACGTAGGCATTTATTTTCTGATCTTATCCGTCGGAATCGCCGCTCTTTGGTTTGTTCATGCGGCTGGCGGGTTGCGGGCCAAGGATGACGAGAAGTGGGCGAAAAGAGATTTTATCATTTCGATCAACTACTTGATGATTATGTTTTTTACGATGGTGCTAAATACGACGGGGGTGTAACACAATGGATTTGTCCAAGGAAGAGAACAAACAGCCCGAGCAGCCGACATCTGCCGGGGAAGACGTCGTTATGGAGCCCGTCAAGCAGAACGGGCCTCAGAAACCATGGCTTCAGCGTTACGGCTTCTCGCTTGTCGTGCTGGCGCTGTGCGTCATCATGGGATATTTCATTCTGCAGCAGCAGAACAAGAAGGACGAGCTTCCCGTGCAAGGGCAGGGAACCGAGTTTTCCTACTCCGATATCAACGGCGAGACCGTATCGCTGAGCGGCACGAACGGCAAAGTGCGGCTGCTCTACTTCTTCTTCGCGAATTGCCCGGACGTCTGTCCGCCGACGACGTTCGTCATGTCCGAAGTGCAGGACGAGCTCAAGGAAGAAGGCTTGTTCGGCAAAGACGTGCAGTTCCTCTCCGTGACGATCGATCCGGACCGCGATACGCCGGAGCTGCTTAAGAACTACGCCGAGCGGTTCGACGCCGATCAGGAAGGCTGGAAGTTCCTGCGGGGAGACGAGCTGGAAACGGCAGAGCTGGCCAAGAAATACTCCATTCTCGTACAGAAGGACAACGAAGGCAATTTCGGTCATATGAATCTGATCGTGCTGCTGGATGAGAAGGGGCAAATCCGCGACTGGATTTCGGCCAACGACTTTATCGATCTTGAAGGAACCGGGGAGAAGCTCAGCCCGAGCGAGCTGACCAAGAAAATCAAAAGCCTCCTCTAAACGCAACAGTTAAAAAACCGTTCCTAAAGCAAATGGAAGCGAGAGCCTCCTTTGCGATAGGAACGGTTTTTTGTTTTGGCAGGAGGCGGTAGGAGAGCTTATCATGACCCACAACACCTCCAGATAATTCCATAAGATATTCGTATAATCATTGCAGACGCTTTAGTGACATATAATTTCTGATCCTAGTTGATTTATACGGTTTTTCCTACAAACGTTCGTCGTTTGAGTCTGATCCGAGTTGCTTTGTGCGGTTTTTCCTACAAAAGTCCGCCATTTAAGCCTGGTTCGAGCTGCGTTGTACGAATTTCCGACTAACTTCCCTGCGTAAGCTCATGTGTGCAAATAGATCCGTCGTAAAGGTTTAATATCCAATAAATTGTAAACGTTGTGGGTCATGATTAGGTAGGAGAGAGGGAAACACGGTTTAAATGGCTCGAAATGGGTGCAACGGCATACGTAAAGCGGATTTTCTTTTTTATTTTCCGCGGAGCGGATCTAAGTTCAGCCACATTACGCGTCTCGTGCTGATAAACCCGCCCGTTTTTGCTTTGGCACATTGCTGGCAGCCCGTTACGCAAAAGGGTTGTCCGGCTCCGGATAAACAATGTACTCCTCCAGCCCCGCCTTCTCAAGCTGCTGGATCAAATATTCCTCGGGCGTTCCTTCGACGCCCATATAGCCTCTGCGCGTGTAGATATGATCGGCATCGGGAAATACGTCGCGCAGAATGCCCCGAATGCGCCGCCCGGAAGCGTCGTGGTCGGTGAACAGATACACGTGGCTGTCTCCGACTTCCTTGCGAAGCGTTTCGATGCGATCCGTATTCAACGTTCCGAACGTGCAGTAGATCGGCACTTCCGGAACGAGGACGCGGGAGAGACGGCTTTTGTCGTTTTTTCCTTCGACGATGATGGCGATGTCCAAGTCGAATTCCTCCGGTCGCTACTTATTCGACGTCAAATTTTAATTTAGCCGGCTCTTTATCCAACTTTTTGCTGCTGATAATCGTATTTTTTGTACACGCACTTTTATTGTACCATTTTCTCCAATGCCGCCGCTTAACGATCGCCTCAATGGGCATGCGGAGGGATCGCCGAATTGGGATTCCAGTTCATTTTGAAGGCGGCGCGCGGGAACAGGAAGGTCAGGGCCAGCATCAGCGCGAGAAAGGACAAAAAATAGGGCGAGAAATGATCTCTCACCGCCCCGGCAGCCACCGGGCCGAGAAAGGAGCCGATCGACAGCGAAATGGACAGCATCGAGAACGTCCGTCCGTAACGGGACGGGCCGCTGAGCTGGAGCAGGAATGAGGTCATCGCCGGGAAGATGACGCCTTTGGCCATGCCGATCACGAACAGGAGCGTCAGCAAGGATACGGACCACTCGGAGGCCAGTCCGTAGTAGCAGAGCGCCAGCAGCATCACTCCGCCGACTGTGCGGAAATACGGCAAGTAACGGTTCAGAAATAGCATGCCGAGCGTGACGAGAGAGCCAAGGCTGATGATGGAAAATAAAATGCCGGTGCTCATAATCGTTGCGGCGTCCGTGCCCCGCAGAGGTAGCTCGAAGGCAAGTATGCCCTGCGCGCACGCCATGCCGATCGGCAGGAAAAATACGGCCCAGGGGAAACCCATGCCGGTCGGAGCCTGCTCCATCTTGTCCGCCTGCTTCGGATCGGCCGCGAGCTCGACAACGCTTGGCGACGGGACGTCGGCGACAGGAGGCTCTTTGACAAACCACAGCGACAGAATGCCTGTGACGAGCAGCACCCAGCCGAGCAGCGCGAAAGCTGGGCCGAAGCCGAGCTTGGCGGCTAGAATCGCTCCCGCGGCGGGGGAGATGACGGAGGCGAGCGTGTGCACGAGACCGTTGCCGGCCATCAGCTTGCCCTGCTGAATATGGGTCTTCGCCAATCTGGCGAGCAGGGACATGCACGCCGGCGACAGGAAGGCCAGCACAAAGCCGCTGGCTGAGCGAATGTACAGCAGCTGCCACGGGTCGGTTACGCGAGCCTGGAAGAGCAGCAGAATGCCCGCGCCAATCAGGCTCATGGAGATGAACAGACGACTGCCGCGGCGATCGACCGCGATGCCGGCAATCAGGTTGCCGGGCAGATGAGTCAAGGAGTACATGCCCATCACCAGGCCGATAAACGACGGAGCGGCTCCGAGAGAGACGGCGAACGGAGTAAGCATCGGGTACTGGGCATGCAGATCAAAAAACGCAACGAACAAAAATAAATAAAGCCAAACGGCGGTTTTCATGTTTTCCGCGACCTCCTAATCGATGCGGGGACAAATCCCCCCTCTTGTCCGCAATCGCGGCTTATCCTACTTTTACGTCCGATCTCCCGCGGATATGCCCGTCGTTTACTGGGGGCGAACGGTTACGGTATAATAGGAGCTATGTGAATTCGAGAGATGAACTTTGAAGGAGGGGGTTGGGATGAATTTGAATACGGACGCTTGGCTCACATTTCTGCAAGATAATTGGATCGTCATCGCGATTGCGATCATTGTGATCCTGATCGTGCTCAAAGTGGTCAAAACAGTGCTCAAGTGGGTGCTTGTCGCCGCGATTGTAATCGGTATCGTCACCTACGGTGGATATTCGATCGAAGACATCAAGGAGGTCGGCTCCAAGGTGTCGGAGGAAGCCAAGGACCAGGCGATCAAGGCGATGGCCGGCGATGCGAGCAAGGCGGTTTACAAGACGAACGCGGACGGCTCCTATACGATCACGACGGATACGCTTGAGCTGACCGGGGTGCCGAATTCCGGAGAGGTTACCGTCAAGCTGAAGGGTATTTCGTTGGGCACGTGGAAAATGGAGGGCGAAGTGCGCGAATTTGTCAAAAATGCGCGCGCAGCGTCCAAGTAACGGGAATGAAGGGCTGG
The DNA here is from genome assembly GCF_003386235.1 of Cohnella phaseoli. Lineage (GTDB taxonomy): Bacteria > Bacillota > Bacilli > Paenibacillales > Paenibacillaceae > Cohnella > Cohnella phaseoli. The sequence continues at coordinate 66,087 of NZ_QRDZ01000015.1, forward strand.
GGCACGGTAGTTGACGCCAATTTCGTCACCTGGGCACTGCTCGCGATCATCGCTCTGTCTTTGTATCAGGGCGTCCGTAGAGGCGCGTCGGGTTCCGTTAAGCGGCTGGCGTTCTTTCTCGGAGAAGCTGCGCTGACTGTGCTTGCGGTCGCGCTTGCGGCTGTGGCCGCTTCGGAGCTTTCGCCGATCTTGCAGAGCTGGCTTGGAGAACGCAGCCTGTCGCGTCCGAGTCCGGATTCTTCCGGATGGTCGCAGTTCTTCTACACGGCGACGACCGGCTTGCGAGATTTGCCTCTGTTGCGCTTTGCGGCCCTGTTTCTGATCGTCTACGCGCTCGTTCGTCTGATTGTCGGTTGGGCCGCCCGGGCGCTGCTGCCGAAGATGCGGGAGCCTGCTTCCTATGGCTCGCCTTCGGGCGGACTAGTGAGCCGTACGGCCGGAGGCGCGTTAGGAGCCGCTCTTGGAGCCGGCAGGGCGCTGCTGGTTACGGCTGCACTGTTCGCTTACTGTGCGCTGTTTTCTCAAGGCCCGCTAACGGATTATATTCAGCAGTCGGGACTTTACCGGGAGGTTGCGGCGCAGATTATCCGCCCCGCCGCGGGCAGCGTGCTGGAGGAACGGCTTCCGGTATTCGCCCAGGCGATGTCCGGAGAGCTGGACCAGCTATGGCAGAAGCGATATGACGTCATCGACGCCGAGCTCCCCGACGACATCGTGCAGGCGGCGCTGGCCGTGACGAAGGAACGGGACGATGACAGGGCCAAGGCGCGGGCGCTGTACGATTGGGTCGGGACGCGCATTGCTTACGATCACGATAAGGTGCGAGCTTACGAGGATTTGGGCGAATGGCGGGAGCAAAATCCCGAGACGACGTTCGCCACGCGCAAAGGCGTGTGCATTGATTACGCACGTCTTTATGCTTCCATGGCCAGAGCAGCGGGCTTGGACGTTCGCGTCGTGACCGGGCTTGGCTACGACGGTCGCGGCGGATACGGGCCGCACGCCTGGAACGAGGTTTATTTGAACGAAGAGCAGAACTGGATTCCGCTTGATTCGACATGGGCAAATGCCGGGGATTGGTTTAATCCTCCGGGATTCGCCGATACTCATATACGGCAAGGAGGGGCAACCGGGTGAGCAATGGCTTGACAGAAGAAGCGCAGAAGCGGGAAGTCCGCAACAGAAGACATTTCAGCTTCCGTCTGAACGTATTTTTTTTCATTACATTTGCCGTCTTTTCCGTATTGATCGTAAGATTGGCCTATTTGCAGTTTGTGGAAGGCGACAACCTGAAGGCTAAGGAGCACCAAATCGGCTCCCGAACCGTTCCGGTCCCTCCGATCCGAGGCAACATTTACGATTCGGCAGGGAAAGAGATCGCCTATTCGGTCTCTACGCAATCGTTGTATTTTACGATGGATATGAAGATCAAGAAGGACGAAGCGATGGAGCTTGCCGCTCGCCTTGTCGAAGTGTTCGACCGTCTGGGCGACAAGAATGCTGCTCCCCTTACCGTTCAGGATGTTTATGAAGACATGGACTTGGAGGGCAAGGTGCACAAGCTGCACATGCAGCGGCGAATCAAGACGGGGCTGACAAAGGAAGAAATCGCTTATTTCTCCGAGCATCGTCAAGAATTCAAGGGCATCGACGTCATCGAGGAGAGCATTCGCCAATACAGCGACGACCGTGTCGCCGTGCAGCTTATCGGTTATATGAAGAGGCTGAGCGGGGCTCAGGATCTTCCCAAATATAAAGATATCGACAAGAATCAGACCGACAGCGGGGTTAAATACATTAGTACCGAGGAAGTCGGATTCGACGGGCTTGAGCTGATGTATCAAGACGAGCTGCGAGGCAACAACGGCTACAAGGAATATCCGGTCAACAATCGAGGCGAGATTATTGGAGCGGCGAAGTTGACCAAGCCGATCAAGGGCGAGAATCTGTACCTGACGATCAACCGCAGCGTTCAGCTAAAGGCTCAAAAGGCGATTATGGAGCATATCGACTTTGTGCGACATGCCAAGGGCAAGCAGTACGAAAGCGCGCATCCGACAACCGGTTACGCCGTCGCCATGGAAGTGGATACGGGTAAAGTCGTCGCGATGGCCAGCATGCCGGACTACGATCCGAGCGTATGGCAGGGCGGCATCAGCCAGAAGGATCTGGATGCGATCCAATTTTTCCAGTACAACGGCACGATCCGGGAGGTTCAGCCTCCGTACGAGGAGTACGATGAGCGTAAAAACCATCCATCCTCGTTGGTGTACCTCGGTTCCACTCAGAAGCCGCTGTCCGTGCTGATCGGTTTGAACGAGAAGCTGTTTACGCCAAACACAATTTTTCCAGATCCGGGCTATTTTGAGTTTGGACGCAAAGGCCATGAAGTTCGTATCTGGAACGCCAGTAACAAGGCTAACGGAAATATTACGGCATGGCAGGCAATCGCGAAATCGTCCAATGCTTTCATGTCCGCGATGATCGGCAATAAGCTTTTTCAGTATGATGGAGATTCCGGTTTGATTTTGTGGGACGAATACATGAAGAAGTTCGGTTTGGGCGTCACGACCGGCAGCGGGCTTCAGGGCGAATCCGCAGGCGTCGCCGATTACTTTAAGAGTGCGAAGACGGAAGGGCTTCAGTCTGCATTGATTCGGTCCGCCTGGGGCCAACAGGCGAAGTATACGGCGATGCAGTTGGCGCAGTATGCGGCAACGCTGGCGAGCCACGGCAAACGGATGAAGCCGCAGTTCGTGCAGGAAATTCGCGACGTCGACGGCAATGTCACCGTAGGCTACCAACCAGAAATGCTGAATTCGATCGAAATCCACGAACAATATTGGAAAGAGATCGAGAGGGGGATGTCCCAAGTTTCTGTCCAAGGCTTCGATGATGTCCCGTACACATTCATGCGGAAAACGGGAACGTCGCAGCAGGACGTCGGCAGTCGACGCAGGGTGGAAAACGCGGTGTTTATCGCTTATGCGCCGGCCGACAAGCCTAAGCTGGCAGTTGCGGTCGTCGTACCCGACGGCGGCTACGGCGGCTGGGGTGCGGCTCCGATCGCGCGGCAAATTTTCGATGCGTACGACGCAGAGGTGGGCCTATATGGCAAACCGCGGCCTCAGCTGTACGGTGGCGTTCAATCGGCGTCCGGAACTCCCGAGGGAGAAGCTGCGGGAGCCGATAACGCTGCGGCTAACGCCGGCGAGTCGGTCGCTCAGCCTTAATTTGTGAAGTTGCACGCTGGCAGGAAGGAAGTTCATTGAGTGAGGCAAACCGATGTTAATTCGTCGGTTTGTCTTTTTTTGGCCAATCGCCATGGTTACGCCTGATCAAAACTGATCGAACTTGTTCGCATAAACGGTCTGGGAGACCATAAAGATTGGTCCAGTTAAATCAACGTTTACCGGTACTGGAGCTAATCGAATGGCCCGGCGTAATGCACCTTCTCCGTTAGATGGGGTGATGCATGGAAACAGGCATTATCAGTTTTTTTTATTTTAAATGTTGCATTAGGTAAACTTAGTTGTATAATATAAACAAAGAGTCTTTGAGGAAAGTATTCGTCGTACTAGCAAAACAGTTGTTTAAAGGCAAAGAGAGATTTGCCGGGAGGAGAGAGCAGAATGAAGAGACGCTTGCCGTCATCAATTAAACGATTTATTATGACTTTATTATTTTTGGTTGTTCCCGTCGCTGCGGTCGTTAGCGGCTGCGGAGCAGGCTCGGGAGCGTTCAAGGACGAGGGGAAGCTGCATATCACGACCACGATCGGAATGATTAGCGACGTCGCCAAGGAGGTTGGAGGCGACCGCGTCGAGGTAATCGGGCTAATGGGACCGGGAGTCGATCCGCACTTATACAAAGCGTCGCAAGGAGATATCGCCAAGCTGGAGGACGCGAAGATCATTTTATACGGCGGGCTGCATCTGGAAGGAAAGATGACGGAAATTTTCGAGAAGATGGGCAAGAAGAAACCGGTCGTCCCGGTGACCAAAAATATTCCGGAATCGTCGCTGCGAGAGACGGGCGACGGGACGCACGATCCTCACGTTTGGTTTAATGTACGGCTGTGGATGAGCGCGACGGAGACGATCCGCGACACGTTGATCGAGAACGATCCGGCGCACGAGGCAGGCTACCGCGAACGGGCCGAGGCCTATCTCGCCAAGCTGGAGGAATTGGACCGTTACGCCAGAGAACAGATCGCTTTGATTCCCGAGCAGGGACGGGTGATGGTGACCGCGCACGACGCCTTCGGGTACTTCGGAGACGCGTACGATATTCAGGTCGTCGGCCTGCAGGGCATTAGCACGGCGGCCGAATATGGCTCCAAGGATGTGACCGCGCTGCGCGATATGCTGGTGGAACGCAAGATCAAAGCGGTATTCGTGGAGTCGAGCGTGCCGAAGAAATCGATCGAAGCGGTTATCGAGGGAGCCAAAAAGCTCGGCCACGAGGTCAAGATCGGGGGAGAGCTGTTCTCGGACGCGATGGGCCAGGACGGAACCCCCGAAGGAACATACATCGGAATGGTGCGGCATAACGTGGATACGATTGTCAAAGCGTTGAGCTAGGAAGGGGAGAGAGAACATGGCAGCGAATAATTCCGGCATTGCGCCGTTAACGGTAACGAATATAACGGTTGCCTATCAGAAGAAGCCGGTCGTGAGGAACGTTTCGTTCGAAGCGACTGAAGGCGAGCTGATCGGCATTATCGGGCCTAACGGAGCGGGCAAATCGACGCTGATCAAAGCGATTCTGGGCTTACAGCCATCGCTGAGCGGCGAGACGCTCGTCTACGGACAGCCTTACAAATTGCAAAGAAAACTCGTCGGCTACGTTCCCCAGAGGGAGTCGGTCGATTGGGATTTTCCCACGAACGCATTGGATGTCGTAATGATGGGGAGATACGGTAGGCTTGGCCTGTTCCGGAGGCCCGGCGCGAAGGAAAAGGCGATCGGAATGGAATGCTTGGAGAAGGTCGGAATGGCCGACTTTGCGAGCAGACAGATCAGCCAACTGTCCGGCGGTCAACAGCAAAGGGTGTTTCTCGCTCGGGCGCTGGCGCAAGACGCGACTCTCTACTTCATGGATGAGCCGTTCGCGGGGGTGGACGCCGCAACGGAGAAGGCGATTATCCAACTTCTGAACGAGCTGAAGCGGCAGGGTAAGACGGTGCTGGTCGTACACCACGACCTTGCGACTGTGGAGCAATATTTCGATTCGGTCATGCTGCTAAACGGTGAACTCATCGCATACGGGCCCACGGCTTCGACTTTTACGGAGGAGAACCTCCAGAAGGCTTACGGAGGAAGACTGACCTTCATCCAAAGCCGCGGCAGCGTCGATGAGCCTGCCTTGATCGCAGGAAGGGGATGACGGGCCATGCTTAATCTGTTTACGGATCCGAATTTGCAATGGATATTGTTGGGGAGCATCCTGCTTGGGATCAGCACGGGCGTCATCGGTACGTTCGCCTATCTGCGCAAGCAAAGCCTGATCGGAGATACGCTGGCGCATGCGGCTCTTCCCGGCATCTGTATCGCCTTCATGCTGACGGAAGTCAAGTCGGTCGGGCTGTTCATGATCGGAGCGATCGTCGCCGGCATGATCGCCACGGTTGGCATCAGCTGGATCACCCGATTTTCCCGCATTAAACAGGATGCGGCGATGGGCATCGTGCTGTCCGTATTTTTCGGACTCGGCATCGTGCTGTTGACGCAAATTCAACACAGCTCTTACGGCAACCAGAGCGGGCTCGACAAGTTTCTGTTCGGGCAGGCGGCTTCGATGACGTCCAAGGACGTCTATACGATGACGAGCGTCGCGATTGTGCTGATCGTCGTCTGCGCGTTGCTGTTCAAGGAATTCAAGCTGATTAGCTTCGATCCCGGCTATGCCCGGGGACTGGGCTTCTCGGTCGCGACGCTGGAGCAGCTGCTGCTCTGGCTCGTAACGATCGCCGTCGTCGTCGGCATTCAGGCGGTTGGCGTCGTGCTCGTCGCGGCGCTGCTGATTACGCCGGCGGTGTCGGCCAGATACTGGACGGATCGGCTTGGTGTCATGACCGTGCTGTCCGGATTGTTCGGCGCGCTAAGCGGCGCGATCGGCACCTGGGTCAGCGCCGGCACGGCGCAGCTTCCGACCGGACCGCTAAGCGTGCTGACCGCGACGGCCGTATTCGTCGGCTCGGTGCTGTTCGGACCGCGCCGCGGCGTAATCGCCAAGCTTCTCCGTCGTTCTTCCGCCAAGCGGGAATGGGCGGCGGAGAACGCCAAGCAAGCGGGAGCGCGAGTTAACGCATCCGCGAAAGAACGGGGGGTGTCGGCATGAGCGGATTTTGGATTATGCTGACAGGCTCCTTGGTTGCCGCTTGCTGCGGCATTCTGGGCTGCTTCCTCATTTTGCGTCGGATGGCGCTCGTAGGCGACGCAATCAGCCATTCCGTATTGCCGGGAATCGTCATCGCTTTTCTGGTCAGCGGCTCGAGAGATTCGTTTTTCATGCTGTTCGGAGCGGCGATCATCGGCTTCCTGACCGTGTTTCTCATTCAAATGTTCCAGCAGAGCGGCGTGCAGAGCGACGCTTCGATCGGAGTCGTCTTTACCTCGCTGTTCGCAGCGGGCGTGCTGCTGGTCAGCCTTAACGCTCAGCATGTCGATCTGGATCTGGATTGCGTGCTGTACGGGGAAATCGCCTACGTGCAGTGGAACTCGCTTACGATCGGCGGAGTCGACTTGGGACCGAAAGCGGTATGGCTGCTAGGAATCACGCTGTTTATTATCGTGGCGTTGATCTCATTGTTTTACAAGCAATTTAAGCTGTGTGCGTTCGATCCGGCGCTGGCGGCGGCAATCGGCATTCCGGTTGCATTGTTCCACTACGTGCTGATGGGGCTCGTGTCGATGGCGACGGTCAGCTCTTTCGAGAGCGTCGGGGCGATCCTTGTCGTCGGCCTGCTAATCGTACCCCCGGCAACCGCCTATTTGCTGACGGATCGTCTTGGCACGATGATCGGCCTGAGTCTGGTCATCGGCGTGATCAGCTCGGTTGCCGGTTATTATGTCGCCGCTGCGCTGGACGCATCGATTGCAGGCTGTATGGTGTGCGTGGCAGGCGTATTGTTCGTGCTCGCCTTCCTGTTTTCTCCATCGCACGGGTTTGTCGTACGAAAACTGCGACAACGCGTCTCCACGGCTCGCGAAGCTTACTGAATTAGATGAACGAGAGCTGCCTATCCGTCTGAGGACGGATCCGGGCGGCTCTTATTTTAATTCGTTTTGGAGGGCCGAATTATGATAAAATGATCGTTATATGGAAGAAAGAAAGCGTTAGGGAGCGGATAGAAGAAGTGGCATACGAGATGAGACAGTATCGGTTGTTGGCGTTGGATTTGGACGGCACGCTGTTGAACGAGCACGGCGAGGTAAGCGAGATGAATGCGATTTGGATTAAGCATGCGATCGATGCAGGCGTAACGGTGTGCGCCTCCACGGGCAGAGGCTTCCAGGGCGCGATTCCGATCGTCGAGCGGCTGGGTCTGGATTCGCCGATGATAACGGTGAACGGCGGAGAGGTGTGGAGCAAGCCTCATAGCCTGCATAAGCGAACGACGCTTGATTCGGATAAAGTAATCCGTCTGCACGAGGTGGCTTTGAAGCACCCGGACGTCTGGTTTTGGGCGTATTCGACCGAAGGTCTCTTTAACAAGGACGGCTGGACCGACGATCCGGCCTCCAAGGTATGGCTGAAATTCGGCTACTATTCGGAGGAACTTTCGCTGCTGGAGGAAATTTTGAAGGAGATCGGCGTTTGGGACGGACTGGAAATTACCAATTCCTCGCCCAACAACATCGAGGTTAATCCGCAGGGCGTTTCTAAGGCGTCGGGGTTGATGGAGCTGTGCCGGCTCAAGGGTCTGGACATGTCCGAAATCGTATCGGTAGGCGACAGCTTAAACGACATCGCCGCGATTCGCGCTTCGGGTCTTGGCGTGGCGATGGGCAACGCGCAGGACGAGGTGAAAATGGTAGCCGACGTCATCACGGGGACGAACGAAGAAGACGGCGTCGCTCAAGTCATTCAACAATACGTTTTGAGGACGTGACGCGATGGATATTTTGGGCTGGGTTCTGATCGTAGCTTTATTTGCCGTCGGTATGGCCGGGGCGATCTACCCGATTTTGCCGGGAGCTTTGGCGATTTACGCGGCGTTTTTCGTCTATGGCTGGTTTTTCTCGTTCGAGCCGTTCGGCTGGTGGTTCTGGATTATCCAGACGCTGATCGTGGTCGTGCTGTTCGTGGCGGATTATATGGTGAACGCGTGGGGAGTTAAGAAGTTCGGCGGCTCTCGTGCCTCGGTCATCGGCAGCACGATCGGCATTCTGGTCGGTCCGTTCGTCATTCCGGCCTTCGGGCTGATTATCGGTCCGCTGGCGGGCGCCATACTCGGAGAGCTGATCCATGGCTCGGAGTTCAACCGCGCGCTGAAGGTCGGCTGGGGCTCGCTCGTCGGGCTGTTCACGAGCACTGTCGTCAAGGTGCTGCTGCAAGGCGCAATGATCGTTTTGTTTATCGTCTGGCTGATTTTCAACTAATTTAATCGAATGGCGAAGAGGGTTACCTTGAAAAAAGACACTTTACTCAAAAGCACGCTTATTCTAGCGGCCGCTGCGCTTGTGGCGCGGGCGCTTGGCATTTTCCAGCGGGTTCCGCTCGATTATTTGATGGACGATCTTGGAAATATTTACTACAACAATGCAAACTCGATTTATTTGCTGCTGCTGATCGTGGCTACCGCGGGCATTCCGAGCGCCGTCAGCAAGATGGTCTCCGGGCGTTATGCCGTCGGGCGCGTCCGCGAAGCGCAGCAGGTGTATCGGGCGGCGATGCTGTTCGGGGCAATCGCCGGCGTCGTCATTACGATCGGTCTCTGGTTGATCGCTCCGGTGATCGCTTCGTCTATTCTGAAGGAGCCGGAAGCCGCGACCGCAATCCGGGCGATCGCTCCGTCTTTGCTGCTGTTTCCGATGATCGCGATGATGCGGGGATATTTTCAAGGCCGGCAGTTCGTGACTGCAGGGGGCATCTCGCAGATCATCGAGCAGATTTTGCGCGTCGTCGCGGCCGTCGTGATCGCTTACGCATTCTACGCGATCGATCCGACCAACGAGGAAGGCATTGCCGCCGGCGGCGCTTTCGGCAGCGTATTCGGCAGTATCGGCGCTTTTATCGTGATGCTGTATTATTCCCGCAAGCTGAAATCTAGCGACCGACTAGAGCCGCGCATACAGGCGGATCCGTCGCGTCAACTGCGGCTTCGCTCCATTTACAAGGAGCTGTTTAACCTGTCCATCCCTGTCGTCATGACCGGGATTACGGTGCAGCTGCTGTATACGATGGACAATTTTATGATTAAGTCGCTTACGGTGGGACATTTCGACCAGGAAACGATCAACCATTGGGCTGCCGTGTACGGAATGAACGCCCAATCGATCGCAGGCATCCCGATCATTCTGGCGGTTGCGCTTAGCCAGTCGATCATACCGCATATTTCGTCCGCTCATGCGCTGAAGGACGCCGACAAGGTCGGCCAGCAGGCTTCCTTGGCGGTTCGGATCGCGCTGTTCAGCGGAATGCCCGTCGTGCTTCTGCTCGGCGTCGGTGCGTTCAGCGTGAACGGACTGCTGTTCGAGAAGCCGATCGGCAGCCAGGTGGTGGCGATGCTGACGCTAGGTACGATTTTCCAGATTGGAATGATGGTAACAAACTCGATTCTGCTGGGCATCTCCGAGCCCAAAAAGGCGACAATGCACGCGCTCACCGGCGTCCTGATCAAAGTCGTCCTCAGCTTCGCGCTCGCTCCGTTCTTCGGGGTTTACGGCATTATCGCGGCTACGACGGCGTGCTTCATCTGGGCGCTTATTTTTAACGTGCTCAGCTTGAGGAAACGTTCGCGCTTCAAGTTTCTCGGCAAGCGCTGGCTCCCGTTCCTGCTCACGGTCGTCATCGTGGCGGCTGCGATCGGATTCGCGGAGTGGGGCGTTCTGGCGATCTGCGGCGGACTTCCGGATAAACTGGCGTTTTTCCTTGCTTTCGGCGTAATGGGAGGCTTGCTTGCCGTGCTGTATCCGGCGCTGCTCGTCTATCTCGGAGTCGTCACAGCGGCGGAGATTTCGACCTACCCGAAAGCGGTACGGCGTCTTCTTGCGCCATTTATGAAACTGCGGGCAGGATTAAGAGGCTGATCGTCGAAATAAAATGAGGTTGGGCGCTTGCTCGCAAGCGTCCTCAGCTATTTTATGGGAGGGACTCATTCGTGAACATTCGGACGTTAAAAAGATGGGGATGGACGTTATGCGTGCTGCTGCTGACCGTTATTGTCGGCTGTCAATCGGTCGGGGGGCTTAACCTGAACGATATGCTGGTCAAGCAGCTCAGCATTGAGAAGCAGGAGCAATCGCTCGTTCTTGAGCTGGAAGTGGACGTCAACGAGGCTCTGCTCGCTTCGGAGGACGAGAAGGCGAAGAAGGCGGTCGAGCTGCTGCGCAAGCTGAAGCTGGAATTGGTTCACTCGAAAGCGGATGCATTGGGCAATCAATGGGTAACCGGAAATTTGGTTACGAGCAAGGGCAGCATTCCGTTCACGCTTCATGCAGACGAGAAGGCCGTTAGAATCGACATTGACGGAGCGAAGAGACCTTTCGTGCTCGAGCTGTCCGCCCTGCAGGACGAGTTGGGAACGATGGTGCTGCCGAGCGGAGAAGACCGGCAGGCGATGATGGAATCGGTGCGCAAGCTGGCCCAGAATATCGGCTCGTACCTGATTAAGGGGCTGCCAAATCCTCCGGTGATTACCGTCGATCAGGTGAACGAGACGATTCACGGCGAGTCGACCAAATTGACCAAGGTGCACGCGGAGCTGAACGGCGAGCAATTGGGGCAGCTGCTTCCCCTGTACCTCGAAAATCTGATCAAGGACAAAGAAGGCTTCCGCGCGACCGTCGTTCAAGTATTCGAGTGGCTCTACGAGATGGAGGAGGATTTGGATCTCGGACTGAGGGACTCGGAGAGCCTCAACGCTGAGGCTATGGCGAATTTTGCCGTAGAGACCTTGCTGCCTGAGCTGGAGGATGCGCTGGAAGATCTGAAGAAGGCGCAGCAGGAAGAGGAATGGAAGCAAATTTTCGATAAGGGCATTACGCTGAAAACCGACCTGTACGTGGACGAATCGCTGCATATCCGCAAGTCGAATCTGGAGGCGGTTATTGCCCCGGCCGCTTTTGCGGAAGAAGACAGCCCGATTCGCAGCATTAAAGTGCGGGCAAGCAGCGAAATGTGGAACGTAAACGGCGAAGTGGAAATTCCAGCCGTCGAAACGCCGGTTAACGCGCTTAAGCTTGAAGAGTTGGACAACTACGACGCTTACCGGTTCGTCAGAATGTTCGACAGCGATTCCGTGGTGTACGATCTGTTGAAAAACGATTTTGCGATCGACGATCAAAGCTTTACGCTCAGCAGCGAATGGGGCATTCCGTTCTTCGTGGACGAGGAAGGCACAGCTTTCGTACCGCTGCGCGAGACGCTTGGCGAGTTCGGCATTCGTCCGAATTTGGAGGTTCCGGCGAACGGACCCATGGAGATTCGCTTCTATGACCGGCCGACGGCCAAGTCGATTATTTTGCGCAAAGATTCCGACCAAGCGACGGTAAACGGAGAAACCGTCAAGCTGGCTCATCCGCTCATGAACGATGCGAATATGACGTACATCTCGGCAGACGATCTGTTCGGCTTGCTTGGAGCCGAGTACGAGGTAGTCGAGTGGGAAGACTACGACGAGCAGATGATGGAAGTCACGCGCGATTTATAAGAAAATAGCAATGGAGAAAGGGAGGGGTTGGACCATGCTGAAAATAACGAACGAGCAAGCTTTTCGCGAGCAGATTGCCGAAGATCGGTTAACGGTGGCGGTGTTTAAGACGACCTGGTGCAAGGATTGCCATTTTATCAATCCGTTTATCGATGACGTGGAAGCGGCGTATGCGGATCGACTGACGCTTGTCGAGATCGACCGCGACGATCTGCCGGATCTATGCGGCGAATTGAACATACTGGGCATTCCGAGCTTTATCGCTTTCCGCCAAGGCCGCGAGTTGGTCCGATTCGTCAGCAAGCTGCGCAAGACGCGCGAGGAGATCGAACAGTTTCTCGATCGGGCAGTCGAAGTATCCGGCGCTATTGCTCAGTAGTTCTGTAGCCGGTCCCTTCCAGGGCTGACAGCGGGGCTGTCTCATAAGTAGGGTCGTACAAGATGATCGATCAAGAAAAAGTGCATGTATCTTCTGGAGACTGCCTCATACGGTCCTGAAATCACCTCTTAACGGGTTTACCCATTCAAATTTCAGGATCGTATAGCATCGTAAGGAGATCCATGCACGACAACTTTCTCATCGATCATTCTTTCGTACGACTCTTTTTACTTAGGAGACAGCCCCTTAATGTTCACATTATGAACATGGTTTTAACATGTGAGGTTCGGTATAATGGGAAACAGGCCTATTGCGCCAACTTTCACATGAAATCGGGGATATGCATGACCTTTCAAAGATATCGTTTGCTTGCTCTGTTGACCTGCATCGGCATGTTTCTCGTTTTGATCGCGGGAGTTCTCGTGACAAATACCGATTCCGGCCGCGGCTGCGGTACGGATTGGCCGCTGTGTAACGGCAAATTCGTACCAGCTTATACGGTGGAGTCGATGGTTGAATATAGTCATCGTATGATTAGCGGCATCGTTGGGCTGCTCGTCGGAGCGACCTATTTGGTAACGCATTTCTGGAAGCCCGCGCGTCATCGTGAAAACTTGCTTTATGCAGGCGGGGCGCTGTTGTTTACAGTTATGCAGGCGATTCTCGGCGCGATGGCGGTCAAATGGGAGCAGTCTTCGATCGTTATGGCGCTCCATTTCGGCATTTCGCTATTCGCCTTCACCTGCACCTGGCTGCTGTACAAGCTCGTCAAGCGTCAAGCCGCGGAGCAAAGCGGTCAAGCCGTTCCCTCCTCGCAGCATCGTCGGCCATCAGCTGCCGCGTCAATCTCGACAGGGCTGTACAAGGGCGTAGTCGCGGTTATCGTGTATTGCTACGGCGTCGTTTACCTCGGCGCGTTTATCCGCCATACGAGCTCCGGAGGGGCGTGCGAGGGATGGCCGCTATGTAACGGCGAGATCGTGCCCGAGCTATCCGGGTCGGTTGCAGTCGCGTTCGCGCACCGGATTGCCGCGCTGCTGCTGCTCGTGTTTATTGCTATTGTCGTGTTCTACGTTCGCAAAGCTGCCGGAGCCGGCTCGGAGCTGGCCTCCATCGGCAACAAGGCGCTTATTCTCGTCGTTCTGCAAATTTTTAGCGGGGGACTGCTCTCCTTCACTTTATCGAACGAAGACGCCTACGTATTTACCGGGCTGCTGCATACGGTTATTATTTCGGCGCTGTTCAGCGTACTGGTGTTGTTAGCCATTCGAATGCGGCAGACAATGAAACGATAGCTTGTTCGTACGAGGGACGGCGCAAAACCGGCGATTCGGTTGAGCGAGCCGTCTCTTTTGCGTTACAATGAGACAGGAAGGCTAGCCGATGCTAGGGCGTGTCAGAAAACCCGCTCAGGGGCATCTTTCACTGCCTTTTCACTCCCTGCTTCTCACTTTTGCTTGACGTACCTCCGGTACGCCTTCACAAAAGTTCCTTGCATGGAACGGAATTTCGGCAAAATCTGCTGCCTTCGAAGTATCAGACACGCCCTAGGGGGAGAGCCATTGCTAAGAGTTTTGTTCGGAGAATGGCCGCGCGAATGGTCGGGGAAGTCGCTAGAGACGGTCCGATCCATTGAAGCGTTCGCCCGGCGCTGCTCCGAGCTTGCGCGCGGTCGGCCGGAGGAAGCAAAGAAATACCGCACCTTCGCGATTTGGGCGGAAGGTTTGCTGCGCTCGATGGACGAGCTTGAGCAAAGCTGCTACGCAGCCAAAAAATACGCGCAGCAAATTAGCCATAGGCGGCTCGACGAGTTCACGGCCGAAGAGAAAATGAACTACGAGCGCCACGTTTATTTCGACAAAAACGCTTATATCCGTTACTTTTCCTTGCTGGACAAGTTGGGCACGCTGTTGAATCAACTGCTGGCGCTGCGAACCGAGCGGATTAAAGCCCGTTATTCGTATTTTACGATGCTGCGCAATATGAGACAAAACGGACTTCATTGGGAGCTGGTGAAGCCGTTGAATGAAATCAAGGAACGGCACCAAGGCGCGATGAGCCGTCTGCGCAGCCGCAGAAACATCGAGATCCATCAGATGAACGAGGAGCTGCGCGACGATCTCGCCCAGAGCCTTGCGAACAACGGAGCAGGCAGAACGCTCGAAAATTTGGGAGCCAACATGGAGGATCTGGATCAAGGCTGGGCCATGGTTCAAGGCTCGCTGCATGTCGCTTTTCGCTATGCGTGCGCGTATTTGCGCCGCATGGATTAAGCCTACAACGGGACGGAGGGGAACCGCGTGAAGCTGCTGGGCAAAACCGCGCTGATCACGGGCAGCGCCAAAGGTTTGGGACGACGCACCGCTCTGGAGCTGGCAGCCCATGGATGCGATGTAGCGATCAATTACGTGAACAGCCGGGACGAAGCCGAACGGTTAGTTGAAGAAATCGGGGCTTTGGGACGCAAGGCGTACGCGATTCAAGCGAACATCGCGATCGCCAACGATTCGGAGCGCCTTGTGTCGGAGACGGAGAGAAGGCTCGGCGAGGTCGATATTCTCGTTAACAACGCCGGTCCGTTTATTCGGGAGCGACGTCTGTTCGCGGACTATTCAAAGGACGACATTCACGACCTGATGAACGGTAATCTCGTCGGCACAATGCTAATGGATCATCGGGTTCTGCCAGGGATGCGGGCCAGGCAGTGGGGGCGAATTATTCATTTCGGCTTCGGCCATGCTTCGGAGGCGAGATCCTGGCCGCATCGAGCCGTCTATGCGGCGGCCAAGGTCGGGCTCGTGTCGTTTACGAAGACGCTTGCAGTGGAAGAAGCCGCTAGCGGAATTACGGTGAACATGATCTGTCCCGGAGATATCCGCGGCGAGAATAAGGAGAAAAGCATTGCCGACGTAGCCGGGTTGATGGACGAGGAATCGCCCCGAGGCAGGCCGGGAAGCGGCGAGGATGTCGCGCGGATGATCGCATTCCTGTGCATGCCGGAATCGGATTTCATCACGGGCAATACGATTGACGTGTCCGGCGGACTGGACCCGATTCGCACGATGCTGAAGCGATGACAAAAGGTCCTGCCGATGGCAGGACCTTTCTAAACCTTCTGGCTTCGATGAAGGAAAATCAGAACACTTGAACGACTTCCTGAATGCCTTCGACTTCTTCCAGCAATGCGCGCTCGATTCCGGCTTTGAGCGTGATCGTGGAGCTTGGGCAGCTGCCGCAAGCGCCCATCAGACGCAGCTTAACGATGCCGTCTTCGATGTCGACGAGTTCGACGTCTCCTCCGTCGCGTTGCAAGAACGGACGCAGCTTGTCAAGAACGTCGCTCACTTCGTCATAAATGCTTGGAGCATTCGTACTCATGATCATCCACTCCTTTCATAGTCTATTATAGTACAAAAAGGGTTAATTTCAAACCGGCCATGTTTCGCATTTTTTGTCGAAGAGAGGAAGCGAATACAGATGAATATCGTGGAGTTTTGCGTCAGCAACGCTCATCACGGAACGGACGAGGTACTGAAAAAGCTGGAACAGCTCCCCGATGTCGAAGTGATCGAATACGGATGTCTCGGCAATTGCGGCGAATGCTACCTGTCCCCGTACGCCTTGGTGAACGGAGAGAGCGTCGTAGCCGAGTCGGCCGAGCAGTTGTACGACCTGGTGCTTGAGGCGCTTCGCCAGCAGGAGGAAGAGCGAAGCGCTCTAGACAAGCTGCTGGGCGATCTCTGATCGGACTTGTCCCGCAGATTAACCGAAATGGCGCTTGCTCTTCCACAGCACTCCGCTCTTGAGCATCCGCGGAATGCGACCGAGCAGCGGCGTCGCGCCCATTAAGCCGAAGCCGGCCTTCTTGCCGAGCGAGCCAAGCACGCCTTTGAGCTTGATTCCGCCCAGTCTCGGCTCTTTGCCGTGCCAACGGGCCCGGATGACCTCGGCGACCTGTTTGCCCTGCGCTCCCGCCAGTTGGGCGCTTGGAGAGAAGGGCTGGCTGGAACAATCGCCGATCACGAAAACATGGGCATAGTCGGGCAGCTCATGGTACTCGTTTACGACTAGACGCCCCTGAGGATCTTTCGGCAGCGAGATCCGCTGGACGAGGTCGACCGGCTGAATGCCGGCGGTCCACACGGTAACATCCGTCAAAATCGGCTCGGAACCGTTATGGATGACGCCTTGTTCCAGCGAGGTGATGCCGATATGTGAACGCATCTCCACATGGTGCTGGTCGAACCAGGAAGCGACGTATTCCTGCAGCTTGCCGGGGAAAGCGGACAGGACGCTATTGCCCCGATCAAGGATGCGAATATTGATATCCGAGCGGCTTTCGCGCAGCTCGGCAGCAATCTCGACGCCGCTCAAGCCTCCGCCCACGATTGTCAGCTGGCCGTACGGGCGGATGTCGTTAATCTGCTGGAAGGTGCGGCGTGCTGCCGACAAAGACTGGACGCTGCACGTATAATCGACAGCACCCGGGATACCGTGATAATTATCCGTGCAGCCGAGCGCGATGACGAGAGAGTCGTAAGCGATCGGCTCCTGATTGGACACGTGCACGATTTGGCGATCCAGATCGACGTCGGTAATATTTCCGTAAATCATTTGCAGTTGCGGATGAACGGGATAGTTGACGCGCAGCTCCAGATCGGACACCGTTCCGGCCGCAAGAGCGTAATACTCCGTTTTCAACCCCTGATAGGGCATCCGTTCGACAAGAACAAGCTGCCGATCGGCGGGAATATGCTCCAACAGCTCCTGCACGACCATCATTCCTCCGTACCCGCCGCCTAAAATAACGACCTTGCTCATAAACGCTCTCCTTTGATGTCGGTTCGCTTTAGTATGACACAGAAGAGCCCCCGTCTTACTCGACGGGGAACTCCCAATTACTCGTATACTTTGACTTCGTTGTAGAACGTATCGCGTTCCACCGGAATTCGGCCTGCGCCTTTAATGAGCCATACCAGGTCTTCGCGCGTAATGCCGTCCGGAGTTAATGCGCCAGCCGCATGGCTGATCTTCTCCCGGACGATCGTGCCGTGCGCATCGGAGGCACCCATCGTGAGCGCGACTTGCGTAAGCTGAGTGCCGATGTTGATGAAGTAGGCTTTAATATGTTGGATGTTATCCAGCATCAGACGGCTGATCGCGATCGCTTTAAGATCGTCGTAAGCGGAATTCCTGCGCCGGATGCTCGCTTTCGGGCTGATCGGCTGCATCGACAGCGGGATGAACACCTGGAAGCCGTTCGTCTCGTCCTGCAGGTCGCGAACGTGGATCATATGCTGCACCCGCTCCTCTAACGACTCTACGGAGCCGTACAGCATCGTCGTATGCGTGCGCAAGCCGAGATTGTGCGCCGTGCGATGTACGTCCAAATACTGCTCGATATTCGCCTTGGTTACGCGCATCTTTTTCCGATACTGATCGGACAAAATTTCCGCGCCGCCTCCCGTCAACGTCTCCAGGCCGGCTTCGATAAGCCGCTCCAGCACTTGACGGTATGTCAGTCCGGAAATGCGGGAGAAGAAATCGATTTCAGCTGCCGTATAGGCCTTCATTGTTACGTCGGGATATTTTTCCTTCAGCGCGCGAATCGATTCTACATAATAGTCGAACGGTACATGAGGATTGTGGCCGCCGACGATATGGAATTCCCGGACGCCGGGATGGATGTGCTGCTCGACGTAATCGATCATTTCCTGAGGCGATAGCGTATAGGAGCCCTCTTGTCCCTCGTCTTTGCGGAAATTGCAAAAAGCGCAGCGCGCTTCGCATACGTTCGTGAAGTAAAGACTCATGTTTTCGATGAAGTAGACCTTCTTGCCGTTCTTCCTTAGATTCACCTCGTTGGCCAATTGCCCAATCGTCAACAGGTCGTCGGAGCGATAGAGGAAAAGTCCGTCCTCAAGAGACAGACGTTGACCGTTCCGGACTTTATCGGCGATTTCCGCCATTTGGCGGTCAGGGTGTGTCGTAACGAGAGTCATGGCATGCGCCTCCAGCCGTAATGAAATAAAAGTAGTGCGACAGGGATGTCGACTGTTTGTGAAAAAAATAACTTTCCAGAAAAACATATAAACCCAAATGTGAACAACCTGTAAATATTATAAACCTGAACCCCCCTTACGGCAACTGGAAATAGAAAAGGGTATAAACTAACGCAAAAAGGGGAATCAACTTGAATAATAAGAAAATTATGGTTATTGTAAAAATAAAATATCGAATAAGGCGGTGTGTTAATCTGAAACCGGATATTTTACCCCTTCACGAACTGGAAAAGCTAGAGGAAGCCGAGAAAATCGAAACGCTGAGGCAGTACAGGGCGGCGTATACGATCAAGGATCTTAGCCAGGCCTGGAATTTGAACAACCCGATTCAATACTACATGTGGCTTAAAAAGCAGCACATTTACGAGCAGATTGTGCGCAAAGCGGATAAATTCGAGCCGTCCAAGGAATGGAAGAGGATGCAAGCGTCCGGAAGGCTGGACAGCGGCAGGAAGGACGTTCGCAGTCTTTCCGCCGATCAATTCCGCTATACGCTGGACACGGAATCGGTTGGACAGGATTTGGCGCACGTTTTTAATCGATTGGCCGATTTTCTGCTCAACGAGAAAGGGCAATTCCGCTGTCGCATCGAATTGAAGGGGATCGCACACCAGCCTACGGGCGATGCATCTCTTGAGGCTTAGAGCTCTCTGGAGTATACTGAGGAAGAGAACAGTATCGTCTAGGGAGGGAAACCGACAATGATGAACATCAGCGAATTGGCTACAGAGAAAATACAGGAAATGCTTGCCGCGGAAGAAATTCCGAATTTGTTTCTGCGCATTGGAGTACAGGAAGGCGGATGCAGCGGCTTCTCATACGGCATGGGCTTCGACGATGAAATCAAAGAGGGCGACAGCGAAATGGAAGTTCGCGGCGTCAAAGTGGTCGTCGATAGCGACAGCATGAAATACTTGCGCGGCTTGGAAATTGACTGGAAGGAATCCGCCATGGGCGGCGGTTTCACCATTCACAATCCGAACGCAACCGTCACTTGCGGCTGCGGCTCCTCGTTCCGCACAGCGAAGGAAGCGGGCAACCCTGCGGCTGAGCCTTGCTAATCGGGTAATTCCAGGCGTTAGATTACGGCCTCCACGACGATGTTAGTCTATGACTAATTCGCCTTGGAGGCCGTTTTTGCGCTGGATTACTGTGAGCATAAACGGACTTCCATTTCAACTACATTTCACGAGATTAAAAAGGGCTTGTTTGTTTTGGTTGAAAAAGCTAATATTTGCTTAATATTCCCTAAGGAACTTTCCAAAAACTTTCGGTTTATGATAAGTTATAACAGGGCAAAGTTGGAGTTGAGAAACCCCAATGAGAAAGGCGGAACCAAAATGGAATTTCGGGAGAAGAGGTTAACGGCGCTGAAGCGCAATATCGAAAATCTGCGGAATGAAATGGTGCTTGCTTACGTAAAAAATGGGGATATGCGTCATGCGCAAGTATTGGAAATTTCCCAACTGCTGGACGAGGAACTGAACCGTTACGCGAAATGTCAGCAGCGTGCCAGAGCGGCGGCCAAAGCCGGACATAGATTCGTCTACCATTCTAGACGCAGCGAGAGCGTTACAGCCCGCAGATAAGCGCTATACTCCAACTTCGTTATTATTTAGATTAGATGCCTGCCGATAATTGACATCGGCTTTTTTGGCGTTCCTTCGCAAATTGGGGCGAATTTCCGGCGTCATCCATCCAAGAACCTGTCCTTCGCGATGAGTATGTATAATCATACCCTCAGGGAAGGAGCCGTTATATGGAAGTCACGATTAGCAGGCAGTTAGCCAACAAGTGGGTGAAGACGAACGCTTTGCGCTCCAATTCCTATATCGCCAGGCATATTCCGCCTTCGAGGCTGCTGAATGCGGCGAACTTGCGCAGGATGATCGCTGTTCACGGCATGGTTGTCATCAAACCGGTTCGCGGCGGCGGAGGAATCGGCGTCATGAAAATCGAGAAGCTCGGCTCGTCCTACAGACTTACGAATAAATCCAATAAAAGAACGTTTTCCTCATTCGAGAGATTGATGAAGGCTGTGAACTCCGCGCGTCTGAAGCGGACTTATTTGATTCAAAAAGGGATCCGGCTGGCGACAATCGGAGGCCGGCCGATCGATTACCGCGTGAAATATGTCAAAGAAAACGGAATATGGACGTATCGGTCGATGGTCGGGAGATTGGCGAGACGGGGCCTGTTCGTAACAAATCTGTGCCGGGGAGGCACTCAGATGACGGCAGCGCAAGGGATTCGCCGCTCGCTGTCGGCGAAGCTTGTCGGAAAGAAGAAGCGCGAAATGCGAAATTTGACGAAGGCGTCAACGGCGCTGCTTGAGAGTCGTTACCCGGGAATCGGACAGCTGGGTTACGATTACGCGATCGACCGAAAAGGACATATTTGGATGCTTGAAGTCAATACTCGACCGCAGTAAACGAAAATTATCGACAAAATTTTCTATAGAAGACGGTAATTAAATATTTTGCGGTTATGAAAGTTTTTTATTGGAAAATCGCCCAAAAACCTGTGTATAACTTCATCCACAATATACACACCGATATATCAAGGTTTTGAGGCAGATTTCAACAAAATACACACAACTTACTCACATTGCCTTGTGGATAATTGTCGGCTTGTCCCCCCTGCTCCAGGCATGCTATGATGCCTTCACAAACCTAAGGAGAGGGTGTGGGTCATGTTGCCGTTGTTAACCGATGAACTGTTGTTGGATGCTTATCGGAGCGCGCTGCGCATGCAACTGGACAGGGAATTCGTACGATTGCTACGAACGGAAATCCGGCGTAGGAAGCTGACGGTTCCCGAAGAAAGGGTTGTCTAGATATGCCATGCGGCAATTTCCACCGGAAATGCATATTGGCAGCCGACACAGCGAACGATGTGCCGGCAAGTCGTCCTTTCGGCAGTGGAAGGCTCCTCGAAGGAGACGAGCTCGGGCTCGTAGGGAGAATAGGGTCCGCTCCAATCGCTCGAACGACCTTCGTCTTCGGCGGCGGAACCGCAATTCGGACAAAAAATCTCTAGGGGGCTTAAAGCGTTGCAGATCGGACATATCAAACAGGGCATCCTCCTTAGGCCGGCAACAACCGGTTTTCCTAAGCTAGGATGCCCTTATTATAATTGTTTAAAAAGCGATGCCTAAGCGAACTTTATGATCCTTCAATGAAAGGTTTGCTTAAAATTTCATGTTGCTGCTGTGACCCGGAGACAGCTTGGCGTCCGGATCGATGTAGACTTTGGCATTGTTAATGGCCGTAGGCGCTTCGCCGAAACCGACGGCAATCAGCTTAAGCTTGCCGGGATAGGTCGTAATGTCGCCGGCGGCAAAGATGCCCGGAATGCTCGTCTCCATGCGGGAATCGACGACGATCGATCCGCCCTCTATGTCAAAGCCCCATTCCGCGATCGGGCCAAGCGAGCTCACAAAGCCGAAGTTAATGATTACCGCGTCGACCTCATGCTCGGTCGTTTCCCCGGATTTGACGTCGGTAAGCGTAACGCGGGAAATCGCGCCCTCTCCGTGCAGGCCGGTGATTTCCGTCGGCGTGACAACTTTAACGCTGGAGCGCTGAAGCAGCTCGACGCTGTGCTCGTGAGCGCGGAACTTGTCCCGACGATGAACGAGGGTCACCTGTTCGGCGATCGGCTCAAGCATGAGCGCCCAATCCAGCGCAGAATCGCCCCCTCCGCTAATCAGCACTTTCTGCCCGCGGAACTTTTCCAGATCGCTGACGAAATAGTGCAGGTTCGCTTTCTCGAAAGCGGCTGCCTCAGGCAGCTCCAGCTTGCGCGGCTCGAACGCTCCAACGCCCGCGGCAATAATGACGGCGCGTGCATGGTGAACCCCTTTATCGGTAACAATTTCAAAGAGGCGTTCCTCAAGCTTGGTCAGTTGGGCTACTTTTTCTTCCAAACAAACGTTGGGTTTGAAAAGCTCCAACTGGGCCTTCAAGTTATCGACGAGTCCTTGGGCGGTCACCTTCGGAAATCCCGCGACATCATATATATATTTCTCGGGATACAGTGCGGCAAGCTGGCCTCCGAGCTGAGGCATGCTCTCGATCAGACTGACGGACATCCGTCTCATACCGCCGTAGAAAGCTGCAAACAGGCCTGCAGGTCCTCCGCCGATAATCGCGACGTCCACGATTGACGTATTACTGGAATTCAAAATGCGACACCTCCGTGTTTTGATGCCGATAGTAGCAGCTTGCTACTAAACGCTTCAATTATAAACTTGTCGACTAAGAGAAGAAAGCTTTTTGTACAAATGTCCAAATATATTCATGAAAAAGAACCTTGAAAATTGTTGGAAAAGCCGATATGATCAACTATAGAATTTCGTTAAGTGGATTAACGAAAGAGATTGTGTAATTTTTCACAAACTAACCACACAAAAGGATTGGATGGGATCATCAATGAGCAGTATACCTAAGATCGTCATTCTGGGCGCAGGCTACGGCGGTGTTTTGACTTCGCTTCGTCTGCAGAAGGAATTGAATTATAATGAAGCGGATGTCACTCTGGTCAACAAGCATGATTATCATTACATTACGACGCACCTGCACATGCCTGCCGCAGGAACGGACAATCCGGAGAATGCCCGCGTCAACATCTCCAAGCTGATCGACGAGTTCAAGATCGACTTCGTCAAATCGACGGTTGTACAAATCCGTCCTCAGGATCGCAAGGTCATTCTGGAAGACGGAACGCTTTCTTACGATTATTTGATTATCGGTCTTGGCGGCGAGCCGGAAACGTTCGGCATTCCGGGAATGATCGAGCATGCGTTCAACATTCGCAGCATCAACTCCGTTCGCCTCATTCGCGAGCATATCGAATATCAATTCGCGCGCTTTAAGCGCGAGCCTCACCGCACGGACTATTTGACGTTTGTCGTCGGCGGCGCGGGCTTTACGGGCATCGAGTTCCTCGGCGAGCTGGCCGACCGCATTCCCGAGCTGTGCAAGCAGTTCGACGTCGATCAATCGCTCGTTAAGATCGTTAACGTCGAAGCGGCTCCGACTGCGCTTCCGGGCTTCGATCCGGAGCTGGTCGAGTATGCGATGCAAGTGCTGCAGAAGAAAGGCGTTACGTTCCGCATCGGCACGGCTGTCAAAGAGTGCACGGCGGACGGCGTTATCGTCGGCGAAGGCGAAGAGATCAAGTCGCAGACGGTCATTTGGACGGGTGGCGTTCGCGGTAACCGTCTGATCGAAGAAGCCGGCATCGAGACGATGAGAGGCCGCGTTAAGGTCGACGAATTCCTGCGCGCTCCGGGCCACGAGAACATCTTCGTACTGGGCGACAACTCGCTGGTATTCAACCCGGAAAACGAGCGTCCGTACCCGCCGACAGCGCAAATCGCGATGCAGCAGGGCGTCAACTGCGCGCACAACCTGGTCGCATCGATTCGCAATCAGCCGCTCAAGTCCTTCGCGTTCTCGAACAAAGGCGCGGTAGCATCGCTCGGCAAAGGCGAGGCGATCGGTCTTGCGTTCGGCAAGAAGTACAAAGGCCGTACGGCGTCGTGGCTGAAGAAGCTGATCGACATTCGATATCTGTTCATCATCGGCGGTATTCCGCTTGTGCTGCGCAAAGGTAAATTCCTGTAATGAGACACTGCAGCGTGCAAGTGCGGGGCCTGTTGACGCGAGACGAACTGGACCGTTACAACGCGCTGATGGAAGTCGGCTCTTATCTGGAGACGCAGAAGCGCTACGATCTCGTCGCCATCGTGCAAGCCGAAGTGGATCTGCTCATTCAGCCGGGCATTGAACGGTTGAAGGAGAAAGGACGCGCGAGAGACCGGATGACGCAGGAGTATTTGGAAGAGAAGCGTCGCGCCGAGTGGGAAGCCCAGATGAGCGCACTGGAAGAAGACGATTAATCGAACGGCCGGATCGGGCCGCTCTCCGCGGAAGCGGGAGCGGTCGCGATCCGGTTTTTGCATTTTGGCGGCTATGCTTGTCTTTGTTTCAGTGTACAATAAGAAGGAGAAGTAATTTATAGGGTGAACCAAAGGCTTCGATGAGATGTCCCCAGCGGAATGGAGAAAGGGAATTACAAGGGAGGAACAGAAATGCCTGGAAGAACGGAGAAAGACTCGATCGGAAGCAAGGAAGTGCCGGAAGAGGTGTATTACGGAATTCAGACTTTGCGCGCGGTGGAAAACTTTCCGATTACAGGAGTGCCGGTTCATCCCGAGCTGGTCGTTGCGCTCGCCCATGTGAAGAAAGCGGCCGCTCAAGCGAACATGCAGCTCAAAAGATTGCCGGCGCAGATCGGACAAGCGATCGTGCAGGCGGCGGAGGAAGTTGCGCGAGGCGATCTGTCCGACCAATTTATCGTCGACTCGATTCAAGGCGGCGCGGGAACCTCCATTAACATGAATATGAACGAAGTGCTGGCCAATCGGGCGCTTGAACTGATGGGGCGAGCGAAAGGCGACTATTTTCACTGCAGTCCGAATAACCATGTCAACATGTCGCAATCGACAAACGATGCGATTCCGACTGCGCTTCGCATCGCGGCTCACCGCTTGACCGATCAGCTCTTGGATACGATGGAAGAGGTGCGCCAAGGATTCGTTCGCAAGGAAGCGGAATTTGACGATGTGATCAAAATGGGCAGAACCCATTTGCAGGATGCGGTTCCGATTCGCATGGGCCAGGAGTTTGGCGCATATTCGAAGGTGCTGCAGCGGGACATGGGACGCATCCGCCGGGCTTCCGAGGGTTTGCTTTCGGTGAATATGGGCGCGACGGCGGTGGGCACCGGACTGAACGCAACGCCGGAATATATTCGGCTTGTCGTGGACAACATGGCGGACGAGCTGGATATCCCGATCCGTTCCGCTCCCGATCTCGTCGACGCGACCCAGAACACGGACGCCTATACGGAGCTGTCCGCCGCGCTTAAAGTATGTGCCGTCAATTTGTCGAAAATCTGCAACGATATTCGCATGATGGCGTCCGGCCCGCATGTCGGCTTAAATGAAATTTTGCTGCCGCCGAGACAGCCGGGTTCTTCAATTATGCCGGGCAAAGTGAATCCGGTTATGGCCGAGGTCGTGAACCAGGTGGCTTTCCAGGTGATGGGCAACGATCATACGATCTGTATGGCTTCCGAGGCGGGGCAATTTGAGCTGAACGTCATGGGACCGGTCATCGCCTTTAATTTGTTGCAATCGCTACAAGTGCTGCAGCGATCGCTCGACGTCTTTAACCGCTACGCGCTGGAGGGGATGGAGGCGAATCGGGCCAAATGCAAGGCGTACGTGGACAGAAGCTTCGGCATCGTCACGGCGCTGAACCCGCATCTCGGTTACGATGTGGCGGCTCAGTTGGTCAAGGAAGCGACGAAGACGGGCATGACGATCAAGGAGCTGATCCTGGAGAAGGGCTTGCTGACGCAGGAGGAAATGGACGAAATTCTCGATCCGATCCAGATGACGACGCCGGGGATCGCCGGAGAGCATCTGCTGAAGGAGCAGCTTTAAGAAAGTTCGCGCTATCCCGAAAAAGGGGAGATGGCGCGAACTTTTTTTAGCCTCAAATAGACAAAGAGGGGCGAATTTTGTATGAAATTTCATCTAATGTTGATGCGTGACAATAAGATGTTGTATGGTAGAAGTTGGTTGAATGGGGAGGAGGTTCTTGCTTGGTGAAAAAGATAAGTATACTCTTCATCTGCTGCTTCTTTTTCTATAGTTGTGGTCATAAAGCTGCTCACAATACGGAAGAAGCAAGCGATTTTCACTTCATGGTGGGGGTAAATAAAAGGGTGCTACAGGAAGGGGAGGAAGCGATATTCCAGGGTTCGCTCGAATATCGAGGAAAAAGAGAAATCCAATTTGATCTAGTGCCTTCTATGTGGATCGTAGTTACAAAGCAAGGGGACGCACCGACGGCTAAATATAAAACCTTTGAATTTGATCCTGCAAATGAATCAATGAATCCAGGCGATGTGTATAGCAATGAAGTTAAGGAGCTTCACCTGGAGAAGGGGAAATACAGTGTGTCGGCTAACTTATCGATTTTTTCCGCTAGAAACTCGCAGTACGCTTTAAACGCAGGTCCAATCGACTTTGAAGTAAAATAGGAAGCCCGACTGCAACGTCGGACTTCCTAATTAATCTGCTGAGAATCAGTTCCCCGAGTTTCTAGGCAACAAGCTCGCGAACGCTTCTTCCGTCAACAGATTGCCGACGAAGAACGAGCCGAACTCGCCGTAACGCGCGCTGACTTCGTCGAATCTCATCTCGTAGACGAGCTTCTTGAACTGCAAAGCGTCGTCGGAGAACAGGGTGACGCCCCATTCCCAATCGTCGAAGCCGACCGAGCCGGAGATGATTTGCTTGACCTTGCCGGCATAGCCGCGGCCGATCATGCCATGGCTTCTCATCAGCGTCTTGCGCTCCTCCATCGGCAGCATGTACCAGTTGTCCTCCAGGTTGCGCTTCTTGTTCATCGGGTAGAAGCAAATATGCTTGCTCTTAGGCAGGATCGGCTTCAAGCGCGCGACAATTTCTGGCACCTGCATCGGATCCACGCCTGGAGTTCCCATATAGTTGCTCAACTCTACGACGCTGACGTAGGAGTAAGCTTTCACGGTATAACGGGCAAAGCTCGAGCGGTTGAACGCATTCTCGATCTCGTTCAGCTCCTCCAGCGTCTCCCGCAGATGCATCAGAATGAAGTCGGCCTTCTGTCCGACGATCGAATAGAAGGCGTAGCTGCCTTCCTTGCGCTCTTCCGTCGCCGTCCATTCGGCGCGCAGCTTCGCAAGTTCGTCCAGCGCGGTTTTTTGTTCCTCAGAGGTCGCGGCGTTCCAGGCTTGCCAGTCGATCGTGCGCAGGTCGTGCAGCACATACCATCCATCCAATGTTTGAGCGGCTTCGCTCATCGGTCATCTCTCCTTGTCCAAGCTGTTTATTCCATTGTAGCCCAAGCGGAGAGCGAGGGGCAAACGCCGAAGACGCGTAAATCGAAGGAAAACGTTGTTTTCGGCTTTTTGTTCACAGCTCATTCACACGCACCGCGTTGACTGCGGACCGAGCAGCTTGTAAACTGGAAAAGAGTCTGATTTTGTGGAGGTTTGCGTAATGATCGGTGGAGTCCTTGGCGGCGTCTTGTTCGGAATTATCGGCTCGCTGCTCTGTCTGGTGCTCTTCTTCGGCATTGGCTTTATTTTGAACATGCTGATCAAGACGACCTGGTTTCCGTTGTGGCTGTTTGTGATCGTTGTCATTCCGCTCGGCATTTGGCAGCTGTGGCAAGAGGATTTGACCGTCACCGAAAATATACAATCGCTGCTTGTGTCCGATACGATTCTGATCGTGGCCGGCGCCGTCGGTGCGTACTTAAGCGGTTGGGCGATTCGCGCGCTGCGGCGCGGCGGATACAAAATGTTCTAGACCGCGGCTTAAAGCCAAGTCGCGCGAAGGCGGGGGGAGTCGCATGCTCCGATTATCGGAAATGTTGAAAATGGCGAAGTACGCGCTCGTGGGCGGGTTGAACACGGGTGTGGATTTCGCCGTTTTTTGTGCTTTGATTTACGGGTTGGGAATGCCGACTGCGGGAGCGCAGGTCCTATCTTATCTAGCGGGGACTGCGAACAGTTATTTGCTGAACCGCTACTGGACGTTCGGGGTGCGAGGACAGAAAAACGCGGCGGAGTTGGTTCGCTTCGTTGCGGTTAACGTCGTGTCGTTCGCCGCGGCTACGGCGGCGCTGCTAGGGCTCGAATACGCAGGACTGGAAGCGGCGCTAGCCAAGGCGATCTCCGTCTTCGTTTCACTTGCGGTGAACTATGCGGGATATCGACTATGGGTATTCGGCGGCAAGGAACGCCAGCGAATCGGCGAGCCCGAAGCTTGATTTATATGTTACAATAGTAGGATCATCACTTTGAAGAAAAGAGTGTCGATCCCGCAATGCGCGTGTCGAATTTAATGGAATTTACGGAAAATCATCGCTTTATCGTCCGCAGAGATTTTGCGCTCAGCGGCCTGGATCGGAAGGCGCTCGTCGGCTTTTATCAGCCGATGGCGGGGGCCGTTTCGGCCGCTTTCTACCAGCTGCTCTATCACCAAATCGCCGAAGACGCATCCGGAATATCGACTCCCGAGTCCCAGCGCAAGCTGTTTCTGGGGCTGGGAATCGAGCTGAACGCAGGCGGCCGCCAGGCGGTCGTCGAAGCGGCCTCGCGGCTGGAAGCGATCGGCTTGCTGCAGGTTTACCGCCATCATAATCCGCTGTCCGAGGAGACGTTGTACGAGTATGCGCTGATTGCGCCGCTCAGTCCGGCCGAGTTTTTCGCGAGCGAGCATCTAACGCTGCTGCTGTGCGACAAAATCGGCAAAAGCGCGCTGCTGGAGCTGCGCGACGGGTTTGCTTCCGAACCGCCGCCCGAGCTGGCGCGCTTCGTTAACCGCGAGGAGGCGACGGTGCACTTCTCGGAAATATTTCGCATCAGCCCCGGCCTTGTCGATCCGGAGCTGGAAGCGGGCTGGTCCGAGAGCGCCGTCGCGAAGGAGCAGAAAGCTTCCCAGCCTGCGGAGCGAATACGCCATAGCGAAATGCTGCTGCGTTTTCCGCGCGGATCGGCGAACCGGGTGTTCGTCGAGCGGCTGAATCGGGCGCCGCAGGCCATGGCGCAGATCAATTATTTGGCTTACAAATACGATTTGGAAGTGCCGGAGATTTGTCGTTTGCTCGACGAGGACGGCATGTTCCGTCACGACGGCACACTGCAATGGGACGACCTGCAGCATCGGGCCAATCTGATGTACAGGCAGGATCGCAAGCGCGCGGAAGAGCGGGAGCGGTTTCTCGCCCGAGGCGATGAGCGAACGGGTAGCCCTACAGGGGACGAGCCTGTCGCAATTCCGCCTTCCCTGCTGCTCGACATTCCCGAGCGGTTTCAGGAGAGTATTGCGGTGGAGCGATATAATGAATTGCTGCGCCGTGAGCCGTACACCCGAATGCTGGCGCGGTTCTTTCCGGGGGAAGTGCCGGACAACTTCGTGCGCGTATTCGAGCGCATTGATTTGAGCTACAAGCTGCCCGAGCCGGTCATCAACGTGCTGATCCATTATGTTTTCTCTCTGGGACGTGCGCAGCGGCTGACGAAATCGTTCGTCGACGCGATCGCGTCGAACATGCTGGCCAAAGGCATCGATACGATCGAGAAGGCGATCCTGTATATTCGCGAGCAGGAGAAGCTGAACGAAGCGCTAGACCGCAAAAATCGCGGAGACGATTCTGCCCGCGCGGCAGTATCGGGCGGACGCGGCGGCGGAAGGCGGAAGCCTGCGATGTCGGTCGTTAAAGATTCGGGGACGGCGGACGAGGTGACTCCCGAGGAGCTGGAGCGGATGCTTGCTCGCGCGAGGGAGCGGAAGAGCAAAAAATGACGCCGGTTAAGCGGCAGATGAGGAGGCGCGGACAATGGAATCATTGAAGGACGCTTTGCGCCGGCTGCCGTTCGGTCCGCAGTCGGGGCAAGGACGGGACATCGCCGAGCAGGTGCTTGCCGACCCTCTGGTGGTCGATCTGCGCAGCCGCTACCCTGAGCTTGACGACCAGGTGCTGCGGCTTAACTTGAACCGGCTATACCAGATGACTAAGGAAGCGCGCAATTGCCGGGCTTGCCCCGGACTCGAGGCTTGTCCGAACGACATGCAGGGGCACTCCACCGGCATATCGTGCGAAAGCTTAAACGGCCGCTGGCAAATCAACGATTACAAAACGCCTTGCTCCAAATGGATCGCATTCGAGGGCCAGGAACGCATTCGCCGCAGAGTGACGAGCCTGTATTTGGACAATTCCGAGCTGGGGCAGTATTACGACGAAGAAGAGATGATGCGCTTAGACCCGAATCGCGCTGTGGCCGTAGATCAGCTTCAGGAGTATGCCGACGGCGCGGAGGAATCGGGATTGCCGAAGCGCGGCTTATATCTTCAGGGCGATTTCGGCACCGGAAAAACGTATCTCGCCGGCTATCTGCTGCATCGCTTGGCCAAAAAAGGCTTCTCCGGCGTCATCGTCTACATGCCCGACTTCGTCGAAGACGCTAAGGCGCTGATGTTCGAGCCGCAGAAGCTAAAAGAGACGGTGACGCTGATGAAAGAGGCGGATTTGCTCGTCTTCGACGACATCGGCGCGGAAAATTTGACGCCATGGGTTCGCGACCACGTGTTGGGTGCGATACTCAACCATCGGATGAACCGCAAGCCGACCTTTTACACGTCCAATCACGCCCTTGAGGATCTTGAGAAGCATTTCAGCTTCACGCACAAGGAAGGCGAAGAGATGCACAAGGGACAACGATTGATGGACCGCATTCGTCCGTTCGTCGACATCATCCATGTTCGGGGACGCAATCATCGCGGCTCCGGGAAATGAAAAAGAAGCTCGCGGACGGTGCTTCGGTATCGTTGGGCACCGAGCTGCCGGTGGATTTGCAGCCTTGGGAATATCGGATTTATACGACTTCTATTCGTCAATAAGGTGAAAAGTGGCCTTTCTTTCGACGTTAAAATACGTCGGAGAGAGGCTACTTTTTTTCATTATGGATTTATTAGTTTTTTTTATAGACACTTATTGACAATCGACTTGTCGCCCTGTTAAGATTTCTCCAATACCAAGTAAATATATATGAATTACTTGGTATATGCGGATTATTAGGTAAAGGACGACTCGCAAACAGCACAAAGTTGGCGGATCTCTGGATGCCGAGATCGTTCCCGAGCGGCCGGAATGGCCATCCGGCGCGACGGGAGCGCAAAAATGACATTGGTTGGGGTGGATAAACATGAAAACATTGAAAAATCTCCAATTCGTACTTATTGCGGCATTGATCGTAACCGTATTGACTGCATGCGGCGCCAAAAACAATAGCGGCGAGCCGTCCAAAGCGGCATCGCCAAGTACGCCGGCCGCAAGCGGCTCGCCGAGCGCTTCGGTTCCCGCCGAGCCGTCGAAGGAAGCTCCGAAGGACATCGAGCTGCTTAACGTATCCTACGATCCGACTCGCGAGCTATATGAAGAATTCAACAAGAGCTTCGCTGAATATTGGAAGCAGAAGACCGGGGGCAACATTACGATCAAGCAATCCCATGGCGGCTCGGGCAAGCAGGCCCGCTCGGTCATCGACGGATTGGAGGCCGACGTCGTTACGCTCGCGCTCGGCTTCGACATCGATGCGCTTGTGGAGCCGGGCTTGATCAAGTCCGATTGGCAGAAGACTTTCGAACAGAACAGCACGCCGTACACATCGACCATCGTTTTCCTCGTGCGCAAAGGCAATCCGAAAGGGATCAAGGACTGGGACGATCTGATCAAGGACGGCATTCAAGTCATTACCCCGAATCCGAAAACGTCGGGCGGAGCGCGCTGGAACTACTTGGCCGCATGGGGCTACGCGACGAAGACGCTTGGCTACGACGAAACGCAGACGCTCGATTTTCTGAAAAAACTGTTCAAAAACGTGCCGGTGCTGGACACGGGAGCCCGCGGATCGACGACGACATTCGTGGAGAAAGGGATTGGCGACGTGCTGCTGGCGTGGGAAAACGAGGCGTACTTGGCTCTGAAGGAATTCGGAGACGACTACGAGATCGTGACGCCGTCGCTGAGCATTCTGGCGGAGCCTCCGGTAGCGATCGTCGACAAGAACGTCGATAAGAGAGGCACGCGCGAAGCGGCTACGGAATATCTCCAATACTTGTACACCGAGCAGGGCCAAGAGATCGCGGCGAAAAATTTCTATCGCCCTCGCCTGCAATCGGTGGCCGACAAATACAAAGACCAGTTCGGCCAGCTTAATTTGCTGACGATCGACCAGGATTTCGGCGGCTGGAACGAAGCGCAAACGAAGCATTTCTCCGACGGAGGCACGTTCGACCAAATTTATACGCCGGGTTCCTAACCAAGGGCCGGCAGGAGGTTAGCGCTTCAACATGATCCGATTAAGAAAAAACGAGCGGATATTGCCCGGATTTTCCCTTACGTTGGGCTTTACGATTCTTTATCTCAGCTTGATCGTACTGCTCCCGTTGGCGGCATTGGCGATCAAATCCGCGGATCTGTCGCTGGCGCAATGGTGGAATACCGTCTCCGATCCGCGCGTCGTCGCCTCCTACAGGTTAAGCTTAACGACCGCGTTCATCGCAGCGCTCGTCAACCTCGTGTTCGGTTTGCTGCTGGCCTGGGTACTCGTGCGCTACGAGTTCCCCGGCAAGCGCATCATAGACGGGCTGATCGATTTGCCGTTCGCGCTGCCGACGGCGGTCGCGGGCATCGCGCTTACGACCATCTATGCGCCCAAAGGCTGGATCGGCTCCTTGCTGGAGCCTCTGAGCGTCAAGGTCGCGTATACGCCAATCGGCATTACGATCGCGCTGATTTTTATCGGCATTCCCTTCGTCGTGCGAACGGTTCAGCCCGTGCTACAGGATTTGGAGGCCGATATGGAGGAAGCGGCGGTTATGCTGGGCTCGTACCGTTTCCGCATTTTCCGCAAAGTGATTTTGCCGGATTTGCTTCCTCCGCTGCTGACGGGCTTCGCTCTGGCGTTCGCGCGCGGCATCGGAGAGTACGGCTCGGTCGTGTTCATCTCCGGCAACATGCCGATGAAGACGGAGATCGCTCCGCTTCTAATCATTACGAAGCTGGAGCAATACCAGTACGCGCAAGCGGCGGCGATTGCCGTCGTGCTGCTGCTGATCTCCTTTGCTCTGCTGCTGGTCATTAATATTTTGCAAAGGTGGAGCAATCGCCGCCTTCGCGCCGTGAAGGGGGGCTGAGCGGATGGCGGGTATCGTTACGAATCCGCGGGCTGCGAAAAAACAGGCGGCTAAGCCGCATCTGTCGGAGCCGAAAGCCGTGAAGTACGCGCTAATCGGCGTTGCGCTGCTGTTCCTCGCCCTGATCGTGCTGCTGCCGATGGCGGCGGTATTGGCCGAGGCGTTCCGCAAAGGCTGGGCTGCTTATTTAAGCGCTTTGACCGACCCGGACGCGATGTCGGCTTTACGCCTAACCGTGATTACCGCGCTGATCGCCGTGCCGCTGAATACGATATTCGGGCTGGCGGCGGCATGGGCGATTACGAAGTTCAAGTTTCGCGGCAAAAATTTGCTCGTTACGCTGATCGACCTTCCGTTCGCCGTGTCGCCGATCGTGAGCGGTCTGATCTATGTGCTGCTGTTCGGCGCGCAGGGGTTGCTCGGGCCTTGGCTCAGCGAGCATGATATCCATATTATTTTCGCCACGCCGGGGATTGTGATCGCCACGATGTTCGTTACGTTCCCGTTCGTCGCCCGCGAGCTGATCCCGCTTATGGAGACGCAGGGAGTAACGGACGAAGAAGCGGCTGTCAGCCTCGGAGCGAAGGGCTGGCGGGTATTTTTCAAGGTAACGTTGCCGAATATCAAGTGGGGTTTGCTGTACGGTATGATCCTGTGCAATGCGAGAGCGATGGGCGAGTTCGGCGCGGTGTCGGTCGTCTCCGGACATATTCGGGGCGAGACGAATACGCTGCCGCTGCACATCGAAATTTTGTACAACGAATATCAGTTCAGCGCCGCCTTCGCCGTCGCCTCTCTGCTCATGGTGCTGGCTGTCGTCACGCTTATCGTCAAATCCATTCTGGAAAGCCGCATGAGCTCAGAATAGCCCGCTAATGGCATCGCTCCATTTGGTTCAACTTATATTGAGCAATAGACCTAACGAAACGGAGGAACGAAAATGGCTAAACCGCTGGAGGTAGACGAACGCTGGCTGGGGCGGATCGCCGAGCAGGTGAACGGATTGGAATACGGCGAGGTGAACATCGTTGTTCATGACGGAAGAATCGTGCAGATTGAGCGCAAGGAACGCAAGCGTTATGACGACCCCTCGCGCAGCGTGCCGAAGCAGGTGCAGAGGGAACCATACAAACAAGCTTAGCGAATTGTATAACAGTTTATAGAATGGCGGCGCCAAAGAATTCGTCCTGGCGTCGTCTTTTTGCGTTATAGTAAAGTAAATCCAATTCGTCGATTGGGAGGGAGTTTACAGCTGAGATTACGATTATTTTGCTTGTGTATTCTGTTCCTTTCTATGCTGATAGGCTGCTCTAAGCAGCCGGAGCCGGTCGCCAATGACTATGACAGCAGCCTTTTTCCGGTGCAAGTCCAATTTAACGGCACGGTTTACCGGACGACATCCGAAACGGCGGCATGTACAGAGGAAATCGGAAAGGGATACGCATTATCGGAGGAAGGCAAGGTTTTAGAACGGATCTATTGGCGAGTGTTTCAAGAAGCCGATGGGAGAATTGCGGTAAAATCGGCAAGTACCTGTTACATTTTTACGGAATAGCGCATGAAGGAATTCATCCAAGGGAACAAGGAACTTTCTTGAAAGGAGGTCACACATGGAAAATCATAATACGCCAACTTTAGAAACAGAACGATTGATATTAAGAAAATTCACTGAAAATGACATAGAAGCCCTATTTGATATCTATAAAGATGAAGAAGTGAATACCTTTTTGCCATGGTTTCCTTTGAAATCGTTGGAAGAAGCCGAAAAGTTTTTCAAAGACAAATATATCGAAGCCTACAAGCAATCAAAAGGATATAAATATGCATTTTGCTTAAAAGCAGATAATATCCCAATAGGTTATGTAAATGTGAGCATTGAGGAGAACCACGATTTAGGGTACGGGTTGAGAAAAGAATTTTGGCATAAAGGGATGGTAACAGAAGCATGCAGAGCTGTTGTTAAACAGGTAAAAAAAGATGGATTTCTGTATATCACGGCTACCCACGATATTAATAATCCTCGCAGTGGCGAAGTAATGAAGCAGTTAGGCATGAGCTATAAATATACCTTTGAAGAACAATGGCAGCCTAAAGACATACGGGTTACATTCCGAATGTATCAATTAAACTTTGACGGGCAAAACGTTCGGGTGTATAAAGAATACTGGAATAAATATGCTGTTCATTTTATAGAAAGTGACATATAAGAGGATTGATAAGAATCTCAATACAAAGGGGCCGCCCGTTGGGCAGCCCCTTGCTCGTTGTTTTCGCAAATTAAGAAATGATGAATTTAACGACAACCGCGACCGTGAACACGATGAACATGAAGCCGAACATCACTCCAAAGCCCGTCGCTACGTCGAACAGATCGTCGCGCGGCTCTTCGTTGATATGCTGGCGCGGATCGGTAACATTTGCATTTGCCATTGATAAGCCTCCTGACACGCATTCGATAGTTACAGTATACCCAACATCGCTTTTTGTTGTAAAGTGTTCCCCCGAACGAACGGTGACAAGTTTGCGACAACGGAAAAACGGATAAGGCGATACGGCGTGCGAATGTGCTACAATGGGAGGAACGGGTGTTCTATCCGGACATCAGAAGGAGGTACGTTTGTTGGACATCCTGGACGCTGCCGCAAGTCGGGACAAGGCGATGGAAAACATTCGCAACAAGCTGGCGCTGCTTCCCGATCAGCCCGGCTGCTATTTGATGAAAAACGAAGAAGGCAAAATTATATACGTAGGCAAGGCGAAGGTGCTGAAAAACCGCGTTCGCTCCTATTTTAACGGCAGTCATGACGGCAAGACGCAGAAGCTCGTCTCGGAAATCCGCGACTTCGAATATATCGTAACGGCCAGCAATACGGAGTCGCTGATTTTGGAATGCAACCTGATCAAGGAGCATTTTCCCCGTTATAATGTGCTGCTGAAGGACGATAAATCGTTTCCTTACTTGAAAATCACGAACGAGAAGCATCCGAAGCTGGAAGTCACGAGACGGGTGATCAAGGATAAAGCGAAATACTTCGGACCTTATCCGAACGCCTTCGCCGCACAAGAGACGAAAAAGCTCCTCGATAGGATGTACCCGCTGCGCAAATGCAATACGCTTCCGGACAAAGTATGCTTGTACTATCATATGGGCCAATGTGTCGCTCCTTGCGAGTACACGATTGAGCAGAAGGTTTACGACGGCATGGTCGGGGAGATTTCCCGGTTTTTGAATGGCGGGCATACGGAAATTAAGCGCGAGCTGAAGCGCAAAATGGAGTCGGCGGCAGAGGAACTGCAATTCGAGCGGGCGAAGGAATACCGCGATCAGATTGTGGCGATCGAAGCGCTGATGGAGAAGCAGACGATCAATATGGCGGATGCGATGGACCGGGACGTGTTCGGTTATTCGGTCGACAAAGGCTGGATGTGTGTGCAAATTCTTTATATGCGCCAAGGCAAAATGAATCAGCGCCACATGTCCGTTTTTCCGTTTTACGGGGAGGCCTACGACGACTTTCTGAGCTATGTAACCCAGTATTATAGCGACAATCCGGCGCTGCCGCGCGAGGTGCTGCTGCCTCCTCCTCCGGTCGAGGGCGAACCGACGGAAAAAGCGACCCCGATCGAGGGAGCTGCCGAAGTCAAACAAGCCTCTGTAGAAACGACAGAGGGACATGAGACAAAGGCTGGCGAATCCGCGAAGGTTGGAGAGATGAAGGCAAGCTACGGCGAGGCGGAAAAGGGAGAAGCCGCGGGGGTTGAAGAAGCGGCGGAGGCGTACGAAGCGGAAGAGGAAGGCGAAGCTGCGGAGGTCGGAGAGACGCTGCGCCGCTGGCTGAAGATCAAGGCGGCGTTCCCGCGCCGCGGCTCGAAGCGGCAGCTCGTTGCAATGGCTTGCGACAATTCCCGCGTGGCGCTGGAGGAGAAATTCCGTCTGATCGAGCGGGACGAATCGCGGACGGCCAAAGCTTCGGAAGGGCTGGCGAACTGGCTCGGCATTCCGAGCGCATCGCGCATCGAGGCGTTCGACAACTCGAACATTCAGGGCGCTTCGGCGGTGTCGGCAATGGTTGTGTTCACGGACGGCAAGCCGGATAAAAAGGAGTATCGCAAGTACAACGTCAAGACGGTGCAGGGACCGGACGATTACGAGTCGATGCGGGAAGTTGTGCGCCGCCGTTACGAGCGCGTGCTGAAGGAAGGCTTGGCGCTGCCCGACCTGATCGTTGTCGACGGCGGCAAAGGGCACATCGCCGCGGCGCTGGACGTGCTTGTCAACGAGCTGGGGCTGGACGTTCCCGTCTGCGGTCTGGCGAAGGACGCCAAGCACCGCACCTCGCAACTGCTGGTCGGCGATCCGCCCGAGGTTGTTCCTCTGCCGCGCGACAGCCAGGAATTTTATCTGCTGCAGCGCATCCAGGACGAGGTGCACCGCTTCGCGATTACGTTTCACCGCGAGAAGCGGGCCAAATCGATGGTCGCTTCGCGGCTTGACGCGAT
Organism: Cohnella phaseoli; assembly: GCF_003386235.1. Classification (GTDB taxonomy): domain Bacteria; phylum Bacillota; class Bacilli; order Paenibacillales; family Paenibacillaceae; genus Cohnella; species Cohnella phaseoli. Next base: position 103,733 of record NZ_QRDZ01000015.1, read on the forward strand.
TCCGGGTATCGGGGAGAAGCGCAGGAAGCAGCTGCTGAGCCACTTCGGCTCTCTGAAGGCGATCAAGGAAGCTTCCGTCGACGATTTCAAGGCCGTATCGATTGGCGAGGCGCTGGCGCAGCGCATTCTTGACACGCTTAATGCAGAGTGAGACTCTGGCTGGTTGGACTTTATTAATCAAATATACAAGCGGAAGGCCGTTCCTCGGGAAAACTGGGGAACGGTTTTTTTACGGGCATCGGTTGAACAAACAGGCGGAACAATTTAGAACGGAAAAACCGCGCTGATTTTGTCGAAATGGTAGGATGGGCATTTTTAAAGCGGAAAAACCGTTTTAATTCCTCTGGAATAGGGGAATTGGAAAATTAAAGGGGATAACCCGCCTTAAATGGTTCCAAAATGACGCATCGGCGCAAATAGAGCGGCGTTCCCGCTTTAAATTCACAAGTTAAACCGACGAGGCAAAACGAGGTCGACCAAGACCTCGGTCTAGAGAAGACTGGACGAAAGACGGCGCGCAAACCCGACGCTAAACGATGGGATAAGGTTCCGAGGGAGGATAAAATGAAAACGAAACAAGAGATTACGGCGCAAATCAAGCGAAAGCGGGTTGAAAGCAAATGGCGCATTCCATAGCAAAAACGGACAACGCCCCATGTGTGGGCTCTATCGGAACAGGAACGTTATCGGGTTATCAAGCTTCAGGAAAGCTGCGGCAAAAAGTATGGATGCTCTGGGAGAGGGCGATGGCCCGTCTGATGGCGATGACGAGCGACTATACGCTCGAAGCCGGCATGTGCAAGCTGTTGGTTAAAAAGCATAAAGGAGCGGCGTTCGTCTGCGAGGACGGCACGCGAATCGAGAAAGGAGACCGGGTCGGCGAGCTCCATCTGAACAATCGGCTCGTATTGGAGCTGACCGGGGAGCATGGGGCGGACCGGGCCGCGCTTCGGACGGCTCGACTTGTCCGGTCATCGCTCAGGGAGCTTGGCGAAGCGCTTGAGCGCAGGCCGGAGCTGGGCAACGTCAAGGCGCTGGTCGGCGTGACGCTGCTGCACCGAGGTTTGACGCACGGTCTTGGCTTCGAACAGAGACCGCTTCCTTCGAAGCTGTTCGAGCGAGCGACTGCTGCGTACTTAAAGCTGCTGCTGCGCTTCCTTCACCCGGAGGGCCTGAATCGGAGCGGGCGAAGCAGGGAGAAGCTGACACCGGTTATGCTTGTCTGCACGCGCGCTAACCTGCTCGCTAAATTCCCGAAACGGGAAGAGGCGCACGAGTTGCAGGGGACGTCAGACCGATTCTTTATAAAATCTTCAGATTGTTCTCCGGCCGATCCTTATATTTCTGCTTTATGATCGGAGCATTCCATCTTTTGAAGGAGGAAATGTCCGATGACCCCGAATTATTCCGATTCGGCCGACACGACGGCCGAACGCGGAAAGAAGGCTTGGAAGCCGCTACTCGCTCTACTGGCCATTCCCGCAATCAATGTTTTGTATGTGCTGCAAAATCGTCCGAACGATAGCGCGCAGTCGCTCGTAACCGAAGTCGACCGAATGACGCCGCTTATTCCGGCGTTTGCACTGCCCTATGTGCTATGGTATCCGTTTTTGCTGCTTGTCTTTGTGTTGATTTTGCGAAAAGACAAGCAGGAATATTACCGCACGCTGCTGGCGATGTGTCTCGGGCTGCTGCTGTCCAATCTCGTATTTCTATTCTTCCAGACGACCGTACCGCGTCCCGATGTGGCGGCGGACGGGGTGTTCAATCGCTTGATTCAGTTCGTATACGCGAACGATCAGCCGTATAACTGTTTTCCAAGCGTACATGTGATGACCAGTGCGCTGATGATTTACGGATCTCGGGTGTTGGGCTGGGGGACGAAAATTCCGCTCGCGATTTTCGGAGCCTCCATCATTGCTTCAACGCTGTTTATCAAGCAGCATGTTCTGGCGGATGTCCTGGGAGGACTTCTGGCCGCCAAGCTTGTGTTCTGGCTTGCGGGCGAGCTGATGCCAATGCTGCTGAAAACAGCCCGCGAGAAGCTCTCCAACGAAAGGAGCGTTTCTCGAACATGATGAGCGAAGAAGCGCGATTGTTTTTGCGCAAGTTTATGAGTCGGCCGAAGCAAATCGGCAGCATCGTGCCAAGCTCGGTATTTCTCGCCCAATGTATGGTCGAAGCCGTGCCGTGGACTTCCGTTGGTGCGGTTGCAGAGCTTGGTTCGGGCACAGGCGCCGTAACGAGAGAGATTGCGAAACGGGTGCGACCGGATACGCAGGTATATTTGTTCGAGATGGATTCGCGAATGCGAAGTCGGCTGGCCGACAAATATCCGCGCTTCACGCGGGCCGCCAATGCGGCAAATCTGCTGCGCGTAATGGAGCGCAACGGCACGCAGCAGCTCGACTGTATTGTCAGCTGTTTGCCCTTCTTCAATTTTCCCGCAAGCTTACGAGACGAGTTGATGCGTCAGGTGATTGAGGCGCTCAAGCCGGGCGGCCTGTTTATCGCTTTCCAGTACTCCCTTCAGATGAAGAAGCGATTATCTCACTACTTCAAACTTGAAACGATCAAATTTGTTCCCTGGAACATGCCGCCGGCCTTCGTGTACGTTTGCAGGAAAGAGGAAGCTTCGAGATTCGACGATTTGCCGCTTTCCACTGCTGCCGTTTCCGTTTTACAATAAAAGGAGAAAACAGTCGGTACGAAGGAGAACAGCGGAAGATGCCACCGAAAACCGTATTGGTCGTCGATGACGAAGCGGAAATTCGCGATGTTATTCATGTGTTTTTACGCAATGAAGGATTTAGGGTGTTGGAGGCCAAGCACGGGCTTGAAGCTCTGGAAAGGCTGGAGAGCGAGAAGGTCGATCTGGTGGTGCTTGATGTAATGATGCCGGAGCTCGACGGTATTCGGACTTGCATGAAAATTCGCGAAATCTCCGGCATACCGATCATTATGCTGTCGGCCAAACAGGAGGAGATCGACAAAATTACCGGTCTGTCTATCGGCGCCGACGATTACGTCGCCAAGCCGTTCAGTCCGCTGGAGCTGCTCGCAAGAGTGAAAGCGCAGCTTCGCCGTTCCGGAATGGCTGTGCCGAAGGAGGATACCTCCGATGCGATCTATGTGAACGATTTGGTCGTCGACATCGCGCACCACCGCGTTACCGTCAAAGGCAGGGAGGTCTCGCTGACCCCGCTTGAATTTGCCATTTTGGAGCTATTGGCGAGCCATAAGGGCCAGGTGTTCCATGCAGATAAAATTTACGAGAAGGTGTGGAAGGAGCCGACCGGATATTCGGACAACACCGTGATGGTTCATATCCGCAACCTGCGAGAGAAGATCGAGGACAATCCGCGCGAGCCCCGCTATGTCAAAACGGTGTGGGGGGTCGGCTACAAAGTTGAAAAATAACTGGCTATCCGTCCTATCCGGCCGCAGAAGCATCCGTTTTCGAATGCTCTGGACGTTCGTCGCCAGCCTGAGTGCCGGGATGGGCGCTTCCATCGCGATTCCGACCGGAATGATTTTCGGAGTTCCCGCCTCCGTGCTTGCTTTTTTCGTTTCCTTCGCCGCCGTTTTTTTCTGGCTCACCCGGTCGACGATTGCACATCTGCGCATGCTGTCCGAAGGGCTTGGCCGCATCGCCGGGGGAAATCTGGCCTATCGCATCCCGGCAGGCAGACAGGATGAGCTGGGAGTCGTCGCCGAGCATATCAACGTCATGGCCGGGCAGCTGGAGCAGTTGATCGAGAAGGAACGACAGGCGGAGAAGGCGAAAATGGAGCTCATCACAGGAGTATCCCACGATCTGAGAACGCCTCTGACAAGCTTGATCGGATACCTGGAGCTGCTAAAGGGGAAGGCGTTCCGGGATGAAGGAGAGTACGATCGATTTGTCGGCAATACGCATAGCAAAGCTTTGCAGCTGAAAGATCTGATCGATGAGCTGTTCGAGTACGCGCGGCTGGTTCAGGGTCCGGGGGCGGAAATGCGGATCGTCGATTTGCGGAAAATGCTGAACCAGCTGCTTGTCGAAATCGAACCGCTTGCCCGCAGCAGCGGGCTTTCCGTCATTGCGGAGCTTCCGGAAGCTCCGCTGTTTGTTCGACTTGATCCGGAGCAAGTTCGCAGAGCGGTTGATAATTTGCTGACGAATGCGCTGAAATTTTCGTTACAGCCGGGGACCATCGCCGTTTCGTTGACGCAAACGGCAGGGAGAGCCGTCATCTCCGTCGAGAACGAGGGAGAGCCGATTACGAAGGAGCAGGAGGCGCGGTTGTTCGAACGATTTTACAAAACGGACGAATCAAGAACGAACCGCAGCGGCATTCCGGGCGGCGCCGGATTGGGGCTGGCGATCGTGCGCGGCATCGCCGAGCTTCACGGCGGCCGCGCGACGGTCGTGCACGAGAACGGACGCTTCAGGTTTTCGGTCGAATTGCCCCATGAAGCCGCCAAATAACGATGCCGACGAGGCCGGGAAAGATTAAGCTGAACACGCCTCCGGCGAAATCGCCCGGCAAGCCGTCGAACATCATCTGCATCCCCATTAAGATCGCATCAAGCGTCACATGGGCGAAAATGACGGTCATCAAGCCAAAGCGAAGCATAAACCAGCCGAACAGGAAGGAAAGCAGCACAAGCTCGATAACGCGCGTGTAAACCGGATAAACCGCATAGCCGACATGACCCAGCGCCCAGAACAATCCCGGCGGCACGATGGCGAGCGTCGTCAGAACGACTACCGTTCTTTTCGAAGGCTCGCCGCCCTTCAGCTTACGCGCGAGACCGACGAACCAGCTGCGAAAAACGCCGATCCCGAACAGCCGGCTCTGCAGTTCCTCCGAGATGCCCGCGCACCAAGCCATCAGCGGCAGCAGCAGAGGAATGGTCATATTGTACATCGATTGCGTCGCATCGCTCGAAGCGAAAGCTCCCAAGCTTTTTTCCAACAGAAGCAGAATGACGGATTGGGCGCCCAGTAAAATAAAGGCGAGGAAATAGCCTTCTTTCATGCTCTTCAGCACGGCTTCCCCGTATCCGGATTCTCGCCATCTCGGCCAGAGCGACCGGCCCATTGATTTCCACAGGCCATCGCCGCCCACAGCCGAGAAATAAGTAAGCAGAGCCATTGCCGCATAGGTAACGAGACTGACCGTCACACTGACGGTATCCCCCCCGCGGATTCCCGCCTCCCACGTTCCCGCTCTCAGGCCCGGAATCATATTATAAGTCAGTCCAGCATACAGCGCGAAAAAGACGAGCGCCAGAAAAATGCCTCGGCGGTAGGAAGAGTGTCCTCCGTGGGTACCCGTATAGATAATCGCCAGAATGAACAGCAGCACTTGGGGCAAAATGAAGCCGAATACGGACAGCATTGAGGCCCATTTTTCCTGATTGTCCATATAATCGATAAACGATTTCGGCAGCTCGACCCGGTAAGCGACGGTGCCGCCCTGCCAGCTTGCGGAGGAGGTCGAACCGACGGTAGAAGGAGAGTCGACTTGAAGCAGCAGCTTCGCTTCTCCAATGTTGTCTTGCCGGGAAGCGTACTCGAAGCCGCCGCTGGCGAGACGAACGCCAGTCCATTCCCAATCGCCTGAACGAATGCCGAATGAGGAGGCGTATTGAAGCGCGTTGGCCGCTTGATCGGCCGTCGCCTTCTCCTCCGATGCCGGTCCGTCTCCATCGCGGCCGGAGGACTCTTCGACATGGCGCCAAGCGACCAGATCGCCCGATTCCATATGGAGCGAGACGGCCAAAGAGCCCGACGTGCCGTTCACGTAAAGCTCCACGACGTAGACGTCGGTCGGAGTCGCTGCGGCCCATAGCTTATCGTATTCGCCCGTCAACGCTTGCTTGGACAAGTAGCCGTTCGTCCGGCTATCGGTCATATGCGTTACCGTCGTTTTGTTAATATCCGAGGCTGCCACGCCGAATTTGTCGGCGGCCCAAACGATCGCCCGCTGCTCCGCTTCGGCTCTTGTCAGCACGGTGGAAGTATTCATGGAGAACAATTGCCCCGATATGGGGAACACTTGTATCAGTAAAAAAAACGCTAGCCCGATCGCGGCCGTCCAAACCCAACGTTTGTCCAGCGGAAGCGGTCGATTTTCGATCATACGGCTTCTCTCCTCGCCTGCAAAAATTTCAAGTAAACGGATACAGTGGCTTCGCGCTTCGCTTCACCGTTTTTTTCATTAAGTATCTCGCATTTTCAGCGAAAATGAAAGCAAACGAAGCGATAATGACTGTCCGATGCCAAATCCCCCGGAGAATTATGCATACAACCGCTTAAACGAGCCGGATTGCCCCCTTTTTGACGTTGTTCCTCCGCGGGGTAAGGACTATAATTCGATGGTACGTCTTTTTACGATAGAACGGCCGAGTTTCTGCTTGCAGAAAACGGGGGAACCAACGGATGGCGTGTACAACCACTATTGTATTCGAACATCCCGGGGTGAATTCCATCGCGATCGACGCGGAAGGATAGGGCAGCCTGTTCGAGCCCGAACCCGACAGCTAACCTCGTAGGCGTTATACGAACAGGAATCGCGTGCAGTGTAGGCACTGGGGTTCCAGTGCTTTTTTTGTTTGCGTAAAAAAGCAGTCGAGGTGGATGAATTTGTTCAAAAAAGCAGCGAGATGGCTATATGCCTCTCCTCCGAGAACTTTGCTGCTCGGATTTTCTTTCATTATATTGACGGGAGCCGTACTGCTAATGCTACCGATCGCATCGGTGAGCCGGGAACCGACTTCCTTCGTGGACGCCTTGTTCACCGCAACCTCGGCTACCTGCGTGACCGGCCTTGTGCTGTTTGATACGGGCTCCTATTTTTCGACGTTCGGCCATTGGGTCATCCTGCTGCTGATTCAGATCGGCGGTATCGGCTTTATGACGATGGCCACGTTGTTTGCGCTCATGTTGCGCCGGCGGATTTCCCTTAAGGAAAGGCTGATATTGCAGGAATCGCTGAACCAAGGCAGCATAGAGGGACTTGTCCGGCTCGTACGCAAAGTCATCTTTTACGCTTTGGCGCTGGAGCTGGCCGGAGCGGTACTGTATACGATCCGCTTCGCGATCGATATGCCTCTAGGGAAGGCGATCTACCACGGCGTATTTCATGCGATCTCAATTTTCAACAATGCGGGCTTCGATCTGACCGGAACCGGAAGCAGCTTTATCGGATACGCCGAGGACTTCTACCTCAACGCCGTCTCGATGGCGCTAATCGTCCTTGGAGGGTTCGGCTTTATCGTGCTGGCCGACTTGTTCGACTTCCGGAAAAAGCGTAAATTTTCGTTGCATACAAAAGTGGTGCTGAGCGTCTCCGCAGCTCTGATTGTCGTCGGGGCGCTGGTCATTTTCATTTTCGAATTTACCAACTCGCGCACGATTGGTGACGAGCATTTCGCGCACAAGGCGCTGTCCGCCTTTTTCCAGTCGGTCACGACTCGCTCGGGCGGCGTAGCCACCGTCGACGTGGCGGAGCTTCGCCAAGCGACGCAATTTTTTATGATTATTCTGATGTTTATAGGCGCTTCTCCAGGCTCGACGGGCGGAGGCATCAAAACGACGACGTTCGCCGTGCTGGTCGGAGCGGTGCTGGCGATGATGCGGGGCAAGGAGGATGTCGTGCTGTTTCGGCTGCGGCTTGCTCAAGAGAGGGTGTACAAAGCGATTACCGTCACGCTCTTCTGTATCGGAATCGTGCTCGCGGGAACGATGGTGCTGGCTACGACCGAGGATGCCAGTTTCCTGAAAATATTGTTCGAAGCGACTTCCGCTTTCGGCACGGTCGGGTTGTCTATGGGCTTGACCGGACATTTGAGCTTGGCGGGCAAGCTGACGATTATTGTTCTGATGTTTATCGGCCGCTTGGGGCCGCTCACGCTGACCTACGCATTGGGGCCTAAGCAGGGACGGGCGCTTTACCGTTACGCGGAAGGTAAAATTATCATCGGGTAGAGGACGGAAAAGGATGAAATTAAATCAGTTCGTCATTATCGGTCTAGGACGATTCGGCTCCAATCTCGGCCGGGAATTGGTCAGATTGGGCTATGAGGTTCTCGGCGTCGATCGGGACGAGGAAAAGGTGCAGGAGCTGTCCAACGTTCTGACGCATACGATCGTAGCCGATGCGACGGAGGAGGAGGTTCTGCGCTCGGTGGGCGCCCGCAATTTCGATTGCGGGGTCGTAGCGATCGGCGACGATATCCAGGCCAGCATTTTGGCGACGATTCTGCTTAAGGAACTGGGCGTAAAGAAGGTTGTGGCCAAGGCGGTATCCGACCTGCACGGCCGAGTGCTGGAAAGAATGGGCGTCGATCGGATCATCTACCCGGAGCGGGATATGGGCGTTCGCGTTGCGCATCAGCTCGTCTCCCCCAACCTGCTCGATTATATCGAGTTGTCCAAAAAATATACGATCGCGGAGTTGGCCGTGCCGCAATGCTGGTCGGGCAAATCGCTGGAGGACGTCGACCTGCGCGGCAAATTCGGCTGCAGCATCGTGGCCATCAACAAGCCGCAAGGCATGATTATCGCTCCGGCGGCCAAGGACGTATTGTCGACGGAGGATGTTATGGTGGTGATCGGCACGAACGATCAAATCGAGCAATGTCAGGAGTCGTTCGATTCCGGTGAATGAAAACCATCCCGTTCGCTCAGGCTATTGGTATGACGAGCGGGATGGGGAGGTAGGGGCGATGAGGAAGGCGCGCCTTGGAAAAGCGGTGATGGCGTTAGTGTGCGCCGTCGCCTTTTTAACGTTGTGGGACGGATATATGCCGGCTCGCGCCGAGCAAACGAAACCGAGCGGCGCCCATTGGACCGAATGGGAACGGAAATACGAGGGCGTATTTGTGCTGTCCGCTTCGCGCGAATCCCGCAAGGTCGCGCTGACGTTCGACGATGTGCCCGGCGATCGTTATACTTCGCAGGTGCTGGATGTTTTGAAGCGCAAACGCGTACGCGCCAGCTTCTTTGTCGTAGGCACCCGCGCGCGCAAATTTCCCGAGCTGGTCAGACGGATTCACCGGGAAGGCCACGATATCGGCAATCACTCTTACAATCACCCCGATTTCTCGAAGCTGCCGCTTAGAAAGGTGCAGGAGCAAGTGTTAAGAGCGGAAGCGGCGATCGCCGACGCCGTCGGCTTCAAGCCGCGGCTCGTTCGTCCGCCGTATGGGGAAATCGTGCCGAAACAGCTGGAATGGGCCAAGAGGCGCGGCTATACGGTCGTTAATTGGGACGTCGATTCGTCGGACTGGCGGCAGCTCAGCGCGAACCAGGTGTTTCGGAACGTGACCCGCTCGGTCAGGCCCGGCTCCGTCGTGCTGATGCACGCAGGCGGAGGAAATGGACAGCGGCTGGCCGGCACGGTCGAAGCGCTCCCGAGAATTATCGACTGGCTGCGCGAGCACGATTACGAGCCGGTTGCGCTGACCGAGCTGCTTCGTCTGCCGGAGAAGCGGGGGCGTTAACGAAAATTCGGCGAGTAGGCTTCCTGTGATGCAGCGCAATCAAAGCCGTCCGTTCTAACCTCGCTTTAAGTGCTTTTGTAGCGCACGGATTCCCTTTGAAAGTACGCAGTCGTCTCTTCGATCAGAAAACGCGTCGAAGGAGCGAGCCAAGCCGGATCGCCGTGAATCAGAAACGTCGTCCGCCTGGTCTCCTCCAGCTCCTGAATCGGGGCAAGATACAAATCGTTGTCGACCAGTACCTGCTCCCTCAGATAAGATCGCGGAAGCAGCGAGCCGGCCCGACAAGCGGAGAGCAGCCGAATAATGGCCTCGAACGAATCGATTTCCATTCGCACGTCCGGCTTTAGGTTATATTTTTTCAGGAGCTCGTCGGTCATCGTCCGGTACCAGGTACCGGGAGAGAACAAAATCATCGGCAGGTTTTGCAGGTCGGCCATTTCGATGTGCGTTCTTTCTAATATAATGTGATTTCTCGGAAGCACCAGGATAAGATGGTCGTCAAATAAGGGCAGGCTGGTAATGGCGGGATCGTCGATAACCGAAGAGGCGACGATGCCGAAGTCGACTTTGCGCTCCTTGACCAGCTCCGCAATTTCGTGCGACTTGCCGGTGACGACCTTGATTTCCAGATTAGGATGCTTCTCGGTCATCGTCTTCACGAGATCGGGAAGCGTCGTCTGCAGCGTCGTCAGACTGGCGCCAATCGTGGCGTCGTGGGCCTCGGACGATTTGTAAGCGTTCAGTTTCTGTAAATAGCTGCCGTGAAAACGTCGCAGCTCCAGCGCGAATTCGTAGGTCACCTGACCGGCCGGGGTCAGCTCCAAACGCTTGCCGACCCGTCGGAATAAGTCGACCTCCAGCTCCGCTTCCAGCCGCGCCAGCCGCCGCGAAAGAGCGGGCTGGGACAGGTTTAATCTTTCCGCCGCTTTATTTAAGCTGGTCTGCTCCACGATCGTCGCGAACAACCGCATGTCTTCGAGCATGATGGGGCCCTCCTCTCATATGCAGAAAAGTTATAACTGATAATATAAAATAAGCAGTTCCATTATAAGCGAAAATAGAGTAACCTTAAAAGCGGTGACAAAATGGTGACGAATGCCAGCTGCGCAACAAGCATCGTCATCCGTTGTCGAAGCACGGATGCGAAAGGAGATTAAACTCACACATGAAAGGTAATTCTTATTTACCGCGCAAGCTTCATTCGCTGCTCGGCGTAATTCCGCTCGGCTTGTTCATCGTCGAGCATGCGCTGACGAACTACTCGGCTTTCGAGGGCGGCAAGGAGGGCTTTACGGACGCGATCGATCTGCTCAACAGCCTTCCGCTCATTTTCTTCATGGAAATGTTCATTATCTGGCTGCCGATTTTGTTCCACGGGGTGTACGGGTTGTACATCGCCTATCAGTCGGACATCAATACGGGACGGTTCAGCTACGGACGCAACTGGGCGTTCGCGTGGCAAAGAATTACGGGGGTCATCACCTTTATTTTTGTCGCGTGGCATTTCTACGATACCCGTATCCAGCTCGCGCTGGGGAATGTATCCCATGAGGAACTGGGTCAGCACATGAGCAACATTTTCAGCAACCCGCTGGCCGTAACGGCTTACGTCATCGGAGTCTTGGCAGCGACGTTCCACTTCGCGAACGGCCTGTGGGCTTTCCTCGTCAGCTGGGGCATTACGGTCGGACCTCGCGCTCAGAAGGTTTCTTCGCGAATTTGCATGGGCATCTTCGTCATCCTGGCGGCTCTGTTCTTGCTGTCCATTTTCGCTTTCCGCAGCGACGAGTTCGCTTCGGCGGCGACAGCGGCGCTAAGCGCAGTTTCGGTAGGTTAAGGGAGGAGTACAACATATGGCAACTCAAAAAGTCATCGTCGTCGGGGGCGGCCTTGCCGGTCTGATGGCGACGATCAAAGCGGCGGAAGCGGGCGTGCGCGTCGATCTGTTCTCGCTCGTTCCGGTCAAAAGATCTCACTCCGTATGCGCCCAGGGCGGCATCAACGGAGCGGTTAACACCAAGGGCGAAGGAGACTCCCCATGGGAGCACTTTGACGATACGATATACGGGGGCGACTTCCTGGCGAACCAGCCGCCGGTAAAAGCGATGTGCGAAGCCGCGCCGGGCATCATTCACCTGATGGACCGGATGGGCGTTATGTTCAGCCGGACTCCCGAGGGCTTGCTGGACTTCCGCCGCTTCGGCGGAACGCAGTATCACCGTACCGCATTTGCAGGCGCGACGACAGGTCAGCAATTGCTGTACGCGTTGGACGAGCAGGTTCGCCGCTGGGAAGCGGCCGGACTCGTACAGAAATACGAGCACTGGGAGTTCACCGGAGCGGTCATCGACGACGACGGCATTTGCCGCGGCATTTCCGCGCAGGATCTGCGCACGATGGAGTCGGTCACTTTCCGCGGAGATGCGGTCATTCTGGCTACGGGCGGACCGGGCATCATTTTCGGGAAGACGACGAACTCCGTCATCAATACCGGAACTGCGGCCAGCGCCGTGTACCAGCAAGGCGTCTATTACGCGAACGGTGAATTCATCCAAATTCACCCGACGGCGATTCCGGGCGACGACAAAAACCGGCTTATGAGCGAATCGGCTCGCGGAGAAGGCGGACGCATCTGGACTTACAAGGACGGCAAACCGTGGTACTTCCTTGAAGAAAAATATCCGGCGTACGGCAACCTCGTGCCGCGGGATATCGCGACTCGGGAAATTTTCGACGTGTGCGTCAACCAGAAGCTCGGCATTAACGGCGAGAACAGAGTATATCTCGATCTGTCTCACAAGGATCCGAAGGAGCTCGACGTCAAGCTCGGCGGCATCATCGAGATTTACGAGAAGTTTACCGGCGACGATCCGCGCAAAATTCCGATGCAGATTTTCCCGGCCGTTCACTATTCGATGGGCGGTCTGTGGGTCGACTACAATCAGATGACGAACATTCCGGGGCTGTTCGCTTGCGGAGAGTGCGATTACCAGTATCACGGCGCGAACCGTCTCGGCGCGAACTCGCTGCTGTCGGCGATTTTCGGCGGCATGGTAACCGGACCGAAAGCGATCGAGTACGTTAAGGGCTTGAAGAAATCCGCCGAGGATATCTCGGAGAGCGTGTTTGAGCGCGAGCGCAATAAGCAAGCGACCAAGTACGAATCGATCACCAAGATGGACGGCAAAGAGAACGCGTACGTGCTGGCCAAAGAGTTGGGCGAATGGATGACGAACAATATGACCGTCGTTCGCTACAACAAAAAGCTTGAAGAAACGGTCGGCAAGATCAAAGAGCTTAAACAGCGCTACAAAAATATCAATATTAACGATTCGGCGCAATGGAACAACTCGGGCGCGGCGTTTACGCGTCAGCTCTGGAACATGCTCGAACTGGCCGAGTCGATGACCGTGAGCGCGCTGCTGCGCAACGAAAGCCGCGGCGCGCACTATAAGCCTGAGTTTACGGAGCGCGACGACGACAACTTCCTCAAGACGACGAAGGCGAAGTGGACAGCGGAAGGTCCTGAGATTTCGTACGAAGAGGTCGACGTATCGCTGATCACACCGCGGAAGCGCGACTATTCCACCAACAAGAAGAAGGAGGGCTAATCCATGGCGGAAGCAACTGCAGCGCCGTCGACTGCGGCGGGACGCAAAGTCAAATTTATTATTACTCGTCGGGAGCGTCCGGATGCCTCCCCATTCACGGAGGAATTCGAGGTTCCGTATCGTCCGAATATGAACGTTATCAGCGCGCTGATGGAAATTCAGCGCAATCCGATTAACACCAAGGGCGAGAAAACCGTTCCGGTATGTTGGGAATCCAACTGTCTGGAGGAAGTCTGCGGCGCTTGCTCGATGGTGATCAACGGCAAGCCGCGCCAAGCGTGCAGCGCGCTCATCGATAAGCTCGAGCAGCCGATCCGGCTGGAGCCGATGGCGACGTTCCCGGTCGTGCGCGACCTCGTTATCAATCGCGAGCGGATGTTCAACGCGCTTAAGAAAGTTAAAGCCTGGATTCCGATCGACGGAACGTACGATCTCGGACCGGGGCCGCGGATGGCGGAATCGAAGCGCCAATGGGCGTACGAGCTGTCCAAGTGTATGACGTGCGGCGTCTGCCTCGAGGCGTGCCCGAACGTCAACGACCGCAATAGCTTCATCGGACCGGCTTCGATCTCGCAAGTGCGCCTGTTCAACGCTCACCCTACGGGCGAGATGAACGCGCACGAGCGTCTCGAAGCGCTGATGGAGGAGGGCGGCATCGAGGGCTGCGGCAACTCGCAAAACTGCGTGCGCTCTTGCCCGAAAGGCATTCCGCTGACGACTTCGATCGCGGCGATGAACAAAGATACGACCAAGCATCTGTTTAAGCAATGGCTCGGTCTGTAAAATAAACAAGGGTTGTTCCAAGGCCGCGAAGGCGACCGGGAACAACCCTTTGTTTATTCGACGAATCAGGCCTTGGGACGAATAACCTCTTCCGCCGCCTCGAAATACTGCTCCAGCGTCACTTCTTTCCTCGTGACGTCTTTGGCGACGATCTTTCCGACGTAGCGAACATGCCAAGGCTCGTAGGAATAGCCGGTGATGCCTTCCTTGCCCTTCGGATAACGGATAATAAATCCGTATTCCGAGGCGTACTTAGCCAGCCATTGGCCTTCTTTCGTATCGCCGAAACTTTCCTCCAGACCGTAAGACACGCTAGCGCTTGAAATATCCATGGCCAGTCCGGTTTGATGCTCGCTTTGGCCCGGGCGGGCGCTTGTCCGATTGGCGACCTTCTCTCCCTTGCGCTTGACGTTGCTCTCGAAGATCGATTTCTGCGTTGAATAGGAGCGATAGCCGGAGACGGCCTTCAGCTTGATGCCGTCCTCCGACGCGGCCTTAAACAGCTTTTCCAGCGCCGAGGCGGCTTCCTTGCGCATTTGCTTCTTCGGAGAGTTTCCCGAGAAGGAGAACGGAACGTCGGGCACGACAAGATCCTTCGGTTCGTAATCGGAGGGCAGATTCCGCTGCTTATTGACGAGAACGTACAGGCTGGACGTGTTTGTAACGATTGCAGCGCCTTTCTTATCCTGTTTTACGGTGAGGCTCGGCAGGCTATCCGCCAACAAGGCGAAAGCCGGTGAAACCTTGACGGGCGGTTTGACGAGCTCGATCGGAGTTTCGGTTGGCGATTCGGTTGGAGCCTTGGTTGGCGATTCGGTTTGCGGTTCAGTCGGAGTTTCAGTTGGCGGTTCGGTCGGAGTATCAGTCGGAAGCGAGGTCTCGCTATTGGACGGCCCGACGATCGGCGCCGACGAGTTTTTCGAAGAATGCGCATCTTGATACAGCAGTCCGCCGGCAATGGCAAACCCGAGTGCAACGACGACGACGGTTCTCTTTTTCATCTAGTAATCTCCTTGGTGAATTGTCGTAGTTTATAAGAATGATAGACTTATCGAGCGCAAATGTAAACCCGAAGTAGGTGGAAAGATCTATTTAACAAGCGCCATACGTCCATATATCCGTCGAAAGAAGGAGGAATATGGAAGTCCGTGTCAAATACATATTAGTTGGACCGCTTTAAATCGGGAGGATACGTGCATGGCTGAACGTAGGCGTTTTTGGAGCTATTTGCGAGTACAAGTGATTTTGCTGATGATTGTCGTTCTGATGCTGCCTTTAGGCGGAGTCGGCTGGTTTTATTACAAAACATTAAGCTCGGATCTGGGGGAGATTGAACGCGCGCACGCGTTGGAGGTCAGCGCATCCGCGCATCGGCTGTTCGTGCAATTGGGGGAGCAGCTGTCGGGTTCCGTCATTACGAACGCCAAATGGAAGGACTACGTCGATGCTATTAACGGCGAAGATCTCGGATGGATTGAGGAAAATATAAACGTATCGCCTGACATTGTGCCGAACGTCAGCTTTGTCGCAACGTTCGATTACGAAGGCAAGGTGTTGTCGCAGGCCGGAGATATTCCGGAATTTACCGGGCAGTTGGCGGATAGGTCAATCGTCGAGAAAGTGAAAGCGATTCCCGACGCGTACGGCATGATCCAAACGTCGGAAGGGCTGGCGGTGATCGCCGTGTCGCAAATTACCGACGAGCAGGGCGTGGCGAAGTCTCCGGCCGCGCTGCTGTTCGGTCGGCTGTTGGACGACGAAGCGGTAAAGGGAATCGGAGCGATTCTGAATGCGGGCATTTCCGTTCGATCGTCTACGGATCAGAGGCTGAGCAGCCTGCCCGATGCAGAGAGGGATCGCGCAGAAGCGGCGCTCCCAGGCGTCGACGAGCAACCGCGTTTCGCGACGACAGAGTCGGAGGGGAAGAGAAACAGCGTTGTCGTTTCCGGCTATCCCGGCATGTCGGGAGAGGCGATCGCCGAGTTGTCCGTCATTGTGCCCGCGGAAGCCAGCGGAACGGTACATAAGGAAATGGTGAGAATGAGCTTGATTGTTGCGGTGCTGGCCGGCTTGCTGATCGCGCTTATCGCTTATTTGCTGCGTTGGCGAATGATCCTTCCGCTCGTTGCCTTCGAAGCTTTCCTTAAGGAGGTGTCTTCAGGGCGGCTGTCCGTCTCCGTATCCGACAAAACGAGGAGACGGGAGGATGAGATCGGCTCGATCGGCCGCTCCTTGCAGGAGATGGCTGAGCATTTGAAGACGCTCGCTGCGGGTATCCGGTCGACGGCTTCCGCCACTTCATCGGCGGTGGGTCAACTTACAGGAGAGGCGGAGGGAGCTGCGGAAGGCGCGAACCGGATCGCCCAGGCCATGCGGGAAGTGGCGGCGGGAGCGGACTCCCAGATGCAAGGCATGAAGCGGGGGGCCGACGTGGCGCTGGAGATCGTCGCAGGAATGGGCACGATCGGGGAGCGTTCTTCCGCCGTTGCAGCGGTAGCCGAGGAGGCTTCCAGGCAGGCGGCGGAAGGAAGCGATACGGTCGTCGACGCTGTCGAGCAGATGGATAAAATATCGGCGACAGTGGAGTCTTCCGTTCGCGACGCCCGCGAGCTTCATTCCAAATCGGAGCGGATCGAACGGATGGCCGAAGCGATATCGGCGATCGCCTACCGCACGAACCTGCTAGCGCTTAACGCGAATATCGAAGCGAGCAGAGCGGGAGAGCATGGGCGAGGCTTTGCCGTCGTAGCGGGCGAAGTGAGGAAGCTGGCGCAGCAGGCGGATCAGACGGCCTCGGAGATTACAGCCATCATTGCCGAGGTGCAGGGAGGTATTTTGTCCGTCGTGCGCCATATCGAAGCGGGACAGACGGAGGTAAGCAGCGGCGCGGTCAAGGTGAGGGAAGCCGATCAGACGTTCCGGGGGATCGCCGTCGGCATTCGCGGCATGGAGGACGAATTGCAGGGCATCGCCGCGGCCGGACAGCAAATCGGAGCGCAGCTAGAGGAGTTGTCCGCGCTGATCGAACAGACGGAAGCGATATCGGCTTCAAGCGCGGAGCGCGCACAAGACGTCGCGGATATCGCCGAATCGCAGATGAATTCGGTACGCAAGGTCGCCGACGAGACGAATGCGCTGGCAAGCCGGATTCGCGAGCTGGAGCAGGCGGTTAACCGTTTTCGATAAACTGGACTAAAGTCGAGGGAGAGTCCAGTGCATCGGTCAAGGGAAATCGTTGGAAGGATACGGTAGAATGATCGTATCATGAGGAGAACAGGGAGAGTAGGTATGAAGATAAAAGGATTATCGCCGACGATCGCAGCATGGAAGTTGTTACTGAGCAGCTTTCCTCGCGGAGTCGTTGCATTCGTCATCGCGGTAGCGGGTTTAAGCGTCGGGTTGCCGCTTGCTCTATTCGTGATCGGTTTACCGATTCTGGTCGGAATGCTTGCCGCATGCGAAAAAATATTGGGCGTGGATCGGCGCATGGTGGCCGCTTGGGAGTCTTGCGGGGAATATCCGTCCGGATCTCCCCGAATCGGCCTGCCCGATAGCCGGGCCGAACTGGTTCAGGGGGGCTTGAAAAGTTGGGTCAGCTCGCTCGGAAACGTTCAGCGATATCGAAATTTGGCGTACGGAATCGGCCAATTCCCGGTTTCCATTCTGGCTTTCGTGCTGGCAATCGTCATTCCGGCGACGGCGTTGGCCTTATTGCTGTCGCCTGTCGCGGAACTTATTAGCTCGCGTATCTTCTCGTTTAACCTATTCGAGCAGGATTTGATCATGAAGTGGCTTTTCCCCGATTGGTCAAGCTTTCAACGGTCTTGGTTCAACACCGGCCTAGGCGTGATTCTATTAATGGCTACGCCATTTTTGTTTCGAAAGCTGGGTCAATGTTACGCGGCCTGGATTCGCTGGATTTCAGGAACGCCATCCCATACGTAAGAGAGCGGACCGGCGTCGGTCCGCTCTCTCTGCGTATGGCTCCGAGTTACATCCACGTCTCGCCCCAGTGCTGAATGGACTGAATGACTTCCTCCAACTGGTGGCCTTTCTCGGTCAGTTCGTATTCGATGCGAACCGGCATTTCCGGATAGACCGTTCGGGTTAGAATGCCCGCCGCTTCCAGTTCCTTCATGCGGTCCGTCAGCATTTTATCGCTCATTTCCGGAATTTGCTCTTTAATGTCCTTAAATCGTTTAGGACCTCCGAGAAGCACGCGGATGATCAGTCCGGTCCATTTTTTGCCCAGTAGCTCTGCAGCCGATTCGTACTTGGGGCACATTTTGGAATAATCCATACCGATTCCCCCTCTTTTTCTATTTTAGCACACTCACTTCAAAAAAGTAAGTGTCAGCTTATTGCCAGCCATTGCCGTAAAAGGGTTCGCAGTCTCGTCCGCTCCGGAGTACGGAACGGAACAACGATCATGTAGAGCTGTGTAGCCGCGCCTGGTTCTGAGTGTGCGCAAAGCACTGAAAGTAACGTTATACAAGAAAGCCTGCCGTTGATCGTTGATCGGCAGGCTTTCTTGTATATAGTGTAGCCCAAGGGGGCTACAATAGAGCGGAAAACCCGTGCTAATTTCGCCGGAAAGGGAAAAATCGCAGAAATAGAGCGGAAACTCCGTCTTAATTTCTCCAAAAGAGGAAAATTTCAGAAATAAAGCGGAAGATCCGCCCTAATTTCGCCAAAAGAGGCGAATCCGCGAGAATAGAGTGGAAAATCCGTTTTAAATTCAACAAGGTGTTTCCCGGGTAGAGCGGTACTTAAGCGCATAGAAGCACAAGCGACTTACAAAGGAACGGCGATTTTTTCCTTCTGGCGAAAGAACACCCAACGGGTAAAACCGATCTCGCGCAGGCGGGAGCGGACAGCCTCCCATTCGTCTCCGACGCGGGCCGGCAGATGGGCGTCCGAGCCGAAAGTGACGTCGGCGCCGAAGTGCAGCGCGCGTTCGAGAACGGCGTCCGACGGATACCAGCCGCCGCAATCCTTTGTTTTCCCGCTCGTATTGATTTCGATCGACAGATCGTTCGCGGCGACCGCCTTTAGCGCTTCGTCGATGTCGGCTTCCGCTCCGGCAATGTCGGCAAAACCCGGATAATAACCTTTCATCGCGTCAATGTGGCCAAGCACCTGGAATAGTCCGCTTTCCGCAGAGCGGCGGATCAGTTCGTAATAATACTTTTTCTCGTCCAGCTGCTGCGCCTCGTCCTTGTCCTTCCAACGGTTGCGGTTAAAGATGCTGACGCCTCTCGTCTGATGCACGGAACCGATAATGTAATCGAACGGGTAGGGGGCGTAAGCCGACCGGTACAGCTCAATCTGGTCGATATAGAAATCGGATTCGACGCCAAGCAGCACCTCGATCCGGTCCTTGTATTGTTCTTTGAGCCGGAGCACCTCCGCCACATAATTCGGAAATTCGCTGCGGGCCATCGCGATGCCAGGCTGAGGATGATCGTGCTCGTGGGCAAAATAAGGCGAATGGTCGGAGATGCCGATAACGTCCAAACCGGCGCCAATCGCCGCTTCGATGTAATCCCGAATGCTGTCCGATGCATGTCCGCATCTGATGTGGTGCGTGTGCAAATCGAATTTCATTTCGTTCACTCCTAGGGCGTGTCTGCATACTCCGAGGGCAGCAGATTTTGCCGAATTTTCGTTCCATGCAAGGAACTTTTGTGAAGGCGTACCGGGGGTACGTCAAGCAAAAGTGACGCAGCAGGGGAGGTGAAAGACGCCCCCGAGCGGGTTTGCAGACACGCCCTCGCGTATCGTTATTCGCTTCCGATGAATTGATCCTCGGGCATCCCCTTCAGATCGTTCAAAAACTGCCTCATCGCGCTGTTGACGTATCTCCCCGACTTGGTCATCACGCCGACGGGGTGGCTGACCTCCAGTTCGGTTACAGGGATCATTTTGAGCGTTCCGCGCCGGACCTCCTCGGCTATGGACAGCTTGGAGACGACCGCGGCTCCCAGATTCAGCTCTACCATCCGCTTGACTTCCTCGCTGCTTCCCAACTCCATGGCGATATTCGGCTCAATTCCGTGCTCGCGCAGCACCCGATCCGTGAACCGTCTGCCCAAGGTGTCCGGCGACAGCAAAATCAAAGGAACGTCCTTCAGCATATCGATCGTGACCCGCTTGGCTCCGGCGAGCGGATGCTGCGGAGCGACGACGAATTCGAACGTATCGTAGTAGAGGATGGACGTTTCCACTTGCAGGCTGCGGTCGGTCAAGTAGCCGATGCCGATATCGACGGCGCCGTTCTCGACGCTGGAAAGCACTTGGGTCGAAGACATGGAGAGGATGCTGGTCTTAATGAGCGGATACTGGTTCTGAAAATAGGACAGGACGCGGGGCAAAATCTGAATCGCGATGGAGGAGGTCGTTCCGAGCACGATATGGCCTTGGGGCACTTGGTTCAGATCGGTCAGCTTCTGCTTAAGCTGCTCCACGATGGTAAGTATTTGCTCGGCATGGTCGAGAAAGACTTGTCCTCTGTCCGTTAAGGCGACGGGGTGATTGCGGTCGACGAGAATCGCTTTGAACTCGTCTTCGAGACTTTTGATTTGCGCCGATACGGCGGGCTGCGTCAAGTTGAGCACTTCGCCGGCTTTGCGGAAGCTTAGCGTTTTGGATATCGTGACTAACGTCTCCAGTTGGCTGATGTTCACCTGTACGCCTCCTTATATATTGAATTAATTTATCAACAGTCCCGATGGATATAAACAGGATTTGTCATAACTCTATTATAGGGGAAATGTTTTTTCATCGCAAAGGGTTTACAAGTACTCAAAATTGAGTATAATTACGATGTTGTACTCAAATTTGAGTATTTTAATCCGTCTAGAGAGGAAGTTCACCGTATGGATGTTAATAAGAGCAACACCAAGCTCGTCGTGGCCGGTCTTTTGCTGGGCTTGTTTATGTCGGCGCTTGATCAGACGATCGTCTCCACGGCGATGACGACAATTATTAAGAAGCTGGGAGGACTCGAAAGCTTTATTTGGGTGTATTCCGCTTATATGATTGCGATGGTCGTCGCGACCCCGATTTTCGGCAAGCTGTCGGATATGTACGGACGCAAGCGGTTTTTCCTGATGGGCTTGATTCTGTTCCTGCTTGGCTCGATTTTGTGCGGCACGGCGCAGAACATGGATCAGCTGATCATCTACCGCGCGATTCAAGGCATTGGCGGCGGCGCTTTGATGCCGATCGTCTTTACGATTATTTTCGATCTGTTTCCGGGAGAGAAGCGGGGGAAAATGATGGGGCTGTTCGGCGCGGTATTCGGCGTGTCCAGCGTTTTCGGACCGATCTTGGGCGGGGCGATTACCGATTATATGAGCTGGCGCTGGATTTTTTACATTAACGTGCCGATCGGGCTGCTGTCCATCTACTTCATTGCAACGGCGTACCGCGAATCGAGAAATACCCGCAAGCAAGTGATCGACTGGGCCGGAGCGGTGCTGCTGACCGGCGCGATTCTGTGCTTGATGTTCGGGCTGGAGCTGGGCGGTTCCGAAGGCTGGGCTTGGGATTCCGTTAAAACAGTCTCCTTGTTCGCCGGTTCCGCGGTGCTGCTCGCGCTGTTCCTGTGGGCGGAGAGCGTCGCGAAGGACCCGATCATCAAGCTGTCGTTGTTCCGTACGCGTCTCTTCACGAGCAGCATGGCGATTAGCCTGCTCTACGGCGGCGTAATGATCGCCAGCGCGACTTATATTCCGATTTTTATTCAAGGCGTATTCCATAAAACGGCGACGGAAACGAGCACGGTGCTAACCCCGATGATGCTAGGCGTCGTGCTGAGCAGTCAAATCGGAGGCAGAGTCGCCAGCCGCTTCAGATACCGGGACGTGATGCTCGTGTCCGCGGTAACGCTGCTGATCGGCTCCTATTTGCTCGGATTTGTGATGAATACCGACACAAGCCGTCTCGTCATCACCCTGTTCATGATCGTGATCGGACTCGGCATGGGTGTATCCTTCTCGCTGCTGAACATCTCGACGCTCGGCTCCGTTCCTCCGCAATACAAAGGCTCGGCCTCGTCGCTGATCACCTTTTTCCGGACCATCGGTTCGGCGCTCGGCGTAACGGTGTTCGGAACGCTGCAGAAGCATCATTTTCAAGAGGGAATTCGGGAAGTGCCGAATATGAGTCCCGAAATGGCGGGACAGATCAAGGGCGGCCAAGCGCTGCTCGATCCGACCATTCAAGAGAAGATGGGACTGTCTCCCGACATCGTGAACGGTCTGCTCTCCAAGCTGGCCGGCTCGATCACTTACATTTTTCAGTGGTCGGTGCTATTGCCCGCCTTGGCGCTCGTGTTCGTGCTGCTGATGGGACGCGCCAGAATGGAGAAAACCGTTCCGGCGCCGCAGGGCAAGCCGGAGGTTTCCTACAACAGAGGTTAGCGCCATGTCGATCCGATTAATCATTCTTGGACTGTTGATGGAGAACAATCGGCATCCGTACGAGATTCGGCAGACGATCAAGAAGAGAAATTGGCATTTGACGTTCCGGATTCGAGACGGCTCGCTTTATTACGCGGTCGATCAGATGCGGGGCGAAGGGCTGATCGAGGTAGCGGAGACGATTGCAGTTCAGGGCGACAACCGTCCGGATAAAATCGTATACCGCATTACGGACAAAGGGAAAGAAGCGTTCACGCGGATGATCTACGAGGAGTTTGGCAAAGACTTCTATCCGCAGCACCCGATGTTTGCCCCGCTCGCTTTCTCGCGGCACGCCGATAACGAGGCAATGGAGGCGCTCATCGCCGAGCGGCTTGACGGCTGTCTGGAAAGAATTCGGAACGTACAAGACGTATTGGAGATTAAAGCAGGCTGGCTGCCGCATGGCGCCAAAAGGATGATCGAGGGCATACTGCGGTTCAGCGAGACGGAGCGCGACTGGCTCACGGAGATGCTGGAGGATGCGCAAAAAGGCTTGTTGAACTCGGCTGACCGGCAACCGGATCACTGACCGGAAAAGGAGATCGCCGAACGTTTGTCGAATTAGTCCGTCAAATCCGCGCGTAAAGCGAGAGAGGCGACATTCCGATGGACGACAAAAAACAGATTAACGCCTGGGTGATGTACGATTGGGCGAATTCGGCTTTCGCCACGACGATTATGGCAGCGGTCATGCCGATTTACTTTATCAGCGTCGCCGGCGGAACCGACGGAAGCTGGAGCTTCACGCAGACGGCCGCGGCGATCGTCGTGGCGCTGCTGTCGCCGCTGCTTGGCGCAATCGCCGACCATGCGGGACGGAAAAAAACGTTTCTCCGCGTCTTCACCGTGATCGGAGCGTCCGCCAGCGCGGCGATGGCCTTGATCGGCCCGGGCGATATGTGGCTTGCTTCCGTGCTTGTCGTTATCGGCATGGTCGGCTTCGGAGCCGGCAATACGTTCTACGACGCGCTGCTTGGCGATGTGACCTCCCCCGCGCAGCGGGAACGCGTCAGCGCCAGAGGCTACGCGATGGGCTATTTGGGCGGCGGGGTGCTGCTGGCCGTCAATCTCGGACTCATACTCGGCTGGGAGACAATCGGACTGCCGGACAGCACCGCCGCGTCGCAAATTTCGTTCGTGACGGTCGGAGTCTGGTGGTTCGTTTTCTCGCTGCCTTTGTTTCGTCGGGTTCAGGAAACGAGGCTGGCGACGGAAGGAACGGCGATGGCACACATCAGGACGGGAGCGCGGCGACTTAAGGAAACATTTAGCCGGATCAAGCGTTATCCCGAACTGATGAAGTTTATGCTGGCTTACTGGTTTTTCTTCGACGGCATCAATACGATCATCGTTATGGCCGCCAGCTACGGCACGACGATCGGCATCGAATCTACCCATCTGATCGCCGCCCTGCTCATTACGCAATTCGTCGGATTCCCGGCGTCGCTCCTGTTCGGCAAGCTGGCCGACAAGCTGGGCAGCAAGAAGATGCTGTACAGCTCGCTCGTCATCTATCTGATCATCGTCCTGTTGGGTTACTTCATGACCAGCGCATTGCATTTCTACTTGCTGGCCTGCATGGTCGGGCTTGTGCAAGGAGGCTCGCAGGCGACGTCGCGATCGATCTTCAGCAAAATGATTCCTCCCGGCCGGAACGCGGAGTTTTTCGGCTTCCTCAGCTTTACGAGCCGTTTCTTCTCGTTCGGCGGCCCGCTCGTATTCGGCATTGTTAAGCTGCTCAGCGATTCGAGTCGGTCCGCGCTGCTGGCCGTTGCCTTCTTCTTCGTCGCGGGCCTTATCCTGCTGACATTCGTCGATTTGGCGAAGGGAGAGAAGGAAGCCGGACAGACGATTTGAGCGCATGAGTACCGGAAGACCCGGCTGAATTCAAGGTTCGACGTCGAATCCGCCCCCTGAAACGCTTCGTGATCAAAAGCGGACTTTTTGACCTACCGCTCAAATGAAGGGTCAAAAAGTTCGCTTTTCAGCACCGAGAAAATTGGATGAAGACCGGTGATGAGGAACGGAGTGTAGGCAAACCTACATGAGTACCGGAAGACCCGGCTGAATTCAAGGTTCGACGTCGAATCCGCCCCCTGAAACGCTTCGTGATCAAAAGCGGACTTTTTGACCTACCGCTCCGGAATGACCGAGTCGGCGTAGACGATGTCCGCGCTTCCGCATGGCCGACCGGTTTCGTAGGAGACGTTGCCGAGCAGCTCGCCGAAACGCGCTCGCAGCGGCTCCGCTTCCGCATCTGCCGTCCCTGTCTCCAGCCAGCGCAGCGCCGCAGTCATCGTCTCCTGCGCGTCCTTCAGCGCCCGATCCCACAGCTCCAGCGCGCTGGAGCTGTGAACCGTCGTGCGATCGGTCGGATCGATCCACCTTTGGCGGGACTCGTTCAGCACGTCCCAATCCGGAGTCCGGCGCGGCGGGGAGAACGGCTGCAGCATGCCGAAGACGAGTCGGCCTTTCCAGCCGCTCGGATCGTAGAACAGCCGCTGCGCCTGCTGCATCTGCCGGACGGCGTTATCGAGCTCCTCGGGCGTCATGCGTTCCGCCGGAACCGGATAATGGAGCCGAGCGGCGCGGAGGAAGCCGGAGGCGAAGTCGCCGGGCAGGCGCCCGTTCGTGTCGATCTCCGGAGAAACCGGAGTTTGGCCAGTATGAATATCGGCGCGCCGCAACATAATCGCGGAATCCATCGCCGTTTCATAGCGTTGATGATGCCATTTTTTAAAGCCGGAACGGCTGAATACGAACGGATGAAGATGGCGATCCAACAGATGATGCAGCAGAAACCCGAGGCTGTAGGCGGTTGCCGGCTCGTCCGGAGAGCGGCCTTTTGCTTCTTCCAGCAGCGACAGCAGGAAGGGGCCGCAGCTTTGCGAGTGCATCAACGAACCTAGCCTGTTCAAGTCTGTGTCCCCGCTCTGCCACGGCAAATAACGGTCGTAAAATAAAAAGTCCGGCCCCTGGCAGCCGAGCTGGAAGGCGGTTTTCCACTGGGGAATCTCCATAGGTCTTTCGGCCCGAACGAGGGCTAAAACCTCTTTGCCGAATTGAATATGAGCCCAAACATTCGGCATCATTCTGCCTCCTTTGGCAAAAATCAGTGTACTTGTACCTATGATTTAAGTATAATAGGGGAAAGTGATTACGGCTAGCGGTTCAATCCAAACAGACAAGGGGCGCGTTCAGGCATGAAGGCTGAGTACATCAACCCGTTTTTGGAATCCGCGCGGATGGTCATCGAACAAATGGTGCAGATTCGTCCTAGCACGGGGCAACTGTCGATTCGAGACATCAAATTCGCGGAAAACCATGTATGGATTCAAATTGGACTGACAGGTCATCTAACCGGCGATATCGTATTCGGGTTGAGCGAATCGGTCGCGTTGAGAATCGTATCTGCCATGATGGGC
Organism: Cohnella phaseoli; assembly: GCF_003386235.1. Classification (GTDB taxonomy): domain Bacteria; phylum Bacillota; class Bacilli; order Paenibacillales; family Paenibacillaceae; genus Cohnella; species Cohnella phaseoli. The sequence continues at coordinate 129,515 of NZ_QRDZ01000015.1, forward strand.
GGATACGCGATTACCGAGATTGACGATATGAGCAAGAGCGCGATTTCCGAGCTGGGCAACATGATCAGCGGCAACGCCAGCACGATGCTTTATAATCAAGGCGTTCACGTTGACATTACTCCTCCGAAAATTATGGAGTCTCATTTCGCATCGGCGACCGGAGCCAGCAGAGCGCTGGCGGTACCTCTTATTATGGATGGAATCGGCGAGATGGAAATTCAGGTTCTCATTGCGTAATAGATAGGAACGAACGCCCCGTCAGGGGCTTTTTTCATGGGACCATTCGGCCGGATGTGTAATTTGGCGGGGAGGGGTTATGATGAGAGTGGAGCTGCGCGGCAAAGTCGTGCTGATTACCGGGGCGTCTAGCGGCATCGGAGCGAAAGTTGCCGTTCTGCTGGCGGAGCGGGGCGCGATTCCGATTCTGACGGCGCGGTCCGTGGACAAAATGGAGCGATTGGCCGCATCCATCTCCGGCGAGCACGCAGTGTACGCGATGGACGTCCGTTCGGACGAGCAGGTTCGGGAGACGGTGGCGCGGGTCGTCGAGCGTTACGGCAAAATCGACGTACTTCTGAACAATGCGGGTTACGGAGAGTTCATTCGTTTCGCCGATGCTTCGATCGCTCATTTTCAGGACATGCTGGACGTCAATTATATGGGCTCGGTTCGCTGCACCCATGCGGTTCTGCCCGATATGATGCGTGCAGGACAGGGTCACATCGTTAATGTCGCTTCGATGGCCGGGAAGATGGCAACCGCAAAGTCGACCGCTTATGCCGCAACCAAGCATGCTGTGCTGGGCTTTACGAACGCTTTGCGCCGGGAACTGCAAGGCTCTGGCATCGCCGTCTCGGCGGTTAATCCGGGGCCGATCGATACGCCGTTCTTTGATCGCGCCGATCCGGACGGCCAATATTTGCGGAACCTGGGCGGGTTCATCCTGTCGCCGGACAAGGTTGCAAGGGCGATCGTATCGGTTATCGAGAAGCGCAGGCCGGAGTTGGACATGCCATGGGCGGCATCGGCCGGGACGAAATTTATGCTGTTGTTTCCGCGGCTCGGCAACGCGCTGTTCGGGAAATTATTAAACCGGAAATAGGTTTTCACGAGAAATGGGGTTGGCATTATGGATTTTGTTACATTGGGATTAAACGAGACGCTGGTCGACAAGCTGGCGGCCTCCGGAATTACGCAGCCTTCGGAAGTGCAGCGGCAGGCTTTGCCGGAGCTGTTGAGCGGAAGAGACGGCATTCTCATCTCGCCGACGGGAACGGGCAAAACGCTGGCGTACTTGCTGCCTCTGCTGCAGCGGATCGACGGCTCTAGCAAGGAGGTACAGGCGCTTATTCTCGCGCCGACGCAGGAGCTGGCGATGCAAATTATGCGCGAGGCGGAGGCTTACGGGCAGCCGCTCGGCGTTAAAGCTGCGGCGCTGATCGGAGGCGCTTCGCTGGCGCGGCAGCTCGAACGGATGAAGAGCAAGCCCGCGCTGATCGTCGGCACGCCGGGACGCGTGCGCGAGGTGGCGAGTACGCGCAAGCTGTCGCTGCATAGGGTTGGCTTTGTCGTCGTGGACGAGACGGACCGGATTTTCTCCCTCGGCGGCAAAAACGACGTCGAGAATTTGCTGAAAATGTGCTCCCGCGAGCGCCAGACCGTCTTCGTATCGGCGACCCGCTCGCAGGCGATGCGCGAAGCGGAGGCGAAGTGGCAGAGCAATCCGTGGGTAACCGACGTGACGGAGCAGGAAAATGAGAACGGGCTGTCCTCGACGCTTAAGCACTGGTATTTCCTTGGCGATCGGCGCGACAAAATCGATCTCGTGCAGAAGCTTGTCCGTCATCTAAAGCCGAGCTCCGCGCTGCTGTTCGTGAACGATACCGACAAAATCGGCGAGCTGATCGCCAAGCTGCGCTACGAAGGGCTGTCGGTCGAGGCTTTATACGGAGACACGAGAGGGCAGGAGCGCGGCGAGGTGATGCAGCGCTTCCGCAAGGGCCGCACGAAGCTGCTGATCGCGACGGATGTTGCCGCCAGAGGATTGGACCTTCCGGGGCTGCCGCTCGTCATTCAATTGGAGCCGGCGCTGGATGCGGATCATTACGTGCACCGGTCGGGCCGCACGGCGAGAATGGGACGCGACGGAACCTCCATTACGCTGATCGCTCCGGAAGAGCGTTTTATTCTCGATAAATTGGAAAAGCAGCTTAGTATCGCTTTCGAGCCGCAGATGCTCTACGAAGGACGGGTCGTACCGTACGAGGAAGGCATGAAGCGCAAAGGTCCGGGAGCCGGTCGCAGATCGCCCGCTGCCGACGAGAGGGGCGACCGCCCGTTATGGAAGTCGAAGGCGGATTATCTGGCTTCGCTGGAGACTCGCAAGCAGGCCGAAAGCAAGGGAACGCCTAGCGGCGAAGCGAGGCGCGAGCGGCCTCAGGCAGCGGGAGCTGGCGGGATGTCTGCAGGCAAGATGGCCGAGAAGTCCGTTGGCAAGTCAACAGGCAAAACGTCGGTTGCGGGCAAGCCTCAGTCGACGGCTCAAGCAGCGCCATCGCCGGCTGCTAAGCCCAAGCCGGGCAAATCAAAATCGGAGCGCGCGAGAGAGCAGAAGAACAAGGGCGCTCCGAAGTGGTTAAAGGCGAAACGGGAAGCCGGTTCTCCGCCCAAGTCAGATTAAATTGAATAAGCCGTCTCCTGTCATGCGATCTTGGGATCGGGACGGGAGACGGCTTATTTTCAATTCCGCGTCGTTTAGCGGTACGTTTTCATTTGCAGCTCGTTTAAGCTTTTGAACTCGTACCCCTGCGAGCGCGCCGCGTCAATGATGCGTCCGAGCGCTTCGACGTTGTCGCGGGAGACGGAGTGGAGCAAAATGACGGCTCCCGGGTGCAGTTGGCTCATCACGCTGTCGTAGGCGTATTGGCCGCCTCGCTGACTGTTAACGTCCCAGTCTTTGTACGCGACCGACCAGAAGACGCCGGTGTAGCCCAGCTCGCGGCAGACGGAGAGCATCCGATCGCTGAAAATGCCCCGGGGCGGGCGCATAAACTTCATCTCTTGCCCTCCGGTAAGCTCGGCGACCGCTTGCCTCACCTTGTCCATTTCTCCGCGAATTCGCTCCGCTCCGACTTGGCTCAAGTCCGGGTGGCTCCAGGAATGGTTGCCGATCAGATGACCTTCCTTGGCCATTCTTTGCACCAGCTCCGCCTGGTCCTTCACGAAATGCCCGGTTACGAAAAAGACGGCCGGAACCTGCTTATCCCGCAAAATGTCGAGAATGCGCGGCGTAAAGCCGTTCTCGTAGCCGTTGTCGAAGGTCAGATACAGTTCCTTGCTGTTCGTGTTGCCGAGAAAGATGGCTTGCTGCCTTTGCAGAATGTTCATGAAGCCTTCTTCGGCGATGGACGGCAAGCTTCCCTGCTTGCTTTTCTTGAATCCGAAATGGAAGGGAGACTGGGAATTGGCCGCCGCGGTTGCGGCAAAAATCAGGCAGGCGGCGGCAATGCCCGCCAACATGGGGATCAATCGGTTGCGCATGAATGTCGGCACTCTCCTTACGGACATGGTTCTTAATACCATGGTGCGAAAGAAGCGGAATTATTCACAGCGGGTTCCCGAAGTCGTCCCGAGATTTCCTACCTGAGCCTTATTTCCGACTTTGGGCCTTGCCAGGGAGCGCCTTTTCCTTGGATGCTATTAATGCGGGAACTATCCCGTGAATACGATTGCTGCAGAGGAGAGACTTCAGGATGAAACAGATGCAACCGGTTCTTAAAAAGACGGCAGCGGCTACGATCGCTTTGACACTGCTTGCGGGCAGCGCAGCGGCAACGATGGCTTCGGCGAAATCCGACCATGGCTCGAAACACGGAAACGAAGGAAAACGCGGCGGTAAAAGCGGCATTCATCTGGATTATAAAGATTTGAACGGGAAAGAGTGGAAGTGGGCTTACGAGCCGATTATCAGGCTGGCCGCCCAAGGCGTATTCAACGGCTATGAGGACGGCAGCTTCAAGCCTCGCAACAACATCAGCCGAATCGAGGCGCTTGTCGCGGCGGTTCGGCTCCTGGGCCTCAAGGAAGAGGCTGAAAAGCCGGAGAATAAGAACGCCAACCTGAACTTCAAGGATTACGACCAGCTGCAGAAAAAATACGGTTGGGCGGTCGGCTACGTCGCCGTGGCGCTGGAGAACGACTTGTTCTCCGAGACGGACACCAAGATTCAGCCGGATAAGCCGGCATCCCGGCTCTGGGCGTCCGTTCTGCTCGTCAAAGCGATGAAGCTGGAAGCCGAAGCGAAGACCAAGATGGATACGGTGCTGCCGTTCCGCGACGCTAAGGAGATTCCCGCGGGCTCTGTCGGTTATATCGCAGTGGCGCTGGAGAAAAATCTGATCAAAGGCTACAACGACAACACGTTCCAGCCCAACCGTCCCGTTACCCGCGCGGAGCTGGCGTCGCTGCTGGACCGCGTCGATCAGCAGCTTCCCGAAGAAGGCAGAGCGCAAGCGATCGTCGGCAAAGTCGAGACCGTCGCCAACAATGCCTTGACAGTGAGAAAGTCGGACGGAACGGCAGTAACGGTACCGGTAGACGCCAACGTGTTTATTTTCCGCGACAATGTTAAAGCTTCGCTCTCCGCATTAAAATCCGGAGACGAGGCGCTCGTGCGCACGTATGAGGGCAAAGCGGTGTTTATCGAGGTGACCCAAACAGCCGAAGCGAACACGCAGTTCGTCGACAGCGGCATGCTGACCTCCTTCACGCTGAATCCGGACGGCAAGCTGACTACAGTCTCCCTGAATAAAACGCTAAACGGCGTCACTCATGTGATTATTTACAACGTCGACGCGAACGTCTCGATCAGCGGCGGCGGTCTGACCTCGAACGTGAACGTCGTCGTTCGCGGGACGAACAGCCTGGTGCAAACGATCGAAATTCAATCTTAACCCGTCATAGCGATGTTTCGAACAAAAGGCTGTCCCACAAGCCAACCCAGTTGCTCTGAAAGAGAATCGATGATAAAGGTTCAAGAGGTATGTACCTCCCTTTCTTTGTCTATCGATGATCTCAAGCAACTCTGGCTTATGGGACAGCCTCGTTTTTTTTGCGCAGCTCTCATTATCCGTTTCGCGTACTCTTCCGGGAAGCTCTCGCGCTCAGCTCCGCCAAGAACAGCGACAGAAGGACGGGCAGCATAGTCATCGCTTCGACGGTGAGAAATCCCCACGTTCCGACGGAGAGCGCCTTATACCAATGGTAATCCGACAACCAGACGCACACAAGAACGAGCCAGACGCCTGACGCCGAATAAGCCAGTCCGTAAGCTTTCATCCGAGACACCTCCGATTCTACCATTCCTCGCGATAAGCCTCCCTATTCCGAGTAAAAAGGGGATCTCTTGCGCATACTGAAACGGCGTCGAAAGGATGGTACGATATGGAACGCCGGGAAGTGATCAGCAATTTTCAATTGATGTCCCTTATCGTCATATCGACCATCGGGACGTCCAGCTTGTACGCTCCGGCCACATTAGTCCGTTACGCCGAACGGAATTCGTGGTTTTTGGTGCTTGCGGGCGGTCTGGCCGGCCTGTTGAATCTGGCTATTTTAATGGCTTTAAACCGGATGTATCCGGACAAAAACTTGATCCGCATCTGCAAGCATGTGCTAGGACCTTGGATCGGGGGCTTGCTTGCTTTTGCGGTTATATTTTACTTTATCGACGTTACCGCGTGGATTGTTCGAGAGTTTGCACAGTTTTTCATCGTCGCGCTGAGTCCGGTCGTTCCCCAGTCCTGGTACTTGGCTACGGGTATCATTATGGGAGCTTACGCGGTCTATCGAGGTCTCGAAGCCTTCAGCCGCGTGTCGGAGATCGTGCTTTTCGTCATCGTGTTTACTTTTCTGGGCATTTACACCGTACTGAGCTGGCAATACCATCCGGAATATTTGCTTCCCGTTCTTGAGAACGGATTGCTTGCGCCGCTTTCCGGCATCATTCCCGTCGCTTCTTGGCTAGGCGATCTGATGTTCATCTCGATGATGCTGAATCACGTGCGCCGCACGAAAAAAACAGCGGCATACGCCGTCGGGGCTGTGGCGGTTACGACGGTGCTGCTCATGTTATCCGTGCTTTCTTGTACGCTGTTGTTCGGGGCTAAAGCATCCGAGTCTTTCACCTACCCTAGTATCAGCCTGATTCAGAACATCCGCCTGTTTCGGCATATCGAGCGGTTCGATGCGGCCCTCGTCGCCGTATGGGTGATGAGCTGCTTTATCAAGCTAACCGTTTATTTATGGTCCGCTCAGCAGGGGTTGGCCGACTTGCTGAAGCTGAAGAAGCCGCGCATGTTTCTTATTCCGGTCGCCGCCGGAATCTATGTTTGCGCCAAGTTCAAAGTATGGGGACTCATTGAGCTTGGCAGGTTTTACGATCAGCAAGCCTGGTATTTCTGTTTGTTCCAGTATGCCGTTCCGGGATTCCTTCTGTTGGTCGCATGGCTGCGAGGGGACGGCGGCAAATCGAAGGTGGGCGCATGAACGATACACAAACGGAATTCTCGGAGGATTTGGCTGAAAATGTCCGACGGATACGGGAATGCATGCAGCATACCGACGATTTGATCTTCGTCGACCGGGAGCTTGCGACGGGAAAGCCGATCAAGATCGCCTATTTGCAGGGCTTGACGGATGACCGTAGGCTGGAATATTTGCTGGCCCATGCCAGAGAGTTTGGGAACGGGGACTTTGCTTTCGGCGACGATGGCTGGCGCAAGTCGATTCAGCAAGGGGCGGAAAGTCTTGCCGCCGGACAAGCGCTGCTGCTGTTCGCGGATCCGCCGGGCGCCGCAGCCATCGACCTGTTGGGCGTTCAGCTTAGAAACGTAGAAGAACCGTCGAGCGAATCGACCGTCAAAGGACCGAGAAGCGGTTTTACGGAGTCTCTTACCAATAACCTGGCGCTGGTGCGTTACTACTGTCCTTCTCACCAGCTTAAAATCGAAAGCTGCAAAATCGGAAGGCTGAGCCCGACCCCGCTGGCGGTCTTGTCTGTTGGCGGCATCACGAACCCGTCCATTCTGAAAGAGGTTCATCGCAGAATCGACGAGATCACCGCCGACTTCATAGTGGGAAGCAACGCGATCGAGGAGTGGATCGCCGATCACCGGGGAACGATGTTTCCGATGGTGGAATCGACCGAACGGCCGGACCGCGTCGTCGGCGCGCTGATGGACGGGCGAATCGCGATCATCGTTCAGGGCACTCCGTTCGTCATTTTGCTGCCCTTCGTTTTTTTGCAGGCCTTTCAGGTAGGGGAGGACTACTTTTGGAATTTCTATATCGGTTCTCTTCTCCGCATGCTCCGGATTTTTTGCGGTTTGGTCGGGTTGCTGCTGCCCGGGTTCTACGTCGCTACGGTTACTTACCATCACGAGCTCGTGCCGACCGCGCTTCTTCAGAGCATTGCCGCCGCGAAGGAGCCGGTGCCGTTCCCGGCCGTCGTGGAAAGCTTCGCGATGATGTTTGCGTTCGAAATTATGCGCGAAGCGGGCATTCGCATGCCGAAGCAAATCGGGCAGGCGGTCAGCATCGTCGGTGCGCTTATTCTCGGTCAAGCCGCAGTGGAAGCCGGGATCGTGTCGCCAATCATGGTCATCGTCGCGGCGCTGACGGGCATATGCACGTTTACGCTGCCTCCGAACGCTATGAATTACGCCATTCGTCTCCTCCAATTCGGAATGACGTTTCTAGCTTCCCTGCTCGGCTATGTCGGGCTTGTGGCCGGGATCATCGGTTTGCTGGTTTATTTGGCTTCCTTGCGCTCATTCGGGATTCCGTACTTGGGACCTGCGGCGCCCCTGAATGCGCAGGAATTGACGGATGTTATCGTGCGGCGTCCGATTCCTTGGGACTCCAAGCGTCCGACTTTGTTTCGGGCGCTTAACCCTTATCGTTTCAGAGGCGGGGACAAATGAGAGCGGCAGGGCGGATCGCGTGGGTATTAGCCGTGTTTGCTTTGGTTGGTACGGGCTGCAGAGGCAGCCTGGAGCTGAACGAAATCCATATTGTCCATTCCGTCGCCCTGGACGCGGGAAAGAACGGAGGCGTGAAGCTGTCCGCGGAAATCGCGAGGCTTTCGGCCGGACAACAACAGCCGAAAGGCATGCAGAACAAGACGTTCATGTTGACCGGGGAAGGGAGCAACATTTTCGAAGCTGCCAGGTTGATGCGGGCCAAGTCGGACCGTACGCTGCTGTGGGGACAGACAACGGCGATCGTGATTAGCAAAGACATCGCGCTTGAGAGCTTGGACAAGCAGATCGAGACGCTTCGCCGTTTCCGGCAATTTCGCAATACGACGCTCGTCTACATGATCGACGGACAGGCTTCGAGAGTATTGGAAGTAGAGATGCCGAACGCTTCGATCAGCGCGCAGGCCTTGAGAGGATTGGCAGAAGGAGGGGAAACCACCGGCTTGACTTCGAGGACGTCCCTGCTGGACATCTATATGGACCGGATTAACGGCTACAAGGAGGTTTGCATTCCGGCGATCCGGGTGCTGAAGAGCAAGGACGGTGAGATGGACCGTCTGATTAAAGCCGCCGGTTTTTTCGCGTTCCGGGGCGAACAACTGGCAGGCTTCATGCCGGCGCGGATAAGCAAGGGCTATCTCAGAGCGTCCAATCGCATGAGGAGTACGATCGAAAAGCTGGCTTGCGACGGGAACCCCGGGAATACGATCGCATTCGAGAACACGAGAAGCAGCAGCCGGGTTGCAGCGTCGCTCGATAAGACCGGAACGCCGAGCGTTCGGATCGAAGTCGACGCGGATTTGAATCTGGTCGGACAGCCTTGCGAGGACCAGACGGTAACTCCCGAATTGATCGCCGAGTGGGAGAAACAGTTGAATTCGGAAATCGAGGACCAAATCAATGGGTTTATCGCATTTTCTCAGCAGCACGCGACAGATTTGCTGGGCATCGGCGAGCGCATTCATCGGAAGCAACCGCAGCAGTGGAAGCGGATCAAAGACGAATGGAGAGAAATTTACCCGACTTGCCGGTTCACAGTGAACGTTAACACCCGAATCGACCATACCAACTTTACGATTTGAAGCCGACTTTTTGTAAGCGGGTCTCCCGCCCGTTATAATAAGGTGAACAAGGCCATTTGTGCCGCTTATCGGGGAGGCTGGAGATTGGTGGTATCCGGGCAGGAAAAAACGAGCGCGCCCGCGCTTGCGATGAAGGAGCTTACAGGAGGTTACAGCCGGCGGCGTCCGGTGCTTCACGGCGTCTCAATGACGCTGCATAGCGGCGAGCTGTTGGGCTTGATCGGGTTGAACGGGGCCGGGAAGAGCACGGCGATCAAACACATTTTGGGGCTGATGGTTGCACATAGCGGGGAAGTTCGCGTCGCCGGAGCGACGCTGGAGGAGAATCGGGAGCTGTATCGCTCTTCCATCGCTTACGTGCCTGAGCAGCCGTCGCTGTTTCCTAATTTGACGGTGAAGGAGCACTTGCATTGGACGGCGCTCGCTTACGGTCTGGATCGGGAGGCGGCGGAGAAACGGGCGGAAGAATTGGCGACGACGTTCCGGATGACCGAGGCGATGAAAGCTTTGCCCGACACGCTCTCCAAAGGGATGAAACAGAAGGTCATGCTGATGAACGCCTTGCTCGTTCGCCCGGCTCTGCTCATTATTGACGAGCCGTTTCTCGGACTCGATCCCCTGGCGATTCGCGGATTGGTGGCCGCACTGGACGAAGCGCGCGATGAAGGGACGGCGATTCTACTTAGCTCGCATATTTTGCCCGCGTTGGAGCGCAAGGCGAATCGGCTCGTCGTGCTCCACAAGGGCCGTCTGATTGCCGAGGGCACGCCGAAGGAAGTGAAGGCGGCAGCCGGCTGCACCGGACCGGAAGCGACGCTGGACGATGCGTTCGAGGCGTTGGTGGAAGCTGCGGAAGGGGGCCGCAAGGGTGAGTAGAATCGCGCATGACGAACAGCGCGCCTTCTTGCACTCCCTGCGGAGAGAGCGCACCGCCGCCTTCCGAAAGGAGATCGTGCCGTATTTCCGCTATGTGTTCCAGAGCGGCTTCGGCTTGTTTGCATCGGCGATCTTTTTTACCTTGCTGATCGGGTACATGGATTTGATCAAGGCGGTACCCGCCGATTGGCCGGCGAGGTGGGTCGGCGCCGTCGTTCTCTCGCTTTCGGCCCTTCGCGCTCCGCTCCGCACGTACTTTCGACCCGCCGACTCGGTATTTCTGCTGGCGATGGAAAACCGCATGCTGGAGCAGTACGTCGCCGTAGCGCTGCGCAAAGCGGTTATTACGGGCGTATTGCGGACGCTTGCCGTATTTGCGCTGTTTGCGCCGATCTATATTCGTTCGCCTCAGACTGCGGCTCTTGCCGATGTGCATCCGCCGATCGTTCTAGCTTTGCTGTTTGCTGCGCTGACTGGGATTAACGTCTATGGGGGCTGGCGCGAACGAAGAGCCGCGGCGCGAACGTGGCGTATCGGGCTGAAAGCCGTTCGAATAATGCTGACTGCGGTCGCCGTAACGGCGCTTCTGCTGAAGCCGCTGGCGGTGGCGATTCCGTTTGCGGCAGTCGCTGTTGCGGTTTTGGCGCTGCTGTGGAGGCTGCCCGCACAGCATGCGCTGCCGTGGGACAGGCTGATTGAAGAAGAAGCGGCTGCCAGGCGCAGATGGATGGGCTTCCTGAGCTGGTTCGTGGACGTGCCGACCGAAACCGCGAAGCCGACGTACAGGCGCTGGATCGCCTGGGTTGGCGAGCTTATTCCGTGGAGCAGACGCAAGGCCTGGCATTATTTGTACGTTAAAGTGTTTTTGCGCGGGGAGACGTTCGGGGCCCTGTGGAGATGGATCATCGTGACGTGCTTGGTCGTCGCCGTATCGGGAAGCGCACTAGTCGATGCGCTTGTCTTCGGCGCATCCGTCGTCGTGTGCGGGCTGCAGCTCAGCGAGTTGAAGCGGGTTCGCTTCGTGGAAACGGCCGATACGCTGCCGATCGCTCCGCAAGGCAAGCTTGTCGCAGCGGCGGCGGTCGCGCGCGGGGCGGGCTTGGCGGCGGTCGCTCTGATCGGAGCGGCCGTGCCGGCGACGGCAGGCTTGGGAGCCAATCCGGGAGATGCGGAGGTTTTTCGATTCGACTACTGGCTGGCCGCAGCCGGATTCGGACTGCTCTGGTGCGGATGGTGGATGCCGCGCAAAATCGCAAGATTTACGGACGAGGACGATTTGTGAGAGGCGGGCTTGGGCGGAATATGATTTCGAAATAGAAAAAGGCTTCTCGTCCGGCCTGCCAGCCGGCAACGAGAAGCCTCTTTTTTGCTTGTAGTTATAAAATTAAGCTTTTCCTGCTTTGACATCCAGCACTGCTTGATAGATTCGATCGAACAGGTCTTCCAGGTCGTTCTCCTCGATGCAGGAGAAGGCGACGCGCAGATCGGTTTCGCCCAGGGCGATCGTGCCCACGCCGTAATCGCTCAGCAGTCGCTGACGTACGGTTTCCGCGTCTACAGTCAGGTTAAGACACATAAAGTAGCCGGAGTTGAACGGGTAATACGTCCAGACGTCGCCGTACTTGCCGCTGTCGAGCAGAGCTTTAACTTTGTTGGCGCGTCCTTTCATAATAACGAACTTCTCTTCCTTCTGGGCTTGGAAGCGATCGGACTTAAGCGCGCGCAAGATAAACGTTTGCGACGGATGAGGCCCGCTGGAAATCGTGGAGCGGATGTTGCCGATCGTCTTTTGCTCAAGCGCAGACAGGCTCGCTTCGCTCAGTCCGCCGTAGGTGATAAAGCCTACCCGGAAGCCCCAGACGTACTCTTCTTTGGTCGCGCCGTCGACTTTAATGGCGAGAACGCGCTCATGCAGACCGCAAAGCTGTCCGAACAGCGATTCCTGCAAGGAATCCTCGAAGAACAGGCCGAAGTAGGCGTCGTCGGTGACGGCCACGACGTTGATGCCGGCTTCCGCGGCTTCGCGAACGGCGTCGACGATGGCGCGTCCTTCCTCGGCTCCCGGCGTGTATCCGGTCGGGTTGATTGGGAAGTTAAGCAGCACGATGGCTTTGCCCTTGTCCTTGCGGGAAAGCAGAGCGTCGCGAAGCCCCGCGGAATTGAAGCGGTTGTCCGCGTCGTACAACGGATAGTACACCATATCCGCGCCGCGGCGAACGTGGTAGGTCAGCTCGTAGTTTTCCCAATTTTTGTCCGGGACAATAACCGCGTCGCCTTCGTCGGCGAACAAGTCTCCAACGATGCTGAGGCCATGCGTCAGCGCGTTCGTGACTACCGGAAGACTGATCGCCTTGCCGGCGACGGACGGGTTCTCGGCCAGCATTTTCTCGCGCCAGATCGTACGCAGCTCCGGCTTGCCTCCTGGAGGGGCATATTCGTAAAGATCCTTCGGATCGTAGGCGGTCAGCGTTTCCTGAATAACCTCCAAATGCATCGGCTTGCCGTTCTCGGTGGCGATGCCGATCGTGGCGTTGTAGGCACCCGCTTTCTGCTTTGCTTCGGCGGATTGGCTCAGAATGCCGAGCTTAGGCAGGTACATCTTCTTGCCAAGATCGGATAGCATTTCGGCAACGTGCGGATTGTCGCGGGCAAGCGTCTCGTTCAATTGCTGGGCAAGGGGATTCATCACTTTCATCCTTCCAATCGTCATTAGGTGATATTATACACCATTGGTCGATTAGCGTCATGGTATGAGAGCGTTTTCTTGTAAAAAAAGGATACCGATTTATCACTTTTCACCAATTCGTTTCATAGGCGGATCGCCCTTGTGAGCGAGCGTTCGCAAATGTGAATTGAGCGGAAGAAGCAGGTTGCGGGGCAAGCTAAATTAAGGATTGGAAAAGGGAAGCTTGCGCTAGATTGCGAAATCGTGTACGCCGCACATTGACAACAGAAAAGATACATTTTAGAGTAAAATGACTAGTCCATTGATCAGGAAAGGGAAGCCGATGACATCACCGTTTGCGTATTCCGCCAAGCTGGCCGATTGCGGCAGCAAACATCTGGCGATGTATTTGGCCATCCGGGAGGCGATTATGGAAGGGACGCTGTCTCCGGGGGAGAAGCTGCCGTCCACAAGACAGCTGGCCGCACTGTACGGGCTGTCCCGGGGAAGCGTAAGCTTGGCCTACGAGATGCTGTCGGCGGAAGGCTTCGTGGTGACTGGCGTCGGACAGGGGACGTTCGTGGCGGGAGCGGACTGGGAGTCGGCGACAAAGTCAGCCGTCTCCCTAAATGGAGCGGCGTGCGGAATCGATGCGACGATGGAGGACGCCCAATTGACGAAATGGGGCCGCCGTTTGCTCGATCTCCCTCAAGCGGCGCATCCGCCCATTCCGACGCTTGAGCCCGAACGGGAAGAAGCAATCTCGTTCGTTCCGTCGGGGCTTGGCCCGGAGCGGTTTCCATGGCAGGAATGGAAGGCGGAGGTCGCCCAGCAGTGGAAGAGTCTCGGAGTGTCCGGCCACGCCGACGGTCACGCGACCGAAGGGAGCCTGGAACTGCGCAAGGCGATCGCGGGCAGATTGCGTCGGGAACGGGGCATTCCGTGCCGCGAGGACGATATCGTCATTACCTCCGGCTCCATGCAGGCGATCGCTCTGCTGGCGCAGCTGCTGCTGGAGGAAGGCAAGTCCGCAGTGATCGAAAATCCTTGCTACGCCGGAATTCGCAACGCGGTGATGACAACGGGAGCTTCCGTTATTGCAGAGCGGACGGACGGCGGGGGCATCGTGCCTCGGGATTGGGAGGCGTCGGTGCTGTTCGTCACGCCGACCCGACATTTCCCGACGGGCGTCGTGCTTAGCTACGAGCGCAGACAGGCGCTGCTCGCATGGGCGTCCAGGCGCGGCGCCTGGATCGTCGAGGACGATTACGACAGCGACTTTCGCTGGGGCGGACGTCCGATCGAGCCGCTCAAGTCGCTGGACAGGGAAGGCCGAGTCGTCTATGTCGGCACGTTCTCGCGCTCGATGAGCGCCAGCATGAGAATCGGCTTCGCGGTCGTTCCGAAGGAGCTGATGCAGCCGTTCCTGTTGGCGAAGAAGCTTTACGATCCGTATCCGACGGGGATTGCGGAGCAGCAGGCGCTGGCGAGCTGGATGTCCTCCGGCGGCTACGACCGGCATATGCGCAAGACGCGCCGCATTCTCGGCAAGCTCGAGCATAAGCTGCGCTCCAGTCTGACTGCGGATTTGCAGCAGCTGTTCACGGCTGTTCCGTCCGATGCCGGATTGCATGTGTATGCAAAGTGGGAAGGGGCGGAAGAGGATTACCGCCGATTGGTCGAGGAGTGCGCGCGGAGCGGGGCGATATGGAGGGACGGATCGGCTTACGATATTCCGTTCGGAGGGTTGCTCGAAGAGAAGGCGCCGCCTTCGGCGTTGTTCGGGTTCGCCCATCTGAGCGAAAGGGAGATTGAAGAAGGCGTTCGCCGCATCCGTCAGGCGGCTCTGGCGCTGAATGAGCTAAGAGCAAAGCCGGAACAAGGAGGTTTCGTTCATGATTAATCTAGCGCCTGAGTCGTTTGTTTTACATTCCGCCTTTGCGAAAATTTCGTGCGAGCCGGGGTGGAAATGGCAGAAGCGGGAGAAGCCGCTTGCCAATTACGATATTTTCTACGTATGGAGCGGCGAAGGGGAGCTGTCTCTTAACGGGAAGATGTACGAACTGGGCAAGGGCAGCTGCTTTCTTTTTCGGAAAGGGGATCATACGTGGGCGACGCACAACCCGCAGAAGCCGCTTGTGCTCACGTACATTCACTTCGATACGGCCGAGCCGGCCCAGGAAGTTCCGGTGCCGTACCGCGTATTGGAGGATACGTTCGACTTCGAGCATTTGCTGTCCAAATACGTACGCCTGTTTCTGGTGAAAACCTATGCGGCCGAGATCGAAGCGCAGCTGATTCTCAAGCAGCTGATCATCCATCTGCTGCGCTGCGACAGGCAGGAGCCCGTCGAGCGGAAAGTTAGCAATCAGCTAAGCGAGAGCATTCGGGAAGTCGCGAACTACATTTTGCAGCATCCCGGCCAAGCTCATCGCGTCGAGGATCTGGGCAAGCGCGCGGGGCTGTCTTCGCGATATTTTTCGATCAAGTTTAAGGAACTGATCGGCATGTCTGTGCAAACCTACATGATCCGAGCAAGAATCGAACGCGCGCAGCACCTGCTGCTCCATGCGGGCATGAACGTGACCGAGGTCGCCGACGCGTTAGGCTACAGGGACATTTTTTTCTTCAGCCGGCAGTTTAAGCAGTATACGGGCAAAAGCCCTTCGGAAATCCGCTAGGGCGTGTATGCATACTCCGAGGATAGTAGATTATGCCGAATTTTCGTTCCATGCAAGGAACTTTTGTGAAGGCGTACCGGGGGTACGTCAAAAAGTGACGAAGCAGGGGATGAAAGATACCTCTGAGCGGGTTTGCATACACGCCCTAGCAGACAAAAAAACCGTCCGCGGCCCGCAATTAACGGGATCGGACGGTTTTTTCATGCGTATGGCCGGTTTAAGACTTCGGGACCAGCGTTCCGAGCCGTTCGCCCATGCGAACCCTGGAGCCTAGCTTCAAATCCGGGCGTGGGTTTAAGGTGCCGTCTTCCGTAAGCAGCACGATGGTAGAACCGAATTCGAAGTAGGCCAGCTCGTCCCCTCGGCGAAGCCGGCGCGGCTTCGGCTCGACGTAACGAATGCTGCTGACGTTCATCGCGCCTACTTTGACGACGGCGACTTCTCCCTGCTCGTGGCGGATGTAGGAGACTAGCCGCTCGTTGCGGGAAAGCACGCGGCGCATAGAGGTAAGGCCGAATTCGTTGACGGGATATACTTTGCCTGCAATGTGCTCGCTCTCGACGATATCTCCGTCGCATGGGGAATGGATGCGATGATAATCCGTCGGACTCAGGTAGAGCACCCAGAAGTATCCGCGCCGATATTGAGCGATTCTCGGAGAGCCGTTAAGCAGCTCCTCGACCGTATAATCTTGTCCTTTGATCTGCAGCATCATGCCGTCTTCGATCACTCCGCAGCCGGTAATGAGCGCGTCCACCGGGCTGGTCAGCGCGTCTGCGGCGGCGTCGACGGGCCGTCGGCCGGGCTTGAGTCTGCGCGTAAAAAAGTCGTTGAGCGAACGGTATTCTCCGATCGCTTTCTCCGCTTCCTCGACCGGAATGTTGTATATCGCCGCAAAGCGAGGAATGAGACGCCGGCTAAAGGAAGATTTGGCGAAGCGCCCCGTCATGCGGGATATGAACTTGCGCGACGACAGTTCCGTCATCATGCGCAGCAGCCAACGAGTCATGTGGCCGAGCACTCCTTTATCGATAGATTCATTCCCGAGAATTGTGACATAACGCCGCGTAAAGTGCAATAGCCCCTTTGTTACGATTCAGCAAGATTAGGTTTCTCGCATCTCCTTGTCTGAATCGTCTATGCAAAGCTTCTCCGGCGCCCATGCCGTCGAAGCTGTTTTTGCTTGGGCTGCGGGCAGGCGCCGTAACTTTTTTGCTCTCCTCCGTATATGCTGAAGCGACGGCCTAGGAGGCTGACGAGGGAGGCGGGAACGATGCTGAGAGCCGCATTTATTACTCCGGGAGCTTTCCCGGTTCCTTCCGCGATGGGAGGCTCCGTCGAACGCGTGGTCGAGAAGGTCGTTCCCGAGCTGTTGCCCCACGTCGACGCTACCATCTACGGCAGAAAAGGCAAAAGGCTGCCTGCACGGGGGAGTCTTCGCGGCATAAAGGTAGAGCGATTCCCCGGAGCGAACAAGAGCGACTATTTTAACAGGGTATGCGCCAGGCTAGCCCGTTCGAAACCGGACGTCATTCAGGTGGAGAACCGTCCGCTATGGGTTCCCAGGCTAAAGCGGCTGTTTCCGCGGAGCCGGATCTGGCTTAACTTGCATTCCACTACTTTTATCAACGCTCCTTATTTGAACCCTGTCCAAAGAAGAAGATGCTTGCAGGCAGCCGACCGCATCCAGGTGAACAGCGAGTTTCTTCGCACGTACGTTAGAACGTACGTGCCGAATGTGTCCGATAAAATCCGCGTAAACCCTCTTGGGGTGGATATTTCGAGATTTTACGGCAGATCGACGTTGGAAGGGGCGGCCGTCCGCGAGGAAATGCGTTCCCGTTACGGATGGGGGAATCGTCCGATCGCCATTTATGTCGGACGTCTCGTTCCCCAGAAAGGCGTTAAATATTTGCTTGCCGCCGTTCCGTCGATATTGGCGGCCGTGCCCGATGCGCTGATCGTGATCGTCGGCAGCGCGAGATACGGCTCGCATCGCGAGACGGGACATGTGCGGCGACTTCATCGTATGGCCGCCCGTCTGAAAAATCATGTTCATTTTCAACCGTATGTTTCTCATCACGATATTCCCCGCTGGTTCGCGATGGCGGATACGGCCGTGGTGCCCTCCGTCGGAAAGGAAGCTTTCGGGCTGGTCAATCTCGAGGCCATGGCT
Organism: Cohnella phaseoli; assembly: GCF_003386235.1. Lineage (GTDB taxonomy): Bacteria > Bacillota > Bacilli > Paenibacillales > Paenibacillaceae > Cohnella > Cohnella phaseoli. The sequence continues at coordinate 147,034 of NZ_QRDZ01000015.1, forward strand.
GCGGAGCTCCCCGTCGTCGCTACCCGGGCGGGCGGAATGAAGGAAATCGTGGTGGACGGACATACCGGGTTTCTCGTTTCCACCGAGCGCGAGAAGATTTCGGCGGAGCTGGCGGGAAAAATCGGTTTTCTGTTGACAAACGGCGAAATGCGTCGGGAAATGGGCTTTCGGGGAAGGGAACGGGTGCTGAGGGATTTCCAATGGCGGCATACTGCGGAACGATGGCTCAAATTCCAGTCGGAATAAAAAAACGCCAAAAAGAGGCGCATGAATCTCCCTTGCGAGGAGAATTGTGCGCCTTTTTCTCATGCGTGCTCCAGATGTTGAAGCGTCTGCAAAAAAATTTGTTCGATGTGCGAATCGTCGAGCGAGTAGAAGACGGTTTTGCCGCTTTTGCGTCGTTTGACCATGCGCATGTTGCGCAGATATCTGAGTTGGTGGGACACGGCGGACTGGCCCATGTCCAGCAGGGCGGCGAGGTCGTGCACGCACAGCTCCCGATGAAGCAGGGCGCCGATCAGCTTGATTCGCGTCGGATCCCCAAGAGCCTTGAACAGCTCGGCCAAACGGTTGGCGGAGTCTTCGGTGATCATGAGCTTTTTGACTTCTTGCAGCGGAAGATCGGAATGTGCGCAGCCTTCTTCCGACCTTATCAGCGCGATTTTATCCATGTTAATCTCCCTTGCGGATGGTTGCGATAGTTCTTTCATTATAACGCAACAAGAGAGCGACGGAAATAAGGCGGCAGCTCCAAGCCGCAAAACGGAGGCGAGGGGCGTTGCGGGCGACGGAGGAATGAACGAAAAAAATGGACGGACGCCTATCCGCGTGACGCGCCCATGGGTGAATGCATATGATACTGAAGATTTCGATGAACAGGAAGGAGAGGGACATGAAAAAGAAACGAGCGGGCAAATCTCCGAAATCGCGCAAACCGCTATACTACGTCGACGATCCGAATAAACTCGAGCTGAAATGGCTGGATGACATACAAAAATCGAAGCCGATGGCCGTACACGGATCGGCCGTCGATGCGCCGGAGAGACCAGCGGGAAATCCAGCCCATAGCGACATGACGAAGTCGGGCGTCTCCGAGGCCCCGGCTCCAGCGTCAACCGGAAGCGACGTCGGGTCGGCATTAACGGAAACGGTATCGACTCCCGAGGAGACGGAGGAGCTCGTTGCGATCGCTACGGGGGCGTTTCCCGCAGCCGAATTGCCCCAGAAGCTCATGGAGCCCGATATTGTGGCCGTTGTCGAAGCCCTGCGTTCGGAAAGCATCCAGTCGACGGATCAGTTGGCTGCGATGATGACCGGCGACGTTGCGGCGGAAGTCGAAGATCCGAAAGGCAGAAGCTTGAGAAGCGGAAGCTTGAAAGGATCGGTAGTTGGAGGATTGAAAAAAGCAGGCTTGAAAGGCGAAGGTTCGGAAAGGCGAGTTTTGCAAGGCGAGGTTTCGAAGAGTGCGGGGCCGGAAGGCGGAAGTTCGAGTTTGCAGGACGAAGGCTTGAAGGACGGAGTTGCGAGAGAAGAAGTCCAGCAGGAGCAGGACGAGGAGGATGCTGCGGAGCGGGAGGCGCGGCATGCCAAGCTTAAGGAGAAAAGAATGCCGTCGCGCCAGACTCCCGTCGTCTATACCGACGATATTGCGGACGAGGCGATTACAGGCGAGAAGCTGGCTCCGTTCGCGGTTAAGGCGATGCATTTGGCAGCCGATTCCGTACACACCGATTCGCTGGCGGATTTCTCTGTAACGGCGATCAAGCTGGCCGACGGTTCGGTGACGACCTCCAAGCTGGCCTCGGAATCGATCGTCGGGGACCATCTGGCCAAAAACGCGATCTCCGGCCAGAAAATCCGCGACCGCTCTATTACGGGAGAGAAGCTTCGCGACGGAAGCGTCTCGTCGGAGAAGCTGGCGGACCGAACGATCAGCTCGGATAAAATCGCCGAAGGTTCGATTCAGTCCAAGCACTTGAACGTGTCCGTCATTACGTCGGAATTGCTGCAGGACCAGAGCATAACATCGGAGAAAATCCGCAGCGGAGCGATCAGAAGCGAGAATCTGTCCAATGAAATCGTCGACACTTCGAAGCTGGCTGAAGGATCGGTAACGACCTCCAAGCTTCGCGACGGCACGGTGACGAAAGAAAAAGTGGCAAGGGGAGCGATTGAGTCCCAGCACTTGACCGAAGGTCTCATCGTTGCCGATCATGTGGCGTTGGGCGCACTGCAGGGAAAGCACTTGGCTCCGCGGGCCGTCGCGGCGGAGCATCTCGGGGACGGGGCCGTAGGGACAAGGGAACTGGCGGATCGTTCGGTGGCGGGAAACAAGCTCGCACTGGGGTCCGTTCAGGCAGAACACCTTCGGCCGGGAACGGTAAAGGCCGATCATCTCGCGGACGAAGTCGTTAAAACGAGGCATTTGCAGGACGAATCGATCACGGCTTCGAAGCTGGCGGACCAGTCGGTCACGACGCTGAAGCTCGTCGATCATGCGATCACGTCAACGAAGGTGGCGGATCAAAGCATCGTTTCCGCTAAAATCGGAGACGAAGCCGTGCATTCGCGGCATATTGCCAAAGGCAGCGTTCTGTCCGACAAGCTGGCCGAAGGAGCGGTAGAAGTACGCCACCTCGCCGAGCATTCGGTAAGCAGCCGTCATTTGGCTGCGCGTTCGGTCGCACGCGAGCATCTCGCGGACAGCTCGGTCGGTTCGGGGCAATTAGCGCCGGGCTCCGTTCAACCGACGCATGTCTCGGAGGGAGCAATCGGTCCAATGCAGTTGGCCGAAGGCTCCGTAACCTCCGCCAAATTGTCGGAACGCTCCGTAGGCAGCGCGCATCTGTTGGCTGCCTCCGTCAAAACGGAGCATTTGGCCGGGGAAAGCGTCTCGTCGGAGCAGCTGGCGGCAGGAGCGTTGAGGCCGCATCATTTCGGTCACGAGTCTGTCGTTGGGGGCGCGTTGGCCGCGGATGCGGTCGGCGGTAAGCACATCCGCGCCGGAGCGATAGAAGCCGCCCATCTTGCGAACGGGGCGGTAAGCGCGTCTTCGCTGCAAATTGAAGCCGTGATGGAGAAGAACATCGCGCCGGGGGCTGTCGGAGAGCGGCAAATCGGCATTCGGGCGGTTTACTCCCATCATCTTACAGATCATTTGATTACATCGCTTAAGCTTTCTCCCGAATGCGTCTCAACGGATAAGCTCGCTGATTTGGCGGTAACTTCGGCTAAACTGGCGGACGACAGCGTAGGCTCCGATAAGCTGTCGGAGAATGCGGTGTTCGACAAAGCCTTGCAGAGCGGGGCCGTAACGGGACGCGCTCTGGCTGAAGGGTCCGTCTCTTCAAAGCATTTGAAGCCCAAATCCGTTAAGCAGCTTCACTTAAGCGAAGGAGTCGTATCGTCCGCAAGCTTGGAAGATGGCGCGGTAACGTCGGATAAACTTTCGCATGGCTCGATTAAATCGCCGCATTTGGCCATGGGCTCGGTGGAAAGCCGGCATCTGGCGGAGCAATCCGTTCTGAGCGTGCATATGGCCGAGAAAAGCATTCGCGAGTTTCATCTGAACGACGGAATCGTCGGTCCGGGCAAGCTTGCGGCCAATAGCGTGGACGGCGGCAAAATCGCGCCGGGATCAGTGAAGGAGCAGCATATTCAGGAACAGTCGATTTCATCTGCGCACTTGAAGCGGGACTCGATTGAGTCGGCGCATATCGGCGCAGGAGCGGTGGGCGAACGGCATTTGGCTGCAGGAAGCGTGCAAGAGGCCGCGATTCAGCCTTCCGCGATTACGGCGGATAAGCTTGCCGACGGCATCGTAACCTCCAAAAAACTGGCCCAGCTCAGTGTCGGCTCGGAGCATCTTCAGATCGAAAGCGTCAGCGGCAAGCATCTGAGATCGGAGGCGGTGCACGGCTTTCATCTTCGCAAAGGCACAGTGTCCATCTCGCATCTTGCGCCCGATTTGCTTGCGCTGGCCAAAAACGGCGAGCGGCGCATCGATGCGGAGAGGCTGGAGCCAAACGCGGTCAGCTCGGTCCACGTCAAAGATCGGACGATAACGGAAGAGAAGCTGGCGGACGGGTCCGTTACGAGCTTGAAGCTGGCCGACGAGGGCGTAACGGGCGATAAGCTGTCAGCGGGCAGCGTCTCGACCGGCAAGCTGGCAGATTCGGCAATTACGTCGGATAAGCTGGCGGACGGCGCCGTGACCACAGAGAAGCTTGCCGGCGGGAGCGTGGGCGTCGAGCAGCTTGCCGAAGACGCAGTGACGACAGAGGCTCTGGCCGACGGTGCGGTAACCGGCGCGAAGCTGAAGGTCGGTGCGGTGACCGCGGACAAAATTGCTCCAGGTACAATCGGGGCGGATCAACTGGCCGACGGTTCGATTACCGGCGTTAAACTCGCGGACGGCAGCGTCGGAACGGCTCAGCTTGCGCCAGGCTCCGTGCAGGCGGATCAACTGGCGGAGGGTGCGGTTGGAGCGAGGCAGCTTGCGGAAGGCGCGATCGTCGAGCGATTGCTGGCGGATGGCAGCGTATCGAACGACAAAGTTCGTGACGGGACAATTACGGGGGATAAGCTGGCGGAAAGCGCGGTCGGCACGAAGCAGCTTGCGCTCGGCGCCGCAACGGCGGCGATTTTGGCCGACGGCAGCGTGACGAAGGAGAAACTGCTTCGCGGAGCTGTAACGGCCGACAAGCTTGCGAACGGCAGCGTCGGAACGGAGCAGTTGGCGGAAGGCGCGGTCACGGAGGACATTTTGGCAAGCGAAAGCGTGACGGCGGATAAGCTGGCCGGAGGCGCGGTAACGGCGGATAAGCTTGCTTACGACAGCGTGGGCACTTCGCATTTGTCGACAGAAGCAGTGACGACGGATATTCTGGCCGACGACAGCGTAACGACCGATAAGCTGCTGGATGGCGCTGTGACTACGGAGAAGCTGGCCTATGGGAGCGTGGGCTCCTGGCAGGTGGCCGTAGGCGCAATCACATCGGATCTGCTGGCCGAAGGCAGCGTAACGGAACGGAAGCTGGCGGACGGCGCGGTGACGGCCGCTAAATTGGCTTACGGCAGCGTGAGCACTTCGCATTTGTCGGCAGGAGCGGTCGTCTCGGATATTCTGGCCGAAGATTCGGTGACCGGGGAGAAGCTGGCGGACAGCACGGTGACGGCGGAGAAATTGGCCTATGGCAGCGTGAGCTCGTGGCATTTGGCTCCGGGAGCGGTCGTCACAGAGTCTGTAGCGGATGGCAGCATTACGAGCGAGAAGCTTCAGGACGGAATCGTGACGACCGACAAGCTTGCGGGCAGCAGCGTGGGCACGAGTCAACTGGTACTCAACTCGGTAACCGAAGATATTTTAAGCCCTGGAAGCGTCGCGTCCGCCAAGCTTAAAGACGGCGCGGTGACGGCTGCGAAGCTGGCTCTGGGGAGCGTTGGAACGCCGCAGCTGGCAGCCGGGGCAGTGCAGGCGGAGTCGCTTGCGGAAGGGTCTGTTGAGAACGGCAAGCTTGCGGATGGGGCGGTAACGGCCGAGAAAGTGGCGGATGGCAGCATCGGAGCAGCGCAGCTGGCGGACGGTGCCGTGCGCGCGGAGTCGTTGGCGGAAGGGTCTGTTGAATCCGGCAAGCTTGCGAACGGAGCAGTAACGGCCGAGAAGCTGGCGCAGCGGAGCGTCGGAACGGAGCAGCTTGCGGAAGGGGCTGTACAGACTGAGTCGCTTGCGGAAGGCGCGGTCGCAACCGGCAAGCTTGCGGACGGTGCGGTCACGGCGCGGAAGCTGGCTCTTGGCAGCGTAGCGGCCGGACATCTGGAGATTGGCGCAATAACGGAGAGCCGCTTGGCGAATGACAGCGTCACGACGGAGAAGCTGATCGACGGAGGCGTCACGACCGACAAGCTCGCGGGAGGAAGCGTCGGCGCAAGCCAACTGATGGATGGAGCGGTAGCATCCGAAAAGCTGGGCAGAGGCGCAGTAATTTCCGAGAAGTTGGGCGAGGGCGCAGTAACGAGCAATAAATTGGCGCCGCGCAGTGTCGAAACAAGCAAGTTAGCGGAAGGTGCGGTTGTCTCGAGCATTTTGGCGGACGGCGCGGTTGAAACGGCAAAGCTTGCGGACGGAGCGGTGACGACTGAGAAGTTGGCAGACGGCAGCATCGGGACGGAGCAGCTGGCGGACGGTGCGATCACGACGTTGAAGCTGGGCCAGGGAGCTGTCGCGGTAGAAAATCTGTCCTCGCCTTTGTTCGAATATTTGCGACTTGCCGGAGAGGACATTGCGACAAATCGAATCGTAGCGGGAGCCGTCACTTCGGAGAAATTGGCGGCAGGCGCGGTAGGGACGGAACAACTTGCCGACGGGTCCGTGACGAGCGGAAAATTGCGGGATGGCGACATCGGAACGGAGCAGCTGGCGGTTGGCGCAGTAAACGGGGAAAAGCTTGCTGCAAGAAGCGTAAGCTCGTCGCACATCATTCCGCGCTCCATTCTGGGTTATCATCTGGGCGAGCAGACGATTACGACGAGCCACTTCAAGCCGCAGTCCGTGACCGATGCGCAATTGGCCGACGGCAGCGTCAACGAGTCGAAGCTTGCTCCGGAAGTTCGCGAATGGCTCCACCAACTGCAACAGATGCAAACAACGGCAGTTGCCTTGGCCGAGAACGCCCCTCGTGCGTTGGAAGCACACAGCGTAACAGGCGAGCACTTGGCGGACGGCAGCGTGAGCGGGACTAAGCTGGAAGCGAGTAGCGTAACGAGTGAGCATCTTGCTGATGGCAGCGTGAGTGGGGCGAAGCTGGAAGCAGGCAGCGTAACCAGTGAGCATCTGGCAGACGGCAGCGTGAGTGGAGCGAAGCTGGAAGCAGGCAGCGTAACCAGTGAGCATCTGGCGGATGGCAGCGTGAGTGGGGCTAAGCTGGAAGCGGGAAGCGTGACGAGTGAGTATCTCGCTGATGGTAGCGTGAGTGGGGCTAAGCTGGAAGCGAGTAGCGTAACGAGTGAGCATCTGGCGGATGGCAGCGTGAGCGGAGCGAAGCTGGAAGCAGGTAGCGTGACGAGTGAGCATCTGGCCGATGGTAGCGTGAGCGGAGCGAAGCTGGAAGCAGGTAGCGTAACGGGTGAGCACCTGGCGAATGGCAGCGTGAGCGGAGCGAAGCTGGAAGCGGGAAGCGTGACGAGTGAGCATCTGGCCGATGGTAGCGTGAGCGGAGCGAAGCTGGAAGCGGGTAGCGTAACGAGCGAACATCTGGTTGACGGTAGCGTGAGCGGAGCGAAGCTGGAAGCAGGTAGCGTGACAAGCGATCATCTGGCGGATGGCAGCGTGAGCGGAGCGAAGCTGGAAGCGGGAAGCGTAACGAGCGAACATCTGGTTGACGGTAGCGTGAGCGGAGCGAAGCTGGAAGCGGGAAGCGTAACAAGCGAGCATCTGGCTGATGGCAGCATAAGCGGAGAGAAGCTGGAACTCGGAAGCGTGACGAGTGATCACCTGGCTGATGGCAGCGTGAGCGGAGCGAAGCTTGAAGCAGGTAGCGTAACGAGTGAGCTTCTGGCGGATGGTAGCGTGAGCGGAGTGAAGCTAGAAGCGGGTAGCGTAACGAGTGAGCATCTGGCAGACGGCAGCGTGAGCGGAGCGAAACTGGAAGCGGGAAGCGTAACAAGCGAGCATCTGGCTGATGGCAGCATAAGCGGAGAGAAGCTGGAACTCGGAAGCGTGACGAGTGATCACCTGGCAGACGGCAGCGTAAGCGGAGCGAAACTGGAAGCAGGTAGCGTAACAAGCGAGCATCTGGCTGATGGCAGCGTGAGCGGAGCGAAGCTTGAAGCAGGTAGCGTAACGAGTGAGCTTCTGGCGGATGGTAGCGTGAGCGGAGTGAAGCTGGAAGCGGGTAGCGTAACGAGTGAGCATCTGATGGATGGCAGCGTGAGCGGAGCGAAGCTGGAAGCAGGTAGCGTAACGAGTGAGCATCTAGCTGACGGAAGCGTGAGTGGAGCGAAGCTGGAAGCAGGTAGCGTGACGATTGAGCATCTGGCAGACGGCAGCGTGAGCGGAGCGAAGCTAGAAGCGGGTAGCGTAACGAGTGAGCATCTGGCTGATGGCAGCGTGAGCGGAGCGAAGCTAGAAGCGGGTAGCGTGACAAGCGAACATCTGGCTGATGGCAGCATAAACGGAGAGAAGCTGGAACTCGGAAGCGTGACGAGTGATCACCTGGCAGACGGCAGCATAAGCGGACTGAAGCTTGAAGCTGGCAGCGTAATGAGCGATCATCTAGCAGACGGCAGCGTGAACGGATCGAAGCTGGAAGCAGGGAGCGTAACGAGTGAACATCTGGCAGACGGCAGCGTAAGCAGAGCGAAGCTTGAGCTGGCTAGCGTGACGGGCGAGCATCTTGCCGATGGTAGCGTGAGCGGAGCGAAGCTGGAACTCGGAAGCGTAACGAGCGAGCATCTAGCTGACGGAAGCTTGAGTGGAGCGAAGCTGGAAGCGGGCAGCGTGACGAGTGAGCATCTGGCTGATGGCAGCGTGAGCGGAGCGAAGCTGGAACTCGGAAGCGTGACGAGTGATCACCTGGCTGATGGCAGCGTGAGCGGAGCGAAGCTTGAAGCAGGTAGCGTAACGAGTGAGCTTCTGGCGGATGGTAGCGTGAGCGGAGTGAAGCTAGAAGCGGGTAGCGTAACGAGTGAGCATCTGGCAGACGGCAGCGTGAGCGGAGCGAAACTGGAAGCGGGAAGCGTAACAAGCGAGCATCTGGCTGATGGCAGCGTGAGCGGAGCGAAGCTGGAAGCGGGAAGCGTAACGAGCGAGCATCTGGTGGATGGCAGCGTGAGCGGAGCGAAGCTGGAAGCGGGCAGCGTAACGAGCGATCATCTGGCAGACGGAAGTGTGACGAGCGAACATCTGGTGGATGGCAGCGTAAGCGGAGCGAAGCTGGAGCTCGGCAGCGTGACGATTGAGCATCTAGCTGACGGAAGCGTGAGTGGAGCGAAGCTGGAAGCAGGTAGCGTGACGATTGAGCATCTGGCAGACGGCAGCGTGAGCGGAGCGAAGCTAGAAGCGGGTAGCGTAACGAGTGAGCATCTGGCTGATGGCAGCGTGAGCGGAGCGAAGCTAGAAGCGGGTAGCGTGACAAGCGAACATCTGGCTGATGGCAGCATAAACGGAGAGAAGCTGGAACTCGGAAGCGTAATGAGCGATCATCTAGCAGACGGCAGCGTGAACGGATCGAAGCTGGAAGCAGGGAGCGTAACGAGTGAACATCTGGCAGACGGCAGCGTAAGCAGAGCGAAGCTTGAGCTGGCTAGCGTGACGGGCGAGCATCTTGCCGATGGTAGCGTGAGCGGAGCGAAGCTGGAACTCGGAAGCGTAACGAGCGAGCATCTAGCTGACGGAAGCTTGAGTGGAGCGAAGCTGGAAGCGGGCAGCGTGACGAGTGAGCATCTGGCTGATGGCAGCGTGAGCGGAGCGAAGCTGGAAGCGGGCAGCGTAACGAGCGATCATCTGGCAGACGGAAGCGTAAGCGGAGCGAAGCTGGAGCTCGGAAGCGTGACGAGCGAACATCTGGTGGATGGCAGCGTAAGTGGAGCGAAGCTGGAAGCGGGCAGCGTAACGAGCGAACACCTAGCTGACGGAAGCGTGACGAGCGATCACCTGGCAGATGGCAGCGTAAGCGGAGCGAAGCTGGAACTCGGAAGCGTGACGAACGATCATCTGGTGGATGGCAGCGTGAGCGGAGCGAAGCTGGAAGCGGGTAGCGTAACGAGCGAGCATCTGGTGGATGGCAGCGTGAGCGGAGCGAAGCTGGAAGCAGGTAGCGTAACGAGTGAACATCTGGCAGACGGCAGCGTAAGCGGAGCGAAGCTGGAAGCGGGCAGCGTAACGAGCGAGCATCTGGTGGATGGCAGCGTGAGCGGAGCGAAGCTGGAAGCGGGCAGCGTAACGAGCGATCATCTGGCAGACGGAAGTGTGACGAGCGATCATCTGGTGGATGGTAGCGTGAGCGGAGCGAAGCTGGAAGCGGGCAGCGTAACGAGCGAGCACCTGGCTGACGGCAGTGTAAGCGGAGCGAAGCTGGAGCTCGGAAGCGTGACGAACGATCATCTAGCTGACGGCAGCATAAGCGGACTGAAGCTTGAAGCATTCAGCGTAACGAGCGAGCACCTAGCTGACGACAGCGTAAGCGGAGCGAAGCTGGAAGCAGGCAGCGTAACGAGCAAGCATCTGGCAGACGGCAGCGTGAACGGATCGAAGCTGAAAACAGGCAGCGTAACGAGCGAGCATCTGGCGGATGGCAGCGTAAGCGAAGAAAAGCTGGTTTTCCCTCCAGTGGCAAGTCCTTGGCCTGGAGTGGGCATACTGTTCGGCAACCAATCCTACTCATTTCAAGGCGGAAACGAATCGATGAGATTAATTGTATCGTTTCCGGGAGCTTTTGCCGACAATTCTTATACATTGGTAGCAATGTCGGATCATCCAGCTTGCAACTGCATTCTTGCCGAGAAACGTCCTCATGAAGCAGAGTTGATTGTGTTTAGAACGCGGCTGGGCCCTGATCCTCAGGGGGCCATTCAATGGATTGCGATCGGCAGTAAAGCAAATTCATAGTTTCGCGTGATGTCGAACGGCCATTTCCTCAGCTCATCGTTGCGGGGGAGGTGGTCGTTCTGACGTTTAAATTAGCTTTTTCGGTACGGTAAGAAGCAGTGGACATAAGTGTTTCAGATGCTCGGAGTGGTACATCGAGGACAACGGCAGTACATGTGCCGTTGCGCAGGGACACGTCACACATACAATGTCTTGTATACCTTTGCCCGAACCTGAGGGGGTGAATGGATTGGCGATCAGCAGCGGGAAAAGCCATTCTCGCATTCGCAAACCGAAATTCGCGGGTAAAGGACGTAAACGGCCGATTCGACGCCGGGTTTCCGTGCAGGAGCAATCCAGGAAAATTAATCGCCCGTCCGGAGATTCTTGGCAGTCGCCGCGCGTCTCCGTGATCGTGCCGGTCATGAATGAGAGGAGGACGCTGCGCAAGGTCATACGGGAAGCCTTTCGGGTTCATCCGCATACGGAAGTGATCGTCGTTGTCAACGGCTCGACCGACGGTTCTCTGGATATTGCCAGAAGAAGCGGGGCCAAGGTAATCGTCTATGATCGGCCGCTCGGTCACGATATCGGCAGATCGATCGGAGCAAGAGAAGCGGTAGGGGATATTCTATTGTTCATCGATGCGGATATGCTGATTCCTGCCCCAAAGCTCAAAGTCTTCGTCGACTCGGTAGAGCGGGGAATTGACGTAGCGCTTAACGATTATTCCGGCCCGGTTGATCTTCCTGTCGTACACGGCGTCGTTCTGGCCAAACATGCTTTGAACACGCTGCTTGGACGGCCGGATTTGGCCGGGGCTTCGATGACGGCCATTCCTCATGCGATCAGTCGTCGGGCTTTGACGACGATCGGCTGTTCGCCGCTATCCGTTCCGCCGCTGGCGCATGCGATGGCGATTAGGCAGGGATTAAACGTGGTGCGAGTCGCCCCGATTAATGTAGGAAAACTCAATCCGGTGAGGTTGAAAAGGGAACGCAAAAACTCTCTGGAGCCGCTGATCGTTGGCGACCACCTGGAGGCGATCCATTGGTGGCTCAGGCATACGGACTTCAGAGGCGGCTACGAAGACGGTTTTCGCCAAAGAGGGATGGTGAGATAGCGAGATGAAGAAGCAACTCAGCTTAACCAGACATGCCGCCCGGTCTCGCGTTCGGCGCAGGCCGATCCGCTCGTCTTCTCCCCACAGCAGGAAGCTTCCCCGAAAAGCCGGCGCCGCAAAACGAAAGAGACCAATGAAGCGCTCCGGACCCTATTCCGATTTTGTAGCAGGAGCAAGCGCCGGATCGGCATGGCGAGGAAGCCATTCTGGAACGCCAGACCTGCTACGAGAAGCGATTAGCGAGAGCTGGCAACGGAGATTTCGGGAAACCTGCGGTAAAGGCCAGGTGGAATGGCGGCAAACGCTGCAGCGGGGAAAACAGTATGCAGCAGGGTTTATGCAGGGAGCGGGAATGAGCGTCGCCCTATGTCCGATTCCCCTTCAGACGAAAGCGTCGGCTGTCGTGTGCGCGGGAGAGGACGAGAATGCTCTCGTTCAGACGTTATCTCAATTAGAGCTTCTGCCGCTGCACGAAATCGTAGTCGTTGCAGGGCAGCCGACAGAGCGTCTTTTCTCTCAGGCCAGAGGATTAGGCAATGCGATTGTCGTCAGTTTGCCGGATCGGGTAGATCCCGACATCGGACGGGCTCTGGGCGTTAAACTAACCGGAGCGGACACAGTGCTGTTCGTCGATGGAGCGAATGTCGTCGGAGCCGAGCAGCTCGCGCGATTCCTATGGGAATGCGACGGGAAGCTGGACGTCGTTCTGAACGATCTCGGCGCGAGGATGAGGACGTTTCGCCATCGCAAAGGGGTTGAGCGGCTGCAGGAGTTTCTGAATGCAAGCTTGAAGCGAGAGGATCTGAAGATCAATTCGTTATCTGTGCTTCCTTTCGCATTATCCCGGAATGCGTTGGATACACTTGGCGCCGGCGCGTTGTCCGTACCGGTAAAGGCGCATGCACAAGCGATACTGAAAGGTCTGAAATTCGGAACGGGAGGATTCGTCGGAGCCGGAGGGCTGCCTGGCTTTGCCGATTCCGGATGGAAGAAGGCTGCCGGAGACCATGCCGAGGCTTGGAGAGAGGCGCTCAGCGTTAGAGGGGATCGAATGCATTTCGCAGATACGATGCGCAACCGCGGTATATTGGGAGAGTGGGCGACATGACCATAGCTTCCATTATCATTCCGACTTACAACGGCCTTGATTTGCTGCAAAGGTGCGTGCAATCGATTCGCCGGTACACCGAGCAAGCGCATGAAATCATCGTCGTAGATAACGGCTCACGGGACGAAACGGCGGCCTGGTGCTTGAGAGAAAGGATAACGCTCGTTTCCCTGCCGCGTAACGAAGGGTTTCCCGTCGCCTGCAACAAAGGGATGCGTTTTGCTTCCGGGGATACGATCGTTCTGCTGAACAACGATACGGTCGTCACGTCGAATTGGCTTCACAACCTGTCCACGGCACTGCTCAGTTCCCCGGACGTCGGTCTTGTCGGCCCGGTGACAAACTATGCCAGCGGCTCGCAGCAGGTCCACTATCCGTTCGAGGATTTGGAGGAGTTTCAAAGAATCGCAGAAGCCGTAAATTTACCGGATCCGGCAAAATGGAAGCGAGTCGAACGGATCGTCGGCTTGTGCTTCGTTTTCCGCAGGGAGCTGATGGAGAAAATCGGCATGCTGGACGAAAGATTTTCGCCGGGACACTATGAGGATGATGATTATTGCTTAAGAGCAAGACTTCACGGATTCGGACTGCTGGTCTGCCACGACGCTTTGATCTATCACGAGGGAAGCGCCAGCTTTAAGAGAGAAGGCTCCCAGGAGCAGGCTCATCTTGTCGAAAGGAACTATCGATTGTTTATGGATAAATGGCAGCTTGATCCTCGGGCTTTTGTCTAGAAAAACGGGCTTTCCAGGCTCATTAACATGAGGAGGTATCGCTGTTGAAGGCTGTCATATTGGCGGGCGGCACGGGAACTCGTCTGAAGCCGCTCACCTATTGGACGAATAAGCATCTGCTCCCTATCGGAACGTACCCGATGATCTGCCACGGCGTTACTAAGCTCAGAGAGGCCGGTATTCGAGATATCGTGCTTGTGACCAATCGGGGCTCTCTCGGCAGCTTTGCGGACATTTTGGGTAGCGGGAAGGATTGGGGCGTATCGATCGTGTACAGGGTCCAGGAGGAGGCCGGAGGGATCGCGCAGGCTTTGGAGCTTGCCCGTCCGGTGATGAAGGGAAAGGATAAATTCGTCGTGCTGCTAGGAGACAATTTGTTTGAGGAAAGTCTGAAGCCTTATTGCGAGCAATATGCCAAACAATCCGAAGGAGCCATGGTGCTGCTGAAAAAAGTAGCCGATCCGCACAGATACGGAGTCCCGCTGCTGGATGAGAAGAGCGGACGGATTGTGACGATCGAGGAAAAGCCGGAGCAGCCGAAGTCGGATTATTGCGTGACCGGCCTTTATTTTTACGATACGCAAGTGTTCGAAATGATTGACGGAGTTAAGCCCTCCCGCAGGGGAGAACTGGAAATCACAGACGTCAACAATGCTTACGCCTTATCCGGCAAGTTGACCTATCGCGAATTGACCGGCTGGTGGACGGATGCGGGTACGTTCGAGTCTTTGGAAGAAGCGGGAAGGAGATTGAAGGGGGCGATCACATGATGCAGTCAAGCTTGCGCAAGCCGGCGGTCGCCTCTGCCGCTCCCAGAGTGGAGAAACCGCAATCTCCGGCCAAGACAAGCGCCAAGCCAAAGCCCGCTAAACCAGTCGCCAGAGCGAAGCAGGGGAAGCTCCCGCTGAAGAAAAAAGTGCGTAAGCTTGCCCTGGGGAAAGGGAAAGCCCACTCGCGCCGAAGACGGGTCGGCAGCAAACGCAGAACTCCCATCGTGTCCAAACCTCAGCTTGAGCAAGGGGACGAATCGTTCCGGGAGCGGCAGCGCAGCTACGAGCAAGGATATCAGGAAGGGTTGATCGAGGGCGGGGAGCGCATGCTGGAGGAGCACTTGCCGCCGGATATGATTATCCCGGATATCACGGCAAGGGAGGCCGTCTCCGCCGGAGTCGAATCGCTAAAAAAAAGAGGCATTCCTTTGCTGAACAGCGCTACGGTCTACGACGAATTGGCAGCGGCTCTTAACGAGAGGCGATCCTACGCCTTCATTCGTCTGGGAGACGGAGAATTGCTGACATTGGCCCAAGAGAAGGTACTTTCTCTTGAGGAGGTCCGGCGCGAAGGAGATTTTCTTCCCTATGCGGGCGTAACGATCCCGAACCTGGCGGCTCGCGATGAGCTGGCGGAATGCATTAAGGTGGCTACGTTAATCGGGGTGCCGATGTCTCGTCATCCCCATTTTCAGCCACTTCTGTTCGCCACTCTTCGCGCCCATGGCATCGATTATAGACAGCTTCGCTTTACGACATCCACGATGAACTATTTGATGGAGGAGCAGGGGCTGCTGCTCCGGTTGTTCCAAGGACGCAAACTATTGATCATCGGGAATGTGGCGCTGCAGCTCCGGGAGGCGCTGCTTGAGAAGGGAATGGAAGTGGTCGGGGCGGTTACTCCGGTTAACGGCTACGCGGACGTTCCCAGAGTTGTGGCTGAAGCGATGCAATACGACTACGACATCGCTCTGGTAGCCGCGGGAATAGCGGCGATTCCGATAACGGTTCATTTGGCCGGAATGGGGGGCAAGGTGACGTTCGATTTCGGTCATCTGGCCGATCGAATGGCCGGTCTTGCTCAGCCTGAAAGGCAATAGGAGCATGGAGGCGAGAAAATGGCTGCGACAAAGACAAGGGTCAAGCGGGCAAAACGGCGCAGGTTTTCCCGCACCGGATCAAGGGCGGTCGGCGGACGGCTCCGCCGGCAGCGCGAAGCCCGGCAAACCCGCTACCAAGAGGGATTCGGGGACGGCTACCGCGAGGGCGTACAGTCCGGCTTGCAAAGCTACCCGATTTTATTCGAAGGAACGAGCATCGTTATTCCCACCTATAATCAATTAAACATGATTAGAATGTGCATTGAGAGCATTTTCGACAATACGGATCTGCCTTATGAAATTATTGTCGTAGATAATGCGTCGACCGACGGGACGGCGGATTACTTGCGGAATTTGGGCGGGCAGGTTCGGTTCCGGGCGTTGGACAAAAATCTCGGTTTTGCCGGAGCGATCAACATCGGGATGATGATGGCGAAAGGCAGTACGATCGTGCTGCTGAATAACGATACGCTGGTAACGGAAAATTGGCTCGATAACTTAATGGCGTGCCTCAACAGCGATGAAACGATAGGGATGGTCGGCCCTATGACGAACTATATCAGCGGCCAGCAGAAGATCGACGTTCCTTATACGGATATAGCCGATATGCCCGCTTTCGCCAGAGAATACAACCGTTCGGATCCGTCCCGGTGGCTCAGAACCGATCGACTGACGGGGTTCTGTTTGCTGTTTAGGCGCGAGCTGTTCGAAGGGATCGGCTATTTCGACGAAGGCTTTGAGATCGGCAATTTCGAAGATGACGATTACAATATTCGCGTTCGATTGTCGGGAAAAAGTCTGGTCATGGCCCAGGACACGTTTATTCATCATTTCGGCAGCGTCAGCATGAAGGCGCTGGGAGACAGGTTCCAGGAAGTCAACGATCGCAATCAGCAATATTTCATGGATAAATGGCACGACCCTTACGAATGGATCCAGCAAGTTCGCAGACAGCCTGTTTGGACTCAGGGGGCCGCGCATCATTCGGGCGCTTTTTACCCCGAAAGAATTGTGGTGCAAGGCGTTGGCGCGAACTACTACTGGGTGGAAAAGGGGCAGAGACGGCTTGTGGAGGGCTCGATTACTTTTCCCGCCGTTAGACTGTCGCAGATCGATCTGAAGCGCTGGCCGCTGGGCGATCCGATCCCCGTTCAGGAAGTGGAAGCGCGATGGCGCGGTTTGGACGGAGCTTCCGGCTGGGAATCCGGCGTCGCGCAGTTGGAGGATGGAACGCTGTTTTATGCGGAGAACGGCAAAGCCCGGAAAATCGTCAGCGCTTCAGTGATGAGATACTGGCAACTGCATCTCAAACCGTCGCGAACGATCACATTGGTCCAATTGTCGGAAGCGGAGGAAGGGCTGCCGATTATTGCCCCTCCCATGCTTAAGCAAGTGCTGTAAGGGGGACGGACGAGAATGCCCGGTGCCCCGCACGATGCGAATCGGCCAGGCTTATTGTCTGCTGTCTTTATGGGCGGACGATGGGCCTTTTTGGCGTTTCGCGGGGCGCAGAGGCGCGCCAATGTAGGCTTTTGCTCCTGTGGCAAGCGCTGATTGGCGGCATATGCTGTAGAGAACTGGACGTATGCGGCTGGTTGCGCGAGAATGCATTTTGCCTAGGGAGGGTATGGCTGTCATGCAGGAATTGTTGACTGAAATCGTCGTCCACCTCTCCAGATCCCATCAGCAAATGGCCAGAATATTGGATGCCAAAAGGCACGTAGCCGTACGGATGGCCCATCTCGTCCAAGCGCTGCCGGATGAGCATCCTCAGTTGAACGGATTAAGCGGGTTGCTGGATAGCTCGTCCAACGTAACGAAGAACGTAATTTCTTATTTGAACAGTCTTGCGGATTTGCAGGAAGCCGTCGCCGATAGTCTGACCAACGTCGTAAAGGCGATGGGAGATTCCAACGACGAGGAATAGCAGCGCGCGGTGAAAGGAGGGGAGATGAAATGAATCGGGAGGAAGCTTATCATCTCACGCTCGACGCCATTGCGAAGATGCAGTGGAACGTAGCCATGATTTTGGAGGCGAAAGCCGCGGAGGCCGAAAAGGTTCGCAATTGGCTCTGCACTCATATTACTAACGATACCTACGAAGCTCATAACGACCAACTATCGACCTGTATCCAGTGGAACGAACAGAACATCGAGGTGCTGGACGGATTAACGAAGCTGTGCAACGGGTTGAGCCGCAATATGAAAGCGATCCTTAACCCGGATACGGAGGAGTCCGAAGGCATGAACTCCATGTTCGGAGGCTACGACATGGGAGAGCGCGAGAGATGAATCGGTCGGATCGGGAGTGGGAAATCAAGCTTCAGCTCATGGGCGCGATCTCTAGAAGCCAGGAAGCATTAGCGAGAATACTGGAAAATGCAGCGGATGTGACGGAGCATGTCGGCGTCTCTCCTTCGACTCTACAGGAGCATGTGCGAGTGCTGAATGGAATGCAGGGGGCGCTGCTTAGAACGGTAACCGGACAAAGCTGGCGCCCGCCCGTCGCCGGAACGCCAGCCGCTCCTTGGTTATCCGAAGCGGTGAGGTGCAAGCAAGCTAGCTCAGAGACCGGGGGTGTTCCGAATTGAAAGGCAAATCGCGTTCCGCCCGCATTGGCGGAAGGAAGAAAGCCGTTGCTGGCAGAAGCGGCAAAAGGCCCTTACGCAGAGGGAAGATCAGATCGGGCAAAAGCAAGCTTCGTTCCCGTAAGGTGGTCGGCAGGCGCAGCGTTCGAAGGAATCCAGCGGGGAGAAGGCGCGTCGGAAGGGCTCGGAATGCCGGTACAGCAGGAGGAGGCTCCTCGTATCAAGCAGGCTTTAATCAAGCGTATAACGAGGGGTACAACGTCGGTTTTGCTAAAGGCTTCGAGGACGGTCACCAGTTAGGGTATGAGCAACAGGTCTAATCGGAACAAGCGCTGCGGGACGAAAACTGATAATTTGGCAAATTTCGCCTTGACAATATTGTAGTTCATGTAATAAATTAACTAAAAACAGTATATTTTACGCGAGGAAGCACCACGCCGACTAGGGGAGACATCCCTTTGTTTGCTGGTGCTTTTTTATCGCCATTTGGACGAATTTTCAATGGATAAGGGGGATCGGTGATGAGGAAAATGGGGGCTTTGTTCGTTGGGTTGAGCGTCGCTGCGTGCGGGGTATCGGGATTAGTCGGGGCTACCGCTGCAACTGCGGAGCCGTTGTTCAAGGATATCTCCAAGCGTCATTGGGCGCGGAGTCAGATCGAACGAGCCATATCTCAGGGATATGTGGAAGGCTACCCGGACGGGACTTTTAATGCCAAAGCCTCCGTTACTCGTGCGGAGTTTACGAAAATGCTCGTGGATGCGCTTCGTCTGCCGCATTCTCAGGGAGGGCTTCCCTGGTATCAGGGCTACATATCGTCCGCATTAGAGTTTGGGGTGCTGGACGAGACGGACTCGACGGATTACGGCAAGCCGATTAAGCGGATTGAGATGATCCGGATGCTTTCTCGGGCGTTGGCGCTTGAGGCTCCCTATCGGGAGTATCTGGAGACCTTCGGGTCGTTCAGAAAAGACGATATGCCTTTTGCCGATCGGCTGCAGTTTCAGAATCGGGACGTGCCTAGCATCGCGCTGGCTTACGGCTCGGGCGTTGTGAACGGCTACCCGGATCAGACGATGCAGATCCACCGCACCGCTACTCGATCGGAGACGGTCGTTATGATCGAGAGCTTTTTGGAGGTTAGAACTCTTGATCCGCTAACGCGGGAGCGACTGTTAACGTTCAGTTCTAACGGCAAAACATTTGCTGCAACGAAAATCGAAGCTTTGGAGGAGGAACAGGAATGAAAAAATTGATTGTTCTCGTATCCTTATTCTTGATTACATCTATTGTTTCAGTAGCTGCAGAAGGAGAGAAATCGGCGGGATTCAAAGATTTGCCGAACACGCATTGGGCGGCGGCTTCCGTCTACAAGGTTGCGGGGAAGGGCATTATCAACGGCAAACCCGGCAATCTCTTCGACCCGAACGCGAATGTCACCCGCGCCGAATTTATCAAGATGGTTGCGCTGGCAGCTGAAATGGAGATTCCCCAGCAGAGCGGAGGCAAATGGTTCGATCCTTATGTTTCCGTCGTTGCGAAAGAGAAGATTTACAATTCTTCCGATTTCAAAAGCTGGACCGAGCCGTCGACCAGGCTCGATATGGCGCGATTCATCGTCCGGGCGCTCGATCCCGAACTCCGCAACGCCAGTGACAAAGAGCTGATGTATGAAGCGACGAAGCGCGGCATCATTCGCGGATTGGACAAGGGCGAGCTTGGCGCGAACGAGAAATCGACCCGCGCGCAGGCCGCGGTCATAATCGACCGGATGCTGTCGGTGAAGGAAGGTAAGACGTTGGAAGCCGATAAGCGCGCTGCTTCCTATGCCGAGGTTGAAATGAGCGGCACGAATCTCCAGACGATGTGGGGGATGAAGGCGGTCCCTTTGCCGTTTAAGATCAACGCGGGAAGTAAGTTGAACGTCGAGATCGATCAAATGCTTGTTGTGGACTTAGGGGATAAGGAGGGGGCTTATCGGGAGTGGTTTCCGAAGGTTATGAAAGAGGATAAGTCAACAGCTACAGCAGATGATTATTTGATAGCACTTCATCTCAATATTGAGAATTCAATTAAGCAGGCAAGTTCTTCATGGAGTTTGCCATTCAAAATCTCTGCTTCAAAACCATATATTTTTGCGGGAATCGATCCAGAAGTTAAGGATCAATCCCCAATTAAATTCGTACCCACTATCAATACGAACAAAGTTCAGAAAGTGGACGGTTGGTATATGATGACCATCAAGAAAGAAGATGTTGAAAAACGTTCTAAAGTCGAATTCGGAAAGTTTGGCGTCGCATTCTACAATTACGTTACTAAAAATAAAATCTTTCTATCGGAGAAGGTTGATTCCCGATGAAAAAGAAATGGATGAGGCCACTATCGTTGCTCCTTTCGGTGGCTGTCCTTATCGGGGCGGTCACCTTTCCCGCTGAGCAGTCTTATGCCGCACAAAGCAAGACTTTTCAAGTGGATTTTGGCGGGAGTGTCGTGAACGGGAAGTCGCATCGCTCCGTGAAGGAAATTATCGGGCAGCAAGTTGACCTAAATGTTCCAGGGATGAAGGTCCATTCATGGGAGGTACAGGTCAACGGCGGGACACCCAAGAAAGAGTGGGGAAAGCTCAAGAACGGCGTTCTTGAACTGCCTAAAATAGAAGGTATTAAGCAGGATGTTATGAACCTTAATGATTATAATCCGGGGCATATCATTTACCGCGATTCAATGGGGAAAAAATGGCGGACCGGAAATGCCGACGGGCGCTTTGAATACACGCCGGAAACTTCCGGGTGTACAGGGACGCCTTCGGCTTGTCCAGGCTTAATCCCAGCTACGGGTTATAACATGGATAAAGGAAAAACAGGGCCGATTCCGTTTACCTTGCGGGATTCTAGTGGTAGAGCAGTGACGGACAAGAAAGACGTCCCTTCTCCTACATCCTACTATTTATCTCAGTCAGATATGGACGACTACCGAAAAAAAATTTTGAAAGAAGATGTGGAACGGACATCGATTCGCATTTCAAAAACCAAATCAACGCCTGAAACTCCGGGAGTCGTTATCATTGCTGCGGGTAAGGGGGAAGAGTCTGGTCTAGGTTATTTACAAGTTGGTAAGTTATTAACAATTCAAAACAGCGCGGAAGGCTTCGATTATACACTAATGGATCCCAGCGGTATGACCGGACATGCAGAAGGACGTAATTACCACATGAGGGTTAATGCCTACTGGGAAGCCATCACCTACGAATACGACGTAACCGTAAAAGTAAGTTATCTCGATCCGGGCGGGCTGAACGCCGCGTTAACGGCCACGGCTACGCCGGGAGCCATTGACAAAGGGAAGACGGCTACGGTGACTGTGCGGGCCGATGCTAGCGGATCGGTGACGAGCGGAACGAAGATCGACAGCTATCGGTTCTGGCTCAGCAAGACGCCGTTTAATCCGGCAGACGAGGGCAAGGAGGGGACGACCGGGACCAGCACCGGCAGCGCATCGAATTATTCACAGGCATTTCCGAACACCGCGCCCGGCACAACTTTCTATGCGAAGGTGAAGATTTATGACAGCAGCTTGGGCGCCAGCGATTACGCCTATGCCGAGGTCAAAGTCGTGGAGTCGGTCGCAAATGCTTGCGTCATCACCGGCGATTTCGAAATTTTGCCGTCTCAAAACTTGAAGTATCGCGATACCTTCACCTTGAAGCCTCGAAACATTCAAGTTACGGGCGGTAAATACTTGTATCACGAATATCTGTTTGAGACCAATGGCGAGAGATGGGTGAGCCCCAAATATAATAGCCCGACAATCGAAACGTCTTTTCCGGTATCGAAATATCCGCCCGTCCTCAGTGTCGGCTCGAACAGCATTTCAATCCGGATTACGGCGGATTGCGGCAACTCCGGCTGGCAAGGCCCGAAAAACCTGGAATTGCAAAGCCCGACAGACAACCGTCCACCTATATTCTCCGTCGGATTTTTCAAAGAGTCCAATCGAACGGGAACGATACCGGATCACCAAGTCGTCATCAATCGTCCGGTCAACTTGAGAATTATCTACAATAATATGACAAATCCTCCGGAGCCTTACGATCCGGACGGAGATCCGATCACCTATACGTTCTTGTTCGGCAGCAGTTCGAGTTCCTGGATTCGAAGCTTACCCGATGAATATGGGTTATGGGAGCACGATGAGGCGCACTACATGCTGAAGGCGACGGAGCTGGGGTCGCATTCCATAACGGTTATCGCGCGAGATTCGTTCGGGGCCGAGTCAAGGCGAACCGCTTCGATTATGGTCATACCGGAAAATCCGATTCCAGTCATTACCGGGCCGACGAAGGTAAAAGAAATGCGCCCGCTGCCGTCACCGTTTAGTGGCGAGAAAAGCTACAGCCCGATAGGTCGCTCGATTGCCGAGTACATTTGGGAAAACAAGAAGGACGTCTATACGACCCCCGGAATAGAGACGATTCGCCTGGAAGTGGTGGATAGTGCGGGGTTGAGGTCGGAATACGCGGCTTCGCATCAACTGACGGTTGTGCCCGATGATCCTCCGATCGGGTTGTTAGAGGTGCCTCCGCTAGGGATTCGCCCAAGCGATTTCAATATTTTTAACAAGTCCCGTAGCCCGGATGGCGACAAGATTGTCAGCATTGAGTACCGCTACAAATACGATGCCAACAACGACGGCCTATTTAACGAACCGTGGCTGCCGATGCCGGGCGGGGATTTGACCAAAGTTGTTTTAAGGCCGCAGAAGGTCGGCAAATTTCTGCTTGATGCGAAGGTGTGCGAGGACTGGGGAAAATGCGCCTGGGCATCCGATACGCAGCCCGAAAACTTGCGGACCATAGACGTCGTGAATCTTGCTCCGAGCGTTTCCTTCCTGATGGAGGGAGAGAACGAGATTCCGAAGCCGCCCGAAGAAAACGGTATTCCGGTTTCGCAGATTTTGGAATGGGATCTCTATGACACGAACACGACTCAAAAAATCGTGAATAGCCCGTTCATGTGGCAGAAAGATGGGAAGTCGCTGCTGGCTGGATTGGGAAGAGGAATGGAAACGCAGTCCAGAACGTCCGGATCGGTCGGATTTGGCGGGGGGTGGGACGCGCAATCGGGATTTTCGGCGATTAGCGACAACGGTTTAGGTCCGAACGGGCTGTCCGCTTATCGTTCCATCGCAGCGCGAGACGGAAGGTCGCAACCTTTGCTCGTCCCAGTTAAAAGCAGCGGCTGGTCCTCAACGACTTATACGACAGGAGAAGACTACTCGTCGCTGTTGCCGGCAAATTTTGTTTCAAAAATCAGATCCAACAAAACTAACATTTACTTTGACTATAATCGTCATATTTTTGCACTAAACAAAAATAAAATCCCTTCCTATCGTAAGGATTATGTTATGACTTGCGGCGGCTCAACGGACATGAGTCAATGTGATGGTTATAACTGGGAGCAGAACATAATGCACTTTTGGGATGGCCCGAATCCGTATGAATTTATTCTGAATCTGGATAATCTGCCGGCAAATCGATACTCGGTTCCCTACTTTTCCGAGAGTGACAAACAGAGGGATAGCAGCTGGGGGACTAAGGCGCAAAACGGGGATTTTTCAGGCGCATCAGGTTCGGCCGTCAATACGGAAAAACCAATCTTTTATGAAATTACCGGAAGCAGAATCTATGTCGTCTATCTTCGGATGACCTATGCATACTACTACCGGAATGATGAAGGTTCTAGAACGGATTTCGGCGGCAACTGGGATTTGGACGTACATGTCTATGATGGCTTCACTGGGGAGTTTATCGGCAGCTCCTACGAGAAGGGCGAAAGAATACCGTCTAGATCGGGTTTTACCGGTATCGGTTATTCAGATATTCTTGGCGACGATTTGATCCTGACGGCTCAAACAGGTCGGGTGCTGAGATACAATCGGCAAGGTCGCAATATTATGGATAAAACGATTTTCTTACCGACGACAGTCGAGCGGATCGAGAGGAAAGGCCGGGCCTGGAACGGCGCAATCTACACCGAGGAAGCTGCCGACTTTACCTGTTCATGGAGCTATGGCGCAAACCAATTCAAGGATGATGAAGGCAATAAATATGCGTATGTCATGAATACGTGTAGTCGTACGGTAAACGGCTCTAATGTGATCATCGACCCAGAGTTAAATCCGGAATCATCTGCAGGCTATTATCTTGTACAAATGAAGCCAGATTTTACGTACGGCATCAAAGCCAGACTGAAGGGGACTTATTTTGCTAACGGTTGGCCCGGTCCTTACGAGCTCAACTTGGAGACGAGCGCGGTTTTAGCGATCAATAATGTCACCAAGCAAGCGATAACGAGGACGGCTTCGGCTGTACAAGGATCAATGGGCACCAATTATTTCACGCAGCTGGTTGACTTAACGACAGGGGAAGTAAGCCCTTGGACCAGGGGAATGCCTACATCGTCTCCGCAGCGGTTCACCAACCCTTTCCATATTGCCTATACTGGCGAGTATAAGAGCGGTTGGCTATCACAAACCGTTGATGGCGTCGAATCAAGACCAAGCAGTTGGGCAGGCTTCGAGTATTACAAGCGGGCGTATAATCCGATTGTCACCGTTAACGCCGCGAGATACATGAGATACGGGGAATATATGGGCGACGGAGTCTATCTCTCTATGTGGGACACCGATTATCAGATGAGTATGGCCGGCGGAGGGCCGGCAGCTTCCGCGCATATCTTTCTGGACGTGGGAACGCCAACCGCTACATCTCTGTATAAAGGATTCCGGCTAGGGCAGTTCGTGTCTCCGGATGCTTATGAAAATGCGGAATATTTATTCTCCATGAAGATGGACGTTCCGACAGAGGATCAATCGCTGGCCGGCTTCTCGTTCCGGATGACCAATCCGAAATATCGGTATGCACTTGAGACGGAGGGCACGAAGCTGCTTTTATCCAAGTACGTCAACGGTACGCGCACGGTGCTGGACAGCATTGCTTATCCCTTCCAGTCGAGAACGTCTTACAGTTTCAAAATTGTAACGCAGAATGACAAAATCGAAGTTTTCCTGGATGGCGTTCCGTATTTCGAGGTCACGGACGGCACGTATCAATCCGGTAAGTTCGGCCCGTTCTCGGACAAGTCCTATGTTACGTTCACCGGGATAGAACAGAAGGATCTCAGCAATCCGGACGTCGAATGGATGGCCAGCTACGCTATTTGGGATGAAGGAAAAGCTACCGCCACGGTTCGATACAGCAACATCACGTATACGGACCCGGAGGATGATCCGACAGCGCAGAATAATCTGTGGTCGATTACGCATACGCCAAAGTTTTTGAATAATCAGGGACTATCGGCTTTGGACGGCCAGACGCTGACAAGCCCGGCTCTCGAATTCGATAAGGTCGGCAACTACCGCGTAACGCTGAAAGCTCAGGACGATCCGCACCCGAAATATTTGTATCCGGATATGACGTTCGGAAGCTATCGGAAGTGGTCGAACGAGTTCTGGCAGAT
This sequence comes from Cohnella phaseoli, assembly GCF_003386235.1. Taxonomy (GTDB): domain Bacteria; phylum Bacillota; class Bacilli; order Paenibacillales; family Paenibacillaceae; genus Cohnella; species Cohnella phaseoli. The sequence continues at coordinate 172,559 of NZ_QRDZ01000015.1, forward strand.
TATTACGGTGCATCGCAGGCCGGTAGCCAAGTTTACAGTGTCGGTCGATCCACACGATCACACCGTGAAATGGAACGATCAGAGCTACGATCCCGACCGATGGCTCAGCCCGATGAACTACAGCACGGAGAACACCGGCATTGACTACAAAGAAACGCGCGGGGTTCTGGAGTGGCGTTATTATTACATCACGCCAGATGACCACCTCGTCAATCAGAAGCTGGTTACGCCGCAAATGAAAGGCCGCTATCGCGTCGGGATGCAGGTCAAGGACGAATACAGCGCATGGAGCTACTGGGCGGAGCAAACGATCGACATCGATACGCCGGTACTGCCGGACGAACCGCCGATACCTGGATTTACGATAACGCCTTCTTCGCACTATGTGAACGAGCCGTTCTCGATTACATCGCAAGCTTGGGATAAGGAGGATGGTCCGGCTGTGAATCTGAAGCATGCTTACTATGTACGCAACGTAACCGATAACGGCATGGAGACAATTCGTTCGATCGATCGCGGGACTTGGACGACACAGTTCAATTCGCTGGGGGTCATCGAGATCCGACAGGTCGTCACCGACTCTAAGGGGCAGTCTGCACAAGCGATACAGCGGGTGACCGTCATCAACCGCAAACCGGTTGCGGATTTCGATTGGCTGCCGAAGCCGGCCTACGAAGGGGATACGATTGCGCTGCTGGACCGCTCCTCCGATCCCGACGGCGATGCGCTATCCTATGTGTGGAAAATCATCGCTCCAGACGGCTTTAGCCTGACAGGATTTATGAAAGAGATGACGATTCCCGCAGAGCTGACGAATAGCAGAACGGGCGTATATACGGTAACCCTTAATGTCACGGATAAACACGGAGCGAAGGATGCAATCACCAAGCAGATTCCGGTGCTGCCGCTGACGATTGCGGGACAAGTCGCGCATACGCCTGAATGGGAGCAGAACCGTTTGCTCTGGAATGCCAAATATCCTAGCAGATCAAGAGAGAGCCATGTGTTCTGGGCTGGAGAGGCTTTTGTCCTGTCCGCGACGGTGACCGATACCGGCAGCTCAGCTACGAAGGCGGTGTCCGTCATGGCGCAGGCGACGCCCGATTTGGCTAAAGGCTTGACGGAATCGCCGCCCGGCTCCGTCCGCTGGACGGCTCTGCTGCGCGAAGCCGATACGTCCATCCGGTTCGTGGACATTCCGGACGGCAGCTATTCGTTCGTCTTTACGGTCGTATACAGCAACGGAGTGGTCAAAACATCCGTCGTACCGATCGAAATCCGCGGCATCGTCGACCAGTACGTTCAAGTTCACCGCGTACAATAGCTTAAACCGGATTGCAAGACGGCAAAAGCCCGTTTTCTCGTTCATCGCGAGAGAACGGGCTTTTTTTGCCCGCCTATTTGTCCTATGGACGGGTAAGTATCCAAGATCAACCCAACGGGGGCGCATATATTGATTGCGGGTGATGAGGATGCGGAGTTCATCTCGAATAAAAAATTACAATCGCGGCCGAATGGACGGCTATGCGAAGGGCAAGCTCGACGGTTGGAGGCTGGGCGTCTGTAGAGGGATCGACGAAACTATACGGCACGAATCGCTCCCGCCCAGCCGTGCGCGCATCCTCTATGTTCCGCAGGGCTTTGAAGCGATCGATCACGGGGTGATTGCCGCATTGCAAAGCGAAGTCGCCGAGGTGACCGTCGTTTCCGCGACGGAGATGCGGCTGCAGGCGGAACGTTGTCGGCCGGATGCGGTGCTTGTCATGAACGGGCTGCATGTGTTTCCGCCCGACCATCTGGAGCAGATCGACGCGATTCGCGCCATGGGAATCAGAACGGCGATCTGGTTCGTGGACGATCCGTACGTAACCGACACGACGGTGAAGGTCGCGCCGCATTACGATTATGTATTTACGCACGAGAGATCCTGTCTGGCTTTATACCTTGCGCAAGGCTGCAATCAGGTACATCATCTTCCGCTCTCCGCTTATGCCGACTGGTTTAAGCCCATGGCGGTCCCCCCGGAATACCGGTCGGACATTTGCTTTATCGGAATGGCCTTCTGGAACCGCGTCGAGCTGTTCGATGCGATCGCTCCCTATTTGAAAGACAAGAAAGTGCTAATCGGCGGCAAGCTCTGGGAGCGAATGAACAGCTTCTCCCAGCTGTCTCAATTCGTCAAGGACGGTTGGATCGAAGTGCCGGAAACGGTCAAGTACTACAACGGCGCCAAAATCGTCATCAATCTTCACCGCACGACGGAGGCGGGCAAAGACAATTTGAACGGCATTAACTGGCCGGCGGAATCGATCAACCCCCGTACGTTTGAAATGGCCTCGTGCGGCGTTATGCAGCTTACCGACGTCAGACAAGAGCTGCCCGAGCATTTTGCCGTAGGCTCGGAAATCGGGATTTTCCGCGATGCGAATCATCTCGTTCAACAGCTGGAGCACTACTTGACGAATGAGGAAGAACGGCAATGGGTCGCTGCTAGAGGCTATAGACGAGTGAAAAAGGATCATACGTTCCGCGATCGGATCCGGAGGCTGATCGGGACGATCGGACTTGCGTAGGCCTGGATGGATTGCAATCGGAAAAGACAAGGAGGGATGAGACTTGGCTAAGGTGAAGAGACGTCCCGCTGACCGTCCCCGCGCTGCGGCGTACCACAGAGGCTGGGCGGACGGATTGGCTTCGGGCAAAGCCGACGGGCACTGGCAGGGGCTGTGCGAATACATCGTACGGACAGCGACGCCCGTTCCGGTAAAGCGTCCCATTCATGTGCTATACGTCACTTCCGGCAAAGGCTTTCCCTATTCTCCGCTTGACGACGGCATTATTGCGACATTAAAGGAGATTGCCGCCAAAGTAACCGTAGCCGTTCCGCATGAGGATATCGCGGCTATCGCCGCAAGAGAGCGGCCGGACCTGCTGCTTGTGCTGGACGGTATGCATCTGGGGCTGGAGAAGGTTTGTGCGGTTAACGGGCTGGGCGTTCGCACGGCGATCTGGTTTACGGACGATCCTTACTACACGGACATTACGAGCGGAATCGCCCCCAACTACTATCATGTTTTTACGCTTGAACGCAACTGCGTTCCCTTTTACACGGAAAGAGGCTGCCCTCGTGTCTCCTACTTGCCGCTTGGCGTGCATCACAGTGCATACCGTCCGCGGAACACCGATCGCGCGATGCGCGGAGAAGTGTGCTTTATCGGTACGGCGTATTGGAACCGGGTCGCGATGTTTAATCAGCTTATGCCGTTAATCGCGCATAGGCGCTTGTACATTTCCGGAATGTGGTGGGATCGGCTCGCCGATTACGGACGCTGGAAGCATTTCATCGATCTGGGCAACTGGATGGGACCGCAGCCGACCTCGGAAAGGTATAACGCTCATAAGATCGTCATCAATTCGCACAGAGCCCACGACGACGATACGTTTAACCAGAACAGCGCGATGATTACGGCGTTGTCGCCGAATCCGCGCACGTTCGAAATTTCGGCATCGGCGACGCTGCAGCTTACCGATTGCCGCGAGGATATCGCCCAGCATTACGTGCCCGGCGTAGAGATCGTAACCTACGATTCTCCGGAAGACTTGGCGGCCAAAGCCGAATATTATCTGGAGCACGAGGAAGAACGGAAGGAAATCGCCCTGAAAGGTCTCTATCGAACGCTTAAGGATCATACGTACGTCTCCCGGCTGAGTCAATTGATAGATTTGACGATGAATGGTTAAGCGCCGCGCCGCGAATGCCGTTCGCCCCATACATTGTACAACTCAACTAATGAAGGCTCTGAATTCGATGTCGAGTCTGCTTCCTGTTAGGCTTCGCGATCAAAAGCGGACTTTGTGAACTACCTTTAGAAGGAGGTGACGGACATACCCGTGAGCATGAACAGGTATGCGGAATCGTGAACGGAGCAAAGCCGAAGCTGATGATCTTCTCGCATATTTGCAGCCCGATTTTCGTCACGGGAGCGGAGAAGCTGCTGTTGCTGTTCACCCGCGAGATGGTCCGTCGTTTTCAGTGCGTGATGGTCGTTCCGCAAATTGGAGCGATTGCAGAGAAGGCCAGGGAGCTGGGCGTCAAAATCGTCGTTCAGGATATCCCTCTATGTATTTCTTTATATACTGCAGCTCCTACCATTCATGAAGAGATCGCTGCAATGCAGCGATCTCCGGCATGGGGGAGAATTCATGCCATGCTGGCGGAGGAACGCCCTGACTTTGTGCTGGTCAACACAAGCGTTCACCCGCTGCCTGCGCTTGCAGCCAAAGCGATGGGAATTCCGACGATCTGGGTGCTGATGGAAACAGTGATGGACCGGCCGTCCAAGCATATGTCCGTCGGGCTTATCGTGTCCAACAGCGATATCGTCGCAGGCATTTCCCATTCGACGCTTCAGCCGATTCGCGATTTGGCGCCGCAGGCGCGAACGTTTATGCTGCCGCCTTATCTCATTAGGGAGGAACTGCTTCCCGGAAGCTGGCCGTATCACCGGATGAGGCTTCGCCAGCAGCACGGCTGGGGCGAGCACCACCGCGTGGCGGGCTTTATGGCTGCGACGATCTATGCAAACAAAGGGCTGGAGCAGTTTGTGAACGCGATGCTGCCGATTGCAGCGTCGGACGGTTGGGCGAGATTTCTCATTTTGGGCAAATCCGCAGATGACGCCTACTACCGTCATTGCCAGAAGCTGGTCTGGGATTCCGGTTACTCGGACAGATTCCTGTTCCTGCCGTTCGCGGACCAGATTCAACATGCGTATCCCGTCATGGATGTCATCGTCGTGCCCAGCCTGATCGCCGAAGGCTTCGGAATGACCGCGCTGGAAGGACTGATGTTCGGCAAGGGCGTTGTCGCTTCCGCCTCCGGCGGTCTGACGGAAATCATGAACGCGACGGGAAACGAGGAATATCTTGTACCGCCCGGCGACGTAGGGAAGCTAACCGAGCGCGTGAATGGACTGCTAAGCAATGGAACGCTGCTGCGCGCCGTCGGAGAACGCAACATGCAAACGGCGCAGCAGGTGTTCGGAGTCGAAGCGTTCCGGGAGCGGCTGGCGGAGCTGGTCGCTCAGCTGCCGCAGACCCCGGTGCTTATTCGCGGTTCTTTATGGCGGGGGAGCGCGCCTACCGTTTTTCTCATCGAGAATGGCATGAAGCGGCCGTTCGCTTCCGAAGCGGCATTCCTGCAAAGAGGATTCCGGTTTGAGGATGTGACGGAGGTGCCGGACGAGGATTTGCAGAGGCTTCCCGCCGGACCGACGCTGTTCGAACAGAAACGGAGAGCTTCCGGCAGGAGAAAAGTACGCAGGGGCAAAGGGCGGGGAATGAGGCGGAGGCATAGACGTAGCTCGGGCAGGCGGAGCGTCCGTTCGGGCAGAAGGAAGCGGTCGGGCTCCAAAGCCCGCCGCAGAAGAAGGTGAACCGATGCGTATCGTGACCATATTGGGAACTCGTCCGGAAATTATTCGTCTTAGCGTGCTGATCGGCAAGCTGGACCGCTTGGCGGAGCGCCACGTGCTCGTTCATACGGGGCAAAATTTTACTTCCAGCTTAAGCGGAGTTTTTTTCGAGCAGATGGGACTGCGGGCGCCCGATCTGTTGCTAGATGCCCGGAAACAAACGGTTGGCGGGCAGTTGGCGTCGATGTTCGGCGCCGTAGAGGAGCTGCTTAGGAAGGAGCGTCCCGACCGGGTGCTCGTGCTCGGCGATACGAACAGCGCCTTGTGCGCGCTTGTCGCAGAGAGAATGGGCATCCCGGTCGTTCACATGGAGGCGGGCAATCGCTGCTTCGACCTGAACGTACCGGAGGAAAAAAACCGGAGGGTCATCGATGCAGTTTCCACCTACAACCTTCCCTACACCGAGAACAGCAAAACGAATTTACTGCGCGAAGGTTTTCCGATCAACCGTATTTTTCGCTCGGGCAATCCGATTTACGAAGTGCTGCGCCATTACGGCGAGCAGATTGACGCCAGTCCCATACTGGGACGGCTCGGACTGACCGCCGGGCAATATCTAATCGCGACCATCCATCGGGCGGAAAACGTGGATTCTCCGGAGGCGTTGCGCGGAATTATGCAGGGCTTGAGCTTGACGGCCGAGGATTACGGACTGCCTGTCGTATGCAGCCTGCATCCGCGAACGCAATCCAGATTGTCGGAGGAGCTGCGCAATTCCATTCATCCGCTCGTCACTTTTCATGAGCCGTTCGGTTTTTTCGATTTTGTTCATTTGGAGAAAAACGCGCTGCTCGCTCTTACGGACAGCGGGACCGTTCAAGAGGAATGCTGCATTTTCGGCGTACCGACCGTAACGGTTCGTCAGACAACCGAGCGTCCGGAGACGATCGATTGCGGCAGCAACGTCGTGGCTGGCCTGCAGCCCGACGCGATCCGCAATGCGGCTCGGGTGATGCTTCATCTGCGAGATTCCTGGCAATGTCCCGAAGGTTATTTGGATCCGAACGTCTCGGATAAAGTGGCGAAATTTGTGCTTGGAGGGAAAAGGGATGTTTAAAGATCGACGTATCCTGGTTACCGGGGGAACCGGTTCCTGGGGGTACGAATTGATAAGGCAACTGCTGCCGATGGACCCGGCGGAGGTGATCGTGTTCTCCCGCAACGAGTCGAGTCAGGTGGCGATGAGCCGGGCGTTCGAGGACCCGCGATTGACGTTTCGGATCGGCGACGTTCGCGACCGGGAGGCACTGTCGAAGGCATGCAAGGGCGTAGATATTTTGTTCCATCTTGCCGCTCTTAAGCATGTGCCGGTATGCGAGGATCAGCCGTACGAGGCGCTGAAAACGAACGTTATCGGCACGCAGAATGTAATTGAAGCGGCAATCGAGAACAAGATTGAGCGAGTCATCAATATTTCTACAGACAAGGCGGCCAATCCGTCGAACTTCTACGGAATGACGAAAGCGATCGGGGAGAAGCTGATCGTTTACGCCAATCTGCTGGACAGCGAGACGAAATTCGTCTGCGTCCGCGGCGGCAATGTGCTGGGCACGAACGGTAGCGTCGTTCACCTGTTTATGAATCAAATCAAGCATAAGCAGCAGATCGGCTTGACGGATCGCCAAATGACAAGGTTTTTCATGACGCTGGAGGATGCGATCCGGCTGCTGTTCAAGGCGACGGCGCAGAGCATCGGCGGGGAAATTTTCGTGATGACGATGCCGACATGCCGTATCGTCGATCTGGCGGAGGTGCTGATGGACGCCCTTGGCAGGAAGGTGGAGATGGTCGAAACCGGCATTCGGCCCGGCGAGAAAATCCATGAAATTTTGCTGACCGAATACGAGAGTTTGAATACGATCGTGTACGACGACCAGTATCTTGTTATTTTGCCGACGTTGGACATTCCCGGGCTGCGCGCGCATTACAAAGCGTACGATCCGGTCGATTTCGCAAGCTTCTCTTCCAGCCAGTCTCTGATGGATCGGCAGCAGATTCGGGCCATGCTGCAGCGAGGAGGTTTTCTTACGTGAAAATCCTGCTTCTGGGCGGATACGGAATGGCGGGTCATATGACCGCTTCCTATTTACGGACCAGGCCGGGCTGCGAGTTGACCGTTACGGTCAGGCCCGAGACGATCGCGAATCGAACCTTGAAGGCGCTGGAAGGCCTTCAGGTTCGGGAACTCGATGTCCGATCCTTCGAAGCGGTGCAGGAACTCGTCCATAAAATCGTCCCCGACGTGATCGTGAACGCCGTTGGCATTCTAAATCATCATGCCGAGGATCGGCCGCTCGACGCGTACAAGGTGAACGGGCTGCTGCCGCATTGGCTCCGTCATCTTGGCGACCGCTGCGGCGCAAGGTTGATCCATATCAGCTCGGATTGCGTCTTTTCGGGGGAGCGGGGCGGTTACGTAGAGACGGACGAACCGGACGGAACGACCGTCTACGCCAAAACCAAGGCGCTTGGGGAGATGCGCAGCGGCAAGCATGTCACCGTTCGCACCTCCATTATCGGACCGGACGATAAGCCTTCAGGCATCGGGCTAATGAAATGGTTTCTAGCATGCGAGGGAGAAGTAAGAGGTTATCGCAACGTGCTGTGGAACGGCGTCACTACGCTTGAGCTAGCCAAGGCGATCGAGTGGCTCATCAGGCGGCCGGAAATCGGCGGGCTTGTGCATTTGACCGCCCCGGAAACGGTGTCCAAGCATGAGTTGCTGCTGATGATGCAGGAGAAGTTCGACAAGCGGAACGTAACGGTCGTCCCCGTGGACGAACCGGTCATTGACCGTACGCTTACGGCGACAAGGGACGATTTCGATTACCGCCCGCCCCGCTACGCGGAAATGCTTGAGGAGCTACGCGGGTGGACGTCGTCGTTATGACGGCCCGCAGAATACTTATTACCGGGGCGGCGGGGTTTACGGGGCTTCATGCCTGCCGCAAGTTCGCTTCATCCGGCTGGGAGGTCGTCGCCGCGGTATCTCCCCGCGGGGCGCTTCCCGTCGTTCCGCAGGCCGCGTATACGGAGCGCTGCGAGCTGACGGACGGCGCTGCGGTAGCCGAGATGATGCGGAGACTGAAGCCGGATGCGGTGCTCCATTTGGCCGGACGCAACGCGGTCGATGTCTCTTGGAAGACGCCGTCGTCGTCGTTGGCCGCCAATCTGATGTCGACCGCTTATGTGCTGGACGGCGCGCGCGCGATTGACGGCTGTAGAGTGCTCGTGGCCGGGTCGATGCTGCAGGCGAGCGAAGCCGCCTTGTCCGAAGCCGCGCATCCTTACGGGTTTAGCAAAACGCTGCAAACGGCGGCCGCCAAGGCCTGGCATCGCTGGTACGGGCTGCCGGTCATGATCGTCGAGCCTTCCAATCTGATCGGACCCGGTAACAGCGGCGGTTTATGCGGCAAAATCGTCCGATGGGCGGTGGCCGCCGAACAGTCGGAGGGGGGCGCGCCTCCGTTTCGGCTGTCTTCGCTGGATGAGTCGAGGGATTTTATGGACGTCCGGGATGCGGTGGCCGCTTACGAACTGCTGCTCGGCGAAGGCGAGCCGGGAAGGAGCTATGCGATCGAGTCCGGACGCTTTCGAACGTTGGCCGAAGTCAAGAGCGTGTTTGATGAACTGGCGACGAAGAAGCTGCCATGGGAGCTTGGCGAAGGAGCTGCATTGCCGTCTCCTCGGCCGAGAGACTGTTCGGCGATCCGAGCGCTAGGTTGGAGCCCGAAGCGGACGTTCCGCCAATCGATCCTCGATGCTTTGGAGGGCGAACGGGAACGAAACCGCATGGAAAGGGGAGGGTCCCCATTTTCCGGTCCGTAAATCCGCTTGTATCTATCGTTGTCCCCTTTTATAACGATCCGTACATTCGAGAGGCTTTAGAGAGCGCACTTGCGCAAACCTATAAGCCTCTTGAGATTATCGTCGTGAACGATGGCTCCGAGCGGGAAACGGACGTACTGTACCGGCTCGAAGGGGCCGGACGCATCCAAGTCGTTCATCAACCGAACCGGGGTACGGCCAGCGCGCTGAACGCCGGCTTTCGTCTTGCCAAGGGGCAATACGCGGCGTGGCTGAGCTCGGATGATCGGTTCCGTCCCGACAAGATCGAGAAGCAGGTGCGCTTTATGCAGCAAAGCGGTTGTTCGATCAGCCATACGGCGTTCCGACGAATCAACGGCGAAGGTGTGGCCGAGATGCGCCCCGTCGTGCTGGCAGAGGGAACGATGCTGCAGTTTTATCGGTCGCTGCTGCTCAGCAACACAGTTAACGGCTGCACGGTCATGCTAACCCGGACGCTGTTTGACCGGATGGACGGCTTTAACGAGCGTCTTCCCTATACGCACGACTACGAGCTGTGGCTCAGAATCATTCTGGCGGGTTATCCGATCGGCTATTTGCGCGAGCCGTTGACGGATTACCGCGTGCATTCCGCAATGGGAACCATCAAGCACGGCGCGGCGATTGAACAGGAACTGGAAAATATTAGGAATAAGTATCATCCGCAGTTGCAAAGGTTAGTAACTGTTCTGGAAGGAAGGGCGTAAGTTGAGAGGGGTTATCTTTCCGGGCCGCCGCATGACGACGCCGAGAAGATAACCCCTCTTGATTTAGTGAATCGGAAACCCGATCGGAGAACGATGAAACAGCTCGGGAGCGATGAATACGGCCCGGTCCATGTTCCAGCCGAAGCGAGTCAGCGTTTCCTCCCAGACGAGCGGCCGCAGCCGTTGGCCTTCGCTGTAATACAGGCCGCCGTTCGGCCCCCGGTACAGAGCGTAGTCGTGCAGCTCGAAGTTCTCCCAAACGTCGCCCCGCATCGGCCAGCCATCCCCGTAGCTCCAGATCTGCTCGTAGCCGAGCGGGATCGCGTCCTCCGGCCGCAGGCCGATGGCGAGCATCGTCGCTTCGCTCTCGATCGGATAGCGAACGCCATGGCAGACGCTGTACATTCCTCCTGCCGGGTCCCGCGCGATAAACACGTCGGGATAACCGTGAGGGAAGTTCCCGGCGTCGATCGGATGACCGGTCGGCAGGCTGTTCAGCAACGCGGAGCCGCATCGGCCGACACGGTCGAAGCTGAGATTGAGTCGGCAGAATGTATCGTACGAGTGAATCGGCCGCTTATGTCCGCGTTCGATGCGGTAGACGCAGCCGTCCTCTCCCATGCCGTACCAGCCGCTTGGCAGCTCGGGCGTTTGCGGTGCATGATGGGGGTGGGGCGAGGCGTAGCGATCGGGCAAAAACGCGGGATCGTGCACCAGAATAAGCCGTTCCGGATTAAAGCCCCATTTGCGGATAAACAGGCGGCGATTGGTTGCGGCTACGCCGTACATGTCGATTGCATTGGCATTAAAGCTCCGGTTGCCTTCATGATAAATGAAGACGTCGCCGGCAAGTCGCAGAAATAATCCCTCCCGCAGCGCTCGGTAACCAAGATCGATATCCTCGTAGCCTCCGACGCCAAACGCTTCGTCGAAGCCTCCCAACCGCTGCCAAGTACTGCGTCTGAGCAGCATACAGAAGCCGCTGAGCGCGGCCAAGTCCTGCCATTGAGCCGGATTGTGCCGATTGAAGTTTTGCGAGAACAGATGGTACTGTCCTTCGCTGCTGACATCTACAGCGATTTTCTGCAAAGGGAGGACGAAGTTCGATTTCGGCCCGACAATGCCGACCCGCTCGTCTGCGTGCAGGCATTGCAGCATGACGGTCAGCCAGTTATGCGAGACGATCGTATCGTTGTTGAGCAGCAGGATATGGTCTCCGCCGGCTGCCGCCGCGCCTTGATTGCAGGCGGCGGCGAATCCGCGGTTCACGCCGTTCGCGATCAGCTTGACGTCGGGCTGCTGAGCGAGCCAAGCCGTCGTGCCGTCGATCGAACCGTTGTCGACGAAGATCAATTCGTAAGGGCTGTTCGTGAAGACGCGAATGCTGTGCAAGCAGCGCATCGTCTGGTCAAGATTGTTCAGCGTAAGAATTACAATGCTCGTCAGCATGGTCTCGCACCAAGGGTCAAGAGCATGCCGGAGAACCGAGCCGCATAGTTTTCCATCGAAAATTCACTCCGAACATGTTTTTTTCCCGTTTCAACGAGAGAATTTCTCAGCTTGCGCTCCGTCATTAGCCGCATTACCCGATCCGCCGCTCCGCTTATATCTCCGTGGGAGTAATAGAGCCCCGTCGTTCCGTCGAGGATCGCCGAACTTACCCCGTCCGAGTTGGAGGTGACGATCGGACAGCCTGAGCTAAGAGCTTCCAGCGCCACGTAGGGCGCTCCTTCGGATTTGGAGGTCATGCAGAGGACGCCTCCGGAAGAAGCGACCAAATCGTAGTAATAGGGCATTAACGAGTTGGCGACGTTATGGTGATGAAAAATGTAATGGCCAAGTCCGAGCCCTTGCGTCCATATCGCAAGCTGTTCGGCCTCTCCCGGTTCGGCCAAAGCCGGGTCGCTGAACATCCATAGCCGCACGCCGGGTTTGCGCTTGATCACTTCTGCTCCGATAAGCAGAAAGTCGCGCCAGTTTTTGTTATCCTCCAACCTGCCGATCCACACCAGCGGAGAGTAATCGAGAGGGGGGGCCGGGGGATAAGCGAACGAGCTTCTGTCGAAGGCGCGAGGATCGAATGGGTTGGCGAACGAAAATTTAGGATTAAAAGGATACAACTCCTCCAGCAAGGCGCCGATGACCGGGGTTCCGGGATATAGGATCGCATCGGCGTATTCGTTCACGAAAGGGATCGCCTCCGACAGATTGCGCCGGGCCTGTTCGGGAGAGCCGAAGCCCTGGATTTCATAGATGATCGGTTTCGCGAAGCCGAGTTGGCGAAATAGCGCCATTTGCAGAAAAAAAGACGTGACCACGATGCAATCGAATGAATAATAGTCGAGTATGTGCCGGACGGCAGGCGGCTCCGAGGCGTAGAATACCGGAATGCCCGGAGCGAAATCGGAGGAGCCGCTGCCTTCCCGAAAGTAAAGAAAATGGCTGTAGATCCCTGCGGGGAGCAAAGCTTGATGCCTTAGCCGATTCAAGGTATTTACCCCGCCGCTAGGCACGATAAATACGAACAGAACCTTCAAGTGGATCCCTCCCCGGTGGCCAAAAATAACGGCGCAAACAGGCCGGTTGTTACAACACGTTCAGCAGGGCGTTCAACTGGGGGGCATAGCTATCGCGGACAAGATTAAACTCGTAATCTACGGCGGCTTTTTTCTGTACGGACCCCATTCCGTCATGCCAGCGATACAGAGTCAGCACCTCGTTGATAAAATAAAAGTCTATTCTGTTCAGATGGACTCTGAGCCAGTATTCGTAGTCTTGCGTACAAGCAAGCGATTCGTTAAAGTAACCGATCCGTTCAGGGATGGAACGATTCATCATGACGGTGGAGCCATTGATCGGGCAGAAGGTGAACAGCGCTTCGATCAGCTTCCTGAGGCTAGGAAATTTGACGGCAAGCGCGCTCATCGTAATATCGTTGTTGGCGTTGATCAGATGGAAGTCGGTGCAACTGATCGGAGCTTGATGCTCTTCCATGAATGCGACTTGGCGGGCGACTTTGTGCGGGTACATCAGATCGTCCGAGCTTAACCAGGCCATATATTTGCCGTTAGCGACGCCCATGCCGTAGTTCAATGCGCTGCCCGTGCCTCCGTTGGCTTTGCCGAAATAGCGGATGCGGGAGCGAAACGGATCGAGCTTATGCTGATGCATCGTCGAGCCGTCGTCAACGACGATAACCTCGATATTCGGATACGTCTGATTCAGCACGCTGGCGACAGATTGATCGATATAGGGACAGTTGTAAAACGGAATAATGACGCTAACGAGCGGAAAATGATCTTTCGTCATGGCAGCCTCCAATCTTTCAGATAGACAAAGCCGATGCTCCATCGTATGTGGACAGGGCGTCAGCCGCCACGACGCTTGAACCGGGTTCGAGCGCCTATTTTCCTGCGGCTGTCCAAGCGGGGAACGGTTTGTCTCCATAAAATGGAGGAAAACGGCAAAGGACTGAAAAGCCAATGCGTGTCATCGTGACTGGGGGAGCGGGATTTATCGGTAGTCGTCTGGTCCGTGCGCTATTGGAACGGGGAGATGAAGTGATTGTCCTCGACGATCTGAGCACGGGGGATCCAAGAAGATTGCCCTCCGGCGTCGATATCCGCCTGCTGCGTGCGGAAGAAGCGGATACGGCGGATTTCATTGCGGCGATTAGGCCTCAAATCGTGTTTCATCTGGCCGCACAAGTCGGGATGGGAAGCTCCGTCAAAAATCCTGCCGACGACGGAAGGAGCAATATTATCGGTACGCTGCGGGTGCTGGAAGGCTGCAGGGAAGCGGGTAGCAAGCTGGTTTTTTCCTCTACGTCAGGGGTATACGGGGAGGCCGTCGGCAACCGGCCGTTCCGGGAATCGAGCCTCAAGAGACCTAGCGCGCCATATGGGCTATCCAAGTGGGTTGCGGAGCAATACATCGATTACGGAGGAAAATGGTGGGGTGTCGCTTACACGATACTACGATATGCCAATGTGTATGGCCCCGGTCAGGCGGCAAGGGGCGAGGGCGGCGTCGTAGCGTGTTTTATGGATAGAATCGGGAGCGGGCTTCCACTTATCATTCATGGCGACGGCGAGCAAAGTCGGGATTTCGTCCATGTGGACGATGTCGTACGGGCAAACCTTGCGGCGATCGCCAAGGGAAACGGAGAGGCGTTCAATATTGGAACGGGAATCGCCACGTCGATCAACCTGCTGGCGGATCGCTGCGAGCGGTTGGCCGCCGCTTCGTTCGGCCGGATCTATGAGCCGGAGAGAAGCGGCGACGCCAGATGCAGCAGGCTGTCGTCGGGTAAGGCCGCAACCGTTCTTGGCTGGAAGCCGGCCATATCGCTGGACGACGGTCTGTCGCAGCTATTTAAGGTAACTAACCGGTAGACGTTCAAGGTTAACGCTTGAGGATCAGATCGTCCATCTAAGCAGCATGCCCGATTGAGTCAGGCCGGAGCCAAAGCCGTATAGAGCGACGAGGTGTCCAGACTGAAGTCGACCTTCCCTGCAGGCCGCGTCCAGCGCGAGCGGGATCGTGGCCGCCGATGTATTGCCGTTAAGGACGACGCTTTGCAGAGCTTTTTCCACTGGCAGCCCCAGTCTTTCGCAGATCGCCTCGATCATGCGCAGATTGGCGCTGTGCGGCACGAACCAATCGAGATTCCCGACGCTTAGGCCGGCCTGATCAAGCAAACCGCGTACGCCGTCGGGAACGGTAGACAGCGCCCATTTGTATACTTCGCGGCCGTTTTGAACGAGTTTTCCGTTCGGATGGCAGTAGACCTGCATGCCGCCGGAGCCGTCCGTTACCGCATTTGCCGCCAACAGGGCGCCCTCGTCCCGGGCTTCGACCAGCACTGCGCCCGCGCCATCGCCAAACAGGATACAGGTGGAACGATCGGTGTAATCGGTTATTTTCGTTAACGTCTCGGCGCCGATGACAAGCACGGAACGGTAGGCTCCGCTTAGGATAAGCCCGTTCGCCATTTGCAGGGCGGTAACGAAGCCCGCGCACGCGGCGCTAACGTCAACCGCAAGACAGCGTTCTGCGCCGATTGCCTGTTGAATTATGGAGGCAACGGAGGGACAAGGCATATCCGGCGTCGTCGTGGCGACGATAATTCCGTCAATCCGCGAGGGGTCAACCGCAGTGAAGCGACGGAGCAGGTCTTGCACGGCCGCAATGGCGAGATCGCTGGTCGTCTGATCGGCCGCAGCTCGGTGGCGCAGCTCAATCCCCGTTCTTCTGACGATCCATTTGTTATCCGTTTCCACCCATTGTTCCAAGTCCGCGTTCGTTATTTTGCCGTCCGGTACATAACTTCCGATTGCCGTAAGCTGGGCTTTGGAGTGAAAGCCTTGTGCAACAGGGGCAGTCATTACGCATTCCTCCATTTTTTTAGTATTAAGTATTAGTACCAGATCCTAATAATGCCATCATACTTGCGATTCCCATCGCTGTCAAGAAAACAGCCGACTCCGATCGAATAAATGCGAACCTCCGGATGCATCCTATGATTTGGCGGGAACGCTGAGCATTCGACCAAAAAGGGGGTCATATCGTCGTGCGTAAAGGCATTATG
Organism: Cohnella phaseoli; assembly: GCF_003386235.1. Taxonomy (GTDB): domain Bacteria; phylum Bacillota; class Bacilli; order Paenibacillales; family Paenibacillaceae; genus Cohnella; species Cohnella phaseoli. Next base: position 188,176 of record NZ_QRDZ01000015.1, read on the forward strand.
ATTTCAACGACCGTATTATTATCATCCGCAATCGCATTGTCGGGATGCATGAACAAAACCGGGGACTTAGGCAACAAAAACATTCGCAACAACGCCGTTCGCGACAACAACGCCGCTCGCGGTTATGCAGTCGACGAATTCGGCATGCGTCCTCAAGCGAAACGCTTTGCCAACGATGCGGCCAACGAGCAAAATCGCATCAACGGCCATCAGCGCATGAACAACAACGTTGTCGGCATGCACGGCAATACGCGCATGGAAGCCAGCGATCGAATCGCCAACAAAATCTCGGCTATGCCGGGCATCGATTCGGCCTATGTGATGATGACAGATCGCAACGCATACGTTGCGGTTAAGGAAGACGATCGTGCGAACACCGGACATATGGCGCTTAACGACGCTGTGAAGGACAAAATCGCCGATCAAGTGAAGTCGCTATCCCCTTCGGTGGAAAACGTATATGTATCCGCGAACCCCGATTTCATCGGCCGCATGGAGGGCTACGCGAACGATGTCAGAGCCGGGCATCCGATTCAAGGCTTCCTGACCGAGTTCAACGCTCTCGTCGAGCGGGTTTTCCCGGAGCGTTCCGGTACGAGGGAGCGCTGAAGATTCGTCCGCTGCAACCCAAACAGGAAGCCGAGCGCGTTCGCTCGGCTTCCTGTTTTTTCGAGTGCTCAATTTACCCGATCTCAAGCGGGAGCATTTTTAGCTGACGGATAGACCTGTCTGCACGGGTGCGGTGACCGCGTCGGATGTCTTGTCGGTCGTCGTGAAGTAAGGCCGATACGTTCACGCTGCCCGCGGTTAACGTCGGCATGCGCAAATTCGGGTAGCCTCTGTCAGAACGGCTTGAATTGCATCACGATCTTATCGCGTTAGATCATCGACAAGGTTCGGGGACCACCTTATAATGGTAAAAATGTCTAAGAAACGCGCGGTCGCTCCGCGGAGGTGTATCCATGTACAAAATATTGGTCGTCGACGACGAACCTAGAGTAAGCATCGGGATTCGCAACTTCTTGCAGTCCTCGGACTTGAACATCTCGACCGTAGAGACGGCTTTGAACGGGTTCGAAGCTGTCGATTATTTGCGCATGGAACATTACGATCTCGTGCTGACTGACATTCAGATGAGCCGGATGAGCGGAATCGAGCTGATGGAAACCATCTATCTGGAGCAGCCGAGCCTTCCCGTTATCGTTATCTCCGCGCACGAGAAGTTCGAATTCGCCGCGAAGTCGCTTCGGCTGGGCGCGCGCGATTATTTGGTCAAGCCCGTGAAGAGGGAGGAACTGCTGCGGGTCGTTCGCAGCGTGCTCGTCGAGAAGGAAGAGGCCGGCAAGCTGGCGCTCGAGAAGTCTATGCGGAAGCGTTCAAGCGGAGGAATCGGGCCTGGGCGGCGTAACGAGATTCTGATGGAACTGGTGACGGAGAGAGGACTGTCGAAGAAGGATCATGACGAGTTGATCGCCGAGCTGGGCGATCAAGTCAAAGGTCCGAATTTCGGCATCGTCTCTGTTCTTCTCGATCTGAGCCGCGGAGGCTTCAGCAACAGGGAGATGATGCTGCAGGACAGGAAGCTGCTGAAGTACGCGGCGCTGAACTTATTCGAGGAGAGCTTGTCCGAATGGGACGGCTTAACGTTCAGCGGGTTCGGCAACGAGTTGATCGGAATCGTTCAATTGAACGATTCCGACGCGACGGGACAGCGTTATTCGCTTCAATCGCAGATGCATTTCATCGGCCAATTCGTTTTTAAGAACTTTAAGCAATATTTAAACATAGACGCGACGATCGGCATGAGCGGCTTGCGCGCGGACGTCTCCTTATTGGTCAAACTCATGGAAGAAGCCAATAGCGCTGCGGAGTGGAAGAAGCTCCATCCCGAACAGAACGTATTTCATTACGAGGATATCGCTGCGCACGAAAGCTTGCATATGGTCGGATGGATGGCGAAGGTGGAACAGTGCGTGCAGCTGTTGAAGTCGGGCGGCGACTCGGAGACGATGGTTCTCGGCTTGGTCCGATCTTTGCAGGAACTCGGGCATGCGGCGGATCTGGTCCATAGCTACTTCGGCATGCTGGTCTACCGGATCTACGGCTTGCTGCTGGAATACGGCAGCGGCAACAGCGCGTCGCTTCGACGATTCGATCCGGACGCCTATTTCCGGGACTTGCCCGTTACCGGCAAGACCGATCGTCTTGTGGCGTACATCGAAGAGGCCGGCCGGTCGTTAAGTGAGCTGACTCGCGAGCGGGAGATGACGATCTTGTCTCGCGTCATGGGCTATATCCGGAAAAATTATCGCAATCCGGAGCTTAAGATTCAAGATATCGCGGTCGAGGCGCACTTCAGTCCCGCCTACTTCGGCTATTGGTTCAAGAGGGAGACGAAGAAGAACGTCTGGGACTTCGTGACCGAGCTGCGCATCGAAGAAGCGAAGCAGCTTCTGGTCGCGACGGACAAGAAGCGGTACGAGATCGCCTACGAAGTCGGCTACGAGTCCCCGGAGCACTTCAGCCGCATGTTCAAGCGTTACGCGGGCGTCAGCCCCGCCGACTATCGCAAAGAGGGTCAGGGGGGATCGGACTGAAACTCAAATTCAAGGTCACGATCGCGTTCTTGTTGTTCATTGTCGGCCCGTTCCTGGTCGTCGGGTGGATCTCGGCCGATAAGGCGGCGGAATCCATGCAGGATGAAGTCGGAAGGACGATGCTTCAACTGACGAAGCAGAATCATGCCACGATCGAGAAGACGATGTCGGCGGTCAACGACAAGACGATTACGTTCCTGGACAACCATCTGCTCGATCCGACGGGCCCGAACGAGTTCTGGTATAACATCGAGACGCTGGGCGATATCAATCAAGCCGACGAAATCTTGAATCGCTGGTCTTCGGACGGCACGGGCTATACTTTGTACATGATGAATCGGGAAGAGAAGCGAACGCTGTTCGATCTGTCGAACAAGGATACGGGATTCATCTACTTCGATCGCGGCGAGGAGCTCCCCGCTTGGACCGCGCAGGCGATCGGGAAGCGGGGAGCGGGCGCGTTCCGTCTCATTCGCTCGCGGGACGGCTTAGCTACGGTAAGCTTCGCGAGAAGCATTCTGAATACTCAAAATTACAACGAGGTGCTGGGGTTCCTGGTCGTCTCCCGGTTAGAGGTATTGTTGAAGAGAGACCTCCTGTCCGTAGAGCTTCCGGAGCATGCCGGTATTTTTTTATTTAACGACCAGAACGAATTGCTCATGCAGGCCGGTACGACCGACATGCCGGCGGAGAGCGTGCCCGAATCCGCGAGGCAGGACCGGCCGGGATACTTCTTCGCCGGCGAAGGGGGCGATCGGTGGCTCTATGCGCATTCTTACGAACCGCTATACCGCACCAACCTGGTGTATCGCGTCCCGCTGGACTCGATAACGGGAGGCCTGAAGTCGTTCCAATGGGTCATCATGGCCTTGTCCGCGGCTTATTTGGCGCTCGTGCTGCTGTTCGTCCTGTATTTGCTGCGAATGATCGTCAAGCCGCTGCATCGGCTCGTCTCGATTACGAAAATATACGAGCCGGGCGTCCCGATGGACATGGGCGGAGGCGCTCTGCTGCGATCGGACGAGTTCGGCATTCTATACGGCTCGTTCATGAAGATGACGCGGAGACTCGATCGTTCGATCGAAGACAATTACTTGATGAAGCTTCGTCAGCAGGAAACAGAGCTGGCGACGCTCCATTCCCAGATTACCCCGCACCTGCTGTACAACACGCTGGATTCCATCTACTGGTACGCGCTCGATAACGGCAATACGGAAGTCGGGGAGATGGTCATGGACTTGTCGATCCTGCTAAGAATCGGGTTGAGCAAAGGGAAGACTCTGATCCCGATCGGAGAAGAAGCGGAGCACGTGCAGGCTTACAGTCGACTTCAGATGAAGCGATATCCGGATACGTTCGAGGTGCACTGGGACATCGAGGACGCGACGCTCGCGTACACGACGCCGAAGGTGATCCTGCAGCCGCTCGTCGAAAACGCGATTTTCCACGGGGTTAGCGGCATGGATGGGGAAGGCGAGATCTGGATTCGCATCCTTCGGGTAAACGGCACGATCGAGATGACGGTCGCGGATAACGGCTTCCAGAAGGTGGACGCCGAGCGGCTGAACGAAATCGTGCGGGGAGAGATCGAAGACGCGGGCTACGGCGTCCGCAACGTGCATAAGCGCATTCAATTGCATTTCGGCGAAGACTATGGCTTGCGTTACGAGCCAAGGGAGGGCGGAGGGGTCAAAGCGGTCATCAACCTCCCGCTGCACGAGCATGTGCCGAACGATAAGGACCGTAGGTCATCTCGTTAGAATATGGAATTGCCGGAGAGACTTCGGTTATCCTTCGTATGCTCCTGCTATCTGAGGCTGTTCCTTCGTCATCTTGCGTGGCGATTTCGAGGAACGGTCTCTTTATTTCGCGTAAGGCCGACCGGCCAGACACACCGAGTTATACGTCACGCGGTTATAGGATTAAATCATCGTATTGCAGGGGGGGCTAGCCTATACTGAGATCAATCGAGAGGAGTGGACGCAAGTGAAAGAGAGAACGGGGATCGCAGTATTCATCCATTCTCTATGGAAATTCAGATTTCTGACGTTAATGCTCGTTCCGACGATGGCCGTGTTGATCGTGAACAATTACCTGCCGATGTTCGGAGTATTCATCGCCTTCAAGAATATCAACTATATCGACGGTATCCTCGGAAGTCCTTGGGTCGGCTTCGATAACTTCGCCTTTCTGTTCAATTCCGGATCGATCTGGCGAATTACGCGCAACACGGTGGGGTATAGCTTGGCCTTCATGGTCTTCAATACGGTGCTGTCCGTCGCCATCGCCGTGGCGATCAACGAACTGCGCGGCCGATTGGCGAAGACGTATCAGACGTTCCTGATCATGCCGTACTTCTTGTCCATGATCGTCGTCGGCTACTTGGCATACGCCTTCTTGAACGCGGACAAGGGATTCTTGAACTCGGCGTTCCTCGGATGGTTCGGCATCGACCCGATCTCCTGGTACTCGGAGAAGGAATACTGGCCCTATATCCTCATTCTGGTTAACGCCTGGAAGAACGTGGGCATCGGCGCGGTCATCTATATCGCCGCGATCGCGGGCATCGACCATGAATATTACGAAGCCGCGTTGATCGACGGAGCCTCCAAGGCGAAGCAGATCCTGCATATCACGTTGCCTCTCATTCAGCCCATCATCGTCATTATGACCATTCTATCGATGGGCAGCGTGTTCAATACCGACTTCGGTTTGTTCTATCAAGTGCCGATGGATTCGGGAGCGCTATATCCCGTTACGGATACGGTCGATACGTATGTCTATCGCGTGCTGATGGAGCTGAACGACATCGGGATGTCTTCGGCGGCGGCATTGGCGCAATCCGTGCTAGGCTTCATCCTCGTGCTGCTTACCAACTCGGCGGTGCGAAGAATCAATCCCGAGCAAGCGCTATTCTAAAAGACGATACGAGGTGAGCACAATGAACGTTACATCGATTCGGCGGGAGAACACCGTCTCGCCGATCGCCAATGCGCTGCTGAACGCGATGTTCCTATTGCTCGCGCTGGCATGCGTCCTGCCGGTCCTTCTCGTCGTCATCGTTTCTTTCACGCATAACGACGCTTTGGTGAACGACGGCTATCGCTTCTTCCCGACGAAGCTATCCTGGATCGCCTACGAAAGCTTGTTCAAGGATTATTCGACCCTCGCGAGGGCTTACGTCATCAGCATCGGCATTACCGTCGTCGGGACGGGGTTAAGCGTCATTCTGATGGCTTTGTACGCCTATCCGATCTCGCGTCAGGATTATCCGTTCCGAAAGTTCTTCACTTTCTTCCTCTTCTTCACGATGCTGTTCAACGGAGGCGTTGTGAGCAAGTATATCGTCTTCACGCAAGCGCTCGGTCTGTTGGATTCCTACTCGGCGCTGCTGTTGCCGCTGCTCATCATTCCGTTCAACGTCATTATTATGCGGACGTTCTTCCAGGCGACCATTCACCCGGCGCTGATCGAATCCGCAAGAATCGACGGAGCGGGCGAATTCCGCATCTTCTTCCGGATCGTGCTGCCCTTGTCGCTTCCGGTCTTGGCGACGATGGCGCTGCTCGGCACGATCGTGTTCTGGAACGATTGGTTCAACTCGCTTTTGTTCATTCGCACCGAGGAGAAGTACCCGTTGCAATATTTGATGCTGCGCGTGTTGAACGACGTACAGTATTTACGGTCTAACGTACAGTTGGCGGCGCAAAATCCGGAGCTGATGAGCAATCTGCCCGACGAATCGCTTCAGATGGCTTTCGCCGTCGTCTGCATGGGCCCGATCCTGCTCGTCTACCCGTTCTTCCAGAAATATTTCGTCAAAGGATTGACCGTGGGCGCCGTTAAAGGCTGACCCGGCTGCGGTAGACCCGGCGCGCGGAACCATGGCCGCAAGCCGATCTATAGATATTATCCATCATACGGGAGGGTTACGAACGAATGAGACAAAGAAGGCCAATCGCGGTTGTTATGGCCGTCCTGCTTGCGGCTATGCTGGTCCTGCAAGCCTGCTCGTCGAATAACAATAACCAAGCCAACGAATCCCCGGCGAGCGGCAGTCCGAGCGCCAACGCTTCCGAATCGGCGAAGCCGTCGGAAACGGCCCCGCCGGCGTCCCAGCTTAAGCCTTACGAGGTATCCATCGTATACTTCGGCACGCCGGAAGCGGACGTTGCCTTGGTCGAGGAGAAGCTGAACGAGTTTTTCAAGGAAAAAATCAACGCTACCGTCAAGCTTCAGCCGATCTCGGCCAGCGACTACCAGAACCGGACCGAGCTCATGATGAATACAGGCGAGAAGATGGACCTGGTATTCACCGCTTCTTGGCTTAATTACTTCGGCAACGTGACCAAGGGCGCGTTCCTGGAACTGGACGAACTGCTCGATAAGCACGGCCAAGGCATTAAAGACACGATTCACCCGCTATACCTGGAAGCGCCGCGCCTGAAGGGCAAGCTGTATGCGGTTCCGACGAACAAAGAAATCACGCAAGGGCAATCGTTCACTTACCGGAAGGATATCGTCGACAAGTACGATATCCCGATCGAAACCATTAACAAGTGGGCGGATCTGGAGCCTTGGTTCGAGAAAATGAGCAAGGAAGAGCCCGGAATGACGAACCTGTTCCTGAGCGGAGGCTCGGGTAATTCCGGAGGCGGCATCTACATGATGTTCGAGACGAACTCCGATTACCGTCCGATCGGACCGATGCCGGGCAAGACGCAAATGTTCTTCGTCGACTACACGTCTTCGGACGTGAAGGTAAAAACGGTTCTGGATCCCGAGCTCGTCGATATCAACAAGAAGGAGTTGGAGCTGTTCCGCAGGTATTACGAAAAGGGCTACATTAACTCCGACGCGGCGACCAGCAAGACGAACGCTGCCGACTTGCGGCGTCAAGGCAAGCTCTGGATGTCGTCGGGCGTATGGAAGCCGGGGTCCGACATCGAAGTGAAGATCGCCGACAACAATTTGTACGACTACGTCTCCCATGTCGTGACGGAGCCGATCGTTACGACGGATCTGGCCACGGGTTCCATGATGTCCATCTCCAGAACATCCGAGGATCCGGAGCGGGCGATGATGGTGCTGAACTACCTGCATACCGATCCGTATGTCATCAACTTGATCGTGCACGGCATCGAAGGCAAGCACTACAAGAAAGTCGGAGATAACCGCATCGAACCGATCGCCGATTCCGGTTACGGCGCCTCGGCTCTGTTCTGGGTCATCGGCAGCCAAATGCTGAACTACTTGAAGCCGGGTCAACCGGACGATCTGTACGAGAGCTGGAAGAAATTCAACGACGAGGCGGTGCGCTTCCCGTTGATGGGCTTCGTCTTCGACGACACGAACGTGAAGAACGAGGTTGCGCAATTGACCGGGATCATTGCCGAATACAAGACGATCGCCACGGGAGCGCTTCCGAATCCGTCCAAGCTGCTCGATGAACGGAACGCAAAGCTGAAGTCCGCCGGTATCGAGAAAGTGCAGGCCGAGCTGCAAACGCAGATCGACGCATGGCTGGCGGATAACAAGTAAGATTGCATCGGCCAGGCTTCGGGGAGTCTCCTTCGGGAGACTCTTCTCCTTCGATCGAATTTGGCGCAAAGGAGATACAACTCTAGTGAAACCGGAAAATTTGATCTACACGTTCGTCAGCTTCGCGACGCAAGTCGACGCCAGTTGGGGGCGCGGCATCGCCCTAGAGGGCATCGACCGGACGGCTGCGATCGCCCACAAGCACGGCATACCGGTTACGTGGATCGTGAACGCCGGGTCGGCCCCGGTGCTCGCCGATCGCATTCGGTCATGGCATGACCGATACGGCGACGACGTCATTCTGCAGACGCCGTTCCATGCCGACGAATCGGAGACGTCCAAGGCGAGGCTGAAGGCGGTGCTCGCGGAAGGTTGGCGAGCGTTGCAGGAAACCTTCCCCTGGGCCAAAACCAAAGTCGTGATACGCGGCCGAATTTACAACGAATTTCTCGAGGCTGCAGAGGAGCTCGGGTTTCAGGGCGTATGGGGCTATTGCTGGGAGCAAACCTGGTGGGACGGCATTACGCACAGGGGTATTCCGTGGGGCTCCTGGTATATCGACGGCACTCGCTTCAAGGCGCCGCATCCCGGCAAGGGCAAGCTCGTGGCCGCGGAATGGACTGCCCGCGACTTGCACGCGACGTACCATTCGGGCAGTCCGTGCGTCTATTCGACCGATCCGAACGACGTGCTGCGGGCCGGTCTGTGCACGGGCGACGACATTGCATATTGGGAAAATCTGTTCCAGGGTTATCTCGCCAATACTGCCCATAACGAGCAGGTTTATTTTCTGCAGCAGCAGGAAAGCCACGAGATGGAATACACCGACCGGTTCGCGATTTACCCGGCTTCCCACGTCGAGGAGTGCGCGGGCATGCTCGATCGGTTTTTTGCCTATATCACGCAGTATCCGATTACGCTGACGACGCTTCCGCTCGCGATCGAAGACTATCATCGCCGCAACGAAGAGACGATTCCTTCGTATATGCTGACCCGGGATACGCTCGTTCGTCCCACGGTTAACGAATATACGATGACGCTTGGCGGCACCGCGTCCGGACCGTGGCCCGATACGTTCCACTACTATGACCGCGAATGCCAGATGGCGTTCGTCGAAGGGGCGTGCGCGCCGGACCGGCTGCGAAATTACGTCGGCAAAGGCGACATGAACGGCACGTTCGAGGAAGCCGTTCCGCCGGTGTTCGTGAGCGGCTACGAGAAGACGGCCGACCGGATCGGCATGACGTTCGAGATCGGACATTGGCCGCCGACGCCGTTCGGGCTCGTCTACTGGGACGATCTGACCGGATATGCCGTCCGTTCATGCTCCGCGGGAGTAGAAGCGAAACAGATTCAAGACCGGCTCGTCTTCCTGCGCTTCCGGTTGACGGGGGCGCCTGCGACCATCGAGCTTGAGTTGGAACGACGGGAATAGGAAAGGGGAGATGGACGTGACGACCAGGGGCAAAACGATCTTATTTCAAGGCGATTCCATTACGGATGCGGGACGGTCCAGAGAGGGGGACGCCAACCGCGGTCTCGGACAAGGCTACGCGAGCGTGATCGCAAGTCGGCTCGGGTATGCGTTCGCGGAAGCGGGGCACCGCTTCCTGAATAGAGGTCTATCCGGCAATCGCGTCTCCGACGTGTACGCGAGGTGGAACGAGGACGCGATTAGCCTGCGGCCGGACGTCATCAGCCTGTTGATCGGGGTGAACGACGCTTGGAGAACGGTGCACCGGTTACCGGAGGGGGCGTCCGACCGTTTCGCGCGGATCTATCGCCATTTGCTGGAGGAGACGAAGGAAACGATGCCGGAAGCGGTGCTTGTCTTATGCGAGCCGTTCGTCCTTCGGGTTGGCAGCGTCGCGGACGGATGGGAAGAGTGGCGCCGCATCGTGGACGGTTACGGTCAAGTCGTTCGTTCGCTTGCCGCGGAATACGACGCTGTATTCGTCGCGCTGCAGGAGCCGTTCAAGCGGGCGACGCAAAGAGCCGAAGCCGGCTATTGGCTGTCCGATGGCGTGCATCCGACCGCGGCCGGTCACGAGTTGATCGCCTCCGAATGGGAGAGCGCGGTGCTAGGCAGCCGGCTTGTCCTATAAATTAGGCGCTTTCGTCGACGAGTGGTTTGCCTCTGCCGGCGGGATTGCTTAGTTAGTCGCGCTCGCGGCGAATAGATGTGCTCACCATCCGTCGCTTACCTGCACGAGAAACGCCCGAGAGCCAAGCCCGCCGCTTGCACTCCCGGGCGTTTTTCGCGCGGCGATTTTCCCGGCGCCCATTTTGCCCGGTCCTCGCACCAGAGGAAATGCCTCTTCATATGATAAAGTTGACTGTATCCCTTTACCTTGTATTCACAACATTCCCGGGCAAGGAGGGGTGACAAACGTTGAAGGGCAGCGACCACAAAAGCAAATTCCTACTCACCAATCGGGAACGCGAAGTCTTTGAACTGCTAGTACAGGACAAGACGACCCGCGACATTGCGCAGCAGTTGTTTATCAGCGAGAAAACGGTGCGAAACCACATCTCCAATGTTATGCAGAAGCTGAATGTCAAAGGTCGTTCGCAAGCGGTTGTCGAGCTAATTAAGCTCGGGGAGCTAAAGATTTAAAGCAGCAGGTGCACCTTTTTTTGCCGCTGATCGATCGGCGCGGGGCCTTCTTTTTCGTTCCCTTACGAGGGACGAAGGAGGGGGCTTTTTGATTGCGGTGCCTTCTACCGAATAGAACCCATCGCCGCGATGAGCACGTCGACCTTCACATTAATGTCGGCGTCGGACAACGTTGCGGACCATTTGTTCTCGACCGGTTTCCATTCGTTGTATCTGTAAGCGCGGGCGAACCGTCCCAAGCCGATCGGATCGATTTTCGCCTGCTGAAATTTTTGAATAAGGCTGCGGAACTTGTCTTCGAGCTTCCGGGCGATTTCCGCTTCAAGCACGTCCCCGCTTTTAAGAACATCGAATGGAAACAGCTTCTCCAGAAGAGAGACTCTGATATGGAAGTGAAAGTCGAACGTAAAGTGATCCTGGGCATATCCGGTTTTCAGCCGTCTCGAATATTTCACAGCGCTGATGGTATAGAGATTTCGCGGAACGATCCCGTTGCCGGGGGCTGCTCCTTCATGCTCCAGCGTAAACTTGAACTCGCCGCTTTTTTCGCCTTGAAGCATGCGCAGCAGGCGGGTTTCTTCGTCCCCGATGGACAGCTTGTAAATGCCGTTCTCGCTAAGCAAGGCGCTTCCTTTAATAAAGATCTTGTCGTCGAAGCGCAATTCGGCAATGCTGGCGGTTATGCCCTTATCCAAATTAATGCTGTGGAGCTCCTGAAGAGTCGTGCGGGTGGCAAGATTAAGATGAGAGGCGGTATCGATCAGGTACGTTAAATAAATCGGCAGGCGAGGCTTGTCCAGCGGGTTATAATGAATGACTTCGGACACGGGGCCGTCGACGAGCACGATTCTCGCAGTCGTGGAATTTTTCGGATCGCGCAGAAGCGGATCCAGCAAGGCGAACCAATGCTTCTGCATCATCAGCTTTTTCCCGATCAGAAGAATCTGGGATTTTCCGCCGCTCGTGAAAGCTTTGAAGGTTTTGTCGAATTCGTCCTGGGAGGCTCGCATAGTGAGCGACTTGGCGGTGTAAACCTCGGTCTTGCGCTTGGCTTCCCGACTGAAGACCGGGCTGGAGATGGATACTTCCAGATTGTTGTTGTCGTCCAGATCAAGCCCGATAATTAAGGCTAAAGAGATATTTTCAATGTCCATCCGATCCATGCACCCAGCCGGCAGCAGCGCTAATAGCAGCGCGAGATAACATAGCCCGCGTTTCATCCCTGTGCCCTCCTTCCGAACAGAGCTTTGATCTGAACGAGCGCCAGCAAGACAACCGGAACGACAAACAGCATCCACTCGTTGAAAATCGTCATTCCATCTCCGAAGCGAACGGACTGGTTCCAGGTAGGCTGACTGACGAAGACGATAACCAAAATGGCCAGCAAATAAACGACAGTCATTCCGGTATGATTTTCACGGTTAAACAGCCGGCCGAGGGAATAAGCGGTAGCGAAGCCGTATACCGACCAGCTTCTGGAGACGACGAACAGGTATAGCGCAAAGAAGATCATATCGAATCGTTCCAGAAATCGGAATTCAATGATTTTCAGCAGATGCATTAACGGTTGGTTGATCTGAATGATTTCGTCCTGCGGAAATTGGATATAGCATAAAATCGTGACGAATGTATACAAAAGCATTGTCAGCGTATTGGCGATCACCATGCCATGGAAAGCATACTGTTTGCGCTTTAGATGAGGGTAGACGAAGAACAGAATTTCCATTCCCGTAAATGCGAACAGCGTCTCCCGAACGCTGCCTAACACAGGAGTCCAGCCATCCTTAAGGATCGGGAGCAAATTGGTCCAGTGTCCGTCCGACAGCGGAAACAGCAAAAAAACAGGCATCCAGGCCATGGCGTATAAAATGAACTCGGCATAGCGTCCGATCACCCGCATCCCGTTGCGCACGAGCATAAAAGTCGGAACCGCAAACAGGAGGATGATCAGAAATCCCGACGTTTTCGGCAAAAACCACGCTTTGATATAGAGCATCGAATTGACCATGACGATCCATCCGAAGCAGCCGAAATACACGATAAAGGGGAGCAGCGCCAGCTTGCCGAGACGGCGGCCGAAAATTTTGCCGAGCAGGGACGGAAGCGGATCGTCCGGAAACTTGCGCAGCAGCAGCAGCATGACGCACCCTGCGAGGGTAATGACGGCCCAGGCGATAAGAATGCTGATCCAGCCGTCCGCTCCCGCATTCAGAGCAATATCTTTCGGGAGGGAAAAGATCCCCGTCCCAACCTGCGCTCCATGGACGATGGCAATGTACTGTATCAGAGTGATTTCGTTTAAGCGGGTGACTTTCACTAGCCGTCTCCTCTCGGTCTGCCCCGGCCTGCTCGCTTGTCCTGAATGGGGCGGGCGCTTTTCGGACGTTGGACCATCGACCATAGCGGAAACCGAACGAACGTATCCTTCATATCCGACCATCTGACCGGAGCGAGCGGACTGCCGTACGGCGTTCCAAGCGATTCCAGCGACATGAGATGGATCAGAATGGTCATAAATCCAATGACGATGCCGACGAGGCCGAACAGGGAAGCCATGATCATCATCGGAAACCGCAGCAGCCGAACCGCCGTCCCCATATCGTAGCTGGGTAAAATGAAGGATGCGATGGCGGTCGAAGCGACGACGATAACCATAATGTTGCTGACGACGCCTGCCTGGACGGCTGCTTGACCGACAACGATGCCTCCGACTATGCCGATCGTCTGACCGACGGAGGCCGGCAGCCGGATTCCCGCCTCGCGCATCATCTCCAGCATGATCTCCATCAGCATCGCCTCAAGCAGAGGCGGAAACGGCACTCTCTCCCGGGATTCGGCGATCGATAGAAACAACTGCAAAGGAATAACCTCGTAGTTATAGGAAATGAAGGAGATGTAAACTGCCGGAAGCAGCAGAGCGATAAAAAAGGCGAGAAAGCGCAGCAGCCGAATGAACGAAGCGATCATCCAACGAGAACTATAATCGTCTACGCTTTGGAACAGTGAAATGAACGTGCTCGGGGCGATGATCACGCTGGGAGAACGGTCGACGATAACGACGTAACGCCCCTGCAGCAGTTGAGATGCCGCGGAGTCGGGCCGTTCCGTCAAAATAAACTGAGGAAAGGGAGAAAACGGATTGTCCTCGATATACTCTGCGACCTCGCCGGTGTTAATCACCGCATCGACATCGATTTTGTCGAGTCTTGATCGTAGTTCTTCCAATACGTCGGGATGCGCTACATCGGCCAAATAGAGAATAAACAGAGTGGTCTTCCCGCGTTTGCCGATGATCGTTTTATGAATCCTCAGTTCTTTGTTCGGCAAGTAGCGTCTGAGCAGCGCCAGATTTTGCGCCGCCGTCTCCACGAAGCCTTGGTGCGCGCCTTTGAGGGAGCTTTCCAGCTGTGGGTCCGTTATCGAGCGCTGCGGCCAGCCGGAGGTATTATAAACGACGGCATGCGCGCAGCCGTCGAGCAGCAGTACGCAGTCGCCTGTCATGATGGCGTATTCGAGCTTCTGCCAGTTGTGCGCCCTGCGCACGTCGCCGATCGTAGGCTCGGGAAACCTCGTTGGCGAATTCCCTTGCTGCGACGACATCATCGGCTGCAGAATGTTGTCGTTGATCGCCTTTTTATCCGTCAGTCCGTCCAGATAGAGCAAAGCGGCAGGGATCTGATCGGAGCCCGATACGAATCGGAACACGATGAAGTCCGGCCAATCCGGAAAGCGGCGAGCGACTTCCTCCAGATTGCGGGATAAGTCGGGATCCAGAGGGTGCTCCTCTCCCTCCGATTGTTCGGGCATAAACGGACGAACGCCTTTATTTCCAGCGTTTTGGCGTGCAGAGGAGTATCGTCTTTTTCCGGAAAATAGATTAAAGGGGAACATCGCACAAACTCCCGCCCTCGATTATCGTTGCTTATTCAGAGTTTGCCGAGGAATGGAAAATTATACTGTCCGAGTGCGGTTTCCGCTGATCGACGCGTCGGATCGTACAAGCACATCTTGTCCTCTCTCATATTGTGGGAGGGGAGGAGGTGTTAGGAGATGGCGAACAAGATCCAAGCTCAGCAGACGTATCCGAGATTAACCGTGTACAACGAAGAGAACTTCCAGGGACGCAGCGCGATCTATCGAGGCAATCTGGGGATTGCGAATTTGGATTCGAGACTCGGGGGAATCGAAAGCCTGAGATTTTTCTCCACGAGCAGCAACGCGACGTTAGTCTTGTTTACTCGTACAAATTTCAGAGGCAGATTCCTGGTGTTTCGCGGCAATAGAAGCATCGCCGATCTGGACGACATTATCGGCGGCGAAGACGCGGAATCGCTGATCTCGACCAATCAGCGCTTAACGCTCGCGCAAATTCGCGCGATTCGGGATAGCGGCAACTTGCCGGACGGCTATCGGAGGCTCTAAGCGTAAAGTGTGTCAATATTGTTACGGTGTGACCCATATCACATTCGACCCCTCCCTTCCGGTATTATGATGTGCTTGTAAACGAGACGATACCGTTGAAGGGAGCAATACAAAATGAAAAAATGGGTAGCTTTAAGCGCGCTGTTGTTAGCCGCGATGTTGGTCGCATCCGGCTGCGGGGGAGGAGATAAGAAAGAATCCAGCCCGTCCCCGTCGGCTTCTCAAGCTGCCGGTTCTTCCGCAGGCGAGGCGAAGGCGATCACGATCGACGCGACGAACTTCAAGTTCGATCCGGGCGAAATCACGGTCAAGCAAGGCGACGAAGTCAGCATTACGCTGAAAAACAGCCAAGGCAATCACGCCCTGAAAATCGAGGGCTACGACAAGGAAGTCAAAGGCAACGCCACGGTGAAATTCGTCGCCGACAAAGCGGGCGAGTTCAAGATCGTATGCTCGATCTTCTGCGGCAAAGGCCATGAAGATATGGTCAGCAAGCTGATCGTTCAATAATTTATTTCCAGGGGCAGTCCGTTGGCGTGAAACGATCCCGATCATTCGGGATCGCTTCACCGTCGACGGGCAGTCCCTTTTTCATGCGCAAAATCGGTGTAACAAATCGTCCACATTAGTCAATGTCCAAGTGACAATTATCACAGTTAGATCGCACCGGATGATCTTACAATGTAAATAACTTGAAATCAGGAGGAATCGGAATGCGCGATGATCAATCGGTGCCGAAAACGCAAGAAACCCGTTCGGAGCCGGAGCATAAGGAGCAATCGCTGAAGGGGGCCTTTGCTTCCGTTATGCTGCTTGGAGCGTTCTTGGCCATTACCTGGATTGGAGTTTTTATTCTGTTCGTCGCACGCGACTAAATAGGGGGAGCAAATCAATATGCATATGCATCGACTTGAGAAAATATGGCTAACGGTTGGGGTATCCATGCTGGTCGTATTTTTGCTCGTACTGGGGATTATGACCTTCGGAAGGGGAATCGCTCCTCCGAACGAGCATATTCATCGCATCGATCCGGCGAAGGTGAGCGAGACGCCGCCGTTCGACAAGCCGCAGATTACGAAGATCGGAGACAATGTGTACAAGGCCGTCATGGTCGCTTACGCGTTCGGCTACGATCCGATTCCGTTGGAGGTTCCGGCAGGCGCGACGGTTCACTTCGAAATCACCTCGTCGGATGTCGTGCACGGCTTCCAGATTCCCGGCACGAACGTCAACGTCATGGTCACGCCCGGGGAAGTCAGCCACGTGTCCCATACGTTCGACAAGCCCGGCGAATACTTGATTATCTGTAACGAGTATTGCGGGATCGCCCACGAAATGATGAAAACTACCCTGGTGGTAAAATAGGAGGCCGTATCCCATGAATGAAACTAAATCTTCGTCATTCGACCGCAACGACGGCCGGCTGGTCATCGCGCATGTCCTGTTCGCGTTCGCGGCGCTGCTGCTCGGCGGCATTGCCGGCATGCTGCAGGGGATGGTCAAGGGCGGCACGATCACGCTCCCGGCCAATATCGGATATTACGAGCTGCTGACTGCTCACGGCGTGCTGATGGCGCTCATTTTTACAACCTATTTTATAGTAGGATTTCTGTATTCCGGAGTCTCGCAGACGCTTGGAGGGCGGCTGCTGCCGCTGACGAAAAAGTTCGGCTGGATCGGTTATTGGCTGATGTCCATCGGTACGCTGATCGGCGTCGTCGTGATCTTGCTGGGCAAGGCAAGCGTTCTGTATACGTTCTACGCCCCGATGAAAGCTTCTCCGTTTTTCTATATCGCGCTTGCGCTGGTGGTCATCGGAAGCTGGTTAAGCGGATTCGGTATTTTCTATCAATACGTGCAATGGAAAAAAACGAACAAGGGCAAGCTGTCCCCGCTGTTCGCCTACATGTCCGTCATCACGATGCTGCTCTGGCAGATCGCAACGATCGGTGTGGCTGCTGAAGTCGTTCTACAGCTGATTCCGTGGTCGTTCGGTTGGGTGGAAACGGTTAACGTGGTGCTGAGTCGAACGCTGTTCTGGTTTTTCGGCCACCCGCTTGTTTACTTCTGGCTGCTTCCGGCTTATATTTGCTGGTACGTCATCATTCCGAAAATTATCGGCGGAAAAATATTCAGCGATGCGCTGGCCCGGATGTCGTTCGTGCTGTTCCTGCTGTTCTCGATTCCGGTCGGCTTCCACCATCAGCTCATGGAGCCGGGGATCAGCCACTTCTGGAAATATCTCCAGGTCGTGCTGACGTTTATGGTCGTGATTCCGTCGCTGATGACCGCGTTCTCGCTGTTTGCGACATTTGAGCTGAACGGCCGCTCCAAAGGAACGAAAGGGCTGTTCGGCTGGGTGAAAGTTCTGCCGTGGTCGGACGTGCGCTTCTTCGCTCCGTTCGTGGGCATGTTGGTCTTCATTCCGGCCGGAGCCGGCGGTCTGATCAACGCCAGTAACCAGATGAACGCCGTCGTCCATAATACGCTGTGGGTAACGGGTCACTTCCATCTGACTGTGGCGACCAGCGTTGCGCTGACCTTCTTCGGCATCGTCTACTGGCTCATCCCGGTCGTGACCGGCCGCGTCCTTACTCCGCGGCTGAACAAGCTGGGCATCATTCAGACGCTCATCTGGTGCATCGGCATGTTCTTCATGTCCGGCTCGATGCATACGGTGGGACTGCTCGGTTCGCCGAGACGCACCGCCTTTAACACCTACGACGACCACCCGGACGCGATTCTATGGATGCCGTATCATGTAGCGATGGCTGTCGGGGGCATCATTCTGTTCGTCGGCGTGCTGCTGATTATCTATAACATCGTTGCTCTCATGCGCGCTCCGAAAGGAGAGACCGAGTATCCGCTCGGCGAAGTGTCCGAGGCATCGGAGCCGACTCCGCGCTTCCTGGAGAACTGGAAGCTTTGGATCGCGCTGACGGTTATTCTGATCGTCATTGCGTATACGATTCCGGTTATCGATCAGATCACCAATCCGACCCCGGGATCGCCGGGATATGTAACCTGGTAATTCAAATTAGCAAAGAGGCCGTCCCATGAGCAGAGTTGCTTAAGATAATCGATAGACAAAGAAAGGGGTATGTACCTCCTGGAGACTGCCTCATACGCTCCTGAAATGACCCTGTAACGGGTTTCCCAATTCAGATTTCAGGAGCGTATAGCATCGGAAGGAGGTACATACCCCTTGCACCTTGTTCATCGATTATCTTTTATAGCAACTTGGTTGGCTCATGGGACGGCCTCTTATTGTCGTTGCTAATTTGAATTGCTGCGGATAGGGAGGATTATCGCGATTGCCGTCGAACAACTGTATCAAGGAAAAATATTCCTAAGTTGTTCCGAGGAGGAAAAAACGACATGTCCGACACGCATTCGAACGAGCCTGATCTGCGTAAGAAAGAGGCGAACGAACCGGCTGAAAGCCAGACTGCGGCCGCATCGGCCAATCCGGCGGCTCCTCCGACCGTTGGCACGACTTCTCCGCTGGCGGGAGTGGATGCGCAGAAGCTGCTGACGCTGCTCAGAAATCCGACCGCCTCGCAGAGTCTGCAGCCGCAGACGGAATGGATCTACGGGGCGATAGGGGCCGTTTCCGGCGTCATCGGCTTCGCGCTCTGGAGCTGGCTGTTCCGGGAAGCGATCAAATCGAAGCTCGGCATCTTTGATTCGATCGGCAGTCTAATGATGACCGGTGCGTTCGGCGGCGATTCGACAGGCAAAGCTCTGCTGCTTGGTCTATTCTCCATCGCGCTGCTGATCGGCTCGCTGACTTTGGTTGGCAACTGGCTGGGGACGCGCAAGCTGGATTGGAAGGAAGCCGTCGCCAACCTGGGCGGCACGCAATTGGCTTTCGGAGCGGCATGGCTCGTTACGGGTTTGCTGTCGTTTATCTCGCTGCAGTTGTCCATGCTGCTGTGCGCCTTTTTATTGCTTGTTAATCTCGTGCTGCTCGTCGGTTTGGCGGAGAACTTGCACGAGGTGCGACGGGAGCGCAAATTTTTCTTCATCGTATATTCGCTGGCCGCCTACTTGTTGCTAATGTATCTCGTTTCCGCCATCTTTGGCTAAAAAAGAAGAGAAGCCGATCGATGTCACACGCGGACACGGTCGGCTTCTCTCGCTTTATTGCGGGGCAACTCGACGACAATAGCGGTTGTTTCATTTTCCGGGCAGTAACGAATGCTCAGAGTGCCGCCATAGAAGCGAACCCTCTCCTGTACGATCGCCAGCCCAAGCCCCGAATGACCCGCTTTCTTGGTCGTGTAGCCGGGCACCGCCATCATCCGCAGCTCCTTGTCGGATAGAGGGCGGCCCCGGTTGCTGATTTCAAGCGCAAGCCTCTCGCCTTCGCTCCGAATCGCCATCCGCACGCTTCTGTTATGAGGCGGAATCGTCTCGCTCTCCTCGAAGGCGTTATCGACCAGGTTGCCTATAATTTTCACGAGATCGATCATTTTGATCGATTGCTCCAGCTCCGGATCCGCGGGAATATCGCAGTCGAACGGGATGTCCTTTGCCTTCGCCTGCTCCGTCTTGCCGGATATAAAAGCGGCTAGCGCAGGGGAAGAGTGGCTGACGACCGGAGCGACGGCGTGCGTTTCCTTGGCGAGATCGTCCATATAGCCCTTGAGCTGTTCGAGCTTGTTCATTTGCAGCATGGAGGACATGACCTGCATATGGTTCAAGAAATCGTGCCGGTGTCCGCGAATGGCAGTGAACATCTGACCGATCTCCTCCGCGTACACGTCCCGCGTCTGTGAGATTGCGTCTTCGCGAATGCGGACGAATAGCCGCAGCATGAAGTAGATCGCGCAGAAGGTTAGCAGCACGAGCGCGTATACGGTCCAGTTATAGGAGGTTTCGGTGCGCTTCTCGCTCTCCATTCCGATCGAGAACAGCAAGCCGACGACGAACAGCTGAACGATAATTAGCAGCATGACTTCCTTCATCCGGGATTGTTGGATATCGAGCAAATACTGATATAATCGGAGAAGGAAGGGATAGCTTCTTTTCTCCAGGTAGAGGGCCAATAGCCCTAGCGCGATTCCGAGCGGAACATACACGGAATGGAAGACAAGCGGATGATTGGCAATGATGTCCTTGCGGTCGGTCATTCCGTACAGTAGCTGGATCAACGCTCCTCCGGCGATATCGGCCAGGAAGCTGGTCGCGGTGTAAGCTACGAATAGCAGCAGTACGCTTCTGCTGCCGAATGTTCTGAACACTGCATACAAGGCGACGAAAGCGATGCTGGTTGCGGTTATGGCGTGAACCGGCGCAGGCACGAGCCAATAGTCGAAGTCCGCGACGGAGCTTACGACGGCGAACAGAATCAGCTTGCGGGCATGGCGTGTTGGCCTCAAGCCGGCTGCCGCGAAGACGAGCCAAATACGGACAAGAGTATGGGGGATGGATAGGCCGAGAATGAGCTGGACGTAAGAAAGCAGCATGTCGGCAGTAATCCTCCTTAAGCCGGTTGAATTAAGATGATATGTGTCCGTAAGCCTATTGTACTCACTAGTCATGCATCAAACCTGACATAATAGTCGAAGGGTGAGGCCTAATCCAATATTGTGATTTGGTTTCATATTTTCCCATTTGATTTTCTTCCCAGTAAGCCAAAAAATCAGAGCAGGAACAGAAGACGCGATTTTCCACAAAATTGGATATTCATTTATCTTTGCCTAACGTAGTATGACGCGCTGATTCTCCTCGACAAGCTTGACTCTATCCGTCT